>NZ_FXAJ01000002.1 GCF_900177535.1 Priestia filamentosa
AATTCTCGAATCGTTCTTCCTTTAGATACTCGAGCGATAAAGATTCCTACAAATGGAGACCATGCAATCCACCATGCCCAATAAAAGATGGTCCAGCCATTGATCCAGTTACGATGTTTTTCATTAAGGGGAGCTATACGAAAGCTCATATTAATCAAGTTCTGTAGATAAGTGCCCACTGTATCCGTAAATAAATTCAACGTAAATAGAGTTGGCCCCAATATAAACGTTAATAGAAATAATACCAATGCGATGGCCATGTTAGCATTACTAAGAATTTTAATTCCTTTTCCCAAACCTGTTAAGGCTGAAATGATAAATAAGATCGTTACAACGAGCACAATAAGAAATTGACTCATAAGATTGGAAGGAATACCGAATAAATAAGATAAACCTCCATTAATTTGGACAGCTCCAAAACCAAGAGTCGTAGCGACACCGATAACCGTTGCAATAACGGCAATAATATCAATGATTTTCCCTAAAACCCCATCTGCATATTTCCCGATAACCGGCTTTAATGTAGCACTAATTAAGCTACGCTCTCCTTTTCTAAAGGTAAAGTAAGCTAACGAGAGAGCAATAATTCCATATATTGCCCACGCATGGATACCCCAATGGAAGAAGGTAAACCTCATTGCATCTTTCATGGCTTGATCTGTCCCTGTTTCACCTGTTGGAGAGCTGATTGCATAATGACTAATGGGTTCAGCTGTACCATAGAACACTAACCCTATTCCCATTCCTGCACTAAAGAGCATAGCAAGCCAGGTCGGGCGTGAAAACTCAGGCTTATCCTCCTGTTTCCCGAGCTTAATTTGACCAATCGGACTTACTAACAAATACAGACAAACGATAACAAAGAACGTTACGACAATTAAATAGTACCAACCAAATGTATTTGTAATAAAATCTTGCAAATTACTTGTTACAGTTTCAAGTTTTGTGGGCATTGTAATTCCTACAAGAACAAGAAGAGCCAGTATGGCGACTGAAATATAAAAAACTATTGAAACCTTTTTCATGTTAGATTAAAAACTCCCGTCTTTGATTGATTCGCAGAGGGCTTTACTTCAATTGGATAACATTAAAAGATGTACAAGCAATTTAGACACTGTACTTTTTATGAAGCAAGAATAACTACCCCTTAAAGATTGCGTTAATAAAATACTTTGATTAAATTATTTACTTTTTACTTCACTCATATTCTAGATTTAAACCAACTTAGCTAACCAAAATACTTACATGGTTTAATTAGATAAGGAACCTCTATAAGGCGTTGTTTTCTGATTCATTTAATCACTATTCTTTATTACCTTTTTAACTGTTGTCTTTTTCCTGTTTTTTATCTAATAGGTATGCTACTTCAGTATAATTATTCAGGGGGTATTAGGGGATATTTTAATATTATAACATTGATTTTACAGGAATATATTGTAATATGAGTATACAGTAGGGAAGTCGTAAGATCAGATGGTAAAGAATACGAGAGCAAATGGACCTGGAATGGAGGATTGAGCTAGATGTATCTTGAAATTTACTCACATGGTTCTTAGGGAAAACGGGACAGTGATACCCTTAACGTATCCAACGTAACTAAAGTTGTATATCTTATATTCTAAAGAGCAGGAATCTATATAGAGTATCAATATTTGCACTTTATTTGCTTTTAATTTACCTTTGTACCAGAACACTAAATAATGGAGATTTAGTACGGGGATTTTATAAGACTCAATCATAATATGAATTCTAAAATGGATGCTAATATAAAAAGAATAGTACGACTGGGCCTGCAATCAGGGACAAAGTATACGACCATAAAAGAATTTCTGCATTAATGAGTGCCTTCCTCGTATATCTGTGTTAAGTTTATAGACCAAAGAAAAAAATATGTTGAGGGAGTAGTAATAGAACTGGTAATATTCATATAACTTCAAGGGAAAGTTAACCGTTGTCGAGTATTATTCAATGAATTAGCTTAGCTATTTAAAAGTTGAACAATTTGAAGGGAGAATTATACATGAAACTGTATCAAGTAAGAAAAGGACAATTTGTATATTTTAACAATGAGTTACACAAGATTTATTCTGTGAAGCCTGTATACAAACAGTCAGTTCATCTTATCAAGCTGAAAGATTTAACACAGCATTTAACAAATGCCTCGAAAGTTGAAAGATATAAACCTAAACACCTTGATAGCTTTATTTTCAACCATAAGACGTATACTCTTCACAAGGAGAAAAAAGCTGAAGAAGGAGACTATATCTTAATTACAAATCCAAGTCCCGATTACTTGGATCACTATTCATTACATGAAATTGAAATTGTATCGTCTGTTGAAACCAAAGGAGTCATTACAACTAAGTCTAATGGGGTCAAACATAATGAATATTTATTGATGGTTCCGGGCCGTGATAATGACAGTCAACCTATAGATTATTTAGATAAAAATATGGCAGATAGTGATTTAATAAGCAATGATTCTGTTCAACCTGCCAAAAGTACACAAGGTGATATGCCGAATATTGGTGATGTATATAAAAAACGAGATGGCAATCATTCTATTGAGGCCATGGTCGTCGCCATCAACGGTGAAACGATTATTTTGGGAAATAATTTAGAACTCTCCTTGAATGAGTTAAATAATAGTGAAATATGGGAGTTTCAATATAGTCTCCTGGAGGACTGACCATAAGTAAGGCATACCATAAATAGCAAGAGCCTGATGGGATTATTCATTCATCCCTCCCTAACAGTTCTGTGAAATTTCTCTATTGCTTTTTAATGATCCTTTTTCCTATTCATATTGGTAAAATGATTCAAATATAAATTCCTTCTTTTAAAGTCCCCTCACTATAATCTTCTATATACTTAGTTATATGTGAAGAAGATTGATTTTTATAAACATAGCTCTTTTTTTGTAATTAATGCCGAAGATCTTAGCAAAACACAGATAAATGTAGAAAATGCATAGCTTCTTCCTAATAAGTGGCTACATAAGAGTGGATTAAAAAAGCCGTTGAACTTATTAGTTCAACGGCTTCTCTTATACATGTTAAGGTTTGTTATGTAAATACTTTCGCTTCTTCCTAAGTATTATGAACAACAGTAGATAACTTTATCAAAGGCATCTTCAGGAATATACAATTTCTTATTCTTAACCTTATAAGGAATGTTATTCTCTTCAAGGAGTCCTAGATATTCAGGATATATAGAATTGTTATTTCCAATCAGTTGTACATATTCACCACTATATCCTCTTGTAGTAAGGTATGTAAATATAACTATGGTTAAAGTTGTTATACATAATAGAAAGATTATAAATTTTTTCACCTTTTCCTCCTGCTATAAATAAATTCTTAGTTATTTAATGATTCTCTCATATTAATGTATGAATTTCCAAAATTTCAATAGTTTTCAAGATAACTTATATTCTTTTTCTTACAATCAAATGGGTTGATTTATAAATTCCTAGTAGATGATTAAAAGCCAATGGGATGATTTCTTCATCAAATATTTATATACTTGATGTATATACAATATTATAATTATATAAAGGAAGTTGGTGCACTTTTTTGGAACGAAAAGTACATACTCTTGTCATTGAGGATAAGACCATTGAATATTCCAAGGTTGGAGAGGGGATACCTATTCTCATGTTTCATGGTGGACATTCTAATTGTTATGAGGAGTTGGGCTATGCAGAGCTTGTAAAACAAGGATTTTCACTCATCACTCCTTCTAGACCTGGATATGGGCGAACTTCTAAGGAAATTGCAGATAGTCTTTTCACCACTTCTACATTTTATGTGAAATTATTGGATCATTTACATATAGATAAAATTCACATCCTTGCTGTGTCTGCGGGGGGTCCAAGTGGAATTAGTTTTGCAGCTCATTTTCCTGATCGAACATTGAGCCTTACCTTACAGAGTGCTGTCACGAAAGAGTGGTTGACTAAAAAAGATAAAGAATATAAAGCTGCACAAATTATCTTTCATCCTTCTTTTGAAAAATTCACATGGAAAGTAATCGCCTGTCTCAATAACTGTTTTCCCACTTTTACTTTTAAATGCTTTATTCCTTCATTTAGTAAGCTTTCACCTAAAGATGTTATGCTTCAAATTGACAAAGAGAGTATTGAATCCGTACGTAAAATGAATAATCATTATCGTTCACAATATGGATTTCTTATTGACCTTGCACAAGTTAATGAACTTACCTCTCCTACTCTTCAAGCTATTGCCTGTCCAACGTTAATTATGCATAGTAAAAATGATAATGCTGTACCGTTAGAACATGCTTATTTTGCGCATAGTAAAATCAATCAATCAGAGCTTTGTTTACTTGATTGTTGGAGCCATTTAATTTGGCTTGGAGATCAATCTACAGGGGTAAGCAAGAAAGTCGTATCATTTCTTCATAGAGAATGATACGACTTTCTTGTTTATTGAGTCACTCCTAATAATAGACATTATATGAACTACCCTTGTATATCCTATATAGTCTGCAATAGAAAAACCTACTGAACAGCGGGACTGACCCCTGATTTCGAGACAGGGATCAAAACACCTTTTAAACAGCTAGTTGTCGGTATTGTACCGGTGACTGGTTGTTTAGTTTCGTTTGAATACGGATATGGTTATAATAAGTAATGTAGCTTTCGACAGTTTGTTCTACGATGGCAGTCGTAGTACATGTTAACTCGTCGAGGTAAAACGTTTCAGACTTTAGGCTGGAATGAAACGATTCAATGGAGGCATTATCTGCAGGTGTCCCTTTGCGGGACATACTCATGATGATGCCTCTTTCTTTGACTTTTCGTTGATACGCATATGATGTGTAAACCGAACCTTGGTCGCTATGCAACGTACATCCCTCAGGTAAAGAAGGGAGTTGACTTAATGTATCTAAAACAAACTCTACGTTTTGACAATCACTCACTGAATACGCAATGATTTCGCCATTAAATAAATCTTGAATACTTGAAAGATACAACTGTTTAGGTCCAAAAGGCAAGTAGGTAATATCGGTAACCAGCTTTTGAAGAGGGCGCTCTGCTCGGAAATTACGGTTTAACACGTTTTCTGCAACCTGATAAGGTTGTCCTGTTTGTTTCCGTTTTTTCCTTTTCACACGACATTGCCAACCGTATTTCTGCATGACACGCTGTACTACTTTATGGTTGATATGCATGGTTTGATTGAGTAACGCTGTAATTTTTCGATAGCCATATCGAAATTTATGTTTACGGCACTGTTCACCAACTTTTCGTTCTATCCATTTCTTTCTCTTCGTTTCTTCTCCTTGCTCATTTTTCTGCCAACGATAATAAGTGGATCGAGGAATACCCAGGCACTGACAGATTTGAGAGATAGGCAGTTTCTCTTTTAATTCCTCTACTAAGTTCAATACAACTTCTGGTACCACTCCCTTTCCAACTCTTTGTACTTTTTTAAGACTTCAATCTGTTGTTTTAAATATCGATTTTCAGCTTGTAACTTTGATGGAGTATCTTGAGAATGAGGCCCTTTTTGATGGGTGTATGTTTGCCCAACGGGCTGTGCCAAGCGATAGGATTCTCCATTTCTATGCCACCTCATCCATGTTTTGAGTTGTGTATGGTTGCGGATTTGTAAAGCTTCCATAACTTCTTTGACCGGTACTCCTGCCAATCTCATTTCAATTGCTTTTAATTTCACTTCTACTGGATAGCTCACTCTTTTTCCCATAGAAAAAACACCTCCAAGTTATTGTTAGGTACTACATACCCGTTTTTTAACTTAAAGGTGTTTTTTATTTGTCTCACTCTATGGGGTCAGTCCCCAGTACAGCAGTAGGTTTTTCTATAATATAATTTAGTGTTATGGGGGGATGTTTGTTACATCTTGATTAGTTTGCCTTATTTATAACATATTATTCATTAGATAGTCATCATTAGGCTTATGAAGAAAGACTCACCCATAAGCTCTTTCGCATCAAACAAATGATAATTTGAATAAAGAGAGAGTCAATTACGACATTTTCTCTTTCTTTTTTTTTGACTACTACTTCGTTTTACTATTTGATAGCCTGGAGTGGAGTTTAAATGAGGTGCTTGTCCTGTTGCCACAGATTTTCCTTCCTATTCTATAAGTATTTTTCTTTAGAAAAAGAGGATTATTGGAGATGTTTAGGATGTCTATCTTGTTGTTGATTAAGTTCTTCAAAGATATTGGAAGAATAATTAGGCATGGATGAAGTAGGTGAATGGCGGAAGATGCTTTTAATTTAGCTAACTGAGGGAAATATGTATTCAATAAATTTTTGAATTCTCCCACTGTTAGAGGCTTTGCATCATCGTGAAGCTCATAACCTAGTTGTCCATTGGGTTCAATGGTTTCGATTTTTACGAATCTTTTATATTTTCCTATAAATCATTAAAGTCCATGCTAAAATAAATTTAAGAAAGAATGGACTTAAACTAATAGAACAAATGATATTGAAAATGGGAGAGGTAGATAGGAAATGGAAATGAACGACTTTAAAAGAGCGGCAATACAAGTTCCCGGATCAAGCCTATATTATGAGGTTAATGGAAAAGGTCCTTTCCTTCTTTTGATACACGGAGGAGGGGGGGATGCTGATAAATTTCAACGGATTTCCTCCCGACTTGCAGACCATTATACAGTGATTACGTATGACAGGAGAGGACATTCGCGAAGTAAACTCGATAATAGAACTGAGGATTATAATGTAGAAACACACAGTGACGACGCCCACCGCCTACTAGCTAAACTGACAGATAAGCCAGCTTATGTTTTCGGAAGTAGCTCCGGTGCTGTCATTGCACTTGATTTATGTATACGTCATCCAGAACAGGTCAGTGTACTAATTCCTCATGAGCCCGTTCTATTGCCACTTTTAGGCCACGACGAGCAAATTCAAGCTAGGGAATTTATGGAAGCGCTCAAGAAGAACCATAAAAGTGCAGTTGAACATTTATTGTCACATTCAAAAAAGGACATTAGTAATTCTACACAATCAACTGATGTGAAAACCGAACGTCTCTTTCATAATTCAACGTATTTTGTTGAGCGTGAAATTGAGGGGATTCTTAATTATTCATTAGATATTAGCGCATTAAAATCCGCATTAAAGGATTCAACAATGAAGCTACTCCCAGCTGGCGGCGTTGATTCACAGAGCTTTTTTGCTTATCATTGCGCTGGCGCATTAGCAAGATTACTAGGAACAGAGATAGTAGAGTTCCCTGGTGATCATGGGGGTTATAACACCGAATATTATAAGGGATTTGCTGAGAAGTTACACAATGTTTTAAAGAGTATATAACCTATATTTCCACAATAAATTTAAAAAGTGTTCTTCAAAATGGAGAGCACTTTTTTAATCAAGTATAGATTAATTGTGAATGAGTAATTAGGGGAACATCAGGAAAATGTAAAATTACAACGTTAAACATCCTTTTATAACAATTTTTAGGTTATATACCTTCAACATATAGGAAACAAAAATCAACCATAAAATATTTTTAAGGTTGTCTTTCACCATTTAATGTACAATTAACATTGCACGTTTAAAAAATCATAATATTCAAATATAGGAGAAATAGTTATGAGAAAACAAGAATATGATTGGGTAAAGCAAACAAGACACATTTTATTAGATCAGTGCAGACAATTAAACGAGGGAGATTTTACAAAAGAGCTTGGGTTCGGTTCTCAAAGTGTCAGAGATTCTTTAATTCACATGGCAGGTTGCTATCATGCCTGGCTTGGCTCTTTTGTATTATTACAAACTAAAGCCCCTTTATTAACAAAAGAAGTGATTAGTAATATGAAGGTAAACGATATTCAAGTCTATTTTGAACAAGCAGATGTATATGTGGATGATGTATTTAAACAATTTAGTCATAAATTCGATGATGTTATTGAAAGAGAACTTTCCTGGAAGCCAGGCAGTGGTATTGTCAAGAAAACACCCCATCAATTGCTACTACATTCCATTACACATGAGTTTCATCATAAAGGTCAAATTGTAGCTATGCTACGTTTATTGGGATACACTCCTAACAATACAGACATCTTAGGATTATCTTAAAAAGAGATTATAGGAGTTAATATAAGCAATTTTTGTGCTTATAATCAACACTAAGGAAACAGCTGAATTAGTTGGTTCGAACAGATCAGATAAGATTTAATGGGTAGCTTTATTGAAAAAACGAGAACGTTTATTCGCGAAGCCTCTTCTGTATTTACTATTCGTTCATACCAAGAGTTTACATATTCTGCGATGTTTTAAAACTACATTTCTTTGAACATAGAATAGTGTCAAACAACATAATTTTGTTAGTAAAGGGAGGCCTGCGATATGAATAATTTTGATTCAATTTGTGAACAATTTGCTACAATACTTAAAGGGAAAAGTAAAGTAACTCAAGGTAGTTGTTCTGTCTCATTGCATCGCAATTTTAAAGTGTTTGTTCAAGGGCGTCAAAGCAGTTCTGTTTCGCCAGCGGAAGTCTTATTTGAATCATTAGATCAAAGCGGTAATGCATTAAACTTGGCTGAAATCGCTGTTTTACAGGAAGAGATTCCTCGTTTTATGTATTCAATTGTACAACAGGGTTTGAGTGTGAGTGCCCTACATAATCACTGGTTATTTACTAATCCTCTAATTATGTATATTCACATTCAATCTATTGAGCCTCCATTAAGTTTTGCCAAAAAGATGGCACATTCATTTTCATTTTTACGCAGTTATCCCGTTGCCTAAGCAAGTTTTAAATAAATTGAAATAGTTAAAAAGAGAAATAATGGTTCTCCTTTTAATTTTCGCTCCATATAATCTTAAAATTTATTTATCTTAAGTAATTGTTTGTAAAACGGAAGGTCCGTAAAAGTATATATAAATGAAAAGAAAAAGCGCAAACTCATCGGCACTGAACGAGTTTGCGCTTTTTCTACTTCTTGGAACGTATTCTATGTAAACTAAAAATGTATAGAATTCATATTTAAAGAGAATCCAATAAAAAGTTTAAAATATCGTTTTGCAGGTTCTTATGAAATTCCTTACGATTAAAACTTCCTGGATCAAGAGAAGGAGGAAATTCCGGAGATTTCATAAAGTCTGGGAATGGGCTAAGAAATGAAAAATGACCTCCATTTTTTACAACTTTATGCTGAATTTTCTCCACATTAGGAACTCCGTTTAGCACAAATTCACTATGAAAAGAAGGAGTAATAGTATCCTTTTCTCCTGTGATCATTAGAATAGGAATATTTACATTTTCAAGAGCTCTTTTTTCCCTGAACCAGCCAGTTGCGGGAGCTAAAAGAATAAGCGATTGAATGCGCTTATCTTGATACACAGATAAACGATAAGACTTTTGATCAGAAGATTCTTGAGGAAAAGAAGTAGGAACTCCACCTGCTATAGCAAGGGCTGTGTATCCTCCCATTGAATGGCCAATAAGAGAAACAGTATTTGGAGTAATGGATGGAGAAAAGCAACTTTCCTTTAAAAACCAATCTATTACAGTACGAATGTGGTTAGGACGATTCCTTAGATTGTCTATTGTTCCAGATAGCGAATTATCCTCTCGATTATTAAATGGATGCTGAGGTATCCCTACGATAAACCCATTACGAGCTAAAAACTGAGAGATTGTTCGATAGACAAGAGGTGTACTTCCATCTCCATGAGAAATAATCACTAAAGGAAATTCTCCATCTGAAAGGGGCGCACCTTGCGTAACATTCAACGTGTAAGGCCCCAGCCTCTTTACTTTCTCTTCCGTATGTGTAGGATACATAACAAGCAGGGGGAAAGGGGTTTCATTAGCGTGGTTTTCTATATCTATAAACTGATAACCGGCATAAAACGACTCTTTTTCATGTTTTTTTGTTTGCAATCTTATATTCCTCCCTACTTTTATCAATCCCTATTATAAATGTGTGTTAAGTAAACTAGACTAGCATATGATAAGGGAAAAGCGCGAACTCATGATTACTGAGGAGGTTTGCGCTTTTATTACTTCCTTGAATATGTGCTATGGCACAGAACCCTCTTTCATTTAACGTGCGGTATATCCTCCGTCAACAAGAAGGGTTGTACCATTAACAAAACTAGCATCATCACTTGCTAAAAATAAGACAGCCTTCGCTATTTCTTCTGGTTTTCCAAGTCTACCTTGTGGATGAAGAGAAGCTAGAAACTCCTTATCTTGAGGATTAACCTCTGAGAGTAAAGGTGTGTCAATATAACCCGGACAGACTGCATTAATACGAATACCCTCTTTTGCATAAGCTGTACATAAGTTTTGAGTTAATAACTTCACTCCACCTTTTGCAGAGGAATACGCGGTTGGGCTTGGTAATGCAACAAAACTATGAATAGATCCAGCATTCACAATAACACCGCCTGTACCTTGTTTAAGAAACTGTTCAATCGAATATTTATCAGAGAGAAATACCCCTGATAAGTTAATATCAATGGTTCGTTTCCATTTTTCATAGGATAATTCACCTGCTGGTGCATCATCAGCAACGCCAGCATTTGCATACATGATATCTAGCTTTTCATATCGATTCACGGTTTTATTAATCATCTGCTTAATATCTTCTTCCTTTGTTACATCTGTTTTAACATATAATGTATCATATCCATTTGTATTTAATTCTTCCGATATGTCTTTACCTCGTTCTGAAAAGTCAGCAATGACCACTTTTGCACCTTCTTCAGCAAAAAGACGAACAGTCGCTTCACCAATGCCACTTGCCCCGCCTGTTACAATTGCTACTTTGTCTTTTAATTTCATATCAATCCCTCCATTTAACTATTGAATCAACTTAGTAACTATCTTTAACATTATGAACTTTTATCTAGCTGTTTCTCTATCAACAATCCTAAATTCTGAATCTGCAGTATATGTTTCACAGAAGAAAGGAATATTCCATCTATAAAAGAACGTACGCATTCTATGTTGGGATTCAAGTCGTATGAAACAGTCACTTCTATACTAAGTGGCAATGAAGCTTATGCATATGATGAAAAAAGTAATAACTTCACTAACAGGTGAAGTTTGCCTAAAATGAAGATAGATTCATACATAAGTTATTTTGAATTGCATCATATTCTGGGATTAAACAGACCACCTAGGTTCTGTGTCTCTACCAAATGGAACCCGTATTCCAATACATTTTCAAGGTATAGCGCTGGACATTCCTTACCATATGAGTTGTGAAACCATTGGAAGTATTATTTTATATCTTGTCTGTACACATCTGATGGTGATATTACTTTTTGATTATTGACTAAGATAAGACGTGAAATTGTTTAGTAAATCCATACGTATAAACCTTCATAAATTGTGGTGTGTTAGGGAGCAACCGTCAATTTGTTACATCTAAATTGTGAATAGATTGATAAAGTTTTGGGCAGCTTTGGATAAGTAATGATTTTTGAGCCATATCACCCCAACTGAACCAGCCAACTTCGTCGCGCTTGAAATTTTATAAGCATGTATAGGATATGCCCTGTGCCGTTTAAGTAAAGTCTCTGGAACAATAGATGCACCAAAGTCAGACGAGACCAAATCCATCAAAAGACTAATGTCGGAACACTCTCCAATAATATGGGGGTGGAGTTTAAATCGAGAGAACGCCTCTAAGATTAAGTAATGAACACCTAATCCCTCTGTACTCGGTAAAAGAAGTGGAACGTTTTCAATTTCGGCAAGTGAAACTTCATGATCGGCCGGTTTTTGTTTTTGGGATGTTATTAAGTAAAATGGCTCGGTATGAAGATGAAGAACTGAAAAATCATCCAACTCTAGTGGCAATCGAATGATTGCTAGCTCTATAACTCGATCTCTTACTAATTTACAAAGGTGAGAGGATTCATTTTGTTGAATTTTATAAGTCACTTTAGGGTATTGCTTTTTAAATTGATGAAGAATTTCAGATAACTCGGCAACCGAAAATGTATTTATGCCTACAGTGAGCCTGCCGTTTATTCCATCTCCCACTTCCTTGACTTCCATTTTAGCTTCTTCCATTAACTGAGTCATTTGCAAGGCATATTTATATAAGGCTTTTCCTGCTTCTGTTACCTCTAATGATTTTCCACTTCTTTCTACTAATTTTACACCTAGTTCTTCTTCCATTGTTTTCAGATGTTGGCTTAATGGAGGTTGCGAGATATGAATTCTTTCAGCAGCGGCGGAAATCTTCTTTTCCTCTACAATTGCTATAAAATATCGTAGCTGTCTTATGTCCATAGTATAAAACACCTCTTTTATTATATGAAAAACTTAAGTAAAACTTATTTTTTTTATATTTTTCATATGCTCACCTCGATGTTAACCTATTTTTATAAGAAAAAAAAGAAGTTGTAATGGTGTATCGAATTTTCATGATTTTATTTGTTGTGTTGCTTATCGTGTATCAAATGAATCTCCCCTCCTCCCAAAGTTTACCGAAAGAAACGCAACCCCTAGAAAAGAAGGTGAAAACAATGAACCAACAACTTACTTCTTCAGCAGAAAAAGGAGAAACAGATAACGTTCTAAAACTGCTTAAAAATGGAGCAGAGATCAATGCCACGGATCGACATGGAAAAACAGCCGTTATGGTAGCGACTTATAACAATAAGGTAGATACGGTAAAGGCACTGATTCAAAAGGCCGCAAATATTAATATTCGTGATAATAACTCAGATAATGTACTCCTGTATGCCGGAGCGGAAGGGCTTCTCGAAATTGTTAAACTTGCGATTGACGCTGGTGCAGATACAACACTTACGAATAGGTATGGAGGTACAGCTCTTATACCTGCTTCAGAACGTGGACTTGTTGAGGTTGTGAAAGAACTACTTACCCATTCGGATATAGATGTCAATCACATTAATCATTTGAATTGGACGGCATTACCAGAGGCGATCATCCTAGGTGATGGCGGAGAGAAACATCAAAAGATCGTACAACTATTAGTGGATCATGGGGCTGATATCCACATTGCTGATAGAGATGGGGTCACTCCTTTGAAACACGTACAAAAACGCGGATTCAAAGAAATTGAAAAGGTATTAAAAAAAGCAGGATCATAGTTCAAAGACTGTATGTGTTAAAAGGATTGTCTTAGATAGAACGATACTAATTTTAACTTGAGGTGATTTTCATGGATTTTATAAAACATACAATCAACCTAGCGCTAGAAAATGTTGAAAATGGCGGCCGGCCGTTTGCCACTGTCATCGTACGAGACGGAGAAGTGATTGCCGAAAGTCCAAATCTTGTCGCCCAAACACACGATCCAACGGCTCACGCTGAAGTACTTGCGATAAGAAAGGCATGTAAAAAATTACAAACCGAACATTTAACTGATTGCGAAATTTATATCCTTGCGAGTCCATGTCCAATGTGCTTAGGTTCTCTCTATTATTGCAGTCCTAAAAAAGTAATTTATATCACTACACGGGAAGATTATGCTCCTTACTATAGGGATGACCGCAAGTACTTTGAATTGGAAACCTTCTATGATGAGTACTGTAAACCTATCGAGGAACGCAGACTACCTATGATTCAGCAAAAAGATGAAGAGAGTATAAAAGTTTACCAACGGTGGAGCGATTTAAATAATAAGTAGGCTGTAATGTTAAGTTACACATTCATAGATCATGTTTATGAAGTCAAAAGTGTTCAAGTTATTCCTAATACTTTGAATACTTTTGAAGTAGTAAGTATTCAAACGGAAAAAGGGGCCTTGTGACTGTTTTCTTTAAGGGGAATTTAGTAGAAGGAATTAAAGAATTTTAAGAAGCATTATAGTGTGATATCTAGAGTAAACGGTGCTATTACAATCGGAAATATCACATCTTTGTAGAAACTATGAGTTGCCAGTCAGGATTTTGAGTTTGAATCGTTAAACGAAGAAAGTTAGAGAACGGCCAGCAATATCGCTACCTTCAGCCATTCCTAAATGTTTCAAAGTACCCTTGGAGACTATTTTGGCAAAATCAAAATCAATTACAATTAAATTCTTTTATTCCATCTATATGATAGTTAGAGCATTTTAAATTTCAAATAGAGAGGATTGATTATATGAGTTCTGCTTATTGGCTAACAAATGTCCGGTTAGAGAGTGGCCATCAGATTGCCAATGGCGTGATAACAGGTACAAAGACAGGAAGTTTCCACCTATTCATCCAGGAGGGGAATATTGGGAAGGTTGTATCTGCTGATGATATCATTACAGATGATTTACCACAAAAAGATGCGAAGGGGTTGTTGGGTCTTCCATCTTTTGCAGAAAAACATTGTCATTTGGATAAAACATTGCTTGGTGACCGATGGCGTGCTGTCACGCCCACTCCTAGTATTTTTGAACGCCTTCAAATTGAAAAAGAAGTTCTCCCTTCTTTGGAAACTACAACACAAGAACGTGCGGAAAAGTTGCTTGATATGTATTTGAAGTCTGGTGTAACTCATATTCGCACGCATGTGGATATTTATCCAGAGGTTGGGTTGAATAATTTGGAAGAAGTCAAAAAAGCCTTGCAAACATTTGAAGGAAGGTTATCGAATGAAATTGTCGCATTTCCGCAACATGGTTTATTGCGTACGAAGGCAAAGGGTTTACTAAGAGAAGCCCTTCGCCAAGGTGCAGGCTTTGTAGGTGGTGTTGATCCGGCTACCGTAGATGGGGATATCGAAGCTTCTTTACAACAGATGGTTGAACTTGCTGTTGAAGGAAATGCAGGAATCGACTTGCATTTACATGACCCAGATTATCTAGGTGTATTCACAATAAAAAGATTGGCTCAGCTAACGAAAGAAGCCGGTCTGCAAGGTAAAGTTGCAATTAGCCATGCATATTCACTCGGGGATATACCTTTGTCTCAAGCAGAAGAAATAGCAGAATTACTGGCTGATGCAGGAATTTCCATTATTACAAGTGTACCGATTGATCGGAAGTTTCCACCGGTTGGCTTATTATGCAAAAAAGGCGTATCAGTTGCCGTCGGGTGTGATAATATTTTTGATGTTTGGTCTCCCTTTGGAAATGGAGATGTTTTAGAACGTGCTGGTCGTTTAGCAGAGATTTCAAATTGGGTAAATGAGCAGCCATTAGCCCAAACGCTTTCCTACATTACAGATGGTAAGGTACCACTTGATCTGGAAGGAAAACAAGTTTGGCCCCAAGTCGGAGACGATGCAAACATCGCGTTCGTTGAAGCCTCTTGTTCTGCTGAAGCCATTGCAAGAAGATCGGAACGAGTCGCAACGATGTTCAAAGGAGATATTGTTTCAGGTTCTTTTAAATTAGGTGAAAAATAACTAATAAATCATAGCCAAGACAGAAGTGAATATATTATATTGGGATAATTCTAAACAGCTTACATGTTATTATGTCCGTAAAAGAATAGTTAAGAGAAATGTAAAAAGCGTAACACCCTTGTCGTTCCATAGTGTTACGCTTTTTTACCGCTGATAAGGTCTATTATGTGAACTAAAACTGTATATAGGGTCTACAGATTAAAAATAGAAGAAACCACTCAAAGGGTTTTTTAATCATGCATTGCCCCTGCTTCTCGAGAAGTCATTGCTCCTTGTCCTTCACTTACATCTTTTTGAATTTCTTGTTTTACTTTTTGTACATTGGTTCTAGAAAATTCTGATTTCATAGTAGAATTCAACATAAGTAGATATAGAATTCTTAAATAGGAATGCTATGTTATACTATTTACTGGGTATTTTAGATATATAACAATATTTACACAAATATTTATTTTTATTATTAATATAGGATTCACTCTAATTATCACGGAGGTTAACAATATGTATTTTGAAGAGTTTAAAATTGGACAACGATTTCAATGTGAATCGTTTCTAGTTACAGAAGAAGAGATCCATACTTTCGCAATGAAATATGATCCTCATCCCATTCACATTGATCAGGAGTTTGCTGAAAATAATTCTATGTTTAACGGGATTATTAGCTCAGGATTTCTTACTCTGAGTGCAATGTGGGGACAATGGATTAGATTGGGTAAATTTGGAAATGAGTTTATCGTAGGGAAAAACTTTGATTATGTAAAATTTACAGCACCGGTAAGAATGAATGATACCCTGACTACTGAAGTAGAAATTGTGGAGAAGAAACTATCATCTAAATCAGGACGTGGAGAAATTACTTTAAAATTTGTTGTGACTAACCAGCAAGATGAAGTAGTATTATTAACGCAAATAAATGTACTCTTAAAAACGAGAAAAACTATTCAACAAGAGAAGGTTATAACACGATAATTAAAATGTTGAAATTTTGAGTTGTATGGTTACTGAATACAACTCAAAATTTTAAAAAAGCACCTCTCCTATAACATCTGTTGAGAATTTTTTTGGTTGAGATAAGAGAAAAAAGGGCTAGGAGAACTAGAACTTTAAGAATCTGAAGTAATGGGTGGCTTACTATTATTAGGATTCACCTTTGTTAGTGAAACAAGATTCCGAAGGATTACAGATTTAGAATGCCCTATCCACTAATCAGGAAACCTCTCCTAATAAAGGCGGCAAATACAACACGGAAAAAGGTGAGTAACAATGAGTAACACTAAAAAACATGTATTATTTATAGGGGCAGGGCGCATGGCCCAAGCCTTAATTAAAGGAGTAAACAAAAATGAATTTTCCATTCTTGTCGGCAACAATGGAAATGAAGAGCGGTTGCGTGAGATAAAAGAAACCTTTGAGGTGGGAACCACTAATCACTGGTCACAAGAGATACACAAGATGGATATCATTATTCTTGCTATGCCGCCTGAGTCTCATGACGATATTCTTGCAAAATTATCTAAAGACATTAGTGGACAATTAGTCATGACGGTAGCGGCTGGAATAGGTCCAACTTACCTCGAGTCCAGGCTTCCTAAAGGGACACCTGTAGCTTGGGTTATGCCTAATACAGCGGCTAAATTATGTAAGTCAATGACTTTGTATGCACTCGGTCAAAATGTAAATCAAGAACAACAGGGCTGGATTGAGGCACTAATTTACGATATTGGTGAATTTGAAAAAGTAACGGAGCAACAAATTCATGAGCTAACTGCTGTAACTGGAAGTGCTCCAGCATTTATTTATCGGGTAGCAGAAGCACTTGAAAAAATAACATTAGAGTCAGGTGTCAATAAAGATCAAGCAAGAAAGCTAGTAGCCAACATGATTGCTGGTTCTGCAGAAATGCTAAAAACAAATGCGGCTCCTGCTGAACTTGCAGATGAGGTAGCCACTCCTGGCGGTTCAACAGCTGCTGGTTTAGAGGTACTAGACACAAACCATTTAGACCGTTTAATGATTGATGCCATTGAAGCATGCCGCCAAAAAGCAATGAGGCAAGAGTAAATAAACATAAAAATCCTTCCATTACGAATGATGGAAGGATTTTTTAATTAAGTAGTCACTAGAATATTGGTTAAATGCAATAGCTTGATTAATTCTTCTTCTCACACATCTTCGGGTAAATCAGAGGCATTCGATTAGTTTGTAGGGCCAGTTAATATAAGAACTAAAACTATCAAAAATAATGTTTGCTTTATCATATAACCGCCTCAGTGCATAGTGTCCCTTTAATAAGATTTATTTATTAAATCTTATTGTTCAGTTATCCTGCCCTTTAATAGTTCGTAAAAGTATACGTTTATCGATAATTTAATTTTATAACCAATCTAGCATGTTTAAGTTCGTTTAATTTTGAAATTAAAATACAAACGTTCTTTTGAATACATCCATTTTTACGAACGTTTTTATTAATATAATAGAGAGTTAAACACAAAAAGAATATAAAAATAGAAAATCTGGACACATGCATATAGGGGGCTGAGATTAAAATGAAGGATGTCATCATCAATGTATGGATAAGGAGTTTATTCTCAAGACATTTTCACCGGCAAACAAAGCGGAAAAAATGGCAATGGGGGCAGTACCAAATGATGAAACGGATGATTCGCATTGAGTGCTGATATTAGTATATGTAAGTGTTGGAAGGGTGATTTGAGGTTTTTACGCCGGAATTTTTTATCCTTTCTTACATTATCTTTCTCCTAGAATCAAAGTTTAATCTTAATTGCATTATGTTTTCTTTTTGTACGGTTAATGATATGATTTTCACAAGTCTGTTTGACCTGAGAAATTTTTTACCCTTACAAAATGCCTAAAAAAGAACTCTTTTATAGTATATAAATGATTCCATCCTCTCTTAATCAACAATAGGAAGTGATACAAATGGAGAAAACAAAGCAGCCTTATGGAACGGTTCTTATTAAAGCCTCGCATATCTTGGATTTTTTATCAAGTTGTGATGAACCGCAGTCTTTGAATAGAATTGCCAAAGAAACTGGTTTAACGAATTCTACAGCTTTAAAAATACTAGACACTTTACTCATGATAGGTTATGTCCAAAAAAACGCTGAGTTAAAGAAGTTTAGTCTTGGTTTATCAATTATTAAATATGCTAATAAGTCAATAAATAATTTAGATATTAAAAAAATTGCACAACCACATTTAGAAGAGTTACAAAATGTAACAAATGAAACAGTTCACTTAGGTATTCAAGATAAAGATAGTATTATTTATATCACAAAAATAGAGAGTAAAAATCCTATATGTCTCTATTCAAAAGTTGGCAATAGTATTCCTATGTATTGTTCAGCAATGGGAAAAGCTATTTTAGCCTATTCATCAGATGAAGAAATTCAAAATTATTTAGATCGTCAGCCATTAAATAAATTAACGAACAACACCATTACAAATAAGCCTGAATTTATGGAAGAGATTTTGAAGGTTAGAGAAATGGGTTATGCTTATGATAATGCTGAACATGAAGAAGATGTATTTTGTATTGGAGCCTCTATTACTTTGAATAACAAAAAGTATGGAGCGTTTAGTGTTAGTATTCCTAAATATAGACTGACGGAAGAGTTTCAAAAACAAATTATTGAAGCAATACAAATTTGTAAAAATAATATCTTAAACGATCTTCATTAACAGAGAAAGTGTATTAAAGTTAAATTTAGCCAAGGCCTTCTTTATAGAAGTCCTTGGCTTTTATATGTTTGTAAAGCCTTTGTCATAACATAAAAAAACTTAGTTTATATAACCTAGTTTCTTGGAGATGTGCTCACTGCATTCTTTGGCATATTTTCCGTAGATGTTGATTTCTTCTTCTGGAAAGCGAAGTGTTGGCACAGAAATACTGAGGGCACCAACTACATTCTTAGAAAAGTCAAAAATGGGTGCTGCCACACATCGTATTCCAATTTCAGTTTCTTCATTATCAATTGCGTATCCATTTTCCCTTATTGATACTAATTGCTCTAGAAAATCCTCAATTTTTGTAATCGTGTAAGGGGTATTTTGCACAATCTCACTTTTATTCCATACATCTATTACTTTTTCCTTATTAGAAAATGCAAGAATGGCTTTCCCTACAGCTGTACGATACATCGGATTCTTCTTTCCTATCCATGTATGCATTCTTATTGTGTTAGTAGATTCAACTTTATGTATATAAACGATTTCAGTTCCTTCTTCAACAACAAGATGGATGGTTTCCTTTGTTAATTGAGCCAATTTTTCAAGATCAGGTTTTGCCTCCTCTAATAAATCAAGGTCTTGTATTCTTTTATTACCCATTTCGAATAGTTTAAAGGTACATCTGTATTTATTTGAATCTTTTATTTGTTCAATATATCCGTTACTCACAAGCGTTGATACTAATCGATACACTGTTGTTTTATTTAAATTTAAAGATTTACATATATCAGTAATACCAATTTGATTGTGTTGAGACACGATTCCTAAAATCGCTAATGCTCTATCAACAGATTGAACAGTGTCACTCTTAATCAATATTGCCACATCCCATAATAGATAATTTGTTTAACGTTACTGTTAATTATAGAGCTTTCCTACTTAAAAATCTATTACTCATTATCAATGTGAAAAGGAAGTATCTATTTTAAAAAATCAAATCTCCCTATAAGAAAATCAAATTATTAATGGATTTATAGTTATAAAATCCAAAAGATATCCACATTATGATGGTTTGATACAAAAGTATAGGGTGATAAAATTGTCTGTTTATATTTGTTTTGTAGCGAATATATCCGTTTATATTTTTGTTTTTTGTGTATAATCTTTTGAAAATATGAAAAACATATTGATATCCTATATTTTTTTTCGTATAATGAAATAAGAATTCACAATGTGAAACAAAAAAATAATTAATAAAATATAGTAAAAAAGCTAGGCATAGAGTGTTAGAATTGAAAGCGTGTTCAGTATTTCAGACAAATATTCTTATTTATTTCATAATTGTGAATACTGATACTTTTTGTAGAAAACAAAACGAGTAAAGAGATAGGTTGAACTATAAAAAGTATGAGAGATAATTTATTTTTGCTTGGAGGGAACAGCATGATTCAAAATAAAGCATTTATTGAAAAAGAAGAAGTAGTAAGCTATATCAATTTACTAATGAATAATCTTTCACAGATTAAAGATAATACTGGGGAATTCTTGCTGCATTTTGATGACGTAGTAGTAGATGACAAGAGTTGGGCAGTGTGGAATTGGCCGCAAGGTGTAGGATTATACGGAATACATAAATATTCAAGACTATCAGGCGATCAAAAAGCTTTAAAGATTGTAACAGATTGGTTTAAAGATAGATTTGAAGAAGGAGTTCCTCCTAAAAATGTAAATACAATGGCTCCGCTTTTAACATTGGCCTTTCTATATGAAGAAACGAAGGATAAATCACTTATTCCTCATCTTGAAGAGTGGGCAGAATGGGTAATGCATGATATGCCACGTACAAAAGAAAACGGACTGCAACATATGACATATGGTCCGGAAAATAAAAACCAGCTATGGGATGATACGTTAATGATGACTGTATTACCATTAGCAAAGATAGGTATGCTTTTCAATAAACAAGAGTATATAGAAGAAGCTAAAAAACAATTCTTAATACACATTAAATATTTAAGTGATCGAAAAACAGGATTATGGTTCCATGGATGGACTTTTGAAGGAAATCACAACTATGCAGAAGCGCTATGGGGAAGAGGGAACTGCTGGATTACCATTGCAATTCCGGAAATTATCGAAATATTAGAGTTAAAAGAAGGGGATTTCTTTAGAGAATTCTTAATCGATACATTAAAGAGACAAGTAGAAACATTAGCTCAGTATCAAGATGAAAGCGGTTTATGGCATACGTTAATTAATGATAAAACATCTTATCTTGAAGCATCTGCCACAGCAGGGTTCGCATATGGAATTTTAAAGTCTGTTCATAAAGGCTATATAAGTCAAGAATATAAGGAAGTTGCTTATAAAGCTATTCAAGGAATGCTGAGAGAAGTAAGTAAAGATGGAGCTTTACAAAAAGTTTCAGTTGGAACAGGTATGGGAGATAGCTTAGATTTTTATAAGGAAATCAAAATAACAACAATGCCGTATGGACAGTCATTAGCAGTTCTCTGCTTAGCTGAATTTTTACATTCCTATAGTTAATTACAAGGGGGCATTACGAATACTCATTAGAAGTGTAACACTTCATGAGTATTCGTAATTTAACTATAGAAAGTCAATTTTATGATTAAATTAAAAGTAGATATTCAGTTCACATCTATATGAAAGCGCTTCTAATATACGACGGGAGAGAAAACGGGGATGGAGAAGAGACAGATAAAACTTGTTAATTATTTAGCGTATGGATCCACCGATTTTTTAGGTGCGGGTGCTTTTGCTTTAACAGCAGCTTGGCTATTGTATTTCTACACAACATTTTGTGGGCTAACCCCAGTTCAAGCTGGATCTATTTTTGCAATTGCCCGTTTTGTCGATGCTATAGCCGCTCCAGTAATGGGTTATATAACAGACAACTTCCATAAAACTAAACTTGGAAAGAAATTTGGAAGAAGAAGATTCTTTCTATTAATTTCCATTCCTTTAGTGCTTTGTTATTCCTTAATTTGGGTTAGCGGTATGAGTTATTGGTACTACTTACTTACATATATCGCCTTTGAAATTGTGTATACAATGGTGTTAATTCCTTATGAAACATTAGCATCAGAAATGACGACAGACTTTAAAAAGCGTGCAAAGTTCACTGGTGCCAGAATGTTTACCGCTCAGTTATCAGCCGTATTTGCTGCATTTATTCCGGGAAGACTAGTTGAAGCGTTAGGAAAAGATGATCCTATGACGTTTCTTTATGCAGGAACCATCTTTACAGTCATTTTTGTTTGCGTATTAACATTTGTTTACAAATTCACATGGGAAAGACCTTTAGAAGATATATTAAATGAAGAAGTGCAAGAAGAAAAAATACCATTCTTTAAAAATGTAAAGAAGGTATATATAGATTTAATCTCAACTTTAAGAGTCAGAGCGTTTAGGCAACATTTGGGGATGTATTTAGGGGCTTATCTAAGCCAAGATATCTTTAATGCAGTTTTTACCTACTTCATTGTTTTTTCTCTTGCGCAAGATACAGTTGTAGCTTCCAATTTAATGACAGTTATGTATCTGCTGCAAATCTTTGGGGTATGGCTGGCTATGACTATGACTCTAAAATTAAATCCGGCTCCAGCATATAGAGTCGCAATTTCTCTATTTATGGTAGGTGTCATTGGATACGTAGTTGTTTATTATGCTAATCCGTCCAATTTGATGTTAATGCTGTTCATCTTGATAGGTATAGCGGGTCTTGGAAGAGGTGGATTGAACTTTATTCCGTGGAACATCTATCCTTTTATTCCAGATGTAGATGAAGTTCTTACAGGGCAAAGAAGAGAAGGTGTATTTGCGGGTATGATGACATTTATACGCAAAGCTTCTCAAGCACTTGCTGTGTTCCTTGTTAGTTTTGTTCTACAAGAAGCTGGTTTTGTTTCAGGAAAAGATGTCCAATCAGCTTCAGCACTCACTGCTATTATAGCAATTTTAACAATAGGAACCTTAATTTTTCTTGTTGGAGGTTTTTTAATCTCTTACAGATACAAGTTAACAAAAGAGAATCATACGATTTTATTAAATGAGATTAGCAGGTTGAAAAGTGGGGGTTCTATGAGTCACGTTGATACTACTACTCGTAAAGTGGTTGAACAATTATCAGGGTGGCAGTATGAAAAGCTTTGGGGAAACAATCCAGTTGGATATAAAAATAGCATTGCTTATAAAAATCTTCAGGATAAAAAGAAGTCAAAAACAAGTTAAACAACCGTTTTTAAGATGAAATTTCATTATAGAAGTTTTAAATAGTTTCATTAATGATTGAAATTTCAAATAGTTTCATATATAATTAGAATCGTTAATTTCCAAATAAGAAATTTTATTTCTTATTTGGAAATATCGATATCCTATTTCTCTGGAGGATGACTCAAAAATGAATATATTATCTAAACTTTCTGATTGTGGAGTAGTTGCAGTTGTAAGAGGTGACTCAACAGAAGAAGCTATCCGTATTTCTGAAGCGTGTATAAAAGGAGGCATAAAGGGTATCGAAGTTACATTTACTGTTCAAGATGCAGATTCCGTTATCAAAGAGCTGGTCTCTATCTATGATAACAATGATAATGTCGTTATCGGTGCGGGAACAGTGCTTGATGCCCAAACGGCACGTATTGCAATTTTGGCTGGGGCTGAGTTTATTGTAAGTCCAAGCTTTGATAAAGAAACGGCAAAACTATGCAACTTGTATAAAGTTCCTTACATGCCTGGTTGCATGACAATTACGGAAATGAAAACTGCATTAGAATATGGTGCAGACATTGTGAAATTATTCCCAGGAAGCGCCTTTGGTCCTGATTTTGTTAAAGCAGTAAAAGCACCACTTCCTCAAGTCAATATTATGCCAACAGGAGGTGTAAACTTAGAAAATATTAAAGAATGGATTCAAAACGGTTGCACGGCTGTAGGAGTAGGAGGCAATTTGATTGCTCCAGCGAAAACAGGGGATTTTGAACAAATTACCTCACTTGCTCGTCAGTATGTAGAAAAAGTGCAAGAGGCAAGGGTGGGGTAATGATGAAAAAAGTGGTAACACTTGGTGAAATTATGCTTCGTCTTTCTACTAATACTGGGGAGCGTCTTTGGCAGTCAGATAAGTTGACAATGCACTATGGAGGCGGAGAAGCAAATGTGGGAATTTCACTTTCCCATTTTGGACATAATGTTTACTTCGTTAGTAAAGTACCAGATAATGCCCTTGGGCGTGGAGTTAATCGTCATCTCCAATCTCATGGAGTTTATACGGATTATGTTCTAACAGGGGGAGAAAGGTTAGGCACTTATTATCTAGAAAGTGGAGTAGGAGAGCGGAGTGCGAAGGTTACGTACGATCGAAAATACTCTAGTTTTTCTACTTTAACAATAGCGGACTTAAATTTAGAAGAGATTTTTCACGAGGCAACACTATTTCATGTTTCAGGAATCACTTTAGCTCTATCCCCTGATTTACAAGAATTAACCCTTCTAGCTTTAAAGAAGGCGAAAGAAAAAGGGATAAAAACAAGCTTTGACTTTAATTATCGTGCATCTCTTTGGAGCCAAAAAGAAGCATCTGAAGCAATTCAGCCTCTCTTACCTTATGTAGATATTTGTTTTTGTGGGGAACTGGATGCTATTCATTTACTTTCAATAGAGAAAGCAGAAGATTCTTTATCAGAAACAGATAAACTTAAATACTATTACGATAGAATCAAAGAAATGTATCCGAATATTCAGTATATAAGTTCAACTTTCCGTCATGTGATTTCTGCTTCAGTAAATACATTGCAAGGGAATTTGTATGAAGATGGAAAGCTGCATCAAAGCAGGGTCCATTACATCGACCAAATTGTGGATCGAGTTGGCGGTGGAGATGCATTTGCAGCAGGTGTACTTCATGGAATAATCAATCACTTACCTTTACAACAAATCATTTCATTTGCAACAGCTGCTTCTGCATTGAAGCATACAGTTCATGGTGACTGTAATGCTTTTTCTGAAGAAGAGATTTTAGAATTTGTAGCTAATGAAAGAGGAAAGATTGTTCGATAAGAAGAGAATGAAAAATTTTATGACTAAAAAACAATATTAAATGATAAAGGAGAATGAATAATGGAAACTCGTTACGCTCATCATCCCGAAGATGTAAAACATCAAACAACAGAGGAATTAAGAAAGAACTTTTTAGTTGAAACTCTTTTTGAGAAAGATCGTGTTCACTTAACATATACACACAATGATCGAATGATTTTTGGAGGCGTCACTCCTGGAACAGAGGAACTAACAATTCAATTAGATAAGGAACTTGGCGTAAACTACTTTTTAGAACGTCGAGAGCTTGGCATTATTAATATTGGAGATGAAGGTACTGTTATTCTTGACGGAGTGGAATATGAAATGAAAGGCCGCGACGGTTTATATGTTGGACGCGGTACAAAAGATGTTCGATTCCGTTCAAAAGATGCTAACAAACCAGCTAAATTTTATATCAACTCAACACCAGCACACCATACGTATCCAACAGTGAAAATTGATATAAAAGAAATTGATCCGCTTCATAAAGGTGAACAAGCAACATTAAATGAGCGCAATATTTATCAATATATCCATCCAAACGTTTGTGAAAGTTGCCAACTTCAAATGGGATTAACGATGCTTTCACCAGGAAGTGTATGGAATACAATGCCTTGCCATACTCATGAGCGACGTATGGAAGTCTACTTATATTTTGATATGGAACCAGATACTCGTGTATTCCACTTTATGGGCAAACCAGATGAAACAAGACATTTAGTTATGAAAAATGAACAAGCAACCATTTCACCAAGTTGGTCTATTCATACTGGAACAGCTACAAGTAACTACACATTTATTTGGGGCATGTGTGGAGAGAATATTACTTACGACGATATGGATCATGTAGAAATGGAAGAACTGAGATAAGTTAGTTAACACCTAGCTAAGAGAAAACAAATAGTATCCTAACATAAGCGATACTATTTGTTTCTCTTTAATGCAAAATATAAGTTTTTTGGTTCGTGAAGTTAAAATATGAGATTGAAACATCAAGAATACATAAAATTGGGGGAGTTAAGCAATGTCGAATAATTTGAATTCATTTTCAATGGACTTCTTCCGTCTTGACGGGAAAGTGGCAATCATTACTGGTGGGAACAAAGGTCTAGGTCAAGGATGTGCTGTGGCCCTTGCTAAAGCAGGCGCAGACGTGTTCATTGTAACACATGGAAAAGAGTGGGATGAGACACGAGCTCTTGTAGAGGAAGCTGGAGGAAATGTTCACTTCCATCAAGCAGATTTATCAGATCGCTCCTCTATTAAACAAGTAGTTTCAGAGTGTCTTAACGTATATAAAAAGATTGATATTTTAATTAATAATGCAGGAACAATTCGTCGTGCCCCTCTTCTCGAATATAAAGAAGAAGATTGGGATGCAGTAATGGCGATTAATCAAGATGCAGTTTATTTCTTAAGCCAAGAAGTCGCAAAAGTAATGGCTGAACAAAGGAGCGGTAAAATTATTAATATCGCTTCCATGCTTTCTTTCCAAGGCGGAAAATTTGTTCCTTCCTATACAGCAAGCAAACATGCTGTAACAGGGCTTACAAAATCATTTGCTAATGAGCTTGCTGAACATAACATTCAAGTAAATGCCATTGCGCCGGGATATGTAGAAACAGCGAATACAGCTCCTATTCGTGCAGATGAACAGCGTAACAAAGAAATCTTAAGCCGTATCCCTGCTGGACGCTGGGCAACTCCAGTAGATTTAATGGGCACAGCGGTATTCTTGGCAAGTCAAGCTTCTGACTATATGAACGGACACATTTTAGCTGTTGATGGTGGTTGGTTAGCTCGATAACTCTATTTTTATAGAATAGATTATTAAAAATTGTATGAGCTGTATCGCATTAGTGATACAGCTTTATTATATTACATTTGATATGCAGGACACTAAAAATAAAAAAGGGTGATATAAATGAACCTAGGCATAAGAGGTCATGATATTGAAAAGAATGGTTTAGAGGAATTAGTAGAAGAAATTGAAAAAAAGGGGCTTACATCTGTACAGTTAGCTTTAAGTAAATCTTTAAATTATGTAAATACAGATTTAGGAAGTTTAAGCCCTGGTCTTGCTCATTATGTAGGAAGTACCTTTCAGAAACACGGTATTCAAATCGCTGTATTAGGTTGTTATATTAATATGATTCATCCTGATAAAGTGGAAAGACGAAAAGGCTTAGAAAGATTTAAAGAACATATAAGATATGCAAGAGATTTCGGGTGCAGTATTGTAGGGACGGAAACTGGTAATGTAAATGCTGAAATTTTTTATACTACGGAAAACTTCAAAGAAGAACCATTCCAAGAAGTAGTCGAAAGTGTCCGTGAACTTGTAGAAGAAGCTGAAAAATTTGGCGTAATCGTAGGAATTGAAGCAGGAGTGAATCATCCTATTTATTCATCAAAAGTGATGAAAAGGCTTTTAGATTGTGTGAATTCCAATAATCTGCAAGTGATTTTTGATCCAGTAAATTTACTGACGATAGATAATTATAAAGAACAGAATGAGATTTTTGAAGAAGCATTTAACTTATTTGGAGATAGAATGGTTATCCTACATGCCAAAGACTTTATTGTAGAAGATCAAATGTTAAAACCAGCTGCTGTTGGGAAAGGATTATTAAATTATGACCTAGTCATGAAATTAATAAAGGAGAAAAAACCTTTTATAAATATCTTAATGGAAGATACACAAGAACCTTTTATAGATGAAAGCATTGTTTTCTTAAGAGAGAAGTATAATCAAGGTTAAGGAACAGTATTATGAAGTATTTTGTGATCCGATAGAGTATTTATCAATTATGGAATACTCATTTGTTTAATGAACATGTTTTGGTTTGCATTTCTAGGTAGTTTTTTAAAAGGTTAAATAAAACGTTAGAAGAAAAATGAGCTTATCAAAGGTCCTTTGTTTTGGCAAAGGACTTTTTTTATGGTTAAAATCTAGATTACTTTTATCAACAATTTGAAGTATATTTGTATTAATATAAGGAACTTAATCAAAAATACTTTTTACATTATCATTTTTAATTGTTAATAATAATAGGTAATCAAAACACCAATTCAATTGCTAGAATAGTTAGAAACCATACTTTAAAATGAGTATACAAAGTGAAGAAAGATGGCAAAAAAGGAGAATTTCTATGCAACATGAGCTTTTAAATGAATTATTAAAGATAACAGAAGAAGAGGAAATAATCTTACAAAACAGAAGAGAAATCAAAAAAGAGCTTTATACAAATCAGTCCAATTTTATTATTGAAAGCGAAAAATTTCTCAGTAAGGATAAGATGATTATGGTTCGCCAACATACACGCTTTGTTGATTTTCCTAAACATAAACACAATTATATTGAAATCAATTATGTTTATAATGGAGAATTAAATCAAAAGGTAGGGAACCAAAAAATAAGTTTAAAACAAGGGGAGCTGTTATTTTTAAATCAGCATATTGAACATGAAATTGCTGCATGTGCAACAGAAGACATTGTTATTAATTTCATTATTCAACCTCAATTTTTCGATTTTATTTTCTCTTTCTTAACAACTGAAAATAGAATTAGTAATTTTCTAATCAACAGTTTATACAATAGCACTCAAAACGGACAATTTCTCTACTTTAAAGTTTCAGAAGTGGAAAGTATTCAAGATTTAATCAAAAAAATTATTATGGAAATTAGGTCTTCTGCCTTTATGTCTGAATCAACTGTTAAATTATATATGGGACTTTTAATTGTTGAACTAATTAAACATGCTGATAAGGCTGAGCATACAGAAGATTATCCTGTCCAGCACTACTTAATCGTTGAGTCTTTAAAATATATCGATGAAAATTTTCAAAAAGCTTCATTATATGAGTTATCTTCTCAATTAAATCAACCCCACTATGCTTTAAGTAAAGAAATTAAAAAGGCTACAAATTATACCTTTAAAGAGTTACTTCAAGAAAAACGTTTGAGCAAATCAAGAGAGTTACTAGAAAGTACAGATATGCCAATTGCGACAATAATAGATCAAGTTGGGTACGATAATGTTAGTTATTTCTATCGAATTTTTAAAAATAAATATAATCAGACACCAAAACAATTTAGAGAGCATTTAGCGAAGGAATAAAGAGCTAAATGTTCTTTTTATGGAGTTTTTATCCAGCTAAATGCTATCATCATAAAACTGAAATCTTTTATGTTATGCGCTTTCATTCTAAAAGGACTTGTTCCATAAATTTGTTTAGGATAACAGAAAAATCTATAACAATTAAAAGTTAAATGTAATGTATTTTTGCAAATAAGGACAATAAATAAATAATTTTAGTCATTATTTACTCTTTCAATCTGTTTTAAGATAAGAACATAAGCAAACGCTTTCAGATAAAGGGTGATAGTAATGAAGAAATGTTGTTTAGCTGTTGATATTGGTGCATCTAGTGGTCGGTTGATTGCTAGCTACCTTAAAAATGGACAATTAAAACTAAATGAAATTCACCGTTTTGAAAATAAAATTGTCCGAAAAGATGACCAATTTTGCTGGGAACTTGATCGATTATTTTTAGAAATCAAAAAAGGGATTAAAAAATGTCAAGGTAAAGGTTTGAAGCCGGAAAGTATAGGAATTGATACATGGGCAGTTGACTTCATACTCCTAGATGATAATGAAAAACCTTTGACTAATTCCGTTGCTTATCGAGATTCACGAACAGATGGAATGATGGATGAAGTCTTTAAAATCATAATGAAAGAACGTCTATATTTAGAAACAGGTATTCAGTTTCAAAAATTCAATACGATTTATCAACTTTATTCCATTAAACAAAACAATCCAGAGATCTTAGATAAGGCAGCATCATTCCTTATGATTCCTGACTATTTTAATTATCTACTAACAGGAAAAAAGGCAAATGAATATACAAATGCTACGTCAACTCAACTAGTTAATGCATTTACGAAAAAATGGGATGACGAAATTCTAGATCAATTAGGCATTAAAAAGGAAATCTTTCAGGAGATTCACAATCCTAAAACAGTGTTAGGAACGCTGAAAGAGGATCTTGTAGAGGAATTTGGTTTTGATATGAAAGTTATTTTGCCCGCAACACATGATACAGGATCAGCTGTTATCTCGGTTCCAGAGCTAGACGAGACCATCTATATAAGTTCAGGAACATGGTCTTTAATCGGGGTCGAAAACTATTTTCCAATTTGTATTACAAAGGCTCTAGACTACAATTTTACGAATGAAGGCGGTATTGATTATCGCTATCGATTCCTAAAGAACATTATGGGACTTTGGATGATACAGGAAGTAAAAAGAAATTATCAAGATCAATATTCGTTTGCTGAGTTAGTTGATTTAGCTCGCCAAGTTCAAGAATTCACCTCTACTGTTAATGTAGATGATCCAAGGTTTTTAAAGCCAGAAAATATGATTGAGGAAATTCAACGCTACTGTCAAGAGACAAATCAAGCAATACCAACCACACCTGGTGAAGTAGCCAAGTGTGTATATGATAGTTTGGTATGCAGCTATCAACAAGCTATTAATCAAATTGAAGAAATATTTGAAAGAAAATTCGAAAAGATTAATGTTATTGGTGGCGGTTGTCAAAATGAAATGTTAAATCAACTAATTGCTGATACAACGAAAAAAGTAGTATATGCAGGTCCAATAGAGGCAACAGCCATTGGAAATATTGTGTCCCAATTAATGGCAGTGGGGGAAATTGAAGATATAAACGAAGCAAGAACAATTGTTAAGCATTCTTTTGAAGTGAAAAAGTTTTCACCTTCAATTATTACAGCATAAGAAAGGAAGAATATTAAATGACACTTAATGAAAAGTATGAAATTGCGAAAAAGGAATATGAAAAATGGGGAATCGATGTTGATAATGTATTGGAACAGTTAAAAAATGTACCTATTTCGATTCATTGTTGGCAAGGGGATGACGTTGCTGGCTTTGAGGTAAATAAAGGAGAGTTATCAGGTGGTATTGATGTAACAGGAAATTATCCAGGTAAAGCAAGAACACCTGAGGAATTACGAGCAGACCTTGAGAAAGCGCTATCTCTAATTCCTGGGAAACACCGTGTGAACTTACATGCCATTTATGGGGAAACAAATGGAGAAGTAGTAGAAAGAGATCAATTAGAGCCAAAACACTTTGAAAACTGGGTGAAATGGGCGAAAGAACATGGTTTAGGATTAGATTTCAATCCAACATTATTTTCACATGAAAAAGCAGCAGATGGTTTAACATTATCACATCCAGACGAGAAAATTAGAGAATTCTGGATTAACCACTGTATCGCTAGCCGTAAAATTGGGGAGTATTTTGGTAAAGAATTAGGTACACCATCTTTAACAAACATTTGGATTCCTGATGGCTATAAAGATGTTCCAAGTGATCGCCTCACGCCTCGTCAAAGACTAAAAAATTCACTAGATACGATTTTTAGCGAAGAAATAAATGAAGAATATAACCTGGATGCTGTTGAAAGTAAGTTATTTGGAATTGGCTCTGAGTCTTATGTGGTAGGTTCACATGAATTTTACTTTGGATATGCATTAAAAAATAATAAGTTATGTTTATTAGATACAGGACATTTCCATCCAACTGAAACAGTATCAAACAAAATTTCATCTATGTTACTTTACAGTGATAAAATTGCTTTACATGTATCACGACCTGTTCGTTGGGATAGTGATCATGTTGTGACATTAGATGATGAGTTACGTGAAATCGCTCTTGAGATTGTTCGAAACGGTGCATTGGATAAAGTCATGATTGGTCTGGATTTCTTTGATGCTAGTATTAACCGTGTAGCAGCATGGACAATTGGCACAAGAAATATGATTAAAGCATTACTATATGCAATGTTAGTACCAAATGAACATTTAAAACAGTTACAGGAAGATGGGAACTTTACGGAAAGATTAGCGTTAATGGAGGAATTTAAGACATATCCTTTTGGTGCGATCTGGGATTATTACTGCGAAAAAATGGGAGTTCCAGTAAAAGAAACATGGTTAGAAGACGTGAAGCAATATGAGCAAGATGTATTAGTAAAAAGAGACTCTGTTTTAGCCTAAGATATTGAGTGAAAACGATATAGTAAATTTATAAATAGGTATAGACAGGGGGAGGATCTAATAGATCAATTCCCCTGTTTTATATTTTGACAATTCTTTCTTATACAAACAAAGAGCAAGACTAAGCTTTTTTATATTAATAGAATAAGAACAATTTTAAAGGTGTTAGGATGATGGCATGTGGAGTATAAATCAATTCGTCCAAAAAAGATATATGAGGAAATATCAGACCTTATTCTTTCTATGATACGAGAAGGGACATTAAAACCAGGAGATAAGCTGCTTTCTGTTCATCAGCTTGCAGAACAATTCGGAGTGGGAAGGTCTGCTGTGCGTGAAGCATTAAGTGCTGTTCGTGCGATGGGGTTAATTGAGATGCGACAAGGAGAAGGGACCTATGTGAAAAAATTTGATCCTTCGCATTTACTAATGCCTCTACATTCTCATCTTTTATTGCAAAAAGAAGATCTTGTTCACTTATTTGAAGTTCGAAAAATCGTTGAAGTGGGAGCTGTACAAGCCGCAGCTATAAAGCGTACTAAAGAAAATTTAAAAGAAATGGAATGCTGGATTGACAAAGGAAAAGCTGTGGCGGGTGATAAAGAAGGGAAAAGGGTTGTCGATTTTCACTTTCATCTGACAATTGTTAAGGCTTCTCATAATCCAATTTTATTAAAACTTATGAGCCATATCTCAAAATTGATTGAAAAAACGATCGATGAGACTTATCATTCCATTTTATACGAAGAACAAATAACCAAAAATTTATTTGATGGCCATCTAGCTATTTATGAAACTATTAAAAAACAGGATGTTGAGAGTGCAAGCAAGGCAATGATGAATCATTTAATAGAAAGTGAAAAACTACAGTCTGTTTTAAGACATCCTAAAGATGAATATAGTGTGATTTAAAAAATTTTTCTAGATTGCATATATCATTTTTATCATTACCTTTTATCTTTTAGTAGTCAGATGACCAGATAAATTTAAGTGTATGTTGAGAGGAGATTTAAAAATGAAAGTGAGTCTATTTATCACATGCTTAGTCGATACTTTCCAATCAAATGTTGGTAAAGCAACAGTCGAGTTACTTGAGCGTCTTGGGTGTGAAGTTTCATTCCCTACCTCCCAGGTTTGTTGCGGTCAGCCTGCTTATAATAGCGGCTATGTTGCCGAAGCTAAGAAAGCCGCGAAAAATATGATTCAAACTTTTGAAGATGCGGAGTACGTAGTGACGCCTTCTGGATCTTGTGCAACTATGTTTCATGAGTATTCGCATATATTTGCAGGAGATGTTGAATGGGAGGAACGAGCAAAGCGCCTTGCCGAAAAAACATATGAACTAACTCAATTTATTGTAGACGTTTTAAAGGTTACAGATGTGGGGGCGCGTTTAAAAGGAAAAGCAACTTATCATACATCTTGTCATATGACACGTTTGTTAGGCGTTAAAGAAGCACCTTTTACGCTGCTTTCTCATGTAAAAGAATTAGAAGTCGAGCAACTTCCGAATTCTCAAAATTGCTGTGGGTTTGGTGGAACTTTCTCTGTCAAAATGATGCCAATATCTGAACAAATGGTAGACGAAAAAGTAGCGAGTGTGGTGAAAACAGGAGCAGACTATTTAATTAGTGCAGATTGTGGGTGCTTAATGAATATTGGGGGAAGAATGGAGCGATTAGGAGAATCAGCCAAAGTATTGCATATCGCGGAGGTATTAAATAGCCGTTAAATCAAGGGGGAATAAAAAATGAGCATGAAAATCAGCGATAAAAAGTTTAATGAACGTGTTGATAAAGGTATTCAAGATTCTACAATGCGTGAAGCCGTATCTACAGCTCAAGAGCGCTTGTATACACGTCGTTTGGCAGCTAGTGATGAGCTTGGGAACTGGGAAGACTGGCGTGAGTTAGGAGAGCAAATTCGCCAACACACATTGGAAAATCTAGACTATTACTTAATGCAATTAAGTGAAAATGTTACAAAACGTGGGGGAAATGTGTTTTTTGCAAAAACAAAAGAAGAAGCAGCTCAATATATTAAGGAAATAGCAGAAAAAAAGCAAGCTAAAAAAGTCGTTAAGTCTAAATCAATGGTAACAGAAGAAATTGAAATGAATAAAACACTCGAAGATATCGGATGTGAAGTAGTAGAGAGTGACCTTGGCGAATACATCCTACAAGTGGATGATCATGAGCCACCTTCTCATATTGTAGCTCCAGCTCTTCATATGAAAAAAGAACAAATTCGTGATGTATTTCAAGAAAAATTGGGTTATGAACAATCAGAAGATCCTTATGAAATGACAAAATTTGTTCGGGAAATCCTTCGTGAAAAATTTCTTGAAGCAGAAATTGGTGTAACAGGCTGTAACTTTGCAGTTGCAAATACAGGTTCCATCTGTCTAGTAACCAATGAAGGAAATGCAGATCTTGTCACAGCTATTCCTAAAACGCAAATTGCCGTAATGGGAATGGAACGTCTAGTACCAACAATGGAAGAACTAGATGTGCTTGTGGGATTGCTATGTCGAAGTGCAGTCGGGCAAAAGCTAACAAGCTACATTACGACAGTGGGTCCTAAATACGAGGAAGAGGCAGACGGTCCAGAAGAATTTCATCTTGTTGTAGTTGATAATGGACGTTCTGAAATTTTAGGATCTGAGTTTCGCCAAGTTTTACAATGTATCCGTTGTGCAGCCTGTATTAACGTATGCCCAGTGTATCGTCATGTTGGAGGGCATTCTTATGGCTCTATCTATCCAGGTCCGATTGGTGCAGTATTAAGTCCATTATTAGGAGGCTATGACGACTATAAAGAGCTTCCATATGCATCAAGCCTTTGCGGGGCATGTACAGATGCTTGTCCAGTTAAAATTCCATTGCATGATCTGCTTGTAAAACACCGTCAAGTTATCGTTGAAAAAGAAGGACGTGCTCCCCTAGCTGAGAAACTTGCGATGAAAATGTTTGGCATGGGCGCTTCATCTGCTGCTCTGTACAAATTAGGAACAAAGATGGCACCTACAGCTATGAAGCCTATTGTATCAGGAGATCGAGTATCTAAAGGAATTGGACCTTTAAAAAACTGGACAGAGATTCGGGAGTTTCCAGCTCCAAGTAAAGAACGTTTCCGGGACTGGTTTGATGATCATAAAAAAGGCGGTGAAAAATAATGAAGGGAACATCTCAAAATCAAGAAGTTTTTTTAAATCATATTGCTGAACAACTTGGGCGTGAAAGACGAAAAAGTGGGGTTACACGACCAGACTGGAAGAACAATGTGAATTGGGAAGTAATGAAAGGATATACAGAAAAAAAATTAATAGCTACGTTTACAGAGCATTGCAATAAAATTCATACGGTTGTTCTGGAAACAACAAAAGCTAACTTATCCCAAACATTAAAACAAATTGTTTCCGAACATGGAGGCGGTCCTATAATGACTGCTGATGATTCACGTTTCGAAGAATATGGATTAACAAATTTGCTTGAGGAACAATGGCCAAAAGAAGAAATAGAAGTAAGCATGTGGAATCCAATTAAAGGACGCGAAGAGAACCATACCTTAGCTGAAAAAGCTAACTTCGGCATTGTGTTCAGTGATTATGCACTTGCAGAATCAGGAACAATTGTTGTGAAAACTCATTCAGGACAAGGACGCGCTCTACACTTTTTACCAACTATTTATGTGGCTATTATTCCACGTGAGACGATTGTGCCACGGATTACGCAAGCAGTTCATGATTTAAATCAACAGGTAGAAAAGGGAGAAGACGTTGCTTCTTGTATTAACTTTATCTCTGGACCAAGTAATTCTGCAGATATTGAAATGAATTTGGTTGTGGGTGTGCATGGCCCCTTAAAAGCTTTTTATTTAATTGTGTAATATTAGGGCAAATACAAATAGAGATTCTAACTAGAATCTCTATTTGTATTTATAAGGTGATATGTAAAGGGAGAATAAACGAGCAAGTAGAATCAATGTAATAAATAAAGGAACGAAAGGTTAGGTTAGAAAAAATACCGGCTTGTTTAAAGAAAGAGGACAGACTCGTAAAACTGCTCAAATTATAAAAATACTAGAAGTCAAAAGTACGATGCATATTATATATAGGAATTCAAGAAGGTGAAGAAGGGACTTTCTGTGTAAATAGAGTAGTTAATTTTTTTAGATAGAGAGTAAATCAATAACCTAGAATAAAAGAGCCAAGCCCCCTAAAATGGAGCTTGGCTCTTTTATTTCTTATTTAGTTGTATTCTTTTAAGCGCTGTATCGTTCCTCTTCAATTTCTTTTAATGATTTTCCTCTTGTTTCTGGAGCCATTACTAATCCAATGACTGCTGCAATTAACAGGAATCCAATCATAATAGTACCTGATATTTTAAATCCTAATGTAGAGATCATAGTTGGAATTGCAAGTGAAATAAGACCAACAGCTACACGTGCTGTACAGAAAAGAAATCCTTGTGCTTTTGCACGATATTTTGTATGAAATAACTCACTTGCCCATAGGCCGTAGAAGGCTTGAGCACCAAAGCCTGCCGCAGTTCCCCAAAGAATAACAAATATAAGCAGTTCAGTCATTCCCATTCCACCATATGTGAGAACAGCCCAAGCAACAATCCCCATTGCAGCTCCTACTCCATATAGTATACGTCTGTTTACTTTATCACCTAACTTAATAAAAACAAAGTACGATCCTAGAACAGTTAAGACCCATAAAAAGGCTTGTAATAAATTTGCTTGTGTTGATGAAAGTCCTCCAACAGTTTCATAAATATAAGGCATAAAGTATCCCATTACCCCAGCAACTAGGTTCCAGAAGCAATAGATGCCAAGCAATAAAACAATGGCATGACGATTTGCCTTGATTGTGAATAATTCTTTAATTGGGCTTTTTAGCTTTTTACCCTGTGCTTTTTGGCTCTCTTCTTTTTGTTTTTCTTCTTCCCAGATTTTTGATTCATTAATTTGCTGTTGCATAATCCATGTAATTAAAGCGATTACAAATAACTGACCAAAAATAATTCTACTTCCTAATAGACCTAATGGAGCTAAGGCTACAGAAAGAAGTAACGAGATAGCGGGACCAATAGACCATGCTAACTGCCCCCATCCTACACGAGATGCACGTTCATTTTCAGGTGCTTCTTCTGCTATATACGTCCAAGCAGCAGGAATGGCAGCTCCTACAGCTAATCCTGTAATAACATAGCCTATTAATAACATCGGAAAGTTAAAGGATAGAATAGTTAGTAAGACACCAAACATATATACAAGTAAATCATATTTATAAATTAACTTACGACCATACTTATCAACCAACATGCCTCCTAATAAGGCTCCTGCTGCTGAAGCAAAACCATTGGCACTCAGTGCTCCTAGTAACCCTAATTTAAAATCATCTAGATTTAAATATTCCATCCAAAGTGTTAATCCACCAGCAGCAGCTACAATGGAACCTGCTTCTAAATAGTTTGACATCGCTACAGTAAGAGTAGACTTTAATCCACCTTTAGTATTACTGGCCATATTCAAAACTCCTCTCAAATTCACCCAAACAAGGATATAAATATTTGGATTTCTGTGATTTTCTTGCTGACTGTATCTTCTTAAAGAGTTATGCTAAGTAAAACAATTCATCTAAGTCCACAGAACGGGGACTATTATCTGAATTCGTTTCCATTAAAGGCTCCATGTAATCCCACCACTTTTTACAAATAGCGCTTTGGGCCATCTTGCTCCACTTATCTTCATCTTCAATCTCCAAATAAGCAAATAATTTTCCAGTTTCTTTTTCTAAGAAAATTGAATAGTTATGAGCGCCATGTTCTTTTAATCCTTCTACCATTTCTGGCCATATCTCATCATGTCGACGTTTGTATTCGTCAAATTGCTCTTTATAAACAAACATAATACTTGCTTTTCTAATCATTACTTTCACCTCAAATAGTTTATAGGAATATTAAGATAGCGCTTACAATGCGCGTGTGTTATAACATGGTACTTATTAGATTGAAATAGGGATAGTGTTTTGAATTCGTTTGCAAATCTAGACATGTCAAAATGACGGCTTGCTAGCTTTTTCTTGTTTAAACATAGTTTTCTACCTAACGAAAATAACTGGACATAAAGTATAAATTGTCACTCTCTTTAAGAAGAATCTTGAAACATCTTGTTTATAGTATACATATTAACACAAAAACAAAATAAAACAACAATTATTTTTGTTTTGTTTTTGTTTATGTTTTAAAAGTGTTTGTTTATAAAAAAGACAAACTTACCTATAGAGGAGTTTGCCGAATAGAATAGCGTATAGAATTTTACTTAACTGTGTACAGTAGCTTCTTTGAAAAAATAAGAAGCAGGCTCCTTATCCCCATTTACAGCTGTTACCGTTATCTTTTTCTCTTTAAGTATTTCTTTTGAAGTGTTGTCTAATTTGGCATCTACAATAATTTGATTAATATTGTGCAAGGAAGTAATATGAGAAAAATCTCGATGTCCAAACTTACTTGAATCAACCATCAAAATGGTTTGGGCTGACCTTTCAATCATTTTTCTTTTTAATAATGCTTGCCATTCATTTGAATCGCTTAATCCATTTGTTAAATCAAGTCCCTTACAAGAAAGAAAAGTTTTATCAACATGATAATTATCAAGGGATCGTTCTGCTAAAGGTCCAACGTAAGATAACGATTTAGGAAGCAGTATGCCTCCTGTTGATATAACCTCAATTTTTTCTTTTTTACTAAGTTCCATTGCTACTTTAATTGAATTTGTAATAACAGTAAGTGGAAAATCAGGAAGGGAGCGTGCCATATACCATGCAGTAGTGCTAGCATCAAGGATAATTCGATCTCCACTTTTTACTTGATTAACAGCTTCACGAGCAATTATTTTCTTTTCTATTACATTTATGATTTCTCGTTCAGAAAAATCTACTTCTAGATTTTTTTCCTGAATGCTGAGAGCTCCTCCATGACTTCGGCGCAACTTATTTTCTCTTTCAAGCTTCTCAAGATCACGTCGAATAGTTTCTTCTGTTACGGAAAATATTTCACTTAGTTCGGAAACACGGATGGTCGTTCGTAAGTTTACTAAGTCCACAATCTTTTTTTGTCTTTCAGCTACTAGCATTTCTAACTTCCCTTCTTTTTTACAGTTTTAAAAAATTACGAATAGTAAATCCAAAAATAAATATATAAGTCATTTTTTGTTTATTTTTGTTTAATCATATCATATTTCTTAAATAGAGAGGGATTCCCTATAATAAAAAGAAAATTAAAAGTGTTTTTTCTTATATAAACAGATTAATTTCTATTATTAACTAACTAACTAATATCACAAGTTGGAATACTCTATAAAGAGATGATTAGTAGCTAAAAAACAAAGATGTAATAATGGTTGAAAAATAAAAAAACAAAACAAAACAAAAAAATATTGTTTATTTGTGTTGACTTTTTTCTTTGAAAAACATATCATGGTTTTGTAAATACTTTGATTCAAATATTTAAAGTAGTAGTTATTATATATAAACTTCAGAATTAAAAAGCTATTTATAATATCTCTTAAAGAGAATAAAGGGAGAGATGATGAAGTGAAAGAGGTTATGACAAAGAAAGACATATTAAAAGCTCCTTTCCTCCAAGAAATGACGAAAACGACCGCAAATCTTTATCGATTAGGGTGGGATGAACGTAATGGGGGAAATATTAGCTATCTATTAGACGAAGAGGAAGTAGCTACGTATTTAAATATTAATGATATTAAGCGTACAGTACCAATGATTTTTGATGGTTCTGCTTTAGCTGGAAAGTACTTTATTGTAACTGGTTCAGGTAAATACTTCAAAAATGTAATCGATAACCCAGCTGAAAATCTTGGCATCATTCGTATAACTGAGGATGGTAGATCTCTTGATATTTTATGGGGATTAGAAGACGGGGGAGTACCAACAAGTGAACTTCCTTCTCATTTAATGAGCCATATTGAAAGATTGAAAGTGGATCCAGATCATCGTGTTATTATGCATTGCCATGCAACTAACCTTATTGGAATGACTTTCACTCACAGCTTAGATGAGAATGCGTTTACAAAAACATTATGGCAAATGTGCACAGAATGTATTGTTGTATTTCCAGAAGGAATTGGTATTATTCCATGGATGGTTCCAGGAACTGATTCAATCGGGGAAGCAACTGCAGAAAAAATGAAAGATGTTCGTTCTGTTATCTGGCCTCATCATGGGGTATTTGGAGCCGGAACTACGATGGATGAAACATTTGGTTTAATTGAAACAGCTGAGAAAGCTGCAGAAGTATATACAATCGTATGTGCACAAGGCGGAGTTAAACAAACAATTACAGATCAACAGCTTCAAGACCTAGCAGATGCATTTAATGTTGTGCCAAAACAGGGAATTTTAAACTTATAAAAATAAACGCAGATAAAATTCACAATTATTAGGGGGACTTGGGAAATGAGCACACAAACAGATGTTAAACAATATCAAATGTATATCAATGGAGAGTTCACGAATTCTAGTTCTAATGAATTCATCCAAGTAATAAATCCAGCAACAGAAGAAATTATTTCAGAAGTACCAAGCTGCACAATCGAAGAAGTTAAAGAAGCTATCAATTTTGCAGAAGAAGCCCAAAAAGAGTGGAAGAAAAAACCTGCTGCTGAAAGAGCAAAGTATCTAACTCGTTTAGCTGAAGAAATTCGAAAGAATAAAGATTATCTAGCACGTGTTATTTCAGAAGAACAAGGAAAAGTACTTGCTCTCTCTACTACGGAAGTTGAATTTACAGCTGACTATATTGATTACATGGCAGGATCAGCAAGAACTTACGAAGGAGAAATTCTTCAAAGTGACAGACCAAATGAAAACATTATGATTTTTAAGGAACCGATTGGTGTTGTAGCTGGATTTCTACCATGGAATTTCCCGTTCTTTCTTGTAGCTAGAAAAGCTGCGCCTGCATTAGTAACAGGAAATACAATTGTAATTAAACCTAGTAGTGATACACCAAATAATGCGATTGAGTTTGCAAAATTAGTAGAAAAGGTAGGCATTCCAAAAGGGGTATTTAACCTTGTAACAGGACGTGGCGGTACAGTTGGTAATGAGCTTGCTTCAAATGAAAAAATTGGTTTAGTAAGCTTAACAGGTAGCGTAAATGCAGGTGTAAGTGTTATGGAAGCAGCTGCTAAAAACGTAACAAAAGTAAGTCTAGAGCTTGGTGGAAAAGCGCCTGCTATTGTAGCGGAGGATGCAGACATCGATTTAGCAGTTAAGGCGATTGTAGACTCACGTGTTATTAATACAGGGCAAGTGTGTAACTGTGCGGAACGTGTATATGTTCATGAAAATATCGCGGATACATTTATCGAAAAAATCGTTGAGGCAATGAAAAATGTGAAATACGGTAATCCACTTGAAGATAAAGACTTAGATATGGGGCCGCTTACAAACAAACAAGCACTAGAGTCTGTTGACTCAATGGTGAAAAAAGCAGTGGAAGAAGGGGCTCAAGTATTAACAGGTGGAAAACGTGGAGATGCAAAAGTCGGTTATTATTATGAACCAACTGTTCTTGTGAATGTAAAGCAAGATTCACAAATCGTACAAGAAGAAGTATTTGGACCTGTTCTTCCAATTATGACATTTAAAGATCTAGACGAAGCGATTGAACTTGCGAATGACTGTCAGTATGGCTTAACATCTTCTATTTTCACACAGAATCTAGATACAGCAATGCGCGCTGCAAATGAATTACTATTTGGTGAAACATATATCAACCGCGAAAACTTTGAAGCTATTCAGGGCTTCCATGCAGGTCGTAAGAAATCTGGAATTGGCGGAGCGGATGGTAAGCATGGTTTAGAAGAATTTTTACAAACTCATGTTGTTTATCTCCAACGCAATCCAAATAAAAAATAATATAAGAGAAATATAATTTCATATTGAGAGCAATATTAATAACTTGCAACATATTTTAGGACTAATTCAAAAATCTGTGAATTAGTCCTTTTTTTCATGTGGATGATTTTAAGAAAAAGTCTATTTAATGGAGAAATAATAGTAATATTCACCTGGATATCGGTTGAATAACCTGCTTTATTTAGATGACATTAGATACAAAGAAGAAAAAAGCCCAGAGGGAACTTCTATTGAAGCTTCTTCTGGGGCTATTTTAGTTTTTTTATTGATTGGTATCCTATACTAAAGTCTTTAAATCTTCTTTTGTAAAGGCAGTTAGCTCTTCCGTTTTACCGTCACGAATTTTAGTTACCCATGCAGGGTCATTCAATAGTGCTCGACCAATTGCTACAAGGTCGAACTCTTCGTCTTCTAGACGTTGAACTAATTCATCAATACTTGCAGGTTGACTGCCTTGGCCTTTTGTAAGTAAATCCATAAATTCAGAATCTAATCCAACAGAGCCAACCGTAATAGCAGGTTTGCCTGTTAGTTTACGAGTCCAGCCTGCCAAATTAAGATCAGAGCCTTCAAATTCTGGTTCCCAGAATCGACGAGTTGATGCGTGGAAAATATCAACGCCAGCTTCTACAAGCGGTGTGAGAAAACGTTTTAGTTCGTCATGGTTTTTCGCTAGTTTGAAATTGTAGTCGTTGGCTTTCCATTGAGAAAATCTAAAAATGATAGGGAAGTCAGGACCAACAGCCTCACGTACGGCTTTAATAACTTCTACTCCAAAGCGAGTGCGTTGAACTAAATCCCCGCCATATTCATCGCTACGTTTATTGAAGGAATCGGCGAAGAATTGGTCAATTAGGTAGCCATGAGCTCCGTGAATTTCAACTGCGTCAAAACCGATTTTTTTAGCATTAGCAGCAGCTTGCCCATAAGCATTCACAATGTCCTGAATTTCTTGCACACTAAGTGGTTCAGATACTTGTTCACCACTAAAGTTGATGCCTGAAGGTCCAACAGGAGTAGTATCTGAATCAGGGAAATGTTCTTTTTGACGAGCCATTCCTGTGTGCCAAATCTGTGGAGCAATTTTCCCACCAGCTTCATGTACTTCTTGAACGACACGTGCCCAGCCGTTTAATGCTTCTTCTCCGTAAAAATGAGGAACATCGTGTTCCGCTCCTGCAGCAGGATGTTCAATAAGTACTCCTTCAGTAATAATTAACCCAACTTCATTTTCTGCTCTGCGACGATAGTAAGCGGCAACATCAGCTCCTGGAATTCCATTTGGTGAAAAACTACGAGTCATAGGTGCCATGACGATACGGTTTTTAAGTTTTAGATTTTCAAATTCAAATGGCTTAAACAAAGGTTCAATAGATTTTGGTGAATTCATCATTTTTCTACTTCCTTTACTTGTTAATTTAAGTTTTTTGAGGAAATTTCATTGTTGGTAAAAATTAATGTTACGTTTTAGTATATAAATAATTTATTGCATGCGCACGCATATAAATTATCATTCCTTTAGTTAACCTGTCAAATAATATGTTTAGTGTCTAATTTTACTTTTTAATATATGTCATATTTAAAAATACTTAGTGTGTTGGAGTATAAATTATCACTATATATCTTTCTTTGTCAACACATATACTCTTAACTAAAACGGAAGATGAACAATCTATACGTGAGCGTTTGTGAATACATATATGGAGTGCAAAAGCCGATTCCGTAATAGAGGAATCGGCTTTTTATTTATGCATGTCAAATATTAATCAACCCACTGAACAACTTCATCTTGGCTCTGTCTAGATTTTTCGCGATGTGGTTCTTCAGCTCTGTATCCAAATGCTGCCATAACGGATACGCTAAAGTTTTCACGATCTAGCAAACCTTCATTCTCTAAGACCTCATTTACTTTTTCCATATGGAAGCCTTCAATTGGACAAGAATCAATGCCAATTAATGCTGCGGCTGTTAACATATTACCGAGTGCAATGTAAGTTTGTTTGCTAGCCCAGTCAAACAGCGCTCGTTCACTTTCGTATAGGTTAAGGTTAACACCTTGGAAGTGTTGATAAGCTTTCACCATTTGCTCCATCTTATCATCAGGAACTTTTTTCACATTTTTTAAAATATGTTGCCCATAATCTGACTCAGGTGTGGCATTTTTACGTGCAAGAATAATAACGAAGTGACTAGCTGTCGGAAACTGACCTTGAGCTCCGGAGCTTACTTCACGTAATTTTTCGCGAATTTCACGATTTTGAACGACTAAGAATTTCCATGGTTCATATCCAATTGAACTTGGTGATAAGCGGCCTGCTTCTAAAATGATATGAAAGTCTTCTTCTGAAATTTTTTTCGCTGGATCAAATGTCTTTGTCGCATGACGAAAGTTAAAGGCATCCATAAGCTCTTGTTTTTTTGTTGCATGATTAATCATAATAAATCCACCTTTCTTAGCTTTTTCATACATCATTCCATGAATAGAGAACGTAACTAACGGTAATCTTCAATACGAGTCTATTGTAATGGACTAAACCATTTTAGTAAAATAAATACAACTGAGTAAAAGTTTTAGAAAAACTGTAGTAATAAGCGAAGTTAAGCTATCAGCCCTTACAAGCTAATGTTCGGTGAGGTTCTGGAGCTATGTGAAAGGACTTAATAATTAAGAATATAGCTTTGGAAGAGTAAGGGAATTGTCAGTATGACCTAACCTTTACAAAAATTAAATTTGTGGTGATAATGATGGGGAAAAAAGTAGACAAAACAAATGTCATGAGAATTCTTGATCAGAAAAAGATTTCATATCGCGATTATTCTTTCGATAGTACAAAGCTTCAAGGGATTGAAGTTGCCACCTATCTTAAAGAAAATCCTGAACAAGTATTTAAAACACTTGTTACAGTAGGAAAATCAAAAGAACATTATGTTTTTATGGTTCCAATTGCAAAAGAGCTCGATTTAAAAAAAGGGGCGAAAGCAGTAGGAGAGAAGTCAATTGAGATGATTCTGCAAAAAGACCTTTTATCTCTTACAGGATATGTACATGGAGGCTGTTCCCCTATAGGAATGAAAAAACAATTTAAAACGTTTATCGATGACACAGCGAAAAACTTTAATACCATATATTTTTCTGGTGGACGTGTAGGACATCAAGTACAAGTGTCACCAAGTGATCTGCAAAAAGTAATTAGAGTTACTTTTGCGCCAATCACAAAAGATACGTAAAATTAGGACAAGCTAAGTGGAATCATAAAATTATACAAGTTGATTATTGAAAATAATACGTAGTGTTTTTAGTGGTTCGGTTTTTGTAGAAGTCTAAGTGTATAATAAAAATTTGAAAGATGTGTCTACAGAAGGTTGTTTGTGGGCAAAACGAACCTATCCCCGCTCTCATTACCGCTGTGAAATGCATCCTAAGTGATCTTATAATGAATAATCTATTAAAGGAGTTAACTTTTAAGTTAACTCCTTTACGTTTGTTATGGGAAACCTGAAAGTAGGTCTGCTGGCATATTTACATGATATATAGAGGAAAAAGAGGAGTTTGTTTAGAAACTAGAAGAGTAAGGGAAAAAGATGTATACGTATGAAGGTTTAAGATAACCGTATTTCATTGTTAAAAGACTTTCTGTCTTAGAAAGCTAGGTTTTTTGATTATTTATGAAAAAGGAGCGAGTATAATGAAACAAAAAACAGTGGGGTTTTTTTCGAGACATACATTTTCTACTTCAGAGGAAAATTGGAACGGGCGGTTTGAATGGTATGAAAAAATGAGAAAGGCTTCACCTATTACATACAATGAAGAGGAGAAGTGCTGGGATATATTCTTATATGAGGACATTGAAGCAATAATCAAAAATAAGGAAATATTCTCTTCACAGCGACCTGTGCAACAAGGAGAACCAAACATTCTTAGTCTCGATCCTCCTCGTCATACTCAATTACGTTCACTTGTGAGCAAAGCTTTTACCCCAAGAGAATTAAATTTATGGAAACCTCGAATTGAACAAATTACCGAAAACCTTATAGATGATATGAAAGGTAAAGCAACATTTGATTTAATTAAAGATTTAGCGTATCCATTACCTGTTATGGTTATTGCTGATATTCTTGGAGTTCCTGAAGAAGATATGGGAGACTTTAAACGCTGGTCTGATTTATTAGTTGCAGGACCAGAAGATCCAACAGAAGAGGCACTTCAAAGATTACAAAAGCTTCGTACGCAAAGTATTACTGAAATGGATACGTATTTTGAAGAGATTATTAAATACAAAAGAACTCATCCTAAGGAAGACATTATTTCTATTTTAATAGATGCTGAAATAGAAGGGCAAAAGCTAACAGACGGTGAAATTGTCTCATTTTGCCGTTTGCTGCTAGCAGCAGGTAATGAAACAACAACAAATCTTATTGGAAATACAATGTATGGGTTATTAGAAGAACCGAGCCATTACCAAGAGCTTCAGCAAAATCCTGAATATATTACATTAGCTATTGAAGAAGGATTACGTTATCGTTCACCTGTTCAAGCCCTTCATAGAATTGCGAAAGAAGATAAGGAAATAAAAGGGCAGAACATAAGAAAAGGAGATTCTGTAACACTATGGATTGGATCCGCTAATCGTGACGAAAATAAGTTTGAAAATGCCAATCATTTCATTATTAATCGAAAACCAAATCCACATCTATCATTTGGAAAGGGAATTCATTTCTGTTTAGGTGCCCCTTTAGCAAGAATGGAGGGACAAATTGCTTTTGAACAATTAACAAAGAAATTCTCAAAAATCTGTATCCCCCATAATTTTGAATTATTGCCTATTCAAAGTGCATTTGTGTTTGGGCTTAAAGAATTTCCGTTAGAAGGACAGGAGAATTAGAGTTTTAGAGGAATTCTACATTTAAGAATATAACGCAGCACATGAACTTCGATCATTCATTTTTTTCTTAATCTAGGGGAAATAGTCTGTTTTTAAATGGAAAACAAACATAAAGAATTCTCCATTTTTTTTAGATTTTGATAAATATAAAAGTTGATGAAGAGGTATTAAAAGAGAATCCTTTATGATAATGATGAAGAAGAAAACTAGATAACAAACTTGTTAAATAGAAGATGTTCTCGATTAAGAGAACATCTTTTTTTATTCCCATCATTCATTTATAAAGACAAGGTGTTGTTTCGTAGAAGGAGGATAATGTTAGTTTGAAAAAGTATTTTTGTATTTGCCTTTTAGTAGGTAAAGAGATGGATGTATTATAAATTTCCGCACCGATCTGTCAGGAAGAAAAATTAGAATGTCACAAAATGTTCACTTACAAGAACATTTTTCCTATCGATATAATGACAAATATAAAAATGAAAGGGTGATTAAAATTACCAAAACTTAAAAAAGAGAACCTATTTTTGGATAGTAAAATTTTGATATATTATAGAGCTTGTTCAGTGTACTAATCGTACATAAACTTATTTTCCGATTATTTTTGTGAAGGGAAGTTAGGTATGAAGCTGAAAAATAAGGGAAAGTCTGACTTGAGAGTTGTGATTATTGGAGGAGGAATTGGTGGTACAGCAGCCGCAGTTGCTCTACAGAACGAAGGGATTCATGCTGAAATCTATGAACAAGCATCAGCTATAAAGGAGGTTGGAGCAGGTATTGGTATACGCCCGCCATCCGTAGAGCTGTTCAAGGATTGGGAAATTTATAAGGAGATAGAAAATAAGAGTTGGCAGAGCGATTTTATGGAGATACTGACCGGTAATCGAGATCTTCTTATAAAAGAAGAGTGGCCTCTTTTGACTGAAAATTCAGATGAAAGATGGGCAAGATTAATTCATCGAGCAGATTTAATTCATACTCTTATTAGTCAATTACCACATGAATCAGTTCATTTGAACCATAAGTGTGAGCAGGTCATCAACTATGACGATTATGCAGAAGCACATTTTACGAACGGTATCACTATTGAGGCTGACTTAGTTATTTCAGCGGATGGGATTCATTCAAAGACTCGTTCAATGTTTTGTAATGTCGCTCCTGTTTATTCTGGTTATCATGCTTATCGAGCGATTATAAATGAAAAAGATACATTTGGTCTTGCTTCTGATAACACACTAAGAATTTTTGTAGATGGGCAAGTACAGGTCTATTTGTTACCATTACAGTATAGAAAGCAAATTTCGGTTGATATTACGGTACCATCCAAAGATCCATCATGGCGGCCGGGCATAAAGAAAAAAGATATTCTCAAACACTTAAGAAACTTTGATCCTAAAATCCAACAAATCGTAGAAAGTATAGAAGAGTTCAATTGTCGAGCCCTCTATGATATTGATCCATTAGAGCGCTGGTCATCCAATTGTATAACCCTGATTGGCGATGCTGCACATGCTATGCTTCATAACCAAGGTCAAGGGGCAAACATGGCGATACAAGATGCGGGAGCATTGGCTATTGCGTTGCGTGAAGCAGATTCAATTCCAGAGGCATTACGACAATACGAGTTATGGAGAAAACCAATAACAACTAGATATCAAAAGTTATCTCGTCAATTTCCGTCTGAACAAAATGAAACAGCTTTTCCTGAAAAAAACTATTTCTAAAATATCCGTAGATTTGAATATTGCAAACTACGAATAAAAAAATTCTAAACAATAAATGTAGGAGGTTATTTAGTATGCCATTACATCCCCAAATAAAAAAAGTGTTTGATTTAATGCAAAAATCACCGGCTAAACAGGAAGTCATTCCAGACGAACAAAGAAAAGCTTATATCCCTATCTTACCTGTTGGAAAACGTGTCCAAGTTTATTCAGTTGAAGAAAAAACCATTCCAGTTTCTGAAGCAGATATACCAGTCCGAATTTATACTCCAAAGGAAGAAGGCCCATACCCTCTTCTTATGTATTTTCATGGTGGGGGATTTATTGCAGGAGATTTGGAAAGTTACGACGAGATCGTTCGTCCCATTGCAAAAGAATCCGGTTACAAAGTAATCTCTGTCGGATATCGTCTTGCTCCTGAACATCCGTTTCCCTCTGGTTTACAAGATTGCTATAATGTAACGAAATGGGCAACAGAACATAAAGAGGAATTAAATTGGGATGGTGAGAACCTTGCTGTTGCAGGTGATAGTGCAGGGGGAAATTTAGCCGCTGCTATCTCCCTTATGGCACGTGTCAAAAAAGAATTCACCATTACGAAACAAGTATTATATTATCCAGCACTAGATCTTGACGCTAGTGAATTTCGTTACTCATCCCTCATTGAAAATGCAAAAGGTTATGGCTTAGAAAGCGATCAACTAGCCGAATATAATGCTTTCTATTTAGGTGAAAATGCAAATCCTAATAATCCGCTCGTTTCGCCTGTTAAAGAAACAAATTTAGAGAACCTTCCACAGGCGCTTGTGATTACGGCAGAATATGATCCACTTCGCGATGAAGGGGAACTATTTGCAGAAAACTTAAGGAAGTCTGGTGTACATGTGGAAACGAAAAGATATGAAGGCGTAGTTCATGGTTTCTTAGGTAAATTCACTCATCTTGATGAATATAGAGATATTTATCAACGTACAGGCGCTTTTTTAAATAAAGAAATTTAATCTATATTAAAGGGTACAATTAGTAGATTTAATCTTCATATACGCCTACATATTTTCTTATTTGTTTAAAATTCCTCTCAGACTGTAGACAAAAGCCGGAAATCGACGTTCCGGCTTTTTGTCTTACACTCTCCAATTTTTAGGATCGCTCATCAAGAAATTTCACTGCAAGTTCAAAGGCAGCAATGCGTCGCTGTATTAATGTATGCTGTGAACTTCCTTGTTTTTCCTTATCATAAAACTTACCCAACATCGGAAGCATTCCTGCTAAAACATTTCGTGCTTCCTTGCTTTCTGTCGTATCGTATTTAAAAGACTTTTCTTGCCAGACAGACTGCAAAACCGCCAATCCAACCTTTGCGGCTTTTAATCGTTTTATCAATGTCTTACGGGCGGGAATATCTGATGCCATACTATCTAACGCATGCTCAGACTTTTGGATGACGGACTCGAATGCTGCGATTGCCTGGTTTTGTTCTACCGCACTTCCTTCTGACATCGTTTCCTCCTAACATAGCCTATGAAGCTGTTAGGTTCACAGACATTCTGATTTTTTTAGAGTGATTACTATTAGCGATTATATATTTAATTATATAAGCTGACAAGGAGGACGCCAAAAAGCTTCACCAATATGCGTAAGTTCAGGAGAATTGGTTAGTTCCAATTCATATTGAGACGCATGAGCTCTTTTTAGAATATAAGAATCCATGAAATGAAGGAACTAATTAATGGAGATTAGTCAATCTCAAGCGGTGAATGAGGATGAGTAAGACATATTTCCGCAATTGATCCATATTGTTAAATAAACTTTTAGAACAAGATAGATTGGCGAGGGAAGGTTATTTAGTAAAGGGATTTTAGAGGTGGAGGCTAAAGATTAGCTTTATAAATGAATTTAGGGGGATAAAAATATGCAAAACGTAGTAGAGAGCATCCATCATTGGATAAAAAGATTACCAGAAGAGTACAACTCTATGTCTGAAGAAGAAATTTCTAATCGACCATCCCAAAATAAATGGTCTAAAAAAGAGATCTTAGGCCATCTATGTGACTCTGCGATAAATAACATTGAAAGGTTTATAAAAATTCAATATGAAGAACCAGTATATAGGATTCAAGTGTATAATCAGGATCAATGGGTAATGGTTCAGGATTATCAAGGTCGACCACTTGATGAAATAGTAAACCTTTTTCAAACGTTAAATAAGCAAATTACCACTATTATTAAAAATACTCCCCATGGAAAGCTATCCAATCTTTGTGATATAGGAAATAATCAACAGCAAACACTAGAGTGGCTTATAAAAGACTATCTTGAGCATATGGAACATCATATTCACAATGGAATCTTAAGTAAGTATTAAATAAACCTTTAGTATTTATTTATGAAAAATGGTTGTCAAATCATGAATAAGTATAAATGGGTGAAGTTAAATTAACATTGTAGAAAGCCCTGGAGAAAATAGTCTAAAACTAATGAAATCTGAAACTGCAGAAGACTAGGAGAGTTAATTGTCAATCTTTTTTTGTTCCTCAACTAACGATTGCGTTAGTCGAGGAACCTCAATATAACCCAAGTAAAAAGAACAGCAATTATAAGACTTTGAATTATATATATGGTTCCTCTGTTTTTTCTCTTTTTTAAACGGCATCCCAATTGTTAAATACCATTTACTTTAACATGTTGGTCTTATTCAAACGCACCTTTCAATGTTAACAATCAACTAATTCCTTTCATCCTAAAACGTTCACCTTTATAATAAAACAAAAGGATTTTAAAATTAGCGACACTATTATTAATATTAGTGATGAAATTTGGATAATGCCTGTAAATGCTTGGATGGCATCTGTCGCCTTCTAAGATATGGAATTATATAAGAGGTGGAAGTAAGTGAAAACAATTGTTGTGATTGGTGGCGGTATAACGGGGTTATCAGCCATGTATGAATTACAAAAATGGAAAAAGGCAAATGGGGAAGATGTCAGACTCGTTCTGGCTGAAGCGTCCAATCAGCTTGGCGGGAAAATCCGAACAGTCACACGAAATGGTTTTTTAATGGAAGCAGGTGCAGATTCGATTGTATCTCGTAAATTGGAAAAAATGCCTGTCGTTGAAGAACTTGGTTTAGAACAGGAGGTTGTTTACAATGCGACAGGCCGTTCTTATATATACACTGACGGAGAATTGAAGCCCATTCCGGATGATGCTGTCTTCGGAATTCCTGCAAGCCTGGAATCGTTGGCGAAGAGCACGCTCGTTTCTGCCGAAGGAAAAGTGGCGGCACTGAAGGATTTGTATACAACTAATAAAATATTCACGAAAAACGATTCTATCGGTGCCTTTCTTGAGTATTTTCTTGGAACAGAGTTGGTTGAAAAACAAATTGCCCCTGTTCTTTCCGGTGTCTATTCCGGAAAACTCAGTGACTTAACCATTGCCTCTACTCTTCCGTATTTAATAGATTATAAGGAAGAATACGGAAGTATTATAAAAGGGCTTGAAGCTAATAAACAGAAATTTAAAGGCGGGGAAAGAAAATTTCTTTCTTTTCAAAATGGCTTAGATACATTGATTCATGCGTTTGAGGAAAATCTTGTTGATGCTGAGATTTTGAAAAATACCAAAGTCCATAAAATTGAAAAAGAAAACAGCCATTACCATGTGTATCTAAATAATCAGGAAAGGATCGAAGCGGACTACATCATACTTAGCATTCCGCATACAGCTGCTAAATCTTTAATCAATGACCCGGATCTTAAAAACGAATTTACTGGGTTGAAAAGCAGCTCACTGGTTAGTGTGTATCTTGGCTTTAACGTGCCTGACAGCATCCTTCCCGCGGATGGAACGGGCTTCATCACTGCGAATACTAATGAATTGTGCTGCAATGCCTGTACATGGACAAGCCGAAAATGGGGCCATACCTCAAAATCCGGCAATCTGCTAGTCAGACTTTTTTATAAAAGCAGTCATCCTTCATTCGCTTCATTAAAGAACATGAACAAAGAGGAACTGCTTGAGATTGCCCGAGGCGATATTCACAAAAGCTTGGGGATTGACGCTGAGCCAATAGCCAGTGAAGTAACCAATTGGACAGACCAAATGCCGAATTATTTGATTATCCATCCGCAAAGTGTAGAAGCTCTGGAAAGCAAAATGACAGCCGACTATCCTGGAATCATCCTTGCCGGTTGTTCCTATTACGGAGTAGGCATCCCTGACTGTATCAAAAACGGAGCAGATTCAGCAAGGAAGCTTGTACAAATGTTTTAATATAGAAAAAGGAGGTGTTCCTAAAAGTTATACTTTTGGGACACCTTCTTTTTTGTTTATGCAAAATTTAAATCTTATTCATCGAATAGTCGTACCTTTAGGTATAGAATTTAACGAACAGTTATATTTATATTCAAAAGAAAATAGAGTAGATAGAGTGGCAAAGGGCTTCCAAGCATGAATAACAAAAGAGAATTTGTAGAACAAAGAGGGCTGATAATAAAAGTAAAGAGAGGAAAACCAAATGAAAAAGATTACAAAAAGAAAAAGCAACAGCGGCTTCTCCAAAACAGGGCTGCGCAGAATGCGCGATGTGCTGGCACGGCATGTGGAGTCCGGGAAGATTCCCGGGCTCGTCGCCCTGGTCAGCCGGTACGGTGAGACGCATGTCGAAACGATCGGCACGATGCGCCATGACGGCGGCGCACCGATGCGCCGGGACACGATTTTCCGGATGGCGTCCACTTCCAAGCCGGTCGCGATCGCACCGGTGATGATCCTGCTCGACGAGTGCCGGTTGCGGCTGGACGACTTGGTAGAGACATGGCTGCCCGAACTCGCCGACCGGCGGGTACTAAAACGGGCTGACGGCCCGCTGGACGACACTGTACCGGCGCGGCGGCCGATCACTGTACGGGACCTGTTAACCTCCACATTCGGGCTCGGCATGGATATGACGGCGCTGGGCACTCCCATCATGAACGCAATCTTCGAGCAGGGGCTTACGCCCAATCTACCGGAGCCGATGCCCGAGCCGGATGAGTGGATGCGCCGCCTTGGCACGCTTCCACTAATGCGTCACCCCGGAGAGCGCTGGCAGTACCAAATCAGCAACGATCTACTTGGCGTTCTTGTCGCCAGGGTCACGGGCCAGTCGTTTGAGACGTTCCTGCGTGAACGCATTTTCGACCCCTTAGGCATGAAGGACACTGGTTTCCACGTGGCTGCCGACAAGATTGACCGGCTGCCAATCCTCTACGCCCCTGACCCGCAGACCGGAGAGTTTATAGTGTGGGACGAAGCTGAGGGGGGACGCTACAGCCAGCCTCCGGCGTTCCAGGGCGGTGGAGGCGGACTGGTCTCCACCGTCGACGACTACCATGCCTACTTCCGTATGCTGCTAAATCATGGGATGCACGGGACCGAACGAATCCTATCCCGCCCCGCTGTCCAGCTGATGACCACCAACCGCCTCACGCCCGAGCAACAAGCTGCCCGAAACACCATGGCCCGCAACAACGTCCATGTGTCATTCGGCCAAGGGCAGCACGGCGGATGGGGATTCGGGATGGCGGTGCGTACTTACCGTGGTGACTACGCGTCCATCGGCCAGTTCGGCTGGGACGGCGGAAGCGGGACCGCGACGTATGCTGATCCAGAAAAAGAGCTCACCGGAATTCTGCTCACCCAGGTCGGGGCCTCCACTCCAGATTCAACGCAGCTTATCCACGACTTCTGGACCTTGGTCTACCAGGCAATTGAAGACTGATATCGAGCCCGCGGCACGTGTTCGTTTAAAAAAAGGCCGGTGAAATTCATCGGTCTTATTGGGAAAGAACCATGACCTGGCGCGGAGTTGGAGCGGAGTTGGATGGATGAAGTGGAAGCGAGCAGGGGCATGTCCGCAAATTCTTGGAGGTTTATCCAAAGCTTGAAATCATAGTTGCTCAGCAGGGATATAACGAGGTCACCACTAAATAATTCCTCATTTGATTATATCTACATTGAGGGTGGTGTCAGCTCTGCTGGTACTACCCCAAGTGGTAACTTCCGATAACAAAGATTATATTAACTAAGTTTATATATCATATACAATCTATAAAACAGAAAAAACCTACTGTGGGACAGTAGGTTTTTTTCTGCTTTTTCAACAACTAAAATTTTAATCTACATAAATATTTTATTTGGTAATAGGACAAGAAAAATGTTCATTAAATAAATTGAAAAGATTATAAAAAGAGAGAGATTATTGAGAATTAAAAAGGGGGAAAAGAATTGATTAAAAAAGGGTTTATACTCTTTATTTTGGTGTTTCTTGTGTTCTTTAGTGTAGGGGGAATTACTAGTTCTGCAGCAGGCAGTAAATTTATCATTGTTAATAAGGCAAACAATCAGCTTGCTTATTATGAAAATAGCCATTTGAAGAGAGTCTTTAAAGTGGGCACAGGGAGAACTCCATCTTTAACACCGGAAGGTACATTTAAGATTGTGAATAAGATTGTGAATCGACCTTACTATACGGAAAACATCCCAGGGGGCGATCCAAGAAATCCACTTGGGAACCGATGGCTTGGGTTGAATGCGCGCGGAACTTGGGGGACAACTTATGCGATTCATGGTAACAATAATCCAAGTTCAATTGGTTATTATGTAAGCAGTGGATGTATTCGTATGTATGATAATGATGTAGAGTGGCTATTTAGCCAAGTGCCAACCAATACAACTGTTATCATCACAACTTCCGGAAAATCATTCGATTCTATTGCAATAGCATATGGACTTATCGGATCAGGCAATAATAACAATGGATCAACCCCAGGGCCTTCTACCGGAACTATCTTAAAGAAAGGTAGTCGAGGTAGCGAAGTGCAAGTTCTTCAGCGTAAGTTAACATCTCTTGGATATAGTACCAAAGGAGTAGACGGGATTTTTGGTGCGAATACCGATCAGGCTGTTCGTCAATTTCAAAAAGCCCGCCATTTAGCAGTAGATGGAATTGTAGGGCCTGCAACAAAAAAAGCACTTGGAATTTGATAAAGTGAGGAGATAAATAACTTTTTGGAAAGAGATAATAAATTTCAACCAATGAAGAAAGATGTTGGAAGAAACAAAAGGTTATATTGTATATTCAGGAAAATTTACTCTTCTTTTATTATATGCAATTGAGGTTGGGCAACTAGACGCCCAACCTTTTCTAATGCTTATAATCTTCATTAGATAAACTAAAATTGCATAGCACATGGATTATATAAGGAAGAATAATTAGTTTATATGGTATTATATTGTGTTTTTATGAAGTGAGGAGTTTATTGATAAATGAACCAATATCTAGTCTTTCATTTATTTCTCATTTCTTTGTGATAGGTGGCCTTATCGAGGTTATTTGCCTCTATCTATAAATTTATACATTTTTTACGAGTTTCTTCTTAATTATACTGACCTTGCTAAAACTAATCCTATGTTCCTTCACTAATTTATAAGAGGTTGTCTTTAGGTAACTAAAAGGACATTTATTTCCTTCGCTCAATAGAGATAGTAAAAGAAACAGGCTTATTGGCATGTTCTTTTTACTGTCTTGTATTTTAGTAACAATATCTGTTCTAAAAGTGTCTTAAAAGTATCCTTCTACAGACATTATTTATTAAACAAATTTATTTTTGAAAAATGCTTTTTCTCTGAAAGTGAGTAGCTGCTAAGCAAAAATAAAATCGAATTAGACCAAAAAACAGGTGAGAATCCAAATAAGGAACCCAGTGGACTTAAAACAATAGGTACAAGAAATTGAACAGATTTATTAATCGTAAGACGTATCCCTAACACTTCTCCTGTACGACCTTGAGGAGAAGCGTTATAGGCCATTACAATTGATAAAGGCTGACAGCAACCTAATCCTAATCCCATAATAAAAGAAGAAATCATTAATAGAAACGGATTAGTAAATATAGGGATGAGAAGAAAGGCTACAGCAGAGACAAATAGACAACCGCTTAAAATACTCTCTTCTTTAAATCTATCTACTAATGGTTTCATTAATAAGCGTGAGAGGATATAAGCTATAGCGTTACAGCTTAAAATAATTCCAATAAGTGAGGCGGAAAGATGAATACTTTTAGCATATACAGGAAAATAAAACTCATACATTCCTACCCCAGTTAAAATAATGCCACTAGTAATATAAGTTTTTCTAAGTGAACGATTAAAAAGTAACTCTCTAAAATTATTCTTTTCTTCGATTGGTGGAGTTAAAGGTCTTGGTAAATGGATCATATTAAACATGATTAAAACTCCAGGCACAATAGCAAAAACAGCTAGTAGTAAATAAGTTTGAGAGAAACTAAGATGATCAATAGAAAAACCCGTAAGTAAAGGACCTAAAAAATTAGAAATTGAAACACCTAAACTAAATACGGCGAAATGATGTGAACGAGTTTTTTTATTACTTAAAGCCCCAATTAAGTTTTGAACCGTTACAATAGTAAAAATTTGAAACAGACCAAATAAAGATTGTGACAGTAAAAGAACAAATAACTGATTTTCAAAAAAATAGGGTAATAGCAAGGAAACTCCTGTTCCCATTGTCCCCGTAATAAACAAGAAGCGATAGCCCCATTGATCTGATAATCTCCCTGCATAAGTTGCAAAAAACATAGGAAAGAGAGAGGTTGCCGCTACAATTATTCCTAAATAGGTAGGTGAAGCATGAAGATCTACAGCATATAAAGTGACGAGCACAGTATTTCCTCGTACACTTGTTTGAAAGATGAGAAATAAAAGTACAATAATATAAAGTATCATAGAGCTACTCTCCTTACGAATAAAAGAAGAAACCAAGACTTTTGGGTAATAATTGATTTCTTAAAAATATATTTTTTCTTCCTCCTACTATCCAATCATTGTGAGCAAGTACTACATGTTTAGCCTCTATTGTTGGACTTTCCCCATTCTTTTTTAGATTCTGTTATCCCTTGGCTTTTATCTAAACAGCGAATATTCTCTCTAGTTAGAGGAGATGCAAAAACTTTAGTACGGTATAAGTTTCTTCTTCCTCATTTGGTTGTGAATTTTTGGATTTTATGTACGGTTTTTAAATGATTCATTTCAGACTCTTATATATCGAGCAGATGTCAGATACTTAAACAAAAACAAAATTGTTAAACAATGTTGTAATAAAATTGTAATTTACTTTGATTATTCTGTCAATTGCAAATGGGGATAAAGGGATTTAGTTTTATTAGAGAGGGAGTTAAACGGCTTTAATGATTTAGTAGTTTTATCTATTATAAAACATTCCATAATCTAGTTGTTCTTTATAATCTTTAAGAATCGGTAGTTTCTGACTATTCAAACTTTGATTGACAGTAAAAGAAAACTTAATTATAATCAAAATTGTTAAACAATATTGTTCAGTAAAAGGGGATGTTGAAATGCTTAATAATGAACAAGTAAGGGATGTAGCGCATTTAGGGCATGTAGAATTGTTAACACCAAAAATTGAGGATAGTCTTAATTTCTTTACAAATATTTTAGGGATGGAAGAAGTAAAGAGAGAAAAACAATCTGTGTACTTAAGAGCGTGGAATGATTATGAATTGTATAGTTTAAAGTTAACAGAAGATAAAAAAGCAGGTTTAGGGCACATGGCGATGAGAACGTACAGTCCAGAAGCGCTAGAAAGAAGAGCCAATTCAATAGAAAGAACGGGCTATGGACGTGGCTGGACGGAAGGTGATATTGGCCATGGCAAAAGTTATCGTTTCACTGACCCAGATGGTCATGTGATGGAAATATATTACGAAACAGAAAAATATGCTCCGCCCGCTCATTTAAAACCATCGTTAAAAAATCAACCACAAAAGTATACTGCTCGAGGGGTAGGGGTGAAGCAACTGGATCATATTAACTTGCTTGCTTCAAAGATAGATAAGAATAGTATCTTCATGCGTAATGAATTAGGTTGTAAATTAAGTGAACAAATTGTTCTCAATAATGGAGAACAAGCTGGAGCTTGGTTGCATCTTACGAACAAAGCATATGAAATTGCTTATACTTTGGATGGAACAGGAGAAAAAGGGAGATTACATCACCTTACATTTAATTTAGAAAGTCGTGAAGCGGTTTTGAGAGCGGCCGACATCTTTTTAGATAATGGGGTGTTTATAGAATTTGCCCCAAGTAAGCATGCTATACAACAAACCTTTGCCACGTATGTATATGAACCAGGTGGAACAAGAATAGAGATATGTACAGGGGGATACTATATTACAGCCCCAGATTGGGAACCAATTACTTGGACAGAAGAAGATCGTGCGAAGGGCCAGGCTTGGGGAAACAAAACGGTATCTACCTTCCATACGTATGGTACGCCAGTATTAAATAAATAAACATTGAAATTGTTTCGAACTTAAAATTGTAAACGTTGTCAAATTTTAAGTTCGAAACATGATATATAACAACCTCTAGTTTTATCAAAATATAATAGCGGAGGAGAATATTTATGAACGTATATGCTCTGCAAAGGTTTCTCGATGAAAGTAAATTTAAGCGCTTTCATTACCATTTGGTATTTTGGTGCTTGTTTATCATTTCATTTGAAGGCTATGATTTAGTTGTTTACGGATCTGTCGTACCTGTTTTAATTAAAGAATGGTCTTTATCGCCAATTCAAGCGGGTGTCATTGGAAGTTATGGCTTGTTTGGTATGATGTTTGGTTCTATCATCCTAAGTATGTTAGCAGATCGATTTGGAAGAAAAAAGCTGTTAATTGTATCCGTCATCTTTTTTAGTGGGTTCACAACCTTATCTGGCTTTGCAAATGATCCCGTTTGGTTCTCATGGTGTAGATTTCTTGCTGGGATTGGATTTGGTGGGGCTTTACCTACTGTCATTACCCTATTAACTGAATATATTCCTAAAGAGAAACGAAATAAGGCTATTACTCTTGTTCTTTGTGGAAATCAAGTTGGGGGAATGTTGGCACCAGCTGTTACTGTGTTGTTTATGTCCTCTATTGGATGGCGTTCTGTTCTGTGGTTTTCCATTATTCCGTTGTTTTTAATTCCTTTAATGAACAAAGTTTTACCAGAATCGATTCATTTTCTTACTCGAAATGAAAAGTTAGATGCAATAGAAAAGACATTTTATAAAATAGATAAAAGCTATAGAGCAAAACTTAAAAGTGAATACAATGATGTAAAAGATGTAGAGGATAAAAGTACAGGTATGTTTATTTCAAAATTATTCAAGAATAAACTTGCGCTAAGCACTTTCCTTTTTTGTGCGGTATATTTTATGAGTTTATTAATGATTTATGGACTAAATACTTGGTTACCTAAATTAATGGAACAATCTGGTTATCCTCTTGTATCGAGTTTAAGTTTTGCTATTACCTTAAATGGTGGAGCTCTAGTAGGAACCATTTTATTAGGTATTATTGCAGATCGAAAAGGTTCTAAGAAATTATTGATGTGTATGTACATGCTTGGAGCAGTGTGTCTTGCATTGCTTGGAATAAAAGGTAACACTTTTTTTCTTTATTCTTTAGTTGGTATTACAGGGGTTTGTACAATGGGGGCTCAAAGCCTGTTAAACGCCTTTGTATCACAATATTATCCTAATGATGTACGTTCTACAGGTATCGGTTTAGCAAATGGTGTTGGAAGATTAGGTGGAATGCTTGGACCTACTTTAGGTGGAATGCTACTCACATTTAATATTTCTATGAGTTTATGTTTTATTACTTTTGCCCTTCCTGGAGTATTTGCTTGTATTTTTCTATTTTTTGTGAAGAAAAACTCGACTACTGTTTCTTTGACATATAAAGAGAACATACAAGTTCATTTTAATGACTCAAAGTAACGGTTCATTTTATTAATATCTAAAAACTTCTGTTATTATCCCCAATCTAGCTGCTAAACAGCTAGATTGGGGATTTTGTTATTCTCTTAATAATTGGCTTCATCATATAGTCATTTAATAATATATAACTCTCCATATTGGATCTTGTTCATCCTAGTCTAACTAGCAGTATAAAAATATATATGAAATGGGAATTTGGATTATAACATCAATAGCTAACATATAAGATTAGTGCTCTAAATTAGGAAGGATCTTGTTGTAATGCGCTATTGTCACGTTAAAAATTATATAGTACATCAGCGCTACCCGTTCTACTTATGAAATAAGGATGTAAAAGCATGTTATATTACTATTTATTGTTCAACAATATTGTATTAATTAATCAATGATGTTGGTATAATATAACTATAAACTTGAGTAAAGAGGGATCAATCTATGAGTAGACCCATGGAGAATGCTTATCAATTTATAAAAGAAAAAATATTAGATGGAAGTTATAAACCTTCTCAAAAATTAACAGAGAATGAACTTTCGGAAGTCATTGGAGTTAGCCGAAATACAATTAAAAAAGCTTTATTAAAACTAGAACAAGAAAATTTAGTAGAGATTGAAAAGAATAAAGGGGCATTTATCAAAGCATATACTTTAGAAGAGATGATGAACTATTTAGAAATACGTGAAGTGTTAGAGGGATTAGTAGCCCGTACAGCGACCAAAAACATCAGGGATGTTGAACTGAATAAGTTAGAAGAAATATTAGAACAGATGGACGTTTCATTGAAACAAAATCAATTTGATGAGTATTCTAATTTAAATAAAGAATTTCATCGCATTATGTATCAAGCCTCAAAGAATCAACAAGCAGTTAAAATTTTGAATGTCATTAGAACACAATTATCAAGGTATCATTTTAGAACAATATTGATTCCTGGGAGAAACCAAAGCTCTTTTCAAGAACATAAAAAAATTTTTGAAGCATTAAAAACTTATGATGAAGAATTAGCCCAAGAAGCGGTAATGGACCATATTGCAAATGTACGTACTACAATTAAAGAGAATTTTTCATTGCTATTATAATCTAGTTTAAGATGAGGGAGACCTCATCTTTTTTTTATAATGATTTATGAAATCGCTTTAAAAGTTCCTAAATGTTCATTATAAATGTTACATCATTCAACATTTCCTTTTGTTCTTAGAAAGAAATGAATATTGACAAGAATGAAAACGCATTCTATACTAAATATGTAAACAAAATTGTTGAACAATATTGAGTATCAAATTCGTTTTTTAGAACTTAATCAAAGAATTTAGGGGGATGGAAAATGATTGATAAGAATACGAATTTATTAGTTGTAAGTGCACACGCTGCAGATTTTGTTTGGAGAGGTGGCGGTACAATCGCTAAGTACGTAAGCCACGGAGCGAACGTATCGCTTGTCATTTTAAGTTATGGAGCAAGAGGAGAATCAAACGATCTTTGGAATATTGAAGGCCAAACGTTAGAAGGTGTAAAAGCTCATCGACAAGGAGAAATTGAAGCAGCAGCAAAATGTCTAGGGGTTGAAAATTTCGAAATTTGGGATTATCAAGACTATCACATGGAGATTAATTCAGAGCGAATGGATCGCCTCGTTCGTAAAATTAGAGAAGTAAAACCTCATCATATATTAACTCACGGACCTAGAGATGCCTTTAACCCTGACCATGAGACAGTCTCTAAATTTGTATTTGATGCAAGTGTTTTATCAACTTCGAATGGAGTTAGATTAGAGGGAACAGAGAGAACAAAACAAGCTAGTATCTTTGGTTTTGAACCACACCAATCGGAAATTAGTGATTTCAAACCAGAAGTGATTATTGACATAACTGAAACGTATGAGCAAAAGCAAGCAGCTATGAATTGCTTTAAAGCACAGAACCATTTAATTAATTATTATGGAGCAAAGGCACAACTGCGCGGGAACCATGCTCGTAGATGTTCTGGAAACAACGAATATAAGTATGCTGAAGCATTTAGCCGTTTTTTCCCTTATGTTGGGAGTGAATTCATCTAATGGAAAAATACGTTGTAAAGAATATTACAAGACCCCACGCAACACTTATTGAAGAATATAAGAAACTTGATGTTTCAACTGTTTATGAAGCGCAAGGTAAGATTGGACTTATGAATAATAGTTTGAAGCCTATTTTAGAGAAAACATTAGTCTGCGGTCCTGCAGTAACGGCTGTTTGTCATGCAGGAGATAACTTAATGATTCATGCTGCAATTGAAGTTTGTAAACCAGGTGATGTCCTTGTTATTACAACTGTAGGCGAGGGAGTAGCAGGTATGATTGGGGAATTAATTGTTTCTGCCTTAATTAAACGTGGGGTTCAAGGTGTTATCATTGATTCAGGAATACGAGACGTAGCTCAAATTCGTGAATTAGGTTTTCCGATTTGGACGAGAGCAGTATTATCTCAAGGAACGACTAAGACAAGAGGTGGTTGGGTAAATGCACCTACTGTTTGTGCCGGAGCTTCGGTTGATCCAGGTGATTTGATCATAGCGGATGAGGATGGCGTTGTTGTTGTGAAAAAAGAAGATTTTCAGTCTACATTAGAGTTATCAAAACAACGTCTCCAAAAAGAAGAGGGAACAAAGCAGAAAATTACACGAGGAGAACTAAGCTTAGACTTCTACAATCTTAGACCAACGCTTGAAAAAGAGCAGGTTGTTTATTATGAAGATGAGTTTAAAAAGAAATGCCTGAAATCAAATGAATTAAATGTATAGAGAATTGGTGAATTTTGAAAAGGAGCGAATGGATGAATGGCAAAACGTCAAGTTTTACATGTGAAAGGATCTAATCATCAGAATCCAATACCAACAGCAGTGAAAATCGGAAATATGGTATATACGTCAGCAATCATTGGTTCTGATCCAGAAACAGGTCAAATGCCAGAAAGTGTTGAAAAAGAGGTAGCTAATCTTTTTCATTATATGAGAGAAATTATGGAGCTTGCTGGGGGAACTACCGACGATATTGCTCATCTAAGCGTTTCATTAACTGATCGTGAATATAAAAAAATGGTTAATGTAGAGTGGCTGAAGATGTTTCCAAAAGAAGATGATCGTCCGGCAAGACATAGCACTGTTCAAAAATTAAGAGACGGACTTAGAGTGCAAATTGAAATGACAGCAGTTTTGTAACATCTAACAGGAAGAAAATATTTATTCAATCCCTACCTTATGCAAGGTAGGGTTCTTTTTATTCATAAAATCTATGAGCAAATGAGCATTAAGAGATTGGAAAATAAGAAAAAATTCGTTTGACAAATCGTATACGTTTGTATACAGTATAAATATAAAAAAGTGTATACAAATGTATACGGAAGGGTGTTTATGAATGGAGGATTTTAAGGATTATATGAGAAGTGAAAAGCATCGAGGCGGTCATAAAAGAGGGCATCATCATGGTGCTAAAACATTTCGAAGAGGTCGAGCATTAGATTTTTTAGAAAGACTACATATAAAACGAACAATATTAAAACAACAGCTTGATTCACCAGAATATGCAGAAATTAAGCAAGTTATTCTTGGTGAGTTGAAAGCAATTGAGTTAGTTATTGATGAATTTACGAAACATTTTGAGCTCCATGAAACCGAGGAGAGAGAGCTCTCTAGAGAGAAAACAGAGAAAGAAGAAAAATAATGATTTTATTGAAAGAACAAATTTTAGCTCAAGGAGACGAATGAAAGTGAGTGGATTAAAAGGATACATAAAGCCTTATTGGAAATTCGTTATTCTCGGCCCTCTTTTTATGTTGTTTGAAGTGTTCTTTGATTTACTACAGCCAAGGTTAGCCGCTTATATTGTAAACAATGGGGTAGTAGAGCGAGATTTCAATGTTATCGAACATACAGGAATACTCATGTTTTTAGTAGCATTTCTTTCCTTAATAGCGGGGGTCGGATGTAACATCTTTGCGAGTCGGGCGTCGCAAAATATTGGAGGAGATATTCGAGCAGATTTGTATAAGAAAGTGCAAACCTTCTCATTTCAAGATATAGATAAGTTTAAATCAGGATCTTTAATTACGCGCATGACAAATGATGTTGTACAAGTTCAAACATTAGTGCAAGTAGCGCTTCAAGGTCTTGTACGAGCCCCATGTTTACTCATTGGTAGCGTCATTATGTCGTTATTGATGAACCTTCGGCTTGGCCTTATTTTGCTTGGAACTCTTGTTGTACTCATTGGCGTTTTGATTGTCCTTATGCGTTTTTCTTATCCACTGTTTTCAAAAGTTCAACAAAAACTAGATATGGTAAATACGAGAATACAAGAAAACCTAGCAGGTATTCGTGTTGTAAAAGCTTTTGTGCGCTCAAGTTATGAAACAAACAGATTTCAAAAAGTTAATAGGGATTACACGCAAAGTTCTATAAAAGCTTCACGTTTTATTGCCTTGAATTCTCCTATTATGACGCTCATTATGAACATTTGTCTTGTTGGCATTCTCTTATATAGTGGTCCTCTTGTTTGGAGAGACTCTTTTAAAGTAGGAGACTTGGTTGCTTTTGTTAACTATGTGGTGCAGGCTCTTTCTTCGTTAATTATGGTAAGCGGCCGATTGATGGACGTGTCTCGTGCGAATGTATCAGCTCAACGTATACAAGAGGTTTTGTCTACTGAACCTAGTATTGTAGACGCTAAAAGTGAGAAAAAATCTTTACTTCTAGGAGAACATATCTCATTTAAACATGTAAACTTTTCGTACAATAATAGCAAAACAGGAGAGGACTCAATATTACGGGATATCAACTTTGAAGCTTCTCGAGGAGAGACTGTGGCTATTATTGGCTCTACAGGAGCTGGAAAATCAACGCTTGTGCAGTTAATTCCAAGGTTGTATGATGTAACATCAGGCTCTGTTGTCATCGATGGAAGAGATATTCGAAATATTCCACTTGCAGAACTTCGACACAATATTGGAATGGTTCTTCAAGATTCCTTTTTATTTACGGGCTCTATAAGAGATAATATTTCACTTGGTAAAGTAGATGCAAAAGAAGAAGACATTATAGAGGTTGCTAAGATAGCCCAAGTACATGATTTTATCTCCAAACTACCTCATGGTTATGACACAAAGGTCGGCCAAAAAGGGGTTAATTTATCTGGAGGCCAAAAGCAACGTATTTCAATTGCTAGAACACTGCTAATTAAGCCTTCTATTTTAATTATGGATGATAGTACAAGTGCTTTGGATTCTGAAACAGAAAGAAAATTGCGCGATGCTTTAAAAGGGTTAATAAAGAATAATATAACATTCATCATCGCACAGCGCATCTCATCTTGTATAGATGCTGAAAAGATTCTCGTAATGGATGAGGGAACAATTGTAGGAAGCGGTACACATCAAGAGCTATTAGAGAGTTGTGGCGTGTATCAAGATATTTATCGCTCTCAGTTTGGTGAAAGGGAGGTGTCTTATGAGCACAAATAATCATGGGGGATCCAAAGACGCTACTAACCTAGCACAAATGGGGTTTCAGCCTGGTAGGGGGCCACGACCAGGAACAGTGAAAGGTGAAAAATCTAAGGATGTAAAAGGGACATTACGTAGAATATGGCAGTATTTAAAAAAGCAACGCCGTAGTTTATTGTCAGTTATCATCTATACTGCGATAACTTCCCTTTTGCTGTTGCTTGGTCCATATCTTATCGGTAAGATGATTGATAACTATATTGTTCTACATCGATGGAACGGACTTGTGAAAATGAGTATTGTTTTGTTAGTAATTTATGTGCTTGGAGCAGTATTTACATGGCTTCAACAATATACGGCTGCGAGTTTATCACAAGAAACAGTACGAGAAATGCGGCAGGATTTATTTGAGAAATATCAAGCATTGCCAGTTAAATTTTTTGATCAGAAGACACATGGCGAACTAATGAGCCGAACAACAAATGATATTACAAATGTGTCAAATACCCTGAATCAAACGGTCATTCAACTTATTTCAAGTATCTTTATGTTAGTTGGTAGTATTGTAATGATGCTTAGTTTAAGTCTCCCGATGACTCTGGTTACAATGCTTACTGTGCCAATTATTGTATTCATTACAAAGAAAATTACCAAATATACGCGTCGCTATTTTTCAGAGCAGCAAAAAAGTTTAGGAGAAGTGAACGGGTTTGTGCAGGAGAGTATTTCAGGATTAAGAGTTGTTAAAGGATTTGGAAGAGAAGATAGATTTATTGAAGAATTTCAAGATATGAATGAGAACCTAAGATCAGTTGGTGTTAAAGCTCAAAGTCTTTCCGGCTCAATGGGTCCTATTATGAATACGATGCGTAACTTAAGTTTTTTAATTATTGCGGTAAGCGGTGGAGTCTTCGCTTATCACGAGATGATTACAATTGGTATTATTGTTAGTTTTCTTAACTATTCCAATCAATTTAGTCAGCCGCTTAACCAGCTCGCTAACCAATATAATATGCTTCAATCAGCTATTGCAGGAGCTGAACGCGTATTTGAAATACTAGATATGAAGTCTGAGGATGGGGAAGAAAGTCATGCAGGCTCTCATTCGGAATTTAAAGGGGACGTTAAGTTTAACAATGTACATTTCAGTTATAATGAGGATGTATCCATATTAAAAAATCTGTCTCTCCATGCTAGACCTGGTCAAAAGATTGCTCTAGTCGGTCCAACAGGAGCAGGAAAAACAACAATTATTAATCTATTAACCCGTTTTTATGATATTCAATCAGGAGAGATTTTAATCGATGGAAAGGACATATATACATTAGATAAGAAAGAGATAAGAAAACAAATTGGCCTTGTCTTGCAAGATGCTTATGTGTTCTCTGGGACGATTCTGGAAAATATTCGTTATGGTCGTCTAGATGCAACAGACAAGGAAGTAGAAGACGCTGCAAGGCTTGCTAATGCAGATTCTTTTATAAGAAAGCTGCCAAATGGATATAACACCCCCTTAAGCGTGGAAGGAAGTAATCTAAGTCAAGGACAAAGACAGCTGTTAACAATTGCTCGAGCCCTGCTTGCGAATCCTTCTATTCTTATATTAGATGAGGCAACAAGCAGTGTTGATACAAGAACAGAGCTTCATATTCAAGAAGCAATGAAAACTTTAATGAAGGGTAGAACAAGCTTTGTAATTGCTCATCGACTTAGTACAATTAAAGATGCAGATGTTATTCTAGTTATTAATGACGGCAAGATTATGGAACAGGGATCACATGAACAGTTATTAGAGAAGGATGGGTTTTATGCTAACCTTTACAATAACCAGCATAGTCAGGTCATGTGAGTTGAAATAATTGAAACCCTAAAAAAAAGCGGTATTAATCTGACGGACAGCTGAAAGAAGATAAAGTAGAGGAGCTAGACAGTTATTGTCTAGCTTTTTTATAATGGGCCATAAACTAGCTTCCACTTGTCATATTTAAATATGAAAGCATTGAGAAAGGTATTCTATCAAATAATTAAATATTGACAGAAGAATAAAAGGAATATAACATGAATATAGTTTAGTTAACTTAACTTAACCTAATTATTTTAGAGGGAAGAATCTGAAAATAATGTTTTTCTACAGGGAGATTTCTAAATGTATACTTTGTCAAAAAATAAAAAATTTATGTTTCTTTTAGGTGCTGAACTTTTTTCAGTATTAGGTTATTCCATGTTTCTCCTTACTATATCTTGGTATGTAGTTGATCAGTTAAAACAACCGCAATATATGGGGCTTCTTTTAGCCGTTGCCTCGTTGTCGCGTATGTTCACAATGATAGTAGGGGGAGTAATGGCCGATCGCATCCAAAAGTCTAAAATCCTTTTTAGCACAGGAATAGCTAAAACCATTCTTATAGGGGTTCTCCTTTATGCTTATCTTGGTGGAAATCTTACGTTTGCTATTCTCTTAGTTGTTTCGTTTCTACTTGGTTGTTTGGATGGACTATTTTTTCCTGCTTTGTCTTCATTAATACCAGCGCTAGTAGAGAAAAAGGAGCTTCAAGGCGCAAATACAATGATCCATAGTTCTCAAGAGTTAGTTTTTTTAATAGGTCCAGTTCTTGCGGGAGCTTTAATTAATTACTATTCCTTTTCTATTCCTTTTATCATAAGCATGATTAGTATGTTCATTTATTCATTACTTGTTTTTCCCGCTATAATTAAGGATGAGAAACCTTTGTCAACTGGGGAAAAAAGTACAGTTTTTAGAGAACTTCAAGAAGGGTATAACTACGTTCGGACTTCACCCTTATATATAGTAGGAATCGGAATTATCATTGTCATTAATTTCTTCATTTTTGGACCTCTTTTTCTAAGCCTACCTTTATTAGCGAAAGAAGAGGGAGGGACAGCTCTTCACTTAAGCTTTCTAGAGGCAGGTTTTTCAATAGGTTCTCTCGTAGCTACAGTGGTTTTACTGATCGTTACACTTCATAAAAATCGTGGGAAGTTAACATTATATTCGTTAATAACAAGCGCCATTCTTATGTGTGTGTTCAGTCAAATCCCTTCTATATGGGGCCTCATTCCAATGGTAAGTTTAATTGGTTTCCTAGGCTTTATGACCTTTATACCAACAGATGTGATGATTCAAGAGAATACGGATCCAAAAATGATGGGAAGAGTCATGGGGATTGTTTTCTTAGCTCAAACAGCTTTCGACCCTATTTCTCAGACGTTGTTTTCCTTTTTAATGACATTAGGTATTTCCGTTCGCTACTTATTATTTGGATTTGCCTCTATAGGAGTGGTATTTTCTCTTTTTATCTTTATGAAGGCTAAGAATTGGCGTATGATGCATTAATTATCTCAAGGCTAAAATAGTTTAGTAAATAGTTGCAAGATAAATTATACCGTTAGAAAAAAGAAAAAACTTAATTAGTTTATAAAATTTCTTAGGAGCAGTACGAAGTCATTTACAAAGGGAATATGCTATATAAAACTAAAAGGTGTAAAATATGAAAAGATTCCTCTCAAACATTGAAAGAGGAATTTTTTTATACAGAATACTTTATCATTATTTAGTTCTTCAGTAATAAATAAGAATAAATGTAATTGGATAAAATATACAGTTGTGATAGATAAAATAGAAGGATTTATTACTTAGTACAGTTGTTAACTTTAACTGATTGTATTGTTGAGATAACAATAAAGAAAATAAAATAGTATTGGAGAGCTTTCTTAATGAAAAGTATTGAGCCTAAAATTCTTTTCAATATGTTAGAAGGGTATAAACCTTTTACAAACTTGTTAGGGATTGGTGACCCTAACGTCCATAAAATAGATAATCAGTGGTGGATGTTTTTTAGTGGGTTTCAAAAAAATTTTAAGAATAACGTATTTAGCGCTACATTACCAATAGGAGAGCATTTAAATAGGGAAATGAAATGGACGATTACATCAGATCCTCATCATCCTAAAAAAGCATTGCCCCTTGTTCAACAACCAAATAAGAATGAGTGGGATAGCTGTGGTCTTCATGAACCTTGTTTTGTTAGCGGAGTAAAAATGAATAATAGAGGACAAAGAGTTCCTTGTAGACGCATTTACTATACTGGTAGAAGTACGAGAAGTCCATTGCGTAATAAAAGACCATTTTCAATTGGGCTCATAGAATTAACAACAAATGGGTGGAAAAGGTATTCAAGACCTATTATTACAGGAACAGAGATTGCCCCTAATGTTTGTGCTCCAAAAGTGATATTTAGTAATGGAAAATGGCACATGTGGTATGCGATGACACCAGAAGAACCACCCAAAAAGAATAAACCAAGATATGAAGTTTATTATACACAAAGTGAAAATGGAATAAATAACTGGACAAATCCAAAGCTTTTTTTTACAAGGGAAGATGGTTTTACACATGCTTATCCGCTAAGAACGCAAAAATCCTACGAAATGATAGTAAGTAGGAGTGGGAATTTGTTTGGAAAATCTGGCTATCCACAACAGAATTTATGGCATCTTAAAGCATCTAAATTAAGTGGAGAACGTACAGATTGGACTAGAGAACCAATGTCAATTATTGAAGCGGATAAGGGGGATCCTTGGTATCAGGGCGGCTTCTTCGGGTCAAGTATTTGTGAAGGAGATTCAGTAACGGAGACGGGAGTTCGCTATGTTTTTTTCTCAAGTATCCATGAGCCTATTAACTGGTTCTCGATTTCCATTGCTAGACTAAAAACATTAAAAAAACCCCCTGTTCCAGCTCCTTTTTATTTTAGCCTTGGTTTCTTTCGAATTGATGATTAATCTTAGAAGAATTTCTTTTAATCGGAGAGTGAGGGAATATGTTTTTTCTAACTTGGGGATTTTTAGTTTGGTTAGGAGCTACAGCTTTATTAAGATTTTTAAGGCATTTTTTCTTTTCACTAGAAAACCCCGTATTGTTAGTCACTGCATATATTTTGGTTATTCCTTTACTATTAATCCTTACCTTACCCATTTATCGATACAAACACTTAGATCCCTCTAATCGATTAAAAGCAGCGATTTTAATTGCTATACCAGGTATGTTATTTGATGCTGTATCTTTAATTTACTTCTCAAGTATCTTTATAAATTTAGATAGTAAAATGGATGGAATCTTCGGTTCTTGGCTTTTACTAGCTTATTCTGTTATTCTTCTTTCAGGATTTACGGTAGGAAAAAAACAACCAAATAAAGAAAAAGCTAATGTAGAAGCTGGTGGAACGAGGAATTCATCTAATAGTTTCTATTTGTATAATTAGTTGAAACCAAAAAGTGAAATAAGAGTGAGCAGGATTAGAGGTATTTTTAAAGAACATAACAGGTGATAAAAATCAACCTGAAAAATTCAGCAAAACCTATATTAATACATCATGGAAAGTTAAATAAAACAACCTTTCGTTAAAATAAAGGGATTGAAAATCACAATTTTGTAATATAAAATGAAATTATTATAAAATAAGGAGGATTATTAAAAATGACAGCTTCTATGAGACTACGTATCCATGCTTTGAACAACTAATTGAATATGTTCAAGGACTCTGTTTAATAATTGCAGAGTAAACAGGATAAGTCTGCTCATTTTTAATCATCTTCAACGGAAATTGTAATATGTGACATTAACAAAAAGGAGAATTTATTTGTCTTTCTTTTGTTATGTTTAAAAATGTGCTCTTTTCCATCCAATGATATATGAATTGGGTTTCTCACTGTGTTATAAAGTGTAAAACATAGTTGAGGAATGTTTACTTCAAGCTGCAGACAGAGAATTCTGCAGCTTTTTTTATGTTTAAAAATCCGATCTATATCCATTCTTAACAAGTATGTTGTGTTATTAATTATAAGAATTCGGGCTAAAGAGAATAGAAAGAGCAGCGGAAAAACTTAAAAAAGTATGGAGGAATTTATATGAATAAAGTAGAGATTAAAGCATTAGCAAAACGTAAAGGCTTAAATATAAACGAAAAAACAATAAGATTAAATGAATCAGGTCTTGATTTTCAGGTTGCACATGTAGAAGATGAGCAAGGACAAAAATGGATTTTACGAATTCCGCGCAGACCAGATTCTATGGCAAAAGCGGATCAAGAGAAGACGGTATTAGATGCTGTTAATCAATATACCACAATTCAAGCACCAAATTGGGAGATTTTTGCTGATGAGGTTGTAGCGTATAAGTCGCTAGACGGAGTGCCTGCTGGAACTATTAACCCTGAAATTCAAAATTATGACTGGGTTCTAAATATAGAAGACATTCCATTAGCATACCATGAATCGTTCGGACGTACGTTAGCGGAAATACATCAACTGCCAATAAGTTTAGTGGAAAATAATGGCATTAAAATTTATACAGCATATGAGGCAAGAGAATTAATGAAAACGAGAATGCATAAAATAAAGAATGAATATGAGGTTCGGGAGGATTTATGGAATCGTTGGATGAAATGGGTGAATAACGATAATATGTGGCCAAAGCATACTGGACTGAGTCATGGAGATGTTCATCCAGGACATATTTTAATTAATCGTCAATCAGAAGTTACTGGCTTAATTGATTGGACTGAAGTAGCGGTTACAGATGTATCGCGTGATTTCATTGTTCACTATTTATTTGCTGGAGAAAAAGGGTTAGAAAAAGCTATTAAGGCTTATGAACAGGCAGGCGGGAAGACGTGGCCGCTTATGAAAGAACATATTTTAGAATTGGAAACAACCAGGGCAATTTCAGTTGCTGAGTTTGCTGAAAGCTCTAGACTGCAAGAGTATAAAGAAATGGCTAAACAAATGCTAGGTTCTATTAATCAATAAAAAGTTTTTTATAACAGGAGACTTGGTTAGCCAAGTCTTCTGTTATGAAAGATTTAAATAAAGGATATTATAAAGAAATCAATTTAATAAGATAACAGTTTGTTTATTTCCTTATTAAATATGAACCCTTTCTTATTAAGGGAATACATTGTTTATTGGATGCTTATTTGAAAGTTAAATGAATATTAAAGGATAAAGGAGAGGTGAAATGAATCTAATAGAATGGGCACAAGACGCTCATATTTTATGGCAGTATACAGTTCTATTTCTGCTTGCTGCAGCTCCTTGGATGGATGTGTCTATTGTTGTTCCACTCGGAATTGTGTGGGGATTATCTCCTTTTAGTGTTGGAATAACAGCATTTTTAGGGAATTTTCTTTTGATTTTATTGCTTGGGCTATTTTTTAGGCAGTTTTCAGTATGGAGAGCGAAAAGAAGAATGGAAAAAGGAATTACTACTCCAACCAAAAAGGAAACGAGATCAAGACAAATTTGGGAAAAATACGGTATACCAGGCTTAGCTTTGCTTGCACCTATTTTAGTAGGTACAGATATAGCTGCAGTTTTGGCCCTAACTTTTGGTTCTTCACGCCGGCATGTAATCGGATGGATGACGGTTAGTTTAGCAATATGGACAATTTTATTTGCTGTTGGATCGATTTATGGTTTTAGCTTTTTGAACTTAATTTGATTCTTTAAAAATGGATTTCTGTATATATTAGGTTTACCTAGCGTGTTGTAGTTATTACGATTTTAGCAGCAACTGCGCAAGGGGGTACCAACTTTCTATTTAGCACGACAGTGCCTTATTTCTTACAGAGGTATATTCCTTTTGTATTAGTTTGCCTTTTAAGTTTTTTAATCTGAAAGATAACAAAACTAATAATTGATAATTTGTTTTTACATAAAGATGATTAAAAAAGCGCAGATCTCTTGTTTTTCAAGAAGCCTGCGTTTTTTCTTTACTACAACGAAATAAAAGGACTAAGTGTAGATGAAAGGAAAGCGTCCAGGAATAAACGACATAAACGTATTCATAAAAACAAAAAATGTTGACAATTAGTAAATTTATAGAATAATATACAAATAGTTACATTATTGACTGATTAGTCAATCAAAAAGAGGGGAGTTAATAATGCCTAGACAAGATCAACAAAATAAACAAATCCGGGATGAAAGAAGAGCGCAAATATTACAAGCAGCTTTGCGAGTATTTGCACGAAGAGGTATGGTAGCAGCAAAAATTAGCGATATTGCAAAAGAAGCTAAACTTAGTCATGGACTTGTTTACCATTACTTTAAGTCAAAAGAAGAGATCTTCATGACATTAGTACAAAAAGCATTAGAAAGTTCTCTTAATGTTATTTATTATGCTAATGAACAGGTGGGAACTCCTTTAGAAAAGTTACGTTGGATGACAGAACAAATTATGAAAAGTATTAATAACGGTGAAGAAGTTCTTCTTTTTCTAATCATGATTCAAGCTAGCACCTCAGATATTGTATCAGAAGAAGTAAAAGAAATTTTAACAGGAGAGCATGCTGTTTCGCCTGTTATGGCTACTATCCCGCTAATTATGGAAGGACAAAAAGTAAAGGAAATTAAGCAGGAGGATCCAGTACAATTAGCTGTTACATATTATGCCTTTATCCAAGGGCTAGCCATAAATAAAATTCAATGGGAAGAATGTCCAATGCCAGAGGCTCATCTTATTATGAACATATTTAAGAAAACTCCATAATGTAAAGGAGCTCTTGCCATGAAATTAGAGAGCAGTAAGAGAAAAAAAGTAATTATTTTACTATCCCCCATTATTGTTATCTTACTTGGATTTATCACAGCTACTGGTTTCTCAAGATTTATAGACGGATGGGCATGGATTCCCTTAGCAATTGTGTATTGGAGTTCTCTTGGATTTTGTATTGTATACTTTAAAGAAAACAAACAGGTTAAAGACTGGTTAAAGAAACCCGAAAACTCCATATTACCTATTATCTTATCTCTGCTTCTTGGCATGTTTCCTCTCTCTATATTAATCATAAATTATAAATTATTTGATTCAATTGTACTGATTGTTCTTTGGATTTTATTTGCTTTAATCAATCCTTGGTTTGAAGAGCTGTATTGGAGAGGTGTATTATTAGATGCCGCGATTGAATGGTTTCCAAAGTGGATGAGCATTTTGTATACAACAATCCTTTTTGTACTAAGCCATCCGCTTATGTGGGGAGTATTTTCAATTGCAAGTACATCTTATCACCTTTATATTTACTTAATGGTTATGGGGATCGTTTGGTCCCTTACGTATTTTAAAACTAAGAGTTTAAGGTGGGTGATCCTTTCGCATTTTATTGTAGATGTAGGAAACTTAACGGTCTTAACTTTTCTTAATATATATGTACCGCCAATTATGTAAGAAGAATGATTTAAAAAGATGATGAGAAAACAGGGAAGTAGCGGTCCATAAAGGGAGATCTCCAGCTTCCCCCTGTTTTCTCTGTTGATTTTGCAGACACATAGCTTAGAAATCGTGGATAAAAACAATTAATAACAGAGCTCTTTGTTCCTCAAGAGGCCCCTAGTTTACAATGAATTTCCTACTACTTGTGCTAGCTTACTCCATCTGTTTGAATCACTTTCTGTCTTTTCACAAATTTTGCAAATGAAAAGCGAACTAAAGGTCCGATAATGAGAAGCTGAAGCGGAAGAGCAAAAATGAAATTTTTACCTACTGTTAAAAAATAGTGTTTAAACAATGAACCTTCTCCTAATGCATTGGCAAAATGGGCCATTGCGACTCCATAAATAGACATTGATAGTACCATTCCAATGACCATACAAAAGGCAAGAGATAAAATGACAAAAAGCTTGTTTGATTTGTCATATGGTAATGAGAAAGCCACTTTATGTGCGATAGGTCCGACGATAAATAGTTCTAAAATAAAAGCAATTGTGAACCCTAAAATAAGTTGAAGCAGCATTCCTTGTAATGAGATAGTACCAATTAAGTCATTTATAACGAGGTTATAAAAAGTCATACCGATAACCATTCCAATACACATCATCATTCCGAAATAAAAGTTTTCCTTTTTTGTTGTTGGCAATGTTGATCATCCTTTCTTTTCAATTCTTTGCTATTATAGCGAGAGAGGAATACTCTTCATAAGTGAACATTTTGTGAACAATTTAGTTTAGATAATTTTTGCATCGCAGCGTTTGGATTTTAAAAAAGAAAAGATAGCAAAAAGTGTTGTGAAGGTTATCGTTGTAGGAATAAAGCGGTATATACATCTATACCTTATATATGGTAAATTTTATTTAACAGATTTTTTCTTTATAAAAATAGCAGAACTTGCCAAACTACTCAGTAATGATGTGAGAACGAAAACCGAAAAAGAGGAGGAACAGCCTTGAAAAAAAGGAAGGTAATTAGTGTCTTCATCGCAGGGATGTTAGCGCTTACAACGTTTGGATGTAGTGGAGAAGCTAAAAAAGAAGAAAAAGCGAAAGAGAGAACGGCAAAAGAAATTGTGCAAGATATGACAGTTGAAGAAAAAGTAGGGCAAATGATTATGCCAGACTTTAGAAATTGGAAAGAACAAGGAGCTGAGAAAGCAACAGGCTTTACTGAGATGAATGAAGAAGTAGGAAGTCTTATTGAGAAGTATCATCTTGGTGGGGTTATTTTATTTGCAGAAAACGTTGTAGATACAGAGCAAACAACAAGGCTTGTGAACGGATTAAAAAAGAGCAGCAACGATGTGCCGCTTTTTGTAGCAATTGATCAAGAAGGAGGAATTGTGACAAGGCTTCAGTCAGGAACAAATCTTCCAGGAAATATGGCATTAGGAGCAACAAGAAGCGAGAAAAATGCCCATCAAACAGGAGAAATCATTGGACGTGAACTTCATGCGCTTGGGATTAACGTGAACTTTAGTCCTGTCCTTGATGTAAATAATAATCCAAACAATCCTGTTATCGGTGTCCGCTCTTTTAGCTCTAACGAAGAACTTGTTTCAAACCTCGGTGTTCAAACAATGAAAGGCTTGCAAGGAGAAAAAGTAGCGACAACTGTCAAACATTTTCCTGGTCATGGAGATACGGCAGTTGATAGTCATTATGGTTTGCCTGTTGTTAATCATTCCAAAGAACGCTTGCGTGGGGTGGAGCTAGCACCTTTTAAAAAAGCAATTGAAAATGGTACAGATATGATTATGACTGCTCACGTGCAGTTCCCAGCTTTCGATGATACCGTCTATAAGAGCAAAAAAGACGGAGAAGACATTATTGTTCCTGCCACACTATCGAAAAAAGTATTAAATGATTTGCTTCGAGGAGAAATGAATTATGACGGCATTATTGTGACAGATGCGCTTAATATGAAAGCAATTGCTGATAATTTCGGGCAAGAGGAAGCCGTTATTATGGCCATTAATGCAGGGGTTGATATTGCGCTTATGCCTGCTTCTGTTACATCGCTTGAAGAAGAAAAAAATTTAGCGAACGTTTACAATGCAGTTGTTGAAGCTGTTGAAAAAGGTGAAATTAAGGAAGAAGAAATTGATGATTCTGTTGAAAGAATTCTTGATTTAAAAATAAAAAGAGGATTGTATGAGGAAAAAAATATTTCAGAGGACAAGAAAGTTAAAAATGCTCTAAAGGTGGTAGGCAATAAAAAACATAAGAAGCAAGAAATGAAGATGGCCCAAGAAGCGGTAACCGTTGTGAAAAATGAGCAAAAAACGTTGCCATTAAACCCGAAAAAAGGAGAAAAAATTGTTGTATTTACTCCATATGATTATCAAGGGGAAGCAGTAAAGAAAACAGTTCAAAATATGATCAGTGAAAAGAAAATAAAAAATGTTGAAGTTGACGTTGTCCCATTTGAGAAAAAGGTGTTTAACGAAGAGATGAAAAGAAAAATAGATGAAGCAGACTATGTTTTGACAGGTTCATATGTTATACAAAACGACCCTGCTGTAAACGACGGAGTCATTGAGGATGAAATTAATGAACCTTCAGCATGGGCAGTTTCTTTTCCTCGCGCAGCTATGATGTATACGCAAAAAAGTGAGAAGCCTTTCGTGCTCATGAGTCTGAGAAACCCATATGATGTTGCTAACTTTGAAGAAGCTCATGCTGTTTTAGCTCTATATGGTTTTAAAGGCTATAGTAACGGAAGATTTCAACAGCCTAACATTTCAGCAGGAATTCACGTTATCTTTGGTGAAGCAAAACCAAAAGGGAAATTGCCTGTTGCCATCCCTTCTGTAACAGCTAAAGGAGAAACACTTTATCCGTATGGCCATGGAATCAAGCTTAAATAAGGGGAGGAGAAAAGATGAGAAAGAAACTGACGTTGTTAGCCCTTTTTCTACTTGTTTTTTCATCATGGAATACAGCCGAAGCAAAGCCGCGCCAAAAGAAAGTTGAGCTTGGTGTTGAAACCCTTTTTCGTGAGCATAAAGACCTTTTAAAAGGAAAGCGAGTCGGCCTTATTACAAACCCAACAGGAGTGGATTCAGAGTTAAGAAGCAGCGTTGATTTATTTGCTGAAGACCCGGATATTGAGCTAACTGCTCTTTATGGCCCTGAGCATGGTGTAAGAGGAGACGCTCAAGCTGGAGATAAAGTTGACTATTATATGGATGAAAAAACCGGATTACCTGTTTATAGTCTTTATGGAGATACGAGAAAGCCAACACCTGAAATGTTGAAAAACGTAGATATTCTTGTTTTTGATATTCAAGATGTTGGTGCACGTTTTTACACTTACATTTATACAATGGCATATGCAATGGAAGCCGCGAAAGAACAAGGAATTCCGTTTGTTGTGCTAGATAGACCAAACCCACTTGGGGGAGAAGTTGTGGAAGGACCTGTTCTTGAAGAAGAGTATTCTTCATTTGTTGGGAAATATCCTATTCCACTTCGACATGGCATGACAGTTGGAGAGCTTGCTCAACTTTTTAACGAAGAATTTGGGATTGGTGCAGATTTAACAGTTGTTAAAATGAAAAAATGGAAGCGATCTTTTGACTATGATGAAACAAACCTTCCTTTTGTAATGCCTTCCCCTAATATGCCGACTCTAGAAACGGCGTTTGTTTATCCTGGAACAGGTCTTATTGAAGGAACGAACGTGTCGGAAGGAAGAGGAACAACAAAGCCATTTGAACTGTTAGGAGCTCCGTTTATTAATGGAACAGAGCTTAGTGAGAAGTTAAATAATTTACATTTAGATGGAGTGAAATTCAGAGCTGCTTCTTTTACCCCTTCTTTTTCAAAGCATAGCGGACAGCTTAGTCATGGTGTTCAAGTTTATGTAACAGATAGAGAGAAATATCAAGCAGTTGAAACAGGTTTGCACATTGTTAAAACGATTCATGATTTGTACGGAGAAGAGTTCTCGTTTAATAAGAGTGGAAACTTCGATTTATTAATCGGAAACAGCTGGGTAAGAGAAGAGTTGGAAAAGGGAACAGATGTAGAGGATATTATAGCAAAGTGGCAGAAGGATACGAAAGTTTTTAAAAAGGTAAGAAAGCAATATTTACTTTATTAAAATAGAAAAAGCTCTCCTCTTGAAGAGGAGAGCTTTTTACTGGACAAAGGAGCCCATTCGTCTACAATGGGCGATTGTTAATGTGAAACAAACATTAGCTTCTTTTCTAGTATATCATTTTGCTGAAATAAAATAAATAAAAAAAGTTTAGTTTGTTAAATCCATCATGTCAAGAAAACTGTAAAAAGCATGTATAAATTTAACGTATTGTTAAGCTTATACATGCTTTTTATGCGAAAAACAATATAGTTTATGTAAATCCCTTTGTTTGTCCCCAATTGTTATTCTAGCATATTTCATTAATAAATAAAATATTTTAATTAAAAAAAGTTCGCCAATCAATGTGTTAGAATACAGGGTGAGGTATATTTCTTTAGGTTTACAATAACCTAAAACTATCATAAGCTAAGGGGAAAGAGCTGTATAAAGGGGAGGGAGTTAGCAATGAAAGTACAGCAGCTTGTACTACTTAGTGTGTTTGTGGGGCTTTTATTTGCAAGCGCTATCAATTTCATAAAAGAAGGCTTTATCCCTATTGCTTTTTTAGCAAGCGGAGTTAGTCTTGTTATTATTGTGGCTCTTATATTATGGACAGTGAAATGGCGCCATGAATCATAGGAAGAGTCTATGCATTTGCATAGGCTCTTTTTTTGTAAGAGTTACTTCAGAGACGGAAGGATTTTTTATACATATGAAAAGCGGTCTCTTTCATACGAAGAGTAATGAGGAGACAGTGGATTCGCTTAGTTTCTTCTATTTAACATTATGTCTAATGTAGATGAAGAGAAGCTATGCTATATTTTTTAGTAATCTTATCATTTAGGAGGGGTTGTTATTCTTACATCTTCCATTATTAATCATAAAAGGGTAGAAAGCAGAATAAAAGAACTATCGGCTATAGGGAAAATTGAGGAAACGGGGGTTTGTCGCTTAGCTCTATCAAAGGAAGACAGACAAGCTGTTGAACTTGTTCAATCCTGGATGGAAGAAGGGGGGTTGAAGACTCATATTGACAATTTTGGGAATCTCGTTGGCCGCTTAGAAGGTCGGGATAAAAGCGCCCCTATGCTTAGAATTGGCTCACACATTGATTCCCAGCCATATGGGGGAAGGTTTGATGGAGTTATTGGAGTTATTGGTGGATTGGAGGTTGCCCAAACGTTACATGAAAAAGGCATTGTCCCCCCTGTTTCAATTGAAGTTGTTGCCTTTTGTGATGAAGAAGGATCACGGTTCAATAAAGGCTTGTTTGGTGTACGGGGGATGCACGGAAGATTAGAAGAAGACGAACTAGAGCGAAAAGATCAATATGGCACAACAAGAAAAGAGGCACTCATTGAGTTTGGTTGTGACCCTAATCAATTTTCAAAGTGGGAATATAAAGATGAAGAAATAGCGGCATATTTAGAACTTCATATTGAACAAGGCCCTGTTCTTGAAGAAAAAGGGCAAGGAGTAGGAATTGTAACGGGTATATCTGGGCCGTTATGGCTAACTGTTGAATTGTCAGGGTTTGCAGGACATGCAGGAAGCGTCCCAATGTCAATGAGACAAGATGCGCTAGTTGGAGCAGCTGCCATTATTACAGCGCTTAACAACATAGCTTCTCAAAATATCAAAAACCCTACAGTAGGTACAGTGGGAAATATTGAAGTGTTTCCAAACTCCCGCAATATTATTGCTGAAAAAGTACGGTTTACGATTGATTTACGCGATATGGACATGGAAAGACGAAATGCTTATGAGCAAGATCTTCGTAAAACAATTGGAGATATTTGTGCAGAACAAGGCTTAACTTATACAATTAAAGAAGATACAAACTCAGAGCCTCGCTACTGTGCCAAATGGATTAAAAATTGTATGAAAGAGGGGGCCGTGCTTATGAATATTTCTCCACCAGAACTTATGAGCGGGCCATTTCATGATGCATTAGTTATGTCTTATATTTGTGATTACGGAATGATTTTTGTTCGTTCTAAAGATGGGATAAGTCATAATCCAAAAGAGTATTCTTCATATGAAGATATTGCATTGGGAACAGAGCTTCTTTATCATACAACTGAAAAAGTATTAGAAAAGCTTTAATCTATGGAGAGCTGGATGTAGTAAAGCCAGCTCTTTTTGTGCGTTCTTCTTTTTCTATTGGAAAAGACAATGTTATACTAAAGCCTGGAGGTGGGAAATGTGAGATTACAAAATAAGAAAGTAATTGCCCTTGTTAGTGATGAATTTGAAGATTTAGAACTTTGGTATCCAATTCTTCGTCTGCGTGAAGAAGGAGCAATCGTTCATGTTGTAGGAGAGGAAAGCAATAAAACGTACATAGGAAAATATGGTGTTCCTATTCAGTCTGACTACAGCTTCAAAGAGGTTGCCTCGTCTGACTACGATGCTGTGTTAGTTCCTGGAGGGTGGGCTCCTGATAAGCTCCGTCGCTATGAAGAAGTTATTACTATTATTAAAGAAATGGATGAAGCGAAAAAGCCAATCGGTCAAATTTGTCATGCTGGATGGGTCCTTATTTCAGCTAAAATTTTACAAGGTGTAAATGTAACAAGTACACCAGGTATTAAAGATGATATGGAAAATGCCGGAGCTGTTTGGCATGATCAACCTGTTGTAACAGATGGTCATATTGTATCAAGCCGTAGACCTCCTGATTTACCTCCATATGTAAAAGAATTTGCCGACGTTTTAGCAGCCAAATAAAAAGAAAGGGGAAACCCTTTCTTTTTTTATGGGTCAAAATGAGTGAATGCCTTGCTCTATATAAGGTAGCTTCTTTTTTTGAGTAGAATTTACCTTTTTTAGATTTCTTTACATTTTAAAGTGTTGCTTTCCATAAAACTGTGTTTTAATAGACAAGAAGACTTTCAAATTCAAAATCAAGTTGTAAGGAGGAGAGATGGTGAGACATCTAAAGAAAATTATTCCTCTTTCTATGGGGCTAAGTTTGTTCGCAAGTCCTCTAGGAGCGGATAATACAGTAAGCGCTGCAAGTACAGATACAAATGCTGATATTATGCAACTTCAGCGTAAACTTAGTTTACTTGGCTACTTTAATACAACACCAACGGGATACAATGGAGAGATTACGAGAAACGCTGTAAGTAATTTTCAACGAGACTTTGGGCTTGGCATAGATGGAGTTGCAGGTCCATTGACATTGCAAAAGTTAGAAGACGTAGAAAAAATAGCGCATGTTGTATATGGTGAAGCACGAGGAGAATCTTTTGAGGGACAAGTTGCTGTTGCGGCTGTAGTGATAAACAGAGTTCATTCTCCAGAGTTTCCTAGCAGTGTCGCATCTGTGATTACCCAACAAAATGCATTTACAGCTGTGAATGATGGACAATATTATCTTTCACCAAATGCAACTGCTTATCAGGCAGTGAAGGCTGCTTACAAGGGATGGGATCCTTCTTATGGATCGACTTATTATTACAACCCTGTCGACTCAACAAATACGTGGATTTTCTCTAGAAAAGTGATCCGAACAATTGGTAAACACAATTTTGCATACTGAACTTATTGGCTCTTATACATAAAAAACGAATTCCATCTCGGGATTCGTTTTTTTATATAATCAAATGACAAACAACCAAAAGTCCAGAAATCATGCCTACACCAATCAAACGCATCACCCATTTTTGAATGGAGGACGACGATTTCGGGAAAATAAAAAACAGTTGAAAAGCAACTGTCGCAACTATAATAGCAATAGCTGCCCAAAGAAGATGAATCATAAAAATTCCTCCTATTCATGGTGGAAAAACCACCGTATTTTTCTAATACAGAATTCGCACTTATTCGTCATTTTCGGTCCGTCTTTGAAAAGTTTTTTGAAGATGGACCAAAGCAGAAGTCAAATCAAAGATGGTCGTAAACTTTTGTAAGAAAAACGAAATTATAAAAAGTGGAAGGAGTCTTTAATTAGCTTTTATAATAGAAAATGTAATAGTCACAATATAAACCCCTTTGTTTTGTGACTCCCATCCCCTGAAATAGAAGATAAGAAGCCTTTCAATTTGAAAGGCTTCTTTTTTTGAAAAAAAAAATCTCCAAGAAAACTTGGAGAGGGCGCAATATCTAATATTTTTTAGGGGGAAATATCAGATATATAGATGTTCATTATTTTTATACCCGCCATAATGACACTTAAACCCTTTTTCGAAAAATTATTTTAATGACATTCCATCAAAAAGTTTCGTCCATTTTGCTTCATCACGAAGCTTATCCATATCAAAAATAGGATACTGAAGAACGCAAGTATGAGCCAAATTCCACTGTAATTCTGTAAAATCTTCTACCTCTCCATTTATGACTAATAGCACTTTGAAATTTCCCTTCACTAAACTCGCAAGAACGCTTTCAAGTCGTCTTGCGTCTTCATATGTGCCTCCGAGTCTTACAAAGAGAAGATCATCGCTTTTCTCAAGCGTATTTAGGAAACGTTCAGCACGTCGCTTGTATTTGGCATATACTTCATCATATTCTGGCCATGATGTTGGTGTATTGTTTTTCGCTAAAAAGTCGTGTGCTGAATCAATATTATAAAGGTTATCACGAATTTTAAGAGTTAGACCGTTTGCAAAATAAGATTCAAACGTTAGGTTTTCTTTCTTGAGAAAGTTAGCAAAACGATTTTCTAAAAGCTTGTTCACCTCACTTAATGAAAAGCTAATCATCCAGTCTAGCACCCCTGCAAAAGGGCGTAGATTATGATTACGTAAGTAGATTGCAGGAAAACAATTATGCCCTAAACTAAATGCAGCGTCATAAGGTTTTTGAATATCTTTTAAAGTAGCCATGTTTTATAATATGAAGAAAAAAAGGAGTGGAAACGGCGCCTGTCCTTATCCTTAGTGCCCTTTTCAAAAGAACGAAGAAATTTATGGTGGAGAAGGCGCATAGGATTAAAAGAGATGATGAAATTTGAGTGATCAAAGAACCCCGTTTTTTATAGAAGATGTAGATTATAACTTGGTGAAAGAATGGAGAGGAGTTTATGGACAATAAAGATGTGGTGCGAAAACAGTTTGGGGAAAATGCGGAACAATATATTAAAAGTCCAACACATGCAAAAGGACAAGATTTAAACGAAGTAGAACAAATTATAAAAAAACAAGACTGTGCTTCTCTTCTTGATATTGCAACAGGGGGAGGACATGTTGTGAATAAACTCGCCCCTCTTTTTAAAAAAGTAGTAGCTCTTGATCTTACAGAAGAAATGCTTCAAAAAGCAGAATCATTTTTAAATAAGAATGGACATAGAAATGTTTCGTTTGTTTGTGGAGATGCTGAGAACCTTCCTTTTGAAGATAGCACGTTCACTGCTGTTACTTGTCGTATTGCCCCACACCATTTTTCCAATGTTAAAGCTTTTATTTCTGAAGTACAGCGAGTGCTCACTCCAGGAGGGGTGTTTGTCCTTATTGATAATGTGGCACCTGAACAGGAAGAATACGATACCTTTTATAATAACATTGAAAAATTTCGTGATCCGAGCCATGTTCGAGCTTATAAAAAGAGTGAGTGGGTTTCTCTTATTGAGAAAAATAGCCTAAAAATAGAAAGCGCTACTCTTTTTCCGAAAGAGTTTCAGTTTTATACATGGTGTAACATGATGAAGTTGGCGCCTGAAAAAGTGGAGGAATTAGAAGACGAAATGAAGAATGCTTCTGATGATATTAAACGATATTTCTCTATTGCTATAGAAAAGGAGAAGCTTCATTCATTCAAAGGAGAAGCCCTCTTATTAACGGCTCATAAAAAAACGAACTAGATTTCTAGTTCGTTTTTTTAGTAGGCAAGTATGAAAGCCATCTCCACCAAGATTCAAAAGGTCCTCTAGGAAAAAATCTAAGCCAGACATTAGAGAAAAGAGAAAGGAGGCATGAAATGATTATGAGAACTGAAACAGTAAGAAAGGCGTTATCTCTATCACCTAAACCAAGTCCCCAGCCATAAAATATATATGAGGAAAGTATATTTTGTAAAATGTAGCAGCTTAAAGCAGTTCGCCCAATCTCGGAAAGTCTTTTGAAGAAAAAACGGTTTTTCTTTTTTTCATATAACATGATTACAAGGCTAATATAGCCTAATGAAAGAAGGGGAGCAAATAAATAACGCACAGAAAACATAAAAAGCTCGCCTTGCACTATAAGAAGAAAGTTAAACGGAAGTGCTCCTATTCCGATCTTTAATAGCTTTTTTCTCCATCTTCTTCCACTTTCGTCAAAAGCGAAAACTCCAAGACATAAAAGCTTTCTGCCAAGCAGAAAAAGAAAAACGTTAAGAGGAATAATGAAAATAGACTCAGATCGGTAAATCCAAAAAGAATCAAAACGATACATAACTTGATCAATCCAGCTACCATCTCTATATAAATTTAGATTAACTTCATCAGAAAGGGCTGAAGAAAGTAATGTGAGGAGGAAGACAGAGACTACCATTAAAAAGTGAAGACTTCCTGTGCTAATCATTACTCTTTTGACTGTGCGATCACTTTTTGTGACAACAAATGAGACAATGATCGCTGTTATGGCATAGCTCATCAAAATGTCATATTCCATAACAAGAAGATAATGAACGTAGCCTTCTATTAAAAGTAGAAAGCAAGACCAGAGATAAAGTCCAGGCCAGCGTTCACCTCGTTTCAGCGCTCTTTTTCGTTTTAGTTCTAAACCAGCACCGAAAAGGAGTGTAAGCATTCCAAGAAACTTTCCGTTTACAAGGAAGAGCACAAATGCTTGAAGAATGCCGTTTGCTGTCTTCCAAAACTCTTCACCATTTCCAAAAAGTACGCTCGTATCTCCAAAAGAGGAAAAGAGCCAAATATTTGTGCCGAGCGTTCCAATAATGGCTAATCCACGCAGTATATCAAGTGCTTCTAATCGCTTCATTGAGATATCCTTTTCGAACGAGGTTTTTGCCGTGGCCAAATGGTGTAGCTAAAGCTAATAAAGAAATCAATGAGCAGGATGATTCCCCAATATTTTAGGAGAGAAGCAAGCCCAGCTGTTTGACTGTTATTTCCTATAAAAAAGATGAGGAAAAGGATAAGAAGAGAGCTAACGAGAAATGAAGCAGCATGCTTATAAAAACCATATCTTTCAAATGAAGCATGCTCTTTTCCATAAAGGCGTCTCTTTTCAGGCTTTTGTTTTTTTATAAATCGATAAGAAAACTGTTTATCAGCCCACTGAATCATACTATGACCATAAATAAGACTTACGCCAATGTAAACGGCTGCTAATCCATGTAGAGAAGTAGAGGTAGCGCCATTTTTTAAATCAATGTAAGTGAAAATAAGTAATAAAAGGTCAATAAGCGGTGTACAGGAAAGAACGATAATACTTAGCTTTTTTTGCCTCCATTTATATCTTAGGAAAAGACCTCCTAAGATAAATATCCAAAAGCTAATCTCACATAAGACGATGAAAAATCCAATCATATAAATGTCCCCCTTTTTTAATACAGTTGTATTAAAAACAATATAGCACATGTGTATTAAAAAAGTAAATATGTTATAATAAAGTTATGCCAAAAATCGTCGATCATCAAAAACAACGTGAAAAAATCGCAGCAGCAGCATGGGAAGTAATTCGAACAAAAGGTATGGAGCAAGCTTCGATTCGCAACATTGCGAAACAGTCTGGATTTTCTGTTGGTTCTATTCGTCATTATTTTCCTTCTCAAGCTAGTTTGCTGACATTTGCAATGAACTTAGTATCAGAGCGGGTGAATGAACGAATTCACTCTATGTCTTTTGAGGGAGAACCTTTTAAAGTAATGAAAGAGTTTCTCCTGCAGTTTCTACCAACTACAAAAGAAAAAGAAGTCGAAATGGAGGTATGGATGGCCTTTATTATTAAATCTTTGTCAGACGATTCGTTGAAAGAAGCGAGTGACGAAGTGTATAAAGGAATCAAGTTTGGAGCAGCAAGCGTTATTGATGCTCTAAAAAAACTAAAACTGTTAAAGGACCACCTTGATGAAGAATATGAAGTTGAGCGACTTTTTGCTCTTCTTGATGGACTTGCTCTTCATGCAGTCTTACAGAAAACAGAATTTTCAACGGAGAAGCTTGAGAGAATTATTGAACAGCATTTAAAGTCTCTCTGTAAATAACAAAAACCCTAGTTATGCTAGGGGTTTTTTGATGTTTAAATTAAGAAGAATTAGTATTTCTGCTTCAGTAGGGAAGGCTATTTCATAAATACATTGATTTGGAGAGATGGAAAATGAAAAAATGGCTTTTCTTACTTGTGTTTGTTTTCTCAACTTTAACTTTACAAGCATGTGCTCCTAGTAAAGGGGATCCTTCTACATCAAACCGGAAAGAAGAAAATGAACAAAAAGACGGAAAAGGGGAAGAATCAAAACAGGAAAAAGAAAACGAGAAGAAAGAGGAAAAAGAAAAGAAACAAGAGGGAAAAGATGAGAAAGAGAACAAAGAATTAAATATGGACGATTACCAAGGTGACAGTGATGATAGTGATGAGAAGAAAAAGAAAAAAGATGATGATTAATCGTGTACTTTACTCTAGGCGTTCTTCTTCTTTTTGATTACAATAAAGAGAGCTGAAAAAGAAAGAAGGGCACATATGCTATTTTCATTTTCTCGTATTGACCACGTTCAACTTACAGGGCCAAAAGGGTGTGAAGAAAAAGCAAGGAGCTTTTACAATGGAATTTTAGGTTTGAAGGAAATTCCAAAGCCGTCAAGTGTTAAAAGTAGTGGAGGATGCTGGTTTGTGATAGGAACACAGGAAATTCATATTGGCATCGAAGATCCGTTTACACCGCCAGTTAAAGCTCATCCTGCGTTTGTTATTCAAAACATAGAAGAGTTAAGAAGTCATCTCAAGGAGCAGGCAATTGAAATAAAGGAAGATCGTCCAATTGTAGGAAGAACGCGTTTTTTCGTTCGCGATCCTTTTGGTAACCGCCTTGAATTTCTAGAATATGAATAAGCGCAGGAAACCTCCTGCGCTTATATTCTAAAGCGGTAACGAAAAAGCAATATAGTCTAGAGCTAAAGCTTGTTCTTCTTCCTCATCTGAAACATGATGTTTTTTAACGGCTGCTGAAAGAACATCTCCAACTGTTTCATATTCCTCAAAGTGCTCTTCAACTGTTTTGATAAAAGAATCTTGATCAAAAGCAGAACTTAACGCATCTGGCAACTGTTTTACAGTATTGCCGACTGCTTCTAACAGTTCTTTTTTATCAACAGCGAGCTTTGTAGCTGGCTGTATTGTTCCATGACTTTCTCTGTGTTCAAGTGGTGTTTGTTTTTTCTCATTGATGATGCTTTGTTGTTCATCTGTAAATGAAAGATGTGAAATGCCTTCATTAAGCTGTTGCTCTTGTTCATTTGTTAGTTCAGTTGTAGCCATGATATCTCTCCTTCATTTTCAGGGTTACATAAAAAATACCACAATCAGAAAAAACTAAACGTCCTACGCTTAGAAAGAATGTATAATCATATAAATAACAATCCCCCAAATAATAAGTGCGGCACTTTTATTTAACAGGTAGACGGTTTTTCCAGAGGAATCAACAGTTTGTACAAAACGACCTGCAACAGCCAGAAAGAAAAACCATGCCCATGAAACTAAAATAGCAGCAAGCGTAAACCAGATTTTATTTTCTCCGCTATAAAGAAGCGAGTTAGAACCAATAACTCCAATTGTATCTAAAAGGGCATGAGGGTTAAGAAGAGAAACGGAAAGGGCAAAGCTTATCTGTTTTTTTGAAGATAAAGCTTCTGTTTTTTCGTTCTCTTGCTGCTTTGTTTGCCAAATTGTCCATCCCATATAAGTTAAAAAGATAATTCCACAGCTATAAAACACAGTTTTTAAAAAAGGGACTTGCAATAACAAAATGGAAAGGCCCAGAACAGAAGTTAAAATAAGAACTGTATCACATATTGAAGCAGTAATGACAGAAGGGAAGGCTTTTTTTAAAGAGGATTGACTTCCTCCTTGATTAAAAATAAATACATTTTGAACTCCAAGGGGCAAAATAAGCCCTAAAGCTAAAAAAACTCCATGAATAAATGCTTGAATCATCATTTTCTCACCTTTTCTTTATAGTCTTTCTATAGAATAGTAAAAGAAAAAGCTCTTGTCCCCACCCATTTAAGAGGGCATTAACCCAACCAAATGCTAAAATAAAGAAAGGAGGTGGTGTATTTTTGGATTGGAAGCCAAATCGTTATGAAGAGAAACCGCTATATAAGCAAATTACCGACTATATGAAAAGGAAAATCGAAAGAGGAGAATGGGGATATGATACAAAAATCCCTTCACAGCGGTATCTTGCCTCTTGGTTTAATGTAAATCGGAGTACGATTGTCTCAGCTCTTCAAAATTTAATAGCAGAAGGATATGTTGAAGGAGAGTATGGGGGAGGAACAAAGGTCACATATGGAAAATGGGAGAAGCAATCACCTTTGCCAAATTGGACCGCATATATTGAAAAAGGGAGTCACTATCCAAACCAGCCTTTTATTCAGAAGATTAATCAATATGAATTTGAAAAAGATCTGATTCGGTTAGGAACAGGAGAATTAAGCGCGGATTTACTTCCGAAAAAGCTTTTTCAACAGTTGATGAGTTCCGCAGATGAAACAGACTTTCATCTCGGCTACTCTGAGCCTAAAGGGGATGTGCAGCTAAGAGAAGCGATTAGCAAACGATTGCGAGAAAAAGGAATTTATACAACACCATCTTCTATTTTAATCGTCTCAGGAGCCCTTCAAGCTATCCAACTGCTGTCACTTAGCTTATTAGAAAGATCAGCCCGTATTTTAGTAGAACGTCCTTCTTATTTATATTCAGTAAATGCCCTTCAGTCTGCTGGAATCAAATTAATTGGAATAGAAAGAAGTATGAACAAACCTCTATCAATTGAAAAAGTAGAACAGTTAAAAAATCGTTTTGATCTTTCCTTGTTTTATGTGAACCCAACGTTTCATAATCCAACAGGAGCTTTAATGGGGGAAGATGAAAGAAAAGCACTTGTTGAAAACAGTATTCGCATGGGGCTTCCTATAATTGAAGATTCAGCTTATGAAGATTTATGGATTGATGAAAAGCCTCCTCTTCCGCTTAAGAGCTATGATAAAAGTGGACAAGTTCTTTATTTAGGAACGATGTCCAAGTTAGTAAGTCCAGGGCTAAGGATAGGATGGGTTGTTGGACAAGAGGGAGTTATTGAACGTTTAGCAGATACAAAAATGCAAACAGACTATGGATCAAGTACAGTTTCACAATATGTTGCTAGAAGGTGGATGTTAAGCGAAAAATATGAAGAACATGGCGCATATGTACGAAAGATGTTAAAAAAGAGAAGGGATTTTATGCAATTTCTTCTAGAATGCTATTTTTCGCATCTTGCTACATGGACTATACCAAAAGGCGGATTTTATATATGGGTTGTGTTTCACTTTCCTTTGAACTTTGATAAGTTATTTAAAAAAGGAGTCGAAAAAGGCATTTTAATTGCACCTGGACATATATACGACAGATTAGACCGTACATCACTGCGTCTTTCATATTCTTATGCTTCACTAGAAGAAATGGATAAGGGACTTAGAATACTAGCAGAACTTATTGAAAAAGAAGTGTTAATGCAAAAAAAGGAAAATAAGCTGTGATGCAGCGAGAACATAAAAATAAATTTTATCGATGAAGACGTTTACGTATAAGCATTGGGAGGGAAAGGAAATGGAAAGACGTTATCCAATTGGAACATTTGTTAAGCCAAGTACGTTTACTCAAGAAGATAAGAAATCTTACATAGATGAAATAAAAAACTTGCCAGAGCGACTAACAAAAGCTGTTGAATCTCTTGAAGAAAGAGCACTTGATAAAGCGTATCGTGATGGTGGTTGGACGATTCGCCAAGTTGTGCATCATGTGGCAGACAGTCACATGAACAGTTTTATTCGTTTTAAGCTAGCGTTAACAGAAGAAAATCCAACAATTCGTCCGTATGATGAAGGAAAGTGGGCGGAACTTCCAGATTATAAAGCAGACGTGCATGAATCTTTGCTTCTTCTACAAGCACTTCATAGACGCTGGGTAACCCTTCTAGAAAGGATGACTGAAGAAGATTACGGGCGAACGTTTAGACATCCTGAAACAGAAGAAACGCTAACATTATACGAAGCTCTTGCTCTATATGCATGGCATGGAAATCACCACCTTGCACACGTGAATATAGTTGGAGAGAAATAAGAGTGTAAAAGAAAATCGAAAAAGTAGAATGTAATAAAAAATTGATGAGTTGTGAGGTGGCTTTCATGATTAACGAAAACGTTCTTTTGGTGTCCAAGACATCTTCTGATTCTTTTAGGTCTGTTAGTGAGGCGATTGCCAATGCAGACAATGGAACCAAAATTATCATTGAACCTGGTATATATTATGAAAATGTCCCTCTTAAGATTGACAAAGAAATTTCTCTTGTTGGACATGGACATCCTTCTGAAGTAATTGTATGTAATATTTTAACGCCAGTTGCGTCTGTCTATGCGAAAGAAGCAAAAATCCAAAATATAACCTTTTACCGCGGTACAGAAAAGAAACAAAGCGATTTTGGAGTGGTGGTCTTAGCTGGAGAGAGTATTTTTGAAAATTGTCATTTCATATCTGAAACGGCTTACGGTATAAAAGTTGCTGGAATAGAAGCAAACCCATTTTTTAAAAACTGTCAGCTTTATTTCTGTAATGGAGTTGGAGCACATCTGACAAGCAATGCAAAGAGTCGATTTGAGAATTGTTCTATTTATCACAATAAGGGTTCAAATGTTGTTGCAGATAATGGGGCACATCCTTCCTTTGAAAACTGCCGTATTTGGGGAAGCAAGCAAACAGGTGTGTATGCGAGTGGAGAAAGCATTGTATCTATTCGCTCCTCTAAGATTTTTCAGAATGAGAATACAAATCTTGTTGTAACAGATGAAGCTAGAGGGGACATTTATTCATCGAAAATTTTTGAAGGAAAAACCCGGGGAATTGTCGTAGAAAACAACGGTCATGTTTGGATTGAGCACAGTGATATTTACGAACATCTTCATTCTAATATTGCGGTTCTCTCAGATAGTACATTTCGTGCCACTCGCTGCCGTATTCATCATAGCGTATACGAAGGAATTTTTATTACACAGCGAGGTGAAGCGTTTTTAAAAGAATCCTCTGTTTATAGCAATAAAGGTCATAATGTTTCGGTTTCGGAGAAGGGCCATATAAGTATGAGTGATTCGCAAATTTATGATAGTAAACAAAACGGCCTTCTCCTTGAAAAAAACGGAGAAGGCACGCTTGAGAGATGTGATATTCATCATAATCACTATGCAAATATTAAAATAAGAGAAAAAGGAAGCATAACGGCAAGTGAATGCTCTGTTTACAATAGCGAACAAAATGGCCTTTGGATTAAGGAAGAAAGCTCGGCTTTTTTCTATCGTTGCCGCTTATTTAAAAACGGTTATTCAAATATTCATTCAAGGTTGAACAGCCATGTTACGCTTTCCCATTCTGAAAGCTATGAAAGTCGGGAAAATGGCATATGGGCAACAAGATCAGCAAATGTACATTTAAAAAAATGCCATATTTATAAAAATGAAGCTGCAAATGTTCAAGTTGAAAAAAAGTCTGTAGTTACAATAGAAGATTGTCATATTTACGATGGAGAGCAAGAAGGAGTTCTCGTTAACGAATGGTCGAAAGTACTTGTTTCACACTCGAAAATTTGTGCTCATGAATGGGATGGCGTTGTTGTAAGGGAAGGAAGCTACCTTTCAATGGAGCATAGTGCTATCTATGACGGTGCACAGCATGGGTTGTTCGTTGAAAGGGAAGGAACATGTGAAGTCATTCATTGTGAGATTTATAATCACCAAGGTTCAAATACAGGTGTTGCAACAAAGGGATTTTTATCTCTTAAAAAATCTTTTCTTCACAATGCGAACAAATTTGGTGTTTTTGCTGTTGATGAAGGGGAAGCAACAGTAAGTCAATGTGAAATTCATCATCATAAAGAAGGCGACTTTCGTGCAACTGAAGAAAGTCAAATTTATCGAAACGAAAAAAAACAAGAATAAGAAAAAAGGTGAAAAAGCAAGAAAAGCTCTTTTTCACCTTTTTTAAATGAAAAATCTATTTTACAAGTCGTTTTACAAGTTCTTTGTTTCGTTTTTTAAATATTTCATTATGAGAAGATACCATGGCACTTTTATGAGCGGTTGGTTCAATAAACAATTTTGCTTTGTTAACAGCATTTGCTGCATCTTGGAATGCCCCAGCAATTAAATGTAGTTTCCCATCATGGTGGAGAATATCCCCAGCAGCATAGAGTCCTTCAATAGAAGATTCGCTGTTTGAACTTCCTGAAATAAAATAGTCTTTTGCAATATCAACATTAAGATCACTATTTTTGAGAAGAGCTTGATCTCGTTCATAGCCATGATTAATGATGACTTCGTCAATTGAAACAATAGTTGTTTCACCTGTTTTATGGTCGGTTAACTCAACGTGTTCAACTGTATCTTGTGTATCTGAAGCAATAAGTTTTGTAATAGATGTATTGAAAAAGCAGTGAGCAGAGCTGTTTAATAGTTGTTTGACTTGTGCTTCATGTCCTGTTAATGTCTCTTTTCGGTATGTAACATATACTTTTTTAGCAATTGGCTCAAGCTCATTTGCCCAGTCTACAGCTGAATTTCCGCCTCCAGAAATAATAACGGTTTTATCTTTGAAACGCTGTAGAGATTTCACAGTATAGTTTAAGTTTGAAACTTCAAAACGCTCTGCGCCTTGAATGTCTAATTTCTGAGGATTTAAAATGCCGCCTCCAACAGCAACGATTACTGTTTTTGAAATATGCTCGTTACCTGAAGCTGCTTTTAGTACAAAAAATCCTTCGTTATTCTTGGAAATAGAAATAATTTTTTCAGACAGCACAACAGTAGGATCAAATGTTAATCCTTGTTCAATAAGTTGTTCAATTAATTTCGCTCCAGGAACAGGAGTAAGTCCACCAATGTCCCAAATCATTTTTTCTGGATAGACATGCACTTTTCCACCTAACACTGGCTGGTATTCAATAATTTTTGTTTTCATTTCGCGAAGTCCGCTATAAAAAGCTGAGTAAAGCCCAGCTGGTCCGCCTCCAATAATTGTTACGTCAAAGAGTTCTTTTTCACCCATATGTTGTGCACTCCTTTTAAAAATCAATAGTATTGATTATCATTATCAATTAAATAGTACACCTTTTTTGCTTTTTTTACAATCCTAAATCATATTGACAAGGAAAAAGAACAAGTATAACATTGATAAAGGTTATCAATTAAAAGAGCTTTTTCTAGTTGTTGTCATACATAAAATAAAAAAGATATGAGAGGATATCATGAATAAGAAAAGGGGACGTATTGCTTTTACATATAAAATGATTGCCTGTATTATCATTTTAATTGGCATATTTATAGCAGGCTGTGTATTTGGAGCAGCAGAAACGACCATTAAAGACGTTTGGCTTACTTTTACTTCAGATGTAAAAAATGAGCAAATTACAATGCTTCGTGAAATTAGGTTGCCGCGTGAAGTAGCAGCTGTTCTTGTTGGAAGTGCCCTTGCTGTTGCAGGAGCGATTATGCAAGGGTTAACGAGAAATCCGCTCGCAGATCCTGGGCTTTTAGGATTAACAGCAGGAGCGAACGCGGCCCTTGCGATAGCCGTTGCTTTTATTCCGGGCGCAAGTTATATGGGAACAATGGTTGCTTGCTTTATTGGAGCTGCTGTCGGGTCTATTATTGTATTTGGAATTGGCTCTGTTAAAGGAGGTCGTTTCTCACCTCTTCGTATTGTTTTAGCAGGTGCTGCAGTTTCTGCTTTCCTGTATGCTGTTGCAGAAGGAGTAAGCCTTTATTTTAAAACGTCAAAAGATGTCTCAATGTGGACTTCAGGAGGAATGATTGGAACAACGTGGACACAGATAAAATTCATGGCTCCCGTTGTGGTTATCGGTATTCTTCTTGCTCTTCTTCTATCTAAACAGCTTACAATTTTAAGTCTTAGTGAAGAGGTAGCTGTTGGATTAGGGCAAAAGATTGGGCTTATTAAAGCGCTCCTTTTTATCGTCATTATTTTATTAGCAGGTGCAGCTGTATCACTAGTAGGGAACATGGTGTTCATTGGCCTTATGGTTCCTCACATCGTTCGAACGATTGTTGGGACAGATTACAGGTTTATTTTGCCAATATCAGCTGTTGTGGGGGCTGCTTTCCTTGTCCTTGCCGATTTGATTGGGCGGACGATTAGTGCTCCTTATGAAACGCCTGTAACTGCTGTTGTAACTGTGATAGGATTACCCTTCTTTCTATTTATTGTTCGTAAAGGAGGAGGGAAGTACTTATGATTTCACCATCTTTGCAAAAAAAGCAGCGCCTTTTATTTAGCTTGTTTGTGCTTGTTCTTTTGATTACTATTTTTATTTGTCTTGGTATAGGTTCTTCTGCTCTTTCGTACAATCGTCTTCTTCCTGTATTTTTAGGAGATGGTACATTTAAAGAAGAATTTATCTTATTTTCCATTCGACTTCCACGCATTTGCATAACTATTTTAGCGGGAATGGCTCTTGCGTTATCAGGCTCTATTTTACAAACGATTACAAGGAATGATTTAGCAGAACCTGGTATTATCGGTATTAATTCAGGTGCAGGTGTAGCTGTAGCTCTTTTCTTTTTATTTTTACCAATTGAAGCTGGCTCATTTATTTATATGCTTCCACTAGCTGCTTTCATCGGAGCGCTTGTAACCGTATTGCTTATTTACTTTTTCTCTTATGATCGTTCGTCTGGCTTACAGCCTGTTCGACTTGTACTCGTTGGAGTTGGTTTTTCATTTGCTCTTTCGGGGCTGATGATTGTGCTTATTTCGTCTGCAGGACGGGAAAAAGTAGACTTTATTGCTAAATGGATTAACGGTAACATTTGGGGAACAGATTGGCCTTTTGTTTTGGCGCTGCTTCCATGGGTTGTTATTCTTATTCCATTTACAATGTACAAAGCAAACAAACTTGATGTTTTAACATTAAGTGAATCAGTTGCAATAGGAGTAGGGCTGAGAATTGAAAAAGAGAGAGTTATTCTACTGTTATCTTCTGTAGCACTAGCTGCATCAGCTGTTTCTGTTACAGGGGGAATTTCATTTATTGGTCTTATGGCTCCACATATTGCCAAAACGCTCGTTGGACCAAGAAGTAGAATGTTTATTCCACTTGCAATTGTCTTAGGAGGATGGTTACTTTTTGTAGCCGATACAATTGGTCGAAATATTATCGAACCAAATGGTCTTCCAGCAGGAATTGTCTCTGCACTGATTGGTGCTCCATACTTTGTTTATTTACTTTTAAAACAAAAAAAATAAGTAAAAAAGGCTTCTGTATATAGCAGAAGTCTTTTTTATGTATAATTTCTTCCCTATTAATGAACGTTAATAAACAATAGAGGAGGGATAATATGAGGGTATATGATTGTATCATTATAGGTGGGGGAATTGCCGGTCTTCAAGCTGCCATTCAGCTTGGAAGATATCGCTATAAAATTCTTGTTCTTGATACAAGTGAAGGTCGTTCCATATTATGCAAAGGATATCATAATTTATTAGGGTGGCCCCAAGGGGTAAGCGGTGAAACATTAAGGAAGTTAGGTCGAAAGCAAGCCTTATCATACGGAGTTGCTTTTGAAGGGGAAAAAGCTGTTTCTGTTATAAAAAACCAAATCTTTGAAGTACAAACAGAGCAAAACACTTTTGTTGGAAAAACACTCCTATTAGCGACAGGTCTTCGCGATCATTTTCCTCCTATTTCTTCTTTAAAAGCTTGCCTAGGAAAAAGTATATATGTTTGTCCAGATTGTGATGGGTACGAAATTATTGGGAAAAAAACAGCCGTATTAGGGGCTGGAAAAGCTGGAGCTTCCCTCTCATTAGAACTTGCATACTTTGATCAACCCATTACATATATTAATCATGGTGAAGAACTCGATCTAGAAATGCAAAAAACTCTCCACGAACATAACATTTCTATTCTTTCTGGTAGTGTAGCATCTATTAAAGAAGAAAATGGGATAATCAAATCAGCTCTTTTAAAGTCAGGAGAGAAAATAGAAATGGAACGCGCTTTTTTAGCTTTTGGTGGAAATAAAATTCATAATGAGCTCGCCCTTATGCTGGGAGTTGAACATGAAAAAAAGGGACATGTTATTGTTAATCCACGCACGAAAGAAACCAATATAGAAAACGTGTGGGCAATTGGGGATTTAGTTGCTCATTCTCAGCAGGTAGCTATTGCTTTAGGAGACGGAGTGCAGGCGGCTATTTGGATTCATAAACGATTAAAAAAACAGAACATCTAATCAAAAACCGTACTCTTCAAAAGGCGAAAAGTACGGTTTTGTTATTAGAATGATTTTACGTTTCTTTTTTGTCTGATAAGCTCCCAGTATGTTCGTTCCCCGCTATTACTAGTGTTACAAAACCCGCATTTTTCAAGCACTCTTGCTGATGCTTTATTTTCTATCACACACTCAGCAACTATTTTATGTATATGTTCATGTGAAAAGAGCCATGAAATAAATGCTTTTACAACTTCACTTCCATATCCGTATCCTCGGTAGTCTGTCACAACTCCGTATCCAATCTCAACATGACCCTTTTGGCCAGGATACTCGTAACAGCTTATTTGGCCAACAAGCAGCCTTTGTTTCTTGTGTACAATGAATCTATTCCACTGTTGTTTAAAAGGGTGATTAAGCACATCTAGAGCAATGATAGGAAGGAGAAGAGAGTAGTTTGCATTTGGCCACTGAGGAGAGATAGCGTAAGGGAAAAGTCTTTCTAAATGTGAGCGACCTTTCAAAACTGCTTGGGCATACGAACTTTTAAATGAGACGAGCTGCAAGCGCTCTGTTTCAATCATAATATTTCCTCCAGCTTGTTCATTCGCGAAATAACGAGAACCAACAGAACAAAAAACATTAAGACCTTTTCTAAATATAAGGGAGAAGGTAAAGGAAAACAATTTTAGATGTTCTAAGAAGAAAAAGAGGGATAAAAAACGTCCCTCTAATGGTAAGTTGATCCGCCTAATTTTTGTTCAGCCATTTGAACTAAACGTTTTGTAATTTCTCCACCAACTGAACCGTTAGCGCGAGAAGTAGTGTCAGCACCTAGTGTTACACCAAATTCAGAAGCAATTTCATGCTTCATTTGTTCAATAGCAAGTCTTGCTTCATCACGAAGTAAATCATTTGAACGATTGTTAGCCATAAAGGTCACCTCCTTTTTTATATAATTTCACCATTTTTTAGAAATATGTATAAAAGAAGATTTTTTTTTAGATTATGATAAATCTCAATGTAGGATAGGAGATTTACCGTTATAATAAAAGAAAAAAAGAGAGGGGAAACATATGAATATTAAAGGAATTCATCACGCTGCCATTATTTGCTCAGACTATGAAAAATCTAAAGATTTTTATATGAATGTGTTAGGATGTAAAATGCTTCATGAAAGCTACCGTGAGGAGAGAGGTTCTTTTAAATTAGACTTAGAAATAGGAGGAAAGGATAGAATTGAACTGTTCTCTTTTCAGAATGCACCAGAGCGTCCAAACTATCCTGAGGCAAGAGGGTTACGTCATCTTGCTTTTGAAGTAGAAAATTTACAAACATGTATAAAACATTTAAACAAATATGGCGTTCAAACGGAACCTGTAAGAATAGATAAAATTACAAATAAGCGATTTACTTTTTTCAAAGATCCAGATGGATTACCGCTTGAGCTTTATGAAGAAGTTTTATAGATAGTAAAGATCTTCTTCACTTAGCACGGTAATGCCTGCTTTTCTCAATAGAGCGCTTGTTACACCTTCTCCTTGTATTCTCTCGCCGGTGAACGTTCCGTTGTATATAGATTTGCTTCCACATGATGGACTAAACTGTTTTAAGACAACATGAGTTACCTGGAGCTTTAAGGCCATTTCTAGTGTTTTATAAGCACCTTTTACATAGAGATCTGTCACATCTCTTCCTGACTTTTCAATAACTTTTGCGTCTCCAGACAAAACATCTTTACCAGTTCCACCAACAATTTCTGCAGATTGTCGGGGTGTAGAAAATCCACCTAGGAGTTCAGGACAGACAGTAACCGCTTTTTTTTCTTCTACTAAAAAACGTATTTTCTCTTTCAAACGATGAGTGCCGTCATACCGGCACTCTATACCTGCTAAACATGAACTAACTAAAATCAAGAACAACACCTGCACTTTCTCCTCTGGTAGTCAAAGTATAAAATGAGATGGAAAAAACAAGAGGATTTCCAAAAAAAGTTGGAAGGTATAGTGAAAATAAGAAAGGCTAAAAGAGGACGTATAGGTAACAGTTAAAATCCATTATACAGAAGCTTCAGCATAGATTTCGTGTGATAAGGTCATATAAAGATCTTCAAGTTCTTTATGATATTGACGAGTATGATGCATTGTATCCTCAACTGCAAATGAATCCAAAAACTCATGATCAAACATTTCAAATTTTTGAATAAACGCTTCAAGCAACCTTTTGTTCTTTTCAGAAAGAAAGTAATAATATGTATCTTCTATTGTTTCCTTAAGTCGATATGCTCTACTTAATAGTTCAAGAGCAACTTGTCTGCTTGAAATAGATACAGCGGATGGATAGAGATGATTATACGAAATTTTCAAGTAGTATAAAGCATCTGCAGAGAGAGACATAAGCTTAGCGAGCTTGTTACGCAACGCCTTCACTTTACAATCTTTCACTTCGCCATTTTCTGTCAACTAAGATTCCTCCTTATAAATATTTCTTCCCTTATTTCATTCGACACGGCGTCTAAAAACCCTTTTAATATTCAGAAGATTGTGCAGTGTTTAGTTAGGGAAAAAGTGGAAAAATAGATGGTACTAAAAAAACTTTTATGGTACCATTAGTTTTAGGAGGTGGAAAATATGGAAAATAGAATAATGGAGGAAGCAACAAAACTTTTAAAATTAAAAGGAGTAAAATTTACAATGAATGAGCTTGCTACTGAACTATCTGTAAGCAAGCGAACGTTATATGAACATTTTCCTTCTAAAAACCATCTTATCAATAAGATTGTGGACTGTTTTTTAGCGGAAATAAAAGTAAAGGAGGAGAAAATAGCGTTAGATACAACACTTCCTCTTATAGAAAAAATCAGACTGTTACTTGTTTGCGTTCCAGCAGAAGGGGAAGCAATGGATGCAAGACTCCTTCTTGAACTAAAAAAGTATCACTATGATCAATGGGAAAAAGTTCAGCTATTTTTAAAAGAAGAGTGGAACATCATAACACATTTATTAGAACAAGCAAAAGATGAAGGAATTCTTAAGAACATATCGATTCCGCTTTTTATTGAAATGTACATTGGAGCTTTTAATAATGCTTATACTTCCTTGCACGAACACAACCTTACGCTGGGGGAGCTTCTTCAACAGATTGTGGAGGTTTTAATGAACGGAATTAAAGCTTAGGAGGAGAGAATGTTGCATTGGATATATTTAAGTATAGCGATTATTTTGGAGCTTGCAGGAACTGTAACAATGAAACTAACAAATGGGTTAGAGAAATGGGGGCTTAGCCTCCTTATGCTCATATTTTATGGAGGAAGTCTTACTTTTTTAACCCTTGCCTTAAAAAACATAGAAATTTCAATTGCTTATGCTATTTGGTCTGGAATGGGGATTGTCCTTATTACAGGGGGTGGCTTTCTGTATTTTAAAGAAGAAATAAGTATAGTAAAAGTTATCGCTATTCTTTTTATTTTGATAGGAGTCATAACGCTAAACATCACATCAGGCGAGCATGAAGCTTATAAAAATGAGAAAGTTGTGGAAAACAGATGAAATCTCTTCCCTATTTTTTTCTCGTTACAGATATCGGATTTATTCTTTATTGGTTGCTCACGTTTTTTAATTTGATTCCTCTTCACTATGCATTCAAAGATTACGAAAATCCCATTCTTGTAGCATGGAATTGGTCGTTCTTTCCACTAGATATCCTTATTTCAATTACGGGATTTATAAGCTTAGCTCTATATAAAAGAAACAATAGGAAATGGGAAGCTTTTGCTTTTTGTTCTCTTGTTCTTACTTTTTGTGCAGGCCTTATGGCACTTAGCTTTTGGAGTGTAAGAAAAGACTTTGACATCATGTGGTGGGGAGTAAATTTATTTTTGCTCATTTATCCATGTTTCTTCCTCAAAAGCATGTTTACCTTAAGGGAAAGAAGTTAAAATTCCCGCTTTTGAATGTCTCGAAAAGTTAGAGGACCACCGTGGCCAACATAGATTTTACTTGGTTTCTCATGAAGCAAACGTTGAATACTTTTTTGAGCAGTATCCATATTATGAGCAAAGTAATGGTGTCTCGGTTTGTGAGGAAGAAAAAAGCCGCCAATGTGTCCACCCATTAAAAGATCCCCTATAATCATTTCCTTATTTTTTAAAATAACAGAGAGGGAACCGTCTGTATGACCAGGAGTATGAACAACTTTTCCGTTTACACCAAAAGGCTTAAGTGAAAGCGTGGTATCTATCAACATATCAGGCGATGTTCCTTTGATTTTACCGTGTAAAAAAGGTTTGATAAGGGCTCCCCGTTTTCGGGTCGGCTTTAAATAGGAGTCTTGTCCTTTTTCTAAGGCGCCTACATCTTCTCTGTGAATGGCTACGGGCGCATTGAATACGCTCCTTATCTCATTGATATTGCCAAAATGATCAAGATGACCATGTGTTAAAAGAATAAGGGATACGCTGTTTTTAGTTACGCCAAGTTTGTAGAGAGATTGAAGTAAAAAATCGCTTTTCTTAGGGGACCCTGTATTAACGATAATTGTTTTTTCTTCTTGAATGACGAACACGTTTGCTCGCCCAACTTTTAATGAATGAATCATCTTTACGCTCCTTTTTAAATGTATTAAAAAATGTGAAGTCAAATAGCATGAATTACCTTCTTCTTTTTGGCATAATAGGGAAAGACAATAAAAAGGGGGAGGATGAATATGGCACGGTATGACTTTACAGAGGGAAATATATTTAAGCAAATGTTATGGTTCTCAACCCCCATTTTACTAACAAACTTGCTTCAGACGTCTTATCAGTTTATTGATAGTTTGTGGGTTGGTAACTTGCTAGGGGCTCAGGCGCTTGGAGCTGTTGCAGTATCAGGTACCGTGATTTTTACGATCTTATCATTTGTCATTGGGGTAAACAATGCCTCATTAACCATTTTATCTCAGCAAAAAGGAAAAGGAAATGAAGAAGGCTTAAAAAACTATTTAAATGCCTTCGTTGTTACGCTTACATGTTTAGCATTTGTGCTTGGAGTTGTTGGTTATTTCTTAGCTCGTCCGATTTTAATGATGCTAGGAACGCCGCCATCAATGGTTGATGAAGCTACGTTATACTTAAAGATTAACTTTGTTGGTATTCTCTTTTTGTTTGGCTATAATTTTATCGCAACCGTTTTACGAGCATTAGGAGATAGCCGAACACCATTAAAGTTTGTATGTATTGCGGTTCTCCTTAATACAGTGCTTGCACCGTTATTTATTATACAGTTTCATTTTGGAATAGAAGGAGCTGCATATGCAACACTTATTTCACAAGCTTTCGCTTTTCTGTATGGACTAGCTTTAATGATTAGGAAAAAGCTTGTTCCATTCACAAAGCCAAGTTTACCTCAAAAGGAAGAAATCCTGCTTATTTTAAAGCTTGGTATTCCTGCAGGACTGCAAATGATGGTGATTTCTTCAGGAGTAATGGCCATTATGAGCGTTGTGACAAGCTTTGGAGAACATACTGTAGCTGGTTTTGGGGCAGCACAGCGTCTGGATTCGTTGCTAATGCTTCCAGCAATGGCTCTTGGTACAGCTGTCAGCAGTATGGCTGGTCAAAATATAGGCGTTTCGAAGTGGGATAGAGTGCATAAAATCGCTCGGTATGGCGTTTTATACAACTTAGTCATTATGCTTGTTGTTTCTGTTATCATTTTCTTCTTTGCTCATGAAGCTGTTAGTCTTTTTACAAATGACGAGAGTGCTATTAAGTTTGGAGGAGAGTACCTCCAAATTATCGCCTTTTTTTATCCGCTCCTTGGGATTAATTTTATTTTAAACGGAGTTGTCCGGGCTTCGGGAGCTATGATTCAAATTTTACTTTTAAATGTTGTTTCCCTTTGGGTGCTACGCTATCCCCTCACATATGGTTTATCGTCTTTTTTTGGAGAGATGGGCATTGGTCTTGGAATGGGCATTAGCTTTTTAATTAGTAGTATCGTTGTCTATTTCTATTACAAATATGGAAAATGGAAAGAAAAGGAGCTTTTTAAAAAGAAGAAAATGTGAAAAGAGAGCCACTATATGTGGCTCTCTTTTTTATAGTTGCTTCATGCGAATTTTTTCTACTCCATGGTCTTGGCCTTTACGAAGGATAAGATCTGCACGATAGCGGGTTGGAAGAATGTTCTCATGAAGGTTCTTTTGGTTAATATCTTTCCAAATGTTTGTTGCTATGTTTGTTGCTTCTTCTTCAGAAAGGCTTGCATAGCGATGAAAATAAGAATCTGGGTTTTGAAAAGATGTTTGACAAAAGATTTTAAAACGTTCTACATACCAACGGAAAATATCAGACTCATCAGCATCTACATAAATCGAGAAATCAAAGAAATCAGACACGGAAAGCTGAGGGGTCTCAAAATTTTGCATTTGTTGAAGAACGTTAATGCCTTCCAAAATTAAAATGTCAGGCTGTGAAATATGAGTATATTCATCTGGAACTCTATCATACAGCACATGTGAATAAAGGGGCGCATTAACATGTGGGTCCCCAGATTTTACAGCTGTTAAAAAATCAATTAAATATTTTGTATCATAGCTTTCAGGAAAACCTTTGCGGTGCATAAGTCCTTTTTCTTCTAATACATGTTTAGGATATAAAAAGCCATCTGTTGTTACAAGATCAACACGCGGATGTTCAGGCCAGCGAGACAAAAGCGCTTGAATAACGCGTGCTGTTGTACTTTTCCCAACGCCGACACTTCCGGCAATTCCAATAATGTAAGGTACTTTACTGCCTTGTTTACCAAGAAAGTCGTGTGTACCTTTGAAAAGCATTTGAGAAGCTTTTACATAAAGATTTAAAAGACGAGAAAGCGGTAAGTAAATGTTTGATACTTCACGGACGGATAGTTTATCATTAATGCCTCGGAAGTTTTCGACTTCTTCTTTTGTTAATGGAAAAGGTGTAACAGAACGAAGCTTAGACCATTCCTTTTCCGTGAACGTTATGTATGGAGAGTATGTTCCATTCATGATTTAATCCCTTCTCTACTACTAATAATGTAATTATAAAAACTATAGCACATAAAAAAGAAGATGAATAGAGGAGAAAGAAAACGTATACAAAATTCAATGGATCTTTCTAGTCTTTATCTTCCTTTTTTTATTCATCCATAGTTTTCATTTAGTCGGTTCTATTGAAACCAACAAAGTGAAGAAAACGTATAAAAACAGAGGAGGGGAAGCTCGTTGCTTTTTTTATCTCTGATGTTTCTTACTTTTACAACAGTTTTTATTTTGATAGTTTTGGTTGCGTGCTACAAATTTTTTATTTTAAAACGTACGGTTTCTAAAAGCCACTATACACCATTTGATTATATTACAGGACAAAATACTGTCGAATTTCATGAAGAAGAAAATAATAGGGAAGAAGATAATGATAATGGAGAAAAATTTAAAAAATCTCCCTGTTAGAGCTGTATTCCATCAAAATCTTAGAGAGGATTTTGATGGAAATACAGTGTCTCTTTTGTAAAATTAGTAGCCTTTTTCGTAGTCTACTGTATTAATAGAAGGTGTTTTTCCACTGAGATAGTCTTTTATATTTGGAAGAAAAATCTCTTCTACAACTCTCTTCGCATAATATTCAGTAGCGCCAGAAGTATGTGGAGTCACAATCACGTTTGGAAGCTCCCAAAGCGGGCTGTTTTCTTCAAGTGGTTCTTGTTCAAAAACATCAAGTCCAGCTCCTGCAATTTCCTCGTTTTGTAAAGCTTGAATAAGTTCTCTTTCACGAACAAGCTCACCTCTGCCAATATTCACAAGAAATGCTGAGCTTTTCATTTTTTTAAACTGCTCTTCACCGAACATTCCGTGCGTATCTTCAGTGAGAGGAAGTGTAATCACAACATAATCACAGTGAGGTAAGAAAGAAGAGAGAGCTTTTGTTGTGTACATTTCATCAACATACTTTTCTTCTTTACCTGAATGGCGAAGACCTAGCGTTTTCATATTAAAAGCTTTTGCAATTTTAGCTGTTTCTTTACCAATGGCGCCCATTCCAATGATTCCAATTGTTTTCTCATGAAGTTCTAGGCTCAATCCGCTATTATGCCACTTTTTCTCGAGCTGATTTCTTACATATGTATGAATCTTTCTTGTTAAAGATAAAAGAAGTCCAAAAATAGTTTCTGAAATAGGATAAGCATGAACGCCGCTTGCTGTAGAAAGAAAAACCTTCTTTTCTTTAAGTTCTGCGAGAGGAAGTGTATCAACACCAGCGCTCCAGCTTTGTAAAAAGCGAAGATTCTTAAATTCTTCAACATTCATCTCGTTTCTCCAACCGAGCACAACTTCTGCTTCTTCTACATAGTTTTTCCATTTGCTTTGGTCTTTTTCAATAATTACCTTGAATCCTACGGCAACTTCTTCAATTGTGGAACGGTATTCTTCAACATCGTGTACGATAAGCATTGTTTTCATCTTTATTCCTCCTTAGAGCTAGTCTATCATAAAGCTCTTTTCAATCAGAATTTATAATATGTTTAATTCTTTTAAGAGAGGGAAAAGAAAAAGTAACAATTTAAGAAGGAGAAGGTGATGTAAATGAGTAAAAACAACGGACTTAGTGAAAAAGTAAAAAGTGCAGTGAATAAAGTAAAGGGAGAAACAAAAGATCAAGTCGGGAACGCAACGAATGATTATCACATGCAAAATGAAGGTAAGAAAGATAAATTAAAAGGCGATGTTCAAAAAGAAATTGGAAAAGCAAAAGACCGCTAAGAATAAGCTCTTCTCTTCAGAGAAGAGCTTATTCTTATGTGAAAATGTCTTCTTAATAGAGGTAAAGGTCTTTAGATAGAAGTGAAGAGGAAAAAGAGTCTTTTTTACTATCCAATACCTTACTTTATCCCTTTATAATGGAAAGATAGAGTTGTATGGAAGGAAGGATAAGATATGGCAAGACAGCAAGGATTAGAGCATCTTACACATGAGATTAGCGATGCTGCACATAAAGTAGGAGATGCGCTACATCATGTGAGTGATACAGTAGGAGAGGCAATTGAACGAGAGTTTCTAAAAGCAAAATATTTAGCACAAGCTCTTGTCCTTGAAAGCTACGCAAACACAGTAAGAAGAGCTGTTAACAACTTCAATGAAGGAGCTCACGAAAACGTAAATGCTTGTGGTGTGCATGCGAGCTCTTGGCTTGGACATCAAAAAGACGTTTACATAGAGCATCAGGCTCAGCTTACAACAAAATCTCGAAAGGCAAATGAAACAGGCTCAATTCTTATTCAAAAACTAGAAACACTTGCTGCTGACTTACGGGGCAAGGCTAAAAACATAGCATAGCATATGTAAAGAGCACATCTTTGTGTTCTTTTTTTCTTTTCTATCTAAAAAAAGGTTTTGAACAAAAAAAAGGTGGAATGTAGGAGAGAAAAGGAAACTTTTTTTAAAGCTTCCTTCCATTAAATTAACAGGAGGGACCATCATGTTTGGGTTTGAAGATTTACCTAAGTTTTTCTTTTCATTTTTAATTGTCCTTCCACTTGTTGCCATCACTCATCAACTAGGACATTTAATCGTTGCTATTCTTTTTGGGGGAAGAGTAGATTTTACAATTGGTCGTGGTAAAACGATTTTTAAAAAGGGGAAATTTAAAATTAAGTCTGTTTATTTTTTAGATTCCTTTTGTGTTTATGAAGAATTAAAGATTGATAATCGATTTACTCATGCTTTTGTATATGCAGGAGGAATAATTGCTAATCTAGCTTCTATTTTGATTATGAATGGGTTAGTAGTATACAGTACAGTGGAACCTTCTCTATTCTCTTATCAGTTTGTTTATTTTTCTGTCTACTATGTAGCATTGTCTCTTTTACCTATTAAGTTTTCAGAAACAACGTCAAGTGATGGTCGGGCGATCTATGATGCCCTTCGCTATGGAAAAATTGCCTGTAATCCAGACTGAGTCTAATTGTTACGTAACAAATAAAACTTAGAAGGAATTTCTGAGCGTGAGATAAAATAATGAAGAGATAATGAAAAAGCCCCTTACACGGAAGTAAGGAGCTTTTTCATTATGAAATTTCTTCTTTTGTAGTTGTTGCAACGCTTGTTACATCCTTCTTTTTAATTAAGAAATAAGATCCTACAACACATAAAGCAATCAATGTTGTGAGATAAAACTGTGAGCGAAGCGAATCAATGAATGCCATTGCAAAGAAAATGCTAGCCATTGCAGCGATTGTAATATACGTTAAGTAAGGGAAAAACCACATTTTAATTTTAAGCGCTTCAGGGTTTGTTTTCTCATACATACGGCGCAGTCTTAACTGTGAAAAGGCAATAACGAGATAAACAAGTAGCGCAACTCCACCAGAAGCATTTACTAAGAACAAAAAGATTTTATCTGGTGAAAGATAGTTAAAACCAACGCTAATGTAAGAAACAATTGTACAACCTATAATGGCGTTAAATGGAATTCCTTTTTTGTTCACTTTCAAGAACATGCGAGGTGCATCACCTTTTTGAGCCATTGAAAACAGCATACGTGAGCTTGTATAGAGACCTGAATTCAAGCAGGAAAGGACAGCTGTTAATACAATAAAGTTCATAATTTGGGCTGCTCCTGGAACGTTTACAAGCTCTAAAATAGACACGAATGGACTTTTTAAAAGAGTTGGAGAGTCCCAAGGTAGAATTGTAACAAGAATCATCATTGATCCAAGGTAGAAAATCAGAATACGGTAAATAACTGTTCTTGTAGCAATTGTAATCGCTTTTTCGGGATCTGCTGATTCTCCAGCTGCTGTTGCTACAATCTCAGTTCCCATGAATGAGAACATTACAAGTGCAACACCTAAAAAGACAGAGCTTATTCCATTTGGAAGAAAGCCACCTCGGTCTACAAGGTTTGTTGTTCCTGGTGATTCAACGCCTGGGATAAGACCTAAAATGATTGCTCCACCAAGAATTAAAAATAAAGCAAGACTAACTACTTTTATAAGAGAAAACCAGTACTCAAATTCTCCAAATGACTTAACGGAGTACACGTTTGTAAGGGTTAATAAGAAAGTAAGAATGAGACTCATAGTCCAAGACGGAATGCCTGGAAACCAATATTGAATAATATTTGAGCCTGCAATAGCTTCAACAGCAATAACGATTACCCAGAAAAACCAATAAAGCCAGCCAATCGTATATCCTGCCCAAGGACCTAAAGCTTGTCTTGCATAAGTAGCAAAAGAACCGCTGGACGGATTAGCTGTAGACATTTCACCAAGCATTCTCATGATGAGAATAACGAATAAACCTGCAAAAGCGTAAGAGAAGATAGATCCTGGTCCTGTTTGACCGATAAGGGTTCCGCTTCCTATAAAAAGCCCAGCTCCGATTATTCCTCCTAAGGAGATCATTGTAATATGCCGAATTTTTAGTTCTTTCTTTAGTTGCGGTTGTTCCATATTCATTATGTAGTTCCTCCTTTGCGACAGTGAAATAGAAAACGCTTTCAAAGTCGTAGATTTGTTAGGAAACGAGCTATATTCCTCCTTTACTAAAAAAGATAAATAAAAATAGGGTTCATAAATATTCTTAATTGTATGATAATTTAAGTTATACAACATTGTCTACTATTTTTAGCAAATTAAAGTATTTTTTATACAGTTTTACTTGTAATGCTCTTAAGTATATATAAGAAATAAGAGAAAGTATAATATATTGTTCGACTTTCTCACATGGAATTTTACATTTTTAGATTTAAAAGGCAATTTTTTTCTTTAAGATCCTTTTTTCTATAGAAGATAATGTTAGAAAAAGGGGTTAATTGGTATATAATTTTTGAACACTTTTGTTTAAAAATAAAAAAATGAACATTTTTGTTAAAAAAGTGTGTACAAATGAAAATGAATATGTTTATAATAAAGCATAGAAAATTTAATAAATTATAAAAAGTCAGATAACTAAAGAGGAGATATACTCCAAAAGATGTTTTTAAAGAGATGGCTTTACACGTAATTTGTTATGAAAGTGGTTTTACAAAATTGACTGTTTAAAAGGAGAGAATAAAATGACAACAAATACAGAAATCAAAGCATACAAACATGAACCATTTACAGATTTTACGGTAGAGGAAAATAAGACACAGTTTCAAGAAGCTTTAAAGCTTGTTCAATCATCTCTTGGAAAAGATTATCCACTTGTTATTGGTAAGGAAGAAATTGAAACAGAAAACAAGATCGTTTCTGTGAATCCAGCAAACAAGAGTGAAGTTATTGGTCGTGTTTCAAAAGCGGATCAAAAGCTAGCGGAAAAAGCAATGGAAGTAGCACTAGAAACTTTTAAAACATGGAAAAAAGTTGATCCTGCCGAACGTGCAGAAGTACTATTTAAAGCCGCTTCTATCATTCGTAACCGCAAACATGAATTTTCAGCTTATTTAGTGAAAGAAGCAGGTAAACCATGGAAAGAAGCTGATGCTGATACAGCTGAGGCAATTGATTTCCTAGAGTTTTACGCTCGTCAAATGCTGAAACTAAAAGACGGTGTTCCTGTTGAAAGCCGTGAAGGAGAGAAAAACTCATTTGGTTATGTACCATTAGGGGTTGGAATCGTTATTTCTCCATTTAATTTCCCATTTGCAATTATGGCTGGAACAGCAGCTGCTGCCGTTGTAACTGGTAACACAGTGCTTCTTAAACCTGCAAACAACACTCCTGTTATTGCAGCGAAGTTCATTGAAGTAATGAAAGAAGCAGGCCTTCCGGATGGTGTGCTAAACTATATTCCTGGAAGCGGCGCAGAGTTAGGTGACTATCTTGTAGATCATCCAAAAACTCGCTTCGTATCTTTCACAGGATCTCGTGAAGTTGGTTGCCGTATTTATGAGCGTGCTGCAAAAGTACATCCTGGCCAAATTTGGCTAAAACGTGTTATTGCTGAAATGGGCGGAAAAGATACTGTTGTTGTTGACCGTGATGCAGACCTAGATTTAGCAGCTTCTTCTATTGTTTACTCTGCGTTTGGCTTCTCTGGACAAAAGTGTTCAGCAGGATCTCGCGCAGTTGTACATCAAGATGTGTATGACGAAGTATTAGAAAAAGCAGTTGAGTTAACAAAAACATTAACATTAGGAAATCCAGAAGACGTAAATACGTATATGGGTCCTGTTATTGATCAAGCTTCATTTGATAAGATTTCAAAATATATTGAAATTGGAAAAGAAGAAGGAAGATTAATGATTGGTGGTAAAGGAGACGATTCAGAAGGTTACTTTATTGAACCAACAATTTTCGCAGATGTAGATGAAAAAGCGCGTCTTATGCAAGAAGAAATTTTTGGCCCTGTTGTTGCTTTCTCAAAAGCGCGTGACTTTGATCATATGATGGAGATTGCAAATAACACAGATTATGGTTTAACAGGAGCTCTTTTATCAAATACAGAAAGCCATATTGAACGTGCGAAAGAGGAATTCCACGTTGGGAACCTTTATTTTAATAGAGGTTGTACAGGAGCGATTGTTGGTTACCATCCATTTGGTGGTTTCAATATGTCTGGTACAGATTCAAAAGCAGGCGGCCCTGATTATTTAATTCTTCACCTACAAGCTAAAACAACGAGTGTAACTCTTTAATTAAGAAGAAGGAGAGCATTTTGCTCTCCTTTATTAAAAAAGTGTAAGGAACATAGAGAGGGGAGAGAATCATATGTTAGCAAATGTATCAAAAAATGTGTTTCTTCACGCTTCACAAAATAGAGTGCTAAATAAAGCAGCTAAAAAATGGGGACTTCGATTTGGTGCTGGGCAAGTTGTTGCTGGAGATACAATCGAAGGGGCAATGAAAAAAGTCCGTGAACTTAATGAAAAAGGATTAGTTTGCACGTTGGATCATTTAGGTGAATTCGTCTCAAGTAGAGAAGAAGCAACAGAAGCCACTCAATATAACGTACGAACATTAGAGGCAATGGCCGCTAATGGGGTAGACTGTAACTTATCTGTTAAAATGACGCAGCTTGGACTAGACATTGACCGAAGCTTTTGTTTAGATAATATGCGTCGTATTTTGGACACAGCGAAACAGTATAATAACTTTGTACGAATTGATATGGAAGACTATGCTCATTGTCAAATGACACTTGATATTTTACGAGAACTGCGAGAAACATATGATAACGTTGGGACTGTTATTCAATCATATCTGTTCAGAGCAGAGCAAGATGTAAAAGATTTGAAAGGAGTTCCGTTACGCCTTGTGAAAGGAGCGTATCAAGAATCTCCAACAGTTGCTTTTCAAAACAAAGAGGATGTTGATAAAAACTACGTACGCATTATTGAAGAACATCTATTAAATGGAAGCTATACAGCTATTGCTTCTCACGACCATAATATTATTGACAAAGTGAAAGAAATGGTCAAAAAGTATAATATTCCTCGTACGCAATTTGAATTTCAAATGTTATATGGATTCCGTTCAGAGCTTCAGCTAAGTCTAGTTCAAGAAGGATATAAAGTGCGCGTTTATGTTCCTTTTGGAAAAGACTGGTTTGGCTACTTTATGCGCCGTCTAGCAGAAAGACCGCAAAATGTGGCATTCGCTCTTAAAGGATTCTTCTCAAAATAAATAAAATAAGGGTGTCATTTTTCGAAAGAATTGCCTACATTAAAACAACAGCGAAAAAAACACCCTTCTAAATAATGCATCTTTTTCTTCTATTATATAATCATCATTTATAACCTTCATTTTCTCCCGAAAAATTCTTGTTCCATTCGTATTACTTCAATACATTCACTTTTCTTATTAGAGAGATATTGGTTCCTTTCGTAATTATTTGTTATGCTAAAATTACAAAACTTTCTTCATTTCTTATGTAATGTTAGAATTATTAAAATAAGCGAGTTCTCTATATTGTAAGAGAAAAACGCTCAAAATAAGATTAAGCATAGCATCACATATATATATTAGGTGAAAAATATAGAATGAAAGGAATCTCATATGCTCGAATTTGAACAAAATAATCTTCACGCGTCTTTCCTTATTACTTCTTTGGATCAAGACATCTCTGAGATAAAAAATAAACTAACAGAATATTCGTTCGTTGTCGTTGAAGGAGAGAAGTACTATGTTATCTCTCACAATGAACGCCATTTCCTTGCGGGTGATGATATATTAGTAAAACAATGGATTGAACAAACAGAATGGCCATCATCTCCTGTTTATGTAGAAGAAGAACTTTCATTAAACGATCAAGAGTGGAATCGCCCTGTTCTTGTTTCAAACAGGGAAGGAAAAATAAAAGGCATCATAAACGCAACTTCCTGGATTAAAACATTGGAACGAAGAAACGAGAATTTAGAAAATGCTTTTTTTACGCTTGCTGAAACGATTAATGATGCTGTGACAGCTGTTGATCGAGATGGAAACGTTGTTTGTTGGAATACAGCCGCTGAAAATACATATAAGATTAGGCGAGAAGATATTATTGGCCAGAAGATAGGTGAGCATTTTCAGTCCGATTCTATCATTTTGCATCGGATTTTAAATGAAGGACGTCCTGTTCGAGGAACCTACCACAGGCCGAACAGCGATAATCATGTCCTTATTAATGCATCCCCAATTACAAGCCAGAATCAGATTATCGGTGGTATTGCAACAGAGCAGGATATTACGCAGATGGTTCGGTTAAATGAAGAGCTAGATTCTTCGCTTCCGCTCTTAATTCAGAAGCCCAAACCTTTTTCGTCCATTGTTGGCACTAATTCAGATCTTCATCAAGCGCTAAAAGTAGCTCAAAAAGTAGCATATGCAGAAATTCCTGTTCTTTTAACAGGGGAATCTGGATCCGGAAAAGAGATGCTTGCTCAAGCTATTCATTATGGTGGTTCAAAACGTACAGGACCTTTTATAACCTTAAATTGTTCAGTTGTTCCTCCGAATTTTCTAGAGTTTGAGCTTTTTGGATATCAAGAAAGAACATTTACTGAAGATGAACAGGTTACTCAAGAAGGGAAAATTCAACAGGCATCTAATGGAACGCTGTTTATTGAAGAACTTGATAAAATGCCGCTCGATGTTCAGCAAAAGTTCTTAAATTATTTGGATGATCAGGCTTTTTATCGTGTAGGGGAGAATGAACCTGTAACCCTTTCAGAAAATACGCGTGTTATTGCATCAACATCTCAAAACTTAGAAGAAATGATGCAAAATGGAGAGTTTAACGAAAGTCTTTATTATCATTTAACAGTTATGAATATTTATATTCCACCGCTTCGCGAACGTAAGGACGATATTCAAGAACTTGTTGAGCAGTTTACGCAAGAATTCAGTACAAAATATAAGAAAAAAGCACCTGAAATTTCCAAAGAAGTCATGGAAGTGTTGCATACTTACAGCTGGCCTGGAAATGTCCAAGAACTTAGAAACGTTATCGAGCGATTTATTTTACTCTGTGATGGAGATCATGTTAGTGTTAGTTACCTTCCACATAACATGAGAGAAGGTTTTTCTTTGCCAGAAGATGAACAGGAAGTAGAAGAAAATGAAGAGAAAAATGAGGCTGTTCTAATTGAGGAAGCACTTAAGAAAACGTATGGCAATAAAAGTGCAGCAGCGAACTTATTAGGGATATCGCGAGGGACATTATATAATAAGTTAAAAGAATATGGACTAAACTAGCGATATTAAAAAGAAAAGCGACATAACGTCGCTTTTTCTTTTTTTGTATAATGGTGAAAAGCTGTACGCTGTTTGAAAAAATGCGCAGATAATTTCGCCTATGTATTCTCTCCTAACGTTTTATCTTCATTTTTTAAGAAGAGAAAGGGATTGAAGCAATCGAAAGAATAAATACAACAATCATTAAGATGATCCATAATCCAATTGTCATCACAATAATCGTAAGGAATCCTTTCCACGCTGACATTTCTTCAGCTCTTCCAATAGAAATACACCATACAAAAATTGACCATATACTTGCTACAATATGTAAAATGATCCATATCCCGATTAGTACAGGTAAAAATGTAAAATCACGTTCTACATAGACTTGTTCTGGGTTTTGTAAGAAAAGAATGGTAGATAAGACTGCTACTATAAGCAAGGCAATATTTGATGGTAAATAAGTTAACATGCTAAATAAATAAGTTTTGCGATGGTCTTGTAGCATATTGCCTTTCCCACCTATCCACTTTGAGACCGTTTTAGTGGAAAATCCTATGACATATGAAATGATAAAAGCAATGAGCCAGGAGATTAAAAATAGAACAAGAAAGCTCAGTGGAATAAAAAGGAAACTAATTTCAGAAACATCACCAAGCATCATAAAACCATAAAGAAAAAAGCCGAGGGCAAGAGTTAAAACAACTCCATAAAAACCAACACCCGTAAAGCCCGCATTTAATAATAGAAGAAACATAGCCCACTTACTTTTGATTACTTTGTTCTGCTCCCAGAAGGCTGAGGGCCGATAAAAAAGGTACCAGTAGTTTTTCATTGTATTTCTCCTTTTAAAAATTCAAAATGTTATCTTAAATAGAAAAAAATGAAAAAAGACAACAGAAACAATCGTAGCAAAGGAAGAAACTCTTTCACAAGAGACATTTAGCATATTTATACAATTAAGGGGATTGTTCCGAGGGGGGTGGCGGGGGTATTATGATCTACGAATAAGGAATTAAATGTATAAAAAAGCTCATTTCTTCTCGAGTGAACAAGTGGTTTGTAACGAAAGATTTAAAGTGATAATTATTTATGATAGTTATTAAGAACTATATAATATTCCTAAAAACAATCTTTTTCCTCTCTTTGCGTATATTATTTATAGGTGTAAAAGGCATTGTAATTATAGAAAAAGCGGCTGAGGAGAGAAGCGAGAAAAGCGTATAGAAAAGAAGGATCGTATATGATCCTTCTTTTCTATACTACATACTTTAAATGTGACCTATGAAATACAGATCAATAAGTCCAAAAAACGATGAAAAACCCACCAACAGATAAAACGAAAGAATCGAACAAACAGGCAAAGAAAGCACTCTTCCCGTTTTTTATGAGGGTTTCTATTCTGACCTGTAATCCAAGAGCTCCCATAGCCATGAAAATGAGCAAGTAAGCAATTGTTTGCAAATAGAATCTTGTTTCTTCTGTAAAAAGCCCAAGCGTATTGAGAAAACTCATGATAAGAAATCCAATGATAAACCAAGGAAAAGTAACGGTCGTACAGGGGAGTTTTTCTTTGTCCTTATTAAAAAATAAACGCTTCTTATCCATAAATGCTGCTTTTTCCTCTTTTAGCTATTATTAACTTTACGTAAAGGAAAAGGATAAGTAAAATACATGTAAATGATAGTAATGATTAGTTTCTTTAATAATAGGAGGGAAGTTATGTACTATGATGCTTTGAAAACATTTGTTAATGTAGTCGAGGAGAGAAATTTTACAAAAGCAGCCGAGAAACTACGGATTTCTCAACCTAGCGTAAGTTTACATATTAAAAATCTTGAAGAAGAATTTCAAACAACACTTCTTAAAAGAACGCCTAAAATGGTTACAGTAACTCCTACGGGAGAAATGCTTTATGAAAGAGCAAAGCAAATTCTTCATTTATACAAACAAGCAAAACAAGAAATTTACGAACATCATCACTTTGTTCAAGGTAAATTAACGATCGGGGCAAGTTTTACAATTGGTGAGTATGTGTTACCAAAGTTACTCAGTGAATTTCATCAACTATATCCACATGTAGAAATTGAAGTACTTATTGATAATACAGCACAAATTGCTGAACATGTACGACTTTTTCAAGCTGACATTGGCCTTATTGAAGGCCGAATCAATCATACTGAACTTCAGATTTCGCCATTTTCAGAAGACGAGCTTTCTATTATTGTAGAGGAAAACAGTTTGTTTCTGACTCAAAAAAATCTTTCTTTGTCAGATTTGCAAAATCAAACGTGGATTACGCGAGAAAAGGGATCAGGCACAAGAGAGTATTTAAAACATGTGCTTGATTCTAACGGTTTAAAAGCCCGTGCATTTATTACAATGAGCAGTAATCAAGCTATTAAAGAAGCGGTGTTGAACGGAATGGGAATGTCCATGTTATCTACATATGCTCTTAAAAAGGAGGAAAGGATAGCGATTCTTCCTGTGAAAGAAGCAGTTTTTAAACGTAAATTTTCTTATATAGAAAGTCCTGTTATAGAAGAAAACAAAAATAAAGCTCTTTTTCTAACATTATTAAAGAAACTAATGAAAAAATAAATAGAATAAAATGATCTTTTTCTTTGTCGAAATTTATCGAAAAATTAGCGTTAAATCGTTGAACCCGACTAATATTATCGGTATAATCAATCATTAAGCGTTAATTTCAAGGAACAAGAGACTTTTGCAATAATTTTTGTTTGACAGATGAGGGTCTGTCATATAAATTATAGGAAGGACTTTAAAGTTGATAATACTTATTAGAATACTTGGTTTTAAAGCCTTTATTATATAGTAAAGGCTTTAAAAAGACTGAATATCTCGAATTCAATATGATTACTTGTTCATTTTTCTACATAACCTAAGGAAGTATACAAAATATAAAGTGAAAAATTGAACATATGAGTGCCTTTAACTTTTGTTTATAAAAAGATTAAACGTAAATTTTTTATAGGAGGAAATCGTTGTTATGAGTAACAAAAAAGAAATAAAAGTTGGCCTGTTTCTTGCTGGTACTGGCCATCATATCGCATCTTGGAGACATCCGAAAGCAGTTGAGGATGGAGCAATGAATCTCCCTTATCTAATCAATTTAGCTCAGACAGCTGAAAAAGGGAAATTAGACATGATATTTTTAGCTGATAGCTTATCTGTTAACAAAAATTCTCATCCAAATATTATTACACGCTTTGAGCCTCTTACCCTTTTAACAGCTATGGCAGGGGCAACAAAACATATTGGCTTAGCTGCAACAGCTTCTACAACGTATAGCGAACCTTTTCATATTGCAAGACAGTTCGCTTCTTTAGATCATTTAAGCAGTGGACGTGCTGGATGGAATGTCGTAACATCTTCTATCCCTCAAACAGGTCTAAACTTCAGTAAAACCGAGCACCTTGAACATGACAAGCGCTATGAGCGTGCAGAAGAATTTGTGGAAATTGTAAAAGGTCTTTGGGATTCATGGGAAGAATCCGCGTTTATTCGCAATAAAGAAGACGGTAAATTTATTAATGAAGATAAAATGCACGAGCTTGGACATAAAGGTGAATTTTTCTCTGTTCAAGGTCCTTTAAATATTGCCCGTGCTCCTCAAGGATATCCAGTTATTATTCAAGCTGGTTCATCGCCGGCAGGACAGGCTCTGGCAGCGCAAATTGCTGAAGTGATTTTTACAGCCCAAAACAATATCGAAGACGCTAAAAAGTTCTACAAGGGAATTAAAGAGCAAGTGCGTTCTTTTGGTAGAAATCCTGATGAAGTTCTTGTTATGCCTGGGATTTTCCCGATTATTGGTGATACGGAAGAAGAAGCACATGCTAAATATCAAGAACTTCAAGATCTAATTCCTGTTGAGCTTGGATTAAGTATTTTATCCAATTACTTAGGTGGCATTGATTTAACTCAATATCCACTCCAAAGTCGGTTTTCTGACTTGAATATTGAAAAAGTAGACGGTGTCCAAAGTCGCTATGAACTTATTAAGAAAATGGCTGAAAAAGATGATCTTACATTAGAACAATTATATAAGTCTGTAGCAGGTTCACGTGGACATCATATCTTCATTGGTACACCAGAACAACTTGCAGATAAAATGGAAGAATGGGTTGAAGGAGAAGCTTGTGATGGTTTTAACCTTATGCCGCCACTTCTTCCTGAAGGCTTAGAAACCTTTGTTGAAAAAGTCGTTCCGATTCTTCAAGAGAGAGGCGTATATCGAAAAGAGTACGAAGGTAAAACACTTCGTGATCATCTTGGGTTAAAAGAACCTAAAAATCGCTATGCTTCTAATTGATTTTAAAAGATGCTGAGGTGACAAAATGAGAAACTATCGATTAGCAACTGAAGAAGATGCAGAGAAGCTTTTAGACTTAACACTTCGAGCATATGAGCCAATTCGAGAGCTAGGAATTAACTTTGCGGCAGCAACAGCAGACCTTGCATTCGTGAAGAAAAACGTTCGAAATAATATGTGTTATGTGTTGGAAGAAGATAGAAACATTATTGCAACAGCTTCACTTAGGATGCCTTGGGGCCCTCAGCCAGGACCCTTTGAATATCCGCATATTTGGTGGTTTGCAGTAGATCCAAGCTATGGTAAAAAGGGCATTGGAAGCTTAATGATGGAATGGTTAGAAAATACGGTACTAAGCGAAACCTTAAAATGTCCAGCAGTTTCTTTAGGAACGGCTGACAAACATCCTTGGCTTATTGAAATGTATGAGCGCAAAGGATATAAAAAGGCAGGGTCACAAGACTTAGGAAAAGGACATATTACCGTATATTTAGTTAAGAAGCTTCGTGAAGATTTTCAGTAAATCTTTATAGAGTATAAAAATAAAAAAGTTATTTAGAGAAGTAAGGTGGTGTGGAATATGAATTTTGATTTAAATTATTTCATTAACGTTTTTCCGGACGTTATCCCGTATATTCCGGTTACATTGTTAATGGCCGTAGTTTCGATGATTGTTGCAATTATTGTAGGACTTGTACTTGCTCTTATTACAAAGAGTAAAATCCCTGTTTTGCATCAGTTAGCAAGCTTATACATTTCATTCTTTAGAGCGGTACCAACGCTTGTGCAACTTTTCTTAATTTATTATGGACTTCCACAGATTTTTCCGGGACTGCAGGCAATGCAAGCTCTAACAGCTGCCATTATTGGTCTAAGTGTGAAGAATTCCGCATATTTAGCTGAAATCTTTCGCGCAGGGTTAGACTCTGTTGATAAAGGGCAGCTTGAAGCATGTACATCTGTTGGAATGACAAAGTTTCAAGCATACCGAAGAGTGATTTTACCACAAGCAGCGAGAAATGCAATTCCTGCAACAGGGAATACGTTTATTGGATTGTTAAAAGAAACGTCTCTAGCATTTACACTAGGCTTAACAGAACTTTTTGCACAAGGTAAGATTTTAGCGTCTGCATCTGCTCGTTACCTTGAAACATATTTAGCAATTGCTATTTTATATTGGTTATTAACAATTATTTACAGTATTGTTCAATCTGTAATCGAAAAAATCATTGGGAAACCGTACCGAAACTAGGAGGTGTAACAATTGATCGTTGTAAAAGACTTGGTAAAAAAATTCAAAGATTTAACGGTTCTAGATGGAATAAGTCTAGAAGTTGAGCGAGGAGAAGTTGTTGCAATTATCGGTCCTTCTGGTTCTGGTAAATCAACGTTTCTTCGCTGCTTGAACTTGCTTGAGACTCCTAATAGGGGAGAAATTCAAATTGGGGATGTTAAGCTGAATGCAGAGAGATATAGTCGCAAAGAAGCGAATGCTTTAACAAGGCAAACAGCGATGGTTTTTCAACATTACAATCTTTTTAAAAACAAAACAGTGCTTCAAAATGTAACAGAGGCACTTATTATAACGAAAAAAATGAAACCAAAAGAAGCGAATGAGATTGGAATGAATCTTTTAGAACAAGTTGGCCTTGCTCATAAAGCGGACAGCTACCCTATTACACTTTCAGGGGGACAGCAGCAGCGAATTGGAATAGCAAGAGCACTTGCTATTGATCCATATGCTCTTTTGTTTGATGAGCCTACATCAGCTCTAGACCCTGAACTTGTATCTGGAGTGCTTGCGGTTATTAAAGAAATCGCAGAAAGACAAACAACAATGCTAATTGTAACTCATGAAATGGACTTTGCGCGTGAAGTAGCAGACAAGGTTATTTTTATGGCGGATGGCCATATTGTTGAGCAAGGAACACCAGAGGAAATCTTTGACTTCCCAAAACATGAACGTACCAAAAAATTCTTACAGCAAGTTGGTAGTCAATAAACAAAAAGGAAAGGAATGAAGAACGTGACTTCACCTCAAAAAGGAAATGAAAAGCTTTTAGAACAGCTTACAAACATGCGTCGTGAACTTCATGAACATCCTGAGCTTTCTATGATGGAAATTGAGACAACAAAACGAATTCGTCGCTGGTTAGAAGAGGGGGAGATTGATATTCTTCCTTTTGAAAACCTTGAAGTCGGGGTTATCGCAGAAATTAAAGGTACAAAGCCAGGACCAACGATTGCGATTCGCGCAGACATTGATGCATTACCTATAAAAGAAGAAACAAACCTTCCATTCTCATCTAAAGTAGATGGGGTAATGCATGCTTGCGGCCATGATTTTCATACTGCTTCAATTATCGGAACAGCTCTTCTCCTAAAAGAGAAGAGAGATCAACTGCAAGGGACTGTGCGTTTTATTTTTCAACCAGCAGAAGAAATAGCTTCTGGTGCCAAGAAAGTCATCGAAGCAGGAGCGCTTGAAGGAGTAGAAGCTATCTTTGGTATGCACAACAAACCAGATCTTCCAGTTGGAACAGTAGGCGTACGCGAAGGGGCCTTAATGGCAAGTGTTGATCGTTTTGAAATTGACGTTATTGGTGTTGGCGGTCATGCAGGTATCCCGAATAGCAGTATTGATTCAATTGTGACAGCAAGCTCTATTGTGACAAGTTTGCAATCTGTTGTAAGCCGAAACGTAAGCTCGTTGCAAAATGCGGTTGTAAGTATTTGTACTATTCATGGAGGAAGTTCATGGAACGTCCTTCCTGATAAAGTGAAACTTGAAGGAACCGCAAGAACATTCCAAGATGATGCACGGGCGAAAATTCCAGAGTTTATGCAGCGAACAGTTGAAGGAGTTGCAGCAGGCTATGGAGCGAAAGCTGAATTTCGTTGGTACCCATATTTGCCTTCTGTTCAGAATGATGCTCGCTTTGCTGAAGTTGCAAAAGAGGCAGCTATTGAGTTAGGGTATGAAGCAGTGGAAGCAGAAAAAAGCCCAGGTGGAGAAGACTTCGCTGTATATCAAACGAAAATTCCAGGTTTCTTTGTATGGATGGGTACAAATGGTACCCAAGAATGGCACCATCCAGCCTTTACATTGGAAGAAGGTGCGCTTGAAGTTGCATCTTCCTATTTTGCCAATTTAGCATTGAAAGTGCTAGAAACATGGAAATAACAAAAAAACTATCCGAGCTTGTATATTCTTCATACCCGCTTAAAGATAAAAGAGCGCTAGAAATGGCGAAGCTTGGGGTAATTGACTATCTTGCTTCAAGCTTTGCAGCCCGAGATGACGAAGGAGTTCAAAAGCTGTTAAAACTTATTGAAGAAGAGGGCGGTTATCAGAACGTCCCCATTATCGGTCAGAACAAAAAAGCAAACTTTTTGCAAAGTGCTTTAATAAATGGTTTTCTCGGTCATGCGCTTGATTACGACGATGTTCACTCAGATGTAAGAGGGCACCCAAGCACTGTTATCTTACCAGCGCTTTTGTCTCTTTCCTCTTGTGAAAATGTAAGTGGGGAACGTTTCTTGAGTGCTTATGTGATAGGTGTAGAAGTTATGGCGAGATTAGGGCAAGCCATTGGCAGTGATCACTATATTAAAGGGTGGCATAATACAGCAACGCTTGGAACAATTGCTGCAAGTATAGCATGTGGATATTTAAAAAATGTTTCTGTAGAAACATTTCAAAAAGTTATCGGCTTTGCAGCAACGCAGACGGGGGGAATGAGGGCTCAGTTTGGAACAGAAACAAAGCCCCTTCATGCAGGATTTGCAGCACGTAATGCTTTGCAAGCTTTAAAACTTGCAGAAATCAATTTTGGAGGAACAAAAAGCGCATTAGATGGCGATAGCGGTTTCTTTGCTCTCTATGGGGAAGATCCTGCTCCTTCAGCTCTTCTCTTCTCACGTTGGGGAGAAGAGTGGAAAATTTATTCACCAGGTCTTTGGTTTAAGATTTATCCATTTTGTTCTGCTGCTCATCATGCAGCAGATGCTGCTGTTAGGCTTTCATATAAAAATGAATTTCGTATAGAAGATGTGACAAACGTTAAAATCTCTTTTCCGAAAGGAGGAGATGCTGCACTTGTAGAACAAAATCCGCAAACTGGTGAACAAGGTCGCTTTAGCGTTGAGTACGTTGTGGCGCTTGCTTTACATAAAAAAGCACTTGGACTAGAAAATTTTAAAAATAAATGCATTGATTCTAGCATCAAAACTTTTTTACCTCGTATTGAGAGGGTGTATAGAGAGGACGTAGAGCCTTCGCCAACTGCAGTTCCAAAAGGTCGCTTTACAATTGTTGAAGTTGAAGCAAACGGTGCTACTTTCACAGAACGTGTTGATCTTCCTAAAGGAGCGCCTGGAAATGGATTAACTTTTGAAGAACTACAAGAGAAAATGTCCAGTGCTTTGCAAGATGAAGAAAAAACAGTGAAAATAGTAGATGAAATTCAACAGCTTGAGAGAAGTCAAACAATGGGGAAGCTTCTTGACGTATTATAAAAAGAAAAAAAGAGCACATAGTATGAAGAGATCAAGAAATTTTAAAAGGTATTTTAGGTGAAAGAAGGGAGTTCATTAAATGAAAAAGCTATTAACGCTTGTTACTGTAGTTCTCTTATCTGTTGCACTTGCTGCGTGCGGAAATTCTTCAGATGAGAAAAGCAAAGGTTCGGATGAAAAAGTAATTAAAGTTGGAGCAACAGGTCAAAGTTTTCCCAACGCATATCAAGAAGATGGTAAACTTGTTGGTTATGATGTAGAGGTAATGAACACAATTGCTAAAAATCTTGGATACAAAGTAGAATGGACAAAAACAGATTTTAGTGGTCTAATGGGACAGCTGAACTCAGGTCGAATTGATACCGTTGCAAATGCGGTAGCAGTAACAGCTGAGCGTGAAAAAATGTATAAATTTACTGATCCATACTCTTATATTGGAACACAAATTGTTACAGGCAAGGATAATAAGAACGTAACTCAAATTGATGATTTAAAAGGAAAAACAGTTGCTGGTGTCTTAGGTTCTAACCATGTTGAAAAGCTTCAAGAGTATAATACAAAAAATAAAATGAACCTTAACATCAAAACGTATGAAACGCGTGAAGGAGCAATGAACGATGTTGAATTGGGCCGTATTGACGGATATGTAAACTCAGGTTCTGTTCTTTCAGCTGAAATTAATAAACATGATTTCAAAGCAAAGCTTGTTGGAAAGCCAATTGATGAGGATGCAACTGCATTTCCTTTCCAAAAAGATAACGATGAGTTAAGAGAAAAAGTAAACAAAGAGCTCCAGAAACTTAAAGAAGATGGCACATTAGAAAAACTTTCTCAAAAATACTTTGGTACAAACACTGTTGAAAGTCAAACAAAATAAAAAGAGAACTCTTACACAATATGTGTAGGAGTTCTTTTTATTTACGTATAGTTGAGTTTTTTTAACGCTGGTTCACAAATATTTTGTAGTTCTTTTTTCTTTTCTTCTGGTAGAGTTGGCCATGTATCAGGCTTGGCGCGGAATGTTGGTGCTGCTTTTTCGACCCAAATATCGTCTGTTTTCTCATCCCAGCCGTTATTTATGAATGTAATAAGTTGTTTTAAGTTGTCTTTGGGGTTTTTTACAAGCTTTTCGTAGCACAGGTGATGCACTTGATGAGAAGGGAGCTTAGCAAGTATTTCCTCTGTGTGAAGAACAGCAGAAGCGAGCTCAGCACCGAACGTTTGAAAAGGAATCTCAAATTTATTTAATTTTTCAACACTAAACTGATCTGGATGAAGCCATGAAAGGTCCCCGAAATCTTCAGGTCGGGTGTTATGATCTGATGGCTTTAAGCCTGTTTCTTCAAAAGCTTGTTTAAATGCCATGCCAAGCTTAAATCCTTGAAAACGATTAAATGCCATAATATTTTCTCTGACGTCTCGATACAGAAAAACAAACTTTGCATCTGGAAACATCTTAAGAAGTCGATCTACAAAGAGAATGGATAAACCAGAGCGTTCAACCCATACCTCTTTTTGAAATTTGTTTAAAAGCCAGGAAAATAACCGATTATATTGATTTGAAAGATGATCTTTAGGAAAATGCTTAACAACGGTTTCCATTTCCTCAAAAAGAGAATCAGGATCATTTGTAATGTGTGGCAATGGCATTGACATAATCCCAGGTATGCCTGTTTTTTCGTTGAATTTTGACGTTTCAGTTATGTTGTACAGAAATTCTTTGAATGAAACACCTTTCTTCATATAGAAAGGAATAAGGTTCGGTGCTTTTTCAGATAAAAAGCTCCAAAACTTTTCTCCATCCCATACCTTATCTGAAAGGCCAATCCACTTATCTTCTTGACTTGCTTGAAAATGAATCGACATAAAAAATTCTGATAAGCTTAAAAGGTGTGGGTGCATGTTAATGCAATTAGAAAGAGCTGTTGACCCACTTCTTCCAGCTGAAATAATAAATGTTTTCTCACTCATGCTCTCCATCTCCTTTGTTCAGTGTTTAGAGTTCATTTGAAGAAATTTTCATGTTTGCTTTTATATGTATATTTTAACAACTTTACTTAATTCACTTCAATTTTGAACTGTATTAAAAAAGAATAAAATAAATGGTTGCGGTCTCTTTTTCTCACTCATACTATAAAAGACCAAAAAAGCAGAGGAAAACAAAATCTCAAAATATAAGGCTTCCCGTATTATGTTTCTGTAAAGCATATGTTAATATAGTAAAGATGTATCTTTGCGTACGGACAAATGAAGTAAAGCAATGCTACAAAAGAAATGTGAATTTAATTCATGAGTTAGGAGTTATGAGAATGATTACTTTAAAATCAGCGAGAGAAATTAACTTAATGCATGAAGCGGGAAAGCTGTTAGCTTCTTGTCATAAAGAAATTGCAAAAATGATTAAACCGGGCGTAACAACGTTAGAAATTGAACGTTTTGTTGAAGGGTTCCTAAAAAAGCATGGGGCAACAGCTGAACAAAAAGGATACAAAGGTTATAAATATGCAACATGCGCATCTATTAATGATGAGATTTGTCACGGTTTTCCGCGCAAACAACCATTAAAAGATGGAGATATTGTTACGATTGATATGGTTGTAAACTTAAACGGAAGTCTAGCGGATTCTGCTTGGACATATGAAGTTGGAAATACAGATGAAAAAACAAAACATCTTTTAGAAGTTGCAAAAGAATCTTTATATAAAGGAATTGAAGTAGCACAAGCAGGGAATCGTTTAGGTGACATTGGCCACGCTATTCAGTCTTATGCAGAGGGAGAAGGCTTTTCTGTTGTAAGAGATTTCACAGGTCATGGCATTGGACCAACAATTCACGAACCACCCCACGTTGCTCATTACGGTCCAAAAGGAAAAGGTCCACGCTTAAAAGAAGGAATGGTTATTACAATCGAGCCAATGATTAATGAAGGAACATGGCAGGCGAAAATGGACGATAATGGTTGGACAGCGCGAACTGTAGATGGCAAGCTATCTGCTCAATATGAACACACTATTGCTATTACAAAAGAAGGTCCTATCTTATTAACAAATCAAGATTAACAAAAAAGATCCTAATTATTAGGGTCTTTTTTTGTTAAAATGAGGAAGTGAAGGGGGAGTGTTTATGACGTTGCTTTTCTCGCAGAAAGTTAAGACAGAAAGAGAGCTTTTAGCTCTTATTGGTGAACCAAATGAAATGGCTCGTAAGAAAGTGATTAATTACATTGATCAACACTGTCGTGATTTTATTGAGCGGTCACCGTTTCTTATCTTATCTTCTTCAAATGGGAGTTGTTGTGACGCCTCTCCACGAGGTGATTCACCTGGGTTTGTTTCTATTTTAGATAACAATTATTTATTAATTCCTGAACGAAGAGGAAATAAACGAATGGATTCGCTCCGTAACATTTTAAAAAATCCTTACGTTGGCCTCCTGTTCCTTATCCCAGGAATGGGAGAAACCCTACGTGTAAACGGAAAAGCAACTTTAGTAAAAGATGAAGAATTACTTAAACAACTAGAAGTAGAAGGAAAAGTCCCGCTTATCGGTATTTTAGTTGAAGTTGAAGAATGTTTTATTCATTGTGCGAAAGCCTTTAAGAGGTCTTCTCTTTGGGAACCTGAACATTGGCCTAAAAAATATCCATCAGCAGCTAAAATATTAGCACATCATGTTAAGCTTCCTAATACCACAGAAGAAAGCATTCAAAAAAGCCTTCAAGAAGGCTATGAAAAGCGACTATATTAACAAAAAAGCTTTGAGCAATTGAGCTCAAAGCTTTTTTATGTTTATTCTTTTTCGATGTAAGAGCTTTTAGAAGATTCACCCATTCGCCAGTAAACAAGAAAACTGATAGCGATACATCCTGCAACATAAAAGAAGAAAAGGGATTCAACTCCAACATTTTTTAATCCAAGGGCAATAAATTCTGCTGTTCCACCAAATACGGCAACTGTGACTCCGTACGGGAAGCCAACTCCTAATGCACGGATTTCTGTTGGGAAAAGTTCCGCTTTTACAATGGCATTAATGGACGTGTAGCCTGTGACCATTATCAGCCCCCCCATCATAAGTAGAAAAGCTATGATAGGACTGTTTGTCTTTTGGAGAAGAAAGAAAAGCGGGACTGTTAAAATCGTTCCTGCGATTCCAAAAAACATAAGCAGAGGGCGACGTCCAATTTTGTCAGAAAGTGCTCCCGCGAGTGGCTGTAAAATCATGAAAACGAGAAGAGCAACAAAGTTAATAATACTAACAACATCTTTTTCTAATCCTGTTGTGTTAATCATGAATTTTTGTAAGTATGTTGTATATGTATAAAAAGCAACCGTCCCACCAAGCGTTAGTCCAACAACCGTTAAGACTGCTTTAGGATGTTTCATTAGTTGTTTTAACGTTCCTGCTTCTTTAGGATGTTTTGATTTCTCTTTTGTTTTAGTGAACTGTTCAGATTCATCCATTGTCCGGCGGAGCCAAAGAACACTCAGGGCACCAATAGCACCAATAACGAACGGAATTCTCCATCCAAAAGCAAGCATATCGCTTTCAGAAAGCGTATTTTGAAGAATAATTTGCACGCCAAGTGCGGTCATTTGCCCACCAACAAGAGTTACATATTGAAAACTTGAATAGAAGCCACGGCGTCCGCTGCTTGCCATCTCAGAGAGATATGTGGCAGATGTTCCATATTCTCCTCCAAGTGAAAGCCCTTGAAGAAGACGAGCCAATACTAAGATAATAGGAGAAAATATTCCAATGCTTTCATAACTCGGTGTACACGCGATAATCAAAGATCCACTTGCCATAATTGTGATGGAAAGCGTTAATGCAGCTCGTCTCCCATACTTGTCTGCATAGCGTCCAAAAATTAAACTTCCAAGCGGACGCATAAGGAACCCAACAGCGAAAATGGCTGCTGTGTTTAAGAGTTGACTTGTCGAGCTACCTTGAGGGAAAAATTGAGAAGAAAAATAAATAGCAAAAGCTGAGTAAACATACCAGTCATACCATTCAATTAAGTTCCCGACAGAGCCTTTAAAAATATTGCTTGTGATACGTTTTGTTGACATATTTTCGGATGGATTCATTGCTACGCTCCTTTCTAAAATAATAATAACGACTTTTTAGAATTTTCGTTATTATTACACAACATTTTACCATTTAAGGAACTATATCGGTACCTTTTTTTAAAAGTTGAGGAATTAAAAGGGGCCTAGAGTCTTTCTATAAGAGAAGAGTTAAAAAGAGAGGAAGATATTGGAGATGCTTCAATATTAGAGTATGATAGCAGCAATAGCAAAAGATTTGGTCACAAGATGTTGGTCTTGAGTTTAAACAAGTAATCGAGATTTTCAAGTTAAAGATGATAAAGTTTCTATATTAGGGATTACGTTAGGCAAAAGAGAGAAAATAATACAAAGATTAAGAGGGAATAAGAAACTAATTCGCGAGTTTATTATTTAGTAGGAAAAATCAAAATGGCAGAACAGCGCTGTTCTGCCATTTGCTTATTGTTAATATAGTCTAAATAGGTTATCATAGGTAAGGATACATTAAATATATATTATTATAAACTTATCCAATTTAATTATATAATAAGTTTATCTAAATGTCAAACTTTTTAAGGGCGTGAGAACAAAATGGAAAAAAGTGAAGAACGTAAATTTGAAGAAAAGAGAATAGAGAGAGTAAAAAAGGAAATTGAACGTCAGCTTAATACGATTACTTCTTATTCCGGAGACTTAAAAACAGATGTTGTCCATTTGCGCAAAACGTTTTGGGATGATGTGACAGTAAACATTGAGAATGATGAAGATGCTGTTGAAACGTTAGCAAGTATAAAGCAACAGGCTGAAATGCTTTCAGAGCGGGAGCGAACTCACGGTCAGTTACATAAAAGATTTAAAACTTTATCAAGATTAAAAGATGCTCCGTATTTTGGTCGAATTGATTTTCAAGAAGATGGAGAGAAAGACAAAGATATTGTGTATCTTGGCATTTCTTCTTTAATGGATGAAAAGCAAGAAAACTTTCTTATTTATGATTGGAGAGCTCCTATTTCAAGTCTTTATTATGATTATTCACCAGGCTATGCTAAGTATGAAACAGTCGAGGGAACTATTGAAGGCTCTATGTTGTTAAAACGACAATTCATTACAAAAAACGGTAGAATCACAAGTATGTTTGATACAGGAGTAACAATAGGGGACGAATTATTGAAAGAAGTGCTTGGAAACAATGCTTCAACACATATGAAGACGATTGTGGCTACGATTCAAAAAGAGCAGAATGCGCTCATTCGAAATGAAAAAAGTCGCTATTTAATTGTTCAAGGTGCAGCGGGAAGTGGGAAAACATCAGCTGCTCTTCAACGTGTAGCATATTTATTATATCGTCATCTTCACCATTTAACAGCTGAAAATCTTATGCTCTTTTCCCCAAATCCGCTTTTTAGCAGCTATGTTGGTACAGTGCTTCCAGAGCTTGGGGAAGATAATGTTAAACAAACCACATATCGTGAGTATGTTGAAAAAGAGATTGGCGGTCGTTTTAAAATAGAAAATCCATTCAAACAGCTTGAATATGTTTTAACATATGAGAAAAATGATTTTTATGAAGCAAAGTTAGCAGGCATTCAATATAAAGCAACGCTTTCGTTTCAAAAGCTTATTGATGCTTACATTGACCATCTTAAAGAAGGAGATATGATTTTTAAACATATTCGTTTTCGCGGTAGAATGCTCATTCATGCTGTTAAAATAAAAGCTTACTTTTATTCTCTTGATTCTTCAATATCTATTCCAAATCGAATTAACCTTGTTGTCGAGTGGCTTTTAACAGAGCTTTCAAAGAAAGAAAGAGAAGAAAGGGAAGAAGAATGGGCACTAGAGGAAAGTGAACTTTTAGAAACAGAAGATTACGTGAATGTCTATGATCAGCTCCAAAGAGAAGCGGAGTTCTCAGAAAATACGTTTAATGATTTTGAACGAGAGCAAAAGAGACTTTCTCGAAAGATTGTTAAAAAGTATTTTAAACCGCTAAGAGCGGCAGTGAAAAAATTAAGATTTATTGATGATGTTGCTCTTTATAAGCAATTATTCAAAGTGAATGGGCTTCCTGTTCCAGAAAATTGGGAGGAAATAAAAGCTTATACTTTAAAAAACTTACGTAAAAAGTATCTTCCGTATGAAGATACAGCTCCATATATATATTTCCTCGGAAAGCTTCAAGGACAAAGACGCAACCTTCTTGTTCAACATTTGTTCATTGATGAAGCACAAGACTACTCGCCGTTTCAGCTTATGCTGTTTCAAAAGCTTTTCCCAAGGTGCCAAATGACGATTTTAGGAGATAAAAATCAGGCGATTTATGCTCATGCGATGAATGGAGAAACATTGCTGTCACCGACTCTTTATAAAGAGGAAGAAAGAGAGGAAATGACGCTTTTAAAAAGCTATAGATCAACAAGAGAAATTGTGGAGTTTACAAAGCCGTTAATCCACGAAGGACAGAAGATAGAACCTTTTAACAGAAGAGGACCAAAACCTCTTGTTAGCGAAGTTGACGATTCTTCTCATCATATGAAAATTGCTGATTATGTGAAGGGTTTTATTGATAAGGGGCATAAGACAATCGCAATTATTTGTAAAACAGCTCGAGAAAGTCGCGAAGCTTATGAAAAATTAGAGAGTCTTTTTCACGTTCAGCTTATGGATGAGGAAACCTATTCTTTTCAAAAAGGAACGATTGTCTTACCTGTTTATTTAGCAAAAGGAATTGAATTTGATGCTGTGATTGTTTATGATGCATCTTCTCATAAGTACGCGAAAGAGTTTGAGAGAAATCTGTTTTATACTGCTTGTACAAGAGCAATGCACGAGCTTTGCATTTGTTCAAGAGGACCTGTTAGTTCATTTATTCAACAAGCAAATCAAGACACATACAGGGAAGAATAACAGTAAAGAAAACTAAAAAGCTCAAACTGCTGTATTTGAGCTTTTTAGTTTGTTTTTAAAACGTACTAAACACACTTCCGCATGTTTCAGCTGTTGGTTGATAAAAGCAGTGACTCTTAAAGCGAGCAACAAGCGGCTGGTCGTACCATGTTGCTGGGCAATCTCCTTCAGGGCGGAAATACCAGAGGCTGTACCGAGCGGGCCATAAATATTCTCCGCCGATAACGCGACGAGCTAATCGTCTTTCTTTTTCACGTGCTCTTTGATAAAAATAGCCGTGTGTCACAGCTTCAAAAGCATGTGGCTGATAAATCATTTGAGGGATTGTCCGAAGCCCTTTAAAATCAGAGCAGTTTGCACGAATTCGATTAATACCGACATTTCCAACGAGAAGCATTCCTTGTTGTCCTTCACCTTCCGCTTCTGCTCTAAGTAAGCGAGCGAGAAGATCGATATGTGCATTTGTTGCTTTTACAACACCCATTTATTCACCTCCATGTTCTTGGTCATTCTATTTTATGTTTTTGGACGATTGTCTCATGAACCTTTAGAGAAACAGGCACAATTCTACATTTTTAAAAAAAGTTTGCGATATTTTTTGCTTTTTTTTGGTTAACGTGTTATAGTTTATCTAAACCATTTTACTTTTAATAATATAGAGATTTAAATAAGCTGTAACTGAAGAGGGGATAGCAAGGTTAAATCTCCAAATTCTGTTGCAGCTTTTTTAATTGACTATAATTATAAGTAGATGGTTATAATAGGATATTGTACATATAGGTACAGTTATTTAGGAGGATTTTTTCATGCAAAACGGTAAAGTAAAATGGTTTAACGCAGACAAAGGTTTTGGATTCATCGAAGTTGAAGGTGGAGACGATGTATTCGTACATTTCTCAGCTATCCAAGGCGAAGGTTTCAAAACTTTAGAAGAAGGTCAAGAAGTTACTTTCGACGTTGAAGAAGGCAACCGCGGACCTCAAGCTACTAACGTAGTTAAAGCATAATTTTATAAAATTATGGATAAAAGCGAAGGAAATATATTTCCTTCGCTTTTATTTATTTATAGAGTCATTTTTATTTCGATTCTTCGATATGAAAAACAGTATAACCTTAACTACCTTACCCGATAATACTTCTAATTTACTTCTTCAGAATAAAAGAACTCATTTCAAAGCTTCACCTTATTGATATAGACCTGTTTTCTTCTAAGAGTCATTGTTACATGGAAGAGAAGCCTCGCAAAGTAACCCTAGCGCATTGCAAGGTTTCAAGTTAAATGTAATAGGGGAAATGCTGTAACAGAGGTGATAAGACATGTTAGAATTGCAAGATATAAAAAAATTGAGAGAAACTGTCCAAGAGAATTTTGCTTTGCTATCTACAACATATCATGAAGATTATGCTGGCGTTCCTATGATTAAAACAGAAGTTGAAGAAGGAAAAATTCGCGGTGGTTTTGATGTATTAACAAAAAATCGTGAGCTATATGCAACGAGAACAGGATGGGATCTTTTTGAATATGAAGGGAAAACACATTCCTACGAGTATTCAGGAGAACAAATCACCAAATCATCTCATGCTCCCTTAACAGATGAAGAACTTTTGAATTTATATGTGCAGCGTATTTTCAATGAGAAAGAGCTCAAGCAGTTTGAAGAAAGCTATCATAAATATTGCGAAAAATAAGAAAAAACCGAGCCGCATTTTGTGCTCGGTTTTTTAAGCTCCTGCTTTATGTTGAAAAGGCATTTTTATCGAAGGTTGTATAGCTTGTTCTTTGCTACTAGCTGCGATTTGACGTTTGAAATAGCCTATGATAAAAGAGGTCACAGCAATAGAAACAACGGAACATAGCCCTTTGAAAATTCCGATGCTATACATACTCAATAAAACAACAACAAAATCAAGTGAAAAATTTACTTTTCCGGGGTTTAGTTGAAATTGTTTTTGAAAATAAAGAGTTACAATATTAAATCCACCAAGAGAAGCTCCATTTATAAAAAGAAGGGATAATCCGAGGCCAATTACTGCTCCACCAATTACAGCCCCGACGATGCTTGGAATCTCAAAAGGAGGAAGAATGGGGTTAACAGCTGTTATTAAAGATAACAGTGTTACAGCACAAATTGTTGTAACTGTAAACTTCATGCCCATTTTAAAAAAGGAAAAAATGTAAAAGGGAATGTTAATAAGAAAAAATAAAATCGTAAAAGGGACGTCGGAAAGATACGCCAAGCTTAACGACAAACCTGCAGTGCCTCCTGTTACAACATGAGAATGATTTAAAATAATAACGCCTGTTCCCGTAAGAAGGCAAGTGAGTAAAACGTTTAAAAGTCTTTTCATCATATCCTCCATTCAAAAGCTTTCTTTATTTCAAAAAGAATAGTTTGATACTTCACAATTTAATGATATGATGACAGAGAGAAGAATTACATATCAAAAGGAAGGGAATAAAAGTATATACTTTCTCTTTTGAAATATATTTTGAATTTTTGTTTTTGTTTTGAAGGAGTTGTTCATATGGATATAATTGATGTAAAACTCTTAGAACTTTTGCAGCGAAATAGTCGCATGACCGTTAGTGAACTTTCCAAAAGGTTAGCTCTTAGCAGACCGAGCGTTTCAGAGCGCCTTCATCGTTTACAACACAACGGAATTATTGAAGAATTTAGTGCACGCATTTCATTAAGCAAGGTTGGTTTAGATATTCAGCTCTTTATCCAAATAGGGGATTTAAAAAAGTCTCCAGCCGAGATTGAAAAGTTTATTGAAAAAGAGGAGGGAATTATTGAAGCTCATCGCGTAACAGGTACGTCAGGCTATATTCTAAAAGCCGCTGTTCCAGATATGGCAAAAATGAGGATGTTAATTGATCGACTTATGCCGTTTGGAACGTTAACAACGTCTGTTATTCTAGCTTCCCCTATACCTCACCGTCACGTGAAAATAGAAGTAGAATAAAAAAGCTAGCGCATTTTTAAAAAAACGCGCTAGCTTTTTTATTTGATGGCGTAGTTTCTAGCTTATTTGCACTTGCTGTAAAAATAAAGGAAGCGAGCAAAGAAGCAATCATAGCAATAATAAATCCTGATGTATGATTGGATAGGAATGGAGCAATAACGGAAGGAACGTAAGCTGTACCACGTAAATCATAAAGCCCAACGATCATCCCTCCGATCCCTGACGAAAGGAGTGCGCCGATAAAGACTAGTTTGCTTGCGAACATAAATGGATAAGCGGACTCGACAAACGTTCCAAACCCAATGTTGATAAGGAATGAGGGAGCTGCTGCTGCGGATTCCCCGCGTTTTTTAGGGAAGATAATATTCGCAAGATTGATACCAGCTGCAACCATAACGAGTCCAACCATATCGACAGATCCCAAAAAGCTGTTTCCTGTTTTCTCCATTTCTAAAATAACAATAGGTAAAATAGCTGCATGGTAGATACCAGCTAAAATAGCCGGCCAAATGAGCAATCCTGCTAAAGTTCCAGCTACGATTGGATTAAAATCAATCATACTTTCAATTGTGTTTCGAATTAGATTGCCGGCTTTGAGAGCAATGGGACCAAGGATAAAGTAGACAGCAAGACCAGGCAATAGTCCTCCTAATCCACCTGCAACAATATTAACAGTTGTGGTAGGAAAGCGCCATTTTGTACAAAGCGAGAACAGAGCTGGTACAAGATAACCTGCACAAATTCCTGCAAGTAACCCACCTAAGATACCGCTATCTGTTGCCATCACCCCGGCTACAACACCTGCCACGATTGATATTTCATCTAAGTCAGCTATTTGTCGGGCTGCAATAACAGCAATTACAACAGGCAGAGCTGCAATTAATAAGTCAAATATATCTTCAACTTTCTCAAGGCCTGGAATTTTGCTTAATGCTAAAATAATAGCTAAAGAGATAAAAGCAGGAAGTGAAGAGGTCATAATGCTTCTAAAATTCACCTTTTTGCTTCTAGAAGATAAATCATTCTTGTTTTGTTTTTCATTTAGCACTGGTCGATATTTTATCCCCCAGTGTTTAGCAAGTGACGTAACAAAGCCAATTGCTCTTGTCTTGTTCGAAGTGCCTGTTGTACCTGACTGTGAAATAATATGAGCTCCGAGTGATCCAAAGGATGCCATTGATGTTCCTCCTGTTCCAACAAGAGGAATCTTCTTTTCAGCTGTTGCTTTAGCAGCCAATTTATTTGCTCCCTTTGGATCAGCGCTCATAGCGATCACACCGTCAATATTTCCTGTATAAATGCTTTTAGCAACTCTTTGATCTATTTCTTTAGCCTTTTCATTAACAGCTTCTAAACTATCTTCTAAAACGAGCGTCAGCTGTTCTTTTTCTTGATTCCACTCGAGTAGTTGTGCTTTTGTATTCTTTTTTAGGGCATCCATCGAAGCATCTGTTGCAATAAATTGAGCACCTTCAATCACAAAACCAGCTTCTTTTACTTGTGTATTTAATTCTTTCATCAATTGATCTGGACTGCTGCCCCCTAGATGATATAAATTGCCCCCGCTGCTTGCCATTACAAAAATCTTTTTCATATTTGTTATCCAACCTTTACTGTTTTATTTCTCTAATAGTTTACTATGTTAAAGTGTAAAATGAAAGATATTTCTGAAAAATACAAATGGAAAAGAAAGTTAAAGCAGGGGAAACAAAATGCAGAGAACAATCGTATACAGATTTAAATGAAAACGGAAGGATAAGGAGGGGGCTTTTTTGATGATTAAGCGTCTTTTAGTGATTTTTTTGAGTCTTTTTATCATTTATGTAGGAGTTAAAATTAGAAAACGAGAAAGGGTTGATTTCATTGCAGGCTATAACGTCATCTTCAAACCTCGAAACGAAAAAAAACTTGCAAAGAGGGTAGGAGTTCTTGTGATGTTGTTTGGTATCGAAACCATTGTTTTTATTACTCTATCTTTATTTCTTTCGAATTTAGTTGGTTTTTATGGAACTTTAGTAGTTCTTAATATCTTATTCATAGGCATTTTTATAATTGTAGATCAGCTGTCAAACTTTTAAACAATAGAGATATTATGTCTTTTGAGTCCTATTATTAAAAGGATACTAGCCTTAGCATAAGAGCACATCCAACAGTTCTTTTCCAATTTTCTTGTTTTAAATGTATAAAGACGGGTAAACAAAGACTAGACAACATTATAACAGAATAACATTTAAAAAATAGAAAAGAGTAATTTGAAAAGGGAGAGATGTAGTTATGTATACAAACTTAAAACATTTTATTAATGGTGAATGGGTAGAATCAACAGGTAATGAAACAGAAGATGTTATCAATCCAGCAACAGAGGAATCGATTGGACAAATTAGCCTAGGAACAAAAGAGGATTTAGATAAAGCTGTTAGAGCGGCAAAAGCAGCTCTTCCAAAATTCTCAAGAACATCAAGAGAAGAGCGAATTGAAATGCTTGAGAATATTGCAAAAGGATACGAGAAACGCAAAGATGAGCTTATACAAGTAATGACGGACGAGCTTGGCGCCCCGCTTAAAATTTCTAGGGAAGTTCATTATGAAATGGGTCTTGCGCATTTCAAGAAAACGGCGGAAGCTTTAAAAGACTATAAATTTGAAGAAGATCGTGGAAATTACAAACTAATTAAAGAAACAATCGGTGTTAGCGGTCTTATTACACCATGGAACTTTCCAACAAACCAAACGTCTACAAAAATCGCGAGCGCCATCGCGGCAGGAAGTCCAATGGTATTAAAACCTGCTGAGCTTACACCATTTGCAGCGATGATCCTTGCTGAGATTATTGATGAAGCTGGGGTACCAAAAGGGGCGTTTAACCTTGTAAATGGTACAGGCAGCACAATCGGAGACGGCATTAGCTCACACCCTGATATTGACTTTGTATCCTTTACAGGTTCTGCAGGTGTTGGTGAAAAAATTATGCAAAATGCAGCAAAAACAATTAAAAAAGTAGCACTAGAACTTGGGGGTAAATCTCCATTAATCGTATTGGATGACGCTGATATTGAAGAAGCTGCAAAAATTGCCGTGTCTCATATTTCATTGAACTCTGGCCAAGTTTGTACAGCAGCAACTCGTATTATCATCCCAGAATCTATGAAGAAAGATTTTGAGGAAGCAATGAAAAAAGCTATTCCGTCATTCCCAGTCGGAGATCCATTAGATGAAAATATTGTAACAGGTCCTCTTGTAGCTAAAAAGCAATGGGATCGTGTTCAATCTTATATTGAAAAAGGAATTGATGAAGGAGCAACGCTTCTTACAGGTGGTACAGGAAAACCTGATGGATTAGAAAAAGGGTATTATGTAAAACCAACAATCTTTACAAATGTATCAAACGACATGGTTATTGCCCAAGAAGAGATTTTTGGACCTGTAACAGCAGTGATTACGTACAAAGATCTTGACGAAGCATTAGAAATTGCGAATGATACTGTATATGGTCTAGCGGGCTATGTAGTTGGTAAAGATCAGGAAACTCTTGATTATGTGTCTAAAAACATTCGCGCAGGTCAAATTGTTGCAAATGATGCTGAACAAGATCGCAGCGCGCCATTTGGAGGTTTTAAACAATCTGGTATTGGCCGAGAATGGGGAGCATTTGGGATTGAAGAATACCTTGAACCAAAATCTGTATTTGGTGTTAAAGTACCTGCAAAAGCATAAGGATAGAAAAAAGGAAGGAGAAAATCTCCTTCCTTTTTTTATGATAAAAATTAGAGCTTACAAGAATTTTATTTAAAAATTTACTTTATAGATGGAGCGAGGTCTTCCTTTTTGGTAAGGTTGTTCTTCTCCTACAACTTGAGCTAAATGATGATCCAGAAGTTTTTTAAGCATCCGCTCAGCACTTCTTTTGCTTAAATGTAAATAATCAGAAAGGTCATTTGCTGAGAAATGATTAAAGTTATGGAAATTTAGAAACTCTACAATTTTGCTTACGTTTGCTACGCTTATCCCTGTTTTTTTAGAGATCGAAAGAATATCTTCATCCATGCTTCTTAAGGCATATTGCTGAGGTTGACTGTCTAAAGGACCAATGACTATCTTTTTTTCTGTCACAACATAAGCTTTTCCTTGTACTGAATTTTTTGAATGATAAAGAGCAATATTGGCATTTTCCTGCGCTTCCTTTGTTGTTAACCCAAATCCAAACCCAAAGCTGACTGAAACTTCTAGTCTTTTTTCTATCTCAGCTGCGATAGGAAGCTCACTATAACCATTTGTTATGTTCTCTATAACGCCCCTTGTTGCATAAAGAATAAATTGATTCTCCTCTAACTGTAACAGAGATGCATTAATCTTTTTTACGAATTCTTTTAATATTTGGTAAGCTTTCATCGATGAGGGATGATGAAGCTCATTTTCAGCGTTATGAAGAGAACACGAAGAATCTTCAATTGTAACAAGACCTACAACAATTTGTGCTTTCTTACTATTTCTAATTTTTCCTTGATCAATAGCGCGATCTAGAGCATCGGAAATGTTTTTTTTGGATTTAATAATGTGCATACTTTTTACGCCAAGTTCGTTTAATTTCACATATACAGCTTCAACACTTGTAAGAACAAAGTCAACTTTTCCTTGTTTCCAAAGGTTATAATGAAAGGCTACAAGTGAATCGAGGTTATAATTTCCTTCATATTCTTTAACAAATAAGGAATCTTTACTTATGTCTAGCTCATCAAACACGTTATATACATAATCTTGGTCTGATATATCAATAGAAATTCTCTTTGTTTCTTCTTGTAAAATATATCGAATATGATACAAGGATAAAATAATGCTATATTCATCTGATGGAATATATACAGAGGGAAGACCACTTTTTTGAATTTCTTGCTGAGATAAAAAGTAAGGAATGGGACCTGCGAAAAACAACACATGAATATCGTTCTTTACTTCTTTGACGAGAGCAGGGGCTTCCTCAGGAGTTTTGTATATGCATGGTACGAGTTCAATATCATCTTTTCTAGTCTTTAACACATGTTTTATAAGTTGTTCAGAACCAATAACAGCAATACGTATCATTATTTTCCCCTTCTCAACGTTAGTAGGTAATAATGTCATCATAAAACAAATTATAAAATTTTGGAAGGGAAATAAAAGGTTTACGAATAATGTACTAAAAAATAATATTGTAAATATTCTGAAAATTATTTATAATACTTTTATCGGGTTACTTAACGACAATATAACGTCAATTTAACGATTTTATATTCATAAAATCAAGGGTCGTTAGTTCCTGTCTATTAAAGGTTGATTGAAAACTTTACATTTAACGAAAAAGGGGAGATGTGTGATGACCTTAAAAAACGTTTCAGCAATGATTAAAGAAAGAAAAGAAGAATATTTAAATCAATTGTTTACTTTACTTCGCCAAAAAAGTATAAGTGCTCAAAATATAGGAATAAGGGATTGTGCAGTTCTACTTAAAGGAATGATGAATGAAGTAGGTATTGATACACGTCTTATTGAAACAGACGGTCATCCTGTTGTATATGGAGAGCTAATGAACAGTAAAAATAATTTTACTCTCTTAATTTATGGACATTATGATGTCCAGCCTCCAGACCCGCTTGATGAATGGGTTTCTCCTCCATTTGAGCCGACAGTTAGAGAGGGGAAAATTTATTGTCGCGGTGCAGGAGATAATAAAGGACAACTAATGGCGCATGTGTTAGCTGTTAAAACATATTTAGATGCCGTAGGGGAATTGCCGATTAATATTAAATTTGTTTTTGAGGGAGAGGAAGAGAATGGGAGCGTCAATCTTCCTTCATTTGTAGAAGAGAATAAAGAGCTTTTAAAAGCAGATCTTGTATATAGTTCTGATGGATCTTCTCACGAAAGTGATGCGCCGCTTATGTTGCTTGGTGTGAGAGGAATGCTTTATCTCGAACTTACAGCTAAGGGAGGAGAGTGGGATAATCATTCAGGTAACAAAGGAAATATTGTACCAAATCCAGTCTGGAAACTTTTCGATTTGTTATCAACGATGAGAGATTCTTCTGGACGAGTATTAATTGAAGGGTTTTACGATAATATTTTACCTCTATCTCCAAAAGAGACAGAGCTATTAAAATCTATTCCCTATAATCAAGAGGAAATAGGGAAAAAAATCGGTTATCCTGATTTAAAAATGGATGGAGAGACGTACTATCGTAAATTAACAATGGAACCAACATTTAACATATGTGGTATTCACAGTGGGCATATAGGAGAGGGAGCTAAAACAATCATTCCTTCTAAAGCGACATTAAAAATGGATATTCGCCTTGTTGTTGATCAAAGTCCAGATGATATCTATAAGAAGTTTTGTACTCATGTAAAAAAATATGCACCAGATATTAATGTTAAGAGAATTGGCTCTTTTAAACCTTCTCGAACGTCAGCAGAATTGAAATGTGTTGAAGTTGTAACAGAAGCATTGAGAGAAGCTTATAATGAAGAGCCTATTATACAGCCAAGTCTGGGAGGTAGCTTGCCAGACCATGTATGGACAGAGGTTTTACAATTGCCATCTATTCTTGTTCCATATGCAAATTTCGATCAAGGAAATCATTCGCCAAATGAGAATATTGAAATTGATTATTTTCTTAACGGAATAAAATGTACGTGCTATGTCATTCAGAAGCTAGGAGATTATGAAAAAGATATTAAGAAGGAAGGCACAATTTCAATAGATAAAGGGGGAATGCTTTAATGCATAACTCACCTGCCAAATCGTCCGGCAAATACTCGGTTTTAGCTTTTTTATTTCTTGGTTGGTGTATTTCTTATATTGATCGAGCTGCAATTAACATCGGGATTGCCGCCATTGGCAGTGAGTTTAATTTAAGTACAACGGTACTTGGAGTAGTATTAAGCAGTTTTTTTATTGGTTATGCTATTATGCAGCTACCAGGCGGATGGCTTGCTGATAAATTCGGTTCAAAAAAGATTATTATCAGTGCTATTTTAATTTGGTCTGTTTTTACAATATTCACTGGACTGTCTTGGTCATTAGCTTCACTGGTTGTGATACGCTTCTTATTTGGAATTGGTGAAGGAGCTTATCCATCTGCTAGCTTAAAGGGAATCGCAGAAACGTTCCCTAAAAAAGAGAGACCTAGAATGGCTTCTATTTTAATGTCTTCTAACTATGTTGGAAGTGCTTTTGCTCCCCTTATTATTGCTCCGATGATTTTATTGTTAGGATGGAGAGAAACATTTTTCATTATTGGGGCAGTAGGGATTGTTTTCGTGATATTTTATTGGCTTTTCATAAAGTCCCCTGTACAGAAAGAAGAAAAGCAAAGTAAAAGACCAGTAGAGAAAACGTCTTTAAAACAACTATTAAAGATGCCGCTCATGTGGCAACTCGTTATTGCTTGGTTTGGATTAAGTATGGTCAATAAGGGCTTAGATTCTTGGATGCCAACGTATTTGATGAATGTACGTAATTTAGATCTGAAAGCAATTGGGATTTTAACTCCTCTCCCTTTTGTTGCAGCAGGAATTGCTATGACAATGGGTGGATGGATTATGGACAAATATTTTAGCGGCAAGGAAAAATATTTGTTGATTTCTAGCGCATCTTTAACAGCTATCTTTCTATACCTCATGTATAATGCTTCTTCTGTTGCAATGGTTATCACCTTTCAAGCTCTTGTTTATTTCTTCAAATCTTTCGTTTTTGCAACAGTTACAGCTCTTCCTCAGAAAATGTTTTCAAAAGATATTATTGGTTCAGCAAGCGGAATGATCAATCTTGGCGGTCAATCTGCTGGATTTGTCTCACCTCTTATGATTGGAATTTTAATTAGCGCATTTAATGGCTCATATGATGCAGCTTTTTGGTTTCTTATTGCGTCAGCAGGACTCTCCATTATTTCAGGTTTAACGATTCAAAGAGTGCGAAAGACAACCGAGATAGACGATGCCCCAACGCCTACTGTTTCGTAATAGTCAAACTTTCTCTGCGATAAAAGAAACGTTTATTTTTTAGTAACAGATAGAGGATATAAACATTAGGAGGACGAAGATGGAAATTGAAAAAGTAGTCTTGCGAAAAATGAAAATGAGATTGAAAAAGCCGTTTAAGGTTAGCTTTGCAGTTATAAAAGAAAGAGACTTTATTGTAGCGGAAGTTTATTCTGGAAACTATGTAGGATATGGTGACTGTTCAGCTCTCCCTTTTCCTTTTTATAATGAAGAAACAAATCAAACAGCTTGGCACATTCTTAAAGACTATCTTATTCCTATTCTTTTTGAAAAGCGAACGATTGATCATCCGGAGGAAATTAATAAACTATTCTCTCATATTCGGCGAAATCAGATGGCAAAATCAGCCTTAGATTGTGCTGTATGGGATTTGTATGCTAAAGAAAGTAATATGTCATTATGGAAAGCTTTAGGTGGGGAGCGTTTGCAAGTTGAAACAGGAGTGAGTATCGGAATACAACAAACTCCAAATGACCTCTTACGCGTTATAGAAGGTCACTTAGAAGAAGGGTATCGCCGTGTAAAAGTTAAAATTAAGCCAGGTCAAGATTTTTCCTATTTAGAGGAGGTTCGTAAACAGTTTGGAAATATTATGTTAATGGCAGACGCAAATTCTGCCTATTCTTTAAAGGATATAGAACTACTAAAACAGCTAGACGATTTAAACTTATTAATGATTGAACAACCTTTAGCACATGATGATATTGTGGACCATGCAAAACTACAAAAGGAAATGAAAACAAGAATTTGTTTAGATGAAAGTATTCATTCTGTAGAAGATGCGAAAAAAGCTATTGAGTTAGGAAGCACAAAGACTATAAATATTAAAGTAGCACGTGTAGGGGGATTAACAGAGGCAAAAAAAATTCACAACTTGTGTGCTGATCATAACATTCCTGTATGGTGTGGAGGAATGCTAGATACAGGTATCAGTCGCGCTCATAATATTGCTGTTGCAACTCTACCAAATTTTAAGTTTCCAGGTGACATCCCTGCCTCAAACCGTTACTGGGAAAAAGACTTTGTTTCTCCTGAAGTTGTGATTAATCAAAATAGTATGATTGAAGTGCCAAAAGGGCAGGGAATAGGTTTTCAACCCATTTCATCTTTGTATGAGGAATTCACTTATGAAAAGAAAGAGTTTGTAAGATAAAAGTTTTAGATGTAGAAAGGAGTGAGCAAGATGCCATCAACAAATATAGCCGAGACTTGGAAAAAAAATCTCCTTGTCCAGCAAATTATGAATTATAAAGAAGTGTTATGGCTAAATGGCGATTATTTTATGAATAATGAAGCAACAATGAATCTATCTTTAAGTGAAAAGGATATTCTAGAAGCTGAACAGCGGTTAGAACGCTTTGCTCCATACCTTGCAAAAGTGTTTTCAGAAACAGAAGAGAAGGGCGGAATAATTGAATCTCCCTTAACAAATATAGTTTCTATGAAAACAGAACTAGAAAGCCGATATAACGTGTCTATACATGGTGAGATGTTTTTAAAGGAAGATAATAAACTTCCCATATCAGGTTCGGTAAAAGCGAGAGGCGGTATTTATGAAGTTTTAAAACTAGCAGAAGATTTGGCAATGAAAAATAATATGATTCACCATGATGATGACTATACAAGATTTTCTCACTCTCAATTTAAATCTTTCTTTTCCAATTATTCTATTGTCTGTGGATCAACAGGGAATTTAGGATTAAGTATAGGAATTATGGGAGCTGTATTAGGATTTAATGTGGTTATCCATATGTCTAAAGACGCCAAACAGTGGAAAAAAGATTTATTAAGAAGTAAAGGTGCGAAGGTAGTAGAACATAGTGATGATTATAGCAAGGCGGTAGAAGTAGGGAGAAAACAGGCTCTTCAAGATGAGAGAAGCTATTTTGTTGATGATGAAAACTCAAGAAACCTATTTTTAGGATATGCTGTTGCTGCATTACGATTAAGAGAGCAGTTAAATGAAAAAGGGATAACAGTTAATAAAGAAAATCCGCTTTTTGTTTATTTACCTTGTGGAGTAGGAGGCGCTCCTGGAGGTATTACATTTGGTTTAAAGACCGTATTTGGGCATGGTGTTCATTGTTTCTTTGTTGAGCCTACTCATTCTCCATGTATGTTACTTGGACTTATGACGAAGCAGCATAGTAATATATGTGTACAAGATTTTGGATTAGATAACCAAACAGAGGCAGATGGTCTTGCAGTCGGTAGGCCTTCTCGGTTTATTGGCGAGTTTTTAGAACATCTAATTTGTGGTGTGTATACAATATCAGATAATGAGTTGTTTTCTTTGTTGCATCTCTTAAAAGACAAAGAAGCGATTAAAGTAGAACCATCCGCAGCAGCTGGAATAGCTGGTCCGGTCGTTTTATATAGGAATAAGGAAAACCATCTTGTTACCGGTCAGTTAGAAAAAGCAACCCATATTGCGTGGAGTACAGGAGGTAACATGGTACCAGAAGATATTTGGTACTCTTACTATGAAAAAGGAAAAATCATAACTCATAAATAGTTTTATTCGAGAAGGCTATCATAAATAGCCTTCTTGTTTTTTTAGTTATGTAAGTTTTGTGAAGGTGTACACAATATCCTTGAATTCTTGCAATAGAATGTTTATAATAGCACACCTGTGCACAATTTATAACAGTGCTTGCAAATTTATAAAATGGAGAAGATTATACATATGGAGAATTTCACGTATCGTAACCCAACAAAATTGATTTTCGGAAAAGATCAGTTAAACGTTTTACCGGAGGAACTAAAAAACTACGGAAAAAATGTTTTGCTTGTTTATGGAGGCGGCAGTATTAAGCGAAATGGCTTATATGACAAAGTGATTAGCCTTCTAAATGACGCGGAAGCTAGCATATTTGAACTTGCTGGAGTAGAACCAAACCCACGTTTATCAACAGTAAGAAAAGGAATTGAAATTTGCCAAAACGAGAAAATTGATTTCATGCTTGCTGTTGGGGGAGGAAGCGTAATCGACTGCACCAAAGCAATTTCAGCAGGAGCTGCATATGATGGTGACGTATGGGATATTATCAATAAGAAAGTAACAGCTACAAAAGCATTGCCATTTGGTACTGTGCTAACTTTAGCAGCAACAGGTTCTGAGATGAATCCAGACTCTGTTATCACAAATTGGGAAACAAATGAAAAATACGTATGGGGTAGCGAAGTAACGCATCCAAAGTTTTCTATTTTAGACCCTGTTAACACGTTCTCTGTTCCTCGTGATCAAACAGTGTATGGCATGGTAGATATGATGAGTCATGTTTTTGAACAATATTTTCACAATGTCAAAAATACAAAGCTACAAGACCGTATGTGCTATTCTGTACTGCAAACGGTTATTGAAACAGCTCCAAAATTGCTTGAAGATCTTGAAAGCTATGAGCATCGTGAAACGATTTTATACTCAGGCACAATTGCTTTAAACGGTACGCTTCAAATGGGATACTTCGGAGACTGGGCTTCTCATACAATTGAGCATGCGGTATCTGCTGTATATGATATTCCACATGCAGGTGGACTTGCTATTCTATTCCCGCACTGGATGAGACATACGATTGATCAAGACGTAGATCGTATGAAAAATCTTATGACAAATATGTTTGAACTCGAAACGGAAGGAAAAACAGATAAAGAAATTGTACTAGAAGGAATTGATAAGCTAAGTGTATTTTGGTCAAGTCTAGGAGCGCCATCTCGATTAGCAGACTACAGTATTGGCGATGACCGACTAGAAGAAATTGCAGAAATTGCAGCTCGTGAAATGGAACACGGGGGCTTTGGAAACTTTAAAAAGCTGACGAAGGAAGACATACTTTCTATTCTTCGCGCATCATTATAAAAAAAAACCTCCAGCCCGGCTGGAGGTTTTTTTATTATTTAGGATGAAACAGAAAGCTTTCCTTCCATATATCCAATAATTCTTTCTGCTTCTCTAACAGGGCCTGGGGCTTTTTCAAAACTTCGCTTGATAGCCTCAATTCCTTTTTTATACTTTTCATCTTTCAATACTTCTTCAACAGCATTTCTTAAAACAGCTGAAGTGACTGTCTCTTTTTCGATTCGATATCCTGCTTCGAGATCAACAAGGCGCTGTGCAACCATTGGCTGATCTTTGTCAAAAGGCATTACAACAAGTGGTACTTCGAAATGAATACCTTCATTAACACTATTCATTCCTCCATGTGTAATAAAAACATCTGCTTTTTTCAAAACATCAAGCTGTGGCACGTAGCTGAAAATAAGAAAATTTTCAGGTGCTTCTTTTAGTTTTGAAAAGTCTGTTCTTTCACCAGCAGCGATGACCACTTTTCCATCGAAATCTGAAAAAGCTTCAATGCACTTGTTGAAAAATCCTTCGATATCATCTAATACAGTGCCCATTGAGATATAAATCACTTTTTCATTTTCAAGCTTCCAAAGTGGAAAAGAATGTTCTACATTTCGATTAGGGAAGCTTGGTCCGATAAAGTGACATGTGCTGTCAAACAGTTCTCTCGTAGGTTGGAAAAATTCACTTGTATACACAACTGTTAGTTCTCCCTGATTGTTCATCAACTGAAGAAGGCTTTTTAGTTCGACGCCATATTCACTCTTAAATCTATCAATACTGTTTTGAACTTCCTCGCTAGGGAGAAAGTTAGCAGCGTTATGTGGATGAAGAGGGATCGCTTCTAAACGCTCTTCAGGCATTAAGAAGGATGCAGAAGATACAACTCCAGGAATGTTCAAATAATCACGTACAAGTTCGCCAGCACCAAACTTATCATAAAAAACAAAGTCAAATTGAATGTTTTGTTTTAAAGTACTAACAATTTCAAGAACATGAAGGCATGTTTTAACTTGAATATTTAAAAATGCGTTAAGCCCTTCAGGTGTAAAAGGTTTAATCGAGACACCTGTTACTAAATCAGGATGCGTATGTACAGAAGCGCCGACTCCTTCAAGACGAGTTCTAAAGCGTTCGGTTGTAACATAATGGACGTTATCTCCTCGCTTTTTGAAAGCTTCTACGATACCAAGGGTTGGATTTACGTGTCCTTCAGCAGGAAAATTCACCATTAAAATATTTGCCATTATATTCACTCCGTTTCTTTATTCTCTTTTATCGTAACGAACTCTGTTTACTTTTACAACTGAAAAGGATAGGGATAACACTCTTATAATACAATGTCAATGAAAAAATATTTACAAAAAAGGATAGTTTAACCTAATATTCTTTATTGAAATAGATTTCACTGTGTTAAAATTTAAGTATGAACTAAAATCCATTTTTAATAAAAATGTAGATTGGTATAGATTTCTGTGCTAATAAGAAGTGGAAATCCATTTTGTTTTATTCCAAAGTGATGAGCTAAATTAAAAAACTAGTATAGGAACATATTCAACGCTCATAAATTTTGGGAGGTCGTTTTTAATGTTAGATTATATCAGCTCTGTGGCCTACTTTGGATCGATTGCTGTAACGATGCTATCCATTCAAATTCTTCCGTTGCTTTCTCTTGTTATAGCCCTTATTCAACTCTTTTTTAAAGTCCGAGCTAAAACATCATTCTTGACTGTTTTGATAACTATCTTTATTAAGGTTGGCCATGATAGAGGAACATTAGACAAAGGGCACATAGAGATAGGAAGACTCATAGATTATATTTACGATCATTCTTTGTTAGGATATACGCTCCTACTCTCTTATATATACTTATTTTTTTGGTTCATTTACTCGCTTGTATGGTGGATAAGAAAATACATAGAAAATCGTTTCAAAGAGGTCAATGACAGGAGAGATAAAGATCAAGCGATAGTTACTAGGAAAAGAAAAGTGCTCGTTCTTTTCTGTATCCTCGCCTTTCTTCCGTTTATTCTTTTCACAGGTTATTATTCACATCAATATTATTTACAAAGAACACTGATTGTAGAAAGTCATTCTCCAAGGAATATAAATAAAATAGAAGTTTTTGAGAAGGGAAAGCCCGCGTTTATTGGTCCTTCAATGATAGAGGCTAGAGGCCATTCCTTAATTTATATAAACCGTCCTGTTTTCAATGACGGAAATGCGCTTTCCTCAGGCAATGTACTTGTCATATGGGAAGGTGATTATCGAGCGACGATTATTCTCCAAGGGAAAGGGCAGGAAGATGAAAAAATACAATTTATGATTTCTCCTAAGACAGGGGAAGAGACATTCAAAGTTTTACGTTAACAAGATCTCGCCTATTTTGTAAAAAAGAACTCCACCTTCAAGGGAAGGGGAGTTCTTTCTCATAGAAGGAGATAAAACGAAAAGGAACGGTCATCGACCACAATTGCAAAAGTTGGTTATTTGTAAAAGGTAAAGGTGTGATTGGTTAATAGTCATTGGTTTTGCTAAATCCATCACATGAACCAAACTTATTTTGGGAGGTTTCTCCTTCTATGCCTTGAAGGGAGTCTCACCGCTTCAAGGTTTAAAAATATTTATCGCCATCAAATGAAAGATAAACAGCATAATTTTTAGCATTAATGCTGTTTGATAAACGATTAGCTCTTTTTTCTGCTTCCAAAGCTTTTAGGCGATATTGCTCTGGGTCAAACATTGCGAGCTTAACAATTTGTACTCCATCTCCATAGTATTGGTATTCTTCAATAGAAGATGAAGCATATGTTTTATATTTACGTGCTTTGGCTCTAAGTTGAGTTGCGAGCTCAATCGCTTCTACAATTGTAAGTGAAGTTTCATCAAACATAACTTTATTTTGTACGTTTGCTTCATACATAAGGCGATCAAGTAAACGTAAATCTCTTCTTACTTCTTCTACATCATTTTCAACATGTTTTAGAGTACGAGATTGTTGAGGTGGCTTTTGATCTTTTTCAATTTCTACAAAAGCGACACGATCCATTTCTTCCTCTAGCTCATGAATACGTGAAGATAGAACGCTTTTTAATTTTACAGCTTCAGCCAATGAAATAGTTGCCATCTTATATTCTCCATTTCTTTCTCATTTTTTTATGAATATATAGTTTGTTTTTTTATTTTTTAGCTTGCTTTTTGAAGAGAACAACATAAAATATACTAGGAAAAAGAACGGCAGAAAATAGGGATCAGAAATTTTCCAAGAAGAGAAGACGTTAAAGAAATAAATAGTCATAACTACGCCTTCTAAAAAAACATATAATAACATTTCATAGCATTTTAGACATATTGTACCATAAAATTCTCTTTTGAATAGTAAAACATTTGAATGTTTTCTCTTGAATGATGATGCGTCTTATCATTACAAAAGGATTTCATCCCCTAACTAGGGAGTGAGGTAAGAAAGGAAAGGGATGGGAAAACTCATGTTTTATAAAAAAGGTATAACCGATTCTAAAAAAACTTGACTTTTTAAAAAGATGTTCGCTATAATCACTACAACATAAAGTCAAATAGTTATTTAGCGATGAAAAGGACATGAATTGTTTTTACCTTTCTTTTTCAGAGAAAAGGGCCTTTGGCTGAGAGCCTTTAAGAAAGAAAAACAATTTACCACCTTTGAGCTTTTGCAGGGAAATAGATGATTAGAGTATCTGCAAACGGAATAAACCGTTATCAAATCTTTGAGCATAGAGCCGGTTACGCTTTATGGAACTTAGGGTGGAACCACGACCGCACTCGTCCCTTGTATTGGGAGGAGTGCGGTTTTTTGTATAAAATTTTATAAAAGGCGTTGAAAAGGACATGAATGATTATCATTTTTTCTTTACAGAGAAAAGAGCATCTGCTGAGAGCTCTTAAGAAAAAGAAATCGTTTACCACCTTTGAGCTTTTGCAGGGAAATAAATAATTAGAGTATCTGCAAACGGAATAAACCGTTATCAAATCTTTGAGCATAGAGCCGTTTACGCTTTATGGAACTTAGGGTGGAACCACGACCGCACTCGTCCCTTATATTGGGAGGAGTGCGGTCTTTTTATTTTAAGGAGGAATAGAGATGGACCAAGGAGCAAAGGAAAGAAAAAGTCATCAAAAGCTAGGAATGGAGCTTGATCTTTTTACAACAATGGAAGAAGCACCAGGGATGCCGTTCTTTTTACCACATGGAATGATTGTACGTAATGAGCTTGAGAATTATTGGAAAAAAGCACATTACAAAGCAGGTTATCAAGAAATTAAAACACCTATTATGATGAAACAAGAAATGTGGGAAAAATCAGGACATTGGGACCACTACGGCGAAAATATGTATTTTACTTGTGTTGATGAGCAAAATTACGCGATTAAGCCAATGAGCTGTCCAGGAGCCGTGTTAACATTTAATCATAAAAGAAAAAGTTATCGTGAACTACCGCTTCGCTATGCAGAACTTGGGCTTGTCCATCGACACGAGCTGTCAGGCTCGCTTAATGGCCTTTTACGCGTACGCTCTTTCACGCAAGATGATGCACATATCTTTGTAGCAGAAGAAGGAATTCATCGTGAAGTAGCTGATATTTTAAGTTTAATTCATCAGTTTTATACTCATTTTGGTTTTCAGTACAAAGTTGAACTTTCAACAAGACCAGAAGATTTTATGGGCGAAATCAATATGTGGGAAAAAGCAGAAGAAACATTAAAGAGTGTGCTCAAAGAAAAAGGTGTGTCATATAGCGTAAATGAAGGAGATGGAGCTTTTTATGGCCCTAAAATTGATTTTCATATTTTAGATTCTTTAGGCCGAAGCTGGCAGTGTGGAACAGTTCAACTTGATTTTCAAATGCCTGAGAAATTTCAATGTACCTATATTGGGGAAGATAACAAATCTTATCATCCTGTTATGATTCACAGAGCAATTTACGGTTCTATCGAACGCTTTATGGCCATTTTAATTGAACATTATGACGGTGCTTTTCCGTTTTGGCTCGCGCCTGTTCAAGTAAAGATTTTACTTATTAATGATGCTCAACTTCAGTACGGAGAAAAGGTAAAAGAAAAGCTAGAAGGATTAGGATACAGAGTTGAAATAGATGACCGCGTAGAAAAAATAGGTCTAAAAATTAGAGAAGGGGAAATGAAGAAAATTCCGTATATGTTTATAATCGGAGAGAAAGAAAAGAATGAGAATGCTGTTGCTGTAAGAAAACGTGGCAATGAAAATAGAGGAATGATGAAAGTAGAAGAAGCTATAAAGCTAATCGGAGAAGAACTCTAACATGTAGAGTTCTTCCTATCCTAAAACTTTTGAATAATAATAACCCCTAAAGCAACGAGCCCTACACCTGCTAAGCGAGGAAGGCTTAACTGGTGAGTATGAACACCAAGAAGTCCATAATGATCAATCAGTACAGAAGCAATCATTTGACCGCCTAAAATGTAAGCAACAGTAGCAGTTGCTCCAATTCTAGGAATAAGAATAACGGTTGCTACAACATAAAAAGCGCCAAGAAGTCCTCCAGTCCATACCCACCATGGTGCATGTAGCCATTCTTTCTTAGCTTGCAGTCCCTTTCCACTTATGGAAATGATGAGCAGCGCTAGAGCTCCGACAATAAAAGAAATTGTTGAAGCAACAACAGGGGACCCAACAACATGACGAAGCTGCGCATTGATGCTAAACTGTGTTGGTAAAGCCATCCCAGCAATAAGAGCAAATAAAATTAAGATAAGAGCCAAAACGTTTCATCTCCTTTTCACATCCTCTTTATCGTACAGCATTTTTGCCTTGAAAAATAGAGGGCGTTTGCTTCATTAGGTAAGGAACGAACATTTATGGTAAATTTGTAAGAGGAGGTTTTGGCTAATGCGCAAAAAAATGTATATAAGAGCTATTTTTGAACTTGTTCTTTGTCTTATCATTGGATGGTTACTAACAACAACTATGTTGAAAAACATATATGAAAGTGAAGGGATTTCTTATGGAGGTCATGAGGGAGTTGTATGGCTTGGCGTTTCTTTGCTTTTATTTTGTATTTATACGGCAGTTCGACAAATATTTCAAAAGCGGAATACGCTCATCAAGTCTGCTATGTTTTGGATTGTAGTTGTGTTCTCTCTCTATGTCATTGTGGCACCTTTTATAAAAGGACATATGTGAAAAATAAAATCTATAAAAATAAAACACCAGCGTGAATTTTTGTGCTATACTTAAGCATACCATTTGCTTTACAAATTACTATTTTTGCTTTAACGAACCCTATTCACTATGAATAGGGTTTTTTACTTGAATGAATGTACAAAAAAAGCAGACTCAGAGGAGTCTGCTTTTACAATTATGCTTTTACAACGTTAGTTGCTTGTGGACCACGTTGGCCTTGTTCTACTTCAAACGTTACGTCTTGACCTTCGTCTAAAGATTTGAAACCTTCGCTTTGGATTGCAGAGAAGTGTACGAATACGTCGTCTCCACCTTCACGCTCGATGAATCCAAAACCTTTTTCTGCATTAAACCATTTTACTTTACCTTGTTCCATAGTTGTTGCCTCCTTGTGCATTGTGCACATACGTTAATACTATCCTTGTCCAAATCTTAAGACGAAAATTACTTAACTTCTAGATTGTTTCCGAACAAAAATAATTCTTCTTAACTTTAACAGAAAGAAAGAGGAATTACAAGGAAAGAAAAGAGATAAAAGTAAAATAAATTTATGTTTTTTTAAATTTAAGGGATTTTATTCTCTGAGATACCATTTGAAATTGAAGAAAAATATTATATTAGAAGGGAATAAAACGCTTTCTTTAAGAGAGCTTGTGAAATGTTAAAATCTTTTTAGGGGATAAATAATTCTTACAGCAACAAGTGATTTCTGCGAAAAATCAGAATCTACTTCTTATAAATTGCATTCTTTTCACATGTTTTGTTTTCCTATCAAATTTTGTGGGTATAGTAAAAAACACAAGATATACATTTTACTAGTCGATATTAAAAAGATAGGAGCAGTGAACATGAGTAACAATGGAAATGAAAAATCAGCGCTGAGGATGATTATCCTCGTTGCTACGTTCGGTGGGCTTCTATATGGCTATGATACAGGAGTAGTAAATGGAGCCTTACCCTACATGTCTAGGGAAGATCAATTGAATCTTACCTCACTAACTGAAGGACTTGTAACAAGTGCTTTACTCTTAGGAGCAGCATTTGGAGCCGTAATTAGCGGGAAATTATCGGATCGCTATGGACGTCGTACAACCCTTTTATATAGTGCTATTTTATTTTTTATTACAACGCTTGGATGCACGTTTGCTCCAAACGCGGCTGTTATGATTGCTTTCCGCTTCTTATTAGGTCTTGCTGTTGGAGCAGCTTCAACAATTGTACCAGCATACTTAGCAGAAGTTTCTCCAGCTGAACGCAGGGGCGGAATTGTGACCCAAAATGAATTAATGATTGTAAGTGGTCAGCTTTTTGCTTTTACATTTAACGCTATTATTGGGAATACGCTTGGGCAATATCCAAACATTTGGCGCTTTATGTTGCCAATTGCCGCCATTCCAGCTGTTATCTTATTCTTTGGAGGACTAAGGCTTCCAGAAAGCCCGAGATGGCTTGTAGCAAAAGGAAAAAAAGAAAAAGCGCTATCTGTCTTAGAAAAGATGCGTACAAATGATCGTGCAAAAACAGAACTTCATGATATTGAGATGGCTATAAGTCGTGAATCAGAAATTAAAAAGGCATCTTTTAAAGATTTAAAAATCACATGGATTCGTCGTCTCATTTTGATTGGAATTGGAATTGCTGTTATTCAACAAGTTACAGGTGCCAACTCGATTATGTATTATGGCACAGAGATTTTAAAAGATTCTGGATTAGGTACTGAAGCAGCCCTTATTGGTAATATTGCAAATGGAATTGTTTCAGTATTAGCAACTTTTGTTGGTATTTGGCTTCTTCAGCGAGTAGGCCGCCGCAAAATGTTGATGGGAGGTCTTATGGGCATTACAGTGACGCTGATTTTAATCGGAGTAAGCTCACTATTATTAGAAGGAACAACTGCTCTACCTTACGTTGTTTTAACCTTAACGGTTACATTTTTAGCATTCCAGCAAGGAGCTGTTTCTCCAGTAACATGGTTGATGCTTTCAGAAATATTCCCTCTACGGTTAAGAGGAATGGGAATGGGGATTGCAGTCTTTTGTCTTTTTACGGTCAACTTTCTCGTTGGCTTAACATTTCCAATGTTAAAAGGAGCAATCGGGCTCTCCTCAACATTTTTTATTTTCGCAGTACTAGGTGTAGGAGCGCTTCTTTTCGTTAAAATTTGGGTTCCTGAAACAAAAGGAATGACGCTTGAACAACTTGAACAAAAGTTTCGTAACTATAACAGGAAGAAGCCAAAAGTATTAGAAAAGACAGAAGATGTTCTTAACAGAAATAAAGAAAGCAATAACTATTTGTAGACCTTTTATGTTAAAAAAAGCACAAAGAAAAATTTTCAATGAAAAAAGGTACTCTATTATTATATAGGAAGAAAAAGCAGCTCTTGCTAAGAGCTGCTTTTTCTTAATCACCCTTATTCCAATGAACTTTTCCTAGTTGAAAATCCTACTGTAGCAGGAATTATATGAAAGACATTTAATCTCATTTTATGCTATGCTCACAGTATAAGAATTAGTTAGATCCCTAAAACAAAGGGAAGAATGCTATAGGAAATAAGTTCTGTTAGATGAAGAAATAATAAAGAAAGTTTTTATGATCTAGTAATATAGTTTTGATAGGTTTGAGAATAAAAAAAACTATTTTGTAAATAATCACTTGCATAAAGCCGATAATTCCGATAATATAAATTCATAGTTATATTTTATCTGTCTTCTTCCAAAGTAGGGATAATGGCCCTTTTTGGTGAAGAACATCCAAAATAATTCAAACGAATTATTTTATTTTTTAACATCAATTGAGAATGATTCTCTTTATTGAAACGTTATTTTCGAAAAAAAACATAAATAAAGGAAGAGTTTGGACAGTGAAGAAAAGGTATCTCGTTGCAGCACTAATCGTACTATCTCTTGTGTCCCTTTTTGTTGGGGTTACAAACATTAGCCCTTTTGATATTAAAAGTTGGACAAAAGACGAAATAGAAATTCTCCTTATTAGTCGAGTACCACGGCTTATAAGCATTATCATTGCGGGAGTAAGTTTGAGTATTGCTGGACTTATTATGCAGCAGCTTACGCGAAATAAGTTCGTATCACCAACAACAGCAGGAACAATGGACTCGGCTCGCTTTGGTATTCTAATTTCTCTTATGCTGTTTTCAACAGCAGGACCAATGGTAAAAATGCTTGTGTCCTTTTTATTTGCTTTATTAGGCACGTTTATTTTTATGAAAATCTTAGACAGAATAAAATTTAAAGACAAAATTTTCATTCCACTTGTTGGTCTTATGTTTGGAAATATTGTGAGCTCTATCACGACGTTTTTTGCTTATAAAAATGATCTTATTCAAAACATTGCATCATGGCTTCAAGGAGATTTTTCTACTATTATTACAGGGCAATATGAACTCATCTACATAAGTGTTCCTGTTATGATCCTAGCCTACATTTATGCAAATAAGTTTACAATCGCCGGAATGGGTGAAGATTTTGCAGTTAATTTAGGCTTGAATTATAAAAAAGTCGTGAACATTGGTCTTATTCTCGTTGCTTTAATCTCATCCGTTGTTTTACTAACGGTTGGAATGATTCCTTTCTTAGGACTTATTGTTCCAAATATTGTGTCAATTTATGCTGGAGATAATTTAAAAAAGACACTTTCTCATACAGCATTAGTTGGAGCCATTTTTGTTCTCCTATGCGATATTTTAGGAAGAGTCATTATTTATCCATACGAGATTTCAATAGGTTTAATGGTAGGGGTTATTGGAAGCGGAATTTTTCTGTACATGTTAATTAGGAGAAAGGCATATGAGTAATCGAAATAAACTTCTTATTTTATCTATAGCAGCTATTACACTAATTTCTATTTTCTTATTTTATCAAACAGGTGGAAATTGGGATTACATTTTACCAAGAAGGATTACCAAGATCTTAGCGATTATTTTAACCGGTTATTCTATAGCGGTTTCTACCGTTATATTTCAAACTATTACAAATAATAGAATTTTAACACCAAGTATCTTAGGATTAGATTCGCTTTATCTTCTTGTACAAACGGTAATTATCTTTATTTTTGGTTCTATTCACGTAGCAGTGATGAACCCAAACATTAATTTTATTCTTTCCATTGTCTTTATGGTGCTTTTTACAAGCATCCTTTATAAGATATTGTTCAAAAAAGAAGGAAATAATAATATCTATTTTCTTCTTCTTGTTGGATTAATTTTCGGTACATTTTTCCAGAGTATTTCTTCTTTCATGCAAGTATTAATTGATCCAAACGAATTTTTAATTGTTCAAGATAAGATGTTTGCAAGTTTCAATAATGTGCAAGTCGAGCTTCTTGTTTTCGCAGGTGTTCTCGTTATTTTACTTTCTCTCTATCTATTCCGTTTCTTTAAGTATTTAGATGTACTTGGATTAGGAAGAGATGAAGCAGTCAATCTAGGGGTTCCCTACGATCGTGTTGTGAAGCAGCTTCTCATTATTGTAGCAATTTTTATCTCTATTTCTACAGCGCTTGTTGGACCTATTACATTTTTAGGGTTGCTTGTTGTAAATATCGCTTATGAAATGTTTAAAACATACAAACATTCCTATTTACTTGCTGGTTCTTCATTGATTAGTATTGTCGTTCTTGTTGGAGGGTTGTTGCTTGTTGAGCGAGTATTTACGTTTTCCACAACGCTTAGTGTGATTATTAACTTTATTGGTGGCACCTATTTTCTTTATCTTTTATTAAAGGGGAGTAAATCATGATCGAAGTGAAAAATGTCTCTAAAGCATATGGTTCAAAAAAAGTCGTAGAAAACGTTTCGATTAACGTTGAAAAAGGAAAGATTACGTCTTTTATTGGTCCGAATGGAGCCGGTAAAAGTACGCTTCTATCAATGATTAGCCGCATTCTTTCTAAAGAAGAAGGAGAGATTGAGATTGATGGAAAAGAAGTGAGCGAGTGGAAGAGCACTGAGCTTGCTAAAAAGATTTCTATTTTGAAGCAAACAAATCATCTGACAATGCGACTTACAATCCGAGAGCTTGTTTCCTTTGGAAGATTTCCTTATTCCCAAGGAAAACTCACAAAAGAAGATTGGAATTATGTAGATGAAGCAATAGAATATATGGAACTTGAGAATATTCAACACAAATATATTGATCAACTTAGCGGTGGACAACGCCAACGTGCTTATATTGCAATGGTAATTGCTCAAAATACAGAATATATTTTACTTGATGAACCGCTTAACAACCTTGATATGAAGCATTCTGTTCAAATTATGAAAGTATTAAGAAGACTTGTTGATGAACTCGGAAAAACGGTGATTATCGTTATTCATGATATTAACTTTGCTTCTTGCTATTCAGACTATATTGTAGCTTTAAAAGATGGAAAGGTTGTTGAAGAAGGAGCAACAGCGACAATCATTTCTGAAGACGTATTGGAAGACATTTATGATATGCATATTCCGATACAAACAATTAATGGTAATAAAATTGGCGTTTATTTTTCAGCCTAATATTTCATCATGAGGAAAATGGTTGAGGTGATTTTCATAAAGAGGTTACTTCAGCTATTCATATAAAATTTTTTAGAGGTGAAAGACATGAGAAAGTTTCTATCTATGTTTTTAGTAGCTCTTGTTGCCCTAGTAGTTGCAGCTTGCGGCTCAAACAATGAAAGTTCGTCAAGTAAAGCGGACGAAGAAAAAAGCAGTAAAACAGAGGAAATTACTGTTAAACATAAGCTTGGAGAAACAAAAGTTACGAAAAACCCTGAAAAAGTTGTTGTATTTGACTTTGGTGCCCTAGATTCTTTAGATGAGCTAGGCGTAGACGTAGCAGGAGTTCCACAGGACAGCATTCCATCGTACTTATCAAAATATGAAGATAAAAAATATGAGAATGTTGGAGGCTTAAAAGAGCCAGACTTTGAGAAAATTAGTGAAATTAATCCAGATTTGATTATTATTTCTGGTCGTCAAGCAAGTCAATACGATGAATTTTCAAAAATTGCTCCAACAATTGATCTTGAGCTTGATACAACAAAATACATGGATTCATTTGAGCAAAATCAAGAAACATTAGGAAAAATCTTTGATAAAGAGAAAGAAGTAGAAAAGAAAATTGCTGATGTAAAAGCAACAATGAGTGAAGTGAAAGAAAAAGCTGAGAAATCGAATAAAACAGGTTTAATTGTATTAGCAAACGAAGGAAAAATTAGCGCTTATGGTCCAAACTCTCGTTTTGGTATTATTCACGATGAGCTAGGCGTAAAACCTGCTGATCCTAATATTGAAGCTTCTACACATGGACAAAGTGTTTCATTTGAGTATATTGTAGAAAAAAATCCAGACTACTTGTTTGTGATTGACCGCAGTGCTGTAGTTGGTGGAGAAGATTCAGCTAAAAAGACGATTGAAAATGATCTTGTAAAGAAAACAAATGCATATAAAGAAGACCATATTATTTATCTAAATCCAAACTACTGGTACTTATCAGGTGGAGGACTGCTTTCAGTGCCTGAAATGGCTAAGGAAGTAGAAAAAGGATTAAAATAAAAAAACGGGTGCCTTGCTTATGAAGCAAGGCACTATTTTTTTTGCTATTTTCATCTATTAAAGAACCTTTTAAACTTATAGTAACTTTATATAATGAAAAACTGGAGGCAATAAAGATGGGTCAGTATTTTATTAATTCGATGAGTAAATCGCATTTTAAAAATGGAGCAACTCCTCAGCTTGTACATATGTGCAATGTAGAAACAAAACATACGATGTGGCCTCGTGTATTGCATATGCATGAAGATATAATGGAAATCGTATTTATCAAAGAAGGAAGCGGATGTCATCTTATCGGAGAAAAGAAGTATTCTGTATGTGAAGGAGATATATTAATTTATAATAGCAATGTTCTTCACGACGAATATACGAATCAGGATCAAAATATGAGTGTATACTGCTGTGGAATTTCGAATTTACATATAGAAGGGTTGTCTGCAAATCACCTTGTATCTCAAAATCAATCGTATGTATTAAGCAGTGGGGAAAAGAGAGAAGAAATTGAGAATCTTCTTCAAGTTATGTTTTCTCAAGTTCAAAAAGGTGAAGATGGCTATGAAGAAACATGTCATTACCTGCTAAGTGCTCTAATTTCAATCATTTTGCAAATTCCTCAAGAAAATTCTTCTTTGCCTAGAGAAGAAGAGTCTATTTTATTTAGCCAAATTAAAAGTTACATTGATAAATATTATAGAGAGGAGCTTACGCTAGCATCCATTGCTAAAGACCTTTCCATAAGTTCCTATTATTTAACTCATTTATTCAAGAAAAAAACGGGATTTTCACCCATTCAATACATTATGCGACGGAGAATTGGAGAAGCTCAATCATTGCTTATGAATACTGATTACAATGTAACGATGATTGCTGGAATAGTTGGATATGATAATCCAAACTACTTTACAACCCTTTTTTCTAAAATAGTCGGAATGTCACCCAAAAAGTATCGTCAGCTTTGGAGCATCAGTCACTCTTAATTGATGTATATAGAAATTTCATTATAGAGCAAGATAGTAAACTTTCTCGTAAACATAAGTTCAAAATAAGGGGTTTTTTTGATGAATGTTAGCAATAATGTGAAGGATTTAAAGCTTCCCTCTCTTTATACTAAATATAAGTAAAATAAGTAGATAAAAAATAAGTAAAGCTCTTTTTTTGACTCTTGTTTGTATACGCTTTTCTTTAGAGAAGGAGTTTAGAGTAAAGTAGGCATACTTCTCTTTATAATCGGAGAGGGATGAGAACAAGGAGGGCTCTCGTCTTATCTTGCTGAACAGGAAATGTCTGCTACACAGTCGGCATAGGGGCTTGCTGTTAGGAATGCATCATGGATTTCTGATGTAACAGCTCACATTGGAGGAATTCATAAAACTATATAATTTGGTTTTATTATATTTATTCCTGCATCCATTTCCTTTGTCATGCTTGGTGTAGCTTAATGATTCAGTTATGCTAATTCCCTACATTTTACGAGAGTGTAGATCTTTCTTTTTTTGTTGTTTGAATTACATATCAGGCTGAACTTAAAATCTTAGCCTCTGTTTATATTTTAGATTCTAGATTAAACTTGTTTGTTGCTCCTTTTATGATGATTTATACATTTGCAATCCTTTATCCATTAAGGGAATTTTTCATAATACTTTTAAAAATACAGGAAGAAATGCTGGAAAGTTAACCAAAAATTAATCAAAATAACTTTATTTCAAAATAATAATGTGAGGAGGGAATTTATATGACTATTAAAATAGCTGGAGCACCTTGTTGTTGGGGTGTTGATGATCCTAAAAATCCATACTTGCCTCCATGGGAGCTTGTCTTAGAAGAAGCATCACAAGCTGGATATAAAGGAATTGAGCTTGGACCTTATGGATATATTCCAATGAACATTAAGAAAGTCAAAGAAGAACTTGCAAAACATGATTTAACGATTATTGCCGGAACTATTTTTGATAATTTAGTTGATAAAGAAAATGTAGAAAACTTATTGCATCAAGTAGATGATATATGTTCACTTATCACTCAATTACCACAAGTGCCACAAGTACAAGGTCAGCATTTCAAAACACCATATCTTGTCATTATTGATTGGGGACATGATGAAAGAGATTATAGAGCAGGACATCCTAACAAAGCGGAACGGTTATCTGGAGAGAAATGGGCTGGCATGATGCAAAACATTAGAACCCTTTCTGAATATGCGCGAGACAAGTACGGCGTCCGTCCTGTTATTCATCCTCATGCTGGTGGATACATTGAATTTGAAGATGAAATAACAAAACTTATGGGAGATATTTCTTATGAAACAGCTGGCTTATGTTTAGATACGGGACACTTATATTATTCTAAAATGGATCCTTATGTATGGATCAAAAACTGTGCTGATCGCTTAGATTACGTTCACTTCAAAGATATTAATTTAGAAATATATAAAGAGGTGATGAACGAAAAAATTCGCTTTTTTGACGCTTGCAAAAAAGGTGTCATGTGCCCTATTGGACAAGGAATCATTAATTACTCCTCAATTCATGAATTATTAAAAGAAATCGATTATCACGGATATATTACAATTGAACAAGAGCGAGATCCAAGGAACTATAGTACAAGTTTACGAGATGTAAAGCAAAGCGTTAATTATTTAACAAGTGTTGGTTATTAACATAAGGAAAGCTAACAAAAGAGGAAATGCAGATGATTAATAGTTAAACAGCCAATTCGCTTGGCAATGGTAGAAGGAGAACGTGAGAGCAAATTGTAGAGGAGATCTTGAAGGATTGTTTAAAGTATGGTCTTATACAAACTTTGCGCAGACAAGGGAAGTAGCCGATGACAGAAGGGAATACATAGTATTTGATATTCTGGAATTAAATCAGGAGTTGAAGGAATTCAATAGGTTGAAAATTGCGTTCGTTCAGCTAACGAAGGGGCAGTATAGGTAGAGTATCAATAACAGTATACAAAGGATGAAAGAGAAAAAGCTTGTTCAGGAGATGAATAAGCTTTTTCTTTTTTAGTAGATTAGAAAACTTTTAGGAAAAGAGATTTAATGAGATTTAACATTTCATAGGTGTGTAAGGAAATAGGAGTTGATGGAAAAATTCTGATTTTTTTGTTGACTGAAAGCGCTTTTAATATTAAAATTAAAAACAAGTTAACCAATAGATGACAAAGAGATAACAAAAAGTTAGTATTTATCTTGCTTTGTTAACTCTGAAAGCGTATTCAGTTAGAAAGAGAAATGAAAACATGTTACATGAAAGAGGGAGAAAAGATGAAAACAGAGGATATTTTATGGGGGATTGCTCCGATAGGTTGGAGAAATGATGATATTCCTGAAATTGGCGCAGAAAATACATTGCAACACTTGTTAAGTGATATTGTCGTAGCGGGGTTTCAAGGTACGGAAGTTGGCGGTTTTTTTCCTGAAGCCAAAATTCTAAATAAAGAGCTTGAACTTCGTAATTTAAAAATAGCGGGTCAATGGTTCAGCAGCTTCATTATTCGTGATGGAATCGAGAAGGTAGAACAAGATTTTCATCAATATTGCAAATTCCTTCAAGAGGTGCGAGCAGATGTTGCTGTTGTATCAGAACAAACATATAGTGTTCAAGGTACAGATAAAAATGTTTTTGATGAAAAACCTTATTTTACAGATGAAGAGTGGGATGTTTTATGCTCTGGATTAAACAGATTAGGTGAAATTTCTGGCGAGTATGGGTTAAATCTTGTTTATCACCATCATATGGGAACAGGAGTTCAAACGTTAAGTGAGATTGATCGCTTAATGGAAAATACGAATCCAAATGTCGTGCATCTGCTTTATGATACAGGTCATATTTACGTATCAGATGGAGATTATATGACGCTTTTGCATAAGCATATCAACCGTATTCGACATGTTCACTTTAAAGATGCAAGAAGAGAAATAATGGAGAGATGCAGAAAAGAAGGAAAATCGTTTCAACAGTCGTTTCTAATGGGGATGTTTACAGTACCTGGAGATGGATGCGTTGATTTTACCGAAGTTTATCAAACTCTCCTTGAATACAACTACACAGGATGGATTGTTGTCGAAGCAGAACAAGATCCATCAGTTGCACATCCTTTAGAATATGCTTTAATGGCTAGAAAGTATATTAACGAGAAGCTCAATCCACTCGTAAAAAGATAGGAGAGATTGATATGAATCGAAATTCCTCATTGAGTATGGTCATTATTATTTCAACGTTTGGCGGTCTTCTTTTTGGCTATGATACAGGAGTTATTAACGGTGCATTGCCTTATATGTCAGAAAAAGGCCAACTTGATTTAAATTCTGTTACACAAGGTCTTGTAACAAGTGCCCTACTCTTTGGTGCTGCATTTGGTGCCATTTTTGGTGGAAGGCTTTCAGATCATCATGGTAGGCGTACAAACATTTTATATCTTGCTGTTTTATTCTTTATTTCAACATTAGGATGTACATTTGCTCCAAACGCTACTGTCATGATTATTTCTCGCTTTGTACTAGGACTTGCTGTAGGGGGAGCCTCTGTAACGGTTCCTGCATATTTAGCAGAAGTGTCTCCATCTGAAAGAAGAGGTCGAATCGTAACCCAAAATGAACTTATGATTGTAACTGGTCAGCTTTTAGCGTTTACGTTTAATGCTATTCTTGGTACAACATTTGGACACAATCCAGAAGTTTGGCGCTATATGCTTCCAATTGCTGCGATTCCCGCTGTTATTCTTTTCTTCGGTATGTTAAAAGTTCCTGAAAGTCCCAGATGGCTTGTTTCAAAAGGAAGAAGTCAAGAAGCATTAACGGTTTTAGAAAAAATGCGCGAGAAAAAACGAGCTAAAGAAGAAGTATTAGAAATTGAAACAGCGTTTAAACAAGAAGAGAACATGAAGAAAGCAACATTAAAAGATCTTTCTGTTCCATGGATTCGCCGCCTTATTTTCATCGGGATTGGGATTGGGGTTGTTCAGCAAATCACAGGTGTTAACTCAATTATGTACTATGGAACTGAAATTCTAAAAGATTCAGGGTTTGGAACAGAGGCAGCTCTTGTTGGGAACATTGCCAATGGTGTCATCTCCGTTCTAGCTACATTTGTTGGAATTTGGCTGCTTGGTAAAGTTGGGCGTCGTCCAATGCTTATTACAGGCCTTATTGGTACAACATCAGCACTTCTTTTAATTGGAATTCTTTCCTTAACACTTGAAGGATCACCGGCTCTCCCATACATTGTACTAACGTTAACAGTTACGTTTTTAGCGTTCCAACAAGGAGCTGTTTCACCTGTAACATGGCTCATGCTTTCAGAAATTTTCCCGCTTCGCATGCGTGGAATGGGAATGGGAATTACCGTATTTTGTCTATGGATTGCCAACTTCCTTGTTGGGTTAACTTTCCCAATTTTGCTTGCGGCTATTGGACTTTCTACAACATTCTTCGTTTTTGTTGTATTAGGAATTGCGGCTATTACATTTGTGAAAAAAGCTCTTCCTGAGACAAAAGGGCTTACACTGGAGCAAATTGAGGAAAACTTCAGAAACCATAAACAAGCTCCTGTTATAGCAGATAAAGAAGTTATCTCAAAATAACTAACTGAAGATTCTATCATTTTTAATCTTGGGGAACGGCTAAGAGTGTTGAAAGTTCTAATTTCATTGCGAAATCGATCATCGTAAAGTCTCTCAAAAGAAGTAATGAGGAATATAAGCAAAAAGGTTTTCTGGAAACTTCCGGAAAACTTTTTTGTTTTGTTTAGATTGAGAATCAATCGCTAGTTTCCTGCTCCAAAATGTTCAATTTATTCCTATAAACCTAACCAAAAGAGGATAGTTCTTTGCTGGAAAAGGAAAAAAATATTGACTGATAACGCTTTTATACTTATGATAAGAATAGATGTAACCAAAACATAACCAAGAATTAATAATAAAGTGATAACTTTAAAAGTTGATTCTAATTTTTAAAAGTTTTAATGAAAGTGCTTACAAATCATTTGTTTTTAAATGGGTTTAAATCTGATACTTTAATAGAAGAGGTGCTGTATAATGACAGTAGTGCAAACGAAACTAATTTCAATGAAAGAAATACTAGTAAAAGCAAAAGAAGAAAAATATGCAGTTGGACAATATAACATTAATAGTTTGCAATGGATACAAGCTATTTTACAAGCGGCAGAGGAAGAACAGGCCCCTGTTATCGCGGCTGCATCGGATCGTCTTGTAGATTATCTCGGTGGATTTAAAACAATCTCAGCAATGGTGAAATCCCTTGTTGAAGAGATGGATATTACGGTTCCTGTTGTTTTACATCTTGATCATGGAAGCAGTTTTGAACGTTGCAAAGAAGCTATTGATGCAGGATTTAGCTCTGTTATGTTTGATGGTTCTCATTCTCCAATTGATGAAAATATTGCGGTTACTAAAAAAGTGGTTGAGTATGCTCATGCAAGAGGAGTTTCGGTTGAAGCAGAAGTGGGAACTGTTGGTGGTATGGAAGATGGACTTTTTGGTAATATAGTGTATGCAGACCCTCAAGAATGTTTGCGTCTTGTACAAGAGACAGGAGTAGATGCGTTGGCTGCTGCCCTTGGCTCCGTTCATGGTCAATACAAAGGAGAGCCAAAGCTTGGGTTTGAAGAAATGAAGGTCATTTCAAACTTAACGAACGTTCCCCTCGTATTACACGGTGGTTCTGGAATTCCAAATTATCAAATTCAAAAGGCTATTGACTATGGTCATGCTAAAATTAATGTAAATACAGAATGTCTCATGTCATGGACAAAAGCCGTTCGTAATGCTCTTGAACAAAATACAGAAACGTATAATCCACATGATTTCTTAATACCTGGAAAAGAAGCTGTTATGAATACAGTAAAAGAAAAAATGAGAGAATTTAAAACGAGCGGCAAAGCATAAAAGGGAAAGTGGACGTTTATGAACTCAATATTATAAAAGAATAGGAAGATAGAAATGTTAAAAGCTAAACGAATTCAACAAATTCAAGACTACGTGCTTGAACATCAGTCCGTCTCTTTAGATGAGCTTGTAACCGTATTTGACGTTTCTAAAAATACTATTCGAAGAGATGTACAAATGCTCGTGGATCAAGGGGTAGTAAAAAAAGTATATGGTGGAGTTGCGGTTGATCATGCTCAGCTTGAGTCATTTAACGATCGAAAAACTCGCAACCAGCTCGCAAAGCAAGCAATTGCTAAAGAAGCGGCAAATTATGTAGAGGACGGAGACGTTATTTTCATCGACTCAGGTACAACCACGCTTGAGATGTTAGAGTTTGTGAAAAATAAGAATATAACCGTTATTACAAACAATCTTGATTTCATTGTATATGCTCTTCCTTATGAGAATTTAAAAGTCATTTCAACGGGTGGGGCACTTGAACGGGAAACAAAATCATTTTCAAGTTTTAAGAACATGGACTTATTAAAAACGTATAACGTGAACAAAGCTTTCATGGCTTCAACAGGTGTTTCCATTTCAAACGGGGTTACAAACTCTTCTCCTGTTGAAAGTGAAATTAAACAAGCTGTTGTAAGGAGAAGTGTTGAAGTGTTTTTACTTATTGATCATACAAAGTTTGATAAGTATGCGCTTATTACGTATTGTGAATTAGAAGAGTTAGATTATTTAATTACAGATGCTTCGCCAAATGAAAGCTATGGAAACTACGCACAAAGAAATAACATAAATATTGTAATTGCTCAAAATGATTAGAGAATGACATGAAAAAGGGCATCCATTTCTTATGGATGCTCAATCATAAAGAGGATATTTTAATATTAGAAATTTTTCAAAAAAAGGTTTACAAAAGCGTTTTCATATTATACACTAAGACCATAGAAGAAAGCGTTTTATTATTAAGTTAATGAAATCGATTTCAAAAGATTTCTGCTTTACCTCTGAAGCTTTCAAGTTTTCTATAAGTTTTGAAGTTACTTATACGATAACGTTCATTCAACAAAAAGTGCTGAAAAGTGAAAGAGGGAGAGTGGAACAAAGGGTAAAAGAAAAATTTAATGAAATCGATTTCTTTAAAAGGGAATAATAGTTCATCTATTAGTTTTCTTTTTGAATAAAAAAGAGCTTAATAATAAAGTATTATAGTATTTTAAAAGAAAAGAGATTTATATTTTTTTAAGTTTAAATGAAATCGATTCCATTTAATTTTATATAGAATGGAATCAGCAATCTACAAAGATAAGGTAGGAATGCTATGAAAACAATTCGTTTAACAACAGGTCAAGCATTAGTAAAGTTTTTGAATCAACAATATGTAGAGTTTGATGGTAAAGAAGAGAAATTTGTACAAGGAGTTTTTACAATCTTCGGTCATGGAAATGTGTTAGGTCTAGGACAAGCACTTGAAGAAGATGCTGGCGATCTACGAGTTTATCAAGGAAGAAATGAACAAGGAATGGCTCTTGCTGCAACAGCTTATGCCAAGCAAAATCATCGCAGAAAGATCATTGCTTGTACATCATCAGTAGGGCCAGGAGCGGCGAATATGGTAACAGCAGCTGGAACAGCCTCAGCAAACAATATTCCGCTTTTGCTTCTTCCAGGAGACACATTTGCAACACGTCAACCAGATCCAGTGCTGCAGCAAGTTGAGCATTATCATAACTTAACGGTAACAACAAATGACGCGTTTCGTGCGGTAAGTAAATATTGGGACCGCGTAACTCGTCCAGAACATTTAATGACAGCTATGATTAACGCAATGCGTGTATTAACAGACCCTGCAAATACTGGAGCTGTTACGGTTTGTCTTCCACAAGATGTACAAGGTGAAGCATATGAGTTTCCAGAATATTTCTTTAAGAAACGTGTTCATCGTATTGATCGCCGTGTTCCAACAGAAAGTGATATCAAAGAAGCGGTGGCTCTTATTAAAGAAAAGAAAAAGCCAATCATCGTTTGTGGTGGAGGGGTACGTTACTCAGAAGCCGCTGAAGCCCTTAAAAGCTTCTCAGAGAAATTTAATATCCCTTATGGAGAAACACAAGCTGGAAAAAGTGCTGTTGAAAGCTCTCACTCTCACAACTTAGGGGGAATTGGAATCACAGGAACACTCGCTTCTAACCTAATGGCAAAAGAAGCTGACCTTGTGATTGGTGTGGGAACTCGCTACTCAGATTTCACTACAGGATCTAAACAGCTTTTCCAAAACGAAAATGTTCAGTTCTTATCTATTAATACATCTGAATATCACGCTTACAAACTTGATGCAACAAAAGTTGTTGGTGATGCGAAGTTAGCTCTGCAAAAACTTGAAGAAGAACTTTCAAACATCGACTACAAATCAAGCTATAGTGATGAAATTCAAAAAGCGAAAGAAGCATGGAACAAAGAAGTGGATCGTTTATACAGCATTCGATATGATGAAAATCAATTTATTCCAGAAGCAGGAGATCATCTTCCACACGTATTACCTGAGTTTGCTCGGCAATTTGGCTCAACGATTACACAAACAGAAGTGCTTGAATTTATAAATGAACATGTAGCAGATGATGCAATTGTTGTAGGGGCTGCGGGAAGTCTCCCAAGTGACTTACAAAGAATGTGGAATTCGCGCACACCAAATACGTATCACATGGAGTATGGCTATTCTTGTATGGGTTATGAAGTTTCAGGAGCGCTTGGTGTTAAGCTGGCTGAGCCTGAAAAAGAAGTATATGTAATGACAGGAGACGGAAGTTACCTTATGCTTCATTCTGAACTTGTGACAAGTATTCAAGAACGCAAAAAAATCAATATTGTTCTTATCGATAATGCAGCATTTGGATGCATTAATAACTTACAAATGAACAATGGAATGGGAAGCTTTGGTACAGAGTTCCGCTACCGTAATGAAGAAACAGGCAAGATGGATGGCGATCTTATCAAAATTGATTTTGCAAAAAGTGCTGAAGGATACGGAGTGAAAACGTATCAAGTAACAACGATGGAACAGTTGAAAGAAGCGCTTGAAGATTCTAAAAAACAGGAAGTTTCAACGCTTTTAGATATTAAAGTATTACCAAAAACAATGACAAGAGATTTTGAATCATGGTGGAACATTGGCGTTGCAGAAACGTCTAAAAAGCAATCAATTCAAGATGCTTATGAAAGAAAAGAAAGCGTATTACAAACGGCTAGAAAGTATTAAGCATATCGTTAAAATTCTTAACTAGGAGCGTGACAAAGTATGGCAGATTTAATTGTACCAAGTCAAACACCTGATGAAGAAGGAAAAGTATTAAGTATTACACCAGAATCAGCAGGATGGGAATATATCGGATTTGAAGTATACGCTTTAGAAAAAGGAAAAAAACTTAAAAAAGAAACAGGAAATCAAGAAGTATGTGTTGTGTTACTAACAGGTAAAGCGAACGTGTCTACTAAAAAAGAAACATTCGAAAATATCGGAGAGAGAATGAGTGTTTTTGAAAAAATCCCTCCATACTCCGTGTATATTCCAAATGAGGATGAGTACGAAGTTGAGGCTTTAACAGATTTAGAAATTGCCGTATGTGCAGCGCCTGGTAAAGGTACATATGAAGCTCGCCTAATCGGCCCAGAGGATGTAGGTGTTGAAGATAGAGGAGCTGGCAATATTTCAAGAAAAGTGCAAAACATTCTTCCAGAACAAAAACCAGCTGATAGCCTTCTTGTTGTAGAAGTTTTTACACCTGAAGGAAATTGGTCAAGCTATCCTCCTCACAAGCATGATCAAAATAACTTGCCGCACGAGTCATATTTGGAAGAAACATACTACCACCGCGTGAATCCTGGTCATGGATTTGCCGTACAGCGCGTCTATACAGACGACAAATCGCTTGATGAAACAATGGTTATTAAAGATGGAGATGCTGTATTAGTTCCGAAAGGCTATCATCCTGTATCAGCTCCTCCAGGATATGAAGTATATTATTTAAATGTTATGGCTGGGCCTGTTCGTACATGGAAATTTAACAATAGCAAAGACCATGAGTGGATTATGGAAGATAAGATAGCGCTAAAGTAAAGGGAGGATAACATGAGCTATTTAACATTCAATTCTGAAAAGAAATTTGATTTAGTGGCTATTGGCAGACTTTGTATCGATTTGAATGCAAATGAAATCAATCGTCCAATGGAAGAAACGATGACGTTTACAAAATATGTTGGAGGTTCTCCTGCAAATATCGCGATCGGTTTATCTCGTTTAGGAATGAAAACAGGCTTTATTGGTAAAATTGCCGATGATCAAATGGGTCGCTTTATTACAAGCTACCTAAAAAAGCACGAGATTAATACAGAAAGCGTCATTACAGATAAAACGCGAGCTGTAACAGGGCTTGCTTTTACAGAAATCAAAAGTCCTGAAGAGTGCAGTATCCTGATGTATCGAGACAATGTAGCAGATTTAAAATTAGAACCAACAGAAGTATCTGAAGAGTATATTAAACAATCAAAATCTCTTCTAATCTCTGGAACAGCTCTTGCTAAAAGTCCTTCGCGTGAAGCTGTGTTTATGGCACTTGAATATGCACGAAAAAATAATGTTCCAGTTTTCTTTGATATTGACTATCGTCCATATACATGGACATCTGAAGCTGAAACAGCTGTTTACTACAACTTAGCTGCGGAAAAATCAGATGTAATTATTGGAACACGAGAAGAATTTGACATGATGGAAAAACTGTTAAATCTAGAAGAGTCAAATGATCAAGTAACAGCAGAGCGTTGGTTCTCCCACAATGCCAAAATTGTCGTAATTAAACATGGCGGGGATGGATCTATTGCGTATACAAATGACGGGAAATCTCACCGCGGCGGCATCTTTAAAACAAAAGTGTTGAAAACATTCGGTGCTGGTGACTCATATGCTTCAGCTTTCATTTATGGACTCATGCATGATTACTCTGTTGCAGAAGCGATGCGCTTTGGAGGAGCTTCCGCCTCTATTGTAATTTCTAAGCACAGTAGTTCGGATGCAATGCCAACCGTAGAAGAAATTAAAGGATTTATGGAGACGGCTGAAGAAGTATTGCAAAAAGCATAAAAATTACGAAGTATAAAACAACCAAAAGGAGAGAATATTCATGGCACAAACAACAGTAAAAGAAGTTCAAAACTATATTGGTGGACAATGGGTAGCATCATCTACAACACTTACAGAATCTGTTTACAATCCAGCAACAGGCGAAGTAATCGCTGAAGTACCTCTTTCTACAAAATCAGACGTTGATCAAGCAGTTCAAGTAGCAAACGAAGCTTTCAAAACATGGTCAAAAACAGCGGTTCCAAAACGCGCTCGTATTCTATTTAAATATCAGCAGCTTCTTGTTGATAACTGGGATGAGCTTGCAAAACTTGTTACAATTGAAAACGGAAAAAGCTTTAACGAAGCTCGTGGTGAAGTACAGCGCGGAATCGAATGCGTAGAGTTTGCTGCAGGCGCTCCAACGCTTATGATGGGAAAACAGCTTCCAGATATCGCAACAAATATTGAATCTGGTATGTATCGTTATCCAATCGGAGTTATTGGTGGAATTACACCGTTTAACTTCCCAATGATGGTACCATGCTGGATGTTCCCACTTGCAATTGCTTGCGGAAATACATTCGTGTTAAAACCATCTGAAAGAACGCCGCTTTTAGCAGCTCGTCTTGTAGAGCTATTTGAAGAAGCTGGTCTTCCAAAAGGCGTATTAAATATCGTAAACGGTGCACATGATGTTGTAAATGGACTTCTTGAGCATAAAGATGTAAAAGCTATTTCATTCGTAGGTTCTCAGCCAGTTGCTGAATATGTATACAAAAAAGGAACAGAAAACTTAAAACGCGTTCAAGCACTAGCTGGTGCAAAAAACCATTCTATCGTGTTAAATGACGCAGATCTTGATGGTGCAACAAAACAAATCATTGGTGCTGCTTTTGGTTCTGCTGGCGAGCGTTGTATGGCTGCATCTGTTGTAACGGTTCAAGAAGACGTAGCAGACGAGCTTATTGCTAAACTTGTAGAAGAATCTAATAATATGGTAATCGGAAATGGACTAGATGAAAATGTATTCCTAGGCCCAGTAATCCGTGAAAATCATAAAGAGCGTACGCTTGGCTACATCCAAAACGGCGTTGAAGAAGGTGCAAAACTTGTTCGCGATGGTCGTAATGATGAAGCTGTAGAAGGAAACGGATATTTTGTTGGACCTACAATCTTTGATAACGTAACACAAGAAATGAAAATTTGGCAGGATGAAATTTTTGCTCCTGTACTTTCTATCATCCGTGTTAAAACGCTTGAAGAAGGAATTGAAGTTGCAAACAACTCTCGTTTTGCAAACGGTGCTTGCCTATACACAGACAGTGCATCAAGCGTTCGTACATTCCGCGAAACAATTGAATCAGGCATGTTAGGTATTAATGTAGGAGTTCCAGCTCCAATGGCATTCTTCCCATTCTCTGGATGGAAAGACTCTTTCTATGGTGATCTACATGCAAATGGTACAGATGGCGTTGAGTTCTATACAAGAAAGAAAATGGTTACAGCTCGCTACTAAAATAAAAGCCAGGAAGGGGAAACCTTTCCTGGTTTAATAAAATTAAAATGAAATCGATTACAAATATAGTTTACCTTTATAAAACCTGTGAATAGATAATTGGAAGTGGTTGATTGAAAGCTTTTCATAGTATTAGAGATATCGGCATTTTTTCTGTTGTATCTTTTCTTTTTTGGTTTTCACAGTTTATTTATGTTCCTACATTTTCACCTTATATGAGTTCATTAGGTGGCAACTACGCTTTTATTGGGCTTGTTTTAAGTAGTTATGGTCTGATGCAGCTGTTTTTCAGGCTTCCGCTTGGAATTTTTTCAGATCTTACGCGTGTAAGAAAACCATTTATTATTTTGGGAATGTTAGCAAGTTCAACAAGCTGCCTTTTGTTCACTTTTACAGATAGCTTAACTCTCGTTTTTATTTCACGCTGTTTAGCTGGATTCGGTGCTGCAACGTGGGTGGCATTTACAATTCTCTATGGGAGCTACTTTAAGGGAGAAAAGTCAAATAGAGCGATGAACAGCATTTCCTTTATCGTTGTGCTAGCACAGCTGTTAGGGATGATGTTGAGCGGCTATGTTGTAAGTCATTTAGGCTGGCATGGACCATTTTGGATTGGAAGTGTTTCAAGTTTGATTGGACTTTTGTTGTCTTTCATGCTTTTTGAAGATAAACAGGGCAGTGAAAGAGAACCAATTAAAATGAAAGAACTTCTTTCAGTTATGCGAAATCCTACTTTGTTGAAAATATCATTTTTATCAATTTTGGCACATAGCATCATCTTCTCAACTATGTTTGGTTTCACTCCAAACTATGCGCTGAATATAGGTCTAACAGAAAACGAACTCACCTTTATTGTTTTTTCTTTTATGATTCCACATGCTATTGCGCCGCTTGTTATTGAAAAAGTATTTCTTTCAAGGTTTAGAGAATGGACAGTTTTAAAGCTAGCTTTTCTTATCGCTGGATGCTTTACATGTCTTATTCCGTTCGCTGATACTAAGCTTTTATTGTGTATTATTCAAAGTGTTAACGGTTTTTCATTAGGAATCATTTTTCCACTCATGCTTGGAATGAGTGTTAAGTCTATTCCAGAACAGAAAAAAGCAACAGCAATGGGAGCGTATCAAGCTTTATATGCAATAGGGATCTTTGCCGGTCCATTTTTTGCAGGCTTGTTAAATTTACATCTAGGAATTGAAGCAGGGTTTTACTTTGCAGGAAGTTTAGGGATAGTGGCTACATTAGCCGTTCTTTTATGGAGAAAGAAAATATCTTCGTATGAAGTTTCTAGAGCTAAATAAAGCAAAGGGCGCTTTATCTTAAAGGAGGAAAAAATATGACGTTAAAAATTGGTGTAATTGGTACAGGAGCAATTGGACAAGATCATATTCGCAGAATTACGAATGTTTTATCAGGGGGAGAAATTGTTGCTGTAACAGATGTAAATCAAGAACAAGCAAAACAAATTGTAGAAGTAGAAAAGTTAAATGCTAAAGTATACGATGACGGTCATGCGCTTATTCAGTCAGAAGATGTTGAGGCTCTGATTGTTACATCATGGGGACCAACACATGAAGAGTTCGTGCTTGCTGCGATCAAGGCAGGAAAGCCGGTTTTCTGCGAAAAACCTCTTGCCACAACAGCAGAAGGATGCAAAAAGATTGTAGATGCCGAAATGGCTTACGGAAAACCACTTGTTCAAGTTGGTTTTATGCGTCGCTATGACAAAGGATATAGGGCGTTAAAAAATGTACTTGATTATCAAAAAATTGGAGAACCGCTAATAGTTCACTGCGCACACCGCAATCCAACAGTTCCTGATAATTACATCGGTGACATGGCGATTACAGATACGCTTGTTCATGAAATTGATGTTCTACGCTGGTTATTAAATGATGACTACGCTTCTGTGCAAATTGTAACCCCAAGAACTTCGTCTCTTGCTAAAAACGGATTAAAAGATCCTATTATGGTTCTATTAGAAACGAAAAAAGGGATTCGAATTGATGTTGAAGTATTTGTAAATTGCCAATTTGGTTACGATATTCAGTGCCAAGTTGTTGGAGAAACAGGTACAGCTAATTTACCTGAGCCTTCTAGTGTCATTATGCGAAGCGAAGCGAAGCTTTCAACGGAAATTTTAGTAGACTGGAAAGATCGCTTCATTGAGTCTTATGACATAGAGCTTCAAGATTGGATTAATTCTACGAAAAAAGGCATTGTAAGTGGTCCAACAGCGTGGGATGGTTATGTTGTCGCGGTTGTATCAGATGCTTGTGTTGAAGCAAGAAATTCAGGAGAAATTGTTTCAATCGCAACAGGTGATATTCCTGAATTTTATAAGGGTAATTTAAGCATCGTAGGAGAAGCATAAACATATAATATGTGCTAGATTTGTATCCGTATCTTAAAATAACGAGACTTATATATACTACGTTTTAATAGCGTAAAAATGATATGGTAACTTAAAATGATCCTTGTAAAGATCTTATTAGATATTTCTACTATAAAATGAAAGCTTACACATATCTATTTGCTAATCCCTTTGTCAGCGTATGAAGATCGGCAAAGAGGAGATCTATAAGAACATTCTTTTCTCAAAGGTTCGTGAAATGGAGTTTGACGAAGTCACAACAGTAGCCATATTGAAGAAGACCGAGCAGATGAATCTAGTCGCTATATGCTTGAAAGAGCTTCAGGAGAGCTAGCGTTTAGTTCAAAAAGTTAATCTTTAAAAGCAGCTGGTGTGAAACGTTTTTTAAATAATGTTTCACACCAATTTTTATATCAAAATAGCTTTTCTCTGTTGAAAATAAGAAGAGGGATATAGAGCCAAAAGCCATTAATCCGTCATGCATCTTTGGGGAAAAGAAAGCTTTCCTTGTTTTTTGTCCTTGATGAACGTGCTAAAATAGAATAGTTGAAAGTGAACGTGAACAATATAAAAACTATGTGCTACAAATACAAAGGTGAGTGAACGTATGACGAAAATGAGCGATGTGGCCAAGCTAGCTAAAGTAGCGCCTGCGACTGTTTCCCGCGTTTTAAGACACCCACATTTAGTGAGTGATGAAACAAGAGAGAAAGTTCAAAAGGCAATCCACGAGCTAAACTATAAGCCAAATATGATTGCAAGACAATTTAGAACAAAAGAAACAAAAACAATTCTTGTTGTTGTACCAGATATTACACAGCCCTTTTTCTCTCAAGTTTTAAAAGGGATTCAGCATACAGCTGCAGAGCACGGGTACAGGGTTCTTTTAGGAGATACAGAAAACGATATTGAACAAGAAAGAGAACTTGTGGACCTTATGTTTCAAAGACAAGCTGATGGAATGATTCTATTAACCGCTCGAATGGAAGAAGAGAAAATTGAAGAGCTTTCAAAACAATTTCCTATTGTGCTTGCCTGTGAGTATATTGATGGATTAGATGTATCAACAGTGTCTATTGATAATATTGGGGGGGCACGAAAAGTCACGGAGCATTTAATTCAGTTAGGACATACAAAAATTGCTCATATTGCAGGAGCAATGAACGTTATTTTGAGTCGTGACCGTTTAAAAGGTTATAAACAAGCTATGATAAGTCATGACTTAGAAATTCATTCTTCTTATATTCAAGAAGGAGAATCAAACCTTGAGTCAGGATACCATCAAATGATCCGCCTCCTGTCCCTTGCAGATCCTCCAACAGCTGTGTTTGTATTTAATGATGAAATGGCTATTGGTGCTATTAAAGCGGCAAAAGACAGCGGATTATCTGTTCCTCAAGACATAGCTATCGTAGGTTTTGATAATCTTCAAATGTCCTCCATTATTGAACCTCACATTACAACGATTGATCAGCCAAAATATGAGATTGGTAAAAAAGCAATGGAGCTTCTTGTTCATCAAATGAAAGGCGAGCCTTTAAAGAGGAAAAAATTTGTATTAACAGATGAGCTTATTGTAAGAGAGTCGTGTGGATTTACAGCTAAACGAATGAGCATAAGATAAGGAAGAGAATCCTAATTTTTAAGGATTCTCTTTTTTTAATAGGTTTAAAATTCTTATGATTAGGTAACGTAACATATAAGACGGAAAATAAAGGAGACGTTTAGCAATGAAAAAGAAATGGTTAGCCGTTGTGCCTGCAATAGCTTTATTTTCGGCTCCGTTTGCAGCGAGCGCAGAAGCTCATCCTACAAATATAAAAGCCCCAACAGAAAATACTACAAATACTGTCCTTTATGAAGGCATTCTTTCACATTCAAAAGAGGTTCAAACACTTCAAGTAACATTAACACGTGTAGGATATCCAACAGTTGTAAGCGGGGAGTTTGAAGCAGGAACAAAACAAGCTGTTGAAGTGTTTCAAGCGAGCCACGGTCTAAAGGTTAATGGCATTGTTAATGAAGAAACATGGAACATGCTTGCTCAAGATGAAGCAACGATTGATTACTCTTTTACAAAAGAACAAGCAATATCCTATGCAAAAGCAGAATTTGGAGAGGGATTTGTTTTTAGCTCAGATTGGAAACCAAAAGGGGATCAAAATGGACAAACGTACTATCGAGTTCACGTAGCAAGTCAGGAGTTTATTGATGAAGGTGGCACAGGAACAGTAGGTTTCTACTATGTGTATAATGACGGAAGAGTTATAGAAGAACAATAGGAAAAAGCACTGTAGGATTGTTTTCTACGGTGCTTTTTTCAATGACTTTAATGTAATGGATTTACTAAATAGTAGGATAATATTGCTCATACCTTGGATTACAATAATAGGGAGGTCTAGGTCCTATTTTGGGCATTGACCAAGTATATGGATTTGTATTATATAACAGTTGAACTTTCTCATCTGAATGGTTAACTAACAATAATTTTACTTCGGGATTGTATTCATAATATAGCATACAGAGCCTCCTTAAAGCATTACTTCCCTTTACCATATTCAATTTTCCCAGCGTTGAGCCCGTACTAAGCTTACATATTTTAAAAATAAGAATCTTGCACTATCTGGGCTTCTGTAACATAAAGTAACCAGAAGATTGTTAATTAGGAGGATTGCTTATGTCACATGATGAACAAAAAGGTTATCCAATGCACCCTAATTATGGGAAAATAACACGCTATGAAGAAATTCCAATTACAGTACCAGAACAACGTCAACTTCGACAGCCTGGTGTAGAAAAGCTGATGGTTCCACGTCCAATCATTGAAAACCCACATTATAAAGGAAGCGGAAAATTAAGAAAAAAGGTTGCCTTGATTACAGGGGGGGACAGTGGAATTGGGGCGGCGGTTGCCATCGCTTTTGCTAAAGAAGGAGCTAATGTAGCTCTTTCATATTTAGATGAACATGAGGATGCGAACAGAACAAAGAGCAGAATTGAAGAGCTTGGAAGGCGTTGTTTGTTATTACCAGGAGACTTAAGAGAGAAGCAGCAGTGCGTTAATATCGTGAAAGAAACAATCGAAGAATATGGAAAGCTTGATGTGCTTTGTAACCATGTTGGAATCCAGTTTCAGCAATTAGATTTGCTAGATATTACGGATGAACAATTTGATGATACTTTTAAGGTGAATATCTACTCGCATTTTTATACAACAAGAGCGGCACTTCCATATTTGGATAAGGGTAGTTCGATTATAAATACAGCTTCTGTTGTCGCCTATATAGGAAATAAACAATTGATTGATTATACAGCGACTAAAGCAGCTAATGTTGGATTTACTCGTGCATTGGCTAACAATCTTGTAGATAAAGGAATTAGGGTAAATGCGGTTGCTCCTGGAAGGGTATGGACGCCTCTCATACCTGCAAGTTTTTCGGCAGATCAAGTTTCACTTGTTGAAAATTCAATGCAGCGTCAAGGTCAACCATTTGAGCTTGCCCCAACGTATGTTTATCTTGCTTCAGAGGATTCACGGTTTGTAACTGGTCAAACCTTTCATGTGAATGGAGGAGAATGGACGTCATCTTGATTTCGATGAGTAAAAATTTTATAATGCCTAATTCTTTAATAATGCGCGTAAACATAATAAGGTTTACTTGAAACATATTAATATTAAATGAGGCAGTCTTGATGGCTGCCATTTTTTTAGACATAGATCACTTAATGAATAATAAGAATAAATCTTTCTACTCGCTCATTTTTTCTTAAATTTTTTTCTATTTCGCTTTATAATAAAGAAAAATATGGAAAGTGAGAAAAGTATGAAGATTGGGTTAGTGCGACATTTTAAAGTGAATCATCCGTATCCTACAAAAAGAGTAAAAAGAAGTGAACTACAAAAGTGGTTAAAAGGATATGATGAAGCAGACATAGAAAAAAAGGATATTGACCTTTTAGGAATTGAGTGGACATCTTGTTTTGTAAGTGATTTGCCTCGTGCGCTTACAACAGCAAAATCAATTTATAATGGTGAGCTTTTCGTGCGCTCTGAGCTCCGTGAAGTTCCGATTTCTCCTTTTTTTAAAAGAAGTATTAAGCTTTCGGTGAAAAGTCATGCTGTAATTATGCGTCTTGCTTGGCTTTGTAATCATTCTTCGCAGACTGAGAAAAAAGCAGAAGTGAAAAAACGAGTGACTACAGTTGTAGACGAAATTTTGGCTGGAAAAAGGGAGAATGTATTAGTTGTAAGTCACGGGGCTCTGATGATTTACTTACGAAAAGAACTGTTAAAAAGAGGTTTTAAAGGCGAACAGTTTACACGAGCTCACAATACTAGAGTTTATTTATATGAAAAAGAGGAATAAAGCTATAGTAAAAAGGCGCTAATGAGAATTAGCGCCTTTTTATTATGAAGCTTCTGTATGGAACGTATTTTTGTTAGATTTTTTAAACGTTGTGAGTGCAAAATAAATAAGAACCATTGCAACGACAAGGATTGAAGACCAAGCGTACATAGCACTGTATCCTAATGCACCAACTGCTTGCCCTAAAATAACGGCACCAATGGCAACTCCTAAATCCATAAAGCTTAGAACCATTGCATTTGCTGTTCCTTTTTTATCTGGAGTAACGCGACTAACAGCCCAAGCTTGGAATGTTGGCTGCATAATCCCATATGCAATACCATAAAAAATACCTGAAGCAACAAGCATACTAAAGTGTGATGTATGTGAAAGGAAAAGAAGACCAATAATACCTGTGATGCACGCAGGATAAATTAAAAACTTATGCCCAAATTGATCATAAATTTTACCTGAAAATGGTCTTGTTAAAACAAGCATTGCTCCAACGATAAGAAAGAAGAAAGAAGTTTTTCCTCCAAGACCAGTATCAGCTCCAAGACCGTCTAAATAGTTCACAATACCGGAAAACGTAATATAAAAAATCATGACAAGAAAACAAGGTAGAAGTGCCTCTCGTGCAAAGGCATGATCAAGAAGTGATTTGGTATGTGAAGCTTTTGGCGGCGTATATTTATAACGAAGGGCAATTCCACCGACAAATGTCAACACTGTTAAACTGATAGAAAAAATAAGAAGAACATTAAAACCGTATGCATGAATAAGTGATAAAGCAATCATTGGACCAACAGAGGTTCCAATACTTGTTGAAAGCCCAAAGTACCCAATTCCTTCTCCAATCCGATTTGGCGGGATTAAATTAGTAGCAAATGTTGCTAAAAGGGTTGTAATGATACCAAACCCAACGCCTTGAATAATACGTAAAGCAATTAAAAATGGGACAGATTCATTGTTAAAGCTTAATGCAATAGCTGCAATAAGAAAGACAAGAGTGATAAGCATTGTTTTTTTCATATTTAGTCTTTCAAGAAACATCCCGATAAATGGTCGAGATAAGATAGCAGCAACCATGAAAACGGTTGTCATTAATCCCCCTGTTGTAGCATTGTTACTAAGATCGCCTACAAAAACAGGGAACCCTCCTAAAAGGGATTGAAGACTTAGGAAGAACAAAAATGTAATCGTGATAATCATCACATACTGTCCCGTCCATAGTTTTGTTTTTTCGTGTTCCAAAATATTACCTTCTTTCTTTTTTAAAAAAATTAATTTAGCTTATTCTTCACATTAAACTGAATGTCTTCGAGAACACTCACAAAAGAACGTAACTTTTCTTCTGAAATCCCCTCAAATATTGTTGTGTACAGGTTTTCAACATGTGGAAGAACCTTTTCCGTAAGAACGCGTCCCTCATTTGTAATTTCAATAAGATAAGAGCGACGGTCATCAGGATTTGGTAAACGTTTTAAAAGATCACGTTTCTCAAGTAAGTCTAAAATTTTTGTTAAAGTTGCTTGATCTTTGTCAGCTTTTTCTGCTAATGCTTTTTGTGTTAAATGTTCAACAAAAGAAAGTTGTTTTAAAACGGTCCACTGTTCAGCTGTAATATTGAACGGCTTCAATGAATGTGTCACAGTACTTCGTAGCAATTTACTTGTTGTGCTCGTGCAAAATCCAATATCATCCTTTAGCATCTTCTCATATAACCCCCTGAGCAAAATCACATGTTTCCTATTATACATCTTAATATTGTTTGTGTAAATATAGTTTGTATACAAACTATATTTTAGAAGGAACATTTTTAGGATGTAGAAAAACCGTCCTTTCAAAAGGACGGTTTTTTTAAGTGAGGGGAGCAGGATTGAATAAGCAAAGGTCATTATGAAGCTTCCAGTAGTCTGCCCATGTTTTCTTTTTACCGCTTGCAACATCAATCATATAATGAAAAAGCTCTGTGCCAATATCTTCGATTGTCGCATTTCCGGTTGCAATTTCTCCTGCGTTAATATCAATTAAATCATGCCACTGCTCTTTCAAAGCATTTCGTGTAGACACTTTTATAACAGGAGCCATTGCTAAACCATAAGGAGTACCGCGTCCTGTTGTAAAAACGTGCAAATTCATCCCAGAGGCCAGTTGCAACGTTCCACAAACAAAATCACTTGCAGGTGTTGCGGCATAGTGAAGACCTTTTTTAGTCGCCTTTTCTCCAGGAGCTAATACATCTACGATTGGACTTCTTCCAGATTTAACGATAGAACCAAGTGCCTTTTCCACAACATTTGTTAACCCCCCTTTTTTATTGCCTGGTGAAGGGTTTGCACTTCTATCAGCTTTTCCTCGCTCTAAGTAGCGATCGTACCATTCCATTTCTTTTACTAACTTTCTTTGTACGTCTTCGTTTGCCGCTCGTGGTGTTAACAAATGAACAGCATCACGAACTTCTGTTACTTCAGAAAAGAAGACAGTTGCCCCAGCACGGACGAGAAGATCTGCTGCATATCCAACAGCAGGGTTAGCCGTTACTCCAGAGAAAGCATCACTTCCTCCACATTGTAAGCCAACAACTAGGTTGGATAGAGAGCATAATGTGCGTTCTCGTTTATTTAACCGTTTTAATTTTTCTTCAGCCATTTTCATAATTGTTTCAAGCATACCGTGAAATCCTTGCTCTTCTTGCAGGAGAACAACGTCTCGTTTATCATCGCTTGATAAAAGCTGACTTGTTGTTAGCTTTTCACATCCAAGTCCAACAACCATCACTTCTCCCCCAAAGTTTGGATGCTTCATTAAATTTTGGACAGTACGAATAGGAATGGCAGCATCATCTGCATCAATAGCAACTCCACAGCCATAGTTATGGTTTAAAGCTACAACGTCGTCAACATTTGGATAATGGGGGAGAAGTTCTTTCTTTACACGTTCTACGGCATAATCCAGAACACCGACAACACATTGGACACTTGTGGTAATTCCGAGGATATTTTTTGTTCCCACACTACCGTCGTTGTTTTCATAGCCAAGGAATGTATATCCGTTTATAGGCTCCATTTCTTCTGTTTTAGTGCTGTCTTGAATAAGTTCTGATAATGTTGGAGGAACAGGGAGCGAGACATCACTTTCTTTAATACGGCTTCCTTTTTGTAACACTTCACGAGCATATCCAATAATTTCTCCATATCGTATAATGGGTTCTCCAATGGACAAAGAAGTAAGTGAAACTTTATGACCTTGTGGAACATCATCGATGAGTTTTAAACCACAGGGAAACATCGTGTCTTTTGAAAGACCACCTTCATTTACAACAATGGCCACGTTATCACTTTCATGTACTTTAATATAAAGAGGGGTACTTTTTTGTTTTTTACTTATTGACATCTTTTCATCTCCTTTTTATAAAAGCTATTATTTTAATATGCAATAAACGTGCCAAACAAAATAAAGGCACTTTCGTGGAGAATTATAAGAAAAAAATAAGTGTAGATGTATCATTTTGCAACATATGTTCACAACACTTGGTGTATTTTGCGAGAGATGAGAAAGGAGAAAGACAAGAAAAGGCGAAAAAGATAGAATAGATATCTTGGAGAAAAGGGGAGAAAATAATGGGAAAAATAATTTTTATTGCACCGGATAAAGCTCTTTATAAAATGGGGCAAAACATGATAAAAAGGTTGTCTTTAGAAAGCGAAGTAGAAATCTACTTATCAAGGCTTGGGAGAGCAGTTAAACTAGCTCGTAGCTTACAAAATGATTATGTAGATGTCATTATTTCAAGAGGTGGAACAGCGTCTCTTTTGAGAAAAGAAAACTTAAATATTCCACTTGTTGATATTCGCGTTACTGGGCAAGATTTAGCAAAGTGTTTTCATGAAAGCAAGAAAAAAACAGGTCTTGTTTCACCTAAAATAGCGCTTTTTGCTTTTGAAAATATGAAAGAAGAAGTAGAAGGTTTATCCTCTATTTTGAATGTGTCGCTGTCCCTTTATAAATTAGAGAAAAAGGAGGATATTTTTACAAAAGTTGACGACCTTTTATTTAAAGACGCAGATATTATTGTAGGGGGAATGAGCACTGCTGTTTATGCACGTAAAAAAGGATTTCAAGCTTGTGTGATTCATTCGGGAGACTTTGCCATTAAGAATGCTCTTTTAGAAGCTAAACGAATTGTAAAGGGTCGGAAAATAGAAAAGAAGAGAACGGAGATGTTCAAAGCGTTGATAGATTACTCAACACAAGGAGTAATTGGGGTAGACGATAAAGGCTTGATTAACGTATTTAATGAAGCAGCTGAAAAGCTTTTAGAAATAGAAGCTAAAAACATTATTGGAAATCCTCTTTCTACTCTTTTTCCCTTCTACTCTTTTCACGATTTGAAGGAGAAAAATGAGCTAGGCGAAACGAAAATATATGGAACAAAAACGTTTCTATTTCATAAAATCCCTATTATTGTAGATGAAAAGATGGTAGGAGGAATGGTTGCTTTTCAAGATATTACACATATTCAAAAAATGGAGGAGAAAATTAGAAAAGATGTAGGAAACAAAAACTTCACAGCTTCTTATACTTTTCAAAATATGTTCGGTATTTCAGAAGAGTTAGACCGTGTAAAAAGGACAGGACATAGAATGGCTAAAACAGAAGCCACTGTTCTTATTTCAGGAGAATCTGGAACAGGGAAAGAACTTCTAGCTCAAAGCATTCATAGTGAAAGTGAGCGAAGAAATGGTCCATTTGTTGCTATAAACTGTGCTGCTCTTCCTTCTTCTCTTCTTGAAAGTGAGCTTTTCGGATATGAAGAAGGAGCGTTTACAGGAGCAAGACGTAAAGGAAAGAAAGGGCTGTTTGAACTAGCTCATAGAGGCACAATATTTCTTGATGAGTTAGGTGAAATGGATGCGTCTGCCCAAAGTAGATTGTTAAGGGTACTTCAGGAGAAACAATTTATGCGTGTAGGAGGTCATCAGTACATCTCAACAGATGTTAGAGTGATTGCTGCTACAAATCAAAATTTAGTTGAAAGTGTACAAAAAGGAACATTTAGAGAAGACTTGTTTTATCGATTGCACGTTTTATCCATTACGATTCCACCTCTTCGTGATAGAAAAAGCGATATTCCTTATCTTGCTAGGCTTTTTCTTCAGCATTATAACGAGAAGTATAAAAGAACATTCTCCCTAAGTGATGATGCATATAAGATGTTGGCGAAGCAACAATGGTTAGGAAATGTAAGGGAATTAAAACATTTTATAGAGAAACTTGTTGTTGTAGAAGAAAAAGATAGGGTGAAGCGAGAAGATATTTCACATTACTTCGAAGTGAACGCAATGGCTAAGGAGCAGGAAGAGCAGCAGTCATTACAAGAAAACGAAAAGGAAAAAATTAGAGAAGTCGTAACGGAATGTTGTGGTAATATCTCGAAAGCAGCACGTCTTCTAGGCATTAACCGCAGTACCCTTTATCGAAAGTTACGAAAATATCATATTAAAGTAGAGAAGTCTTATTGAAAAGAAGAAGATGCTCTTTTGTTAGGCTTATGGATTAGTGTATAAAAAATAATTTTTTGTAACCGTTGACAAAACAATTTAATTTGTCTTACAATAAAATTGTAAATTATCAGAATGTTTGGAAAGGGGAAGAAGATATGACGATTACAAGAAAAGCACCGACGGGGATTCTAGGTTTTCCTGTTGCTCCATTCAATGAGCAAGGGAAAATAGATGAAAAAGGATTAGAAGCTAACATTCAATTTTTATTAGATGAGGGATTAGAAGCTATTTTCATTGCGTGTGGATCTGGAGAATTCCACGCTTTAAATACAAGTGAGTATGAGAAAATGGTCGAGGTCGCTCAAAGTGTTGTAAATGGTAAAGTACCTGTTTATACAGGAGTAGGAGGGAATTTATCAACAGCACTTGAGTGGGCAAAGATTTCAGAAGATAAAGGGGCAGACGGTTATCTAATTCTTCCTCCTTACTTGATTAAAGGAGAGCAGGAAGGACTTTATGAATATCTCAGAACAATTATTGACTCTACAAGCTTAAATGCAATTGTGTATCAAAGAGACAATGCGGTGCTACAGCTACCAACGCTTCAAAAATTACTTGATCTGCCACAGCTTGTTGGTTTAAAAGATGGTTATGGAAATATGGAGCTCAATATTCAGTTAACACAAACAGTTGGAAAACGACTAGGGTGGCTGAACGGAATGCCGATGGCGGAAGTGACAATGCCTGCATATGCTCCAATTGGATTTGATTCATATTCTTCAGCAATTTCAAATTACATTCCACACGTTTCAAGAATGTTTTATGAGGCAATCTTAAATCAAAATCAAGAGCTTGTAACAGAGCTTTATCAAAACGTTATTCTACCTATTAACTCGATTCGTCATCGAAAATCAGGCTATGCTGTATCACTTATTAAGGCAGGAATGGAGATTATCGGATTGCCGGTAAAAAATACGGTACGCCCACCTGTTGTACCTGTTGATAAAGAAGACTATCGCGATCTTGAAAAAGTAATTGAAAAAACATTCCAAAAATATCCAAAATCACAAAAAAGCGTTCTTTCTTAAGTCTGTACAAATTGTAAAAGCTTAATCAAGGAGGAGAACTATGAGCATTCATACAGAAGAAAAACAGTATCCAAATTTTATTAATGGAAAAGAAGTTTTCTCATCTTCAAGTGAAGTGATTAAAATTATCAATCCAGCAAATACAAAAGATGTTGTTGGATATGTTCAAAAATCAACAGAAGAAGATTTAAATGAAGCAGTTCAAGCAGCTGCAACAGCACAACAGAAATGGAAGAAACTATCAGGAGCTGAGCGAGGACAATATTTGTACGCTGTAGCTGATATTATGGAAAAGAAAATAGATGAAATCGCTCATTGTGCAATGCGTGAAATGGGGAAAACATTTGGTGAAACAAAAGGCGAAACAATGCGAGGAATTGCTATATTACGCTACTACGCTGGTGAAGGTATGCGTAAAGTAGGAGATGTGATTCCTTCAACTGATAAGGATGCGCTTATGTTTACAACACGTGCACCACTTGGTGTTGTTGGTGTCATTACGCCTTGGAACTTCCCTGTTGCTATCCCAATTTGGAAGATGGCACCTGCGCTTATCTATGGAAACACAGTTGTAATTAAGCCAGCAACTGAAACGGCGATAACGTGCGCTAAAATTGTTCAATGTTTTCAAGAAGCTAATATTCCAGAGGGAGTCATTAACATGGTAACAGGCTCTGGCTCTGTTATTGGACAAGGTATTGCGACTCATCCAGGAATTCAAGCCGTAACTTTCACAGGATCAGACGGAGTTGGAAAAAGAATCGGTCAGCAAGCACTTGCGCGTGGAGCGAAGTATCAACTTGAAATGGGTGGAAAGAACCCGGTTATTGTAACAAATGATGCAGATTTAGATTTAGCTGTTGATGGAACAATTAGCGGTGCATTTCGTTCAACAGGCCAAAAGTGTACAGCAACAAGTCGCGTTATTGTCCAAAGTGACGTTTATGAAGAGTTTAAAGAAAAGTTATTAGCTAAAACAAAAGAACTTGCGGTCGGTAATGGAAAAGACAGCAGCACATGGATGGGTCCATGCGCAAATGAAGGTCAGCTTAATACGGTTCTTTCCTATATTGAGAAAGGAAAAGAAGAAGGAGCAACACTTTTATTTGGTGGCGAACGATTAACAGAAGGCGAGCTTAAAGATGGTTATTATGTTCAACCTACTATCTTTGAAAACGTAAATTCCAAGATGACGATTGCTCAAGAAGAAATCTTTGGTCCAGTTATTGCGCTTCTTAAAGTGGAAAGTGTTGAAGAAGCTCTTCATATCGCCAACGATGTCGAATATGGTTTAAGTGCCTCTATTTTCACAACAAACATTAGCTCTATGCTGTCGTTCATTAACGAAATGGATGCAGGGCTTGTACGAATCAATTCGGAAAGTGCGGGAGTAGAGCTTCAAGCACCGTTTGGAGGTATGAAACAATCAAGCTCACATTCTCGTGAACAAGGAGAAGCGGCGAAAGAATTTTTCACAGCTATTAAGACGGTTTTTGTCAAAGGATAAATAGTTTCGCCTCAATATATAGATGGAAGAAAAACGGGGGTGATTTCTTCCATCTGTATAAAAAGGAAGCGCTTTACAATAAGGATAAGCATCAAGGGGGAACATGGGGAAAGCGCTAGATCATAGTGCAAGGGGAGGATAACAATGGGTCAAGCAAAATTAAGCATCGAAACTACAAGAAAAAGTCGGGTTCGCTGGTTTGTTGTCTTTATGCTTTTTGTTTTAACGACAATTAACTATGCTGACCGTGCAACGCTTTCAATTGTTGGTGACTCTGTACAAAAAGATCTTGGATTAAGTGCTGTATCAATGGGCTACGTCTTTTCAGCATTTGGCTGGGCATATGTTATTGGGCAGCTTCCTGGTGGATGGCTTTTAGATAAGTTTGGATCGAAGGTAGTTATTGCCGCGAGCGTCTTCTTTTGGTCTCTTTTCACTTTTTTCCAAGGCTTTATTGGCTTTTTTACTGCAGGAGTCGCTATAATTATGTTATTCAGCCTGCGTTTTATTGTAGGACTTGCTGAAGCTCCTTCATTTCCAGGGAACAGTCGGATTGTTGCCTCATGGTTTCCAAAATCTGAAAGAGGAACAGCCTCAGCAATCTTTAATTCCGCTCAGTACTTCGCATTAGTATTGTTTTCACCGCTAATGGCATGGATTGTACATAGATTTGACTGGCACATGGTTTTTATTGTGATGGGTGTTCTTGGAATGATTCTAGCAGCCGTATGGTTAAAAGTCATTCATAGTCCGAAAAAACATCCTCGTATAACTAAGGAAGAAATAGCCTACATAGAAGAAGGCGGCGGCTTAGTTGATATGGATGAAGGAACAGAAGCAAAAACAGGAAAAGAGAAAGAAGCAAAAAAAGGGCCACAGTGGTCTCAAGTGAAGCAGCTACTAACAAATCGGATGCTTGTTGGAGTGTATCTTGGGCAGTACTGTATTACAACACTAACTTACTTTTTCTTAACATGGTTTCCTGTCTATTTAGTTCAAGCGCGCGGCATGTCTATTCTAGAAGCCGGATTTATTTCTTCTCTGCCTGCAATTTGCGGGTTTGTCGGTGGGGTTCTAGGAGGAATTGTGTCTGATTTCTTCTTGAAAAAAGGGCGTTCTTTAACCTTTGCACGTAAAACGCCAATTGTAATCGGAATGCTGCTTTCCTGCAGTATGATTGCTTGTAACTATGTTGATGCAGAGTGGCTTGTTGTTGTGATTATGTCACTTGCGTTTTTTGGAAAAGGATTTGGTGCATTAGGTTGGGCTGTTGTTTCAGATACGTCGCCAAAAGAAATTGCAGGATTAAGCGGCGGACTTTTTAATACATTTGGAAACATTGCTTCTATTACAACACCTATCATCATCGGATATATCGTAAATGCGACAGGCTCTTTCAATGGAGCACTCGTTTTTGTCGGAGCAAACGCGATTGTGGCTATTCTATGCTACTTGCTTCTTGTTGGTGAAATTAAACGAGTGGAGTTAAAAGGTGCAGGAATGAAACCTGAAAGCAATCTTAAGATGTAAGCGCGTTCAAAAACAAAGGGGAGTGAATGGATATGACAAATTACGCAATTCAAAACAGTGGGATTCAAGGAGAAAAAGAGAAAACAGCACATATTACAAGTATGGAAGTGATCCCTGTTGCAGGTCATGACAGTATGCTATTAAATTTAAGCGGAGCACATGGTCCTTTTTTTACGCGAAACATCGTTATTTTAAAGGATAGCGCAGGAAATACGGGCGTTGGCGAAGTACCAGGAGGAGAAAAAATTAGAAAAACTCTTGAAGATGCTAAGTCACTTGTTATTGGAGAGAGAATTGGGCGGTACAACGCTATTTTGAATAACGTACGGGAGAAATTTGCAAACAGAGATGCAGCTGGGCGCGGATTTCAAACGTTTGATCTGCGCGTTACAATTCATGCTGTTACTGCATTAGAAGCAGCTCTTTTAGATCTTGTTGGAAAGTTTTTAGGTGTTCCTGTTGCTGCTCTTCTAGGAGAAGGTCAGCAGAGAGAATCTGTTGAGATGTTAGGTTACTTATTTTATGTAGGAGACCGTAAAAAAACAGATTTAGCATACAGAAGTGAAGAAGATCAAAAAAATGATTGGTTTAGACTTCGCCATGAAGAAGCATTAACACCAGAAGCGGTTGTCCGTCTTGCTGAAGCATCCTACGAACAATACGGGTTTAACGATTTCAAGTTAAAGGGTGGCGTGCTATCAGGGGAAGAAGAAATTGAAGCTGTGACAGCACTCTCTAAACGTTTTCCAAATGCAAGAATTACTCTTGATCCAAATGGAGCATGGTCACTTGAAGAAGCTATTTCTCTTTGTAAAAATAAGCATGACGTTTTAGCATATGCTGAAGACCCATGTGGAGCAGAAGGTGTATATTCAGCGCGTGAAGTAATGGCGGAATTTAGAAGAGCTACAGGTTTGCAAACAGCGACAAATATGATTGCAACAGACTGGCGTCAAATGGGTCATGCTATTATGCTCCAATCTGTTGACATCCCACTAGCAGATCCACATTTCTGGACAATGCAAGGTTCTGTTCGAGTGGCTCAAATGTGTCACGAGTGGGGATTAACATGGGGATCTCATTCAAATAATCATTTTGATATCTCACTAGCAATGTTTACTCACGTGGCAGCAGCAGCACCTGGGAATATTACGGCAATTGATACACATTGGATTTGGCAAGATGGTCAACGATTAACAAAAGAGCCGTTCCAAATTAAAGGCGGGGTTGTAGAAGTGCCAAATCGTCCTGGTCTTGGTATAGAAATTGATATGGAAGAAGTCGAAAAAGCTCATGAGCTGTATGAAAAGATGGGTCTTGGAGCAAGAGACGATGCAAAGGCAATGCAATATTTAATTAAGGATTGGAAATTTGATAACAAGCGTCCTTGTTTAGTTCGATAACAAAAGGTAATACAAACGTTCTTGAAAGCTCGAACAGTTCTCATATTGTTCGAGCTTTTTCCTTATAATACAACTACAAAGAAAAGCAAGCATAATTTTTAATGATAGATTGGTAATATGCAACATTCTTTCTTATAATAGAAGAAGTAGGATTTAAAAAGGAGGAATATGTATGACGGGTCCAATGAAGAAGGTTTCATTTAAATCTGTGAATCGAAATACCCTTGCTAAACAAGTTGTTGACCGAATTATTGAGCTTCTCATTAGCGGCCAGCTGAAACCGGGTGACAAACTTCCAACGGAGATGGAGCTTCTTGACGTTCTCCATGTTAGCAGGCCTGTATTAAGAGAAGCATTAAGTGCTTTAGAGATATTAGGGGTAATTACGCGAAAAACACGCGATGGTACATATTTTAATAACAAAGTAGGTACACAGCCATTTTCAGTTATGCTTGCTCTCGCAGTTGATAACTTACCTGCTATTGTGGAAGCTCGGATGACGTTAGAGCTTGGTCTTGTAACAATGGCTGCTGAAAAAATAACAGATGAACAACTTCAGCAGCTGAAGAAAACAATTGAAAATATTGAAAACAGCAAAGACCACAACTATGGTGAATTTGATAAAGAATTTCACCGCATTATTGCCACAAGTGCGGACAATCAAATTGTAGAAGGAATGATTCACTCTTTGCTCCTTACACATGAAAAAACGGATAATGAAATAACGTTTAGAGAACCAAAATTAACAGCCCAGCATCATACAGCGATCTATAATGCTCTTTGTAATCATGATCCAATTGATGCTTTTCAACAGATGTATAAACACCTTAAGTATGTAAGAGATAAAGTATTGAAATCATATAATCCTCCTCAATAAAAAAAACCTACCTTTCCACGTAAAGGTAGGTTTTTTTATAAGGAAATAAAATGATTGACTTTAAAGAAGATACGGATTAGAATATAAAAGCTCTGAAAAAACTGTTCTAAATGGAACAGTTCATAAATTTAATATTAAGTGAGGTAAATATGGAAAGTAATGAACTACGTGAAGGGCGTCCTGTAGAGCTTCTTAAATCATTTTGGAATGTGCAAAAAAATATGATGCAGCTTATCCAAAAAACAGCTGTAAATAATGGACTGTCCGTTCCTCAATATGTCATTTTAGTAACCATTGCACCATATGGGGAGATGCTTCAAAAAACAGTTGTGGAAAAAACGTTTCTTCCGAAAAGTACGTTAAGTCAAGCTGTTGACGGACTTGTTTCAAAAGGATTTATCGAGCGGCATCATGTAGAAGGAAACCGCAGAGAAGTAGAACTTTTGTTAAGTGAAGAGGGAAAACGTTTTTTAAAAGAGCTTCATGTTCAAAAAAGCGGAATACACGATGTTTTTCAAAGAGCAGCAGATGTATTAACAGAAAAAGAATATGAAGGAATTTTACGAACACATAATGAGATTTCTGCGCTTTTAGAAAGAAAAATAGTAGAATAGGAAAGAGGGAAAATAATGACAGTTGAAAATAATAAATCAAGCAATCGTAAGCTTGTTTTGACAGGACTTATTATTGCTATGTTTTTTGCTGCTCTTGATGGCACAATTGTTGGAACAGCAATGCCGAGAATTGTCGGAGATCTTGGCGGACTTAGCATGATGACATGGTTAACAACGTCATACTTATTAACATCAACAGCTGTTGTACCTATCGCAGGGAAACTAGCTGATTTACTTGGAAGAAAAACAGTTTATGTATCAGGTATTGTTATCTTTATGATTGCTTCTGCCCTTTGTGGATTAGCAACGAACATGACAGAACTTATCATTTACCGAGGATTGCAAGGAATTGGCGGCGGAATTATGATGCCAATGGCGATGATTGTAATCGGTGATTTATTCACTGGAAAAGAAAGAGCAAAATTCCAAGGGGTTTTCGGTGGTATTTATGGCTTAGCTTCTGTTATTGGTCCGCAGATTGGCGGTTGGATTGTTGATTCTCTAAACTGGAAATGGGTATTTTATATTAATCTTCCTGTGGGGATTTTAGCTGCAATCTTTATTGCTATCGGTCTTGAAAAACATGAACGAAAAGGCAAGATTAAATTTGATATTGCTGGAATGTTTACAATGATTGTTGGAGTTGTAAGCTTACTTTTAGCGCTAAGCTTTGGCGGCAAAGACTATGCTTGGGATTCATGGCAAATCCTTGGGTTGTTCGCTCTTGCTCTTGTTGGTTTAGTTAGCTTTGTTATTGTTGAGAATAGAGCAGCTGAGCCTATTTTACCAATGTACCTTTTCAAAAATCGAACGTTTACTCTTTTGAATTTAATCGGATTTTTAATGAGTGTTGGGATGTTTGGTGCTGTTACGTTCGTGCCATTCTTTATGCAAGGAATTGTTGGAGTAAGTGCAACAGAATCTGGCACAATTATGACACCAATGATGATTGCGATGATTGTAACAAGTATTATTGGTGGTCAGCTTGTCTATAAAATCGGTGTGAAAGCACAAATTATTACAGGCATGATTGTCATGGCATTCGGTTTCTTCCTATTAACAACACTAAACCTTCATACTAGTCAGCTTACTGCTATATCATATATGGCTATTATTGGTCTTGGGATGGGACTTGTAATGCCGATTATTACGCTTGCTTTACAAGAAAGCTTTTCAAAAGCAGAGCTTGGAGTTGTGACATCTTCAAGTCAGTTTTTCCGTTCAATTGGTGGGACATTTGGAATTACGGTGTTAGGAGCTGTGATGAATGCAAAGTCTGGCACGCTTTTAACAAATGACTTAGTTCCATACCTAGATACGCTTCCTGCTCAAGCAAGCACACTTGTTACAAAGTTAAAAGAAATGATTAGCACAAATCCACAAGGACTTCTGCAGTCATTATTTAGTCCAGACACCGTTAAAGGCATGCCAGGAGAAATAGTTCCTATTTTAAAAACATCTTTAATGGAATCTTTACACAGCGTATTCTTCGTCGGTTTTGCGCTTATTATCGTTGGTGCTTTATTTACGCTGTTTCTTAAGAAAATTAAGCTTGAAAATAAAAAAGGGGAAGCTTCTTCTGAACAAGAAGAGGGAGTTCCTTCCGCATCACATTAAAAAAAGAGAGCCTAGGCTCTCTTTTTTAATGTAAGGAATCAACATATTGCTTTGCTTCAAGAAGAGAAAACCCAAAATGTTCGCGGGCTTTCTTCACTGCTTTTATGTTTTCTCCATTTTTTACAAGCTGCTTTAGCTCATCTTTTACCTCTTCTTCATGTTGAAAGAAAGCATCATGCTTATCTCTTGTGATGAAGGCTTCTAACCTTTTCATTCTAAGGTCCATCTTTTTTTCTAATTGCGAGATACGACTTGAAATATAAAGAACGCCAAGCACTATTATAAAAAGTATGGTGAATATATCCATAGAAAAACCTCCCTTTTCAAATTTTATCATGGTGAAAAGGGAGTGTATATGATGATTAATCCAAACTGTTAATATGTAAAAAATCGTGAGCTGTTTTAGCTGTTTCACGAGCTTTTTCTACGCTCTCGCCACCGCAGAGGGCAACAGCTAAACGTCTCCCTACAGTAGCATCTGGCTTCCCAAAAACGCGTACTTCTGTATGTGGAAGAGCAAGTGCATCCTCCAATCCTCTGATTTCATATTCTTTTGTTTCTTGTGTTGATTTCAATGGTCGGCTTGCACCATGTAAGCTGAGCTTGATTTCAGGAATAGGAAAACCTAACAGAGCGCGAACGTGTAGAGCAAATTCTGATAGTTTTTGAGTTGCAAGTGTTACAAGACCTGTATCATGAGGACGAGGGGAAACTTCGCTAAAATAAACACGATCTCCCGCTAGGAAAAGCTCAACTCCAAAAAGTCCATATCCACCTAAGCCGTCTGTTATTTCTTTTGCAATTTTTTCCGCTTCTTTGAGCTGTTTTTCTGTCATATAGTGTGGCTGCCATGATTCAATATAGTCTCCGTTCTCTTGTTTATGGCCAATTGGAGCGCAAAATTTAGTTCCATTCACAGCTCTCACTGTAAGAAGGGTAATTTCAGAGTCAAAAGAAATAAATTCCTCGATAATAACGCGCGTGCTTTTTACACGTCCGCCTTCTAAAGCTATATTCCAGCATGATTTTAAATCTTCTTCACTGCGACAAATACTTTGTCCTTTTCCAGAAGAGCTCATAAGTGGCTTAATGACGCAAGGGTAGCCTATTTGTGCTACAGCTTCAGTAAACTCTTCATATGTATTTGCAAACTGATAGCGAGCTGTTGGGATATTCAGTTCTTCAGAAGCAAATCGGCGAATTCCTTCTCGATCCATTGTTAATTTAGTTGCTCTTGCATTTGGGACAACGTTAAATCCTTCTTTCTCAAGACCAACAAGTTCATCTGTTGCAATAGCTTCAATTTCTGGAACGATAAAGTCTGGCTGTTCTTTTTGGATGATGTCACGAAGGGCATGTGAGTCTAACATATCAATGACATAATGTTTATGAGCAACATGCATTGCTGGAGCATTTTCATAGCGATCAACAGCAACTGTTTCAATGCCAAAACGCTGGGCTTCAATCATTATCTCTTTTCCAAGTTCACCTGCACCTAATAAAAGCATTTTCTTTCCGCTAAACATAATAAAACTCCTCCTTGTCTAAAAACGAATTATGAATCTTGATCATTGTTTAAAGTTCGGTTTTTAAGTTTATTTGATTCGTTAATAAGACTAATTTCTTTTATTAATCCTATTTTAACGTACATTTTATTTTTACGAAAGAGTAATGTTCAGACTCTTTATCAAACTTAGCAAACTGTATAATATTTACCTTTTGTGACAAAATAAAAGCGATATTGGGAAGAGTTGGTGATGATAATGAGTGATATATCTTCGTTAAGCACTGGATTAGAAAGGAATTTAGCATATCTTACTCCTTTACTAAAAGACCAGGCAGACATGTCGCGGAAAGATATTTATATAAAAAAACATGATAGAGCATGTACCATCTTATACTTACAAAATTCGTTGAATAGTGAAGCGCTTCAAAAGCTCGTTGATTCATTAACCTCAATTGACTATTTAACAGAATTTGAATATCCATTTAAAGAAATTTTATTTTCTAAGATTGGGCTTCTTAAGCAAACAGAGCTTTTCTCATATGAAGAAATACTAGAAGCTATTTTCAATGGAATGTCTGTCTTGCTTGTGGATGGAATGAATATAGCTTTTTCGTTAAATACAATAATGCCTAAAATGAGAGCATTTGCTGAGCCGACAACAGAGCGTGTTGTCCGAGGCCCAAAGCTTTCTTTTATCGAAAACACAGATGAAAATATCGGACTTATTCGCCAGTTTATGAATAATCAAAATTTGATGATTGAGCAAGGTGAAGTTGGTTTGCACGGAAAAGTAAAGATCACCAAACTTTACATCAAAGGTACAGCTGATGAAAAGCTGCTTCAGAGAGTAGAAGAAAAGCTTTCGAAAGTTCAGGAGAGAGATATTGAAGATTCGGGTATGCTTGGTGAACTTCTCGAAGAAGTACCGTTTTCTCCCTTTCAACAAATTCAAAATACAGAGCGGATGGACATCGCCTTAGCAGCTTTAAAAGATGGAAGAGTGATCATTATGGTCGATGGATCACCGTTTGTTCTTGTTGTTCCCGCAACAATTAACATGTTGTTAAAGTCTCCTGATGACTACTATGAGCGGTGGATTGCGGGAACGTTTTTACGCATACTTCGGTATGTATCTTTATTTATCACGCTTTTTTTATCTTCGATTTATATTTCGCTTGTTTCATTTAATCAAGGATTGTTGCCGACTGAACTAGCGTTGACAATTGCACAAACACGTGAAAATGTGCCATTTCCACCTTTTATTGAAGCAATTATTATGGAAATGACGATTGAATTATTAAGAGAAGCTGGAATACGACTTCCCACTCCGCTTGGTCAAACAATTGGGTTAGTTGGAGGGGTTGTCATTGGGCAAGCGGCTGTACAGGCTAATCTTGTAAGTTCAATTATGGTTATTATTGTTTCTATCACAGCGATTACTTCATTCATTGTGCCTCAGTACGGATTTGGTCTTGCCTTCCGAGTTTTACGTTTTGGAGCAATGATCAGTGCTGCGCTTTTAGGAATCTACGGAGTCACTATTTTCTTTATTATTGTAACCATTCATATGGCGAAATTAGACAGCTTTACGATTCCATACTTTGACCCAGGAGCATCAATTCAAAAAGGGAAGTGGAAAGATTTTATTATGAGGCTTCCATTCCCAAAAATGTAGAGCAATGGTCGGGATTTGATTAAAAAAGATGTTTGAATGGAGGGACTCATATGGGGCGAGATGGAGGACAGCTTACAACATTAGATTTTATAGCTTTGATTTCCTCTACAATGTTAGGCGTTGGCTTATTAGTGCTGCCCCGAACCATTACAGCTAAAGTTGGCACACCTGATGGATGGCTTGTGCTTGTCATTGACGGTCTCCTCTTTTTTGTGGTCATTTATGTACTACTTCAAATCTTAAAGAAGCATAATGTGAAAAATTACTTTGATTATACACAAGAAGGATTCGGAAAAAAGCTTGGAAAACTCGTTAATTTAATTATGGTTGTTTATTTTATAGGAGTAGCAAGCTTTGAAGTCGTCGCGATGAGTGAAATGGTTCGCTTTTTCCTTTTAGCTGAGACACCTGTAGAGCTTATTATACTTACGTTTATTTTAACGTCTGCGTATTTAATTAATAGCAATCTTAAAGTAATTGCGAGAGTATGCGTCTTTTTCTTTCCCATTACAATTGCTGTTATTTTACTGATATATGCTTTTGGCCTACAAATTGTGGATATAAAAAACGTTCAACCTATTCTTGGGCAAGGGATTATGCCAGTTGTTAAAGGAATGAATACAGTTATGCTTTCTTTCTTTGGGATTGAACTTCTGCTCATTTTAAAAGGTTTTACAAGCAAAGATACAAAGCTTATGAAAGGAGCCTTTGTAGGTTTTGCTGTCCCACTGCTTTTATATATTTTAACGTACGTGCTTGTTGTAGGAGGGGTCACTGTTCAAGAAGTAACAACTGTAACATGGCCAACGATTTCTTTTGTGCAATCGTTTGAAGTAAAGGGGATTTTTATTGAACGGTTAGAGTCTTTCTTACTTATAACATGGATTTTACAATTTTTCACAACGCTTACTCTTTACTACTTTTCAGCTGTTACAGGGTTGCAGTCAGTCTTTCGAAATGGATATAAACCTAACATTTATATTCTTATTCCAATTATCTTTCTCTTGGCTAATTGGCCGAAGGATACGATTGAAATTTTAAAAATGAGTGATATGTTAGGGTGGATTTTTCCATTTGTTCTACTAGCTATTCCCATCCTAAACTTCCTGCTTGTAGCCATTAAAAGGAGAGTGAAAGCGAGATGAAAAAGATCTTACTCTTGTTTGTTCTTCTTTTTTTAGTTGGGTGTGGAGACAGTCAAAACCTTGAGGATGTTTCTTTACTAGTTGGGTCTGGAATTGACGCAGGAAAAAAAGGAGAAGTGCATCTTACCCAGCAGATTATCATTCCATCTGGAGGCGGAGGAAGTGAGGCAACTAGGCCTTCTTATAAAAACTATTATACAAAAGGAACGACGATTCAAGAATCCATTCGGGATATTGCTCTTAAAACATCTCCAGTGATGAGCAATCACCAGCGCGTGTTGATTTTTAGTAAAAATGCTCTTGACAAATATCCTCTTGACGTATGGATTAATGAATATATTAGAGACGATAATACAAGAAGAAGTGCGCTTGTGTTTGTAACAAGAGAATCGGCAAAGAAAATCTTGTCAACAGGCTCAAAAGAGGATATTCCAGCTAATAAAATCTTTGAAATTGCAAATAACAAAACGTCTTCTAATAAAATTTTAAAACCGATTACACTTGGACAAGTGTCAGCGAAGCTTCAGTCAGACGGAAGTTTTGCTGTACAAGGCCTTAAAATTAAAGATGGAGATCTAAGTCTTGATGGAGTAGAAGTCATTGACGATGGAAAACCCATTGGGCATATGACGCCAAAGGATGTGAGTCATTTGAACTGGCTCATTGGCGATGTGCAAGGAGGAACCGTCCCAGCAACATATAAAGGAGAACCCATTTCCTTTGAAATCTTCCATATGGTGAGAAAAGAGATTAAGACCAAAATTAAAAATGGAAAACTTCACTTCGATATCTCACTAGAATGTGAGGGGCGAATTGCGGAGAACTGGTACAGAAAAGAAAATTCCTTTAAGAAAAAATATCTCGAGGAAATGGAGAGAGCGATAGAAAAACAAGTGAAAAAAGACGTAGAAGACATTATTCATAAGCTTCAAACAAAATATAAAACAGGTGTTGCGGGTCTTTATCAATATGTCCAAATTCAGAACCCTAAATATTGGAAAAAACACAATAAAGAGTGGGGGAAAAAGTTTAGTGAAGCTGAAATTAATTATGATATAAACATTGAAGTTATCGATTTTGGAACAAAAGGATCAACGTCATAAGAGCTGTCAAAAAAAAGAGAAATCGGACGAAAGATGTTATATTGTTAGAAGTTTTGACATTAAAATTGAGCATTTCTTTTCATATGGTATAGTAATGATATAAAAGGTAGAATATTTTGAAAAAGAGGAGAAAAATGAACACACTTTCTTGTTTAGAAGACCTCCATCATCTATCTTTACCTCAGAAAGAAAGAATAATGGAAGTTGCACATACTCTCCAACTTACAGCAGATATTGCAAAGTCAGATATGTTTATTGATTGTTCCCTGTCTGAAGATAAAGCAATGATTGTTGCACAGGCTCAGCCTGCAACAGCTTCTTCTTTATATAAAAGAAATATTATAGGAGAAACAGCAACAGAACAAAACGAACCAGGGGTATTTTTTAGCTTAAGAACGGGTAATACCATTACGAATTCACGCGGCATCACCCAAGAATGTGTGATCGTTCAGCAAGATATCGTACCTATTGTTGATAACAAAGGAACTACTATTGGAGTGCTCATAAGAGAGCGAGATATTTCAGAAGAAATGATGACTAATAAACGGGTTGAAGAGCTGTTAATTCCAAAAGAAAGTGCAGACAGGGAAGGGACGGTGAAATCTCTTATTCAAAAAGAAATTCATCACCGTGTTAAAAACAACCTACAGGTTATTTCAAGCTTGCTTAGATTGCAAACGCGCCGAGCTCATTCTGAAGTATCGGATATCTTGCAAGATAGTGTAGCGAGGATTGAGACAATTTCAATTATACATGATTACTTAGCTCAAGATGGAATAGAAGCCGTAAACATTGTGCTCGTAATGGAGCGAGCCGCTGATATGCTTATACGTCTAGCCTCTGTACCGGAAAAAGAAATCGCTCTTTCGGTTGAAGGGGAGCCTACTTTTTTACCATCTAATCAAGCAACATTCGTTTTACTTATTGTGAATGAACTTGTTCAAAATTGTCTCAAACATGCTTTTGAACAACAAAAGAGTGGGAAAATTAGTATTACAGTAATCTGCCGTAAACAAATAGCAAACATTACGGTTGAAGATAATGGTAGAGGAATAATTGAGGACAAGCGGTCCTCGCTTGGACTGCAGCTTGTACATACGTTGGCAGCAGAGCTGAACGGCGTTCTCTCCACTTTTTCATCAGAAGACGGAACAAAAATGACGCTTACATTTCCTATAGCAAAAGCGGTGATGTTATGAAAGACCGAGTGATGGTTGTAGATGATGAACCTATTACACGCCTGGATATAAAAGAAATGCTTGAAGAGCGTGGGTATAACTTAGTTGGGGAAGCTAAAAACGGTGAAGAGGCAATTGAAAAAGCTAAACATCTTGCTCCAAACCTTATCATTATGGATATAAAGATGCCTATTCTAGATGGCGTAAAGGCTTCTTCTATTATAAAGAAACAATCGGATTGTGCAATTTTACTTTTAACAGCTTACAGCGATCAAGAATTAACGATAAAGGCTAAAAAAGCAGGAGTTACAGGATACCTTGTTAAACCTGTGAAAGAAAGGGAGCTCATTCCCGCTGTTGAAATTGCTTTAAGTCAACGGAAGAAAGAGCTAGAGCTCTTTAGAAAAATTGCTCTTTTAGAAGAAAAAATAGAGCATCGTAAAAAAATTGAAAAAGCAAAAGGAATTCTAATGAAAGTAGAAGGATATTCAGAGGAAGAGGCATACCGAAAACTCCAAAAAAAGAGTATGGAAACTCACGTATCAATGGTGAAAATAGCGGAACAGGTTATAGGAAAAGTGAATAAATAAAAGCAATGGCGCTTTGAAGACCCTCTATATGTTGTAGGGATTCTTTGAAGCGCTTTTTCGTTAGGAGGAGGATTTTTGGGCGAATATTGGATAAAAAGTATAGGAATTGACATTGGAACAAGCACAACGAAAGTCATTTTAAGCAGGCTTCTCATTAATGAAAGGAAGGATGGTTTTAGCCTTCCTTTTTGCCCCATTATTGATCGAGAAGTGACCTATACAGGCTCTTTATATGAAACACCTTTAGAAACCGAAGATATGATTCATATTGAAAAGCTAAAGAATCTTCTTTCAAAAGAGTATCAAAAAGCTAACGTTAACTTAAAAGATATTAAAGGAGGAGCTGTCATTATTACAGGGGAAACAGCTCGAAAAGAAAATGCTGAAAGTATTATTCATTACTTGGCAGATAAAGCAGGAGACTTTGTTGTTGCAACAGCAGGAGATAGCCTAGAAGGTATTCTAGCTGGAAAAGGATCCGGAGCTATGAAACGTTCAGAAGAGATAAATGGAACAGTTACGAATGTTGATATTGGGGGCGGAACCGCAAATGTAGCATTTTTCCAAGATGGAAAAGCTGTAGCTTCCCTTACTTTCCACGTTGGGGGACGCCTTGTTCGTTTAACAGAAGATGGAGAAGTTGAGTATGTAGCGCCATCACTTTTTAAATGGCTTTCTTATCGATCTATTAATCTAAAAAAAGGAGACATTTTATCGTATAAGCAAGCTCAAAAGCTCTGTCAAAAACTGAGTGAAGACTTGTTTGCATATTTATTAAGCGACGATAAACAAGGTGGAGAGCTTTTGCTGACAGGAGAACATAATGAAATGCTTCCTAAGCCTGATGAAATTCTGATTTCTGGGGGAGTTGGGGCAATGATGAATGATGCACAAATTCATACAATGAAGGATGTAGCAAGATATGGAGATATTGGTCCGCTCTTAGCATCTGTAATTCCGACTGCTTTTCCTTTATCAAGTGTGCGTATTAAAAAAGCAGTTGAGACAAATAGAGCAACAGTGATTGGGGCTGGTATGCAAAGTACGGAAGTAAGCGGAGCAACTGTTCATGTGCAAAAAGAACTTTTACCAATCAGAAATATACCGCTTTTAAAAGTGCAAACAACTAAAAAAGGAGAGTGGAGTTCTCTCGAGTTCTCGAGGAGATTGAAAGAAAAAATAAGGCATGCAAAAGAAGTGTATGATACAAAACAAAACCCACCGTTTGCTTTAACGCTCCTTGACATGCCTTATTGTTCGTACGTGATTTTACAGGAAATGGCTCAAGTTATTTATGAAGAAATGGAAAAAGAGTTTCAAAAGGAAAATATTGTCGTTGTTTGTGAGGACGATGTAGCAAAAGCGCTCGGTCACGCCCTCAGAAAACGGTGTGCTAAGGTTGTGAATATTGTTTGTATTGATGGCGTGCAGGTTGCTGATGGAGATTATATAGATCTTGGGATGCCTGTTGGAGGAGAAGCGATTTCAGTTTCTGTTAAAACACTTGCATTTCATCAACAGAAGGAGGAAAAAGAATGAATAAAAAAACAACTATTCTCGGACAAACTTATTCTTTTAAAAGTTTAAAAGAAATTATGGCAAAAGCAAATGAAGAAAAATCAGGAGATGAGCTTGCTCGTGTTAGTGCTGAAAATATGAAAGAAAGAATGGCAGCTAAAATCGTGCTGTCAAACATTACACTTGCAGATTTTCGTAACTATCCCCTTCTTGAGGATGAAGTAGCTAGAGTGATTGAAGAAAGTGTTGAAGAGAACGTATACAGAGAAATAAGAACATGGACTGTAGCCGATTTAAGGGAGTATATCTTACATGACGAAACAACAGGAGAGCATTTGTTAACCATTTCAAAAGGGTTAACAAGTGACATGATTGCAGCAGTAGCAAAGCTGATGTCTAATTTAGACTTAATTCAAGCAGCTGCTAAAATTCAAGTTATTACTCATTGTCAAACGAAAATTGGACAGCCAAAAACTCTTGCCTCCCGTGTTCAACCTAATCATCCATCAGATCGATTGCAAGGAATACGTGCCTCTTTATATGATGGATTAAGCTATGGAATTGGAGATGCGGTAATCGGAATTAATCCTGTTATTGATACAACAAATAATATTTATGATCTTCTCTTGGAAACAAAAAATATTATAACGGAATTTTCTATTCCAACTCAAAACTGTGTTCTTTCTCATGTTACAAGCCAAATGAGGGCAATTGAAAAAGGAGCACCTGCTGATCTTATTTTCCAATCACTCGCAGGTACAGAGGAAGGGAACGAGTCCTTTGGTATATCGGTTTCTCTACTTGATGAGGCACACCAGTTGATGCAAGAAAAAGGAACAGCACTTGGACCAAACAGGTGGTATTTAGAAACAGGCCAAGGATCTGAACTTTCCTCAACTAGTCATTATAATATTGACCAACTAACTTTAGAAGCGCGCTGCTATGGTCTTGCTAAACGTTATAATCCATTTATTGTGAACACGGTTGTTGGGTTTATTGGACCAGAGTATTTGTATGATAGCAAGCAAGTAATAAGGGCAGGGCTTGAAGATCATTTTATGGGGAAAATGCATGGACTTCCTATGGGTGTTGATGTTTGTTATACAAATCATATGAATGCAGATCAAAATGATATGGATAACTTGAGTATGCTGCTTGGCACAGCAGGTGTGAATTTTGTTATTGGTGTACCAATGGCAGATGATTGCATGTTGAACTATCAGTCATTAAGTTATCACGATATCGCAACATTGCGAAATGTACTTAATTTAGCTCCTGCTCCAGCTTTTTCAGCTTGGCTTGAAAATCAAGGGATTACAGAAAACGGAAAGTTAACGAGGGTAGCAGGCGATCCTACCATTTTTATGAAAGTGAAATAGAGAAGGAGGAAAAGAGGATGAGAGAAAAAGAAGAGAAACTTGCTCACTTAAAACAATATACACCAGCACGAATTGGGGTAGGAAGAACAGGTACAAGGCCTCTGACAGAAGATTTTTTGTCATTCCGGATTGATCATGCTGCTGCGGTTGACTCTGTTTATGGAGAAGTTAGTGAAGAAACGTTAGCGGAATTTAATCTTTTTTCTGTTACAACTCGTTTTCAAACAAAAGAGCGGTATTTAAAGCGTCCTGATGAAGGGAGACTTCTTTCATTAGAAGGGCGCAACCTTATTAAAAAGGAATGCGTAACACATCCTCAAGTTCAAATTGTGATAGCGGATGGGTTGAGTGCAAATGCCATTGAAGAGAATATTCGAGATGTATATCCTGCTTTAATAGATTCGCTAACATCATATGAGTTAACTGTTGGAACTCCTTTCTTTTTAAAAGGAGGAAGAGTTGCCTGTATGGACGATATTGGTGAAATTTTAAAACCTGAAGCTTTTATTCTTCTCATCGGGGAAAGACCTGGGCTTGTTTGTGCTCACTCACTAAGTGCTTATATGTGTTATAGACCAAGGAAAGGAACGAAAGAATCAAGCCGAATGGTCATTTCTAATATTCACCGTCAAGGTACATCACCTGTTGAAGCGGCAGCGCACATTGGTACGCTTATAGACCAAATGTTAGCCCAAAAAACAAGTGGCGTAAGTCTTGTTGTTTAAAAAAGGGAGGAATACGAGTGGAGAAAATTGGAACATACGTTATTTATATTTTAATGCTTTCTGCTATTATTGGAGGAATTGCAGCTATTAAAAATAAAGAAAAAGGAATTGGAAAGGAATTTATGGAAGGCATTCATTCCATCGGTTATATTTTTATCCCAACTGCAGGCATTATGGCCTCTATCCCATACTTATCTCAACTTATCGAATCTGTCTTCGGTCCGCTTTTTGTAAAGCTTGGAGCAGATCCATCAATTGCAGCAACATCCCTTATTGCCATTGATATGGGCGGTTATCAGCTAGCAGAGGCGTTAGCTCAAACGAAGGAAAGCTGGATTATGGCTATGATTATTGGATATATGGCAGGAGCAACCATTGTATTCTCTATTCCAACAGGCCTTGCTATGCTCCAGAAAAAAGATCACAAGTATATGGCGCTTGGGGTAATGTCAGGGGTTTTAGCTATTCCCATTGGCGTGTTAGTAAGCTGTTTACTCATTGCCTTTACAAATCCAACCATTCGGTCTGCCGTTTCCACAAACTCTTCTGTAGCGTATGAGCTTAGCCTTAGTCTTGGAACAATATTCATGAACCTCATTCCGTTGATTATTTTTGTAGGTTCTCTTGCGATAGGATTACGCTTTTTCCCAGACAAAATGATTAAAGGATTTATGATATTTGGTCGCGGTCTTGATGCTTTCTTAAAGCTTGTTCTCCTTTGCTCCATTGTCGAACACTTTACAGGAGCATTTAGCACTCTTTTTGGAAATTTTGGATTTAGTCCGATTGTAGCTGATGAACAAGACCAGTATAGAGCACTTGAAGTAGCAGGATATATTGGGTTAATGCTAGCTGGGGCTTTTCCATTTGTATATTTGATGCAAAAGTATTTAGCCCTCCCTCTTGAAAAAATAGGAAATCAATTTGGCATTAGTAAAGAAGGAAGTGCTGGTATTCTTGCAGCATCCGCGAACATTTTAGCAATGTTCCGTCTTGTAAAAGATATGCCTGCTAAAGATAAAGTGATGAACATTTCCTATGCGGTTTGTGCTGCTTTTTTATTTGGAGATCATCTTTCATTTACAGCGAATTTTCAACCTAACTTAATTTTGTATATTATGATTGGAAAATTCGTAGGGGGAGCATCAGCTCTTGTTCTTGCAAAATACCTTTCTGTTCCAAAAGCAGTTGAACTTGAAGAAAAAGAGAAAAAAGAAGAGTTAGACATTGAAACTGTAAATTCAGCGGCTATATAAAGTGCTCATTTTTGAGCGCTTTTTTATTTTATAAGAGTATTTTTATTCATAAAGGGTAATGAGACCATAAAAGAAAATAAGGGAAAGAAAGGATGAAAAAGAATGAACAAAATCTATGGGAATACGCCTCCCTTTTTAGGAGCAAAAAATGTGTCAACGGGAAAAGGGATAGAAGAGACAGACGTTTTAATATATGGAGTGCCATGGGAAGGAGCTGTAACATGGGGGGACTATACAGGATGTGAACTTGGACCAAAAGTAATTCGGCTTTCTTCTGCTCGGTATAGCGGCTATTTGCCTGAACTGAATCATATTGATGTTTTTGAACATTTAAGTTTAGGCGATATGGGAGACGTTGACGTTGTTCCAGCTAGTGTAGAAGAAACAATGGAGCGGATTGAAACATTTTCTAAACGAGTATGGAAAGAAAATAAATTTCCGGTTGCATTTGGAGGAGATCATGGAATTACATATCCAATTATGAAGGCCCTTACGGAGGCGAAGCAGGGAAAGAAGTTTGGTATCATTCACCTTGATGCTCACTATGATAATATGGTTTCACATGAAGGAGATGAATTTGCAAGATCAACCCCTTTTGCAAGAATATATGAACTAGATGGAATCCGTAATGAAAGTATTATTCATACAGGGATTCACGGGCCGCGAAACAAACCTGAAAGTGGCCAGTATGCAAAAGAAGCAGGAGCAGAGACTGTTACAATTCGGGACATTAGAGAATGTACGAACATAAAAGAGCTTGCCCAAGACGTTTATAAAAAAGCAAGTCACAATGTTGATGGAGTGTATTTAACAATTTGTAGTGATGTTTTAGATTATGCCTTTAACCCAGGCGGTCCTGTTGATGGAAACGGGTTAACATCTTATGAACTATTAACATTAGTTCATGAATTTGCAAAAAGGGGCATTGTAGGAATGGACTTTGTTGAAGTATATCCTCAGCAAGATCCAAGTCAGTTTTCTGCCCATTTTGTCTCAACAGTTGTTCTCTACGCGCTTGCGGGAAAAATAGAAGGAGAAAGCTAAAGTTTAAGGTTTTTAAACTTTAGCTTTTTATTTTGCTAAAAATTGTTTTTGACATCTTTCCGACATAATTGCTTGTTATAGTCTAAATACACTCAAGGAAACGTTAAAAACGTTGAATTGATAAAAACATGATTTAAGAGATCAAAGTTAGTAGAAGTCCGGACTCTATTAGCCTCAGTAAATCATCGTTTTAAATGATAATGAGGTGAAAAAATGAAAAAGTTTATGTACAAAAGAATGGATCTTATCCTGCTAGGGATTATTCTTCTTTCTGCTTTCTTAAACATCTATAACATTTGGAAAAACGATTATGCGAATGCTTATTATACAGCAGCAGTAAAAAGCATGCTCGAAAACTTCCACAATTTCTTCTATGCTTCTTTTGATCCAGCAGGTTTTGTAACAGTGGATAAGCCGCCGCTTACATTTTGGATTCAAACATTAAGCGCTGCGATTTTTGGTTTGCATGGATGGAGCGTTATGTTACCACAAGCTTTAGCTGGAGTCGGATCTGTTATTCTTCTATACTTCCTTCTAAAACCAACCTTTGGAATTACAGGAGCTAGAATCGCAAGTTTAACAATGGCCATTACACCAATTGTTCCTGCCATAAGTCGTTCAAACAACATTGATAGTATGCTTGTTTTTACTCTTTTAATTGGGGTGTGGATGCTATTTAAAGGCGTTAGAAAGAACAAAGCTATTTGGATAATTGGAGCTTTTGCTATGATTGGACTGGGCTTCAATATGAAAATGATGCAAGCTTTCATGGTTGCTCCTGCGTTTTATCTTTTCTACATAACTGCAGCAAAGGTAAAGTGGAAAAAGAAAATAGGGATATTAGCAAGCGCAACAGCTGTTATGATGGCGTTGTCTCTTTCATGGGCTGTTGTTGTTGATAGTGTATCAGCTGATGATCGTCCTTACATGGGTAGCAGTCAAACGAACTCTGTGTTAGAGCTTGCTTTTGGATATAATGGCGTAGCTCGTTTAACGGGTCAAGGACAAGGCACACCAGGAGGCGGTGGTGCTGGTGCTGATAAAGGAAATGGAGGAGAGATGCAGGCTCCACCAAATGGAATGGAACAAGGAGAAGCACCAGAGGGGATGCCATCAGGAGCTCCACAAAATGGTCAAGGTGGACCAAATCAGGCTAATGATACAAACACAACAAATAGTGATAATTCAGCGAGCAATGATTCTTCTAATACAGATTCATCTTCTACACAAGATAGCACAAACTCAGAAACTCAGACATCTGAAGGTAATGGACAGCGTGATTTTCTAAATAGAGGAGATCAAGGTGGACCAGGTGGTCAAAATGGGGGAGGAATGTTCAATACAGGAACTCCAGGATTCTTCCGTTTGTTCCAAATTGGCTTAGCAGATCAAATTAGTTGGGTTCTGCCGTTTGCTCTTTTTGGATGCGTTGGTTTACTTTCAGGAATTCGTTTGCGAAAACAGTGGAGTGATGAAGAAAAAGAAAGCCTATTCTGGCTTGCGTGGCTTGGTCCTGTTGGTGTCTTCTTTAGTATTGCAGGTTTCTTCCATCAATACTACCTCATCATGTTAGCTCCTCCAATTGCAGCATTTGTTGGGGCAGGATGGGTTAAACTATTTAAGCTTTATCAAACAGAAAAAGGATTTAAATCAATGTTGCTTCCTATTGCAATTCTAGCAACAACTGCTTTTGAAGTCTTTACGTTGAAATCTTATATAGATCAAATTGGGATGGTTTGGAGCATTGGAGTAGGAGTAGCAGGGACATTGCTTTCACTAGCGCTATTCTTCTTCAAACAAAAAGAGAAACGAGCGACATATTTTGTGTCCTTAGCAGCCCTTCTTGCCATTCTTGTTATTCCTGCTTTTTGGGCAAGCACTCCTATTATATATGGAGATGGAAATAGTGTAATGCCAGCGGCTGGTCCTACAACGATGGGAAATGGAAATATGAAGATAGGTGAAGGACAAAACAGCATCAATGAAAATTTAGTTTCTTACCTTAAGAAACATAGCGATGGAGAAACTTACTTATTTGCTACATCTAATGCCTCTTCTGCTGCCCCTTACATTATTGAAGGTGAAACAGTCATGGCAATGGGTGGATTTTCAGGCTCAGATCCGATTTTAACAACAGAGAAGCTTGAAGAAATGGTTAAAAACAATGAAGTGAAATACTTCTTAATTGGTGGCGGCGGTCCTGGTGGCAGCTCAGATTTACAAACATGGATCAAAGAGAATGGAGAAGAAGTGCCACAAGAAGAATGGAACGGTACGTCGAACAGTGATTCTGAGAGCGATTCAAATAGCGGAATGCCTGGTAGAGGAGGTCAAAGCGAAACGCTTTACAAAGTAGAGCTATAAAAGATCTAGATTTGTAAAAGGAGAAACGTTTCTCCTTTTACAAATTCTATTCATAGGAGGTTATAAATGAGATGGAACATATAAAATATTCGATTATTATTCCTGTTTATAATGAAGAAGAAGTTATTGAAACAACGTACGAACGTTTAAGTAATGTAATGCATTCTACAAAAGAAAAATACGAGCTTTTATTTGTAAATGACGGAAGTCAAGACAAGACGGTAGAAATTTTGAAAGAGATTAGCTTACGTGATTCATCTATTAAACTAATTGATTTCTCAAGAAATTTTGGTCATCAAATTGCGATTACAGCAGGAATGGATTATGCAAAAGGAGAGGCAGTTGTTGTAATTGACGCAGATTTGCAAGATCCTCCAGAACTTATCCTCGATATGATTGACAAATGGAAACAAGGGTATGAAGTTGTATATGCGAAAAGAACAAAGCGCAAAGGAGAAACATTTTTTAAAAAGCAAACAGCAGCAATGTTTTATAGAACACTCCGCTCTATGACAGACATTGACATTCCTATTGACACAGGAGACTTTAGACTTATTGATCGTAAAGTATGTGAGCAAATGAAAGGTCTTCAAGAAAAGAACCGATTTGTTCGTGGACTTGTTAGTTGGGTTGGTTTTCATCAGACGGCTGTTGAATATGAACGTGATGAGCGAGCGGCAGGTGAAACAAAGTATCCATTAAAAAAAATGTTAAAGTTATCCCTTGATGGGATTACATCGTTCTCTTATAAACCATTGAAATTAGCAACGTATGCGGGTTCTCTTTTTTCAGGAGCAGGATTTGTTTACATGCTGTATGTTTTATATTTGAAATTCTTTACAGAAAACACTGTAACAGGTTGGGCTTCACTTGTGATTATTCAGCTATTTTTTAGTGGGGTTGTGCTCGTTCTTCTTGGCGTAATTGGAGAATATATCGGACGCATCTATGATGAATCAAAAGGTCGACCTTTATATATTGTGCGTGACATATATAGTACAGAAATGTCTGGAAAGAAAGAGAAGCAAATGATTCATGAATAAAGGAAGAACGTTTCTCAAATTTTGCATTGTGGGAGCTTCTAATACGATTATTGATTTTCTCGTTTTTACCCTTCTCATTTTCGGGGGCATGCCAGCTGTTCTTTCTCAAGTAATCTCTTATAGTTGCGGGCTTTTTAACAGCTATATCCTAAATCGGAAATGGACGTTTAAACAATCATCTAAAGCTCAAAGAAGTGAACTATTCCGCTTTGCTCTCATCAACATGCTAACGCTTTTAATAACAATGAAATGTTTGCTTTTATTTTCAGAGCAATTAGGATGGTCTCTTTTAATCAGCAAGGTGGGAGCTACCATCATCGGTTTGGGAATTAACTTTATAGGAACGAAAGCGTGGGTATTTAAAGCACAAAATGGATAGAAAAAGAAATCAAATAAAATAAAAATGGAGGAGAAGAAGATGAAGAAAGTAAGAAAAGCTGTTATTCCAGCAGCAGGATTAGGTACTCGTTTTTTACCTGTTACAAAATCAATTCCAAAGGAAATGTTGCCGATTGTCAACAAACCAACAATTCAAATTATTGTAGAAGAAGCGCTGAAATCGGGAATTGAAGATATTATAATTGTGACAGGAAAAGGAAAACAAGCAATTGAAAATCATTTTGATTATGATGCTGAGCTCGAGAGACATTTAAGTGAGCAGGGAAAAGAAGAACAGCTTAATGCCATTCAACATGTTTCAAACCTAGCTAATATTCATTATGTTCGTCAAAAAGAACCAAAAGGTCTTGGCCATGCTATTTCTTGTGCTCGCACTTTTATTGGAGATGAGCCATTTGCGGTCCTTCTTGGAGATGATTTAACTTACTCTGAAGAACCTTGTTTGAAACAGCTCATTAAGCAATATGAGAAAAAAGAGTGTTCAGTTGTTGGTGTTCAGCCTGTCCCAACCGAAGAGATCAGCAGGTACGGAGTAATAGATCCGGCTGAGAAAGAACACCGCCTTTATCGAGTAGATTCATTTGTTGAAAAACCGCAACCTGAAGAAGCTCCTTCAAATTTAGCCATTATTGGTCGCTATGTTTTTACACCAGAAATTTTTACTTACTTAGAGAAACAGAAAGAAGGAAAAGGAGGCGAAATTCAGCTCACAGATGCTATTGAATCAATGAATGAGTTACAAGCGGTTTTTGCTTATCAGTTTGAAGGTCAAAGATATGATGCAGGCGAGCCGCTCAGTTTTCTTTTAACAAACATTTCTTTCGCTTTAGAAGATAAGGAGCTTCGCGAACCAATGTTGAAAGAGCTTAAAAAGCTGATCGAAAAAAGTGAACTTCATTATACATCCTAATGTAAAAAAAGCACAAAGTTGTTAGGTTTTTTAACAACTTTGTGCTTTTTTTGTGAACAACACCAATTTTCAATAAAAACACTAGCGTAGTCTTGCTCACATATGGTACGATTTTCTTCGGAAAAATGTTATAGGAAAGATGAATGAGGTGATGATTGTGCAACCTTATTTCTATTTAGCTCTAGCTATTATTTTAGAAATTATCGGCAGCTCTATGCTTAAATCGTCAGCAGGATTTACGAAGCTTATCCCGAGTATAGGAGCCGTTGCTGGCATAGGAGCTGCTTTTTATTTTCTTTCTCTATCTCTTCAAAACATACCGTTAAGTATGGCTTATGCTATTTGGTCTGGCGTGGGTACGGCTCTTACAGCTCTTGTTGGCATTATGATTTGGAAAGAAAATATAAGCATATATAGTGTAGTAGGAATTATTATGATTATTGGTGGAGTTATCGTTTTAAATATGAAAGCTGCACCACATTAAAAACGCTTAAGCTTAGTAGCTTAAGCGTTTTTTAGTCACCCGACAACCCCGCCGACCTGGTTAAGTGTCCCGCAACAAGCGAATAATATGGGGAGCGGGTGACATATATAGCGTGTGTCAAACACGCAAAAATATACTTCCCTTTTTTCTTTCTATTAAAACTCTTTTTTATTTAAAAGATAAAAAGTTCAACTTTAATTTAATTTTTAATAAATACATAAAGGATAATAAAGAAAATAATTTCTGAATATTATAATTTTTTACATAAAAAGTAGAAAATTATAATAATTTGGAAAAAAAGCAGGGGAAATAAAATAATTGTCTAATTTAAGTAGATGGGAAAGAGAAATGACTTTTGATGGTAGAAAAATAACGAAGATCATTTAGCAATAAAATGAGTGACAAACATGGGGGAACTGGTAGTGGACATATTAATGGATAAAACATTAGGAGCACTATATGGTTTAGCAATTGGCGATGCAATGGGAATGCCTGGGGAACTTTGGAGCAGAAGGAGAATTAAACAACACTTTGGTAAAATTGATACGTTTATCTCGGGACCCCAAGAAAACGAAGCTGCACGCTATTATAAAAGAGGACAATATACAGATGATACAGCCCAAAGCATCGCTATTTTAGATGCTTTAATTGAGCGGAATTTTATCCCATCAACAACAGTAATTGCCGACCATCTTATTGAGTGGGCTGAACAAAATCAAGCTTTTGAACACAATATTCTTGGCCCAAGTTCAAAAATAGCGTTACAAACGATTCGGACAGGGGGAAATGCTTCTACTGTTACAGCGAAAGCTGAAACAAACGGAGCAGCAATGCGAATTGCTCCTATCGGATGTCTCATCCCATCTACTTACATGGAAGAAATTGTGAGGTATGTTTATGAGGTTAGTCGAGTAACGCATGGATCAGATGTTGCTATTAGTGGAGCAGCAATGGTTGCAATGGCTGTTAGCGCAGCATTTGAAGGTTGCAGTTGGGAGGAGATCATACAAAAAGTAAAAGATACTTATAGTTGTTCTCTTAGCTTATATGGGACAGAAACATTTAGTCCATCATTAAAAGCAAGACTTGATCTCTGCCTAGAATATGCAGAGAAATTTAAGAATGAAGAAGACGCTTTTGCCGATCATCTTTATCACATTATCGGAGCGGGGACATTAACATGTGAATCCGTGCCAACAGCTTTAGCTTTGGCGTATTATACAAAGGATGTTCATAAATGTAGTATCATGTGTGCCAATTTAGGAGGAGATACGGATACTATTGGAGCTATGGCAACAGCAATATGTGGAGCGAAGGTAGGAATTACAGGAATTTTACCAGAGTGGATTGAGACGATTAACAGAAGCAATGGAGTCGATTTTACTTACTATGCTGAACACCTTGTGAAATATCGAAGATTTCATTATTAAGGGGGAAGAAAATGAGTAAACCATCTTCATCTATTTTTTTGTCACCTTCTGAGCGGTCGGGAAAACCAAAGGAACTCTTTTTTATTTGGTTTGCAAGTAATATTGGAATTTTAGGTGTTGTATACGGCACAATGATTGTCGGATTTGGCCTTAGCTTTTTTCAATCGCTGCTTGCGGCTATGCTTGGATCGTTATCTTTTATCCTTGTTGGATTAACAAGTATTTCAGGTAAAAATACGGGAGCAAATATGCTCACGTTATCTCGAGCAGCTTTCGGAAGAAAAGGAAACTATTTTCCAACGTTTATGGTCTGGATGAGTTTTGTTGGTTGGCTTGCTGTTAATGTTATTACAGGCACTTTAACATTGTTGTCATTACTTAATGTTTGGGGTTTAAACACAACGTCGTTGCTAACAGTTGTCAGCCTTTTTGCTTTTTCTCTTCTTGTTTTACTTTCAAATTTATTTAGTCAAAAAGTACTTGTAAAAGCTCAAACCCTTTTTACATACGTTTTTGGTTTGTTAACCCTTTTTGTAATAGCCTTACTTATTCCAAAAACAAACTGGCAAGCTTTGTTTCAAATAAATAACGGCGATTGGTTAACGTCTTTTCTTCCTGCTGTTTCTATTATTATTGCAGGTACTGGCATTGGATGGGTAGGGGCTGGTGCTGATTATAGCCGTTATCAACATCCTAAAACTTCTTCTCGATCTGTTGTTATGAGCGTAACTTTAGGAGCTTTTTTTCCGTTATTTATTATTATGAGCGCTGGAATTTTAATGACAACGTCCGTTCCGTCATTAGGAACAGCGGATAATCCAATTAATGTAATTAGTCAATCTCTTCCATCTTGGATGACGGCTCTTTATTTTCTTACAGCTTTAGGTGGATTAATTCCGCAATGTATTTTAAGTTTAAAATCAGCGCGTACAAATTTACAGACGTTAGATATTCATGTGAAAGACTCCACAGCGATTTTTATCCATGCTATCATTATTATTGCTCTTCCTGTGTATGTTTTGTTTTTCTCTGAAAATTTCCTAGGAGATTTTCAGATTTTCTTAGGACTAGTCGGAATTGGGTTAGCTTCTTGGGGAGCTACGTTTCTCGTTGATTTTGCTCTTGTTCGGAGGAAATTTGGGTATGATCTAAAACTGTTGAGCAACAAGGCAGAGGTAATAAATCCAGCGGGACTTTTAAGTTGGTTGATTGGAATTGCAGCAGGTCTGGCGTTTACAAATACGTCATTTTTTACTGGGCCATTTGCAAGAGGGATTTTTGAGGATAGTAGTTTAGGTGTATTATTAGCATTTATTGTGAGTGGAGTTGTACAAGTTGTTTTAGTAAATGTGCAATCTTCAAAGAGTAGAGGTGTAGAAAGTGGAAAAATGGCAAAATGAAGACACGAACGAGCCTGGGCCGAAAGGAAAAGTACTTATTCTCGGTGCAGCGATTATCGATGTAATCATTAAAGTAGCAGAGCTTCCTAAAAGCGGTCAAGATATTTTTGCAAGAGCGGATCAAGTGACGGTTGGTGGTTGTGCTTATAATGTATCAAGTGTGTTAAAACAGCTTTGTATTCCACATGACTTACTTATTCCTGTTGGAGAGGGGAATTGTGCAAAGGTTATTAGAGAGGAGCTTTTGAAAGAAGAATATCCGCTTCTTATTGAAGAACCATATGACAACGGTTGGAGTTTATGTATTGTTGAAGAAGGTGGAGAACGAACGTTTATAACCATACCAGGGATTGAAACACAGTGGAGAGAAGAATGGTTTCAGGCTATTGAAATTGACACATACGACTACATTTATATATCAGGATACGAATTGGAAGGTCCTTCAGGCTATATTGTTACAAAAGCGCTTGAAAAACGGAAGAAAGAAGCTAAGCTAATTTTTGATCCAAGTCCAAGAATTAAATTTATTGATGAAAGTGTTATAAAAAAGGTCTTGACAAAAGGAACAATTGTTCATTCAAATAAGGCAGAACTTCTTTGCCTAACAAGTGAAAGCTCTGTTGAAGATGGAGCACGCGCTATTTTTGATAAAACGGGTGAACCTGTAATTATCACATTAGGTGCTGAAGGAACGTTCTTTTACACAGAAGAAGAAAGTGACCTTATTCCATCAGAACCTGCTCTTGTCGTTGATACAATCGGTGCAGGAGATTCACACCTTGCTTGTTTTATTGCAGGCCTTGCTGTTAATTTATCGTTAAGAGAAGCGTGTGCAGTTGGAAATGGTATTGCAAGGCTTGTTGTACAGCAATCAGGTAGTAAACTTGTCTTATAAAAGAGATGATGCGAATTTCGCATCGTCTCTTTTTTTAGTGATTTCTTCTAAAGAAAAACAATAAGAAACACATTTTTTCTAAAAAGAAAGAATGAGTGTTAAAAGATATGACAATTGTGAGGTTTGAATTTAGAAAATCGTCTATGATTTACAAAAGATTACTAAGGAAATTAATTTTTGTAAGAGTATAGGACATACCTTGCTTTTTTAGAGGGAACAGGAAGGAGAGGAGAAAGAGGGATGGAGAATATATATGACATTCTAACTTTGTTGAAATGTTCTAAACCAAAAGCTGTTTTAGCTACTATTATCGAAGTAGAAGGCTCATCATATCGCAAAGAAGGAACATCAATGCTCTTATTGGAAAATGGAGAAAAAGCAGGTGTTTTAAGTGCCGGATGTTTAGAAGAAGATTTATTTCAACGTGCAGCAGACTTCTTTGGAACATCAAAATCGGCTACTTTTACATTTAACATGAAGAGCGAAGACGACTTGCTATGGGGGACCGGAGCTGGATGTAATGGAATTATTCACGTGCTTGTTCAAGGAATAGATGAAAAACTGCGTAAGCATTTACTAACGCTTGGAGAATTTTTAAAACACGGTAAAACGGTAACCGTTGTAAAGAAAATTACGCATGATTTAAGAGTTTCTCACTATCTGTTTATTTCAGAAGATGAATATGTTTTCGGAGAATGGGAAGGAGCAGTTTCTCCAAATGTAAAAAAATTGATGTTATATGGAAAAGAAAAGAGTGGTGTGGCATTTTTTAACGAACATGCCTCATATGTATATGTTCACTGTTTTTATCCAAAACCACGACTTCTATTATTTGGAGGTGGAGAAGATGCTATCCCCCTTGCAAGACTTGCAGCTCAAACTGGTTTTTCTGTGACAGTAACAGATTGGAGAAGAAGTTACTGTCACAGGGAAGCTTTTCCTCTTGCAGATGAGCTCATTGTCTCTTTTCCACATGAAGTAATCAATAAAATGACTATTCAGCCTAAAGACTTTGTTGTCATCCTCACCCATAATTTTCAACGTGACCAAGAAATTTTATCTCTTCTAGGCAAGAAACAGCTTCAGTATGTAGGATTACTAGGATCTGCGAATAGAACGAAGCGGCTCTTTGAAGGAAGAGAAGTTCCCCCTTATATATATAGTCCAGTTGGTCTCTCAATTGGAGCAGAAGGACCTGAAGAAATTGCGGTTAGCATTGTGGCACAGCTTGTTCAGCAACAGCGTTTAGCAGTGAGAGAAAGCCGTACATCAGCATGAAAATAGCGGGAATCTTTCTAGCTGCAGGTTCTAGCAAGAGAATGGGAGTAAATAAATTATCTTTACCTTTTCAAACCTCTACCATCGGAAATACATCTCTTTCACATGCTCTTTTATCTCAACTTCATACAATTATCGTTGTTCACCGTCCAAATGATGATCTTTTTTGGATGAACAAAAGTGATAAAAGAGTTCACTTCGTTTCTTGTATCAGAGCTGAAAAAGGGCAGGCATATTCATTAAAGTGTGGTGTGCAAGAAGCAATACATCAACAAGTAAATGCAGTTGTTGTTCTTCTGGCAGATCAGCCTTTTGTAACTTCTACAATGATTAATCATCTAATGTTCACCTACTCTAAGCAACCGTTCCTTTCCTTTATTGCCCCTCGTTTTCAAGGGACGATGGCGCCTCCTATCTTATTTGCGGATAGTATGTTTCCTCTTCTTTTAAGTTTAGAAGGAGATATAGGAGCTAGGAAGATCTTGAAACATAGAAGTGATGGTCTTTTTCTTTCTTATAAGGAAAAGAAGTGGCTCTATGATATTGATACAAAAGAAGCATATGAACATGTTTTTCGGGAAAGGAGAAAATGATGATTAACGAAGCAATGACAAGCACGCCGTATGTTTGGATACCAAATACAATTACAGAAGCTCTTGATATGAAGAGAAAGCTAGGACTAAAAGCAGAATTTATTGCAGGGGGCACCCTCCTTCAACTTCAATGGGAAAAAAGTGGAGAGATGCCGAAGCATTTAATTAGTTTAGAAAACATAACAGAACTTACAGGCATTACGGAATATAAAGAAAAAGAACTTTCTATTAGACTAGGTGCTCTTTCAACGCTCTCACATTGTCTTAAAAATGAACTTATTAAAAAGTACGCTCCATTTTTACAAGAAGCTCTTAGAGAAATAGGGTGTATTTCTGTTCGGAACAGAGGAACAATTGGGGGAAACATAACTGGTGTTTATGGGGATCTTCTTCCTCTTTTGGTTGCAATTGATGCAGAAATTGAAGTGTTTACACCAAAGGGTTATGAACGAAAGAAAATTGTGAAATGGTTAGAGGAGCGGAAGCTTAATCGTATCTATGAAGAAATAGTAACGGCCATTTATCTTAAAAAGCAATATGAATCTACTTTCTATCAAAAAGTAGGCGGCAGGGAAGCTTTTATACTTTCAACGCTAACAGTTGCTGGCTATATTGAAAAAGATAAGGAAGAAATAAAGGAAGTTCGTCTTGTAACAGGCTATGCAAACAATGAGACAAAACGCCTTTTTAATTGTGAAGACTGGATTAAAAAAAACGTGAAAAAAAGAGAAGATTTAAGGTTATTAAAAGAAAAGATAAGAAAAGAATTTCGCCCTTATACAGATGCTATTGCCTCTGGGACATATCGCCAAAAGCTTGCTTGTAACATTATTGAAGAAAAAGTACACAAAGTTTTATTTGGGGAGAAGATGAAAGAGGAGGGGCTTTGATGAACGAAACAATAAAAGACAGAGTTCGTCCTGATGGAAAGGAGAAAGTAACAGGTGAACTTAAATATTTAACAGACTTAACTTTTCCAAATATGCTGTATGGAAAAGTACTCAGAAGTAAGTATCCTCATGCAAATATCCTCTCAATCTGTACGAAAAAAGCTGAAGAATTAGCAGGAGTAAAAGCGGTTGTAACGAGTAAAGATGTGAAGGGAATGAATCGATTTGGAATTGTTTTTCCTGATCAACCTGTTTTTTGTGAAGAGCGAGTTCGCTATATAGGAGATGCTATTGCAGCGGTAGCAGCTGAAAATGAACGGATAGCTGAACAGGCATTAGAGCTTATTGAAGTATGTTATGAAGAGCTTCCTATCATTTCTAGTCCAGAACAAGCCTTAGAGAAAAATGCTGTGAAACTTCATCCAAATGGCAATGTTTTATATCAAGCCCAGTATGAAAAAGGAGATGTTGAAGAAGGATTTGCAAACTGTGACATAATTATTGAGGAAACATATAAGTTGCCTCGGCAAGCCCATCTTTATATGGAAACAGAAGGAGGAGTTGTAGTTCCAGAAGAGGATGGAAAGATTACGGTTTACATGGGAACACAGCATGGCTATAAAGATCGTTTTCAGCTTGCTCGTATTCTTGCCATTCCTGAACAGGATATAAGAGTTGTTTCAAGTCCAATGGGAGGATCTTTTGGTGGGAAGGATGAGCTCAATGTGCAGCAATATGGAGCAATTCTTGCCCTGAAAACGCAGCAACCTGTGAAACTTCATCAAACTAGACGTGAATCCATTCGTTCAAGTATAAAACGTCATCCAATGAAAATTAGGATGAAAACAGGTGCAACAAGAAAAGGAAAAGTGCTTGCTCAAGAGACAAATATTATAGCAGATACAGGAGCCTATGCAACATTAGGGCCAGCAGTATTGGATTTTGCAGTTGAACATGCTATAGGTCCTTACCTTATTCCCCATGTTAAAACAAAAGGAGTTTCTGTTTTTACTAATAATGGTGTAGCAGGGGAGTTTCGGGGGTTTGGAGGAAATCAAATTACGTTTGCACTTGAGGGTCAAATGGATCGTTTAGCTGAGGAACTTAAGTTAGAACCTCTTCAAATTCGAGCGCAGAATCTTAGAGAAACGTTTGATCCAGGACCCTTAGGCCAAAAAATTGCGCCAACAGATGGAGCAAGAGATGTGCTTTGTGCGATTGGAGAATCTCCTATTTTACAAAAAGAGAGAAGGAGAAAAGAAGGAAAGCTGATTGGAGTAGGCGCAGCTATAACAATGCATGGTGGTGGGTTAGGATTTGGACGACTTGACGCAGCTGGTGGGCGACTTTCTTTAACGAAAGATGGAGATATTGAAATATCTTTTGGATTTGAAGAATGTGGGCAAGGATTGCTATCTGTTATTGAAAATATTACAACAGAGGAGTTTGGATGTGCTCCAGAAGATTTGAAAATTGTGATTGGAGATACTAAATATGTTCCTTCTTCTGGATCTTCAACTGCGTCAAGAGGCACAAGTATGGTATGGCAAGCAATTCAAAGAATGAAAGGAGAATTTAAAGCTCAATTACTACAAGGAGTTTCTCAGTTTCTCAATTTGCCGACTGACTGCCTTTTATTAGGAGAAGGAGGGATATGGTATAAACAAGACGAGCGTGATAGCCTGTGCATAACATACAAAGAAGTGGCTAAGCGTGTTTTTTCTCACAGACTCCCTTGTGTTGAAACTTATTTTCATTTTCCAACAACTCCTGATGCTGTTGTTGGAGGTCATTTTCTATACGCGTTCGGAGCTGTTGCGGTTGAAGTTGAAATAGATGTTATAACTGGAATGGCAAAAGTGACAAAAATGGACCATGCTATTGCGGCAGGACCTGTCATAAGCGAACGAGGTTATCGAGGGCAAATTGAAGGAGGAGCGGCTATGGCTCTTGGCTATTCTCTAATGGAAGATTCACATATATGTAGCGGATTATATACAAGAGATAATATTGACACATACCTTATTCCAAGTATTTCTGATTTGCCTCTTCAAATGAACATCAACAAAATTGAGACGCTCTATAAAGAAGATAGCTATGGTCCTAGAGGCGTTGGAGAAATCGGAACAATTGCTGTTGCTCCTGCTATTGCAGCAGCTGTTTATGATGCTACTAAGTGCTTTGTAAATAAACTTCCTCTTCAACCTGAAAATATATTAGATCATCTTGAGGAAGGAGTGAGAAAATGAGTTATGAAAAAATAGAAAAGCATTATTTGAAAGAAGAACGAAAAAAATTAAAGCTTACTTTTTCTGTAAATGATGAAAAATTTACAATTACTGTCTCTCCGACAAAAAGACTTGTCGATATTTTGCGAGACGATCTCTCTTTAACAGGTACAAAAGTTTCTTGTGGAATTGGTAGATGTGGGGCATGTTTGGTTTTAATGGATGGAAATTTAGTGAATTCGTGTTTAGTGCTCTCTTATCAAGTTCAAAATGCACATATTACTACAATTGAAGGATTAAAAAAAGGGGACCTAGATATTTGTCAAAAAGCTTTTTTAGATGAAGGTGGATTTCAGTGTGGATATTGTACCTCAGGAATGATTATGGCCACTAAATATTTGTTTCAAGAAAACGAAAGCCCAACAGATTGCGAAATTAAAGAAGGCTTGTCTGGAAATCTCTGTCGCTGTACAGGTTATGGAGGAATTTATAGAGCAATTGATAGCATCAAACGAACGCTTGATTCTCAACCAAAGATAGAATCATAGCGTAATCGTTTCACTATATTCTTTCATTTTTTAGTAGGTTAAATGCCGTTTCGTCCTTCACTAAGTTGAATAAATTATAAAAGATGAATAAATGTACGAAGTGGAGGAGGAAGACAGGTGTCAGGGATAAATTTTTGTGGACCTCTAGGCAACTGTGGGGGGAAGGAGCAACGGGAGCAACGGGATCGACAGGAGCAAGGGGAGTAACAGGCCCAACAGGTACTAGTGTGACAACAAGTGGAATGTTTGCTTCAAACACGCTTGGATCTGTGATTGTTGTTGCTCTAGGTGGATCAACAAATATTCGCCTTCCGAACAACCAAAGTTTAGGAAACTTTATCGGAAATGCAAATGATACAGTTTTCACTGTTCCTGAAACAGGTCGCTATTATATTACGTATCAAATTAATACAACAGTTGGCCTTGGTATTGGAGCTGGAGCAAGGGTAACAGCAAATGGGACGCCTATTCCAGGTACAATCTTAGTTCCGGCTGTTAGTAATGCGACATTTTACAGAGATTGTATTACGCCGCTTACAGCAGGGAGCACACTTTCTCTTCAGCTTTTTAGCAGTATTTTATTAACAGCTACTTTGATATCTGGTGGAGGAACAATCGGAGCTTCTCTCAATATAATAAGAATTCAATAGGAAAATGAAGAAGGCCTTGCTTGAGTTAAAGAAGGTCTTTTTAGCATGTGTTTCTATTCTGTCAAAAAAAGAAGGGGAAAATTTATCGTATAAAACAGTGCTTTTTTATAAATTATAAGAAAAAATTGAAACATAAAGAGATGAAAAATGATGAAAGCAAAAAGCATAGTGAAAGGACTAGCGTTTGTTTTATTTTTATATGTTATATACGCTGTAGTAACAGCAGTTGTTTTGTTTTATCTTCCTATTGAAAAAATGGATGAAGCTAGTAGAAGTACAGCTCATGTTTGGAAAGATCAGCATTCTAAAGATGACCGGGTCCTTCTTCTTGAAGATGGCTATAACTCAGGAATTGCGCGAATAAAGATGATTCAAGAAGCAAGGAATTCAATTGATATTGCCTATTACTCCATTGGAAAAGGAGAATCTACTGATTTCGTTTTAGGAGCGCTGTTTCAAGCAGCAGACCGAGGTGTACGTGTACGCGTGCTTTTGGACGGTATTTGCCATAATCTTCGAGGGAAAAGAAGTGATGTTCGCTATGCTTTAGCTTCACATCCGAACATCCAGCTAAAATACTATGAGCCATTTACATTATTAAAGCCATGGACTTGGAATAATCGCCTTCATGACAAAATAATGATGGCAGATGAGGATTTGGCCATTATTGGTGGGAGAAATATAGGAGACAAGTACTTGGCGAAGACCCCTTCTGATGATTTTGTGTATGATCGGGATACGATAGTATTTAATGAAACACAGCGTAAAGATAGCGTTATTATTCCAATGAAAAACTATATGAATGAACTATGGAAACATCCCTATACAAAGACTGTTTTCCAAAACCTTTCAGAACGTGAAAAAGAAAAGGGAGAACGTGTGAGAGATCGTTTGAAAAATAAATATCAAAAAGCAAAGGAAATTCAAAATGAATTTGTGAGTCCACTTTTTCAGTGGAAAACATCAACAGTGCCTGCTCATAAAGTTGCTTTTATTCATAATCCAATCGAACGGTTTCATAAAACACCTTTTGTTTGGGAGAGTTTAATCTCACTCGGAAAACAAGCTCATACTTCTATAGTTATTCAGAGTCCTTATATTGTTCCAACTAAAAATATGGAAAAATATCTGCCTCGTAAAAGAAATGAAAAGATAGAGACAACGGTTCTTACTAATTCGTTAATTTCTACACCGAATGCTCTTGCTTTTGCGGGATATATGGCATCAAGAGATCGTGTTGTTCAAACAGGAACTACGCTTTATGAATACGGTGGACCACATTCTATACATGGAAAGTCCATTGTGTATGATCAAAGCTTGAGCGTTGTTGGTTCTTTTAATATCGATTCACGTTCTGTTTTCTTGAATACAGAATCTGTTCTTATTATTGATAGTGAGTCATTTGCATCAGAGTTAACGAAAGCTATTGATGATAAAGTAGAGTATAGTGCACTTATAGCGAAAGACCAACAGTATGTACGAAAACCTTATGAAGAGAAACGAAAGGCCCCTTTTTTAAAATCTGCATTCCTTCGTGTACTTTCCAAAATGACTGTATTATGGAAAGAACTTATTTAACTAACATATTATAAATGCTTAAAACCCTTATCAGCTTTGATAAGGGTTTTTTTAAGGTTTATGTAAGGTTTACATTAAAATGATGTAAGGTTCAGCATCTATAATCGTTCTTGTAGCTTAGTCAAGGAGGAACACAAATGAAAACCATTTTAAAAGCAAGAAACATCCAAAAGGTATTTGGAACTAAAGGAAATGTATATAGAGCATTAGAAGACATTAATCTAGAAATTCAAGAAGGAGAATTTATAGGCATTATGGGGCCCTCTGGTGCAGGGAAGTCAACATTACTAAATATTTTTTCAACCATTGATACCCCAACAGCAGGAGAGGTTATGATCTCAAAGCAAAACATCGTCAAAATGAAAGAAAAGGAGCTTTCGGACTTTAGAAGAGACAAACTCGGCTTTATTTTTCAAGACTATAACCTTCTTGACACATTAACCGTAAAAGAAAATATTCTTCTGCCTCTTGCCCTAGCAAAAGTCTCAGCAGCAGAAATTGAAAAACGGGTGAACGATATTGCTAAAACGTTCGGCATTAGTGATCTTCTTGATAAGTATCCGTACCATATATCAGGAGGGCAGAAACAGCGTACAGCAGCAGCACGAGCAATTATTTCAAATCCTGCTTTAGTATTAGCAGATGAACCGACAGGAGCCCTTGACTCTAAATCTGCAAAAAGTTTGTTAGAAAGCTTAACGAAATTAAATAGAGAAAGAGAAGCAACGATTATGATGGTTACACATGACGCTTTTGCAGCAAGTTTTTGCAAACGTGTATTGTTTATTAAGGATGGCAGCATTGCTGCTGAAATTTATAAAGGTGAAAAAGATCGCCAAGGTTTCTTTGAGCAAATTCTACATGTTCTTGCTTCCATTGGAGGTGGAGCATAGATGAGCCTTTTTAGTATTGCTAGAAAAAATATGAGGAAAAATTTCAAAAATTATTTTTTGTATTTTACATCTCTTATTTTTAGTATTGTCATCTATTTTACGTTTATCTCGTTAAAATACGATAAAACCATTCAAACAGCTTCTGATTCTTCAACAAAAATCAGCTCTGCTTTTAATGGAGCATCTGTTATTTTAATCATTTTTGTAGCAGTTTTTATTTGGTATTCCAATACTTTTTTTACGAGAAAGCGAAAAAAAGAAGTTGGATTATATGCGTTACTGGGTGTGCGTAAAAAACAGATTGGTCGCATGCTCTTTTATGAGAATTTCATTATGGGAATAGGCGCTCTATTTGTAGGGATTTTACTTGGAGCATTTCTATCTAGATTCTTTATGTCTCTTTTAATGAGTATTATGGGATACGAAGTGCTTGGGAGTTTTGAGATTTCTTTTAGCGCTGTGATAAACACAGTAACTGTATTTCTTATTATAACGCTTATTGCTTCTTTTCAAGGTTATCGTCTAGTCTATCGTTTTCAACTTATTGAACTTTTCCGTGCGGATCAAGAAGGAGAGAAAGAGCCAAAAGCATCTTTTTTCATCGCGCTTTTATCACTTATCCTCATTGGAATTGGTTACTGGCTTGCGCTTCAAAACTTATTGAAATCGGAAGTTTGGAAAACGCTAGGGTTTATGGTGACTCCTCTCGTTATCCTAGTAACGGTTATATTAGGTTCGTATCTTTTATTTAATACATTATCTCTTTATGTACTAAAGCTTGTTAAGAAAAATAAAAGCTATGCTTGGCGGGGAAGTAATCTCATTGGTGTTTCTCAGCTTCTATATCGAATAAAAGGAAATGCTCGTATGCTGACGATTATCGCAATACTTAGTGCAACAACCTTAACAGCCGTTGGAACAGCATACAGTTTTTATTACAACAATAAAAGCAACGTAGAAATCAATGACCCGAACAGTATGATGTTTAGAGATGAAGATGAAAGTAAAGCAAAAATCGTTCAAGATTTAATTCATAAAAATAAAGATCATAAAGTGGCGTATCATAAACAAGTTTCAACGCTTGAGCTAAAAGGAGATATTACAGGCTTAAAGAATACACTGCCTTTTAAGACAATGATGTACACTGTAATTTCATCTACGGATTTCAATGAGTTAGCACAAGAGCAAAAAAGGAAAGATAAGCTCTTTTTAAAAGGAGATGAAGCAGCTGTATTAGAGCCGGCCTATTTTGAAGGGATAACACCTAAATATGTAGGCTCAACCGTTTCTTTAAAAGGAAATGAGCAAGTGAGGGAAATTACGTTTACAAAGTTGAAAAAGTATAATGTTTTAAATACGTATACAGCGGGAGCAACCGTTGTTGTAAGCGATAGTATGTTTGCGCAGTTAGCAAAAAATGAGAAACAAGTAAACATGGAAGTTTATGAAATCACAGACGAAGAACATGCAAAACAACTTACGGAAAGTATTAACGCTGTTCTTGCTGATAATGCACAATTCTCAAGCTTTTATGAAGATTATGCTTCAGGACTAGAGGCTGCGGGCTTGATGATATTTATGGGAGGTTTTTTAGGACTAGTATTTCTTGCTGCGACAGGAAGTATTATTTATTTCAAACAATTAGCAGAAGCAAATGCAGATAGAAGTCGCTACGTTGTTTTATATAAAATTGGTGTAGATAAAAGGCAAATCAAGAAAACAATAGCGAAACAGCAAGCATTTATCTTTACTCTTCCTTTAATTATAGGGATTGCTCATTGTAGTGTAGCTTTAACCGCTTTATCAAAGTTGTTACAAACAAATCTAGTTGTTCCTGTTCTTATATGTGTAAGTGTATATACTTTCATATATGTGTTGTATTACTTTTTAACCGTAAACTCATATTACAAAATTGTGATGAAAACAAATGAATAGAAAAGGAGACAAATCATGAAAAAAACCACAATCATTCTTATAACGTTTGTAGTTGTATTAGGTGGAGCACTTTTATTTCTCCAGAACATAAATATTAATCGATTATGGACTGACAAATATTATACACAAATTACAGGTGAGGGCAAAAAATTAGAGGAAAAAGCTTCTAGTGGAGAAGTATTTGTAAGATATGAATATACACTTCGGGCAGTGAAGGAAGACGGTGAAGCCAAAACTGTAACATTTACGTCTCAAAACCCCCTCCGCCAGCAAGCTTATTTAGAGCTATTTATAAAAAACGATAAAGGTGTAACATCATATGAAGAAATAAACGAAGATAAAGTTCCTCAAAAAGCAAAAGAAAAATTCATATGAGTCACTTTGCGCCCTTTACAAAAGAAGTCTTTTGTAAAGGTTTTTTTATAGAAAGAGAAGAAAATACGACAATGTTTTAATAAGTATAGTAATTTCTATATAATAGGGAGCATGATACATTTTAAAGGTGGTTGTTGATATGATGAATAACGAAAAGATACTTGTCATAGACGATGAAGAAGATATTTTGCTGCTTATAAAGACGGTATTAAGAAAGGAAGGAATTGAGCACGTATTAACAGCTTCGACTGCAAAGGAAGGGATGGCTCAATTTCGTCAACAGAAACCAGATCTTATTTTACTAGATATTATGTTACCTGATGGAGAAGGATATGACATATGTAAAGAAATTCGCACAGTGTCAAAAGTACCAATTCTCTTTTTATCAGCCAAAACAGAAGAAATCGATAAGATTTTAGGTTTTGCAATTGGGGGAGACGATTATATTACAAAGCCGTTTAGTCCAAAAGAGGTTGCTTACAGAGTGAAAGCTCAGCTAAGAAGAGCGAGTTATGGAAAGGAACAGGAAAAAAGCGATCCTATTATTACAAAAGGTCCTTTTATACTCAATGAAGAAAAAGCAGAGCTAGTCAAAAACGGAAAAACTGTAGAGCTTAAACGAAAAGAGCTTGGACTAATGAAGCACTTTCTTGAAAATCCAAATAAAGTAATTAGTAAAGAAAGACTTTGTGATGTTGTATGGGGAGAAGACTTTATTGGATTTGATAATACAATTATGGTTCATATAAGAAGACTGCGCGAAAAAATAGAAGATCAGCCTTCAAAACCTATCTACTTAATGACTGTAAAAGGATTAGGATACAAGCTTGTTATCGAGGATGAATAAGAGATGAAATGGAAGTTAACAGGTCGTTATTTATTATCAATTGTACTTGTTGTTATTTTAGTTGTGATCATTAATATTGTGACGCTCATTGGATTGTTCCTCATAGAAATTAATACAGGAAAGTCAGTATTTCACAGTGGAGAAATATCAGCTGAGCGGTTTACAAGAAATTTTGATCGTTATATTACTGTAGCAAATGGAACTATTGATGTTACTAAAAAAGGAAAAGAAAAGCTTGACCAAAAAAACGCGTGGATTCAAATTGTTGATGAAAACGGAAGGGAAGTTTACGGCTACAAGCTTCCAAAAGCTGTGAAGAAAAAATATACGCCGTTAGAAACCATCAATAGATATAAATATAAAGAAGAAGATATATTAGCGACCGTTTTTGCAAGCGGAAAAACGGTGAATAATCGGGAATACAGCTATTTCGTTGGTTTTAGCGATCCGAATATCGATAAATATGTTTTTACATTTGATATCGAAAGCATTCTTCACAATTTTAAAGTAGGAATACTTACTTTTTTACTTATCGATAGCTTGATTGCTTTTTTCATTGGCTATTTATTTAGCAAAAAACTAACATCTCCATTAAATAGCTTAATTGATGGAATTAAAAGACTTGCAAACAAAGATTATAGCGTAAATTATCAACCGAAAGGCATTTATAAAGACGTTTTTTATAATGTGAACTACTTGTCAACTGAGCTAACCTCAAATGAAAAGGAGCGCAAGAAGTTAGATCATATGAGAGAAGAATGGCTTGCGAACATTTCTCATGATATCAAAACGCCGCTTGCTTCCATTCAAGGATATGCTGAGATGATGAAAAATAAAGAATATCATTTTTCATTAGATGAGATGCGAGAATATGCCGACATTATTGAAAAAAAAGCACTATATATGAAAGAAGTAATGGAAGACTTAAATTTAACAACAAGACTAAAAAATAAAGAACTTATGTTAAATAAAAAGGAAGTCAATATTGTTACAGTGCTTCGCAACATTGTCATCGATATTTTGAATGATGCAAGATATGCTAACCGTCATATTGAATTTGAAGTAGAGCAGGAAAAAGTAGAAGTAGAGGTAGATGAGATTTTAATTCGCCGGGCATTGCACAATTTAATATACAATGCAATTGTACACAATGATGAGAATGTAAGAATAACGGTTCGAATTGAAAAGAAAGCACGACCACATATTGTTATAGAAGATAATGGAAAAGGAATTAAGAAAGAAGATGTGGATAAAATTTTTGATCGTTATTATCGAGGAACAAATACAGGGGAGCTTCATAAAGGCTCTGGTCTTGGTATGGCTATTGCGAAAGACGTTATTAAAGCACATGATGGGGAGATTGAAATGAAGAGTATAGTTGGAATGGGAACAACAATTAATATCTATCTCTAGTCTCTCAGTTGATTTATAATTATTTATATATTTCATATGTATTTCGTTCATTGTTTGTAAACACTAACTACAATAAGCTTAATTTTAGGGGGTTACTACAATGGAAGGAAAGAAGGTTTATTTAACATCGGCTGAGATTGCTTGTCTTTGGACGGCTTATATGAATGATAGTATGTCAAAATGTATTTTAGGTCACATGCTGAAATATATTGAAGATGATGACATAAAACCTGCTATTAGGCATGCTTACGATATTTCTTCACAGCATTTAAAACAGCTAGTTGAAATATTTAATGAAGAAAATTATGCTATTCCAAACGGTTTCACATCTCAAGATATTAATGAAGAAGCTCCATGGCTTTATACAGATGTTTTTTGTTTAAATTATGTTAACTTTATGGCTAGAGTAGGTATGATAACATATAGTGGCACTATTTCAATGAGTTCAAGAGGAGATATTCGTCACTATTTCACAACGGCTTTAACACAAACGAGTGAGCTTTATAATATGACAACAGATATTGCTCTTTCAAAAGGGGTATTTAACCGCCATCCGTATATCCAAGTTCCTAAAGAAAGCAGCTATATAAATAGCAAAAAATATTTAAGTGGTTTAAATCCATTTAACTCTAAACGGCCATTGAATGCAGTTGAGATTTCTCACTTGTTCATGAATATTGTCACAAATGTGATTGGTGTTCAACTTTGCCTAAGTTTTGGACAAACTTCCCCCTCAAAAGAAATCCAACAGTACATGCAGCGTGGAAAAGAAATCTCAAACAAGCATATTAAAGTATTTGCAGATATGCTGCTTAATAATGATATTCCTACTCCAAGGTTACCTGATATGGGGGTAAGCAACTCTACAACCCCAACATTTTCAGATAAATTGTTAATGTTTCAAATGTCGCTTTTGAGTGCAGCAGGAACAGGAAACTATGCCACTGGGGCAGCTGCTAGTCAGCGCAGTGATCTTGTTTTAAATTATGAACGGCTATCATTAGAAATTGGTCAATTTGCTAAAAAGGGAGCTGATATTATGATTAAACACAACTGGCTAGAGCAGCCTCCTGGAACAGCAGATCGCAAGACATTAGTTAGTAAGAAAGAACGCCAAGAATAAAGAAGAATCTCTTATTTTATTTAAATAAGAGGTTCTTTTTTAATTCCTTACTTTTTCTAATAACGGGGATTAAACACTTCTTTACTTTAAATAAGCGCTTTCTTTTAAAAAATAACAACAAAAAGGCTAACCAATATGGAAAAAAATTCATAAATTAGTTGTATAGAACAGGGGGGATTGCATGTCTACTATTCAAGCTGATCACCCTAAATCCCATTGTATAAGAGTTGCGAAGGTTTTTGACTGGATGACTCGATCCTCTACAATCCAATTCGAGCGGCCTGTTTTTAAGAAGAAAAAGCAAAAAATACAGCATGAAAAAATATGCCGTCACTTCCGAATCGCAAATCCCGCTGAGTATCCAGCTATACTTTGAGAACATCATTCCTCTGTTCCTACGACGGGCACGATTTGGATATGCAATAATTCTCAATATGGAGAAGCGATGAGCGTTTTTGTTAATCATGAGTTTGTTTTCTCTGTTTTAAGAGGACAATCAAGAAGCATAACAGTTGCAAAGCTTCATTCTTTAGCTGTTACAAATGAAGGGAAACACGGGGTGAAAGGGACGTTCCACATTGCCGTGCATCGGAAACTATCATTTGTATCAGAGGAACAGTTTGATATTTCAGCTTTGGAAAATGCACGCTTCTTCTTTAGTGATGAAAAAGGGTATCCATTGTCTTCAGAACAAGAAAAAATAACGTGTAGAGAAAAAAGGGATTCTTCAGAACAAAAAAGGAGAAGAATTGTTTTACCAAATAGGGAAACTATCCTTCTTCAAGAAATTCAGTTCGTACAAGAAGGATACGTATGTCTTGAATTTGAAGATTGTATTATAGGTCCTTTTGCTTTTTCACATGAAGAAACGTATCTTCTATATGCTCCAATTCATACCATTGTAAACACTGCTATTGAAAATGTTCATTGTTATGAAGAATTTTTACAGAGCAACGAGAAAGAAGTTTGTTTTATTGTTAATTTAATAATTAGTTTTGATATGACAATAGAAGTCCTAAAAGATGAAAATCGAAGTATAAATGGGACATTTGGGATGCCTAGAAGAAAATCGTCAGTTACAACCGTTGGAACGCCTATTCCAGTTTGGACTGATACAAGCACGTTTGCAATTAATGGAACAATTGTAGTTGAAAACAATGGGACAATAGGGGTTTCAGCAACAGCGAGTTTGGAAGTTAAAGGAACAGCTGTTACTGATTTTACAGGGGGACCAGGCGAAGCACAATCTATCACATTAAACAATATCGAGTCCATTGCAATTGCAGGTGCAGGTGGAACAGGAACAGCAAGTGTGAAAGTTGCTTTTTCCTTAAACTATAAATTTTAATCGTGAAAAAAGCTTGGATTATTCTAAATCTAAGCTTTTTTGTATACTTTTATCTTATTCTTTGGAAGAAGAGATAAAAACTGTTATCCTAAGGTGTACATATTTTTATTTTTTGGAGGCAGTTATAATGGAAGCACATTTTAACATGAAAAACACTCTTATGGAAAGTCTAGGGATAGAAATTTTAGAAGTAAAAGAAAACGGGACATGTATAGCAAAGATGCCTGTTGACGAAAGAACACATCAACCGTTCGGTTTTCTACATGGTGGAGCTTCTGTAGCTCTTGCTGAAACAGTTGCAAGTCTTGGGGCCGCAAGTTTAGTTGACCTTAAGGAAAAAGCGGTTTTTGGACAAGAAATTAATGCAAACCATATTCGCTCTAAACAAAGTGGCTTTGTAACAGGAATAGCATCTGTTATTCACCAAGGCCGGACAAGCATGGTATATGAGATTCGGATTGTTGATGAAGAAGAAAAACTGATTTCAATCTCAAGATGTACGATTGCGGTTGTTGATAAACGCTAAAAAACATCCTTTAAGTCTTAGTGCTTAAAGGATGTTTTTTTTGAAACAAAATGAGACAAAGTGACACAAACGTGTCATTTTGTCTCATTTTGTTAGAAGGAAAGTGAGACAGAAAGCTTATAAAACAACATTCTTTTTTTGGCATGCTTCTTGCATCTATGTATAGAGAGATATTAAAAAGGAGGCTGTACAATGAAAATGACGGAGCAAAATCAAAAACACCTTTCTTGGGAAAAAGCAACATGGATGTATCAGAAGATGGTTGAAATTCGCAAGTTTGAAGATAAAGTTCATGAAATCTTCGCACGAGGCGTTCTACCTGGATTTGTTCATTTATATGCAGGGGAAGAAGCTATTGCAGTTGGAATGTGCGCTCATTTAACAGATAAGGACAGCATTACAAGCACACATAGAGGGCATGGACATTGCATTGCAAAAGGATGCGATCTTGACGGGATGATGGCCGAGCTTTTCGGGAAAATTTCGGGTCTTTGTAAAGGAAAAGGAGGATCAATGCATATTGCAGATTTAGATAAAGGGATGCTTGGAGCAAACGGAATTGTTGGGGGAGGATTCCCGCTTGCGTGTGGGTCTGCATTAACAGCAAAATATAAAAAGACAAAAGATGTAAGCGTTTGCTTTTTTGGGGATGGAGCTAATAATGAAGGAACATTTCATGAAGGAATCAATTTAGCAGCTGTGTGGAAATTACCTGTTATCTTCGTTGCTGAAAACAACGGGTATGGGGAAGCAACCCCTTTTGAATCTGCTTCAAGCTGCTCGACAATTGCAGAAAGAGCAACATCATACAACATCCCAGGTATACGAGTTGATGGAAAAGACATTTTAGCTGTTTATAAAGCAGCAGAAGAAGCAGTTCAAAGAGCCCGTAACGGAGAAGGCCCAACTCTCATTGAATGTGTGACATATAGAAATTATGGTCATTTTGAAGGGGATGCTCAAACCTATAAGAAAAAAGAAGATCGAGAAGAGCATTTACAAGAACGTGATGCAATTGCTTTGTTTAAAAACTATCTTACTTCAGAAGAAATTGTTAAAGAACAAGAGCTTAATAACATTGATGAAAGAGTAGAAGAAGCCGTCTCAAGAGCAGTTGAACTTGCTGAAAACAGTGAGTATCCAGATAAAAATGAATTGTTTAAAGACGTATATGTTTCATATTAAAAGGAGGAGAGAAAAATGAGCAGACAACTAACAATGTCAAAAGCGATTAATGAAGCACTTCAGCTTGCAATGAGGAAGGATAGAGACGTTATCATGCTTGGAGAGGATATTGCAGGAGGTGGAGGAGTTGACCATCTTCAAGATGATGAGGCATGGGGAGGCGTGCTTGGGGTTACAAAAGGACTTGTTCAAGAGTTTGGGAGAGATCGAGTGTTAGATACCCCGATTTCAGAAGCGGGATATGTTGGAGCAGCAATGGGGGCAGCTGCGACTGGACTTAGGCCTGTTGCAGAGCTTATGTTTAACGATTTTATCGGATGTTGTCTTGATCAAGTGTTAAATCAGGGGGCGAAGTTTCGCTACATGTTTGGGGGAAAAGCAAAAGTCCCTGTTACAATTCGCACAACACATGGAGCAGGATTTCGAGCAGCAGCGCAGCATTCTCAAAGCTTATATGCTTTATTTACAAGCATTCCAGGAATTAAAGTTGTTGTTCCTTCTTCTCCATATGATGCAAAAGGATTGTTGTTGTCAGCAATTGAAGATGATGATCCTGTTATTTTCTTTGAAGATAAAATTTTGTATAACGCAAAAGGAGAAGTTCCTGAAGGATATTACACAATTCCACTTGGCAAAGCAGACATTAAGCGAGAAGGAAGCGATTTAACAATTGTTGCAATTGGAAAGCAAGTTGGCACAGCACTAACAGCGGCAGCGCAGCTTTCAAAACGCGGCATTGAAGCAGAAGTCGTTGATCCACGTAGCCTCTCACCACTTGATTCTACAACAATTCTTTCTTCTGTTGAAAAAACAAACCGCCTTATTGTTGTTGATGAAGCAAGCCCACGATGCAGCATTGCAACAGACATTGCAGCACTTGTAGCAGATGAAGCTTTTGATATGTTAGATGCACCAATTAAGCGGATTACAGGACCACACACACCTGTTCCATTTTCGCCACCTCTAGAAGATGAATACTTACCAACGCCAGAGAAAATTATTAAAGTTGTATCAGAACTGATTGGAGACAAGTCTCTTCTAAATGTATAAGAAAAAAGGGGGAAAAGAAAATGGCAGTTGAAGTTGTCATGCCAAAGCTCGGAATGGCGATGAAAGAAGGAATAATATCCTCTTGGAATAAAAAAGTAGGGGATAAAGTGACAAAAGGAGAGCCTGTTGCGAGCATTAACTCCGAGAAAATTGAGATGGAAGTGGAAGCGCCAAGTGACGGAGTCTTATTAGATATTAAAGTTGAAGAAGAGGAAGGGGTTCCTCCAGGTACTGTTATTTGCTACATTGGAGAACTGAATGAACAAATTGCCCCTAAAAAAGATAAAGAAACGAAGTGTCTTTCTTTATCTTCTTCAAAAGAGGAAGTGGCAGCAACAGTTGCTATAGAAGAACGTCCTATAAAAAAGAATCGTCTTAAAATTTCACCTGTTGCTAAAAAGATAGCATTAGCTTCTGGACTTGACATTGACACTATACAAGGAAGCGGTCCAGGAGGTCGCATTACAAAAGTTGATGTTGAAAAAGAATTGAAAAAGCAAGGTGAAAAAGAGGAAGAGAGCAGAGAAGAAGGGAGAGAAGAACGAACAAAAATACCTTTAGCAGGAATGAGAAAAGTAATTGCTGAACGTATGAAAAGCAGTTTATTAAACAGTGCCCAGCTTACAATTACGATGAAAGCAGATGTTACAAATCTTGTTAAACTAAGAGAGGAAGTAAAACAATCCTTTGAAAAAAGAGGAGAAGAAAAGCTTTCTCTGAATAACTTTATTGTGCGAGCTACTGTTTTATCGTTAGAAAAACATAGAGAAATGAACAGCAGCTACGATGAGGAAGGCATTATTTATCATGAAGGTGTACACGTTGGAATTGCTGTTGCTATTAAAGATGGCTTACTTGTTCCTGTTGTAAGAAATGCCGAAAAGCTTTCCCTAGTGGAAACAGCGACAACGATTAGAAAACTCTCTTCTTCAGTTCGACAAGGAGAGATGGATGGAATTGAAATGACAGGGTCGACCTTTACAGTGACAAACCTTAGTGCATACGGAGTAGAATTCTTTACTCCTATTTTAAACCCACCAGAAACAGGAATTCTTGGGGTTGGGGCAGTTGAGCAAGTTCCAATGTATAAAGGAGCAGAACTTCAAAAGTGCAGCATGCTACCACTTAGTTTAACATTTGATCATCGTGTTGTAGATGGAGCACCCGCTGCGGAGTTTTTACAAACCATTAAGGGGTATTTAGAAGACCCAATTGCAATCCTTTTATAGGAGGAAAAAACATGTCAACATTAGTTGTAATTGGAGGAGGCCCTGCTGGCTATGTTGCAGCAATTAAAGCTTCCTCACTCGGAAAAAAGGTGATATTAGTTGAAGAAAAGGATCTTGGAGGTACGTGCTTAAATGAAGGATGTATGCCAACAAAATCCTTACTCGAGAGTGCTTTAACATATGAAAAAGTAAAGAAAGCAGGACGCTTTGGTATAGAAATTTCAAATGAAGCCACTGTTAATTGGAGTGGGGTGCAGGCTTATAAGCATGGTGTTGTTCATCAGCTTATGCAAGGGATTAAATATTTAATGAAGAAAAATAAAATTAACGTTATGAATGGAAGAGCTTCTTTCATCAGTCATAATCGAGTAAGAGTGCAAAAAGAGAACAGTGTTGACGAAATAGAAGGAACCGAGTTTATTATTGCTGCAGGATCTGCTCCTGTGTCTTTACCGTTTGCTCCATTTGATGGAGATTGGATAATCCATAGCGGGCAAGCAATGTCGCTTTCAATACTTCCATCTTCTCTAATTATCGTTGGAGGAGGGGTTATTGGATGTGAGTTTGCTAGTATTTATAGCCGTCTTGGAACAAAAGTAACCATTATTGAAGGGAGTCCAACCCTTCTTCCACATGAAGATAAAGATATTTCAGCTCTTTTACATGAAAAGCTTGCAGAAGATGGAGTAGAAATTTATACAAATACTCGCTTAGAAAGTGTAGAGAAAAAAGCTAAAAAAGTCAGTTTTATAACAAGTGAGGGAAGATATGAAGAAAGACAAGGTGATTATGTACTTGTTTCTGTCGGAAGAAAGCCAAAAACAAGTGATCTTTGCCTAGAGAGAGCCGGAGTAGTATTTACGGATGAAGGAGTTATTGTAAATGAACACATGCAAACAAGTGTCCCAAACATTTATGCATGTGGAGATATTATAGGAGGTATTCAGCTAGCACACGTTGCTTTCCATGAAGGAGCAGTTGCAGCACTCCATGCATGTGGAGAGAAGACTAAAGTGAATTATCGGGCAGTGCCTCGGTGTGTCTATACATTTCCAGAGGTAGCAAGTGTCGGATTTACAGAAAGAGAAGCAAGAGAAGTATATGATAGAGTAAAAGTTGGAGAGTTTTCATTTGGGGGAAACGGAAAAGCCCTTATTACAGGTGAGCCATTTGGAAAAGTAAAAGTAATGATAGAAGAAGAGTTCAATGAGATTATTGGCCTTTCTATTATTGGGCCAAAAGCAACAGAGCTCATTGGGCAAGGAACAGTAATGATTCATAGTGAACTAACAATAGATGTAATGGAAGATTTTATTGCTGCTCATCCAACACTTTCAGAAGCTATTCATGAAGCGCTCTTGAACACGACAGGAAGTGCTGTACATGCTTAAAAAAGGATAGAATGGACTGCTGTTAACAGCAGTCCATTTTCTTATAATATAGACTATATTGAAAACGCTTTCCAAAACTTCTATAATAAAAGAATAATACATGATTAAAGGATGAAATCAACTTTCTAGAGCAGGCACCTTTCTTATGTAAAACAACGATTATAGGAGAGGATTTAATGATAGAGGGAAGTTTTTCTTTAAATATGTGGGAGCGTTTTATAAAAGAAGGCATACTAGAAGAAAGTCGTCTAAATAAAAGAATTATAGAGTCTTGGTATCGGTGTAGAAGTGAAGAAGTAAATCCGAATTTAAAAGTTGGACAGCACGTCTTAAATCAAGAACAGTTAGAAAAACAACGACGCAAAAATTCTTTTTTAATTCATGCAGCCCTACCATATATGAATAAAATAGAAAAGTTTATTCAGGAAACAAGTATGGTTTCGCTGTTAATCGATGCACAAGGCTATATTTTATCAATGAATGGAGCTCAGCACGTTTTAGAAAAAGCAAGGGAAATTAATTTTACTGAAGGGTCATGCTGGACAGAGAAAGAAGTCGGGACAAATGCAATTGGCACAGCTCTTCAAAATAAGGAAGCAATGATGGTGACAGGAGCTGAACACTATGCAAAAGCTTCCCATGAATGGAGCTGCTCTTCAGCTGTTATAAGAGGAGGAGCGGGAGAAGTTCTTGGTGTTTTTAATATTTCGTGTCCTGCTGAGTATGCTCATCAGTCTATGATTGTAACTGCTACTTCAGCAGCCTATATGATTGAAAAAGCACAAATACACCTAAAAAGGGAAGAAGAGATAGCGCTTTTACACAACACAATGGAATGGATGGAAAGCGAGCGTCCGCTTATTGTTTGCACAAATAACGGAAACGTCGTAGGAGCAAGCAAAGGCGTAAGGGAAAAGATGGGGAACTGGGCTGAGATGTCAAAGGCAAGTTTATTAAATGAAGGGTATGATGTACAGTTTGAAGTTCCTGTATTCTCGAAAAATCGGTTGACGGCTATTGGATATATTGCCTATTTAACACCTAAAAGATATAAAAATAGAGAAGATTCATTTTTTGTTTCCGCACCTTTTATATTTAATGGCGCAAAAAGCGTCAGTAAAGCTTTTCAACATACTCTAACAGAGGCAAAGTGTGCTGCACCAACAGAGGCAAGTGTTTACCTTTCTGGTGAAACAGGGGCAGGGAAAGAAATGGTTGCAAAAGCAATTCATGAAAACAGCGGACGAAAAAAGGGGCCTTTTATTGCATTAAACTGTGGAGCTCTTCCAAAAAATTTACTTGAAAGTGAGCTTTTTGGATATGAAGAAGGAGCATTTACAGGAGCAAAGCGAGGAGGATATAAAGGGAAATTTCAGCAAGCGAGCGGCGGGACGCTATTTTTAGATGAAATTGGTGACTTACCTTTTATGATGCAAATCGCTCTTTTACGTGTTTTGCAAGAACGTATTGTTACTCCTCTTGGAAGTGAGGAGGAAAAGCCCATTGACGTTCGAATTATTACAGCAACACACCAAGACTTAAAAGCTCTTGTTGAGCAAGGAAAGTTTCGGGAAGATTTATATTATAGACTTCATATTTATCCAGTCCATGTTCCATCACTACGAAGTCGAAAAGAAGATATCCCACATCTCGTTCAGTATTTTTGTGAAAGATATAAATGGCATGTAACTTTATCTCCTCTTTTTTTTAAGAAACTTGCTCACTATGATTGGCCAGGCAATATACGTGAACTGTTTAATATACTTCATCGAGTTAAAATTGTGGAAGAAGCAAAAGGAGAGGGAGTAGAAAACATTTTAGACAATATTCTATTGGACTCGCTTTCTTCGTCTTCTGAAAGAGAAGAAAAGGAACTTCCCTCTCTTTCATTTCGAGAAGAAATTCAAAAAGAGAAAATGAAGACAGCACTTCAGGAAACAAATGGAAACATTACGCTTGCCGCAAAATTAATCAATGTCCCGCGCAGCACGTTTTATAGACGTCTTCAAAAATATAATCTCCATTAAAAAAGTCAGGGGTAAAGTCCCTGACTTTTTTTAGCTTCCACCATAAACTTGGTATCCCGAAGGAGAAGAGATTACGATAGTGTTGTATGCTGTCATTGATATAAAACCGTATAGAAACCTTGTTTAAAAAGGAAGGTGTCCCCCATATAACTTTCTTCATCTCGTTTTCGGTTAGAAGAGAAGATGAAAGCTGTCCATCTTCGTTTGTGTGAGTTGTTTTCAATAATTCCCCATTACTATTATAAAGCTCAACTTTCACAAGACTTGTCGGTTTTCCACTTGTTAAATACTAAAATATGTGTTGGTAGGTCAATACTCACTTTAAATTTGCTTTTTTCTCTTTTGAAGAGTTTGTTTTTAAATCTTCCTTGGTGACGGAGAATAGTTGAAAGCCAAACGGTGGCTTTGGTTCTGTATATACTTTTCCTTTCTCACCTGGAATCTCTTCAACAACTGTCTCCCATGTATGGTTCTGAGATTGGAAGTTAACACTTTGTAATTGTGGGAAACGCTCTAGTATACGGCAGCCGATCTGGTAAATTAAATTTTGGATCGATGGAGTTTCAAGTTCGTGAAAAACAGAAGAAGCAATGTCATGAACCTGTTCAGACGCAACGTAAAGTGATGGAGTTTCTCCTAGCGCATCTTTACTATTTTCATAGTTCCAGCCAATGTTTAAAAAGATGAAAAGAGGGCGGTTTCCGTCTTCTGGAAGTGTTGTATATTCATCACGAATAAATCCAACAAACGAATTGCCGCTTACTTTAATAAGCTGAAGATCACAGATTGAGCTTTCTCTACTTTCAACATTTATGTCTTGACCATGACGAATAAGATGAAGGGAAGAAACTGCTTTTTCGTTTCGTGAATGATTAAAGACAAGAGGGCTCTTTTTGATTTCCTCATCCTCAAACATGTTTGCTTCTTGGAATGATAAATGTTCGCCGGTAAGTTTTACACTATCTATTTGGGAGTACTTAAGCAGAAAGGCTTTTCCAACATAATCAAGGAATCCTTCCATTGTTGTGCCGCTGTATGATGCAAGATGCTGTTGAATAAAATTCTTCATAGAATCTGTTGCTACAACGAGCCGATTATCTCCTTCTGTAAAAGAAGAAAGAAAAGCAGAGCCTCCAACTTCGACGCGAATATTAGCTCCAAATATAATATTAGAGCGTCCTGTGAAAGTTGATTCTGGAATTTCTTTAACACCTTTTAAAGGGGCCAAGTGCGTGCGATAAGCAAAAACGTCTCCTTTTCCATAAGCCATTATCCGGTTATTATTTTTCATCACCTTTATCTCTCCTTTATTGGTCATGTAAACGAAATAGCGGGCAATTTTATATAGTTGATAAATCCGAGAAGCAACTAGTGGAGAATCCTCAAAGATATCGCTGAATTTCTTCGTGATCATCTGTAAACTAAAGGAATCCGGCGATATTTATTTTCCCCAAGCTTCTTCTGCCTTTAAAGAGTTAGGAAGAGGAACTTCTACTTTTTTCTTTTTAGTATTGAAAAACAAATTCAGGATAATAGCAGCAAGACTTCCTGTAATAACGCCGTCACTTACAAGAATGCTTAAAAAAGATGGAAGGGATGCAAAGAGATTAGGAACAGCAGTTACACCGAGCCCAAGTGAGATAGAGCACGCTATAATAAGTAAGTTATTGTTTGTGAATTCAACATTACTTAACATCCGCATTCCAGAAGAAATCACCATCCCGAACATGATAACGGTTGCCCCTCCAAGAACAGCATTTGGAATAATCGTCGCAAATGCGGCGATCTTTGGAATAGAGCCAAGGAAGATTAAAATACCTCCTGCTGCAACGACAACGTTACGTGTTTTAATTCCAGATAGTTCTACAAGTCCGACATTTTGAGCGAACGTATTGTATGGGAATGCGTTAAAAATACCACCTAAAAAGATAGCTAAACCTTCCGCTCTGTAGCCATTTGCAAGTTCTCGTTCTGTTAAAGAACGATCGCAAATCTTTGCAAGAGCAAAGAACACTCCTGTTGATTCAATTACAATAACAAGTCCGACGATCAGCATTGTCAAGATAGCTCCAGGTTCAAAAGTTGGCAAACCGAAGTAAAAAACTTGTGGGAAGTGAAACCATGAAGCTTCTTTTACAGGATCTAGATTCACTTTACCTAAGAAAGCGGCAAAAATAGTACCAACGATAATGCCACTTAAAACGGAAAGGGAGCGCATAAATCCTGAGAAAAAGCGGTTCATAGCTATGATAAGAAAAAGAACACTAAAAGCTAACAGCAAGTTCTCACTAGAACCGAAGTCTGAACTATTTGCTCCGCCTCCCATGTTTTTAATTGCCGTTGGAACAAGGGATATCCCAATAATCGTAACAACCGTTCCTGTGACAACAGGAGGAAAGAAGCGGACAAGTTTTCCTAGAAAAGAAGAAGCGAAAAAGATAAAAAGACCTGTGACAATAATAGCTCCATATATAGCAGGAACTCCGTATTGAGAACCGATGCTAATCATTGGTGTTAAGGCTACAAAAGAACTGCCAAGAATAACAGGTAATCCAATTCCAAGATGTTTGCTTTTTAATGTTTGGAGAAGGGTAGCAATGCCGCATGTTAACAAATCAATCGCGACAAGATACGCTAATTCTTCCGCGTTTAAACCAAGTGCTCTTCCTACAAGTAAGGGAACAAGGATAGCTCCGGCGTACATTGCTAAAACGTGCTGAAGACCAAATGAAAAAATTTTTCCTCGTGACTGCCGAGTGTTCATTAATCAACTCTCCTCTTTTAAAATACTTTTAAATGTCAACTTAAATAACATGTTACGTTAGGAAAAAGGTTAAGTCATTAGTTGGAATAACTAATGTTTTTTATATTTATTGTAGAAATATTACGAAAATTCTGAAGTGAATAACTTTTTATGTTATAAAATGTGATATTTACAGTTTACAACATTGTTCCGATACGGAGAGCTAGTCTTAATCTTAGCGTTGTATCAGGATCTTTTAAACTTTTGCCAAGCAGTTCTTCACATTTTTCAAGACGATAAATAACCGTATTGCGATGCACGTATAATCGTTTGGCTGTCTCAGATATTTGACAGTGAGTTTCTAGAAAAACAGAGAGTGTATGCAATAAGCGTTGTTCCTCATCTTGGGTGTGAGAAGAAAGTTTGTGAAGCGTATGATCATAAAACTTTTTTAGCTCCTGTCTAGGAACGACTCTTAGAAGTTCTGTGACATCTTTTGTTTGATATGTTTGAATAAACTGCATGCTTCCAGAGAAATGACCTGTATCAAGGGCATCGATAGCTTCTTCGTAAGCACTTTCTATTTCAAATAAGTTTTGAGTAATGCTGCTTATCCCGAAAGAAATTGTTCTCTGAAAGCTTGCTAAAACTCCTTTTTGAATATGTTGTAAGGCTGAAACTATTGTTTCATGAAGACCAAGCCATCTATCATTTACTTCTACAAAAATAACGCCAACTGTTCCCTTAAGAAAGAAGTGACAAGGCCATGGAATAGATTCAAGCTCTTCCTCTAAAAATTCATATACAACATCGGTTTCCATTTGGTGGGCTGTAAAGCTGATGCCTTTTTCATTTCGATCAAGTTTTGTTGCGATAAGAATATATTTTTGTTCACAGTTTAGTCCAAATTCTTTTGTGCGGCTTCTTATTTCATCTTTTGATGTGAATTTTCCATCTACAAAGTTAGTAAAAAACTCATTTTTTGCTCTTCGTTCGTATTGTTTTAAAGCACTTTCCTTCATCAGCTCAAAAGCAATAACATTTGCTGCTTGTTCAATCATCAAAATCTTTCCTTGCTCAAGTTCGGCAAGATTCTCTTTGACTAGTAGAGAGCCGGATCTTTTTTCATGGGTTGGAACTGGGAAAGCGGAAAAAACTTCATGTGTATCTCGAATAGAGAAACATGAATAAGGAGTTTTTTTAAGGAAAAAAGAAGTGTTTTGCGTGTTCCATTTCTTTGAGCTTTCCGGAGCTTTTTCATCATAATGGGTTTGAGTTAAAAGTTTGAAATGCTGGTTAAGAAGCAGAACAGGATAGCCAATCATAAGAGATAGATTTTGTAACAACTCATCAATGCTTCGTCCGCTTAAAACATGATTTGTGAACTGTTGATGAGCATGAATGGCTTGCTGCAGCTCATTTGTTCTCGTGTTTAAAATGGTGCCTAATGTATTGTTTACGACATCCCCAAGGGCAACCCTTTCAGGTATTTCAATAATGGGAAAGGAGAGTTTATTTGCGAGTGCTAAAACATCAGCTGGCAGCTCTTTTAAAAACCGCTTTGTTTTTACACAAAGACCTGCACAGTTTTGTTCATGCATTTTTTTAATTAACGATAAAAGCGCTGAAGGATCATCTTTGAAATGATAAGCCGTTGTGAGAAGTAAGTCATCTTTTGATAAATAGTGAATAATGTCAGGAGCGTCCATCATGTTCACATGTTGAACGTTTCTATGAAGCCCTGAGTGTCCTGCTAATGTGAACGCTTCTTCTAGAGAAGGAAGCTCTAATACGTCTTTTACCTTCACATTCTCACCTCTTTCTTTAAAAAGTATAAACGTAGTGATCTAACCTTTTGAAAAATTAGTTAGTATAACTAAAAAAATGTGTGAAAACGAACGTTTCCGATGATTATTTTCTATATTAGCAGTAAAGTTCAGAAGATAAATCATTAGTGTTAAGAAACTTAACATAAAAAAGGAAACAAGAAGGAATACAATGTTAAAAAAAGAATACATAAAAAGAACGACTAAAATTGTAGAAAAGGAAGGAACATATGATACGTATTCGTAAAGCTAACGAGCAAGATGCAGCACATATTGTTGAGATTAAAAATGAGGTTGGAAGGAACACGACCTATTTTCTTCGATCAAAAGATGATGAAGAAGAAAGGGAAGAAGATTATCGAAGAAAGATAGGAGAGCGAGAAAAAAAGGAGGATTAACAATTGTAGCAGAGGAAGGTGGAAAGGTGATTGGATTTCTATCGTTTTCGAGAGTTCCTTATGTTCGCTTCTGTCATACGGGAACATTCGGAATGGGCGTAAAGAGGGATTCTAGAGGAAGCGGTGCTGGGAGTTCTTTGCTTCAGTATCTTATCAGGTGGGGGATGGAACAAGAAGGGCTTGAAAAAATTGATCTTGAAGTTTTTTCCCATAACGAAAAAGCCATCCGACTTTATCAGAAATTTGGTTTCTGTGAAGAAGGACGACAAAGAAAAGGAATGAAAATACGAGAAGAACAATATAGTGATGTTATTTTCATGGGATTGTTTATTTAATATACATAATGAAAAAGAGCTTTTACATAAGCCGTAATAGTAAGTTCTCCTTTTTCAATCGGAGGGCCACCTTCAGCACTTAGCGCTTTTTGGGCAAAAGGAGTGAACACTGTTCCTTCTTCTATTCTCCTCTCTACTATTTTTAATGGAATAGGATTTACTTTTACGCCAATAGATTTACTTAAGCTGCGTGCTTTATGCTGAACGCTGAGAAGCGCATTACTTAAAGCTTCTTCATAAGCGGCTTCAGTATTTGATAGACTAAGCTGCATACTATGAGTTGTTGCTGCTCCGTTCTCAAGAGCTGTTTCATAGACAAGGCCAAGAAGAGACAAATCTTTGACTGTAACAAGGAGGAGATGTTGAACTTCATAGTCTTTTAAAGTTGATACTCCTTCAATATAATCATAGCGAGGATAAATAGAATATGAGCTTGTTCTAATGTTTTGCTCTAAAATTCCTAAAGTTTTTAAAGCTTCAATAACGTTACGGGAGCGGGTAGTATTTTCTTCTTGAGCTTTCACTGGACTTTTATTATTTGTTACAATTCCAATGATCAATGAAGCTTGATCAGGTTCCATAACCACTGTTCCTTCTCCTTCAAGAAGCATTGTATTCATCAATAATCCTCACTCTCTTTCTTTACATATAATAAACTTCTCCTATTTCTAGCATATGTTTCTTTTTCTTCTCTATGAATAGAAAGAGAGGATGATGGTCGTAATGCTTGACACCTTTTATCATCAATACGTATAGTTACATTGTGAACTTATGTAAGTTTAAGAGAATAGATGAGAAGATTGGATAAAAGCAAAGAAAAAGACGGAGGGAATTCATGGGCAAAAAGAGAAAGCAAGGATATAAAAACACATCCAAAACAAAATCATCAAACATATGGTTTTATATTATTATTGCTGTTTTTGTTATTGGAGCTGTTGGACTAGTTGTTCTAAACAACATGGGAGATGAGAAAGCTTCTTTTGATTATGAAAATCAACCTGTTCTAGGGGAAGAATCAGCGCCAGTTCAAATTGTAGAATTTGGGGATTATAAATGTCCGGTTTGTAAGACATTCAACGAAACTTACTTTCCTCAGATTGATAAAGAGCTTATTCAAACAGGGAAAGTTCAGTTTTACTTTATGAATTTCCCGTTCATTAACAATGATTCAACGCGTGCTGCTCAATTTGCAGAAGTAGTGTACAAGGAGCTTGGTGACGAAACGTTTTGGAAGTTCCATGAAAGTTTATACAAAAATCAGCCTGCTGATTATAAATATGAAAAAATTGACTTTCTAACGGAAAAAGAATTAACAGAGCGTTTGAGTGAGTTTGCAAATCAAGAAGAAGTAGATAGAGTTGTCAAAGCCTTCAAAGATGGAGAAGGAGAAAAGCCACTTAATGAAGATCTAAAGGTTGTTAACGATCTTCAAATTAACTCTACTCCAACTGTTTATGTAAATGGAAAGCTTTATGAAGGCAAATCATATGAAGATCTAAAGAAAATGGTTGAAGAAGAACTAGAAGATGCAAAGTAAGTAGAGTGTAAACAGGCTAGCTCATGGTGAGCTAGCCTGTTTACTTATAGAAAATAAATATGGGCTCGTGATGGAGAAAAAAATCTATTTAGTTAATCTATTGGTTATTAGACATGTAAAAGTCCTTTTATCAACTTTTTCGAAATTTAAAGGGGATTTAATATGTTTAATATTTAATTATCACATAAAAAATAGAGAAAATGAAGCTTGTTTAATAAGTGTAAACCATTTATAATTAAACACATTTGGGTATGAAGATTCATATCAAAATGTTCTCAAATTGAGCTCTAAAAGTTTTACAGCTTAGAAAAGAGATCATCAAAAGACAACATTTAAGGGTAAATGTTTGGGAGGAGTTAAGAAAATGAAAAAGTTTGGGTTGGCTACACAAATTTTTGTTGGCCTAGCCTTAGGGATTGCCGTAGGTGCTATTTTTTACGGAAGTGAAACGGCGATGGCGATTCTTCAACCAATTGGGGACATTTTTCTAAATCTAGTTAAAATGATTGTTATTCCTATTGTTGTATCAGCTCTTGTTGTATCAATTGCTGGTGTAGGGGATATTAAAAAATTAGGTAAACTAGGTGGGAAAACACTTCTTTATTTTGAAATTGTGACAACAATTGCTCTTCTAGTAGGGTTGCTCGCAGCTAATTTATTTCATCCTGGTACAGGGATTGAAATGGGAGACCTTGAAAAAAGCAATATATCTTCCTATGAAGAGACGGCTCATACAGAAGAAAAGGGAAGCATTGCGGATCAGTTTGTGCACATTATACCAAGTAACATAGTACAATCTTTAGCTGAGGGAGATTTACTGGCGATTGTCTTTTTCTCGGTCCTATTAGGCTTAGGCGTAGCGGCTGTTGGAGAAAAAGGAAAGCCTGTGCTAAGTTTTTTTGAAGGCTTATTAGAAGCTATGTTTTGGATTACGAACTTAGTTATGAAATTTGCTCCTTTTGGAGTTTTTGCTTTAATTGGTGTAAACGTAGCGAAGTTTGGAATTGGTTCACTGATTCCATTAGGTAAGCTTATTCTTGTTATTTATTTAACAATGTTCTTCTTCGTTTTCGTTGTCTTAGGGATTATTGCTAAGATGGCAGGAGTGAATATCTTTGTTATCATCAAGATTTTAAAAGAGGAGCTTATCTTAGCCTTTACAACAGCAAGTTCAGAAGCCGTTTTACCAAAGTTGATCCATAAAATGGAGAAGTTCGGCTGCCCAAAAGCTGTGACATCATTTGTTATTCCAACAGGTTATACATTCAATTTAGACGGTTCTTCCATTTATCAAGCTATCGCAGCTATCTTTATTGCTCAAATGTATGGAATTCACCTGTCTATCGGAGAGCAAATCACTCTTCTCCTCGTCCTTATGTTAACTTCTAAAGGGATGGCAGGCGTTGCAGGTGCCTCATTTGTTGTTGTAATAACAACACTAGGTTCAATGGGATTGCCATTAGAAGGAATGGCTTTCATTGCTGGAATTGACCGTATTTTAGATATGCTTCGTACATCTGTAAACGTAGTCGGTAATGCCTTGGCTTCTATTGTGATGTCAAGATGGGAAGGAAGTTTTGACAAACAAAAAGCAGCAGAATATACGGCTTCACTTAAAAAATCGAATGCTGCTTAAAAAGAGATGGCTTCGCCTTAATTATAGCGTGTACAAAAACCTTTACTCTATTAGAGTAAAGGTTTTTTGAATATGTATTTTTAAATAATAAGAAAAAAACTTAGAAAATGCTAGGTTTAAAAACTTTTTTAAATTTGGTGTTTTTAACCATAAATAGTACGTTTATGCTTTATTAGTTGTACAAGATTCTCTAAAAGACTTTTTGAATGGTTATTAGACGGGTAAAGATTAGTAAAGAGACAGGGGGAGAAGGGAGGAGGAAATGCAACGAACAGCTAAAGGTAAGTTTGTGTTCGCAATTGGACTTTTTTTATTTATTATCGGCTTTGTTGGATGGATGAATTTTTTTGATTACAGCATTATACAAGACAACGAAATGGTGAAATTTACTGCTATTTTAGGGCTTCTTCTTATTCTGATCTCTAACTTCTTAAGAAAGAAGGGAGCTTAAGTGAGCAAGAGCGAGAAACGAGTACAACCCTCTCTTTCTAAGAGAGGGTTGTACTCGTTTTTATTTCATTCACCATACAATGAAATAAATGAATGGTGAAATATGTATTTTAAAATCTTTTAGAAGAGGAAAAGGTACTAGACTTTTATAGTAATAAATTACCATACCTTCCACATTAAAATTATGTTGACTTTTTAATGAAATGATGTAATAAATTAGTAATATAAGTTTAATATTTTAGTAACACTTTAGGGGGAGTAAGATTGAAAAAGTTTGGGCGCATGTTGCTAGCCCTAAGTCTTCTAGTGACGGTTATTATTCCGTTTCAGCACGCAGATGCTAGCAGCAAATTTACAGACGTTACTCTTTACGAAAAAGAGATTAATTTCCTTGCAGATAAGGGAATTATTAATGGGTATAATAATGGTACTTTTCAACCTGAAGCATCTATCAAGAGAATTCAAGCTGTACAAATGCTTCTGCGTGCAAAAGGAATAAAGGATTTAAGCGGAGCTCCAGATCCAAATTTTGCCGATTTGAAAAAAGGCGATTACGGTTATGAGGAAGCAGCTAAAGCTGTTCAGCTTGGCTTTATTTCTGGGAAGCAAGATTCAAAAACAGGTAAGAAATATTTTAATCCATGGGACACTCTTACAAGAGGGCAAATGGCTAAAGTTTTAAGTCTTGCTTATAATCTAAAAGGAACGACTGTTAGCGAGTTTTACGATGTGCCAAGCACAGATGGCTTTTACACATACATCAATGCATTAGCATACAATAATGTAACAACAGGTTATTCTAACAATACATTTAAGCCATATCAGTCTATTTCACGTCAGCATTTTTCCGTTTTTCTAGCTCGTACGCTTGATTCTTCTTTCAAAGAAAATGCGGCAAACCGTGTTATAACAGGCGGATTAAAGCCAAATCCACGCAAAACTTACGTTTATAGCTATGCGTTTGATGATAATTATAGCGAAACAGTAAAGTATACAGGTACAGATTCTGGCATTGACAACTGGACAGGCCGAGACACAGACGGAGAGACGTACGATTATGCTTATAGCGAAGATAAGGATGGCTTTATTGCTGGATGGCAAGACGGCTTTATTTCTTCGACAGTCCCATATCCGCTTAAATTAAATACAAAGTGGACAGATGATTTCTACGAAGATGAAGACCCTATTACATATGTGGTTACTTCAATGAACAAAACGATTACAACTCCAGCAGGCACTTTTAAAAATGCAATTGAAATAAAAAGCAGCCTTAACACGTCTGAATACTATGTTCAAGGCGTTGGACTTGTGTTAATGCTTGATACTTCTGTCAAGCCGTCTGAAAAAATACAAGAACTTAAAAAGATTTACTAATGTGAAAAGCTAGTAAGAGGACTTCCTTTTGCTAGCTTTTTTGTTAGATGTCAATATGTGTAGAAAAAGGCTTTAAAAAGGGTTCATTCTCATAAAAAACTAGCTTTTCTATTCATTCATGGTACAATACGAAAAGTAACTATTCTTCATAAAAAACATAGAAAAATGGTTTCGCATGTGCTGAAGCCATTTTTTGTTTTATGAACGTAAAAAGCAAGGAGTGCTAAATATGAGCTTTCAATCACTAGGGATTAGTATAGAAGTATGTGAAAGATTAAAAGCAGGAGGAATCGTAAAACCGACGCCAGTGCAAACGAAAGCGATTCCTGCGGTTTTAAAAGGACAAGATGTTATTGCAAAAGCGCAAACAGGAACAGGAAAGACCCTTGCGTTTCTTCTTCCGATTTTAGAGAAACTAGATCTTGAAGATGAAAGTGTGCAAGCGTTAATCGTTGCTCCAACGCGTGAGCTAGCTCTTCAAATTACAGATGAGAGCAATAAGCTCACTAAGCAGCTTGGTTTACCAGAGGCGCTTGCTGTTTATGGAGGGCAAGACGTTGAACGCCAAATGAGAAAACTACAAGGAAACGTAGGAATTGTAGTGGCAACACCAGGCCGACTTCTCGATCATTTGCGCCGAGGAACAATTAGCTTGCAGAAAGTTCGAACGCTTGTTTTAGATGAAGCGGATCAAATGCTTCATATTGGCTTTTTAAATGAAGTGGAAGAAATTATTGCTCAAACGCCAAAAAATCGTCAAACACTTTTGTTTTCGGCTACGATTTCGGATGGAGTACGTAAATTATCAAAAAAACATTTAAAACAGGCTGTTGATATTACGATTAAAGCTGAAAAAGTAACAGTTAAAGAAATTAAACAGTTTATCATTGAAACAACAGATCGCAAAAAACAGTATGATTTATTAGAAACGTTAAAAACACATAGACCTTTTTTAGCCGTTATTTTCTGTCGTACAAAACGCCGGGCTGGCGTCTTAAATGATGCTTTAAAACGTAACGGCTACAAATCAGAAGAGCTTCACGGAGATATTACGCAAGCAAAGCGTGAAAAAGTAATGAAGAGCTTTCGAAATGCAGAAATACAGCTTCTTGTCGCAACAGATGTAGCAGCTCGCGGTCTTGATGTAGAAGGAGTAACACACGTTTTTAACTACGATATTCCAGAAGATGCAGAAAGCTACATTCACCGAATTGGTCGAACAGGAAGAGCGGGCGGAAAAGGGCTAGCGATTACTTTTGTGGCTGAGAAAGACGAAAGAACAATGACGCTTATTGAAAAGGAAATTCGCTTTAAGCTTAAACGTAAAACAGTAGATGATGAGCCACTTCGTTCTCAACAAAAGAGAGCGCCTCAAGGGGAACGAAAGCAAACGAAAAAAGAACCGAAGAGAGAAGGAAAGCGTGAAAGTCAGGCCTCTTCTCCTCCAAGAGGGAAAAGAGGTAAAGGAACAGACTCCCCAAAAAGAGGGCGGAAAAAAGAAGATAAAGGCGGCAGAAGCAGCCGCGGGAGCAGAAATGATCGTCAAAGCAGCTTTGGAAAAAACAGCGGTCGCAAAACTGGAAAGCAGAGTCGTCCAAAACGATCAAGATAAACAGGGAGAACTTCTTCAATATGAAGAAGTTCTTATTTTTTTAAAAACCTAAATGTGATATATTGGTTTTATGGATAAAAATCAGAAAATAAAAAAAATTATTCGTCCGTCATTGCGTGATCAAGTTTATGAAGGTCTTAAGTCAGCTATTATGACGCTAGAGTTTCATCCTGGTGAACGATTGCATGATCACCAGCTAGCAGAGGACTTTGGGGTTAGTCGCACTCCTGTGCGTGAAGCGTTAAAAAGACTCGAAGATGAAGGTCTTGTTGAATCTTCCCCAGGATCCTCAACAAAAGTGGCTCCTTTATATAGCGAGGAGGCGAAGCATACATTTGTTGTTGTGGCAGCTTTACATGCTCTTGCCGCAAAGTTAGCATTTCCATTCATAGGAGAGGAGGAAATAAAGGAACTCACAAAAGCAAATGAAAACTTTAAATTTCGAGTGAAGGAGAGAGATGCTCGAGGTGCAATTGAAGAAGATTACCGTTTTCACAATATATTTGTGAAAGCTTCTAAAAATCCGGAAATTGAAAAAATGCTCGCACGCCTTATCGGAAATGTATATCGGCTTGAGCTTTCTAAATTTAGCTCTGTAGAAGGAGAAAGTTCATACAGAGATCACCATGAAATTATTGAAGCTATTCAAAAAGGTCAGAAAGAGAACGTGGAGAAGCTTGTTGAAAAAAACTGGCTTACTCTAGGAGATAAACTTGCTCGGTAATAGAGCTAGGAGGAGATAAAATGCGTCCTATTTTCTTAGGAATTTTAGCTTCTCTCTTTTTTGCTTCCACATTTGTGTTAAATCGCTTTATGGAAGTAGAAGGAGGAAGCTGGGTTTGGAGTGCTGTGCTTCGCTTTGTTTTTATGATTCCCTTTCTATTGTTCATTGTCTATCGTAAGCGAAAAGTATTTCATTTAATAAAACAAATAAAACAGAAGCCTTGGAGCTGGCTTTTATGGAGCACTGTTGGCTTCGGTTTATTTTATGCACCGCTTTGCTTTGCAGCTGCCTACGGTCCTGGATGGCTTATTGCAGGAACATGGCAAATTACCATTTTATCTGGGTCATTATTAGCTCCGCTTTTTTACGCGAGAGTTAAAAGAGGCTCAGAGTATGTTTTAGTAAGAGGACGTATTCCATATAAAAGTCTTTTATTTTCTTCTTTCATTTTACTAGGTGTTGTATTTATGCAAATAGATCATGCGACCGAAATTTCTTTACGAAGTATGATTCTGTGCGTTCTGCCTATTTTAATCGCTTCTTTTGCCTATCCTCTTGGTAATCGTAAGATGATGGAAGTTTGCGAGGGAAAGATAGGTCCGTACGAACGTTTGTTAGGAATGACGATTGCAAGCATGCCGTTCTGGGTCATTTTAACAATTTATGGGCTTTTCAAAGCAGGAGTGCCAAGTGTAAATCAAACGGTTCAGTCACTTATTGTTGCGTTACTTTCGGGAGTTTGTGCAACAGCGCTCTTCTTTGCGGCAACAGATCTTGTGAAACATGATATGCAAAAGCTTGGGGCAGTAGAAGCAACGCAGTCATTTGAAGTCCTTTTTGCTCTTTTAGGAGAAGTTTTATTGCTTTCGGCTCCGTTACCAACAGCTATTTCATGGATAGGGATTTTGTTTGTTGTCGGCGGCATGATGGCCCAAAGCTATGCTTCTAATAGAAAGATTAAAAAAGAACAAAGTTTATCTGTATAATCCTTAACATGTATTTTAGTAAAATCATGTTCTAAAAGGTAGTGTAAAAAAATGAATAAAAAGATTGCTATTATTGGCGGAAGAGGGACAGTCGGGAAAAAAATAAGTAGAAAAGCATTAGAAAAAGGCTATAGCATCAAAATGCTAACTCGATATCCTAAAGAAAGTGGGAGTGAAATTTGCTTTATTAAGGGAGATGCTCGGAATAAAGAGGATATAAAAGAGCTTATAAAAGGATGTGATGCTGTTATTAATACTGTTGGACATCCTAAAAGTGAAAAGCCTTTTTATAGCGCGGTAACTTCACATACTATAGAGGGAATGAAAGAGCTTGGAATAAAACGTTATATTGTAGCAACAGGAGCGTCTTTAACGCTGAATGGGGACGAAAAAACATTTCTAAATCAAGTAGGCGCAAATCTGTTTCAACTCTTTTTTTCGGCGATGATGAAGGAAAAAGAAAAGGAATACGAACTTTTAAAAGCAAGCTTACTAGACTGGACGCTTATTCGTCTTCCTTTTATTGTAGACAAGAAAGGAAAAGGACATATTAAAGTAGCGACAAAAAATATGCCAGGAAAAGTAATTACAAACGAAGATATAGCGAGTTTTTCGATTTCTCAATTAGATAGTAAAAAATATATAAGATGTACGCCATTTATTTCGAATTAATCATTGGTAATCTTATACTAGACATGATAAAATAGCGCTTGCAAAAAGATAAACTTAGATAGAAAACAGGTGAAAGTATGGCTTTCGGTATTAAACGAAAAGAGTTAGAAAATTGGAAGAGAGCCGTTGAGGAGGGCGAAATTGCATTTTTGACCCACTATTGGCTTGATGATCGCTTTCCAAACGCTAAAACGGTCACAAAAGTAGGCTGCAGCGATATAGAACGTTTAATCGCTTGGGGAGAGAAATATGATCTTCCTAAAAAAGCGGTTGATAACCGTTCAGAGTACCCTCATTTTGATTTGTTAGGAGAAAAACAAATTGAGATTATGACAAAGGAAAACCGTTTGGATCAGCTTAAGCGATTTACATAAGTTAAAAGAACACCTGATGGCAGGTGTTCTTTTAACTTATGAGAAATTTTTTGATTTTTGTTTAGCGCTTACACTTTTCTGTTTAGCAAGTAAGAAAAAAGGGAAGAGAAGAAGTAAAGAAACACCAACATCCTCAAAAAAAGGAAATTATTGCAGCTTAAAAATAATTATTAAAATAAGTTGAATTATCTGAAATTTCTGTTATAATATAAAAAAGGACAAGGAGTTGATTTCTTATGAAAGACAATGCAGTTAATCCTTCTCAATCCCCTAAAGTAAATGTTACGGACTCGCTTATTGCTGAAATGGTATTGGATCAAGCTTTAAACGCGTTTCGAGAGCAACAAATCCAAAAGGAAATCGACCAGTCATTAGAGAATCAGAACAAAGAAGAATTTTTACGGTTAACGGAAGAGCTGAAAAATCTCTCTGCCGTATAGCTTAATAGATAAACGTTAAAAGAAGAAGCAACTCTGCTTCTTCTTTTTTGTATTGTTTTACATCATAATAAATAGGGTAAGAAAATGCAGGGGCTTGAAATTAATGGGAATAAGTTTGGCTAGGAAAGCTAACGATGATAAAAAGATTCAATTTATTTATCATATGAAATTCTTTTCACATAAAGACGGTAAAATAGATTGCTAAGTTGAGCCTTTTTGTTTTACACTGTAAGAATGCTAAAATATTGTAGCGCTTATTCTTTACTAAAAGCATACTAATCATTGTGGAGAGAGATAAAATGGAAAATGAAACCCCAAAAACGTATAATGTCATTGAACTCTGCTTACTTGCCGGAAAATTGATGCTTGAAAGTGGAGCAGAGACAAACCGAGTCGAAGATACGATGATGAGAATTGCCGCTTCATATGGAATAGGTCGTACACATAGCTATGTTACCCCAACAGGTATTATTTTCTCTGTTGAAGGCCAAGGAGAACCAACAAAGTTAATTCGCATTTCAGACAGAACAACAGACCTTCATAAGGTGAGTGTTGTGAACAGCATTTCCCGTGAAATTAGTACAGGGACAGTGCCTGTTGAAGAGGCGTTCAAACGATTAAAAGAAGTTGAAACAGACAGCATGACATATCCTGTTCGTATTCAGGTTCTTGCCGCTTCTATTGCAAGTGGCTGTTTCTTATTTTTATCACAAGGCGGATGGAGCGATTTTTTCCCTGCTCTTATTACAAGTGGTATTGGATTTTCTTGCTTTATTTATTTTCATCGTATTGTCCGCGTTAAATTTTTAGCTGAGTTTCTAGCCTCTCTTATTATTGCTCTTATTGCTTATGCTTTTGTTACAAAAGGGCTTGGAAACGAAATTGATAAAATTATTATTGGCTCACTCATGCCACTTGTACCGGGACTTTTAATTACAAATGCAGTAAGAGACCTTATGTCAGGACACCTCATTTCAGGGCTTGCAAAAGGAGCAGACGCCTTTTTAACCGCTTTTGCTATTGGAGCAGGGGTTGCTGCGGTTATTTTTACAGTTTTATAACTTACAGAGGAAAGGAATATGTAATATGATGATTGATCAGATTTTAACAAGTTTCGTTGCTTCTGCTGCCTTTGGCATTATTTTTAACGCACCGAGACATTCAATCATTAAATCGGGCTTTGTTGGCATGTTTGGCTGGTGTGTTTATAGCCTGCTTGTAGCGGACGCTGATACAGATGCAATAGTGGCCACACTTGTGGCTGCATTTGCCATTGCAATTGTCAGCCAAGTGTTTGCGAAGCTTTATAAGACACCGATTATTATTTTTAACGTAGCTGGAATCATTCCTCTTGTACCAGGTACGCTTGCTTACAATTCAATGCGAAATATTGTTGAAAATAACTATGCGTTAGCAGCTCAATTCGGGGCAAAAGCGCTTATGATTTCAGGCGCTATTGCAATGGGGCTTGTACTATCTGAGATTTTCAATCAAATGATTCGTCGTGTAAGGTTATAAAAAAGCGCAGGAAATCTCTCCTGCGCTTTTTTTAGTGTGATGGTGTTAAAATAAACTTTTCAAGAGCTTTTGGAATACCGTCATTCATGTTTGTATCTGTTACATAGTTTGCTTTTTCTTTAATGTCATCAGGAGCATTACCCATAGCAACTCCAAGTCCTGCGAACTCAATCATAGCAAGGTCGTTATAGCTATCACCAAATGCAATAACTTCCTCACGTTCAATACCAAGCTTTTTAATAAGTTGGCTCAAGCTCGTTCCTTTTGTTACCCCAGCCTCTGTAAACTCTAAGAAATAAGGCTTCGATCTCATAACGCTAAGAATGCCGTTTAGTTCTCTTTGGAGTTTCTTTTCTACAAGTGCTAGCTTTTCAGGATTATCCACCATCAGAACTTTTACAACAGGAGTTGTAATGGCTTCTTTAAAATTAGAAACTTCATTAATCGGCAATCCTGTAATATGTCCCTCAATCTCTGTAAATTCATTGTTTTTTGGCGTTACAATTGTATCGCCTACATACGTATGAATACAGACATCTTCTTTGCTACTTAAGTCGTATAAACCGTGTACTGTTTCAGGAGAAAGGGTACTGCTGAAAAGTTCTTCTTTTGTTTTATAATTAATAATTTTAGCTCCATTGAAAGATAAGATAAAACTTCCATACTCATCTAAATGAAGTTCCTTCGCAATATCAAGCATTGCATATGTAGGACGTCCAGAAGCTAAGACGACTTTTACACCGCTCTCTTGTGCATCCATTAGTGCTTTTTTTGTTAATGGTGAGATGGTATGGTCGTCACGCAAAAGGGTATCATCTAAATCTAGCACAATCATTTTATAGGCCATTATTTTCGCTCCTTTTCTTTTCTATGTTCATATCGTACTATAAATCTCTCTAATAGAAAATAAAAAAAAGATTGTTATTTTTTATGAATAATGTTATATTAATAAAGCGATGAGCTAATTGCATAAGACGAAAAATGAGCTTTTGCTCAACATATGAATGTGGTCATATGGTTTTTCGCCGCAATACGTCAGAGAGGCCGTTTATACGGCCTCTTTTTGTGTTGTACAGAAATCCGTGAAGAAGTAGTCTCTTCATGGATTTTTTGTGTTTCTTTTAAATTAAATAGGGTAAAGAGAAGAAAAGCCATAACGATGGGGGAGGAATAATCGTGAATAAAGAAAACTATATTGAAGCAAGAGAAGAGCTTCAAAGAAGTTTAACGAATATTTCAAACGCATATATTTCTTTAAACCAAGATTTAATGAAACAAAGAAAAACGGTAAAAGAAGTGAATATAGGATATAGAGAGCTGTTAAAACAATATACTTCTTGCTTAGAAGACCTGAAGAAGTTAGCTGTACCAGAACAGTATAACAACAATCATCAAAGCGCTCTGAAAACTGTCCCGATGTTTATAGAAGCTGTAGAAATGTTACTTGAAAAAGCACGCTTTGACGAAGAAGCATTGAAGCTGTCCTTTGCTAAAAGAAAGCAAGCAGAGATTGAGATGCACACGTTGGTGAATAAGCTAAAAGAAACAGAAAAAGCATCCATTGCATAGGATGCTTTTTTATCCTATTCATTGTTAAGTACATTATATAATGTAAATTATACTTGATAAATTAATGATAAAAGGGCAAACTTTTAGTAGAACAGATAACGAAATAAGAGAGAAAAGTTCTTTGGAGGAGCAAAAGGATGAACCTGTATAACCATGATTTTATTTTCAACATTGGGGTTTCTGCTATTTTATCTATCATTATTGGCCTTGAACGTCAGCTAAAGAAAAAACCGTTAGGACTCAAAACATGCGTTGTAATTGGGATTACAAGCTGTTTATTAACAAGCGTGTCCATTGAGGCTGCCTATCAGTTCGCAGAAGAATATGAGCGACCGATGGATCCTCTTCGATTGGCTGCACAAATTGTATCTGGGATCGGATTTTTAGGCGCAGGTGTCATTTTACGCCGAAATAACGATATTATTTCTGGATTAACAACAGCAGCAATGGTATGGGCAGCGGGAGGCGTCGGAATTGCTTGTGGAGCGGGTTTTTGGTTCGAAGCAATTCTAGCGACAGGGTTGCTTATTATAAGCGTGGAAATTTTACCTGTTTTAATTAAAGGAATCGGTCCGAAAAAGCTTCGTGAAAAAGAGCTGAAAGTAAAGATTGTAGTAGATAACGATGAAAAAATGACGGATATCTTAAAAGAACTAAAACAGCGTAAAATGAAGGCACAAAAAGTCCGAATTAAAGATTTAAAAAATAGTGATCATCTTCAGCTTGAGCTAAGTCTTTTAGTAGATGAAAATGTTTATACAACAGAAGTGTATTATGAGCTGAAACATATTGAGCATATTGTAAGCGTGGAAATGGAATCCTTATAAAAAGCGAAAGCCTACAGGCTTTCGCTTTTTATTCTGGTTCGTTTTTATTATGGATATCTGTTTCTTTTGCCATTTCAGTACTATAAGCAAGACGGCGTTTGAAGCGCATATCTTTCACTTTTCTTTCTTTCGGTACATAATTAAGGAAATAGCGATGAACAAGGACTTCAGCTCCTGTAATAATTAGCGCTGATAAGATGCTTCCCCACGCTACTTGTGGGTAGCTGTCAAAAAGAATACTTCCAAAAATCCAAACGCTCATATAAGTTAGCAAAAATTCGACAATAATAGCTTCCCGGTTGCCAAGACGGCGCAAGATGATTTGATCGCCAATTAAGTATGAAGCAACTGTTACGAACAAACTAAATGAGAGAATATCAACAATTGTGGCATCAAAAAATAAATCAAGTGCAATTGCAAAAGCAATGATAGAACAAATAAATTTTACAAGCAACGCTTTTAGATGATTCATATCCGACCCTCCTTTTTATTTTTAGTGTGAACGGAAGAATAAAGTTTTATACTCGGGTAACATGTCCCATAACGTTAGGAAGGAATGAAAATGAAATGAAACTGAGCATACTCGATCAAGCACCGATTTCAAAAGGACAAGACGCTCACCAAACACTTGAAAAGTCAGCACATCTTGCTTTATACGCGGAATCGTTAGGATATAGCAGATATTGGTTTGCGGAACATCATGGAACAAGAGGGCTTGCAAGCACAGCCCCTGAAATATTAATGAGTCATATTGCAGCTAAAACCTCATCTATTCGTGTTGGTTCTGGAGGAGTGCTTTTACCACAATATAGTCCATTTAAAATTGCCGAAGTATTTCAGCAACTGGAAGCTCTTTATCCAGGACGAATTGATCTTGGTATCGGTAGGTCTCCAGGCGGACCAGAGAAAATTAGAAGAGCGCTTGGGGATACGGAGGAAAATGGTTTGAAAGCTTATCCAAGAAAGCTTCAAGATGTTATCTACCATCTTCATCGAACGCTTCCAGGAAGTCACTCTTATAGCGGCATTAAAGCCGCCCCTCTAACAGACAAGCCTCCTGCGCTTTGGACGCTAGGTCTTGGAGAGAATAGTGCTTCCCTAGCTGCAAGTCATGGAGTAGGCTATGTTTTGGGTCATTTTATTTCTCCTAATAGAGGAGAAGAAGCGTTAAAAACGTATAAAACAGCGTTTAAACCTTCCATGTACTTACAAAATCCTGCTTCAATTGTAGCGGTCTTTATTATTTGTGGGGAAAGTGATGAGGAAGCAGAGTTGCTTGCTTCAAGTCAAGACTTATGGCTCCTTCAGGTTGAGAAAGGGTTAGACAGTCGTGTTCCGAATATAGAAGAAGCAAAAGCTTATCATTACACAGAACGAGATCAAGAGAAAATTCGGCAAAATCGAAAGCGGATGATCATTGGTTCACGTGAAACAGTAAAGAGAGAGCTTCTTAATCTGATGAATCGATATGGTGCAGATGAAGTGATGGCTCTTGCGAATATATATGATTTTGAAGAAAAGAAAAAATCATTTAAGCGTTTGGCAGAGATTTTTCTGTAAAATAAAAGATTCCGCGTTAGCGGGATCTTTTATTTTAATTTATCGTTTAGTACACTCTCTTCTAAGACAGAAAACTTGTCTCCATAAACTTTCGTAATATGAGAAGCTCCCCAGTTGCACAAGGCATCTAGAATGCTTTCTAAGCTTTTTCCATACTCGCTTAGCTCATATTCCACTTTAGGTGGCACTTGCTGATACACGATGCGATTTACAATGCCATCTTCTTCAAGCTCTCGAAGCTGTTGAGTGAGCATTTTTTGCGTAATGTTTGGCATAAGGCGCTTTAACTCACTTGTTCTTTTTTTACCGTGCGTTAAATGACACAGAATAACGCATTTCCATTTTCCTCCGATAACTTCAAGCGTTGCTTCTACTGAAATGTTGTATTTTTTTTTTGTTTCAAGCTTTTTTTCCATTTTTTTCTCCTTTTCTATAGGCACTAAAAAGTACCTACAGCACTTTAAAGTGCGTTCTTCCTTTTTCTATTCTTATCTCCCATAATAACATTTACCGGCGGCTTATTAGATTCTTTTTTTACTGTACCTTGTTTTTTTAAAAAAAACAAACAAACCAAAAATCAATAGATAAAGGGGGAAGTTTTTCATGTCTTTAAGTAAAAAACAAAGTACGTTTGCACTGCTTGCTTTAGCAGTGAGTGCTTTTGCTATAGGAACGACAGAATTTATTAGCGTAGGACTTTTGCCGCTTATTTCCGAAGATCTAAATATTTCGGTTACAACAGCAGGTCTAACCGTTTCTTTATATGCACTAGGAGTAACATTTGGAGCACCGGTTTTAACGAGTCTCACTTCTAATATGTCAAGAAAGTCACTTTTACTGTGGATTATGATTGTCTTTATTATCGGAAATATAATCTCAGCAGGGGCTATTCACGTTAGCATGCTTCTTATTGGAAGAGTTATCGCTGCTTTTTCTCACGGTGTTTTTATGTCAATTGGTTCAACAATTGCCGCTGATCTTGTTTCAAAAGACCGCCGGGCAAGCGCAATTTCCATAATGTTTACAGGATTAACGGTGGCGACCGTTACAGGAGTGCCGTTTGGAACTTTTATTGGTCAGCAGTTTGGTTGGCGTCTTGCTTTTGTCACAATTGTTGTCATTGGAATTGTTGCTTTCATCGCAAATAGTATACTAGTGCCAGGAAACTTGTCAAAAGGACAAAAAACAACAATCAAAGATGGAGTGAAATTAGTAACAAACGGTCGTTTATTGCTTGTCTTTGTTATTACAGCTCTTGGATATGGTGGAACATTTGTTGTCTTTACGTACCTTTCACCACTTTTACAAGATGTAACAGGTTTTAAAGGAAGTACTGTTGCTGTTCTTCTTCTTCTTTACGGAGTAGCAATTGCGATTGGAAACATGGTTGGTGGGAAACTTTCTAACCAAAACCCGGTAAGAGCGCTGTTTTACATGTTTATTTTTCAAGCACTTATTCTGTTAGCATTGTTTTTCACCGCGCCTTTCAAAGGGATAGGGTTAGCGACAATCTTGATGATGGGGCTTTTCGCATTCATGAACGTTCCCGGTCTGCAAGTATATGTTGTAATGCTTGCAGAGCGATTTGTACCAAGTGGTGTAAACGTGGCGTCTGCGATTAACATTGCAGCGTTCAATGCAGGAATTGCGCTTGGTTCTTATTTTGGAGGAGTTGTCACAAACTCACTTGGTCTTGTTCATACAACATGGGTTGGAGCCTTGATGGTAGCTGGCGCTGTTCTTCTAACAGGGTGGAGTCGCTCTTTAGAAAGAAAAGATCAAAAAGCTGGTAGAAACATTGCTTAGCAAGGATAAGAAAACATTTTAGGAGGATTTTAATAATGAAAAACTTACAAGATACAGTAACACTATACAATGGAGTTAAAATGCCTGGATTTGGACTAGGCGTGTTCAAGGTAGAAGAGGGAAAAGAGCTTGTAGAGGCTGTGAAAAATGCAATTAAGCATGGGTACAGAAGCATTGATACAGCTGCTATTTACGGCAATGAAGAGGGAGTTGGAGTTGGCGTTAAAGAAGCTTTAGAAGAAAACAATTTACGACGTGAAGAGCTATTTATCACATCAAAAGTGTGGAATGATGGTTTAAGTTATGAAGAAACAATCTCTGCTTATGAAGAAAGTTTGAAAAAGCTTGGTCTCGATTACCTTGATCTTTATCTTATTCATTGGCCAGGAAAAGATCAGTATAAGGAGTCTTGGAGAGCACTTGAAACTCTTTATAAAGAAGGAAAAGTGAAAGCAATTGGCGTAAGCAATTTTGAAGTTCATCATTTAGAGGCATTATTGAAGCAAGCTGAAATTAAACCAATGATCAACCAAGTCGAGTACCATCCTCGCTTGACTCAAAGTGAAGTAAAGGCTTTTTGTGAGGAGAATGAGATTCGTTTTGAAGCATGGTCACCACTTATGCAAGGAGAGCTTTTACAAAATGAAGAATTGACGCGCATTGCCAAACATCATGGAAAATCTGTTGCTCAAATTATTCTTCGCTGGGATGTTCAAAATGGAGTAATTACAATTCCAAAATCAACAAAAGAACATCGCATTATTGAAAATGCTAACATTTTTGATTTCCAATTAACAAAAGAAGAGATGCAACAAATTAGCTCTTTAAATGAAAATCATCGTGTTGGTCCAAATCCAAATGAATTTAACTTCTAAAGAAGGTAGAGAACGCATATAACTTTAGTTATATGCGTTTTTTATTGGAACTTTTTTCTTGTTTTTTCGTATATAGTATAGAGAAAAAAGGAGGAGAAAAAATGAATGAACTTAGCGGTTTTAAAACCTTTTTAGAAGAAGAAATGAAAGCGTGGGAAGTACCAGGAGCTGCTGTTGCGATTGTCAAAGACGGAGAAGTGATATTTTCAGAAGGATTTGGGTTGCGCGATATCGAAAAAAAACTTCCTGTCACAGAAGAAACATTATTTGCAATTGGTTCATCTACAAAAGCATTTACAGCGTCAGCTCTTGCGCTTCTTGTTGATGAAGGAAAGCTTGAGTGGGACGAGCCTGTTCGTACGTATTTGCCTTCCTTTAAATTAAAAGACCCTGTAGCATCCGAACGCATAACGCCGCTTGATTTACTAGTTCATCGCTCAGGTTTGCCCCGTCATGAACTAGTATGGTACGGAGCAGATTTATCACGAGAAGAACTGATCCAACGTATTCAGTATTTAGACGGAAACGTAGATTTTAGATCAGAATGGCAGTATCAAAATTTAATGTATTTAACAGCAGGTTACTTAGCAGGAAAAGTTGCTCATTCTTCTTATGAAGCGTTAGTCAAAAAACGACTTTTTACACCTCTACATATGAAGAAAAGTAATTTTTCAGTTGAAGATATGCAAAAAAGCAAAAATTATTCTCTTCCATATAAAGAAATCGACGGGAAAATAACAAAAGTCCCTTTCCGAAACATTGATGAAATTGGTCCAGCAGGCTCTATTAATTCAAATATAAAGGAAATGGTGAACTGGTTGAAGCTTCATCTTCAAAAAGGAGAGATTGACGGAAAACGAATCATTTCAGAGCAAGAAATGAAAACTCTTCATACACCTCATATGTCTTGTGAACTCATGTTCCCAACAAAAGAAGTGCCAATTTCTACTTATGGAGGAGGATGGTTTATTTCTCCATACAGAGGGCATCATCATCTTCATCACGGCGGAAACATTGATGGTTTTACAGCTCTTGTTTCATTTCTTCCGTATGAAAACATTGGAGTAGTTGTGTTAACAAACAAAGATGCTACATTTTTCCCTGATACCATTGTCTATAATATTTATGATCGTCTGCTTCATTTAGAGGAAAAGCAGTGGAGTAACGAACTACAAAAAAAGCTTAAAGAATTGAAAGCAACAATGACAGGAAGTGGAGAAAAGGATGAGAAGGGAAAAGTGCCAAATACTCAGCCATCACACCCATTAAAAGATTATGAAGGTACGTATCATCATAAAGGGTATGGGAGTATAAAAATCACCTATAAGGATGACAAATTAGAAGCAACATTAAACTCTTTTCACTCCGAGTTAACTCATTATCACTATGATGTTTTTCAAATGAAAATTGCGACCTTCAATCATACGCTTCTCCTCTCATTTCAAGGAAATGTATATGGAGAGATTGCAACGCTTTCAGGTCCGTTCGCACTTGAACCTGGGACAAAAGATATTATGTTTGAAAAATTGCCTGATGAACGTCTTCAAGATAAAGAAGAACTTATACGATATGTTGGTCAATACAAGCTTCAAGGAGAGATGTTAGCAACCGTTTCTTTAAAGAAAGAAAGTATGTTAGTTCTGTCGCTACAAGGTCAACCTGATTATGAGCTTGTTCCATATAAAAAAGGTGCTTTTTATTTTAAGGGACTAGATGGATTTAGCGTGCAGTTTTGGGAAAATGAACAAAAAGAAGTTCAGCGTATAACAATCATTCAGCCAAACGGGGAGTTTGTTGGCGAAAAAGTAAAGAAAGAAGAGGAAAAAGTGGATTGTTAGATAAGAGGAGCCTTCATTTGGGGCTCTTTTTTCTCGTTATAAAGATAGTAAAGATAAAAACGATTTGAATGGTTTCGTTTCGCTCATACTAAGAAAAAAAGAAGGGGTGCATTATGAAGCGAAACGAAGCAATTGATTATATAAAGTTTTTTGCTATATTAGCGGTTGTTATCATTCATACATTTCCGATTGATGGAGAAGTTGTTCTATTTATTCTCGATAACTTTGCTCGTTTTGCGGTTCCGTTTTTTTTTACAGCTTCAGGATATCTGTTTGGCTTAAAAATGCTTATCACAAAATATTCGTGGACATACACATTAAAGTATATAATTAAGCTTATAAAAATCTATGTTTGCTGGTTCATTTTTTATGCTCTTTACGATCTTTTTATCATATATGAAAAAGAAGGGAACGTAAGTAAAGAAATTTCCTCTTATTTTGAAAAGCTGACATTAAAAAATGTTTTTTACTATGGAGAAGGAACAAGTGCTTATCAGCTTTGGTTTTTAACTGCGCTTATTTGGAGTACTCTTATTGTTTATATGTTCGTAAAAGTAAAAAAACTGTATGTGCTTTTACCAATCAGCTTTCTTTTATATATAGCGGGACTTTTCGGTCAGTCTTATGCGCTTTTTTACAAGGTGTCCGTGAGTACAAGAGACGCGCTTTTTTTTGGCTTGTTTTACACAACACTTGGCTGCTTTTTTGCTCTTCATCCAGGCCTTTCAGCGCCAAGACCTATTTCCTCTTCCATTTATAGAACGTTCTTTTTTCTATTTATCCTACTTCAAGCAACAGAAGCATATGTGCTTCGCTATGTGCTACACGCTCCTTTTGGAGAATACTTTTTATCTACTTTCTTTCTGACTTTCTGTCTTTTTTCTTTTGCTCTTTCATACCCCGAATATGGGAGAGGAAGCTTGTTTGCCAAAATAGGAGCAAATGCTTTAGGAATTTACGTTATTCACGTCTTTTTTATTCGTATTTTAGATTTCCTCTTAAAGATGATGGGCATTGAAAGCCTTGAAGGGCATTTATTATTAAACATTGTTTATACACTCTGTATTTTTGTATTCTCATATATAACCTATGCTGGGCTCCAAAAAACCAAAAAGGCTGTAAACTTAAAAAACAGCTGAAGGAAAACCTTCAGCTGTTTTCAATAACACGGTTTTTTCCTGCTCCCATTCCACATAAAAAAAGAAGAAGCGAAAAGAATAGCAAAAGGAAAAGGGGAATTGTCCATCCGTGTGTTACATCGTGAAGTAACCCAAACAAAAACGGTCCAAGTGCGGCTAACAAATAGCCTAACGACTGAGCCATACCGGAAAGTTCAGCTGCCTCCTTGGCATTACTTGTTCGAAGCGTAAAAAACATCATCGCAAGACTAAAAGCAGATCCTATTCCAATTCCTGATGAAATAATAAAAAGTTTTATAAAAGAAAGAGGTCCATATAAAATTCCGATGATTCCAATAAATAAAAGAACGCCAGAAATTGTGACAAGGCCGCGCTGATTGTTAAGCTTTCCAGCAATAATTGGAATAAGGAATGTAAAAGGAATAATAGCGAGCTGCATAAAAGAAAGAGTCCATCCCGCATCATCTGATGTTAGTCCTTGTTCTTTCAAAATATCAGGCATCCAAGCAATGATCGTATAAAATAAAACAGACTGCAGTCCCATGTAAAGCGAGATTTGCCAAGCAAGTTTTGATTTCCAAAGGGAAAGTGATGGCGTCTTTTTAAGCGTTTTGGCTTGTTTTTGGTAGCCGGACTTTTTAAGCTGCGGCACCCATAATAAAAGCGCGATAAACGATAAAATCCCCCAGCATCCAAGCGCTCCTTTCCATCCTAAACTTGAGGCTACTGAGATAGGATGACTTATTCCAGAGCCAATTGCCCCGCATAAGTTCATTGAAACCGCATAGACCCCTGTCATTAAACCAACATTATGAGCGAAGTCTTGTTTAATTAAACTTGGTAAAAGAACGTTACACACTGCAATAGCGAGTCCAATGAAAAGAGTGCCGATAAATAAAAGGCTTATTCCACTTGTTGAACGGATAAAAATTCCCATTGTTAAAAGAAGTAGGGAAAGGAACAGGGTATTTCCCATTCCAACTTTATTTGCCACTTTTGCTGCAAACGGTGAAAGAGCAGCAAAAGCAAGTAATGGAACAGTTGTCAACATTCCTCCTGCAGTGCTTGAGAGATGTAGCTGCTCTCTAATCGAAGAAAGCAAAGGACCAACAGATGTGAGAGGTGCACGTAAATTTGCACCAATAAAGATAATACCGATTAAAAGAAACACTTTTGTCTCAGCTGCTGTGCTATTTGAATTTCTAAGTGTTTTTGTACTGTGCTCCATTTTTTATCCTTCTTTCTGTACATGTTTCATATTCCTTCGTCAGATTATCACAATGAGCACAGCCTGTATAGTAGAAAGCGCCAATTATTTCTACGTAATCTTCCTCCTTCTTTTAGGGAACGCTAAACGAGAACATCATTTTATAAAGAGCGAAACATAACAAAGGGAGGATGTCAAAATGCTAACATCGCGCCAGCTTTCAGAGTTTAAAAACCAGCTTTTAGAGCGCAAAAAAGAATTATCCGTTCATTTTGAAGACAATGATCACTTTAATTTACAGAGAAGCTTAAGAGACTCAACAGCAGAGCTTTCCCTTTACGATAATCATCCAGGTGACCTTGCCACAGAAGAGTACGAACGTGAGAAAGACGTTGCTCTAAATGAAAACTTTAGAGCTGAGTATGAAGGAGTAGAAAGAGCGCTTGAAGCTATTTCAAAAGGAACATATGGGATTTGTGAAGTATGCCAAGAGCAAATTCCAGTTGAACGATTAGAAGCGTTACCAACAGCAAGATATTGTGTAGAGCATGCCCCTGACCAGTTTGTGTCACATGGACGTCCAATTGAAGAGGATGTATTAATGCCTCCGTTCGGACAGTATGATTTAGACGATAAATTTGAAAATGTAGCATATGATGCAGAAGATTCTTGGCAAGACGCTTCATCATATGGTACATCAGAATCTCCAGCAGATTTTTATGATCCTCCTGAAGATTATCAAAACACATATATTGAGTCAGATGAGAACTATGGATATGTAGAAGATTACGAAAACTTTGTTGGAGTTGATATCGATGGGAAAAACATTACCGTTTTTCCAAACAAAGAGCATGAGGAATATGAAAATGTGTTGGATGAAGAAGGCATAATGACGGAGTTTGGCGATTTAGAGCCATACGAAAAAGACCCATATACAGAAGACTAAAGGCTAAAAAGCCAAAATCTTATAGGTTTTGGCTTCTTGCTTTAAATAGCGATTTTGTTGAAGAAGATGTTCCAACAATAACAATGGAAGAAATAACGAGAATAATGCCGAAATATTGAAAAACATCAAGGCGTTCGTGAAAAAAGAGAAAGCTTGCCAGAGCGGCTACAACAGGTTCAAGCGTAGCTACAATTGAAGCTCTGCTTGATTCCACGTAACTTAGTCCTTTTGTATAGAGTAAAAAAGCGAGCATGGTGGAGAAGAAACCAAGTCCTATTCCATAAAGTAAAACGTCTAGATGAAGTAAGCGCTGAGGTGAAGACAGTAGACCGCTAAACGGCACGATAGCGATTGCAGCAAATACAAAGGTATATACAGTCACAGTGATTGATTCATACTTTTCTAATGCAAATTTACCAAAAATACTATAAAGAGAATAAAAGAAACCAGAGCCAAGCCCAGCAAGTAAACCATAAAGGGAAATGGTTGTATCATTTGAAAAAATCCCTACAACAAAAGCACAGCCGCAAAACGTCATAAGCAGTGCGACTACTTTTTGAAGGGTAAACGCTTCTTTGAACAAAAGATAAGATAAAATCATCACAAATGCAGGAGCTGTGTAAAGAAGAATAGCTGAAATAGAAACGGACGTTTCTTTAATAGCTGTGAACATACAAAGGTTAAAGAAGACAATACTAATAATACCTGTTCCAACAAAATAACGACTGTCGCGTATATGAATTTTTAACATCTTCCTATTATGTATAAATGTATAACAAAGAAGAAAAATAGCCGCCATTAATGCGCGAATAGCAACAACTTCAGCTGGGGTAAAACCAAGGTCATAAAGTTTTGTAACAAAGACTCCAATAATCCCCCAAAGAGAAGCTCCCCCTACAATATAAAGATAAGCGAGCTTTTTATTCATAAAAATCCCTCCTTATTCATTTTTCTAAATTGTAATCAACAAAAGGAGCTGTTGCAATGGGGGGGAGAGATATTTTCTAAGATAGATGATAAACATGGAAGGTAGCTGGATTTCGATTCTCCCGTTTTTAGTTGTCATTCCGATTGCTGTCTGGACGAAACAAGTGTTACCAGGGCTTTTGGTTGGCTTATTAATCGGCTCATATCTTCATACCCCTTCACTTATTGGAGGGATGGAGACGATGCTTCATTATATTGTGCAGGCACTGATTGATAAAAATAATATTGAAATTATCGTATTCCTTTATGCGTTTTCTGGTTTAATTGGCATGATTAAAACCTCAGGAGGAATTAAAGGATTTGTAGAAAAAGCAGCTGAAAAGATTGATACAAAAAAGAAAGCGCTGCTGCTCACTTATGTTTCAACAATTGGAACATTTAGCGCACCAACGTTTCGATTTGTTACGATTGCGCCTATTATGCGCGCCCTCTTAAAAAAGGTGAAAATGACGACAAAAGAATTAGGATTTGTTATTGAAACAACTGCAACGCCCATTATTGTATTAATTCCTGTTGCAACTGCTTTTGTAGGGTATATGGTTTCAATTATCCAAATTTCACTGCAAAACCAAAAGATTATGGAAGATCCGTATACGATGTTTATTAAAAGCATTCCATACAATTTTTTTGCTTTCGTTATTATTTTGGTTGGCATTTATTTAAGCTTTTTTCACCACTCAAAATCAAATGCTCCAACACAAATTGAAACAGAAGCGGAAGAAGAAGACTGGCATACGTGTCATCCTGCTGTTTCAAAAGACTTGCCGTCAAAACCGTGGAATCTTCTTGTTCCTCTTATTCTTGTTATTGTATTAACGCTTTTTTTAACATGGTGGAGCGGTCACACGAAAGCTAATAGCTTTTTTGGAGCATTTATTAAAGCAGATGTTCTTCAAGCAATGGTTGTATCTCTTCTTATAACTATTTTGCTTTCAGCCTTTTTCTTTCTTTGTCAACGTTTTAAGATTAATGATCTTATTACAAGCTTTGTTACTGGAGGAAATGATTTAATGTCAGTTGTGCTGCTCCTTTCAGTTGTATGGGGGCTTTCCTCTGTTGCCGAAGACTTGGGGTTTTCTCAGTTTATTACAGCTCACTCGGGCTGGATTCCGCAAATGTTTGTAACTCCGCTTCTTTTTTTATTTGGAGCAGCTGTTTCTTATTTTATTGGTTCAGCATGGGGAACGTGGGGGATTCTCATGCCTCTAGGTGTTTCCATTGCCTCTGTTTCTGGCGTTTCACTGCCATTAATTATAGGAGCAGTATTTGCAAGTGGATCTTTTGGGGCTTTTTCATCTCCGCTTAGCGATGATACAAACACAATCGCAAAAATTTTGAATTTATCTGTTGTTGATTACGCACGCTATAAATTAAAGCCTGCTTTGATTGCGGCTATCATTGCAGCTGTGCTTTATACAGCAACTATTTTCTTTATATGAGGACAGGGAGTGAAGGTATGGAACAATCATTAAAGTATTTGCGCGAAATTTTAGCGGCACATGTTGACAGAGATGTGCTAGGGAGAACTATTTATGAACGTCTCTCAACATATGAATACGAAACAGAAGAAGCGTTTGTAGAAGATTTAACAACAAAAGAAAGTCACTATTTGAATGCCATTTTAACAGAAGCTATTGATTACTCTAATCAAGAACAAGACAAAGAGCGTGCGCGTCAGCTTAGTGATATTTATGAAGTTTTATTTATCTAAAAAAACGAACGATTTTTTCGTTCGTTTTTTTCTTTCCTTCCTTTGAAAAAAACGGAGTGTATTTGTAGAATGGAGAGGAGAAGATAAAAAGAAAAAGGTGTAAAAATGAAAAAATATATTGTCGTTGGCGCAGGAATTCTTGGTGCTTCAACAGCCTATCATTTAGCAAAAAAAGGAGCAGAGGTTGTTGTGGTTGATCGAAAAGACCGTGGGAGAGCAACAGATGCTGCAGCAGGTATTGTTTGTCCATGGCTTTCACAGCGTCGTAACAAAGTGTGGTATGCACTTGCTAAAGGTGGAGCAAAATACTATCATCGTTTAATTTCTGATCTTGAAAAAGATGGAGAGTATGAAACAGGCTATAAAAGAGTGGGAGCTATTAGTCTTCATTATGATGAAAAGAAATTAGATGCAATGGAAAAAAGAGCATACAAACGTCGAGAAGAGGCGCCTGAAATTGGTGAGATTACAAGGTTAAACAAGGAAGAAACGAAAAAACGCTTTCCTCTTTTAAGTGATGAATATAGTTCTGTACATATAAGCGGAGCAGCCCGTGTAAATGGACGGGCGCTTAGAGAAGCTCTTCTTAATGGAGCAACAAAGCATGGCGCAACACTCTTAGAAGGAAGTGCTGCTCTTTTAGAAAAAGAGGGGGAAGTCACAGGAGTAAAAATAAACAATGACGACATTTATGACGGAGAAGTCATCATCACAGGTGGAGCATGGGCAGATGAGCTTTTAAAACCATTAGGGCTAGAATTTTTAGTAACGTTTCAAAAAGCACAAATTGTTCATTTACACGTTGAAGAAGATACAGGGAACTGGCCTGTTGTTATTCCACCGAATGATCAGTATATTTTAACGTTTGAAGACGGGGAAATGGTTATTGGAGCAACTCATGAGAACGAAACAGGCTTTGATTACCGGGTAACAGCAGGTGGGCTGCACGAAGTGTTAGATAAAGCTATCTCTGTTGCACCAGGCATCTCAAATAGCGAAGTTGTTGAAACAAGAGTGGGTTTTCGACCGTTCACCCCAGGGTTTTTGCCTGTTTTTGGTCCTGTTCCAACTATTAAGAATGTATTTGTGGCAAACGGACTTGGCGCATCTGGCTTAACGTCGGGACCTTATCTTGGGAGTGAACTTGCCAAACTTGTTCTTGGAGAAGAAACTGAGCTTGATCATCATAATTATTCTGTTGAGGAAGCTCTCACATCAATAAAAGCATAGCTTTTTATAGTTTCGTGTGTTACGATTTATTTTTACTGAAGAATAGGACGTGAAATGATGATTAAAATTAGTATTCCAGCATCAGATGTAACAATTACAAGAAGAAAACAGCCTGAAAGCGCAGAACCAAGAATCCGCCCAATTAATGGATTCATTGATCTTCATGAAATTCCACGTGATAAAGGCGGTATGATTTTCTTCTATAATAAAGAAGATGAAGTGCTTTTCGTCGGAAAAGCGCGCAAGCTAAGACAGCGTGTGAAAAGACATCTTGAAGATAATGTATCACCATTAAAACCTTACAGAGATGAAATCTACAAAATTTCCGTATCTTTTGTAGAACGTCCTGTTGACCGTGAAATTTATGAAACATATGCCATTAATGAACTAGAAGCAAAATATAACATTGATAAAGTGTTTTATAAATAAGGGAAGAGAAGCGAGCGCAAACCTTTTATATCAAAAGGTTTACGCTCGCTTTTTTATAAGAGGGTAGATGAATATAGTCAAGATTCAGGTTCATCTTGTCTTGCCAAAGAAAGAAGAGGAGTAAGATAAAAAAACGACCTTTAGGTAAGGGCGTTTTTTTATTCAATTTCAATTTGTCGCTGTTTTTGCTCTCCCTTTTGCAAAATGACTTTTAAAATGCCGTCTTGATAAAGCGCCCGTGCTTTTTCTTCCTGAACAGAGCATGGAAGAGCAACAAGGCGTTCTGTTTTTTTTATGGAAGAGCTCCGCATTGAAACATATTCTTCACTTACATTTTCAACAGTTTGGTTGTACTCTGCTGAGATTTTTAAATGATCTCCAATAAGTCTAATCTCAATGTGCTCTTTGCGGAATCCAGGAACTTCGGCTTCCACAATTACTTCATCCTCTGTTTCATAAACATCAACATAAAAGGATTGTTGATTCAATAAATGACCAAGCTGTCCTGCAGATTCTTGAAAAAGAGAGTCAAACGATTTTACAACGTTCTGAAGAGAACTTTCAAATAACTTTGAAAGCTTATTATCATTAGAGTCCATTCTAATGCCTCCTCTAGGTATTTTTACTATAGAGTATGCATCCTGATTTCAAAACGTACGTGCAATAAAAAACAATATAATTTATTTTAAACTTGCAAGAAAAATATTTTCTTGTTAAAATCGTTTCATAGCTAACGATTTTGAAAATTCAATGAGGTGAGTCATATTTATTCATTTGATAAGGAAGGAAAGCTTTTGCAAGAAGAGAAAGAAACCATGGATGTCTTAACAAATGCCAAAATTGGCTCACTTGATTTGAAATCCATTGCTGTTGTGACAAACATTTATCGAATTGCACAAGGCCTACGAAATAAAATGGAGAGAGAAGTGCTCTCTCAATATGGATTATCATGGACTGCTTTTTCACTTCTTTATGATTTGTGGGTAAGAGAAGGAGAAGAAACAAAAGCATTAGCCGAGTCAGCTGGCGTAACAAAGGCTACAATTAGCAATATTACGAAGACGCTTGAGCGTAAGGAGCTTTGTTACCGTAAAAGTGATGTTAGAGATCGGCGCAAAACATATGTATTTTTAACAGATGAAGGAAAAAAAGTGATCGAAGAACTTTATCCTCATTTTCATCAAGGTGAAGTTGAGATTGTCTCAAGTTTAGACTCAGAGGAGAAAGACTATATATCACATCTGCTTCGAAAAGTAATTCGAGCGAACAAATTTTAAAAGTTCATATCTAAAAAGCAATGAGAGGAATTCTAGTAGCGGTTATCTCCCTATTTCAGAGAGTCGGCGGGTGGTGTGAGTCGATATACAGATAATGCGAAATACAGTCCTTGAGCTTTCTTTGCCTGATAAAAAAGCAAAGAACGGAAGAACCGTTAATCATGAAGTGGAAGAATACTTGTATTCTTCAATAAGGGTGGTACCGCGTGTCAACAACAACCACGTCCCTTTTTAGGAGACGTGGTTTTTTTATATTTAAGGAGGAAGAAAAATGGAAAATTTCATCGAGAAATTAACAAGAGAACAAAAAGAAGAAGTAAAGAGACAAATGAAGTTGTACACTCAAGGTGTGCAAGAAATCATTCCGGCAGAAGAATTAGAACAGAAGCTAGCTAAGTCGATTATTAACAATGAACCATTAAAAATTAAACTAGGATTAGATCCTTCTGCTCCTGATGTGCATCTCGGACACACGGTTGTATTGAATAAAATGCGTCAGTTTCAGGAAAATGGACATAAGATTCAGCTGTTAATTGGGGACTTCACGGGGAAAATTGGGGATCCAACAGGAAAATCAGTAGCGCGCAAACAGCTTACAGATGAAGAAGTAAAGAGAAATGCTAAAACATATTTTGAGCAATTTGGAAAAGTAATGGATATGTCAAAAGTAGATCTTTACTATAATTCTAAATGGCTCTCAAAGCTGAATTTTGAAGAGGTTATCGGCTTAGCTGGTAAAATAACAGTAGCAAGATTATTAGAAAGAGATGACTTTGAAGAACGTATTGCATTAGGAAAACCAATTTCCTTACATGAATTTTTCTACCCTGTGATGCAAGGATATGATTCCGTGATGTTAGAGTGTGATATTGAATTAGGTGGAACAGATCAACATTTTAATATTTTAATGGGAAGACATTTTCAAGAGAAGTTTGGAAAAGAAAAACAAGTTGCGCTTTTAATGCCTCTATTAGAAGGACTTGATGGGGTTGAAAAAATGTCGAAATCTAAAAATAACTACATTGGAATTGACGAAACTCCAGAGGAGATGTATGGAAAAGCTATGTCTATTAGAGATGAGCAGATGATTAAATACTTTGAGCTTGTAACAAAGTTCACTCCAGAGGAAATAGCTAAAATAAAGGCGAATTTAGAAGCAGGTGAGCTTCATCCGAAGAAAGCTAAAATGCTTCTCGCTGAAACAATTGTAAGCATGTACCAAGATGAAGAAGCAGCTAAAAAAGCAGGCAAACACTTTGCTTCCGTATTTCAACAAGGAGCAATCCCAACAAATGTTGCTGAAATAGAATGGAATGGAGGAGAAATAGCATCTCCTATTGATCTTATTATGCACGCTAACTTACTTAGTTCTAGAAGTGAAGCGCGTAGAATGATTGACAATAACGGCGTAAAAATAAATGGAGAGAAAGTTGTCCACAAAGATGAGCAGTTAGTAATCTCTGATGGTTTAGTAATTCAAATTGGAAAACGCAAATTTGCAAAAATAAGAGTAAAAGCTTAAAGAAAGAGAGGAACCCTCTCTTTCTTTTTTTGTGAACATAGTCATCCCGTAAATAATCTTTACGCTATTAGTTTATGATAACAACAGAAGAAAGCATTATATAGGGTGAAAAGGAGAAGGTCAAAATGAAAAGAGTGTTACTTCTTTTAGCAGACGGATTTGAAGCTGTTGAAGCGAGCGTGTTTACAGATGTTTTTGGGTGGAACAAAATAGAAGGTAACGGTGAGACAGAACTTGTGACAGCAGGGCTGAGGGAAGAACTAAAATGTACGTGGAATTTTCGAGTGAAGCCTGAAATGCTTTTACAGGACGTAAAAGTAGAAGACTTTGATGCCCTTGCTATTGGTGGAGGATTTGAACAAGCAGGGTATTTTACAGATGCATTTTCTAAAGAATTTCAAGATATTATTCAGCAGTTTCATCAGCAGAAGAAAATAATTGGAGCTGTTTGCATAGCCGCTTTAGCGCTTGGGAAAAGCGGAATTTTAAAAGGGAAAAAGGCCACAACATACAGCTATCCTGGAAGTACGAGAAAGCAGGAGTTACAGAAGTTTGGAGCAGAGGTAGTCCAAGCTCCGCTTATTGATGAGGGAAACATTATTACATGCGCAAGTCCATCGGTAGGGTTTGATGTTTCCTTTCTTATGCTAGAAAAGTTAACCTCGAGAAAAAACGTTGAGAAAGTAAGAGGTTTAATGGGTTTCTCATAAACTTATTATGTAAACAATTTCTAAGAAAAAAATAGTAAAAGTGGTAACCTTTCTCTTTCTTTTTCGTATATGATAAGAGAAGGAGGTGGGCCACACTTTGGGTAGATTGCTCTTTTTATTTTTTATTGCCCTGCTTGGCATTATTTTACGTTATATTATCTTGGGGGAATTTGAGTGGGAGCATATTGTAATAGTCTCTTTCTTTTTAGTTGGAGCGTTTTTTCTTTTGATTTTTATAAAGTGGAGAGTCAGCCTTGATGAAAAGTACATACCAGCACAATCAGAAAACAAGCTTTGGACAACCCGAATAGGCGAACGACATTCAAAAGGAAGAAAAATGCTTTATTTCGGCGAAACAAAGCGGGGAGAATACCGCCGTTACTATGCGAAGTGGTGGCATAAAATAATTGTGGACATTCTTGAAGGAGACGGACAGTGGTATATGAACCTAGCTGTAAAATGGGATGCTGGAGATGAAATCCGATTTATTGACCAAACTGAAAAAGTATGGAAGCTGAATTGGGGATGGAAAATTATCCAGGATAACAAGGAAATTGGAATTATTAAAACTGATTTTTCACTGAAAAATTCAGCTAAGTTGAAAGAAAAGCTTTGTTTGCACTATAACGGCTCTCTTTATGAATTCTCCTGTTCTAGCATTGGCTCAAATATAAAGGTGAAAAAAGGGGGAGAACTGGTAGCAGAAGGCGGCCGATATGAATTTTTGAAGAATCGATACTATTTTGATGTAAAAGAAAAGTTTCAGCATCATGAAAATTTGCTTGTTATGACCTACCTTTTATTTAACTATGTTCATAAGCAGTAAAAAAAGAAGGCTTTTTAAAAGCCTTCTTTTTTCAATGAAAACTACCATTTGAGGAAGCGACCCCTCCTAAAGTAGCTGAACTTTTCTATGATTTCTATGTTTCAAAATGATAAGAAACGCTAAATTCGCTCCTTTAACTCCTTTTGGCGGATGACCTCAACAGAATGCCTTCTGTACTTATCATTACAGCTGAGCGAGACTCGCTTGCAAAGGAAGCAGAAACTTATATGCAGGAAGGCTGGTATAGAGTGACATATAAACAATATAAAGAGCAGTACACGGATTTATACATAGCGGAAGGTTAGAAAAAGCTGAAAGCATAAGACACTTCATTCGTGATACATTACAAAATAAAATTTCCTCTTTTATATCGTGACGCTCTATAGTGAACGTCAGGTTTTTTATTTTCTAACAGCTCTGTTATAAATAAGGGAATGAATAAGCTGTTCACGTGTTTGTCTCTTTGTTTGATAGCTTAAAAAAGCAGTTATAGCATAAAATTTATTTTTGAATGGCACGTTTTTCTAAGCAAGATATTAGTTTATAATAGCCAAGCAAAATTACTAGCAAGAAAGGATCAAGAATTGCAGCATGCCATAATCTCCACCAGCCATAGTGAAAATATCCCCATGGTTCAGGTAGCTTTGTCATGACTTCATAGAGAAGAATGAAAATTACCCAAAGGACAATATAAGCTGCTTTTTGGGTCAATGTTTTGTGAACAGGATACCAATTTAAAAACATAATATTTACAGGAGGAATCAACAGTGTATGAGGAAGAAGCCCCGCCCAGTCAATTTCCCGATTAAAGTACCAATAACCGTGATATTTATACTCAATCATCAGATCAAATAGTTGCTGAAAGGCGATGGTAAACATCCAAATATGTAAAATTTGATGAGCTGGTAGCGTTCTATTTGTTTTAAAGGCAATCACGTTAAATACAATAATAGCAACAATTAGTCCAACCATTCTCTTTTCCTTTCAGCAAAATTTTATAAAAAAATCCGTGTTTTCTTAGAATGAGCGTTATAAGGAGAAGTTATACAAAAGGAGAGGAAATGTTAGAAAAAGAAAAGAGTCACCTATAAATTTTCGGAATATTTAAATTTAATTATATTCTTATAAAGAAATATTTGTAAATTATAAAATCCTTTTTATTTTTCCTTTATTAATAGAAAGGATATAATGTTCTTCTGAAAAAAACAATTGTATTTTTAGGGGGAATTTATTATTATAGAATAAGTAATAAAGTATTGCATTTATAAATAATAAGCATGTTCTCAACTATTACAGTAAATATAAAGATGATTTTGGAAGGCAGCTTTAGTACAAACAGAAAAAGCTTAGCCCTCTTTCATCACGTGGAGACTACAGAGAAAAGAGGAGGAACAAAAGTGGAGAAAGAAGAGCTACAAAGAGGACTGCAGTCACGTCATATTCAAATGATTGCTCTAGGAGGAACAATCGGTGTTGGGTTGTTTATGGGCTCAACAAGCACAATTCAATGGACAGGCCCGTCCGTACTCCTAGCATATGCGATTTGCGGTATTTTTATCTTTTTTGTTATGAGAGCAATGGGGGAAATGCTTTATGTTGAACCAAGCACAGGTTCTTTTGCCACATTTGGTCATAAGTATATTCATCCATTAGCAGGATATATGACAGCATGGAGCAACTGGTTTCAGTGGATTATTGTTGGAATGTCCGAAATTATTGCAGTTGGAGCATACATGAAATTTTGGTTTCCAGACTTGCCAGCTTGGATTCCGGGGATCGTAGCTATGGCTATTCTTGGAGCAGCTAATTTAGTGTCTGTTAAATCATTTGGAGAATTTGAATTTTGGTTCGCTATGATTAAAATAGTTACAATTGTCCTTATGATTATTGCTGGTATTGGCCTTATCTTCTTTGGACTTGGAAATGGTGGAGATGCAATCGGAATTTCAAATCTTTGGGAGCATGGCGGCTTTTTTGCTGGAGGTTGGTCTGGATTTTTCTTTGCTCTTTCTCTTGTAATTGCTGCTTATCAAGGAGTAGAACTTATTGGAATTACAGCAGGAGAAGCACAAAATCCACAGAAAACATTGAGAAGTGCTATTCAAAGTATTATCTGGCGTATTTTAATCTTCTACATTGGAGCTATTTTTGTTATTGTAACGGTGTATCCTTGGAACGAGCTTAACTCATTAGGCAGTCCATTTGTGTCTACATTTGCAAAAGTGGGTATTACAGCAGCGGCAGGGATCATTAACTTCGTAGTCATTACAGCAGCAATGTCAGGATGTAACAGTGGAATTTTCAGTGCAGGACGCATGCTCTACACATTAGGTCTAAATGGACAAGCACCAAAGTTTTTTACAAAAGTTTCTCGCAATGGTGTTCCACTATACGGTACGATAGCTGTGCTTATTGGCTTAGCAATTGGTGTTGTGTTAAATTATGTTGCACCTCCTAAAATCTTTGTGTACGTATATAGTGCAAGTGTTCTTCCAGGTATGGTGCCTTGGTTTGTGATTTTAATTAGTCAAATCCGTTTTAGAAAGGCTAAAGGAGAAGAAATGAAGAAACATCCATTCAAAATGCCTTTTGCTCCTTTCACAAACTACTTAACAATCGCCTTTTTATTAATGGTTCTTGTTGGAATGTGGTTTAACAATGAAACGAGAGTATCGCTAATTGTCGGGATTGTTTTTCTTGTTATTGTAACGATTAGTTATTATGCATTTGGAATTCATAAACGTTCCACATTAGCTAACGAAAACGAGCAGCATAAAGCAGGATAAAAAAAGCGTGTGAAATACTATTTCACACGCTTTTTTTAGGTAGTTTTCTTTGTTGTTGTTGTTTTGCGTAATGATCCGATAATCATCCTATTTAGCAATGATTTTACCGCCATACTAAGGAAACTATAATACCAAGTCCATTTCTTGTTCCATCTAATCAGCTTTGTATATTTTTCAGCCCACGTTTCGACTAGGACAATGACACTGATAAAACCTAGTGTTTTACAAACTGTTATTATTACTCCGTTCTTCTTTGTTGTTTCATTGATAAGGATGGACGTTACAGGGTATAAGAGAAAATCAAACAGGATGTGAATTTTGAAATCTCGTTTTAGCAGTCTAACAGGATATTTGATTAATTTCCTATTAACAACAAACCTGTCGACAATTCCATTTGTTAAGCTGTTCAGCAAGAAGGTTAGCAAAAAGTTTTTCATTCCCATTCTTTTTAATAAAAAAGGACATAGTAGCAATGTGAAGAAGAACAAAAATTTTAAAAATCCTTTCTCAAATGCTTTGCTCATGTTTTCAACCACCTTTTGCGATACTTGATAATAAGCTACTTAGCTTCTGTCGCTTATTGTGGATGAGAACTAGGCGTATTATACAGAGAAAAGAACAATAGAAAAACCGTCTGCCTTTTTAAAAACAGACGGTTTCTTCGTTATGCTTGAACACGGCTTTGCCCTTTACTTTCAACAACATAAATTGAAAATCCTATTAGAAACGCTACCGCAACGAAAATAGCTCCAATCCATGGAAGAGAGGTCAGCCCCATATGAGTAATAACAACTCCTCCAAGAAAAGCTCCAAATGCATTTCCTAAGTTGGCTGCAGAATGGTTAGATGTTGAAGCAAGAGCAGGGGCTTCGTGCGCAAGATTCATAATCTTAACTTGAACACCAGGCATAACAGCGAACGCTGCTGCTCCCCAAAAGAACATCGTAATCACTGCTGCCGCAGGGCTTTTTACTGTAACAGTGAATACTAAAAGAAGGATACAAATTGCCGCAAATATTCCAAAGATAGAGGGCATAAGCTTCCAATCTGCCAGTTTTCCTCCTACAATGTTTCCTAACGTAACGCCACAGCCGTACAACACAAGAATCCATGTTACGCTATGTTCATGAAACCCAGTGACGTCTACAAGCAGCGGTGTAATGTAAGTGAAAACAGTAAATAAACTTCCACACCCTAATGCACTAAGCAGAAGGAACAGAAGAAGCTTTGGCTGCTTAAATGCGCCAAACTGTTTTGTTAAGTTTGAAGACGCTTCTTGACGAAGTTTTGGAATAAAAATAATGATGCCAATAAAAGCAATAAGACCCATTATTGTAATCGCTCCAAATGAAGCTCTCCATCCTAAATGTTGCCCAATGAAGGTTCCAACAGGCACACCAACAATATTAGCAATTGTTAAGCCTGCCATCATTGTAGCAACAGCACTTGCACGTTTGTGTGGTTGAACAAGCTTTGAAGCAATAACAGCTCCAACACCGAAAAATGTACCGTGACATAATGCAGTTAAAAGTCTAGCGCCCATTAATAATTCATAATTTGGGGCGATGATAGCAAATGCATTTCCAAGGATAAATAAAAACATGAGTAAGCAAAGCAGCATTTTTTGAGGAACCCTGTGTGTGAAAATCGTTAGGATAGGAGCTCCAATGGCAACGCCTAACGCGTAACCTGTAATAAGCTGTCCTGCTTTTGAAATACTAACGTGAAGGTCTTCCGCGACGTTTGGAAGGATGCCCATGATAACGAACTCTGTCATTCCAATGGCAAAAGCACCTAACGTTAGGGAAAGAAGAGCAATTGGAAAAGGCTCTTTTTTCCCGCTAAGCTTTTGAGCTTGTGAAGAATTCATAACTTATTCAGCCTTTCTGTATAAAATGGAATAAAATATATCTAAAGTGCAGTCCAGTTATTTATCATACTGAATACATAGGAATTATACAAGGGAAGAAATTAAAATAACCATTAAGTTTAATAGAATAAGAACAGAAATATGTAATGTAAAGCACACTGAAGAGAGCTATAAATATAAGAGCTCTAATTTAGAAGAAAGGATAGATCTCGCTAAGTCAAGTTCCGCTTTAGGGTAAATTTCCATAAATACCTCTATTTGTGATAAAATAGGGAATAAGCGAAGGGGGATAAGGGGATGTCACTTTATAACACTTTGTTTCGGCTTTCCATCTGTATGATGGTTATTTTTGGAGGGGCGTTCTTTTTAAAGTATATAAAAACAGGAGACGTGTTCGTAGATCAATTCTCTGGGTTTTTTATAGGCCTTGTTCTGTTTTTTTCACTGCTTTTTTGGAAGATTGATCATAAGAAAAGAACGTGAGGAGCGTCTAGATTTAGACGCTTTTTTTGTATGAAAACTTAACAGACTTGATAAGGTGTTCATATCAAGCCAGATTGTAAACATTGAAATGAAATATAATTTGATTAACTTTACAATAGAAGAGTAAGGGATTCTAGTTTTGGGTATTAACAATCATAAACAAGTCGTATATTTATCATTTTTTCTGAAAAACTAGTTGCAAAGAGAAAAGAATAAGCGTATGCTGTATATATAAATAGTAATTCAATAAATACTAATTACTTGAGTGAAGAAAATGAGAAAAAAGGGGAATTCGTGTGGCGAAATACAAGACAGAAAAAGAGATGTTAGATCATTATCGTTCATCAGATTATATTACGCCTGATGGCTATACGTCAGACATCGCCATTTTCACCATCCAGTCATATAAGAAAGAAGAAAAAGCACCACCGGTTATGAAGCTTTCTCTTATGCTTATTAAACGAGCTGAAAAAGACAAAGAAGGAAATCCGAATGTCGAAGGAGGAAAATGGGCAATTCCAGGTGGGTTTGTTGATGCGAATCATAAGGAAACAGCTTTTGAAGCAGCAAAGAGAGAGCTCAAAGAAGAAACAAACATAGACGGTCTTCATATTCAGCATTTTGGTGTGTATGATCGTATTGGTCGAGATCCGCGGGGATGGATGATTTCAAATGCTTTTTATGCTGTTGTACCTGAAGAACTTGTAGAACAGCGAAAAGCAAGTGACGATGCAGCAGAAGTAGAACTCTTCACAATGGAAGAAGTATTCAAGCTTGATCTTGCTTTTGATCATCGACAAATCATTGAAGATGCTCTATCCTTTATAAAAAAAGACATGGTTCAAACAACGCTTGCTAAAAATTTTCTACCGAGTGAATTTTCATTATCTGAACTGCAGCGTGTTCTATTAACAGTCGGAGAAGATCCTCGTATTTCAACAGATTCTGTTTTTTTTACAAAGGTACCAAAACTTCCATTTATTGAGAAAGTAGTGGATGAAAAAGGTCAGCTAAAAAAAACAAAGCGCAATTCATTTCGACCGTCACAGCTTTACCGTTTCAATAATATTGAAGTCGTTCAGTCTGTGTATCATTAGGGAAGAGTTTCTTTCCTAATCAAACTTTAATTTTACTAATTTGTAATTTTATAATTACCAATTACGATTGATGGAGAGTGAAGAAGATGAAAAAAGCGCCTTTTGAATACATTGTTGAGACAAAAAAAATCGGAAAGAAGAATGAAAAAAAACTTGGTGATGTATTAACACTGTCCTCAAAAGAGAAACTACCAATAGAAGAAAAACGGAAAAAAGTTTTATTTATTGGAATCGACTATCAATACGACTTTATGGAAGATGGAGCACTTCCTGTTCTCGGTTCACACAGAGATGTGGAAAACGTAACGCGTTTTATTTATGAAAACTTAGAAAGGATTACAAATATCTCTGTTTCGCTTGATACACATGAACCTTCTCAAATCTTTCATGAATGTTGGTGGGAAAATGAGCACGGGGAACACCCGAAACCATTTACAATCATTACAGCGGAAGATGTGTTAACAAATAAATGGAAACCTCTTTATGAAAGTGAGAAAAGTTTAAAATATGTTCAAAACTTAGAGAAGTATGGTAAAAAACAGCTTTGTATTTGGAACTACCATTGTATAAAAGGAACAGAGGGAGCTTCCTTAGAGGGCCAGTTTGCAAATATGATTCATTATCATAGCTCAGTGCATAAAACACCGATTGAGAAAATTGTAAAAGGAGAAAATCCTCTAAGTGAAATGTACGGCATTATTAAGTCTGAACATGCTGAAAAAGATGATACAAATTATAGCTTTCTTAATCGTTTAAAAGAGTATAGCAGAATTATTATCGCAGGAGAAGCAAAGTCTCACTGTGTGTTGGAATCCATTAAGCAAATTACGCACTATTATAGAAACGATGATAACTTAACTTCAAATATAATCGTCCTGCAAGACTGTATGTCCTCTATTCAGGGTTTTGAAGAAGAAACAGAAAAAGAATATGCGCATCTTGCGAAAACGTATGGTATTAAATTAATGAATTGGGAAGATGTTCGACTATAAAAAAAATGGAGGAATAAAAATGAGCGGAAAATATAGTGATGATAGCATTATGCTTCACCTTGATCTTTATCAAATTAACATGGCTGAAACGTATTGGAGAGACGGGATCCATAATCGTAAAGCAATATTTGAACTTTATTTCCGTAAGAGCCCTTTTGGTAATGCATATGCCGTTTATGCAGGGCTTGAACGTGTTTTGCAATTTATAGAGAGCTTTGGTTTTTCAGAAAGTGATATTGAATATTTACGAAGCGAAGGATATGGAGAAGATTATCTTACTTTCCTAAGCGAGATGAAATTTACAGGAAGCATTCGGTCAATGAAAGAGGGGGAGCTTGTTTTTCCAAATGAGCCGCTTTTACGAGTTGAAGCGCCTCTTGCCCAAGCACAGCTTGTTGAGACACAGCTCTTAAATATTGTGAACTATCAAACCCTTATCGCAACAAAAGCTTCAAGAATTAAGCAAGTTATTGGCGATGAAGTTGCAATGGAGTTTGGAACACGCCGCGCGCATGAAATGGATGCAGCGGTATGGGGAACGCGAGCGGCCTATATTGGTGGATTTTCAGCAACAAGTAATGTAAGAGCGGGAAAAATGTTTGACTTACCAATCGCAGGTACACATGCACATGCAATGGTTCAAGCTTATCGAGATGAGTATACAGCGTTTCGAAAGTATGCAGATACACACAAAGATTGCGTATTTTTAGTTGATACGTATGATACGCTTCGCTCAGGAGTTCCGAATGCTATTCGTGTTGCAAAAGAGTATGGAGATAAAATTAATTTTATTGGCATTCGCCTTGATAGTGGGGATCTTGCATATCTCTCTAAAAAAGCTCGTAAAATGCTTGATGAAGCAGGGTTTCATGATGCAAAAATTGTAGCTTCAAATGACTTAGACGAATATACCATTATGAATTTAAAAGCTCAAGGAGCTAAAATTGATGTATGGGGCATTGGGACGAAACTGATTACAGCTTACGATCAAGCTGCACTTGGAGGGGTATACAAGCTTGTTTCTATTGAAGATGAAGACGGAGAAATGATGGACACAATTAAGATTTCAGCAAATCCAGAAAAAGTAACAACACCAGGAAAGAAGCGAGTATATCGAATTATTAATAATGAAAATCAACACTCTGAAGGAGATTATATTGCGCTTGAACATGAAAATCCCGAAGCGGAAGAAAAGTTAAAAATGTTTCACCCTGTGCATACGTACATTAGCAAGTTTGTGACAAATTTTACGGCAAAAGAGCTTCATGAAGAAGTTGTAATAGAGGGGAAAATAACATGTACCCGTCCTAAATTACCTGAAGTTCAAGCGTTTGCACGTGATAATATGAGCCTGCTATGGGATGAATATAAGCGAACGCTTAATCCTGAAGAATATCCTGTTGACTTAAGTCAGGAGTGCTGGGATCATAAAATGCGTTGTTTTAATGAGATGAAAGAAAAAGTTAAAAAGAACAACTTGTAAAAAAGGAAGAGAAGATTAGTTTGGCTGATCTTCTCTTTTCTTATATTTCAAAACAAAGTAAACAAGTTGGAATAGTGGTTTTAAGGGGATTGACTAATTTTTTTAACTTTTACAAGATAAATCGTTCGTACTCTCTTGTATTTCTCCCCCTTTTTGTACTATTATAATAGAAATCTATTATGAATTTTGAAGAAAATCAAAAGATAACTTTAAAACCGACTTGACTTATAGGAATAGTGAAATTATGATTATAGTAATTACTTCTCTCTTTGAAAGGTGAATAGAGAGAATTTTTGAAAAAGTCATGATACATATGATGGCGAAAAATTAAGCTTATATTTTTGTGAGGTGGATAGTGTTGCAACTTCAGGTAATAAACAGTCCGTTTAATGAGGAGCAGGTAGAGCTTCTAAATCGTCTTCTACCGACATTAACAGAAACCCAAAAAGTATGGTTAAGCGGTTATCTAGCTTCAAGTGCCGTAAACAGCGGTGCAGGAGCTACATCAGTAGCTACACCTGCTGCACCAGCGCCAACTATTTCAAAGGAAGTAACAGTTCTTTACGGTTCGCAAACTGGTAATGCCCAAGGCTTAGCAGATCAGGCGGGGAAAACGCTTGAAGGAAAAGGGTTTAAAGTAACTGTTTCGTCTATGAGTGATTTTAAACCAAACAGTTTGAAAAAACTAAAAAATCTTCTTGTTGTAGCGAGCACGCATGGTGAAGGAGATCCACCAGATAATGCTTTATCATTCCACGAATTTTTACATGGAAGACGTGCTCCAAAGCTTGAAGATCTTCGTTTCTCTGTTCTTTCTTTAGGGGACAGTTCATATGAGCAGTTCTGTCAAACAGGAAAAGAATTCGACGCTCGTCTTGAAGAGCTTGGCGGCACGCGTCTTCATCCACGAGTTGACTGTGATCTTGACTACGATGATCCTGCTGAAGAGTGGCTGAATGGAGTTATTGAAGGGCTAAATGAAGGGCAAGAACAAAATGTAGGATTAGCACAAAGTGCGGCAACAGCAGAAGCTGTTGTAGAATCTCCATATTCAAGAAAAAACCCGTTCAAAGCGGAAGTGCTTGAATCTATTAATCTAAATGGCCGTGGTTCAAACAAGGAAACGCGTCACTTAGAATTATCGCTTGAAGGTTCAGGCTTAACGTACAAACCAGGTGATAGCCTTGGAATTTATCCAGAGAACGATCCAAAACTTGTTGACCTTCTTATCGAAGAGTTAAATTGGGATCCAGAAGAAATTGTAACAACAAATAAACAAGGAGACGTTCGTCCCTTAAAAGAAGCTTTAATTTCTCATTTTGAAATTACTGTTCTTACAAAACCGCTTCTTGAGCAAGCTCTAAAACTTTCAGGAAATGATGGTCTTGCAGAGTTATTAGCAGCAGGAAACGAAGAAAAGGTAAAAGAGTATATTGATGGACGCGACCTACTGGATCTTGTCCGTGACTTTGGTCCATGGCCTGTTTCTGCAAATGATTTTGTCGCTATTCTTCGTAAAATGCCTGCTCGTCTCTATTCGATTTCAAGCAGTTTAGAAGCGAATCCAGACGAAGTTCATTTAACAATTGGAGCTGTTCGTTACAATACCCACGGTCGTGATCGCAATGGCGTATGTTCGATTTTATGCGCAGAGCGCTTAGAACCAGGCGATACACTGCCAATTTATATTCAAAACAACCAAAACTTTAAGCTTCCTGAAAATCCAGATACACCAATTATTATGGTTGGACCTGGAACAGGTGTAGCTCCTTTCCGTTCTTTTATGCAAGAGCGTGAGGAAATAGGAGCAGACGGAAAATCATGGATGTTCTTTGGGGATCAGCATTTTGTAACAGACTTTTTATATCAAACAGAATGGCAAAAATGGCTCAAAGATGGTGTGTTAACGAAGATGGATGTTGCTTTTTCTCGTGACACAGAAGAGAAGGTATATGTTCAACATAGAATGAAAGAACAAGGCAAAGAGTTATTCGAATGGCTTGAAGCTGGAGCTTCATTCTATGTTTGTGGAGATGAGAAACATATGGCACATGATGTTCATGAAACACTTATCGATATTATTGAAAAAGAAGGCAATATGTCTCGTCAAAATGCAGAAGAGTATGTAGCAAATATGCAGCAACAAAAACGTTATCAACGCGACGTATATTGAGCTTGGAGTGAAAGGAGTAATTCAACATGGGGAAAGTGAACCAACTATTAAAAGCACCAGAAGGACCACCTAGTGATGTAGAAGAAATTAAAGAACGAAGCGATTATTTGCGTGGAACGTTAAAAGAAACGATGCTTGACCGCATTAGCTCTGGAATCTCGGATGATGATAACCGTCTAATGAAATTTCATGGAAGCTACTTACAAGATGATCGAGATCTTCGTAATGAGCGACAAAAGCAGAAGCTTGAACCAGCTTATCAATTTATGCTTCGTGTTCGTACACCAGGAGGAGTTTCAACACCAGAGCAGTGGCTTGTGATGGATGATCTTGCAGAGCAATACGGAAATGGAACGCTTAAATTATCAACACGTCAAGCTTTCCAAATGCATGGTATTTTAAAATGGAACATGAAAACAACGATTCAAAAAATTCATGATTCCCTCTTAGATACGATTGCAGCCTGTGGTGACGTTAACCGTAACGTTATGGCAAACCCTAATCCATATCAATCTGAAGTTCATGCAGAAGTTTATGAATGGTCGAAGAAATTAAGCGACTATTTGCTTCCTCGTACAAGAGCATATCATGAAATTTGGTTAGATGAAGAAAAAGTGGCTGGAACACCTGAAGGGGAAGAAGTAGAACCAATGTATGGTGCTCTTTATTTACCTCGTAAGTTCAAAATCGGTATCACTGTTCCACCTTCAAACGATATTGACGTATTTTCTCAAGACCTTGGTTTTATTGCTATTGTTGAAGATGGTGAGCTAATTGGTTTTAACGTTGCAATTGGGGGCGGAATGGGGATGACCCACGGTGATAAAGAAACGTACCCTCAGCTTGCTAAAGTGATTGGTTTCTGTACACCAGATCAGGTGCTTGATGTAGCAGAAAAAGTTATTACAATTCAACGTGACTACGGAAACCGCTCGGTTCGTAAAAATGCTCGTTTTAAATATACAGTTGATCGACTAGGGCTTGAAACGGTAACAGAAGAGCTTTATGATCGTCTTGGTTTCAGACTTCAAGAAGCAAAACCATATCATTTCGATCATAATGGTGATCGTTACGGTTGGACACAAGGGATCAATGGAAATTGGCACTATACGCTTTTTGTAGAAGGAGGCCGCGTTGGCGACTTTGAAGACTACAAGATGAAAACAGGTTTGCGTGAAATTGCAAAAATTCATACTGGTGATTTTCGTTTAACAGGAAATCAAAACTTAGTGATTGCTAATATCACAGAAGAAATTAAAGACGAAGTAACAGCGCTTATGAATCAATATGGTCTTACAGATGGATCACATCATACAGCACTTCGTCGCAATTCACTAGCATGTGCAGCTCTTCCAACATGTGGTCTAGCGATGGCTGAAGCTGAGCGTTATTTACCGAAACTTATCGATAAAATCGAAGAAATCGTAGATGAGAACGGTCTTCGCAATGAAGAAATCAACGTGCGAATGACAGGCTGTCCGAACAGCTGTGCGCGCCCAACGCTTGGAGAGATTGCTTTTATCGGAAAAGCGCCAGGCAAGTACAATATGTATCTTGGTGCAGCTTTTGACGGAAGTCGCTTAAGCAAAATGTACCGTGAAAACATTGGAGAAGCTGAAATCTTAGAAGAGTTGAAAGTACTTCTTAGTCGCTATGCGAAAGAGCGTGAAGAAGGAGAACACTTCGGTGACTTTGTTGTACGTGTTGGAGTCATAAAAGCTGTAACAGACGGAACAAACTTTCATGATTGATAAAAAAGGCTGCTAATTGGCAGCCTTTTTTTCTTTAGCCTTTTTTCTTCTCAATCGGTCTTTTATCAGTATACTTTGATGAGCGAGGGGAAGAAAACATGACATGGCAAATGTTCTAATAACAGGATTAGCAAATCTCCGCTGCCAAAAAAGTGGAGGCCGTGCTTCATCTACAGCTTGTGGAGCATAATGGAGCATTTCAGACTGATAAGCTTTAAGAGCTAAGCTGATCTGATCACGGTTTGCTAAATTTTGAGCTAAGTTTACTGCATCAATGATCGCTGTACTTGCGCCAACACCTCCTGTAGGAGGCATTGGGTGAATCGCATCACCAATAACAGTTACTTTCGAATTTCGCCAAGGTTCAAGTGCTGCTGGAAAGTAAAAATGAAAAAAAGCGATATTTTGAGCAGGGGAGAGAGAAACTAGTTTTTGATAACTGCTATCCCATTTTGAAATAAGAGAAAGTGCTTCATTTTGAAGTTCTCGTGAAGAGAGTTTGTTATGAAAAAAAGATGAAGGTGCCCCAACAGACCAAACAATATATGGAGATTCGTTTTGTGCTAGCTCGTTTCCTGTAGATTTCAACTGGTTGTGAACAGTGAGAAACATTCCAATTCCTTTTGGTCCTACCGCAAAGGCTGGGCCATGAAATAGTTCATTAGGGAGGAGTTTTTTCACTTCAACTGTTAAAGGAACTTTTCCTGCAATAGCAGCTGTATCAGCGCTTTTGGCACTTTTTTTACCAAGAAGCTGGTTGGCAACGGCTGAATGAACTCCATCTGCTCCAACTAATACATCAACTTCAACACTTTCTTGATTAGAAAAATGGACAACAACGCGATCTTTTTTCTCTTCATAGTGTGAGAATACTGTATTCCAGTGGATAATATGGTCTAAATTTGAAGCTAAAATGGTTCTAAGCGGCACTCTACCAATCATAAGTACTTCTTCCTCTTCAACAGGAAAAGAGAGCTTTGTGTTGCCGTGATGATCCATGAGAGAAAACTTTGTGAATGACTCTTTGCCTGTGCCGCTAGACAGCAGTGCCTCCATAAGTTTTTGAGGGAGAACTTTACGGAGTGAGTTCAATGCATCTGCATGAAGGTGCAAACGATATCCACCGGTTTGTGTAGGCTTTTGATCACGTTCAAATACAATAACATTAATATTTGCTTCGCGAAGAGCTTGAGCAAGCGTAAGGCCTCCAATGCCACCTCCGATAATGCCTACAAGCATATAAGTCTCCTCCATCCCCAATACATCTTTTTTTATATTTTATGATTCAATTCTCTTAATAGACGAAAAAAGATCTTAAAAAAGAACGGTTAGTATACCGTTCTTTCATCCCAAAATTCATCCGTAAGAAATATAAATCGTTGTTATAACAAGAAAAAGGCCAACTAAGAACATAAAAATGGCATAGCCTTTTCTTTTGTTTTGTAGCTCGATAAAACCTGAAATAAAAATCAAGATACATAAAGAAACTTGCATAATAGAAAGGGAAGTAGAATTGTTAAAAAAAAGAGTGTAAAGAGCAGAACAGATAACAATAATCGCAACCATAAAACGTAGTATCTTCACTGGTGACCTCCATCATATGTATGTAATCTCATCATATCAAATCTCCGAGCTTTATAAAAGAAAACGCGACAGGGAGTCAATAAAAGCGTTTTATTTTTGGTGGGGAAAACTATAAAGAAATATGAAGTAAGATGAAAAATACTTCCTCTACAATGTATGTTTTAGAGTGTGAGGCAAACGATAATAAAAACTACTTTGTTATAAAGTATCGCTAAAATATAAGAAAATAAAATTTGCAATATGGAGGAATCACAATGTCGCAACATCCTTCTATCTCTTCTTCTGAAATTGGAGTCTTATGGATTACATACCAACAAAAAACCATGGTCGCCCGAATGTTAGAATATTTTATTGGAAAAGCTGAAGATGATGAAGCAAAAAAGATTATGAAAAATCTTTATGAAGAAATTAACCCATATATCATATATAGAGAAAATACAAGGGATATGTCAAGAAGAAGAAATTCCCGTTCCAATAGGATTCACAGCTGAAGATGTGTATAAAGAAGCACCTAAGCTATATGACAACGGATTTGATATTATGTTTGTTCGGTTAATTAAAGAAATTAGTATGGCTATGCATACTTTGAACTTAACGATGTTATATCGGAAAGATTTAAGAGAAATATTTCGTGAATTATCAATCGTTACCCAAAAATATTTTGATTTCTGTACAGCGTATTTAATTGAGAGAGGGCTCATTCCGAAGTCGCCTTTTGTTGACCCTGTAAAATCTATCGAATTTGTTAAGGATGCGAGTTATTTAGGTATCCTGAATCCTATCAAAGGAAAAAGATCATTAAACACTGTCGAAATGGCTCATATCTATCATGCTATTGAATCAAATATGATGGGAATGCAAATGATTTTTGGATTTGCTCAGTGTGCTGAAACCAAAGAGGTTGGAAAGTTTTTTTCTAAAGGAGGAGAACTTGCTAAAAGTATGATTAAAGAGTTAAGAAACTTCTTTTTAGAGGATAACATCCCTGTTCCAGGAATAGCAGGGGGGAACGTCACAATATCTACAATTCCTCCTTTTTCAGATAAAATGATGCTTTATTGTGTAAGTCTTTTTTGCAGTTTTTCGCTAGGAGGAAATTCGCTTGGGACGGCTTTTAGTTTGAGAAATGATTTACCCGGAAAACTGTCTGTTTTTATGAAAGATATTTTTCAATATGCCCATGAAGGAGCAAAAATTATGATCAAACATGGGTGGATGGAAGAACCGCCTCAAATTATGAAGAAATAACAGTAACAAACCTTGTGCTTTAAAAAGTACAAGGTTTGTTACTGTTAAAGTCTATCGGATGGACGAGTCCTGAAATACATGTTTACTTTCCGACCTAGGGTAAGAAACAAAGACGGAACATTTTTCGCGGTCGTCCACGTCCTGGAGGCTGTTCTTCTCCACAAAGATCTGCCAAATTTACGATTTTAGGATTTATTATAGATAAAATTATCCCGTTAAAAATCCCTATTGTTATATGGGTTTCTCTTCTTGCATTGTTTGTCTCTTCACCAATTTGTCCCGGGAATGATTTTATTGTAGAGCAAACAGAGAAAATTAATTTTATGGCTATTGCTACTCCAATTCTTGCTTATGCTGATTTATCATTTAGAAAAGATTTAAAAGAGTTTAGAAAATTAAGCTGGAGAATTGTCGTTATTTCAATTGTTGTTTATACAGGTACATTTGTACTTTCAACTCTTATTGCAGAGTTTGGATTTCGTTTAACAGGGAAGTTTCATTGATTGAATAAAAATAGTTCAAGTCTGTTGGCTTGAACTATTTTTATTCAATCAATTTGTTATCTTTTTGTAATCGGAAATTTACAGAAATTATAGAGGGTAATACTTTATAATAACTTATAAAATAAACTTCAATTTTCTAGTGGTAAATAATATCTAAAAGGTTATGTAATAACTATAATTCACTTGGTTTTCCCTTTTTTCCTTTACTAATAGGGGTATATATACGTTAAGAAAATACCTTTCGTATCAATTATGAATAAGCTATATCTCGTTTTTCTATATGTACTCCCCTCTTTAGACCTGTGAGAATGTATTCATTTCCATAAAATATGCCAGAAAGGATTTATTGTATTCGGAATTACGATAAAATAAAGAAGTAGATAAAAATGAACGGGAATAGAGAAACGGAAAATAAGTGATTAAAAGTAAAAGCATAGAAAAAGAAAATGCTTTTATAGGCTGTACTTTCAGAGGAGTTGATGAGGCATGATAAAGCATGAAGAGTTGCTTTCGCATATAGAAAAACACGTTGGGGAAATTGATGGATCGCTTGGAGAAATCGTTCCTGGAAGCGATGTCACAGTGAATCTACATATTATTAAGCCAACTGAAAAAAGAGAATGTACAACGCTTGTTACAACAGGAATGAGTGATTTACCAATGAAAGGAGAAAGCGTAGATGATGAGCTTCAGTTTGCTGAACTTATGATCTGTCTTCCGTCTACATGGCCGATTACAAAGGAGGAGCTTGTAAAACCAGAGAACTATTGGCCACTTGGATTCTTGCGACAAACTGCTCACTTGCCACACCTTTTTGAAGGGTGGATTGATGAAGGAGTGATCATTCCAAATGAGGAACCACCTATCCCTTTTGCCCGTAACACAGAGCTTTCAAGCTTGCTTGTAATGCGACCAGAAAAGGAAGGGCTTCGTGTTTTTGAAAAGAACGGCAGAATGGTGAATTTTTATCAACTTGTTCCTCTTTATGAAGATGAAAGAAAGCTAGCGATGAAAAAAGGTTCTCAAACTTTAATTCATAAATTAAAAAAGCAAGTAGATACTCCTCATGTATTAGATATTGAGCGGAAAAATACAGCAAAACCATTTTGGAAGATAGGTTAGGAGCATAAAATAGAGGATAATGTAGAAAGAAAATATTGATAATTTAAAGAAATTATAAAAATTTCACAACAGTTATTGAAAATCACTGAACAATTTGGTAAAGTAAAATCATTCAAAAGGCTGTATGTGACTGGCGAAACGCGGATTACCGTGAGGGAGCATACAGTGTCGTAGCCGTTCGCCTGGGCAGAGGTAAGGGAGTTTATTTCCCTTGCCTCTTTCTATTATAGGAGGCTGATAAAGGCAGTTGCTACTATATAAAAACTCTATTATGATAAAGTTACAGATTGTAAAAAGATGAAATAACCATATTATTTTTAATTTTTATTTTATTAAGAATTCGTAAATGATTATTACGAAAAAAGAGGAGCCAATACAATGACCACAACGATCTTAGAAACAGTAAAAACGATTAAAACTTTAAATGCAATTGCTCAAACAGGCCTAAATGTATTCAATCAACCAAATTTCAAAGTTGATGATGAAAGTGAAAATCCAGATGCATATGTTCTTCGCAGCTTTAATATGCATGAGATGGAACTTGGAAACAACGTAAAAGCAATTGCGCGCGCTGGAGCTGGTGTAAACAACATCCCAGTTGATAAATGTACGGAAAACGGTATTGTTGTTTTCAATACGCCTGGAGCAAATGCTAACGCAGTTAAAGAACTTGTTTTAACTTCTTTAATGGCTTCATCTCGTAATCTATTTGATGGAATTAGATGGACGAGAACGTTGGAAGAAGAAGGCGAAAAGATTCCAAAGCTTGTTGAAGCAGGCAAGAAGCAGTTTGTTGGGAAAGAAGCGAAAGGAAAAACATTAGGGATTATTGGTTTAGGTGCTATTGGAGCACTTGTAGCAAATGATGCTCTTGATTTAGATATGGATGTTATTGGCTTCGATCCATTCATCTCTGTTAACACAGCATGGAACTTATCTCGTAACGTACAGCGTGCAATGACAATTGAAGAGCTTTTTGCAAACTCTGATTACATTACAGTTCATGTTCCGCTTACAGATAAGACAAAAGGAATGTTTAATAAAGAAACGTTTAGCATTATGAAAGAAGGCGTTCATATTCTAAACTTCTCACGCGGTGAGCTAGTAAATGAAGATGATATGAGATTAGCTCTTGAAAGTGGAACAGTTGGAAAATATATTACGGACTTCCCGAATGAAAATGTGTTAAAAATGAACAACGTTATTCCGATTCCACACCTTGGTGCTTCAACAAAAGAATCAGAAGAAAACTGCGCAAGAATGGCAGCACATCAAGTGAAAGACTTTCTTGAAACAGGAAATATTAAAAATTCAGTAAACTTCCCAAATGCTTACATTCCTTACACAGGAAAAAATCGTGTTACAGCATTTCATAAAAACGTACCAAACATGGTTGGTCAGATTACGAATGCTATTTCTAGCTATAATTTAAACATTGCCGACATGGTGAACCGTAGCAGAGGCGACTATGCGTACACAATGATCGATATTGAAGGTGATGTGAGCGATGAGATCATTCCAGGTCTTGAAGCGAAAATTAGAGAAATTGGTGGCATTGTAACAACACGTATTATCTAATCCATATTTATTAAAACCCTTCCGTTCTTTCATAGAACGGAAGGGTTTTTTTATGGGCAGGATTTTAGCAGAAGTTTTCTTTTCGCTGAAAATAATCAATTGTCATCTTTTTGAAATCATGCAAAATAGGAGAAAGCCATTTGTTTTCATGAAAAGCCATTTTTGTGATAAGTGGTGGAAGAGAAGCGTTCCAAGAAAGAGATTGTAAGTCTCCATTTTCTATTTCTCGCCTTACCGTCATTTCGGGAAGAAGAGCGATGCCAAGGTTGGCAGCTACACATTTTTTAATCGCTTCAATGCTTAAAAATTCAATGGCATTTGTAAGAGAAACTCCGTATAGTAAAAGTTCTTTTTCAAAAAGGGTGCGATAAGAGCATCCGTTCTCTGTTAAAAGCAGTGTTTCATTTTGTAAATCTGCTGTTTCAATAATAGAAGTTTTACTTAAAGGATGCTCAGGAGATGTAACAAGTAAAAGTTTTTCTTCTAAAAGTGTTTCTGTTTGGATATTGTGATGCTCTTCCTCACGATCTGTGATAAAGGCAACATCAAGTGTTCCTTCCTTTAAATCTTGGGCTGCCTTTTTGTCAGAATGAGCTGGCTTAAATACAAGACGAACGAGTGGGTACTTTTGTTTGAATTCTTTCAAAAGATGTGGCAAGCGATATGTACACTGACTTTCTTGGGCCCCAATCCTAATTGTTATTGTTTCTTGACTATCACTAATCGTTTTCTTCGCTTCTTCACTCAAATTGACGATAGTTTTTGCATAACTTCTAAATTGATGTCCTCCTTCAGTTAGAATCAATCTTTTTCCAAGTCTGTCAAACAGCGGAGTTTCGAGCTCTCGTTCAAGTGCTTTAATTTGAGCCGTAACACTAGACTGAGCATAGTTTAGCATTTGAGCGGTCTTTGTAAAATTTAGTGTTTCACTAGCTATTAAAAAAGTATAAAGCTGTTTCAACTCCATTTTTTCTCCTCCTTAATCGATAAAACCGATTATTAATATCGAAACTATCATCTGTAACGATTATAACCTTTCTTGTAGTCTTATAGTAAGAGAAAAAGGAGGACGAAAAATGAAAAAGATTCTACTTATTAATGGACATGAGCCTTTTAAAAAAGCACAAGGAAAATTGAATCAGCATCTTTTTAAGCATATGGAAGTTGTCTTGGGGAATTTTGTAATTAAGAAGACCGTTGTTACTGAAGGATATTGCGTAGAAAAGGAAATAGAAAAATTTAAATGGATGGACGCTGTTATTGTTCAAACCCCTATTTATTGGTTCAGTGTTCCAGGTCTTTTTAAGACATATATGGATACTGTTTTTTTAGAAGGAGCCTTTTTTGAAAAAGCGAAGAAATTTGGGCATGGGGGTCTCTTGACCGGAAAACAGTATCTTTTCTCAACAACATGGGGAGCCAATGAGGCTGTTTTTAATCGAAAATCATCTTTTTTAGAAGGGAAAAGTGTTGATGATGTGCTTTTTCCGCTTCATAAAACATTTCAATACTGTGGAATGGATGCTCTGCCGTCTTTCTCTGTTTTTAATGCAATGAGAAATCAACATATACAAAATACATTAGAAAGTCTTTCAATCCATCTTAACCTTCATATAAATCAACCAAAAGAGAAAAGCACGTTTACAAAAGAGTTAGCACAAATTGCAAAGGGAATGTTGCCATATCATTGAAAAGGTGTAAAGGTGACTGTATTTCTGCTTCGAAAAGTTGTTAAACTGTTTTTAGTAATTTTATTTTGATCAATAGGAAAGCTTCCCTTTTTAAAGATAAAGAGTAAGAAGAAAAGCTAATCTTCATAATGTTTAGCTTTTCTTCTAGTTAAAAGTACCCCTTGAAACAAAAAAGAGCAGCAAGCTATTATTCATCGCTCACTGCAGGGAAGAGTTGACTATTGAGAAAAGTAAAGCTATGTCGAACAATTTAATGATAACACATATTTCCTTTGAAGGAATAATTTAAAAAATAAATTATAAAAGAGAGTTAAGGTTTAGGGAACAACTTTATATTATTCAGATGAATTAAAAGGGATATTTAGATGGTCCAACTGGAACCTCTAAAAAGTGATTACGAAGATCCAGATGAGGTTAAAAGAAGGGTTAGAGAAATATTTAGAGGTCCTTTTATGATGGCGAATTTTCCTAAACAAAATAAGAAAAAGCCCGTAGCTGGTACTACGAGCTTTCAAATAAGGTCTATGCATTCCTGATTGATTTAATATTATCGCATTAATCTTTCAAAATCAAGGAAGTTGCTCATAAAGTTAAATATTTTAGTTTCTACTCAAAACAAGGGGATGAAGAGTGGGGATATATGGAAAAGAAAGGGAACGATGGCTCAGATACAGCTGCCAGATTAAACAATATGTTTTTGATGATTATAAAAAAAGAGAGCACAAGCGCTCTCTTCTCTCTAACGACGATGTTCAACAAGGTCAATTACCCCTAATACAACGTGAGCTAACCCAAAACCAAAAACCGTATTTGCAATCATTTTATTAGATCCACGGTTTTGTTTCAGTGCATAACCAGTAGCTGTTACAGCTGTACCTAATACAGTTGGAATCATACCCTCACGAATATCCATGGTTATTTCCCTCCGCATCGAAGTTAGTTAAGGTGTGTAAACACCAATTTTATTATGTTCTTATTGGATAAAAATATGTAATGGAAAACAGAAATATTTATTGGCATATTTTCGATAGTAAGTGAGAGGCTTCAGCTCTCGAAAGAACTTTTTCTATGAAAAATTCTCACATATCAATGATTCGAAAAAAAGATTCTAATTGTATACCTCTAGTGTGGAATAGTAAAATTAAATCGTAAAGACATAGAAGAAATAAAAGGGAGAGGGCAAAAAATGAAAAAAGAGAATGAAGGATTAATAAAACAGTTTACTGGGATTCAGGAGGAGCTGCTCCCTCAAGTTAAATTAGAAAACAACTTTTATAAAGAAGAGATAAGTTTAGTCGCAGGAGTTGATTTAGCTTATTGGGAGAATGATACTAAGCACTATGGAACATGCTGTATTGTTGTCGTTGATTATCATACAATGAAAGTTGTTGAGAAAGTACATAGCTATGGCGAAATTACTGTTCCTTATATTCCTGGTTTTCTCGCTTTTCGAGAGCTTCCACTTATTATAGAAGCCGCTAAAAAACTAAAATCATCACCAACTGTATATATGTTTGATGGAAACGGCTATTTACACTACCGTCATATGGGCATTGCTACTCATGCTTCGTTTTTTCTGAAAAAGCCAACAATCGGAGTAGCTAAAAGTTACTTGAAAATAAAAGAACAAGATTTTACAATGCCAAAGCAGGAAGCTGGTGCTTTCACAGATATTATAATTGATGAGGAAGTATATGGGCGAGCGCTTCGTACAACAAAAGGAGTAAAGCCTATTTTTGTCTCATGCGGGAACGAAATAGATCTTGCTACAAGTACAGAAGTTGTGATGAACTTTATTAACAATGAAAGTCGTTTACCTATTCCTGTTCGTCTAGCAGACCTTGAAACACATAAAGTTCGAAAAGAGTTAAAAGATAATTTGTAAGGGAATGAATAACGGCCAGGAAGAGAAGTCAAAGGAAACTTGGCTTCTTTTTTTGATTGAAAGATGTGAATCTTTTCATTATAGAAGACTGAGAAAAGTACCAACTTTTTTATATAAAGCAACCTCTTCTTTCATATAGATAACATGATGGCTTTTTATAAGAGATTGGAGAGAGAAAAGGAATAGGGGAGGAACGCACATGTTTGTTCATGTGGTGCAGACAGGTGATAGCTTATTTTCGATAAGTAATAGATATCGTTATCCTGTTGCTCAACTTCGCGCTGTTAATGGGTTAGAAACGGAGAACATTGTTCCAGGGCAGGCTTTACTTATTCCTCTTTATGTGTATACAGTACAGCCTGGTGACACACTTCGTACTATTGCTCAGAAGTCATATGTTTCTCAGGAACGGTTAAGAAGAGAAAATCCTTCAATCAATTTTAATGCTCTACAACCAGGGATGAACGTGAACATTCCAAACACATCAAATTATATCGCAGGCACGCTTCAATATTATGGTGTGCGTAGTCCAGAGCTTGATCGTGAATTAATCAATGATTTTGCACCATACTCTTCTTCCATTGCTATTTTTGAATATCATTTTGGACCTAATGGAGACATTGTAAACAGGTTAGATGACTTAGTTGCTATTCAAACGACGTGGCAAAACCGAGTGACCCCTCTTGTTACGATTACCAATTTAAAGACAAGTGGATTTGACACTGGCGTCGCTCGTCAAGTATTAAACAATCCAACTGCAAGAACAAATCTTATAAACAATATTGTTTATCTCGTATCAACAAAAGGTTATGGGGGAGTTAATATTGACTTTGAACAAATTCGATTTGAAGATCGAGATTTGTTTACTGGATTTTTGCGCCAGTTAGGGGATCAGCTTCACTCAAGGGGATATGCTTTAACTATTGCAGTGCCAGCCAAAACAAGTGAGGATATTTCATGGTTAAGAGGATATGACTACGGAGGAATTGGAGCTGTTGTCGATTATATGTTCATTATGGCTTATGATTGGCATCATCCAGGAAGTGAACCAGGTCCTGTTGCACCACTTGTAGAAGTTGAGAATACAGTCCAGTTTGCGATTAACAGAGTGCCGAGAAGAAAACTCATCATTGGGGTACCTTTATATGGGTACAACTGGAACATTCCGTATATACCAGGAACGGTCGCTGCTGCTATCTCAAACCAGAATGCTATTGAAACAGCAATGAAATACGGAGCACCTGTGCAGTATTCTGAAACATATAAGTCCCCTTATTTTCGTTACAACGATGAAAACGGGCAGAGGCATGAAGTATGGTTTGAAGACGTAAGAAGTATGAGTGAAAAGATGATGTTAGTAAAGCGGTATGGACTTCAGGCAATAGGGGCTTGGCAACTTACGCTTGGTTTTACGCCGGGACCATGGCTCTTACGAAAATTCTTTACGATTAGGAAATTATGAAGCATGTTACCTCTTTATCATCTTCTTTTATAAAAAGTTTAACAATCTTATTTGCGACAGACATAATATGGATCGAGGGACATATATGTATTAAGAATTTACTGAAGAAATGCAGCTATCTTATTCATCAGGTGATTATCAAGGTTATCCAAGCCCGCGTCCGCCGTATTATCTATCATATGCGGGATATTACCCAGGGTATCCTATATAGCCGTACTATCCAAGACTATATCCGTATCGCTTTGAAGAGGAACATTGTGATGAAGATTTGTAAGTAAAGGATACTATTGAAAATATTTGAAAGAAGAAAAGCCATTGAAATTGTTTATTCAATGGCTTTTCTTCATTTAATATGTCTGCGCTCTAAAAGATTTATAACGATTGGAAGAAGAGTGCTTATAAGCATAAATGGTAGGAACCATATCCCTATACGGAATCCCCAACCGAGCGAAATAGAGACGGACTCAAATACAATAAGAGAAAACACTATCAAACATATATTTTTAAGCCTATTTACCAGCCTACGACTGTTTAAGTAGAAGTGAGCGGCATTGTTTTCGTTAAAACGCTCTGGATAGTTATGAACGTGTGGGAATTTTTCAAGCAATGTCATTAAGATAAGAAGAAAAGTGCTTATGCCTGGAAGTAAAAGTAGCTCCCACTTTGATCCCCATCTGTTCACTTCTCCTGCTATATTGTAGTGAGCAGGAACTTTAGAAGGGATATCATACCAGGAAAAAAGTAAGAACAAAATAGAACCAACATAAAACAGGATTCCAATAGCATTCCAGATTTTCTCCTTCTTCGTTTGAGGAATGTGTAGAAGCGGTCGATTTGATGAGTGCATATTTTTTACCTCCTTGTTTTACTATACGAACAAAGCGGCGAAAAGTTTTCTGATTTTTATTCAAAAAAGTACTTGAGCTTCTCACTACGTTACTCTTTATAGTGGGAATATCTGAACTAAAGGAGCGATTGTAGTGAAAGGAGCATACCCTATGCCATTGGTTGTAAAGCTTGCTGTTCAGGATATAAATACGGCGATTCTCTGGTACCAAACTTATTCTTCCGTTTAAGTCTAAATGCAATCTCCCAAAGGAAGAGGGAAAGTGATGATGGCTCATTTACGGGATGAGAAATATCAAGATATTATGTTAGTGCAAGAAAGGAATAAGGAGCCGAAGAGAAAAAGGGTTTGAGGAAATTGTTAAAGACCTGATAGGATAAGGAACTAAAAAACCAACCTTGTTTATACAAGGTCAGTTTTTTGAACTTTTTCATGTTTTCCTTTTTCAAGAAAGTGAAAAGCTTTTTTCATCTTTTGTTCGTACTCTTTTGCGCCAGTTGAAGATGTAAATGTTACACTTTGCTCACCAGCAGTGTTCAGCATATTGCGCTCCTTCAATACGTATTCTAACCTTTTAACAGTTCCGATACTTCCATCAATAAATTGAACAGTTGGTGGAAACATATCACGAAGAAGTCCTCTATAAAAAGGGAAATGAGTGCATCCAAGTACAACAGTACCATATTGGTGAAGATCTAGCCCTTGTACTTTCGACTGAAAATAGGCTTTTAATGTGTCCTGATCAAAGTTCAGATGTTCACAATATTGAACAAGTTCTTGAAGGGGAATCGAATCAATTAAAGATTGATCGTCAATCGTCTCGAGTAAATGCTTATATTTAGCTTGTTTAAGTGTTAGCGAAGTAGCAAAAACAAGGACTCGTTTATTTAAGGAACGACTAATTTCAAGCGCTGGCTTTGCAGCAGGTTCCATTCCGATAATAGGGATGTTGTACGTAGCTCTTAATGTTTCAATTGCAATACTTGTTGCTGTATTGCATGCTACAACGAGCGCTTTTACATCTTGTTTGATAATTTCCTCTGCTGCTTGCAGCACGTAAGACTTTACTTCTTCTTTTGTTTTGCTTCCATAAGGAACGTGCAGTGTATCTGCATAGTATAAAAAACTTTCGTTAGGAAAATGTTTTACAGCCTCATGCAAAACAGAAATCCCACCAAGTCCTGAGTCAAAGAAACCAATTTTCATTTTGTTCACCTGATATTTTTATAATATGATGTATAACTAAAATTTCCATAACCATTATACCGAAACATAGCCACGTTGAACAGTCGGACTTGTATAAACGGGGCAAATGAACTAAAAAGAATAAGCTTTTTTTCTTAAAAATATTTTCTTTTAGCAAGAAAAAATAAAATGCCGTTTCCCATGAGGAACATGATGGCTTCTTTGAGAGAAAAAAAAAGAACTGTTGCTGCGCCAAAAGCAACGAGCCCAAAGAAATATGGAGTTACGGTAACTTTTAGGGCTAGTTTATGCACTTTTTGTATATTGAGTAGCGATTGGTCTTTTAAAGATTGAATAAATAAACGCCATTCGTTATTCACAACCTGTTTGAAAAGAAACAAGACAAACAGTAAGGAAATTTCTTTCATCAACGTATTGGAAATAACGATAATGGCGATAAGTGAATACAACACAATCTGTGCAATCATTCGCAACGTTTTGGAATTTCGAATCGTAGTTTTAATAAAAGAATCAATAATTGTATCTTCTATTGTTTCATTTCTAAATAAATACGTTCCTTTAAATAAACGATTTGGCTTTGATTTATAATCAAGTGCATCTGCTTGCTGGAGAATGATTTCCCGAAGGCGATTGCTGTTTGACAATTCTCTTTCAATCTCTTTGTCAATGAAAAAGGGGCCATTCACTTTTACAATAATAAGCAATATAACAAATAAACTGCCAAAGCCCCAAATATAAGGAGATAGGCTATGTATGTAAAGAATGCTGTACAGAGCTAATGCAATAGCAAAAATTGTGAAGAATTTTACTAAACATTGCACAGTATATCGCCATCTTACCGTTTCAATTATGTAAAAACAAAGCGAACGGAAAAGTTGTAAAATCGCCCCTGTTATAATATAAGCAGAGAAAGAAAGTGAATAGGAAAGATCACATAAAAAAGGGTAGAGAAGCGCAAAGAGAAGAAAGTTAGTGACGATAATCTTTCCACTTGAATATAAGATTCCAAAACTAACAATCTTTTTTATAAACGGTTTGTTGAGAGCTGAAAATACTTCATCTGGTTTCTCTAGGAAAGTGCGTATTTTCCCCCATAAAAGATAGAAAAAGAAAACAAAAAATAGATACTTATCCATAAAATGAATAAAGGAAGGAGACGTATTTCCTAAGTAATACAGATAGAAAACAATGAGAAATAACATTCCAGGAATGAAGACGTATAACCAAACAGTCCAATCAGCAACCGTTTTTATAATAGCGCATGGTTTCACGTAGTTTTCGTCTAAAAAGAGCCAAAGCATTCAACTTAGGGCTTCCTCGCTTTCTTGGGGTTTGTAAAAGCATTCAAGAAGTGGTTTGGAAGGTAAACCCGCTTTTTGTCTAATCTCTTCAAGATTCCCTTGTGAAAGTATTTTTCCCTCGTGGAGAAACACAAAAGAGTCACAGTAGCGTTCAGCTGTATCCAACACATGCGTACACATTAAAATACAGGCTCCTCTTTTTCGTTCCTTTATAATGAGGTGAAGTAAATCTTTTGTTGCTTTTGGATCAAGTCCGATAAAAGGTTCATCAATGATAAAGAAGTCAGCTTCTGTTATGAAGGAGAAAAGCAGCATTGCTTTTTGTTTCATTCCTTTTGAAAAGTGAATGGGAAAATGGTCAAGCTTTGTGTCTAAATTGAAAAGAGAAAGAAGATCCTGTGCTCTTTTTTCATAAACTTCCTTAGGAATGTGGTGGAGGGAGGCTTTTAAGCGAATATGTTCCCTTAGTGTTAAATAATGATAAAAAGAAGGGTGTTCAGGTACATATGTTTGAATTTCATTTTCTGTTTTAGTAATCTTCCCTTTTTAAGAAGGGCATTGTACCAATAATAGATTTAATTGTCGTACTTTTCCCCGCTCCATTTGATCCAATAAGTCCTACAAGTTGTCCTTTCTGAATCTTGAAGTAGACATTAGAAATAATTTCTTGGTTTTGTACATAACCCGCTTTTTCAATATTTACAGAAATCATAAAAAAATCCTTTCATTTCCTTTTTATCACTATTATAACAAAAATACTTTATCAGGTTATAAAAAAGAGACTTCATCATGAAGTCTCTTTTTTAAGAGTAAAGAGCAATGCCTACAAGCCCTGATAAAATAATTACGTAAACTGGATTCCAGCGCAGTTTTAAAAGCGCAAATAGAGATAACCCACAAATTACGATTAAACTTATCGTATGAAAGGAAGCATCTAAACTAACAAGGCCGTTTGAAACAGCAAATTTGATTGCTGAATAAATAATTAAGCTAACTACAATAGGGCGAAGGCCATAGAATACTGATTTTACGATGGGATGATGATGGAGTTTTTGAAACGCTAAAGCGATAATAAGAACCAAAATGACGGAAGGAAGAAGAATTCCAAGCGCAGAAACCACCGCTCCTTTTAAATTTGCCATCGAGTATCCTACAAGAACAGCGCTATTTGTGGCAATCGGACCAGGAGACATACCGGCGATTGCAATCATGTCTGTAAATTGTTGGGGCGTCATCCATTCGTGTCTTAATACTTCGGTTTGAATAACAGGAATAATGGCATATCCACCTCCAAAAGAAACTAAACCAATAATAAAAAATGTTTTAAAAAGCTGCCATAACAGCACAAATCTTTCCCCTTCCCGCAAGTTAAATCATGTAGTGCCAGTATTTATCTTCTTCATCCTCTTCTTCTTTTTCGAATGTGACGGTATAACCAAGACGTTTTTTAATAGAAACAACAGCAATGCCTATAATGCCGCCTAAAAGAATAATTAAGATAGGATGAAACAGAAATAAAAGGGGAATCCCTACGATAAAAATGGCAATGGTTGTTTTGTCTAAAAGAGCTGTTCTGCTCACTTTTATGGCCGCGTATAAGATAAGTGCTACAACGGAAGCGCGAATAGCCATAAAAGCAGCTTCTACTTTCGGGTTGTCTTGAATGAAAATATATAAAATTCCAAGTGCAAGAATGATTCCGAACGTTGGTAAGGAAACGCCAAGAGCAGCAGCAATTAGCCCTTTTACACCGCCAACTCTTTGCCCAATAAAAGTAGCTGAATTCACAGCAACCGCTCCAGGTACCGATTGTGAAAGGGCAAGAACGTCTGTTACTTCTTCTTTTTTTAGCCATTTTCGCTTTTCAACAATCTCTTTTTCGATAAGCGGAATCATGGCATATCCGCCACCGAATGTAACAGGACTAATCTTTAAAAATGCCCAAAAGATGTGAAAAAGCTTTTTCCATTCTTCTTTCATAAGTGTCCTTCTTTCCTAGCAAAGAGTATGTAAAACATAATTTCTTTCCTATTATAACACTGTCAACTACAAGAGAGACAAATATACATAAAAAATAGGACATCCGAGTTGGAGTCCTATATAATATCTAAAATTTAGAAGTTAAGTTTTCAGCAAAATAGGGTATAGTGAATAAACAAAAAAGTTTATTTAGCTTTTACTTTAATGATTGCTTCGCCGTAGCTCGTCATAGATTGCTTATAAGTCATTTTTAACATTTCAAATAGTGAGATGCATTTTTTCATGATACCGATCCCCTTTACGAAATAATCTTTTATTATTATCGAACATAACCCTTACTTTTGACAAAGAGAGTGAAAACGGGTACATTTTCCATGAAAACGAAAACATGAAGGGGTTTTAAGGGGTATACTCTATTTCTCTTAATTTTTCGTGAAATTTCTCTTGATTACATACAAATTTGGCTTTTTCTTTTGAAAGGATAGCCAACTTTCCTGAATACTGAGTTTATGTCATAAAAAAAGGCCTTCTAACGTAGAAGGCCTTTTTTTTATTTTCCGATAAACTGCTGTGTCCAGTAGTTTCCGTCTTTTACATATCCAACACCAATATGAGTATATTTATTGCTTAAAATATTTGCTTTATGACCAGGGCTATTCATCCAAGCTTTCATTACTTCAGCAGGAGTTTGCTGACCTTGAGCAATATTTTCTCCAGCTGCTTTATATGTAATTCCAAACTGCTTCATCATATCGAATGGTGAACCATATGTAGGAGAATTATGATCGAAATAGTGGTTGTCATGCATATCTTGTGATTTAAGACGAGCTGTTTTTGAAACTTCGTTATCAACTTGAAGTGGCTGTAAACCAGCTTTTGCACGTTCTGCGTTTACAAGTTTTACAACTTCTTGTTCATAGGCACTTACGCTTGATTGAGAAGAAGTTGGTGTAGTTGTGCTTTGATTTTCAGGTTTTAAACGAAGAATAGAACCAACTTTCATGTTATATGGATCAACGTTTGGGTTTAATTTCATTAACTCTTTATAATCTAAGCCATAACGTTTCGCGATAAAGTAGAAAGTATCTCCTTTGTCTACTTTATATGCTTCAAAAGGTGGTTCCTTATACATTGTCATGGCACTTGTACTTGTTGCTGCAGCTCCGCCTGCAATAGACAGGGCCAAAGCAGATGCAATAATCGTTTTTTTCATTATGCTCTCTCCTTAGCTATGTATATTGTAATCTCGTTAATACAATAGCGTGGCTAAAGAGGGAAAGCTAGGTGTAAATCCTTCCAAGATTGGTACTTTGAATTCGAATAGGTACATTTTAATAGGTTAAAAGATCTGATTTGTTAATGTGTCTCACATGATGTTTTAAACATAAGAAAGAATGCTTCTCGTTCTATTATAACGGTACCTTCTTGATTAAGACATGCTTGTCCAATCTGTTTATTTTCCTCATGCTGTTCTTTCATTTGTAAGAATAAGAAGAGCCCCGCTCCTAAGATTAAAAGAGAAAGGCTAATAGAATAATAGAGTTGTTTTTTCTTCATTAATAATTTGCCTCCTAGGTGAAATAGTGGAATAGGATAAGAGATATTATACCATTTTGTGTAACTTTGTAACTATGAAAAAAGAGGTGTTGGAAATTATTATATTTTTACTTATAAAAATGGAAATAGGGAGAAAAAATGAGGGGATGAGGCAAGGGTGATTTCTAACTTTTCCAAAGATAAAAAGTCTACCAACTATATTTGTAGACTTTTTATCGGATATATTAAAATATAAAGTAGCGGATTCCTGCCATAAGTAAAACGCCAACAATCACAGTCAATGATAAACTTTTTGTCCAAAGGGCAATAAGAGCGGTTGGAATAATGACGGAAATCACGGTCCAGTCTATTTTTAACCCTTGTTCTGTGTGAATGATAAAATTTTCAACAACAAGCGCTGTCAAAATACAAATTGGCACATAAGAGAGCCATTTTAATGCGGGCTGTGGCAGCGCGACGTTCCGCACTATAATAAACGGAAGAACGCGGGGAATAACGGTAACAATGGCACATCCTAAAATAATAAGAAGTGTTGTACTGTTTACATTCATTTATCACTCACCACCCCGATCGTTGCTACAATAACCGTAGAAAGAATAACGGCTACATGTGAAGGAACAAAAAAGGAAAGAACAATCATCGCAATAACCATGTAAATCATCAATCGTAAATAATGTTTTACTTTTTCAGGGATAATACTTTCAAGCTGCAAGACAAGCAGCGCGATGAACATGGCTGTTAAGGCAAAATCAAGCCCGAATTTTTCAGGATTTGAAATTAAGTTACCAAATAGAGCTCCAACAGTGCATGATAAAATCCAAAAAACATAAGCTGTTATATTTAGTCCATTCATCCAACGATCTGTTAGCTTTTCATTTTTTGCGATCTTGCTTGAAGCAACACCAAATGACTCATCTGTTACAAGCATTCCAATTCCTATGTTTTTTAATAAAGAATGTTGAGAGAAGTGTGGAGCAAGCGTCGCACTTAAAAGAAGATGTCGTAAATTAATAATAAAAGTTGTTAAAATAATAGCAGAGATAGAACTATGTGAAGCAAGTAAAGCGCAAATAACAAATTGGGCCGCTCCTGCATAAACGAGTAGAGACAGAAGTGCCACTTCCATAACGCTCAAATGCGATGCAACACCAACAACACCTGCAGCTAATCCAATACTTATGTAGCCTAAGAGAGTGGGAATACAATCTTTCACGCCTTGCGAAAAGGTGAGAGCGTGACTCTCTTTATGACTTGCAGCTTTTTCAGCAATCAAATTACCGCCTCCTTGTATATTATATTATACATATATTTATCATATTGAACAACGCTATGTTATAATAAATTAAAATCACCGTAAAGGAGATTTCTAATGGAAGAAATTCAGCATATTATCGGAAACAACCTTATGAAATTTAGAAAGCAGCGCGGCTTTTCACTTGACCACGTTTCAGAATTAACAGGTGTCAGCAAAGCAATGCTTGCTCAAATTGAGAAAGGGAAATCAAGTCCAACCGTTACAACCCTTTGGAAGATTGCGAACGGTCTTAATATTTCGTTTTCAGAATTTATTAAAGAGGACAAGCCAGATGTTCGAAAAGTGCATATAGGAGATTTAAATGCGATCACAGATGACGAAGAACAATATCGTGTATATCCATTTTTTCCTTATCATCCTGAGAAAAAATTTGAAATTTATATTGTAACCCTTGAGTCTGGTTGTGTTCATGAAGCAAAAACACACTTAGGAGAAGAGTACTTATTAATGAAAGAAGGAGAGCTTACGATAAAGTTCCAGGATGAGGAGCATCTGCTTTCATCAGGCGATGCGCTTAACTTTATGGGAAACCTTTCTCATAGTTATATGAATACATCAGCACAACCTGCAAGCTTCTTCTTACTGATGTATTATTCAGAATAACAACGCTTTGAACACTTTTACATAAAACAAACAAGCGGCCTGGTCATAAGGCCGCTTGTTTGTTTATTCTTTTAGATGCTGTATTTTGTGCTGTTTCCATGTTTTTAGCACGCTCGGTACTCCAATCACCATACTAACCATAGCGCTCTACATTGCATAACCCCATTCTCCTGTAAATGCTGAGACTCCTATAAAATAGAGGAATTGCCCAAAGAGAGCAAACAGGGAAGCAATCCAAGCAGATGTTAGCTTCTTTTTCATGCTATTCCTCCTTACTTACTAGAGTATAAAGCTCAGGGCGGAGTTAAATGATAAAGCCAGTAGAATGAATGAGCTTCAAGGTAATTATGTTTTAACGTATATTTCTAAATCGAAAAGTATTTGTATTTCTTCTAAAGAACAGAAAAATAAAAAAGCACTCTTCTAGTGTTGAATTAGAAGAGTGACTTTTATTAGCAATCTTTTTGCTTGAATGTATGAAGAGGGGGAGGAACTAACCAACCTTTTTCTTTATTAAGGCGTAAAAACTTTGCTGCAATTGTAGCTTTTTGCATATGAATTTGAGCAAACATCGTCGCTAAATCTTCTCGAATTGATTGACTAATAAGTTGGCTACAAGTTACTAATCCTGCTCCGATTTCTATTGAGACAGCAGCGGAAATTTCCATATCTTGAAATCTTGCTCCGACTGGGATATCTTCTAAACACGCTTCAGGACGTTCTGGTGGAGAAGGGGGGAGTCCAACTCCGTTTTCTTTTAGAAGTGCTTCGCTTTCTTTAATTTCTTGTTTACATTGATCAATCACTTCTAAAATTAGCTTATGTAAATCTTTATCACCGATATGGTTTAAATAAGTTTGATAAGCTGCCAAACACCCTTTTGTGACACTAACGAACGACCATAACCCAAATACTTCTCCATAATGCATTGGTTCATCTTTTGGATTTCCACTTAAAATACCCATTTTAATCCTCCTTATTAAGGTCATAATTTGCTCCATCTTTTAACAATGGACATATTTAGATTATCCAAAAGCTTTGTTGTTATTCTTTATCATCATGTTTTCTATTCTAATCCTTCTGTGTGAAGCAGATTAAAAAACGAGCAGTTATTTGACAAAAATCAAATAATTCAAGTATCATTATCTTAGTAAAGTACTCTAATTAGAGTACTATATAATGAGTAAGCTATAAATCTTGTCTTATTATCAAAAGTGAAGAGTCTTTAGATGAAAAAAAATCCTACTATTAAAATGTGAAGGGAGATTTTTATGGAAAAAGAAGTTATTGCACTTAAAGAGATTATGAAGGCTAAGAAACGAACGGATGAATTTTTTCCAATTAATTGGTATAAGGAAAAGCTTGAAAGTGATCCTGTCTATTTTCACGAGGAAACCAACACATGGAACGTTTTTAAATATAAACATGTAAAAGAAGTGCTGAGCAACTATAAATTCTTCTCAAGTGAAGGAGAACGAACAACAATTTCTGTTGGCGCCAAAAGTAAAGAAGGTCAAACTCCGGATAAAGTACAGCTCACAAGTGTAGATCCGCCAGCACATCGTAAAAGTCGATCATTGCTATCTGCAGCTTTCACACCGCGAAGTTTGAAAGAGTGGGAGCCGCGTATTCGCCAAATTGTTAGAAACCTTTTGGATAATATAGAGGAAAACAGTGAAAATGATATTGTCCAAGTACTGACAGGGCCTCTACCAGCTGTAGTTATGGCTGATTTGTTTGGTCTTTCAGGTACTGATCAAATGTTATTTAAAAAATGGGTTGATATTCTCTTCCAGCCGTTTGATAAAAACAAACAAGAAGACATTGAAGCACAGAAACAAAAGGCTGCGAAAGAATATTACGAGTATCTTTATCCATATGTAGCAGAACGACGCTTTAATCTTTCAGATGATATTATTTCGGATTTAATTCGAGCAGAAGTAGACGATGAGAAGTTTACAGATGATGAAATTGTACGCATAACAATGATGATTTTAGGAGCGGGTATTGAAACAACAAGTCATATGTTAGCTAATACATTTTATGCGCTGTTATATGACGATCAATCGATATATAAAGAATTGCGCTCTAATATAAAACTAGTGCCGAATACGGTAGAAGAAATGCTTCGCTATCGCTTTCATATGTCAAGAAGAGACCGTACTGTAAAACAAGATAACGATTTGCTTGGTGTTCCTCTGAAAAAAGGAGATGTCGTAATTGCATGGATGAGTGCGGCGAACGTTGATGAAGAAGTATTTGAAAATGCATTTTCACTTGATATTCATCGTTCCAACAATAAAAAGCATTTAACATTTGGAAGTGGCGCGCATTTTTGTCTTGGTGCACCGCTTGCAAGATTAGAAGGGCAGATTGCACTCGAAGAATTTGTTCAACGATTTTCTAAAATTGAGCCTGTAGAAGGATTTGAATTAGAAGAGAATTTAACAGATTCAGCAACAGGTCAATCTTTAACACATCTTCCCCTTAAAGTATATAAGTAAATACGAACAAAAAAGGAGCAGCTCTTTTGGGCTGCTCTTTTTTGAGCTATACTAATGTTTATTGACATGATAGAAACGCTAAGAAATTTAAGGTACACTGAGATGGAAATAATATTAATAAAAGTTATTTGTTGAAACTGTTAGAAAGTGGGGCAATTTTATGTCACTGTCACTGGAGATTTTTATACTGGGTATTCTAAGTGAAGGACACAGTCATCCGTATGAAATCAAGAAAACGATCTTGAAAAATTTAAGCGATGAGGAAAACCTTAAAATAAAAGATGGTACATTGTATTATCGATTTGATACGTTACTAAAAAAAGAACTTATTCAAAAAGTAGAAATCGTTCGTGAAGTAAATCGTCCTGATAAAACAATGTACGCTATTACAGATAAAGGACGAGAAGTATTAAAAGAAGATATTTATAAAAGCTTTAAAAACTTTTCAAATATCAAAACAGTCTATTCATCCATCCTTTTTTTAAAACATGTAGATCTTCAAATTGTTATGTTTCTTGTTCAAGAAGCAATTGAAAAAGTAAAGAAACAAAGGGAACAGTTAATAAATGAAAGTGCTGCAGAATGGTGGGAAAGTAGGGAAACTGAAATAGACTATGGCAAAAAAGAAGATTATCATTTTGTTAAAAACCATTTTAATGAAACAATAGATTTCAACTTAGCGGGCCTTGAAAAATTTCTTGCGTTTCTTAAACAAAAACAATAAAAAACGGCCCAACAATATGTTGGACCGTTTTTTTTGATAAGTATAAATATTCAAGGAAGTTTACGAGTCCATCAGCCCTTGTTGAAATGCATAGCTTGTAAGCTGGACTCTATTTTCAAGGTGAAGTTTGCTTAGAATATTTTTTAAGTGACTTTTTACTGTATGCTCTGAGATAAAAAGAGATTCCGAAATGTCCCGGTTTGAAAGGCCTTTTGCGACAAGATGCAATACTTCAAGTTCTCGATTAGACAAAGGAATTTCTTTTGTCTCTTCCTTTTTATTTTGAGGAAATTCTTTTAAGATTTGAAAGGCAATTTCTTTTGACATTGGCACTTCATCTAACGCAAAAGCTTTCAAATATTCATACCAAGAATCGGATTGAATATTTTTCAACAAATAGCCTTGAGCTCCTTGTTTCAAGGCATTAAACAAGTCTGTAATATCATCAGAAACGGTGATGATTACAATTTTTACATATGGGAATTGGAGCTTGATTCTTTTTGTCGCTTCAAGACCATCCATAACAGGCATTTGAATATCCATTAAAATAATATCTGGCATTAACTTTTCTGTTAATTCAAGTGCTTCTTTCCCATTTTTTCCTTCGCCAACAATTAAAAAGTCTTCATATTCTTCAAGTATATCTCGAATGCCTTCTCTTGCATGAGCATGGTCATCAACAATTAAAATTCTAAAAGATCTTTCCTCCATTTATTATGCCTCCTTTTTTAGTTCAACAATTGTTTCATCGTTTTCCCGTCGCATTGAAAACTCCCAATTCATATCACGAGCTCGATTTTTCATAATTTGAAGTCCATATCCTTCATGGATAGGGAAGGTAAAGCCTGTTCCTTTATCTTTTACATAACAAAACCAACCATTTTCTGTTTCTTTAGCAAGTATCCAAATTTCATTTGTTTTGGCATGCTTCATTACGTTTGTGACCGCTTCTTTAATACACGCAAAAAGCTCAACTTTTTCTTTAGAAGAAAGGGTGTCCTCTTTGATTTTCCACTGAAGATGAACGCGCATAAAGTGCTGATTTTCCAGCTCTTTTTTGTATTGATGAATACGTTCTTTCCAGCTAAAAGTAGTGTGGGTTGGAGCATATTTTAAATTCGTAATTGCTTGCCTTGTATCATCGTGAACGTGCTGAAGCGTTTGTTTGATTTTTTGAAAATCCTCATTTTCTTGAAGGCCGTGATGACGCCCAAATTTATTTACTTTTACAGATAAGAGAAAAAGCGACTGAGCAATCCCATCATGAAGCTCGCGTGCTAAATTTTCTCGTTCAAGCAAAGCCGCTTTTTTCGCTTTCTCAGTTTTTAACTCTTCATGCATACGTTCTAAAATCGCAAACAGCTTGCGCAAAAAGACGATTGTAATTATAAAAACAAACAGAGGGGAAAGAATATTTCCTGTCTCCATTGAAATATAGGGAAGCAAGAAAGCGTGACGACTATATTCCCAGAGACCAATTGCAACCGTTGGCAATATTAAAATTAGCCATTTAATTCCTTTATAACTCAAATTCTCACCTTGTTTCTTTTCAAATGTGTCTATATTTTATCATTTGTTGTAACGTTTGCTCTATTTTTTAATCAAAATCACTCTTTTGAGTTATTATTTTAATTTTTACTTTCTCTTATAATGAACAAGGAGTATTAAAGAGGTAAGGAGCAATAAATATGATGAACAAAAAAGTACCGCTGCTTTTATGCTTTTTGCTTCTGCTTGTATTTCATCCTTTAAAAACATCTGCACACGCTGTTCTTTTAAAGGCAACGCCAGAGGAGCAAAGTGAGCTAAAAGAAATGCCAGATGAAGTTTCGCTTACATTTAATGAACGACTAGATGGAGAAGTGTTTGATCTTAAAGTTCGAGATGACAAAGGAGAGGTTATTACAAAGAAAAAGGCTGTCATTAGTGAAGATCACAAAACAATTTCGCTAAACGTTCCGAATCAGTCAAAAGGAATCTACACGTTAAGCTATTCCATTGTTTCAGCTGACGGACATCCTGTAAAAGGAACGTACATATTCTCAGTTGGTGAAAAAATAGCAGGTCCTGTATCAGATAGTAATGATGGATTCCAACAGGGGAGCGACACAATTTATAACATCTTGTTATCAATTGTGCAAGTTTGTTATTATCTTTTTCTTTTGTTATCGGTAGGATGGGTGTTGTGGAAATGGTTCATTCCATTTCAAACTAAAGAAAATGAGGAGACTTACGGTCAAAAGCACAAAGGAATTTATTTAAACTACATAGTCTTTTTAGTATTAAGCATTGTAGTGCAAGCGATGAACGTATTAAATGGTTCCTCCGCTTCCCAAATAGGCGCATTTATCTTTAGTTCTGCCACAGGACTTTCTTGGATTATTTCACTCTTTTTAGCATTTATCGGCTATTTTCTTGTTTCAAAGTACAAAGGATTTGATTTTGTATGGGCAGGGCTTGTTCTTTTAGTCAGTACATTAAACGGTCATGCTGTTGCAACAAACATACCGTACTACACAGTCATGCTTGATTTTATTCATCTTATTACAGCTGCACTATGGGCTGGAGGGATTGTATATCTTCTTCTTTTCTTTAAAAAGCATAGAGAAGACGTTCTGTTATTTATGCCGAAGTTTTCAAAGACAGCACTCTTTAGCTTACTTTTACTCATTATCACCGGTATTTTATATACGCTGGTGATTGTACCAAGCATTAGCGTGATTTTTCATACGACGTGGGGAATTTTACTTCTTGTAAAAGTAGGGCTTGTGTGCATTGTGCTTATCATCGGAGCATTAGTCCGGAATGCATTGAAGAAAAATGAGCAAACTAATTTGAAAAAGCTTCTTACTTTAGATGTAACGCTAATGGCACTAATTGTGATTATTGTCGGGATTATTACTCATTTGAACCCAATTCCGCAAAATCAACCGTTGTTATGGAAAGAAGAGCAACAAGGAATGTACATTGTAACCAAAACAAGCACGTTGCAACAAGGAAACTTTGCAATTGTTGTTAGCCCGTCACAACCTAAAGACGGTTCTTCGATTCAAATGGTAACAGCTACGTTAACACCAAAAGGAAAAGGGAAAGAAGAATCTATTGAAATCCCGCTTGAAAAAGAAGACTCATCGTCTTACAAAACGAGTAAAGCTGTACTTCCATATGCCGGAGAGTGGGACCTCTCGGTTAGAGTGGTTACAACAGAATTAGATGAATTTATTATTCACAAAAACATTCAAGTTTTTGATCATTAAAATAGAAAGAAGGATAATATGATGAAGAAAAAAGTAACAACGATTTTAGCTGCTCTTGTACTATCAACTATTTCTTTTGTAGGAGCTGCAAGTGCACACGTTGTTGTTTATCCACAGGAAGTAACACAAGGATCATATGAAAAATTTACGGTCCGTGTTCCAACTGAAAAAGACATTCCAACAACAAAAGTGAAAATTGACATTCCAAAAGATGTGGAAATTTCACGCTTTGAGCCAAAGGCTGGCTGGACGTATGAGCTTGAAAAAGATTCTTCGGGATTAATTAAAAGTGTAACATGGACAGCAACTGGTGAAGGACTTTCAGCAACAGAGTTTGGAGAGTTTAGCATGCAAGGTAAAGTTGGCGATTCAGCGGAGAAAATTGCTTGGAAAGCGTATCAAACATATAAAGACGGCTCTGTTGTCGCTTGGGAAGGACCAGCAGATGCAGAGTTACCAGCATCTGTTACAAAAGTTGTAAAAGGTAATACAACAACAGACGCACACGGTGTTGCTACAGAAGAAACAACAGATAACGAAGAAACTGAGGACAATTCAACTTCTAATGTTCCTCTAATCCTTTCTATTATCGCTGTTATCTTAGGAGCTGTTGCTCTTATGCGCTCATTTGTAAAAAAATAAATATGAAAAAGAGACGTCCTAGAAAGGGCGTCTCTTTTTTTAGAAGTTTCGCGTTGTATTTCTTCCCGAAAAAAATGTGCTTTCAAAAATAGGATTCAATGGTTTTAGCTTAAAGACAATATAGTGGGTGAAAGAAGCCATAATGATGCCGTTTAATGCTCCTGCCATAATATCAAGTGGATAATGTACACCTACCCATACTCGTGAAAAAGCAATTCCAATCGCAAGTATTCCCCATATGTAGCGAGTACGAGAGCCGCATAAAATAATGGTGAAAGCAATAGCAAAGGCAGCTGTAGCATGATCGCTTGGAAACGAGGAGCTTGTGCTATGTTCAACTAATTGATTCACCTCATGTGATACAAACGGCCTGTCTCGAAAAAAGAAAAAGCGAATCACACGGTTGACAGCGAACCCAAGCACAAGTGCAAAACCGGCTTGCATTGCGATAATGCGTGAGGAATTGCGATTGATAAGAAATAAAACGACAAGCAATAGCGCAAAAGCATACTGCAAATAGTCCGCAAAGAAAATCATAACATGATCAAAGAACACATTGTGATCTGCTTTACTGTTCACCCATTCAAACCACGAATAATCTAAATCTCCAATATTCATCCAAAAACCCCTTTAATCTCTATTACATTCTCTTGTTTAGCATCCAAGTAAGCCATTTTTTTATATTTATATAAAACAAGAGAAACAACAATTACAAGGACGTTAGAAAGAAAAAATGGTTGCAGTTTCTTTTGAAAAAAGTAAAATGTTCCTCTTATTTAAGCTATATAACCTGTAAGAGGGAATCATGTCCCTATTGTTCTATACATCATGTAAATTAAGAAAGGTTATTGAATACCCTACTCTTTTACCGCCCATAATATTAACATTTGTATTTCTTACAAGTTTTTACATGCAGGAGGAGAAAACATTGAGTAAATTGCCAATCAAGAAAATTCAAGGTCGTGCCGTAGACCTGCCGATTAGTGCAAGACCACATCTTAATCCAGATGATGTAAAAGTACCAGAAGGGTATGAAGTAGAAGTTGTGGCAGCAGGGCTCTCTTTTCCAACGGGAATGGGATTCAGTGATGATGGAACGCTTTATATTCTAGAGGGAGGAAGTACATGGCCAACCCGTCCAGCCCTTCCGCCGAGAATTTTGCAGTTAACCCCTTCAGGAGAATTGGACGTTTTTGCAATTGAGACATTGGGAGGACCTCGTGGTGTTACATATCGAGATGGATATATCTATGTAAGCTGCAAAGGTGGTTATTTAGCAAGAATTGTCCGCTATGATGTAAAAACACGGAAACGAGAAGTTTTAATTGAAAAAATTCCAAGCGGTGGCTGGCATGAGCCAGGCGGACCTGTGTTTAGTCCACATGACGGATTAATGTATTTTGCGAACGGGTCTGTATCTCAAAATGGCGTTTGTCTGCCTTCTGGATTCGGAGTTGACCTTGCGAAACACCCACACGCCCATGATATTCCTGGTGTTGATATTACGCTTACAGGAAACAATGTAACATCAAGAAATCCTCTTATGCCGTTTCCTTTCTTAACCGAAACAGGTCCATATAAGCCATTTGGAACACCAGCTAAAAAAGGGGAGGTTATTAAAGGGGAGTTATGGTGTTCAACAGGACTTTGGCGCTCAAAACCTGATGGAAGTGATGTTGAGCTTTTAGCATGGGGGCTTAGAAATCCATATGGGTTGGCATTTAATGAAGATGGCGAACTTTATGCATCAGACAACTGCTTAGAAGAAAAAGGAGAGCGTGCTGTTGCTGGAGATCCAGATCGTATTTGGCATATTAAAAACAGTAAAACGCCGCATGGAAGTGTCAAAACTCCTGATTGGTATGGTTTCCCTGAAATGAGAGCAGACGGCGTACCTGTGTGGGATGAGAAATGTAAACCATCAAAAGGGCAACGAGCGGAAAGACTTATTGAAAATTTACCAGAATGGGCCGGACCACCTGCATATCTTGAAAAACCTCACTCTGCAATGACGCAGATGGATTTTTGTCGTTCAGACTTCTTTGGCTATAGAGGAGAACTGTTTGTCACAGAATGGGGCACATATGCGCCATTAAACTCTCCACATGAAAAAGACATTAATAATGGATTTAGAGTTATGCGTGTTGATGTACATAAGGGAACATCAGAAGTGTTTTTGGAAAATAAATTCCAGGGTGCTTCTTCTTATAGTGGAACAGGCGGAATTGAGCGCCCTGTAGATTGTAAGTTTCATCCAGACGGAAAAAGTTTATATGTTCTAGACTTTGGTTACTCACCTGTAACAGAAGGACTTGTTGAAGCATATGGACATACGGGCGTTCTATGGAAAGTAACGAAAAAGTGAGGATGAAGAAAATGAATGGAAAACAGGAAGTTATCTTAATTGAACTTGATGATCATACGTTAAAAAAACGGCTAGATGAAGTAGAGAAATGGTTTGAGCATATTTTAACTCTTCAGTTTTCCCTTGAAAAAGTGTTAGAAAAAGCAATTCCCAAAATCAAAGAACCACACATAAAAGAGGCAATGGAAAAAGTACAAGAAGCAAATAAATTTCACACAGAAAGTGCTCAAAACTTGTTTCATATTATTAACCGAAAATGTAATACAACTCGTGATCAAGCGACAGCCTTAGTAATGGGAAAGCTTGAAGAAAGTGTAGTAAAAACACAGGACGTTTTTGGAGGGGCGTTTGGATCTTGGCAAGATATTCATCTTCTTTTACTCGTAAACGAGCAAACAAGAGGCGCATTTGGGGTTGCTGAACAGCTTGGATTATCATTAGGAATTAAAGAAATTGTAAAAGCCGCTTTTTCTATTACACATGAAAAGACGATACATCAGCTTTTAATTCAGGAGTATATGTTAGAAATGGCTCCTATCTCTATTTTGTATAAAGAAGATGCATAAGCAAGCATAACTTCTCACTTTTGTGACTACGCTTAGTAATGGAGGTGTAGAGATGAGCGGAATGAAAAGAATCTTTTACGCTTTAAACAACGATGGGAAGAAGGCAGCACAAGTACACTATCCAAAAACGGTAACTGTCATAATTGGTAGTCTGTTAGGAGCAATAGCTGCATTGCTGCAATCAGCAGGCTTGTTTGCAGGGATTGGTTATGCTGTGAGTATGTTTTCAACAGCACCGATTTTGCTTGCCACCATGTTTTCTTTACGCACAGGTTTTTTAACGTATATACTAACAGGCTTACTGTTAGTCATTTTGCAACCAACTGAAGTCCTAATTTTTCTATTTACAACAGGACTATTAGGAGTAAGTTTAGGGATGACCTTGAAAAGGATAAATAAGGCTCTTTTTCTACTGTTCTTTCCGTCTGCTATCCTGTCAATTGGCATTTTTCTTTTGCTTTATGTATTTCGATATCCAATTTCAGGCTGGGTGTTTTCTCTGAACATGAATATGAGTATTATATTGCTTGTTCCAGCTTTTTCGTTATTATATAGCTGGATTTGGATCACTGGATATAAAAAAGTATTAAAAAGAGTAAAACGAAGCATTCCTACAAGGACAGCTATAGATGAAAAATAAAAAAGCTAAGCGTTTCGTTTTATTTATAGTAAAAAAGGCAATAAAATCCCCCCAACTTAGAGATAGCTGGGGGGATTTTATTATCTTATTTTCCTACTTGTTTGCTCTTCTTGTTAAACGAAGATTATATTTAAATGTTTCCTCGTCAGAAGAAAGCTTATATCCTAAAGTAGGGTTATAGTCTACATATAATTTTTTGGGGAGGTAATTTAGTGAATCAGGAGAGATAAGAAAAGGAATACCTTCCACTTTAATCTTGGTATCGTCTGTTTGTTTTTCATCAATCCACAGGTGATGATCTACATAAAGAGAACAACTTCCTACAAAAACCGCTTCTATACGAACTCCCTCCGTCTCGTTAAAAGACACTTCGTTTAGTGCTTCTGACGCTGACGGTTTAATAATTAAATTCATGTTTCATTCTGCTCCTCTTACTGTATTGTGAAAGAAAGGGACTCTTCATTTATATACCCAAGATGATCTTTGATAAAGCAACAAAATATCTTTCTTCATTAAATATGAGCCTCATGTGATTTATGAACGGCTTTTTGCTCTGCTTTAATAAGAAAATACGTAAGCAGAAAGGCACCGAGAACAAAGCAAAGTACAAGACCCACAACGCCTTCCCAACCAAAGTAAGGCCATAGTACACCGCCTACCGTTCCTCCAACGCTAGATCCCGTATAGTAGAGGAATAAGTAAAGAGAGGAGGCCTGTGCTTTATTGATTGCAGCACGCTTTCCAACCCAGCTGCTCGCAATTGAATGACAGCTGAAAAAGCCATATACAGAAAAACCTAAGCCAACAAGTTTAACAATTAGGTGTCCGTTAATTGTTAGAAAGGCACCAAAGCATAGAAGAAATAACCCAAAAATTAAGGTTTGACGACGACCAAATTTTCCTATCAGCCGTCCTGATATAGCAGAGCTAAACATTCCTATAATAAGGAGAAGAAATATCCAGCTTACCGCTGATTGACTAAGAGAAAAAGGCGGTGCAATTAATACATACCCAATGTAGTTAAAAAGAGCAACATTGCTTCCTAGCAGCAAAAAGCCTAATCCGAATAAGCAAAGAAGGCCAGGATCTTTCAAATGATGAAAAAGTGAACTTGTCAATGTTGAAAGTTTCAGGGGACTGCTTATGAAGTTTTTGGATTGCGGAAGATTTCTCCAAAAAATTACACTTGCAATAAAGCTAATGATTCCAACAATCAAAATGGCCCACTGCCAGCTCATAAATTCCGTTAACAAGCCAACAATAACGCGGCCAAACGTAGCTCCAACCGCATTCCCGCATATATAAAGCCCCATTGCAGAACCTAAGCTTTTCGGCTCAATTTCTTCCCCGAGGTAAGCCATAGCAATTGAAGGCAGACCAGCTAAAGAAATGCCTTCAATCGTCCGCAAAATTAACAGCCAGTGAAAATCCGGACTAAACGGGGTCAGAATACAGATAACAGAAGCAGCAATCATAGAAATCACCATGACAGGTTTCCGTCCCCATGCTTCTGAAAGTGATCCAAATATCAACATACCAATAGCAAGTGAGATTGTTGAAAGGGAGAGCGCTAGGCTCGCCTGTGCTGGTGTAACATGAAATTCTTCTGTGAAATGTGGGAGAAGGGGCTGCATACAGTATAGAATTGCGAATGTATTAAAGCCTGCCGCAAAAAAAGAAAAATTTGTTTTTCGATAAACTGCTGTTCCTTTTTGAATAAAGCCCATTTTATACTTGCACCAACCTTTGGGTGTGAACGATATTTATCATTGTTTTAACAATCCTTTCAGTAATAAAGGGCCCTTTTATAAAAATACAATATAAATGCTGACTGAACACATACTCGAGTTTGTTTCTACTTCTATGTTAGCACTGAATTTCTATGATGTATAATGTATTATAAAAATGAAATTGATGCATATTAGTTATCGATTTTTCCCTATTTTAGCTATTGAAAAAGTCCAAATTTATTTGGAATTATAAACAATGTTTATGTATGTTTCAGCTTTTTATAAAGAGATATAGAATTGTTGTAGATAAGCAGGAAGGAAAGTGATGAAACAATTATCTTTTACCTTGCCAATGATAGATCGGGAGAAGACTTATAAAGCTGCAGAAGGTGAGGGATTTTGAAGAAGTACGATTATAAAGTGTATAACAAAATAGGGATGAATGAGTATGTATATTATGGGGTGAAAAGAAGGGGTTTATAAGTTAGTGTTTGCAATGAAATTAGAGGTTTGTGAAGAGGGAATGGTATGATTTTTTTAGATTGATAAACTAGGGAAGTTGTAAGGAGGGAATTCGACTATGAATAAAGATTTAGAAATGATTTTAAACAAAATAGAATCTATAGGGGGAAAGGAGGTTGAACTTGAGATAGAAGGGTTGGGGGAATCAGAAACAATATCCATTTATATATTTTTAAGAGAAGAGTTTGAAGAAGGTCAGCTAGGATATAGAAGTGATGGCGAAGGAATATCCTTTATAGGAGATAACGAAGGAGATTGGAAAGAATCTTGGTATGTCATTGGATATGAGACGTTGATGGGTGATCCTATACTTGTTGATATAAGTGAAAAAGAGTATCCTGTAATGACCGCTATGCATGGAGAAGAAGATTGGGAGCCACAAGAACTGTTTCCCTCTCTAGATGAATTTTTAAATAAATTATAGGCAGAAGATATATAAGACTGTGTAGTTTACAGGAATATACATAATTTTCGGCAGGACGTTGGCAAAAGATTTGCTTCCAAACTGGTTAGTAAAAACTAGCTAAATCAAGCTTGTTTCTAAAATATTGAGATCCTATACAAGTACTAATGAAGCCCTTATCCATTGGATAGGGGCTTTACATACTTTGAAAAATATTCCTTTTCACACTATAACCTAAGCTTTTTCTACTTTGACTCACATTTAATATATGTGTTCGAGAAAAGTTAATTGATTGAATTTATTTCTTATTAATACTAACAATAGTCCAAACTTTCTCGTCCATCTAAGATTAACAACTGATGTAGGGACTACAAAAATCAGGAAAAAACCAGACCTATTCACTAACCCTAAACCTTCTAAAAAGGTAAAAGAATTCAAAAACCAATTAAAAGGCCCAATCAATAATAGGAATTTATCATCTAATATATTAAATTTCTAACCTAATCATACAGGAGATGAAACCCATGAATCTCATGAAGTTTGTGGATCAGCTACCACTCATGAACACTGCCAAACCAGAGCGGAAAAGCAAAAAGGAATCTTATTACGAAATTGGAATGGAAGAATTTTATCAAAAACTGCACAGAGATTTACAACCGACACGTCTATGGGGATATAATCGTCAGTTTCCGGGCCCCATCATTGATGTCAATCAGGGAGAGTGTACTCAAGTCAAATGGACTAACAATCTTCCCAATACGCATTTCCTTCCAGTTGACCGATCGATACACCATGTTGCCCATCAACCTGAAGTACGGACCGTCGTCCATTTACACGGAAGTGAGACTCGACCATCTAGTGATGGCTATCCAGAGGCATGGTTTACTAGAGGATTTAAAGAGGTAGGTCCTTCTTTTGAAAGAAAAATATACGAGTATCCCAATCATCAACGGGGTTCAACACTCTGGTACCACGATCACGCTATGGGCATTACAAGACTCAACGTCTATGCTGGGCTCGCTGGTATGTATATCATTCGCGATGGAAAGGAAAATTCGTTAAATATACCAAAAGGAGACTACGAAATCCCACTTATGATTATGGACCGATCATTCAACGAGGACGGTTCACTTTTTTATCCGGATAAACCGAACAATCCTTCTAAAAATTTACCGAATCCCTCAATTACTCCAGCTTTTCTGGGAGATACCATTCTTGTCAATGGAAAGGTATGGCCATATTTAGAAGTGGAACCACGCAAATATCGATTCCGACTACTGAATGCTTCTAATACTCGGGCTTATCAATTGTATCTTGATTCTGGGCAGTCTTTTCATCAAATCGGTTCAGACGGGGGCCTTTTACAAAAGTCTGTACACTTGAAAAAATTTGCAATTGAGCCAGCAGAACGCGTAGACTTTATTCTTGATTTCTCTAAATATAAAGGCAAAACCATAACTTTAAAAAATGATCTTGGTCCTAATGCAAATCCAGATGATAACACAGGGGAAGTCATGCAATTTAAAGTGAGCCTACCTCTACAAGGAGAGGATAAAACGGTCATTCCGAAATACCTATCCCACATTCCTTCTCTTGAGCAAAATAATGAAGTAAAGACAATTCGAAACCTGAAACTTACAGGTTCGACCGATAAATACGGCAGACCTTTGCTGCTATTAAATAATAAAGCGTGGTCGGCACCTGTGACAGAAAAGCCAGGTTTAGGTTCAACGGAAACTTGGTCATTCATCAACATCACTGGATTCACACATCCGATTCACATCCATTTGATTCAATTTCAGGCTTTAGATCGCCGTCCATTTGATCTTGACCTTTATAATCAAGATGGCCAAATTGTATATACCGGCCCAGCCATACGACCGAAAGCCAACGAAAGAGGGTGGAAAGACACTATAGCAGCTCCCTCTGCTCAAATCACACGTGTCATAGCCCGATTTGGCCCTTACACGGGGAATTATGTTTGGCATTGTCATATTTTAGAACATGAGGACTATGACATGATGCGTCCATTTACGGTTATAAATCCTAAGGAATTGGATGATAAATAAGGAGATAGGATGAGTGATTGATTTTCGTTGGTGAGGTAACCAGATAAGCCGTATGTAAAAAATGAAAGCTATGTTCCTCGTCATTGAAAACAACTTCTCTTATAGGGAATATCTCACTATAAACTAACTTTAGATGTCATATACTATCTTAGTTACATGATTGTTATTATCAGAAACAAAATAACAAAGAGAGTCTCAACATTACTCACGACATTCTCTTTGTTATTTTCAAAAATCTATAATAATACCTTATATAGATAGGATTAAAAGATTTTCTTTCTATCCCTTTCCTCTTTTAATATTTCTACGGCTTCACGAAAACGCTGAGAATGAATAATTTCCCTTTCCCTTAAGAACCTCAAGCTATCGTTTAAATCTGGATCATCTGATATATCAATTAACCATTGATATGTAGCTCTTGCTTTTTCTTCTGCTGCTATATCCTCATAAAGATCTGCAATTGGGTCTCCTTTTGCTTGGATATATGTTGCTGTAAAAGGAACCCCTGCAGCATTACTATAGAAAAGAGCACTATCATGATTTACATAATGCTCTGCCAATCCAGCCTCTCTTAGTTGTTCTGGTGTAGCATCTTTTGTCAGTTTATAAATCATTGTTGCAATCATTTCGAGATGAGCAAATTCTTCTGTACCTATATCATTTAATAACCCCACAACTTTATCTGGGATTGTATAACGCTGATTTAAGTAACGTAATGCAGCAGCTAATTCCCCGTCAGCTCCACCATATTGTTCCATAAGGTATTTTGCTAGTGTTGGATTACAGGTACTTACTTTTACTGGATATTGCAATTTTTTCTCATAAACCCACATAAGATTTCTCCTTTATTAAACTATATTTGCCATGGCCAAGGCATTTTTCCCCAACTCCATTTTGCATCAGTGTAGCTATTTCCATATTGCTGAAGGGGACCAAATTTTGCTTCAAAATTTCTTTTAAGTTTTTTTGCATATTTCGCATATTCATTGAATTGCTGCATTGCTTGCTGGTCATTTGGATGTGTATCTAGATAAAGGGTTAATTCTACAAGTACAAAATCAATAGCCTGAATTTCTTCTAATTCTTGATAGTACTCTGGAGGTAATTGTTTCATTCTTCATCCCTCTTTTTTACTTTATGTGGATTCTCATAGTAATCCCAAAATGCAGGCCATAATGTTCCTTTTTTCAATGCTTCTTTAGGAGGAAATTGTTGCATATTTGGTGGTTGAAATCCCATATATAGTTGAGGAGGCGTAGAATAATATTTAGTACCAATCGGTCTGCAAGGATCATACATACTATGGAAGGGTCTATACGATTTTAAGGTTGTAAATGTTGATTTTTTATTGTACATTCTGAACCCCTTTCTCTAAAAAACATTATGATTAATGATATGCATATTTAAATATGCTAATGTTAAAAACAGAAAAAATTTCTGACTAACCTAGCAGGAGTTTTTTGCTTTTAGGATGTATATCATATTTATTCTTAGTTCGCATAATGGATTTCAAGAAAGTTAGAAAGCTCAGATCTCTTTTATGACGAGAGATCTGAGCTTTTTCTTTTTTTATTGTATTTAGGATTTTATACGAAATTGTTATTAAAGTGTTTTGCGCGTAGGGGTTCAGAAATCCTCGCATAAATAATAAATTTTTTATACAAGAATTAAGGGCTAACGTAGATGATAATGTATCAAGCATAAATTGCGTAATGATGACCATCCCCTTGCTTATATCTGCATTCAACTTTCCCTATGTTGCTAAAGGCATGCTATAAGGTCTTATCCAATAAGGTCTTATCCAATAATAAAAGCAACCACAATAACCACGGAAAAATCAAGAGTTCATTCTAAGAAGAAAGCTTAAATATCAGAGATTAGAAGAGACGTAAATAACTGCAAAAAGGCATTGTAATATATTAGAGATGTATTAAATCTTTCTTTTCACATCTTAAAACAGAAAATAACTATTTTTTTAATTGTGAGACGGAAAGGAGATTTTCTCAAGCTATTCAGAGTTAGATTTCGTTTTATAATCACGAACGATTCTAGAAAAAGTTAAACCAGTGTGCCTCGATACAATATCGAAACACACTGGTCGCTTAGTCTTTTTTATAACTGTTTACTTGACAGGGGTAACTCGACACCAAGGGGTTTTTATTTTATTAACGTCCTAAGCACCAGTAGGTCCAGTTGGTCCGACATCGCCGGTAGCACCAGTAGGTCCAGTTGGTCCGACATCGCCGGTAGCACCCGTAGGTCCAGTTGGTCCGACATCGCCGGTAGCACCCGTAGGTCCAGTTGGTCCAAGGTCACCGGTAGCACCCGTAGGTCCAGTTGGTCCAAGGTCACCGGTAGCACCCGTAGGTCCAGTTGGTCCAAGGTCACCGGTAGCACCAGTAGGTCCAGTTGGTCCGAGGTCGCCGGTAGCACCTGTAGGTCCAGTTGGTCCAAGGTCGCCGGTAGCACCTGTAGGTCCAGTTGGTCCGAGGTCGCCGGTAGCACCCGTAGGTCCAGTTGGTCCGAGGTCGCCGGTAGCACCCGTAGGTCCAGTTGGTCCAAGATCGCCGGTAGCACCTGTAGGTCCAGTTGGTCCGAGGTCGCCGGTAGCACCCGTAGGTCCAGTTGGTCCAAGATCGCCGGTAGCACCAGTAGGTCCAGTTGGTCCAAGGTCACCGGTAGCACCTGTAGGTCCAGTCGGTCCAAGGTCGCCGGTAGCACCCGTAGGTCCAGTTGGTCCAAGGTCACCGGTAGCACCTGTAGGTCCAGTTGGTCCAAGATCGCCGGTAGCACCCGTAGGTCCAGTCGGTCCAAGATCGCCGGTAGCACCTGTAGGTCCAGTCGGTCCAAGGTCGCCGGTAGCACCCATAGGTCCAGTTGGTCCGACATCGCCGGTAGCACCTGTAGGTCCAGTCGGTCCAAGGTCGCCGGTAGCACCTGTAGGTCCAGTCGGTCCAAGATCGCCGGTAGCACCCGTAGGTCCAGTTGGTCCAAGATCGCCGGTAGCACCTGTAGGTCCAGTTGGTCCAAGGTCACCGGTAGCACCTGTAGGTCCAGTCGGTCCAAGGTCGCCGGTAGCACCTGTAGGTCCAGTTGGTCCAAGGTCACCGGTAGCACCTGTAGGTCCAGTTGGTCCAAGATCGCCGGTAGCACCCGTAGGTCCAGTCGGTCCAAGATCGCCGGTAGCACCTGTAGGTCCAGTCGGTCCAAGGTCGCCGGTAGCACCCATAGGTCCAGTTGGTCCGACATCGCCGGTAGCACCCGTAGGTCCAGTCGGCCCAAGATCGCCGGTAGCACCTGTAGGTCCAGTTGGTCCGAGGTCGCCGGTAGCACCCGTAGGTCCAGTTGGTCCGACATCGCCGGTAGCACCTGTAGGTCCAGTCGGTCCAAGGTCGCCGGTAGCACCTGTAGGTCCAGTCGGTCCAAGATCGCCGGTAGCACCCGTAGGTCCAGTTGGTCCAAGATCGCCGGTAGCACCTGTAGGTCCAGTTGGTCCAAGGTCACCGGTAGCACCTGTAGGTCCAGTCGGTCCAAGATTGCCGGTAGCACCCGTAGGTCCAGTCGGCCCAAGATCGCCGGTAGCACCCGTAGGTCCAGTTGGTCCAAGATCACCCGTAGGTCCAGTTGGTCCGAGGTCGCCGGTAGCACCTGTAGGTCCAGTCGGTCCAGTTGGTCCTGTTACGCCAATCACAGTTAATAGAGCAACATCATCAACTAAAATATCGGCTGTGCCTACTTGAGGCCCAGTATTAATTAAAACAAAGGCTTGTGTAGCACTTGGGGGGGCTGGGGTTGTAATTTGATGGATTTCAAGCCATGTATTATTATCGGCTGTAGGGATTCGGTTTACTGGTATATTTATAAAGAGTCCGTTTCCAAGAGAATTAGAAAGATCATTTAAATAAACAACTTGTATCTGTATAGGAGCAGCTTGGTCCAATCCTACTTTGGCTAAGGAAACGAGTAATTCAAAGGTGTCTCCTGGATTCACGGGCACAAGTTGCCCAATATGGGAAACCGCGTTTCCAGCCTGTAATCTTGCTGAATAAAAATTGGAATGTGAAAATTGATTGGTTACTATTGCATTGGAAAAAAACCATGGAGAAAGTGTTCCTGTTTCGAAACCTCCATTAACAATTAAGTTCTGAATACTCATGTTGTTCATTATTCCTCCATTCTATATAAAGTAGCGTTACTATTAAAGTAACACCGTTTATCCTATGTCTCTTCCGTCGAAATGGCTCGGGCACTTGTCCTTTTTAATGTTTTTTTTACAGATGAAGGGAAAGGATTGAAATTCAAAGAAGGGGAGAAGTTGTAAAAGATGCAATTTTCTATTTTTTCTTCTCATGTCAGAGTTGGGAAAAGTTTGTTAAATCAGTCATGGACAAAATGAAAATTGACCTAGAGGGCAAAAAACAGAAGGCGCAGGTTCCTTGTTATTTAAGGGTTCCGCGCCTTCGTTATTTCTTTGAACATGTTTTATATCAGCTAGAATTGTATAAAAATTATTAATTAGATATAGAGTTATAGGAATATGCAAAATCTGATTTAATTAAAAGAGTTAGTAGTCTAAAAACAATTAATTCGTTAGTGTTACTCCATTTAGAACATGATCCCATGTTGAATCGCTGTTAGGATCATTAGGAACGTTAACTACACATGTTCTGTCTAATCCCCAATCCACTTCGGTAATTTCCTCTAAGTCCTCTGCCGGATTAAGGATAAGGACATTAAAACGCCCTTTTACCATGTGAGATAAAATAGATTGTAATTCGACTGCTTCATCATAGTTAGCTACCCATCTAACAAATAGAACAGATTCACTATTTGTTACTTTCTTTAGAAATCTATATATTCGATAGTTTAGTGTTTTTTTAAAAGAAGGGTACGTTACAAGCCAACTCTGATCTCCAATAATAGGGAAATCGTGAGCTGAAAAAATATTATAAACAGTATCTTGTATTACATAGGATTTTGTTGGTATTTGAATTTCTTTATCTGGAACAACAGGGGCTCCATCATGAGCATATACATAATCTCCTTTATCATTTACTACACGCATATTTTTAAGTTCCATAAATCCCTTAAAATTATTTTTGAACAATCTATTTACATCTGAAAGGAATGGAGAGTAACTCCAATCTAGTGGGCTTGATGTAAACCTTTTTAAATTAAGGCGTTGGAATTGAAGAGCTGGATTACAAGCACTTCCTAAACTAAATACAGCATCATAAGAGCCTTTAATATCTTGTAAGTTCAAGTTAATCATCCTCCTATTATTTTTTAAAAGGTCTCTTAATATAAAATGCTTAGTTGGTTGGAATTGTTTGGACAATTTATTTTAAAGTCTATATGAGGGTTAGTACCCTATAGAAGCCATATCTTTATAAAAAAACTACAAAATATAAAAAAGTAATCTTATTGAGACTTAATTTTACATTTTGTAATGGAGTGAAAATATAAAAAGGATAAACAATGAAGTTTACCCTTAATGTGATGTTAGGATTCTTTTTAGAGAAAAGCCGATTATTAAACCAGGGATAACCCCCAACATTGGAAGCCATACGGGTCCTAATAAGAAACCAAACACTTTTAGTTTTGTTGAATACATAATCCCAACTGTAACGAAAAAACCTGAGAAAACAAACGGAAGATAGGAGAAGTGGCTCTTTCCACCACTTGAACTTTTAAAGGCATCCCACATTGAAAAAAAGTATAAACAAGGATAAAACATAAGCCATTGGAAATTTGTTTGAGCAATTGCTGCATCTATTTGTCCCATAAAACTTAATCGAATGATTTCATTAAAATTGGCCTTAACGTTTATTGCCATCTCAAGGACAAGAAATAAAATTCCTTTAAATAACTGCCCATTTAATATTTGAAAAAAACCAGGTAAAGCTATACTCCACAATATGCTCTCAATTATCTGTTCCTTTTTTTCATTCTTAATAAAATCATTTATTTTTTGCCAAATTGTCATGATCTGTCGCTAGTGGAGGTTGCTCCATCCATTCATTTTCTATCAGTAAATTTACACCGTCTTCTGCTAACACGGCAATATCGGTAATCATTTTCGCGTAATTAGCTGCTAAATCCCTTCGTTGACATAATGACATAGCTTCACCATAATATCCAATAGCTGAAGAGAGTAGGCTAGATATTAAAAACATCATGAGTTTATCAGAAAAGGGAGGAACTGTTGAATCGGTTACCTCGGAATCAAACGTTCTAGGAATGTGTAAATCATCGTCTGTTAACATTGAAGCCAGGATTTCGAAGTGTTCTTGGCAAACTGATCTAGCTCTTTTCATATATTTTCGAACATCTTTGGATTGAGAAACCTGGCTAAATCCCAATTCTAAAACTAGTTTTGTTAATGTCTTTTGCATATTAAGATAGGTGCCACTAACTTCAATGGCACTGATAGGTCTACGTTTCCCAAGCCACCCTGTTAAATAACTTTGTTTTTTTACAAACTCAACTTTCTGATGATTGTTAAAAGTAGGAGGTTTACTAATAATTCCTTTACTTACAAGAACACCAGTAGCTAAATCATACAATTCCACTGACTCAGCAATAACTTGTTTAAAGTATTTCCTTTGATCCTCTCTAATTGCACAGCCAATAGCTCCTGCATATCTAGTCATACCATGGACAGACATGATTTGCATAAAAACAATAATATATGTATCTGTAAATAGAGCTGGTGCCTCTAGTGTGACATCCTCATCAGTAAATCCCTGTGGAATTGGATAGTTTTCTTTTGTTAAAAATTCTTTTATCTTTTGAAGGTGGGTTTCTGATAACTCTAGGGCAAATTGAAGGACTTCACCTATTTCTTTGTCCTCTACAGTATTAATGAAATAACGAATGATGCAGCGTGATAAGCTATCATTAAGGTATTGTGACCAAAGGTTTGCAAGTTCCGAGGAACTCATTCTCCCACTATGAGTAGTGTTCTCCATTTTATTAACCTCCTGCAAATTTGTCTACGCTAGTATATCCAACTGGAGTTATATTATAATTTAGAACAAACTTCAGGATTGGACTCTATGTTTCATCATAATCTCATAGATGTAGTAATAGCCTTTGTTGACTATTGGTTTACTAAGTTCCTTTTGAAAGTAAAAAATAGAAAATGAAGATTGCCTTATCTATAAAAAATAAAGAAAGATTACCCATTTTTGAAATTTCGGTTTCTCAACAGTGACCAAATAAACTTCTCAAGTATCAATTTAGAGAAAGAGACATAAATAACTACAAAAAGCAATTGTAATATATAATAAAGTTAGGTATGAATTTATCTGTATGTGGAGGAGAGCTTTATGGAATGGCATCATTTTGAGTATTTTCAAATGCTCGCACGCACAGAACATATGACACAATCAGCGAAACTATTATCAATATCACAGCCTGCGTTAAGTCGCTCCATTTCTCGGTTAGAGGAGGAAGTTGGTGTTCCGCTATTTGATCGGCAAGGTCGCTCTATGTCGTTAAATAAATACGGTCATTTGTTCTTAAAACGAGTCGAACGGATTATGAAAGAGTTCGAAGAAGGAAAGAGAGAGATTCAAGCCCTTTTGGATCCTGAAGAAGGAGAGATTTCCCTCGGGTTTCTACATACACTAGGACCAAGTTATATCCCACGCCTTATTAGCTCTTTTAGAGAAGTGTATCCAAAAACGAAGTTTCGTCTTTATCAAAATAATTCTCACACTCTTCTTCGCCAGCTAGAAGAAGGAGAAGTTGATATTTGTCTGCTTTCAAATATGGAAATTAAGGATCCTATTCAATGGAGAATTTTAAGAAAAGAAGAGCTCTTTCTCAGTGTTCCAACTTGTCACCGTTTTTCCCATTATGAAAGCATTTTATTAGAGGAAGTACGAGAGGAGAAATTTGTTCTTTTAAAAAAAGGATATTCGCTGCGCTCCATTACGGATCAGCTGTTTGAGAAAGTTGGGATTACCCCAAATATTACCTTTGAGGGAGAAGAAGTTCCGACAATTGCAGGGCTGATTTCAGCTGGATTTGGGATTTCATTATTGCCTCGTTTACATAAGCCAGAGGAAAGCAACGTTATCCAAATCCCTGTTCATTCTCCAAAGTGTGAACGATTAATAGGGCTTGCCTGGAATGAAAAAACATACATGTCTGCTCCAACATTGAACTTAAAGAATTTTGTTTTAGAGTGTAAAAATGAGCTTTAAAATATGAATCATTAAAACTTTGTAATGAGTAAACTACATAAAGTATGAAGAGAGATAGGCATGAGCCAAAAACAAGAAGAGGAAAATGAAAAACGAAGTTGTCTCTTCGTTGTTTTCGAGACAGCTAATAGTGCATAAAAAGACCTTATCTGCATAGATAAGGTCTTTTTACATGTTCTTTGCTTTATTTTTTATAAGCACAATATGGACGGAGTTTCACACCGATAATGCTTCCGATAAATGCAGCAACAAACCAAAGCCAGCCATGCATACTAAAGGAAGCAATTCCATCGAAATAGGCTCCAATATTACATCCGAATGAAATACGAGCTCCATATCCCATCATCACGCCACCTACTAATGAACCAATTGTCATGCGAGTCGGCAGTTTAAAGCGGACAGGTTTGCTGAAACGACCTGCGAAAGCAGCTGCAAGAAGTGCTCCAGCCATAAGACTAATATCCATAACGGTTGTGATGTCCATATACAATGGACTTTCTAGTGAAGCAGACTTTGCAGGATCCTGCCAATATGACCATGTCTCAGGATTTGCTCCAAAAGCTTGGGTGATTTTTGAACCCCAAAGAGCAAAAGCAGATGTAATTCCCCAAGGCTTTCCTTGAACCATTAAGATAAGAGCATTTAGAACGGCTAGCGCAACTCCCCCTAAAATAAGGGGCCAAGGACCTTTAAAAATGACTTTCCATCCGTTTGTATTTTCTCGTTTTTGAGGGATAAGTTTGCCGTGTTTACGTTTTTCAATCAAGATTGTCGCAAAGTAAACAATAGCAAGCATGATAAACTGCACAAGAAAACCTGTTACAACATTAAAATGTTCAATAAGAGAAATTGGCTGAAACTGCGGTGTATTCATCCACCAATTAAAATGAGTAGCAGCAATAACAGAGCCTGCAATAAATCCAATTAATGTTACAACACCGTTCATATCACCGCCACCAATATGATATAGCGTACCTGATGCGCACCCATCACCCATTTGCATTCCAATTCCGAAAATAAAGGCTCCGACTAATACAGACATTCCTACTGGGGATACATATCCAGAAATAGAATGGCCAAACATGCTTCCTTTCAAAAGAAGCGGTAAAAATAATGCGTTTGCTACAAGCATCATAATCATTTGAGCACGAATACCTTCACCACGTCGGTGTAAAATAAATTGACGCCATGCAGATGTAAAACCAAAGCGGGCTTGATATAAGATAAAGCCTCCAACTCCGCCTAATACATATAAAAGCGATTGATTAAAAGATACTTTTGTATACAAGAAAATAGTACCGCCAATCAGGATGAGAAGTGATAAAACACTTAACCATGTATTCCGATTATTTGGGGTTTTCATTACCTTCTGAGTTGACGATACAGATTGATTATTAACCATTGTTGCCAATGTAACCCCTCCTTTTTATATTATATTACAATAATTCCTATCGGGTTTCTAGTGTTTAGAGTTAATTTATTAAAATGTTAGTTAGTGGAAAAAGAATAGAATAATCATGGAGATTTTATAACTTAATGGGTGCTTCAAATAAGAAAGCGTTATCAATACTTTGTACATTATTCCATAGGAAAGGTATAATAGCTTAAGAGCATGTGAAAGGGGAAAAGCAATGAAAACAAAGATTGGAGATGTAGCAAAGCTAGCTGGAGTTTCTCCCACAACGGTTTCTCGTGTACTGAATAACCGTGGGTACATCAGTAAAGAAACAAGAGAAAATGTACATAAAGCTATGAGGGAATTAAACTACTTTCCAAATGATTTAGCACGGTCATTATTTAATAAACGAACTAACTTAATTGGCGTTATCTTCCCAACAACAAGCAATCCGTTTTATGGAGAGCTTATTTTTCATCTAGAAAATATTTGTGCTGAACAAGGCTATAAAGTATTGCTGTGCAATAGCTTAAATAGTATAGAAAAAGAAGAAAAGTATGTGGAAATGCTCCTGCGCAATCAAGTGGACGGCATAATTGTGGGTACCCATAATCACGGAATTATTGATTATCATAAGCAAAATCTAGCTGTTGTTGCTGTTGACAGATATTTATCGGAGACAATTCCGATTGTAAGCTGTGATAATTATGACGGAGGAAGAAAAGCAACAGAACTACTCGTATCAAAACAATGCGAATACATTATACATATTAACGGGCAGTCTGATATAGAAACCCCAGCGCAACAGCTTAGAAGAAAGGCATATGAGGATGTATTACACGAATGCGGCAAAAAGCCGATTACATATGAAGTCCCTCAAACATTTGATCCAAAAAGTCAGGATGAAATCATTCAGCGAATTTTAGATGAACACCCCCATGTAGACGGAGTTTTTGCGAGTAATGATTTGTTTGCGGCTTCTTTTATTCGCGAAGCAAAACGAAGAGGAAAGAAAATACCTGAGGACGTTAAAGTTGTCGGATATGATGGAACTGAAACAGCACAAACTTTATTACCTGAATTAACAACCATTCAACAGCCAATCCACTCTATTGCTCAAACGACTGTTGATATGCTGTTAAAAGGGATTAGCGGGGAGTTTCATAATATCAAAAGTGAAACAAAGCTACCTGTAACGCTAATTGAAGGTGAAACAACATAGGACATTGCCTCTAGGCAGTGTCCTATGTTGTTTTTAAAGAATTAAATTAAATTTATGAAACCGGTTGACATATGAAACCGGTTGACATAGAATTATCTGTGAAAGTGCTTTCAATAACAAATTATTCGTTTTTCATTTCTAATCAAAGGGGTTATCCAAATGAAAAGTTCAAAAATGTTGTATTGGAAGTTAAGTGCATATTTCTTTTTCTTTTTCTTTACATGGTCTGCTAGCTATTCTCTCTTTTCGATTTGGCTTGGTCAAGAGATTAAACTAAGTGGATCAGCAACTGGTTTAATCTTTTCTGTAAACGCTATCTTTGCTCTATGTATGCAGCCGATATATGGATATATATCAGACAAAATTGGTTTGAAGAAAAATATTTTATTTTTTATTAGCCTTTTACTCGTATTTGTCGGACCATTCTATATTTTCATTTATGGGCCATTGCTTCAGTACAATGTTTTGCTTGGTGCAATTGTAGGAGGGGTGTACTTAGGGGTTTCATTTCTAGCGGGGATAGGAGCCATCGAATCGTATATTGAAAAGATCAGCCGAAAATATCAGTTTGAATATGGCAAATCAAGAATGTGGGGATCATTAGGGTGGGCTTCAGCTACATTTTTTGCAGGTCAGTTATTTAACATTAATCCTAATATTAATTTTTGGATTGCTTCTGGGTCGGCGATTATTCTTGTCTTCATTATTTTGTCTATAAAAATAGAGATGACAACGTACGAAGTCGAGAAAGCCCAATCTGTTTCTTTAAAAGACGTAGGTCAACTTTTTCTTTTAAAAGATTTTTGGTTTTTAATGCTTTATGTAGTGGGTGTGACTTGCGTATATAGCGTGTATGATCAACAATTTCCGATCTACTATGCATCTGTTTTTCCAAGTGAGGCATTAGGGAACCAAGTATTTGGATATCTTAATTCTGTACAGGTGTTTTTAGAAGCAGGGATGCTGTTTTTAGCTCCGTTTATGGTAAACAAACTTGGCGCAAAAAACAGCTTACTATTAGCAGGATTTCTAATGGCCTTTCGAATTATTGGTTCAGGGCTTGTGATAGGGCCAATCGGAATTTCTTCAATGAAGCTTATTCACGCTTTAGAGCTACCAATTATGTTGATTGCGATTTTCAAATATTTAGCAATTAATTTTGATACGCGTTTATCATCCATTTTATATCTTGTCGGCTTTCAATTTGCGTCACAAGTAGGGGCAGCTATTTTATCGCCTATTTCAGGGATATTATATGATTCCATTGGGTTCCGATACTCTTATCTTGTAATGGGAACAATGGTGTTAGGTTTTACGATTATATCCATCTTCACATTGCTAGGTTCTAAGCATACTAGAGGAATACCTCAAGGTGGTAAAAATATAAAAAGAGTAGTATAGGAGGAAGTAATATGGTAATAGATCAAAAACTTCAAAAAGCTGAAGAAGCTATTAAAAAAACAACACAAAACATAAATCCTCGGTATCGATTAGGCTATCATATTATGGGAGAAGGGAACTGGATCAATGACCCAAATGGTTTGGTTCAATATAAAGGAGAATATCACGTTTTTTATCAGCATCATCCATATGATGAAAACTGGGGCCCTATGCACTGGGGTCATGTAAAAAGTAAAGATTTAGTGAACTGGGAATATGCTCCGATTGCGTTAGCACCTGGCGATGAATACGATAGGGACGGTTGCTTTTCAGGAAGTGCTGTTAACAATAACGGAGAGCTAACCCTTATTTATACAGGTCACAATTATATTAATCAGGAGGAAGACACTTTTTATCAAACTCAAAATATTGCGGTGAGTACAGATGGAGTAGTATTCGAGAAAGTAGGTCAAAATCCTGTTATTGCTCATCCTCCTGAAGACAGTGCTCATCATTTCCGCGACCCGAAAGTATGGAAGCATAATAATCAATGGTATATGGTAGTTGGAAACTCAACAAAAGATCAAACTGGAAGAGTTATCTTATATAAATCTCAGGATTTAAGAAAATGGGAGTATGTTGGGGTTCTTGCTCAAAGTGATGGAACACTAGGATATATGTGGGAGTGTCCAGACTTTTTCGAGCTAGGGGAAAAGCATATCCTGTTAATTTCCCCACAAGGGATAGAATCTAAAGGAGACGATTATAATAATCTCTTTCAAACAGGCTATTTTGTTGGCGAATATGACTACGAAAAAAATGAGTACGAAAAAGGTGAGTTTCTAGAATTAGATCATGGCCACGATTTTTATGCCGCTCAAACGCTAGTAGATGAGAAAGGCCGTCGCATTGTGATTGGTTGGATGGATATGTGGGAAAGTGAAATGCCGACAAAACAAGACGGATGGTGTGGAGCATTAACCATTCCTCGAGAGCTAACGCTCGGAAAGAACAACGCCGTTTCTATGAATCCTATAGACGAGATAGTAGAGTTGCGTGAAGCAAAGAGTGTAGAACTTGAAAACAAGAGCATTTCAGATTATCATTTAGCAAAGGAAAACAGTAGTTTACTAGAGATAAAAGCAGAGTTTGATTTAACAGATTGTAAGGCAGAATCAGTTGGATTAACGATTAAAGGCGTCGAAGAAGAGGAAGTTGTGATTACCTATCATATTAGAGATGAAAAGCTTTCTCTGGATTGCTCGAAAATGGGCAAGAAGGAAGATGGGGTGAGAACAACAGAGCTTGTGAATGATGGGAAGCTTACACTGCGCATCTTCCTTGATCGATCTTCGATTGAACTGTTTGCAAACGATGGGATGAAAACGATGACAAGTCGTATATATCCAAACGAAGAAAGATTAGGCTTGATGTGCTTTGCAAACAAAGGTGAGGTAAACGTTAAAGAGTTTACGTATTGGAAATTGAAAGATATTTGGAAGTAGAATAAGGGTGAGCAAGCGCAAGCTTGCTCACAAAATTGAGGTGTACATAATGAGCAAAATTTTTTGTATTGGTGAAACATTAATTGATTTTATTCCCGTTCAAAAGGAAAAAAGTTTAAAAGAAGTAGTTGGCTTTGAACGTGTAGCAGGCGGAGCGCCAATGAATGTTGCAATTGCAGCGGCAAAGTACGGCTGTGAAGCTGTTATGCTAACAAAAATGGCAAATGATCATTTTGGGGATCATATTATGGATGTTTTACAAAAAGCAAATGTTGATACGTCCTATATTGTTCGATCAGATGAAGGCGAAACAGGTCTTGCTTTTGTTTCAGTAGACGGATTTGGTGAGAGAACATTCAACTTTTATCGTCAAAACGCAGCTGACCTTCTTTTTTCAGAAGAGGAAATCGATGGAGAGTGGTTTAGTGGAGAAGACTTTCTTCATTTTTGCTCTGTGGACTTAGTTGACAGTCCAATGAAAATTGCGCACAAAAAAGCAATCAAGGAAATGAAGGAAAAGGGTGGAATCATTAGTTTTGATCCAAACGTGCGCCTTCCATTATGGCCTGATGAAGAAAGCTGCCGTAAAGCAATTATAGAATTTTTACCGCTTTCTCATATTGTTAAAATATCGGATGAAGAACTTTCGTTTATTACAGGCATAGAGGATGAAGAAGATGAAGAAGCGGGCATTAAGGCGCTTTTCACAGGAGATGTAAAAGTTGTTGTCTATACAAAAGGTAAACACGGCGCTTCCATTCATTTTGAAAATGGCGAAACGTATGAAGGAAAAGGATTTAAAGTAACTGTTGCTGATACAACAGGTGCTGGAGATGCTTTTATTGGCGGCTTTTTATCAGAGCTTTCACAGCATGAGATTACAAGTGAGAACTTGGTTGAACAAGTAAGAGCACATCATGAGGAGCTTCTTACTTTCGCAAATGCAAGCGGAGCGTTAACGGCATCAGTTAAAGGAGCGATTCAATCTGCTCCAGGAAAAGATCATGTATTAAGATTTATTGAAACACGGAAAACAGAGGCATAGGAAAATAATACCCCGTCTCTTTGTAGAAAAAGGCGGGGGTACTTATGTAAAGGCTACTCTACGTCTGGGGCCTCCTTAAAGACAGTGCCATTCGTATCCTCAATTACAACATCGGATTGAACTCTATCTAACCCTATAGCGATAAAAGGATTTTTTTCATCAGAACGATTGTAGAACGTTCTAACCTTAATTACGGTAGTATTTCCGTTTTCTTCTACGTCTAGAACTTCTATATTATCTCCTGACATTTCCTCCCCTAAGGATAAGACAACCGCTTTTGCCCCCTCGGAAATAGTAAACGTTTTATAGCCTTGAATGGTTGGATTTTGTTGAAGGAGAGATAAATACGAACCTATCTCATCTGAGGTTCCGATGGCAAGTCGATTTTCTTTTATAACCCAATAGTCAACTTGATTCATATACATCCGAAAACTAGAGGCGATAACAAACAAAATAACAAACGTAAAAACACTCTTTTTCCATACAATACTTTTTTCGAATAGAGTTAAAAGAAAGCAAACTACTAGAATACCGAGGCTTAATATTAAAAAAGCTATCCCGTATCCTAATGTTTCCACTTGGTAGGCTACAGCAATACTTCCAAGTAAAGATAGGAAACCAATAGTAGCTACAGTCAATACTCTTCTTCTATTTTCTATCTCTTTTGTAAAAACGTAAGTTAACAGATATAGCTCTAACCCCACAACTAGTCCAATTAAAAACATAATAAACAAGTATATTTTCTCCCCTCTCATTCCTTCATAAAAGTTAAGTGCTCCTTTATATGCACTAGAATCTCCTCAGACTCAGTAAACTCGAACGGAAACAACACGCCTTTAAGATGCTGATTTAGGAGTATTTTAGTTAAAGAAGCTGTTACAATAGCTGTTGTTTTATAATCTGACGAAGCAGAAAGAGAGAAAGTTTGGGTAGAAGGTTTCCTATTATATTTTTTATAGTCTTCCTCTAAATAAGTTATTAGAGGAATAGAGATTCAAAAGGGAATACAGTAACGAAAGGTGAATTAATTTTTAATTAGTATCAATACTGTAGTAAAGAAATAATATTGCTATTATTCGATCGTCGCTAAGATAAACTTCTAATCAACAAACCTAATTTCCTAATTCCAATCTCTAAGTCTTGCATTGAAGCATATGCATAAGAGAGTCGTATATAACGACTAGATTGTTCATGATAAATATGGCCAGGATTTAATATTATTCCTTGTGTACGAGCACGTGCATAAAGACTTTTCATAGAAATTGGGGAAAGAAGATGAATCCAAATAAAAAATCCTCCTTGAGGTTCTTCCCATGTTGCAAGTCCTTCTAAATGCTGTTTAATAAGCTTTAAAGCTACATTCTTTCTTTCCAAAAGATTCTCCCTTACTTTTTTAACATGCTCCACATATAACCCACTTTGAAACCATTCGGCCGCAACTCGTTGAGAAAGAGAGCTAGAACCATAGTCAATTTGCATTTTTATATCTGCAAGTCGGTTAATAACAGGTTCTGGTGCTGCTATCCAACCAATTCGTAAACCAGGCGTTAATGTTTTGGATAAACTGCCAACATATAAAACATGACCTGTTTGATCTAAAGATTTCAATGGTAAAGGAGGGGCTTTTTCAAACCATAGTTCTCTATAAATATCGTCTTCAATAATAGGAATTTGATGTTTTGTACACGTTTCGATAATACTTTTGCGTCGTTTCTCAGACATTAATGTTCCAGTTGGATTATGAAAACAAGGATTTGTATATAGAACAGCTTCTTTCCTTTTCTTTTTAACATGCTCTAGATGCTGGGCGAGAAGGCCTTCATGAGCTAAAGGCATTCCCGTCAGATTTATCCCCGCTGACTGAAAAATACGAAGAGAGTAAAGGTAAGAAGGTTTTTCTAAGAGAATTGTCGATCCTTTTTGTAAAAGTCCAATGGAGACAAGTTGAAGAGCTTGAAGGGCTCCTGAGACAATTAAGATTGAAGAGGGAGAGACATTAACATTCATTTTATGTAAATAAGCGCTCACTGCTTTTCGTAACGGTAAATATCCTCGTGGTTCTTCATAGCCGAAAGGAGTTATATGATTAGAGACTTTATTTATAATATCTTTCATTTTCTGAAGGGGAAACATGTCACTTGAAAGTTCACCTTTACTCAGTTGGATAAACTGCTGTTGTGACTCTGAGTTGTTGATTTCTTGGACTGTTGATCTGCTTTGTTTCAGCATTCCTGCTTCTACATGTGTATTCCAATTAAGAGAGGAAGATAGAAGATTCCATGTATTGTTTGTTACAATGGTTCCTACACCCGTTTGTGCTTCGAGTAGACCATCCGCGATTAACTCTTCTAATGCTGTAATAACTGTACTTCTATTCACATTAAATTCTTTCGCTAACTGACGTTGACTAGGGATTTTACTTCCAATAGGCCATTCACCATTTGAAATTTTTTCTTTTATATACCTCATAATTTTTTCATACTTAGGAATGCTTGTTTTACTTAACATAAGAAGTTTCTCCTTTGAAGTGGTTGGTTTTCAAAAATTTAACTGGTTGGAGACATTTTATCAAATGTTATCTAGGATAGGAACTACTTGTTAGATTTCTAGACTAACTGGTTGGATTTTATTTGATAAGGAGAGAGTAAATTGAGAAACTGGACAGTATTTTTACTTGTTTCATATGTATCTATCATCTTTTTTGGGGGGTCTTCTTTTCCAGCTATTCGTTTTGCCCTACATTCTTATACTCCTGAAAGTCTAGCTCTTTTTCGGCTACTTATTGCTTCAAGCTTTCTAGTGATTATAGCTATTGTACTGCGCATAGGTCTACCAAATATGAGAGATATTCCTATGTTAGTACTTTTAGGATGCTTAGGTTTTTCAGCTTATCATCTTTTTTTAAATAAGGGAGAAACAACCGTAGGTGGAGGGATTGCTAGTTTACTTGTGTCTACTACACCAATATTTTCACTTATATTAGAACAATTATTTTTGAGAAGAAAATGGGAGGGGAGAAAATGGTTAGGAGCTCTTGTTAGTTTCTTTGGAATTGCTTTTATCTCATTTAACCATGATTCACTTTCCTACTCTATCATTGGAATCACATTTATCCTTCTCGCTGCCTTTTCGGAAAGCTTATATTTTGTTTTCCAAACTCATTACTTACAAAAGTATGGAATGTTAGCTTTTGTGACTTATTCGATATGGGGAGGAACAATCGGGATGCTTTGGTTTTTTCCACGCCTGTTAATAGAGATAGAAGAAGCTTCTTTTTCATCTACTTTAGCTGTGACGTATTTAGGACTTTTCCCCTCTGTTTTACCTTATTTCGCTTTAGCTTATATAACCTTAAAAGTAGGGGCGTCAGAAGCCACAGCTTCGCTTTATCTTGTACCAATTGTAGCTGTCATTTTATCAGGAATATGGCTTGACGAAAAGATTACTTTACTTAGTGGAGGAGGTGGAGTAATTACATTTTTAGGACTTTTTCTGATTCATGGGAAGCAACAAATGTCACGAGCGAAAGATAATATGAATTTTTAATAATAAGATATTCAAGGATACAATTCAGAAAGATAATTTCTTCGATAATAACGTTTGACTAGAACAAGGAGTATTCTTTTTTCGCCTATTAATAACTAACAGGCCGTAAGAAAATAAAAAAAATCTGAAAAAGGGTATTGAAAGAAATAACGATTTCTTATAATATGTATTTAAGTTAGTTTGTAAGGGGAACAAACTAACTTAAACATTATTAATAAAATATAACTTATCTTTAATGATGAATCATTTTAATTTGAATGTTTAAAGTTTATCGTATCTAAACGAAGGGGGAAATAATATGGGTCAATCTTATACTAATGTAGGAACTTATTTTGGAAGCGTAAACAAAGTGTTTTATGAGGGAAAAGATTCTAACAATCCTCTAGCATTTAAGTACTACAATCCAGAAGAAATCATAGGAAATAAAACGATGAAAGAACACTTGAGATTTTCGGTAGCTTACTGGCATACATTTACGGCTGATGGAACAGATCCTTTTGGAGCTGCAACAATGCAAAGATCATGGGACAAGTATCAAGGAATGGACTTAGCTAAGGTAAGGGTAGAAGCTGCATTTGAACTTTTTGAAAAATTAGGGGTGCCTTTCTTTGCTTTCCATGATCGGGATATTGCCCCAGAAGGAAATACGTTAAAAGAGACAAATGAAAATTTAAATGTAATTATTGCTATGATAAAAGAGTACATGAAAACAAGTAATGTAAAATTATTATGGAATACAGCTAATATGTTTACTCATCCTCGTTTTGTTCATGGAGCAGCTACTTCTTGTAATGCAGATGTATTTGCATATGCAGCAGCTCAAGTGAAGAAAGGATTAGAAACAGCGAAAGAGCTTGGAGCTGAAAACTATGTATTTTGGGGAGGACGTGAAGGCTACGAAACATTATTAAACACAAATTTAAAATTAGAGTTGGACAATCTAGCTCGATTCATGCATATGGCGGTTGACTATGCAAAAGAAATTGGATTTACGGGACAATTTTTGATTGAACCAAAACCGAAGGAACCAACTACACATCAATACGATACAGATGCAGCTACAACAATTGCTTTTCTAAAACAGTATAATTTAGACAAATATTTTAAGTTGAATCTTGAAGCTAATCATGCGACTTTAGCTGGCCATACATTTGATCATGAGTTAAGGGTAGCTCGAGTCCACGGTCTGTTAGGTTCTGTTGACGCTAATCAGGGAGATCCTCTTTTAGGGTGGGATACAGATGAGTTTCCAACCGATTTATATTCTACAACATTAGCCATGTATGAAATTTTGCAAAATGGAGGATTAGGTTGTGGAGGATTGAACTTTGATGCCAAAGTACGCAGAGGATCTTTTGAGTTAGAGGACTTAGTATACTCTCATGTTGCTGGAATGGACGCATTTGCAAGGGGGTTAAAAGTTGCTCATAAATTAATTGAAGACCGCGTATTTGAAGATGTTATCGCAGAACGTTATCATAGCTTCACGGAAGGGATTGGACTAGATATTGTGGAAGGAAGAGCAAATTTTCATACCCTTGAGCAGTACGCTCTAAATAATAACTCAATTCAAAACAAATCTGGAAGACAAGAACGGTTGAAAGCCATCCTAAATCAATATATTTTAGAAGTTTAAGATGAAAAAGGAACAACTTAAGAAGTAACAAGAAAAACGACTGTATCATTTCTCGAAAAGACCCGTCAATGAATCTTTTTATATCTTTAAGTTTTCATGACGGGTTCTTTTCTATAAAACATATAAAGAGTTTGAGTCGATACTTTTATACAAGTAGAGGAGAAAAGTGTAAGAATTGCCTTGAGTTTTGATGAATATTTCCGTAAATAAAAAGTTTTCTAGAAGCGTGATTTACTACTTCAAAATAGGAAGGAGTTTAGGGGAAGATTTTAAAGATTAATCTATAAACAACTAAGTTATGAGAAACAAACCTTTACACACATTAGTTTTGTAAGCGCTTTATAAAATAGTCTTACTTAATAGAAGACGGGGGAATGTTAATTATTTAGTTCTATATAGTAGATTAATTTTCTTTGAGTTATTAAAATTTATCCCTGAAAAACGATGAAACAAAAGCGAAACTCACTTTATATTTTTTCAATTACGCTCGTAGCTGCTATCGGTGGTTTGCTTTTCGGTTATGATACTGCTGTAATATCTGGAACTGAAAAATCAATAGAAGCCTATTTAATAGAACCTTTAGGTTTAGGATCGCTAGCACATGGAGCAACAATTTCTAGTGCATTAATTGGTTGTATCATTGGCGGTATAGTATCCGGTTATTTTGCATCAAATTTTGGACGTAAATATTCTCTTATTGTCGCAGCTGTCCTTTTTCTTCTATCAGCTTTAGGGTCTGCTTATCCTGAGTTCTTATTTTTTACAAAGGGAGAACCATCCCTTCCTCTATTACTTATGTTTAATTTATATCGTATTATAGGGGGAATCGGTGTCGGCTTAGCCTCGGCTATTGTGCCAATGTATATAGGAGAGATTGCACCTGCAGATATTCGTGGCCGATTAGTATCATTCAACCAATTTATGATTATTTTTGGGATGCTAGTCGTTTATTTTGTTAACTGGGGGATTGCTAATGGGCAGTCATTAGAATGGATAAATAACATAGGGTGGAGATATATGTTCGCTTCAGAAATAGTTCCAGCCTTCTTATTTTGTGTATTTCTACTTTTTGTACCAGAAACACCTCGATATCTAGCAATTAAAAACCAAGATGATAAAGCATTAAATATTCTTACTAAAATTAATGGCTCTTTAGAAGCGGAAGCCATTTTAAGTGAAATTAAGCAAACCGTAAAAGTAAGTATCAATTCTGAAAAGCTTTTTGCTTACGGGAAATTAGTGATTGTGGTAGGAATCATGCTCTCAGTATTTCAGCAATTTGTCGGTATAAATGTTGCTCTGTATTATGCACCACGTATTTTTGAAAGCATGGGAGCTGCAAAAGATGCTTCGATGTTACAGACCATTGTTATGGGATTAGTCAATGTTATCTTTACCATTGTTGCTATTTTAACAGTTGATAAGTGGGGACGTAAACCATTACTAACAATAGGATCCATTGGTATGGCGATTGGAATGTTTGGTGTGGCAGGAATGGCTTTTCTAAATATTATTGGCATTAGCACTTTAATTTTTATTATTATCTACACAGCTGCTTTTATGTTGTCGTGGGGGCCGATATGTTGGGTGTTAATTTCTGAGATTTTCCCTAATAGAATTCGTGGACAGGCCGTTGCGATTGCAGTAGCTGCTCAATGGGCTGCTAACTATCTAATCTCATCTACTTATCCAATGATGATGGAATATAGCAGCGGCTTAACTTATGGTTTCTATGGGCTAATGAGTGTATTTTCCGCTCTATTTGTTTGGAAGTTTGTCCCTGAAACAAAAGGGAAGACGCTTGAACAAATGGAGAATGAATGGAAACAAACTAAAGTTGATCATCATGAAGTAGTATAAAGTTATTCTTCCGGTTTTAACATTATATAGACACGAATATCTCTCTTTGAAAGAGTCTAAAAAATGATCAGATGATTATGTTCATGGAGAGGGATTTTCTACAGAAGCTTTCGTAGGAATGCAATGTCAAGATACGAGCGGTCAAAATATTCAAGCTGTCTTTAAATATTTTAGTTATAAGGAAAAATAATATGAATCAAAAGGAGACTTTTACTTTTGCCAAAGTCTCCTTTTGATTTATTTGTTTCTATAATATAGTCATTTTTCTTGAATTTAAAATTTAGAGTTTTAATTATTATAAATTTGTTCCTTAGAGAAATATAAACTTTTAATGCCAAGGAAGTGTTGAATATTTAAATAAGTTGCTCCAATTAAAATTGCTCGATTTCCTAGGGAAGAAGAGGTTACTTCTATGTCGTCAATCATAAAGCATGTTAATTCTTCTTTTATTGTTTCTAACAATGAAGGTATTGTACGAATCAATTCACTATTAAGGAAAATAACATCAGGATTATACGTATTATTAACATTATTAATAGCGATTGAAATATATTTAGCTGTTTCTTTTAACAACTTAATTGTTTCTTCATTGTTTTGTTCAACAGCTTGAGCTATTTGATGAAAGGAAGATTGGTGTCCTTCCCAATTTAGTAAGCTGAAGCGTTCTAAGATAGCTTTTTCGGAATAGTATTGCTCAAGGCACCCTCTATTCCCACATGGACATGCTTTTCCACCTGGAAATAGAATAGTATGTCCAATTTCTCCGGCATAACCATTTTTTCCATAGTGCAATTCTTTATCTAGTATGATACCTGCGCCAATTCCAGAGTGGATACTAATGCTAACTAAATTGGAGAAATGTGAATGATAGGCTAATTCGGCAATTGCTGAGAGGTTCGCTTCATTCTCAATTAGGACTGGGATACCTGTTTCTTTTTCAATGATCTCTACTAAATTAAGTTTATTCAGATCATAATAAGGAGTGAAAATGATCTCATTGTCCAAGGTTACACCATGGATTGCTATTGCTATTCCAATTATGCCGTATTCAGTAGGAGGAGCTTGTTCTTTGCAAAGTCGATATATATCTAGAATAGAGTTACAAACGTTATGTCTATCTATTTTAATATTTTCTTGATAGTGCTCTTGTATAATAGAACCATCAAGATAAGTAAGCATGAAAGCAATATAATTATACCCAACGTCAATACTAATGGATATTCCAGCCTTCGCAATAAACTGAAGAATAATGGGTCTTCTTCCACCAGCTTGTGTACTTGTTCCAATGCCTGTTTCCGTAACAAGTTTCCGATCAATTAAGGTTTTTACAATCTCCGAAACAGTCGCCTTATTTAAACCACATATTTTTGCTAATTCTGCACGTGAGAGGGGGCCACTTTTAATAATTTCTTCGAGAATAACTAGTTCATTTTGTTTCCGTATCGTATATTTATCTGTTGTTTCCATGCATGTACCTCATTTCCTCATCTCTAGATTAATGATATTAGTTTATCGTTTAAAAATTTATTTGTCTAACTGATGTAAGCGGTTGACAATAGAGTTATATATAATTATTATAATGATATTAGTTAGTTTACCGTACTAACATACTCAAGGTCAAATATAATAGCCATAGAACTAGGATTTCATAGCGTTTTTTCATAGAAATGAAGTTTGTGAATTGATTAGAGATTTACAGAATAGTCTTTTTTATGTAGATAAAGGAGTGAAAATAATGAAATATGTAATTGGAATCGATATAGGAACGAGCGCTGTCAAAACGATTTTGGTTAATGAACAGGGAGAAGTTTGTGGAGAAGTTTCTAAAAGTTATCCACTTATTCAAGAGAAGGCAGGATACAATGAGCAAAATCCGGAAGACTGGGTGCGACAAACAATTCAGGCCTTGGCTGAGCTTGTTTCCATATGTCAAGTTCAAGTTAATAATATTGAAGGGATTAGTTATTCCGGGCAAATGCATGGACTAGTGTTGCTTGATCAAAATCAATGTGTGTTACGTAACGCGATATTATGGAATGATACAAGAACAACTTCTCAATGCAGGAATATAGAAGAGGTATTTGGAGAACAGTTGTTGGAGATTACCAAGAACCGTGTTCTAGAAGGTTTTACATTGCCTAAAATCTTATGGGTGAAGGAACATGAACCCGAAATCTTTGAAAAAGCAGCCCTTTTCCTGCTTCCTAAAGACTATGTAAGATTTAGGATGACAGGCACCATTAATAGCGAGTTTTCAGATGCAGCGGGAACTTTGCTATTACACGTAACACGGAAGAAATGGGACTATGATATCTGTAAACGCTTTGATATTCCTACAGAGATCTGTCCACCGCTTGTTGAATCACATGATTGTGTAGGAACGCTGCTTCCTAATATTGCAGAGGAGACAGGATTATCTAAAAAAACGAAAGTATTTGCAGGTGGAGCTGACAATGCATGTGGAGCCATTGGTGCTGGTATTCTCTCTTCAGGCAAAACGTTATGTAGCATTGGTACATCTGGGGTCATTCTTTCATATGAGGAAGATAAAGAAAGAGATTTTAAAGGAAAAGTTCACTTTTTTAACCATGGAAAGAAGGATGCGTTTTATACAATGGGGGTTACGCTTGCTGCAGGTTACAGTTTGAACTGGTTTAAAGAAACGTTCTCTCAAAATGAAACATTTGAGCAGTTGTTGCATGGAGTAGAATCTGTCCCAATTGGATCTAATGGACTGTTATATACCCCGTATCTAGTGGGAGAAAGGACTCCACATGCTGATTCTCTTATTCGAGGAAGCTTTATTGGAATGGATGGATCTCATAAAAAAGAGAACTTTGTAAGAGCAGTTATGGAAGGGATTACATTCTCTCTTCATGAGTCCATTAAGCTATTCCGGAAAGAAGGAAAAACAGTTGATACAATTATCTCAATTGGTGGCGGAGCCAAGAACGAAATATGGCTTCAGATGCAAGCTGATATTTTTAAGGCCAAAGTAATTAAGCTAGAAAGTGAACAAGGTCCGGCAATGGGAGCAGCCATGCTAGCTACTTTTGGAAGTGGATGGTTTGATTCACTTGAACAGTGTGCAGAAGAATTTATTAGAGAGACATCAACATTTTATCCTAAAGAATCGAATGTAGAGAGATATGAAGCTCTATTTAATATTTATGAAGAGGTTTATTTTAAAACAAAAGATTTAAATGCTGCATTAGCTGCATTTAGAGACCGATAACAAATTTTATGAGACGTGAAAAATGATTATTAAATAGAATATCAAATTTAAAGAGTTAAAGAACAATTTATTAAGAACAGAATGAAAATATATGAAGGCAACCTCAACTTTTCTCCAGATTCAAAATTATAATGGAGAAGTTTTTATTGAAATTAGAAACAATTTGAAGAAGTAATGAGGTTCCTACTACCTTATGTAACTGTCTATCTACATCTTCCTTTTCTAGAACTAGCTCACGGAACTTTAAAAATAGTGGTCTTAGGAGTCATTTTTCTCTTTATCTTGTTCAAATTTCAGCTTTAATAAGAGAAATAACTATTTTATAGAAGAAATTTCTTATTTGAGGAAAAAGGATACCAAGTTTCACTGTGCAAAGAAGGAGAACTTCTCCCTAAGGAAATCTATTTTATAACTTTCGGAAAATAGGATAAAATAACTAAAAAATGTAAAGTTCCTATTTCTCGTGTTTATGAACAATGATAAAAAGGGAATGAGAAAGTTAGATATTAAGATAAGGTGGAATAGACAGTGAAAAAAGACTATACAATTGGCGACTACTTACTAGACAGACTAGCCCAAATTGGAGTTCAGCACGTTTTTGGCGTTCCTGGTGATTATAATTTAATGTTTTTAGATGAAGTTCTAAAACATAAAGAGTTAGAATGGATTGGTAACTGTAATGAGCTTAATGCTGCATATGCTGCTGATGGATATGCAAGATTGAACGGCATCGGAGCTGTTATGACTACATTTGGGGTTGGTGAGTTAAGTGCAGTAAACGGAATTGCTGGTTCATATGCTGAACATGTTCCCGTTGTTAAAGTCACAGGGGCTCCAACAACAAAAGTAATGAAAGAAGGCGCTTACGTTCATCATACATTAGGAGACGGAAACTTCCATCGTTTTTCAACGATGTTCAGGGAAGTAACGTGTGCTCAAACAATATTAACAGTTGAAAATGCGAGCCAAGAGATTGACCGAGTACTTCTTGCTTGTTTAACAGAAAAAAAGCCTGTTCATATTGTGCTTCCTATTGATGTATATAATAAACCTGCTAATAAGCCTAAGAAACAACTTTTAGATGAAGAAATGAAGAGCAATGAAAAAGCAATGGACGAGATGCTTACCAATTTATTAATGAAAATAAACAAAGCGAAAAAGCCGGTAATTTTAGCAGATTATGAAGTGTACCGCTATAAAGCGGAAAAAGAGTTAATGCACTTTGCTGAAAAGAGCGGCTTTCCCCTTGCAACGTTAAGTATGGGAAAAGGGGTTTTTGATGAAACACACCCTCAATTTATCGGTGTTTATAATGGAGACTTAAGTGATTCTTATATTAAACAAAGAATAGATGAATCTGATTGCATTATAAGTGTAGGAGTGAAGTTAACAGATTCTATCACAGGCGGGTTTTCACAAGGGTTCTCTGAAGAAAATGTGATTCATCTTCATCCTTTATCTGTTGAGGGGGAAGGAGAAAAATATGCACCTCTTACAATGAAAGATACGTTGAATACATTAGCTCATCACGTCAAAAAACGAGAGAGAGAAGAAATGGACATTATTTCAACTACTTCTCGGCAACAACAACCATTTGAAGCAACAGACGAAAAACTTACGCAAACGCGATTCTTTGAGCGTCTTTCTTATTTTATAAAAGAAGATGATGTACTCCTTGCTGATCAAGGAACTTCCTTTTTTGGTGCAGCAACAATGCCGTTAAAAAAAGGAGGGACATTTATTGGTCAGCCATTGTGGGGATCTATTGGCTATACGCTTCCTGCAGTACTTGGAAGTCAGCTTGCGGACAAAGAACGTCGCAACATTCTTTTAATAGGAGATGGTTCCTTCCAGCTTACAGCTCAAGAACTTTCGACCATCATTTATCAAAAAATTAAGCCCATTATTTTTTTAATCAACAATGATGGATATACAGTAGAACGCGCTATTCACGGTGAAAACAAGTCTTACAATGATATTGTTATGTGGGATTACGAAAAACTTCCGAGCATTTTTGGTCCAAAAGAAGCAAGCGAAACGTTTAAAGTACAAACGGAGCAGGAGCTTGATGATATGTTAAACAAGATAGAACATCATGATAAGCTTGTTTTCGCTGAAATCAAAATGAACAGAGATGATAAACCTGAATTACTCACAGAGCTCTCTAAACGATTTTCGAGTCAAAATTCATAGGATAAGCCTCCACTCATATAGGGGTGGAGGCTTTTTGTAAATTACGGAAATTAGGTCTATTTTCCTTGTTGAAGTTCCTAATGTAAAAGTTAACTAAAAATTAAAAAAATTATTGCAAATCTTAACTCATCCTATATAATAAATTTTAGACTCACAGAAAGAGAGGCGAAGTAATTGAAATTTAGTGGGAAAAAGAGAAAAGTAATTATTTATTCTGCCACAATGTTGACTATGATGGGAGGGGGATTGCCTAATACAATTTATGCACACGATAACATTAATATAATCGCACAGAATATGAGCTTAAATGAAAACGAACATGTAAAAGATGTTGTGAGCAGCGGAGATCTTGCAAAACTGTATATGCTCGGCATCTTATCAAGTGAAGGTGTTTCACAAGGGAAAATGCCAAGCAGTGAGATAAAGATCGATAAGGCAGAACTTGTAAAAAGTGACCTTATTGCGGTTACATTTAGTACAAATATAGAAAGAATAGATAAAAATGATATCGTTTTCAAAGAAGGTCAGGATGTTATTTCAATCCAAAACATGAATCAAAGTGTAAATAAAAAAGGGCAAACCGTTGTTCTTTTTCACACCTCTACGAAAATTAGAGGTAACGTATATGTTGAAGTAGTGAGAAAAGAAGCCAATCAACCTCTAAAACAAGATGAACGCCAAAAACTTCAGGATATAAGGGAAAGAGTCGAGAAAATAGGAAAAGTAGTCACAGTTTCAAAAGATGACAAGGGAGATTATCATACAGTTCAAGAAGCGATTAATGTGATCCCTTCTGGAAACAAAGAGAAAGTTACCGTCTTTATTTTTAACGGGGTCTATAAAGAAGTTGTCACAATATCTGAAGATAAAGACTTTGTTTCACTTATTGGTGAAAACGTTAACAAAACAAAACTTACGTATGATAACTATTCAGGGAAGGAGAAACCTGGAGGCGGAACGTATGGAACATCAGGAAGCGCAAGCGTTTATATATATGGCAATGATTTTACGGCTGAAAATCTCACATTTGAAAATTCATTTGATGAAAAAAGTGTAGATGTAAAAGATGAGCAAGCTGTTGCCGTATATACAAAAGGCGAACGACAAGTTTTTAAGAATACGAGATTTATTGGAAACCAAGATACATTGTACACGAAAGAAGGCACACAATACTTCTACAAATGCTATATTGAAGGAGATGTCGATTTTATCTTTGGGGGTTCTCAAGCCGTATTTGAAAAATGCGATATTATGTCTCTAACGAGAGGATCTTCAACTGTAAATGGATACGTCACAGCGCCAAGCACTCGAATAACAGATGAATATGGCTATTTATTTATTAAAAGCAGGCTTTTAAGTAATGCAGAGGAGGGAACTGTCTATCTTGGCAGACCGTGGCATCCAGGTGGCGACCCTCATGCAATTGGAAGCGTTGTGTTTAGAGAAAGTTATCTTGGATCGCATATTAATAAACAAGGATGGACAGACATGTCAGGCTTTTCTTATCGTGATGCACGGTTTTATGAGTATAAAAACCACGGTCCAGGAGTTGCTTTTAATAACTCACGGGAACAATTAACAAGAGAAGAAGCAAATCAGTATACAGTTCAAAATGTATTAAATGGCTGGAATCCAAAAGAAAAAGTAGAATCTGAGGGATAGGTGAAGAAAATGAAAAAGAAAATTCATTTTATATGTCTTCTACTTCTCCTATTGAGTTTAAGTATTGGAGGAATAAGAGTGCAAGCAACAAGTTCTATTTCACAATCTTATAAAAGTAAAGTGGCAGTCTATCTTGTGGGAGATTCGACTGTTTCAACCTATGATTCTTCCGTTGCGCCGAGGGCTGGATGGGGGCAAGTTTTTGAGGAAGAGTTTCGTCATAAAGTGACGGTCAGAAATGAAGCGCAATCTGGTCGAAGCTCAAAAAGTTTTATTGATGAAGGAAGGTTAGATGCTGTTCTAAGCGAAATTCAAAAAGGAGACTATCTTTTTATTCAATTTGGGCATAATGACGAAAAAATAGAAGACCCGAGTCGCTATACAGAGCCTTCTACTACGTATAAAAGCTACTTGAAACAATATATTGATGGAGCTCGTGCTAAAAAAGCGACGCCTATTTTAATTACACCTGTTGAACGTAGACGTTTTACAGAAGAAGGAATTGCTTATAATTCTCACGGGACATATCCCCAAGCAATGAAAGAGCTAGGAAAAGAAGAAAATGTGCCTGTTATTGATTTAACAGAGAAAAGTAAAGCATTGTATCAAGAACTTGGCATTGAAAAAACAAAAGACCTTTTTCTTTGGCTCGAAAAAGGAGAACATCCTAACTATCCAGATGGAGTAATTGATAATACGCATTTTCAGGGAAATGGGGCAAGAGAAATTTCCCATCTTGTCGCAGAAGGTGTAAAAGAACTAAAAATTGTCCCGTTAAAGAACTACCTTAACAAAGAATAAGCTCATTTTCATTCATTAAAATGTTAACGTTAACATTTTAATTTAAAGGAGGAATTTAAGATGAAAAAAGTAGTGAAAGCACTTGTGTTAGCATCCCTTCTTATTGGAGGTAGTACTTCAACGGCATCAGCAGCTTCTAGCAATCTCGGAAAAGAGACGCTTGCTTCAAATGATGGTTGGGCTTCCTATGGAAAAGGAACAAGGGGCGGCTCAGGAGCAGACAGTCGTCATACATTTACAGTGAAAAATAGAAGTGAGTTTGTCCGTGCTCTTTCAGAGGGCGGGAATACGCCAAAAATTGTTTATATTGAAGGATCAATTGATTTTAATGTTGATGAAAACAATCAACCTGCAACAGCTGAGCACTATGCAAAAAAGTGTGGCTATGATTTTAATGCTTACCTTAAAGCTTACAACCCGGAGAAGTGGGGGTATGATAAAGAAGTAAGCGGACCGCTTGAAGATGCACGAGTATGTGCCCAAAAAGAACAGAAAAAGCAGGTTGTTGTGAATGTTCCTTCTAATACGTCTATTATCGGAGTAGGCAAGGATGCTAAAATTTTAGGAGGAAGTCTTAATATTAGTGGAGTAGAAAATGTTATTATTCGAAATCTTGCATTTGAAGCACCGAGAGATTTCTTTCCACAATGGGATCCAACTGATGGAGATCAAGGAGAGTGGAACTCTGAATATGACAATATTGTAGTTACAAATGGAGCAGAACATGTCTGGGTAGATCACAATACATTTAGCGATGGTCGCTATCATGATGAAGGATTTGGTGAGTATTTTGGGCGCAAATTTCAACAGCATGATGGACTATTAGATGTAACAAACACAGCAAGCTATGTGACTGCCTCTTACAACGTTTTTCAAGACCATGACAAAGTCTCCCTTATCGGATCAAGCGATAGTAAGACAAGTGATCGAGGGCGTCTAAAAGTAACCCTTCATCACAACTACTATAAAAATTTAACGCAGCGCTTACCTCGTGTTCGCTATGGTGAAGTTCATGTGTACAACAACTACTATGAATTCGCAAGAAGTACGGATTACTCATTTCAATATGCATTAGGAGTTGGAATAGAATCTAAGATTTATGCACAAAACAACTACTTCTCGTTTGATTATAATGTACCTCTAGGGAATATTATTAAAGATTGGAAGGGGACATCTATTTATGAAGAGGGTTCGTATGTAAAGAGCCCAGCAGGAGAGAGTCAAGTTGATTTACTTCAAGAAACAAATAAAGAAAATAGCACAGTATTAGATGAAAGTGTAGGCTGGAAACCTTCTTTATATAAAAAAATTCATCCAACCCAATCTGTGCCAGGAACTGTAAAAGCACAAGCAGGCGCAGGGAAACTGTAAAAAGAAAAGCCTTTGTAGTTAACTACAAAGGCTTTTCTTATTTTACCCCTATGCTTCCTTTAATAAGATTAGGAGGGGTTTCTCCTTTTACTCCAGCTACTAGATTTTTGGCCCCAAGCATTGCCATTTTAAGACGTGTTTCAGCTGTAGCAGAGCCGATATGTGGTAACGTTACAACGTTTTTCATAGAAAGGAGGGGATTGTCTGGGCTCACTGGTTCTTGTGCAAATACATCAAGTCCAGCTCCTAAAATTTCTTCTGCTCTTAAAGCATTTATAAGGGCTTCTTCATCAACGGTTTTACCTCTCGACCCGTTAATAAAGATAGCGCTTTGTTTCATAAGCTCAAACTCACGTTTTCCCATTAGTCCCTCTGTTTGGGGAGTAAGAGGCGTCATTAAGCAAACAAAATCAGACTTCTGGAGCAGCTCTTCTAAGGAACAATATGTTGCATTATATGTTTGTTCTTCTTCTTCTTTTCGAGAACGTCCATGATACAAGATATCCATATCAAAACCAAAATGCGCTCTCTTGGCAATAGCGGAGCCAACTCCTCCCATACCAATGATTCCTAATGTTTTATGGTGAACATCAACACCAAAATGCTCCTCTTTCAATGTTTCTTTCCATTCGCTATTTTTAACAAACTGATCTAATTCAGGCATTCTGCGCGCTGTTGCAAGCAAAAGGCCAAAAATTGTATCTGCAACAGTATCATTTAACACATCAGGCGTATTTGTAGCGATAATATTTCGTTTGGATAACTCCTCCAAATCGAGATTGTCATAGCCAACAGATGTATTACACACTATTTTGAGATGTGGAGCACGATCTAGTAAGTCTTCATTCACCTTCAAACCGGAGCCTAGCAAAGCATCCGCATCTTTTAATTTTTCTAAAAATGTTGGATAAACATCTGAATGTAGCTTCTCAAAATAAATGACCTCACACGTCTCTCTTATAAAGTTCAAAACCTTTTCATCCATTTTTTTATATACGATAACTTTTGGTTTCATGAAGTTTCCTCTTTTCTTTTAATTGTTCACTTTATAAAATTTCTATTTTATATCCTTAAACCCCTTTTTTAAAAGAATCCTATTGCGAGTTGGATAGAAGACCAAAGAGCTAAAGCTGTTGCAAGAAATAGGCATAAGTTTTCAAACCAGTTGTTGCGATATTTTCCCATAAGCCTTTTGTTATTAGATAAAACAAGCATACCAATGGCAATAACAGGGAAGCCAACGACGTTTAAAGCATTCACTAAGAGTGTCAGCGTAATAAAACCAGGCATTCCAGGAATTGACCAAATGATTGGCGTAACGAGCACAAAAAGCATAATCCATTTGAATAAAGGATCGTTATTATATTTTCCGTCATATTTTTCTTTTCGTTTCTTATTAATCACGTAGTAGGCATCTGTAATAAGTCGTGGATATCCTGTCGATTTTCCAACAATGCTCGCAAATAAAACGCCAAAAACTCCAAGGTAGAAAATAAGCCAACCTATTTGACCTAGCTGCATTTGCAGAGCTGCTCCAAGATCATCAATTGTTTCAACTTCAATGCCCTTTGGTTTTAATATTTCGGCTCCGATAATCCAAATGGCTAAATTAATCACAATACAAACCCCAATGGCAAAAAGTAAATCATTACGCTGAATTTTTAAGTGTTTCGGTTTTGTCCAGCCTTTTTCTTTTAAAAAGTACGGATGTACAAAGTTCGAAATAGATCCAGCCACAGCCCCAACTATTGAAACTGCTAACAAAAAAGCACCATGTAAGCCTGTGTCACTTGGAATGCTAAACCCAACTGTACCTTTTACAATTTCCCCAAAGTCAGGGGATGACTGAACGGCCAAAACAATAAAAGCCACTGTCAATAACCCTAAAATAATTTTCATCACATTTTCAATCGTGTTATAAATGTTTCGTCCGATTAACAATAAAATAAGGACAACAACAATAACAGATCCTAAGAATGGCTGATTAATATGAAGGAGCGTTGATAATACTTCACCAGCTCCTTTGATCATATATGAATTAAAAAGATGGCCCATGATGAGCGCATATACTAAAAGAAAATAAGCAAAAAAAGGATGAATTCGTCCGTAACCTTCTAAGAGAGACAAATTTTCGTTATTGCAAAGCTGAAAACGTGCAATAACATTTACAATGAGAAATCTGAGAAGAAGAGAGAGAGCTAAAATCCACATTAAGCTGTATCCATAGGAAGCTCCGGCAACAGAAGAAGTCACTAAATCTCCCGCACCAAGCCATGTTAAAACTGCTAAAATACCTGGACCAAACGTTTTAGTGAACTTTGTTAAAAAAGACTGTCTTTTTTCAATTACAACTTCTGTACTTTGTAAGTTAGACTCATTTTTCATTTAAATCCCCCTTGTAAACTTTGGATACGCTTTCATTTTAGGCGTTAAGTAGTTTTAACAAGATGAAAAAATACAGAGGATGTCAACCCAAAGAAGAGTAATTAAGAGAAAAGTCGCTAGTGGGATGTAAAGTAGAGATATTGTAGTAGTAACGATAATAGTAAAACAGTAAGTTAGGAATTATTAGATTTAAAAAAGAGCAAAATGAACCTTAAAGTAAATCCCTCCCTAAATAATATTCTGAATAATCAAATTTATTGTAAGACAAATAAAAATGTAAGTCAATAAAATATTAGAATAGCAAACTTAAAAAAGATAAGAAGAACGAAAAAGGAGCTTAATGATGGATAAAAACGGGAATGAAATCTTTGATTGAAACGGTTAAAGAGAGGGGATCCTATATTTTTTACAGACAAGGGATAAGAAACTGGATAAGAAAATAAAATGATTAAAAAGAGCCGAAAAAGGATTGAATCCTAGAGGTCATAAATAAAAATGGAAAACTGATTACCTTAATTTTAACTTAATTTGTACTGAACCTCTTTCACTCTTTAATAAAAACTATTAAAATGTAATTTAGGAAGAAATTGGTTGTAATGAGGTCTTTATTTCTCTAATAGATGAGAAATAAGAACTTATCATGTAAAAAGACTAAGGAGGAAGAACATGAGTAGAGTTGTAGAAATTGTGTTTTCGGTAATTGGAATTGTGCTTTTTTTAGTTATTTCAGTAGGGAGCGGTTTTGTACTTGCTCTTCCACAAGACAATCAAGACGTACAAGACGGTTTTCAACAAGCTATAGATAAAAGCAATATTACGAACATTAGTGCAAGTGAGATGGCGTCTGCTGTTAATGATGGAGCTCTTTATCTACTTATTGTAACGCTTATTTGCGCTATATTAGGAATTGTTTCTATCATTTATTTAAAAGGAAATAAAAAACCTAAGCTAGCAGGGGGAATTTTAATTGTCACAGCTATTCTTGGAACAGTTGCAACATTTATTCTAGGTATATTTGGTGGGATTGCCTATTTAATCGCTGGAATCATCGCACTTGTTCGTAAATCAAAAAAAGTAGAAACTAGTAGAACATATTAGAGGAATTTAAGATTTTATTGGCTATTGGATGAAGGGGAAACTATGAGTCAGTTAAGAAAACAGCATGACTATAAGAGGGGAAATTATACATAAGGAAACCTTTCCAGAACTCACTGTGGGAGAAGAAAAGGTTATTCTAAAACTAAACAGAGTTTTCTAGAGTATAATATTATTATTTTTCGAACTGAAGTTGATCAAGCTTCTTTTGAAGAAATCTTTGTCAATATGAAATAGCATCAAAAAAGCGGCTTCACTATTGGGTGAAGCCGTTTTTTTATTTTGCCATTGACCAAATGAGCAGATATGAGCTATTTAGTTGTGATTTAAAACCGTTCATAACATACTTAGTATAGAAGATAAGGAGGAAATGTTATGAAGAAAATAAATACATTATTACGAGAGCGTATTGGTATGTCACAAGAAGAAAAAATAGAATTTGATAATTTACACACACTCCTTCCTCAATTAGCAAAAGAACTTCCTTTTGAAAATCTATGTATTATTGAAAATAGAACAAGTGAACTTACAGAAGAAAATTTGGCACATAAATTTTTTACACGAAATGAAGGGGGAGTATGCTATGAGCTAAACTCTCTTCTCTATTTATTTCTTGTGGAAAATAACTTCGATGTAAAGCTTGTACGAGGCGTTATTTATGAAAACGAAAATAACAAATGGAACGATATCGGGAAGACCCACGTTACTATCCTTATTACGTATAAAGAGAAAATCTATTTAATTGATACAGGATTTGGAGGGAATCTACCGTTAAAACCTGTTCCATTAACAGGGGAAGAAGTTCATTCTAGTAACGGAGATTTTAGAGTAAGGAATATAAAAACAGAACATGGTAACTATATTTTTGAAATGAAAGTAAGAAATAAAGATAGTGACTGGAAGTGGGGCTATGCTTTTGATGCATTGGAGTCTATTGGAGAGATTGGAGAACTAAACGAAGTTCAGGATATTATTGTGAATCATCCACAATCTCCTTTTAATAAGAAACCGCTTATAACGCGTTTAACCCATGATGGAAATGTAACAGCAACTGAACAATCTTTTACAGAGTGGAAAGATGGAAAGATGACGAAAAGAGAAATGAATAGGGAAGAATTCGAGAAATTAATCCAAAACTATTTTGGATTTAAAAAAGTGTAAATTTAGCATGAAAGCATGAAACTATAGGAAAGTGGAGCTCGTCTAAAGGGAGCATTAAAAAGTAAAGAACGGATTTTTGTATGAAAAAGGAGCCCAAACACATGTCCAAAACATTTACTGTCTTATCATATGTTCTATTTTTTACTCCCTTTATTCTTATTTGCAACTTCTTATTTAACATTGTTCCACTTGAAAAAATTCAAGGAATGCCTGTTTTTCTTCCCCTACTATTTTGTCCAATTGGCATTTTCTTTGCTTTACGAGCTTATACAACGAGGAAAAGAGCAATTTCCTTTATTGGAGCTATAGCAAATGGTCTTTTATTTCTCTTTCCTATTATGTATATGATCATTGGAACAGCCTTGTTTGGAGTTTAAAGTAGAATGCCAGTTAGAAAGGACCCAAATCTTAATGCATAGTTTTGGGTCTTTTTTTGTTTTTGAAAAAAATAAATATCAGAAAATAAAGAATATTATTGACATAAACAAAACAAAGTCAATATAATAATAAATAATAACAGAAATAAACAAATGGAAATAAAGGTTCATTTATTGTTTTTATGTTGAAAGACATTATTTTTTGAAAGCGTTTGCTTTGTGGAAAGGAGAGAAAAATGAATAGAAAAGAACTTGAATAAACCATAGGGCCTGTTGATTGAAAGCTTAGTGATTTTAGATGATCGAGAAGGAAAGTATGCAATGCTGCTTAAAGAGAGACAAAAGATGGATAACAAAAGTTTTAACTATTGGAAATGGACCGCTGGAATTGGGCTATATGGGATGATGAAATATTATCGATTAACAAAAGCTGAAAACGTCCTAAATAGTATTATAAAGCGGTTCGATTAGCAGTTTAAACAAATGCCAGTCGAAAAAATTGTAAGTATAACGATTAAAATGTTAACGCTCACATGTCTCTATAGAAAAACAAAAAGGCCAACATACTTACTATATTTAGAAACATAGGGAGATTGGTTGTATCAAGATATGCCTTATACAAAAGATGACAGATTTCAGCATATTGTATTTGGATCCCAAAACAACCAGCAGCTTTGGGATGATATTTTAATGATAATTGTGTTGCCACTTGCTAAAATCGGTTTGCTGTTTAATAGAGGTTCCTACAACAGGCATGACTTACGGACAATCTATGGCCATTCTTTGTTTAGTAGAATACCTATATTTTAATATTTAGAACATAGTTGGTAGAAAATAGCATGAAGTCTTACTAAAAAATAAGCTTATTTCATTATTCTTTTAATCTACTTTCTCAAGTATTAATTATGTTTCCCATTGCTATTTGTCTACAAGCTTCTTTTTTTAAAGCTGAAGAAAACGGAGGAAATCTGATGAGTAAACCTCAACGACAAATTAAGTTTGTAAACTATCTTTCTTATGGATTAGGAGATTTTGTAGGAGCAGGAGCATTTGCCCTCACTGCTGCATGGTTAATGTACTTTTATACAACATTTTGTGGATTAACAGCAACGCAAGCAGGATCCATCTTTGCAGTTGCAAGGGTTGTGGATGCTGTTGCAGCTCCTGCAATGGGCTATATCACCGACAATTTTCATAAAACAAAGCTTGGTCGAAGATTTGGCAGGAGAAAATTTTTTATTTTAGCAGCCATTCCGCTTATGCTTATATATGCATTAATATGGGTAGATGGATTTAACTATTGGTATTATATGTTAACTTATATTATTTTTGAAATCGCTTACTCTATGATTCTAATTCCATATGACACGCTAGCAGCAGAAATGACAGATGACTACAAAAAGCGCTCAAAGCTTACTGGCGCGAGAATGTTTGTTGCGCAAATTTCCGCTGTTTTCGCTTCCTTTATTCCCGGTCGTCTTATTGAATCGCTAGGGAAAGATGATCCGCTAAGCTTTCTTTATTCAGGATTAATTTTCACGGCAATTTTTGTTGTTGTGTTAGTTGTTCTCTATAAAAATACGTGGGAGCGTCCACTATCAGAGATTCCAATTGAAAAAGAGATTGATAAGAAAACGCTGCTTCAAAAAATTGAAAAGGTGTACGTTGATTTATTTTCAACTCTTCGTGTTAAAACATTTAGACATCATTTAGGAATGTATTTAGGAGGCTATTTAAGTCAAGACGTATTTAATGCTGTCTTTACGTACTTCATTGTTTTTGCTCTTATGCATAATGCTGTTGTTGCTTCTAACCTCCTAACCGTTATGTATATCCTCCAGATTGTAGGAGTATGGATTGCGATGACATTGACCATTAAATTGAATCCAGCGCCTGCTTATCGGATGGCTATTATCTTTTTTATGGTTGGCATTTTAGGGTTTGCCGCATTGAGGATTATAAATGTTGAAAATAGTTTACTTCTTATGTTTATCATGATTGGTATTGCTGGATTAGGGCGCGGAGGACTTAACTATATTCCGTGGAACAACTATGCCTTTATTCCTGATATTGATGAAGCTCTAACAGGGCAGCGCCGCGAAGGCGTTTTTGCTGGGGTAATGAGTTTAATTAGAAAAGCTTCTCAGGCGCTGGCCGTTTTCTTAGTTGGTGTTGGACTAGACTTATCAGGCTTTGTTTCGGGGCAAGAGGTTCAGTCTTCATCCGTTGTTCAGACAATTACAAGTATCTTGCTTTTCGGAACGCTTCTCTTTCTTATTGGCGGTTTACTTATTTCTTATCGTTATAAATTAACTAAAGAAAATCACGTTGTGTTGTTGGCTGAAATTCAGCGGCTGAAAAAGGGTGGCCTTAAAAAAGAAGCGTCTCCTGAAGCCCGTGAAGTAGTGGAAAAATTAACAGGATGGGACTATGAAAAAACATGGGGAAACAATCCTGTTGGGTATGAAAACTATGTGGCCTATAAAAAGAGTCGAAAAGAAGGACCTGATATCAAAACAACGCTATAGCTTCTTAATAAGGAAAACTTACTTGTTCATGATCTAAAACTTCAATTCTATTCAGAGCAAACGTTACGATTAAAAGGGAGTTGAAGTTCTTTTTTGTAAGCGTTTTAAGGAGGAGAAAAGATGAAACGAAAGAAACCATGGTTTTTAAATCGAATGATTATAATGCTGCTTATCCCTTTACTATGTATGACAACGCCTGTTTGGGCAGATACGAACGGGAAAACAACGAAAGGAGAAGAAAAGCTTGATCGTGGATTAGTAGCCGTCTCCACCTCAGAAGGAGTTTATCTTAGTTGGCGGTTTTTGTCTCACGAAGCAACAGGCTATTCAGAAACAGGGTTAACAGGTGCGAATTTTAACGTATATCGAAATGGAAAGAAAATTGCAGTTGTAAAAGATAGTACAAATTTTTTAGACAGAGATGGGAATTCAGAGTCTACCTATTATGTTTCCTCTTCCCAAAATGAAAAAGGAACAGGGAAAAGCGCAGTTGTTACGCCAATGAATGAAGCATATTACGATTTAAAGCTAAAGAAACCAAAGGATGGGAGAACACCTGATGGCCAAACTTATACGTATGAAGCAAATGACACGAGCGTTGGAGACGTGGACGGCGATGGACAGTATGAGCTTTTTGTAAAATGGAATCCATCGAATTCAAAGGATGTTTCACAAGTAGGGTATACAGGCAATGCGTATATAGATTGCTATAAGCTTGATGGGACTCTTCTTTACCGAATTGATTTAGGCGTTAATATTAGAGCTGGTGCTCATTATACACAGTTTTTAGTATACGATTTTGATCAAGATGGAAAAGCAGAAATGATGCTCAAAACAGCGCCAGGTACAAAAACAATTCAGTTTGATAAGCATGGAAATGTACAAGGTGAGAAGTTTATCACAATGCCTAAAGAAGATATAAAAGCAGGCTATCGTCATAGCGATGATTACCGAATGAGCAGTGAGGATTACTATGATCATGTTGTGAAGATGTTTATGAATTGGCATAAGTATGAAGAAGTTCAAAAAGGAAATTGGCCCAAAACGCTTGAAGAATGTTTTGGGATTGCTAAGAAGTATCGCTATCCCCTATCACAGGAGGATGCAGAAAGTTTAGCTGATTACTTTATGGATGAATATGCCCCAAAGAGAAGTGAACGAAATAAACTGCGCGACTTCCAAGGGTTTATTTTAGAAGGACCTGAATATTTAACCGTATTTGAAGGTGCAACAGGTAAAGAGCTCGACACGGTAGACTATGAACCCCAGCGCTATGATGATGGATTAATGTGGGGCGACTATGCAACCCCAAGAATTGAACCAGGTAACAGAGTTGATCGATTTCTCTCAGGTGTTGCTTACCTTGAAAGGGATCAACCATACGCTATTTTTACAAGAGGATATTATACAAGAGCAAATGTTGTTTCATATCGTTGGGATGGAAAAAAACTTAAGAAATATTGGGCTGTTGATAGTGGATGGACACCAATGAGTAACCCATTTAATAGCAATCCACATGAGAAAGATGGGAAAAGTAAAAAATATGGTACTCTTACAAACCAAGGTGCTCACTATCTTACAACAAGCGATGTTGACAATGATGGAAAGCAAGAAATAGTGTATGGAGGCGCGACAATCGATCATAACGGTAAGTTGCTATATAGCTCCTACGATAAGATGCCGCCTGAAAGTGAAAAAAGTGGTGAAAGGGTGAAGCTTGGTCACGGCGATACCCTGCACGTTGCTGACATTAATCCAAAACGAAACGGACTAGAAATTTTTATGGTGCATGAAAATGGCACAAAAGCACCTTATGGCTATAGTTTACGTGATGCAAAAACAGGAGAAGTAATTGTTGGAGAATATACAGGTAAAGATACAGGTCGTGGGATTATAGGAGACATTGATCCTGCTCATGAAGGGTTAGAAATGTGGGCTACAAGTCTATTAAGCGCTGATGGCCAAAAAATAGATCAGAAGTTTCCAGGAACAAATATGAGCATTAGATGGGGAGCTGATATGACAACCCAAATCATTAATGGAACCTTTGCGGAGCCGCCAACAATCGATGACTGGAAAAAGGGACGATTACTAACAGCTACAAATACGAGTACAAACAATGGCACAAAAGGGAACCCAAGCTTAGTTGCTGACCTGTTTGGAGACTGGAGAGAAGAACTTATTGTGAAGAAAGCGGATAGCTCAGCGCTTCGCATATATATGAGCACAGAAAAGACAAATCATAAGTTATATACCTTAATGCAGGATAAGCAGTACAGAACAGGAATTGCCAACCAAAATACGGGGTATAATCAACCTGCATATCCGAGCTTCTATTTTGCTTCTGATATGAATTGGCGTGACGTTCCTCTTTTGAAAAAACATCACTAAGTTAAGAGAAAAGTCGGAGCTTTAAAGAGCTCCGGCTTTTCTATTGATATTCTCTTGAAAACGGAACTAAAACAATATATAAAAGTTATCTGAGTTCTGGAGAAAATACAAAAAACAAACTTATCATAAAATAAGTTTGTTTAAGAAGCAGGTTTATCAACAAAGTCAACAGTCGTAACGATGATGTTTTTTTCTTTTAATTTCTCTTGAGAATGGGGAGGGAGTTTTATGTCCACAATCATTTCATCAACTTGATCTAGAGTAGAGATATGTGAAAACTCTCGGTAACCAAACTTGCTAGAGTCGACCATTAAGAACGTTCTGTTAGATCTTTCAATCATTTTTCTTTTTAAGAGAGCTTGCCATTCGTTTGAGTCACTTAATCCACTATTTAAATCAATACCTTTACAGGAAAGAAAGGCTTTATCAACATGATAATTTTCAAGCGATCGCTCCGCTAGCGGTCCTACATACGACAAGGATTTTGGAAGCAGTATCCCACCAGTTGAAATCACTTCAATTCGGTCTTTTTTGCTAAGTTCAATCGCAACCTTAATAGAGTTTGTAATGACAGTGAGCGGAATGTTAGGAAGTATTTTGGCCATATACCACGCGGTTGTACTTGCGTCAAGAATAATCCGGTTGCCGTTTTCTACTCTTTTTACGGCTTCATGAGCAATTATTTTCTTTTCCAATACATTTGTAATTTCCCGTTCTGAGAAATCTATTTCGCTTTCTTTTTCTTGAACACTTACTGCTCCACCGTGACTTCTTCGTAATTTATTTTCTTTTTCGAGTTTTTCAAGATCACGTCTAATTGTTTCTTCTGTAACAGCAAAAAGCTCACTAAGCTCAGAAACTCGAATGCTTGATCGTAAATTAACTAAATCCACAATTTTTTGTTGTCTTTCGGCTACTAGCATTCATAACGTCCTTTCCTTTATTATCTGTAAAACAAATTACAGAAGAATATGTTGTTTTCTTTTTATTTTGTCTCATCATATCATACTTTTTAATATAAATTCACGCTGTAGTTCATGCTTTCTTAGAAGCATGCTTTCTTTTAAACAAATTCAAAGGCTAGAGAAGGAGAAAAAACATAAAGAAGAAGAGTAAAACGAATATAAATAAAAAATTAAAAGTTTGTTTTCGTTGATATGTAAGTATTTATTGCAAAACGTGTCATTTTTAAAATTGAAAATTCCTTATTCTTTATAAATGCTACTTTATAGAGAAGATGGAATCTGGTAAGATTTATCATGTAAAGGTCAACATGACCATATCAAAACTAATTTACCATATATATTATAGGTTCCTATCATTTTAGAAAAGGGAGGAGAGAAGAGAGCATAATGATATAGGATAGAACCTAGCTTTCTAAAGTTTGTTTCTGATTGTAAGGCATAACATATGTAGTAGAGACAACAGGTAAAAGCAACTTACATCATTTGGTAACAACGGATTACGGCAAATGTGGAGGAAAAATATTGAGATTTCCAGTTGTAAAGGAAGAGAAAACAAAAAACAGCTTCGATGAGACAGCAGTAGTAGAGTCTTTAGATTATCCATATCCCAAAGTGCAAGTGACGGCTCTTATCCAAATTGTAAAGGGGAACATATCCAATGCAGAAGTAATTTTTAAACTTATTGAGCTAAGCAAGTGTAGAAATGAAGAGATTCACAAAGTATTTGGGAAAGATACAATAGGTCACTATAGTATTGCGGCACTTCAAGTATTAAATACATATGAATCAACTAAAGCTTTTAAAGACATAATGAATGAACTAGAAGAGAGAGAACAAAACATCATTAAAAGAATTGTTCAAAACTTCAACATGTAAGCCCGTTTATATTAATAGATGAGATGGAAGTGAAAAAAGCAGTGAGAAGCTTTGGGTTTCTCACTGCTTTTTTTAGGTCTATTTTAGCTGATCCCTTGCCATAAATAGAGAATAATAGAGCTTGAGAGAAGAAGAAAGCCAGATAGTGGCATACCTTGTGCTTCTTGCTTAAGTGCCTTTTGTAGATGGTGTGCCTGCTCTGCTTGATGTTCTCTATAGGAAAGAATAACAGTGTTTAGCGGTTTAGTAATAATCGTAATATTAAGATTTTCCCTTTCTATAATTTCTTGTGACTTAGAGAAATTAACATTAAACATAATATAGCAGTTTCGAACAAATAAGCTTGTTTTCAAAGGAGTATAAATGAGGTAAGCGAGTGCTAATATGACACAGATGATAATGAGTCCTTCAATGATTGAAAGCTGATGCTGAATCATAGCTAGAGCAGTGAATAGACTGCAAAATGTCCCGACGGCATTGCACGCAATATAAGGAGAGCTAAAGGTCTTACAGCAAATAATGAGAAGCCCTGCTAAAGCAAGTAAAATGATGACAAGATTCATATTCATAAATGACTCCTTCCTATTCATCTTTTTTTATGTGTACCATTACCCTAAACGAGGACTCTATCTACATTATGTGAGGAGAAATTTTTTATTAAAGAGATAAAATAAGCCAGAAGAGAGAAACTGCTTGTAATAGAAAAACGATCAATAGCCATATGTTGAAGAAAGATGAAGAAAATGAGAGAGTTTTTATCAAGTTTGTTTCTTATTACAAACTGACTTGTTTAAGATGAAGAAAGAGAGCAAAAGATGTATTGCTCTCTCCGATAAGCTCATAGTTGTTAGACAGATTGAATACTGTTGTTTGCTTTTTTAGCTTTGAAACAGACAAAAATAAACATTGAAAGAAGAAATAGAAAAAGGATAACGCCAACAATCTCGAAGTCTATTTCTGCCCATGGATTGAAGAATGTAAAAGCAAGATAGAAAGAGACGCTGTAGGCGAGTACAACGATGACCCACCCCATAAGGCGTGAAGCTGCTTGACCAAATTTGCTTGAGTCTTTGACCATTTTATGCACAACAAAAGAATCAATTGTATCTGTAATCATCATGCCAACCATAAAAACTAAACCTAATAATAGCGGAGTGTACGAGCTTGAATTGCCAGCAGCTAACGTCCATACAGCTGTTTGACTCACCGTTTCGGCTGCTAGGGCAAAGAGAGCACCAATAAGAATAATAAGAAACGGATTTGTTGTCCCTTTTGCAAGCTTTGGAATGAATTTCCCTTTTAAACCACTAAGCTGAAATTCTTCCTTACTACTTCTTGTTCGAATCAAATTGTACGTATTTAATGTCCCAATCAAAAATAAAGATAAAATAGATACCCAAGAAGCGAAAGTGTCAAAGGATGGTGGGAACGTAAAGTTACTCATCACCATTCCTAAAACCCCAGCAGTCAATGCGACAACGCCCCCATGTCCAAATGAAAATAGGGTACCAACCCATCTTGAGAAAGGACTTTCCATCCTCCAATTGTACCTTGTTTGACCATCAATAAAAGCTAAATGGTCTGCATCAAGGCCGTGTCTTAATCCTAAAACAAATACAAATGCAAAAAGTGATAAACCTTCCAATTTTGTAGCCTCCTTTAATAAAAATAAAAACCCTCAACTATTTCTAGAGTTGAGGGAAATATGTATAACAAATAAGCAGCACAAATAAGCTATGCTGAATATGTATAGACTACTCTCTTTCCTAGAAGATCCTAGCGTACAGATTAGGTAGGTATCCTGGCTCTAAAATCATCACTTTTCACCGCCTTCCCTAACAGAATTGTTAAGTGGCATCTGGCGAAAAACTCCTTCATAACAGTGGCTGGACCGCCCAAGATTTTCACTTGGTTCCCTGTTACCTCCCACTTTAAAAAAGTAGGAGCCCCTAAACTGCGAGTTAATCATCGTCTTCATATGCTTTTTTTGGTAGTATACCATATTTTTGTAAAAGTTAAATCCTACAAACGAATCTTTTCTTTTTAAAGGTCTAGCATACTTATACACTACCAATACTATGGATAGAAAGAATGAGAATCGATAAAAAACACCTTCATTATTCAAGAAAATTCAAATTCTTATTATAGGTTCAAGAAGGAGCATTGAACAGCGGCATACGTGGAAGGTGAAGATATGAATATGTTTTAATCGAAAAGGGCATTCTTGAATTGTGCAGGTTAAAACCTGTTCACCTTACAATCATTAATACTCTTAAGCTATTAAATAGTTAGAAAACGTTCATTACCTTGGTTAACAAGGAATATGAACAGAATGGAAATCTAATTTACAAACTGCTTCCTTTTTTACATCATTCCTTTTAATATGAATATAGCGGGATTAGAAAAGGGATGGGATGAAAATGTCAATTGAATTAGAAAATAAAGTAGAAGTTCAAAAAGCATTGAATTCAGACTGTACAAGCTGTTTTGGTTTATGCTGTGTTGCATTGCCATACGCGAAGTCAGCTGATTTTGCTTTTGATAAAGGTGGAGGAACACCTTGCCGGAATTTGCGAGATAATTACTTGTGCGGCATTCATAATAACTTAATTAAGGAAGGGTTTCGCGGTTGTGTTTCTTATGAATGTTTTGGAGCGGGTCAAAAAGTATCTAGAATTATATACAAGGGGAAAGAGTGGAAAGGAAATAAGCAATATGCTGAACAAATGTTTAGCGTCTATCCAATTGTTCAGCAGCTTCATGAAATGCTTTCCTACTTATATGAAGCAATGAGCTATAGGGAAACAAAATCTATTCATGCTGAGCTAAGAGAGATGTTCAGAGAAACGGAAAAGATGACAGAACAACCTCCAGAAGAAATTTTACATCTAGATGTTGCAGGGCATAGAGCAAAAGTAAATACATTGCTTTTACAAACAAGTGAATTAGTCCGTCCGCAAATCACTCATAAGAAAAAACGAAATTATAGTAGTGATTATATAGGGGCTAAGCTTAGGAAAGCAAAGCTTAAAGGAGAGAATTTAAGAGGAGCACTTCTTATTGCAGCAGACCTTAGAGAAGCGGATCTTCGTTTTACAGATTTGATTGGAGCAGACTTTAGGGATGCAGATCTTAGCGGGGCAGATTTGACAGGAAGTCTTTTTCTTACTCAAGCACAAGTAAACGCAGCAAAGGGAAATAGTCATACAAAGTTGCCACCATCATTAAAAATACCAACACATTGGAAAAAAGCGTAAGAACTTCTAAAAGTTCCTACGCTTTTTTATTTTAATAGCTTGTAGAGAGGGAGAAAAAGGGGATAGGAGTATTTTTTATATAAAAATGTGACAAGTATTAAAAAAATTTCATAGAGTATAGAAGCTAGAATAGAAATGAGGCATGCTATGGAAAAACGAAATCTTTTTATTGAAATGTTTTTAATCCTTATTACAGCGTGGTGGTCTATGGTTCTAGTAGTAAATGACAAGCTGTTTTATAACCGCCCTGAATTTTTTTATACGTTTCAGGAAATTGGTAATGAAGCAGAGTGGGCAAGCATTTTTATTTTAAGTTTGATTTCTCTTATTCTTGGACTCCTATGGAAAAAAGCGTGGATACGTAAAATAGCACTGCTTTCATCAACGTTTTTGTATGCAATGATGGCAGCAGGATTTATTCTAGCGAAGCAACCCTTAAACACGGGAGTAGGCGTTTATTTTGCAATAGCTCTCCTTGCTTTATGGGGAACAAGAGATGTGAAAGACAATGAATAAGATTGAGTCCTTAACAGAAAGTGTTGCAAAACTCGAAAATCGAATGAGTGAAAAAGATAAAGAAATTACGGCCCTTACTATTCAAAAAGAAACGATTTTATACAAGCTTGAAATCATTCAAAAACAGCTTGATACAATTGAAAGCTCCGTGAAAAAAGGAGTTGGCTGGCACAGCTTTTTTGTAGATTTTCTAAAAGTAGCAGCCCAAGTTGCTGCTCTTGTTGCAGCAGGAAAATTTTTTCTTTAGTTCTAAAACTTTATAAAATGTTTATAATTCCCTCCTATACTGACGTTAGGAGGGATTTTCTTATGAAAAATACAATTTTAAATGTCCAAAGCGTATCTAAAAAAATGAAAAAACGCTCGTTATTAAATAAGGTGTCGTTCAGTGTGAAAGGTGGAGGCATCTGCGGGTTATTAGGGCCAAATGGAGCTGGGAAGACAACGCTTATCCGTATGCTAACAGGCTTAATTAAACCAACCGGGGGACAAATTTTATTAAATGGAAAAAACATTATGACAGAACGTAAAGAAGCGTTAAAGGAAGTAGGAGCAATCGTTGAGTCGCCCATTTTCTTTCCATATATGACAGGAGGAGAAAACCTTCATAATTTAGCACGTCTTCATATTAGTTCTAAAAGTGAACGTGAAAAAAGAGTATGTGAAGTGCTTGGAATTGTTGGATTAACAGGGCGGGAAGATGATAAAGTTCGCACTTATTCGCTTGGAATGAAGCAGCGATTAGGAATTGCGCAGGCTCTTTTAGGAGATCCTGAACTTCTTATATTAGATGAACCAGCAAACGGACTTGATCCCATTGGAGTAAGAGAACTACGCGAGCTTTTATTCAAGCTAAAAGAGGAGTATGGAAAAACAATTTTAATTTCGAGCCACTTGCTTGATGAATTACAGCGCGTTTGTGACCAGATTGTTGTGATTAGAGAAGGGGAATTGATGTGGAACGGAGATTTAAATGAATTTGCAACTGAAAATCAAAACTTAGAAGATGCGTTTGTGGAGTTGGTGTCACGATGAAGGCATTAATTTTAACGGAATGGGAGCGGCTTTTTAAACGAAAATTAACGTGGATTGTGTTGGCGATGGCGCCTGCTGGACTACTTGTTGCTGCTTCGTATTTGCAGAAGCAAAACGGGCAGCTAAGTCCTGAATTACCCGAATATACGTTCACAGGGAACTTTGCTGTACTTGGGTTATCTGAGATGTTATTTACGGCATTCAATGCACTTTTGCTTGTTTTTATTACGTTGATGATTACAGAGGAATACAGAACAGGACAGCTGCGCATGGTGATGATTCGGGCCCGTTCGCTTGGTGAGCTTGTCACAGCTAAAGTGCTCGTTATACTGGGATTCTTGTTTCTCTTTTTTATCCTCTATTTTTTGAGTAGCTATTTGATAGGATTCTTTTTCTTTGATAATCAGGCAAACTATGCTGTTTTCTATCATAAAGAGTTGTTTAGCTTTAAAGAAGGCCTAATTTATAATATAGAGTTCTATGGGCTTTCATATATGACGACCGTTGCAATTGGGGCTGTACTAGTATTTATTGCTGTTATTAGTAAAACAACGACAGCAGCCATTGGAGGGGGAGTGGGTTTCTTACTTTTCTCATTCTCTTATCCTTATATGTTAAAAGTATTTAGTGGATTTATTGATCAAGTAACGCTTGCAAAATTCTTTTTTACTTCAATTCCGATGATTCAATATGAAGGTATTACAACGATGATTGCTGAAAAACCACAGTTTGTTTTATGGAATCTAGGGGTGATGGGATTTTATATTTTATTTTTCAGCACGCTAACATTTTTCACACTTCGAAAAAAAGAAACGTTTTTATAAAGGGAGAGAGCAGAAATGAAACAATTAATTTGGAGTGAACTAGAAAGAACTTTCAAACGAAAAAAGACTATTATTATGCTTATTGTTTATCTGTTGCTGCTTGGGTTTGAATGTTTGTTTTTATATGCAATGGGAGGCACCACTTTCTTCGATCCTGAACATGATGTAAAGATGGATTCGCTAAATTCTTCCCCCCTTTATTTACGAGATTTAGCTTTCTTTCTTACATTTATTCTTATTCCAATGCTTGTTGTGGATAGTTTTAACGGGGAATATGCGTCAGGGGCACTGCGCCTTGTATTAATTCGTCCTCAGTCACGTTTACAACTGTTTTTCGCGAAGTGGTTTATTCAATGTTTTCTGTTTTTTGTTGTGTTAGTTATAACAGGTGTAACAGGATTTCTATTTGGAAAAATCATGATGCCGAATGTAGAACATACTGTATTTTTAGGTGGGCAAGAGTTAGATACGATGGGAGCATTTTTCTATACGCTTAAATTTTACGGCATTGCGTTTGCTATTTTTCTTACAATTATTACACTTGCTAGCTTAGTGAGCATTCTTATGCCAAATGCCATTCTTTCATATGTTGGATTAATCGCTATATTAATTGGAAGTGTCTATGCATCAGATCAGCTTCTTTTCTTCTTTTCAATGACCGATTCGATTTTTTATCAACTAAGTGGTACAAGTACAGATAACTTTTTATTCCTTCTATTTCCAATATTGGGTCTTAGCATTATAATAAATATAACTGTATGGAAGAAAAAAGAATGGATAGGATGAAGATAAAATGCAAGAAAAAATTCTGCTTGTGGATGATGAGAAAGAAATTGTCTCGTTTATGAGAGATGCCTTAGAAGATGAAGGATATGATGTACTATGTGCCTATGGTGGAAAAGAGGCGCTCACCAAACTAAAAGAACGGCCAGATCTTATTCTTCTAGATGTGATGATGCCTGAAATGGACGGATTTGAGCTTTGTGAACTTATCCGTAAAAATGTTTCTTGTCCGATCTTGTTTTTAAGTGCAAAACAAACAGAGCAAGATCGGATCAAAGGTCTTTTAGTTGGGGGAGATGATTATTTAATAAAGCCATTTAGCATAAAGGAGCTGAAAATGAGAATTTATGCTCATTTGAGGAGGGAGAAGCGGGCGGAAAGCACAGCATATAATCGACTTCATTTTGGCTATTTAACAATTGACTTAGACGGATATCAAATTTTATATAACAATGAAAAACTTTCATTTACATCAAGAGAGTTTGAGCTTCTGCACTTTCTAGCGCTTCACCCAGGACAAGTGTTCACACGAGAGCAGCTGTATGAAAGAATTTGGGGATATGATGCAGAAGGAGACTCTTCGACAGTGACAGAGCATATTAAAAAAATTCGTGCTAAGCTTTCTAAATATAAAGGATGCAGAGACTATATTTCAACTGTATGGGGCATTGGGTATAAATGGGTAAGTTGAAGAAATGGAAAAAGAGCGCAAGTCTAAGAACCCAGCTTGTTACCTCTTTTCATCTTGTCCTCTTATTTAGCATACTTGCGACCATTATTACTGCAGGAGCTATTGTGCTATGTGCGATTATCTTCCTTATTCCAAACGGGTTGAATCCTGCTAACTACTATGAGAAAAAAATCCCTGATGTGCTCGCATTTGTTCAAAACCATGAAAGTGATGTGACATCCCGAAGTTTTCAAAGCAGACTTGAAAAAGAGATTCCAACAGAAGGAATTGGCTATCAAGTTCTGAATAAAGATGGAGATGTTATCTACGGTTCGATTGAAAAAAAGTATATTAAAAGTAAACGAGAGTTTTATTCTAAGCTGAACAGTGATATCCATGACGGTACGTATTTTGTTAAACTTTATCCACTGTTTAATAGAGAAAAAGAAGTGAATGGTGCTGTTTTGTTGCGCTACAAATTAACGCTTGCTTCTTCTAACCCAAAGGACCGTTTGTTTATTGTAGGTGCAACGGTTTTATTATTTAGTAGTCCATTTCTTTATTTCTATCTTTTTTCTTATCTGTTTGGACGTCGCTTTAGCCGGAAAATTGAGAAACCGTTCAACGAGCTTATTGATGCATCTCATAAAATTCAGCGTAACGACTTGGAATTTTCGCTACCGAAAGTTCAAGAATCGAGAGAATTAGATCAGCTTGTTCATGCATTTGAAGACATGAGAGTTGCCCTTAAAGAGTCACTAACACGTCAGTGGAAGCTTGAAGAAGACCGAAAAGAAATGACAGCAGCGATTGCTCATGATTTAAGAACCCCGCTTACGATTATTCATGGTCATACAGAAGGACTTCTTGAAGGAAGTAAAAACAATCCGAAGCGACTTGATGATTATTTGCAAACTATTTTTAGAAATACGGTTCGTTCTATTCGCTTACTTGATCAGCTTCGCGATGTTTCTATCTTAGAGAATGTTACGTTTGCTGTAAAAAAAGAACTCATTAATATTAGAGAATTTGTTGAATTAAAAGGGAGCGAATTTGAGCTTTTAAGCAAGAAAAAGGGCGTTTATTTCTCTTATACGATCCATGGTGAACAGGAAGTCTTCCATATTGATCCACATCTTATTGCACAAGCTTTTGACAATGTGATTACAAACTGTATTCGCTACACTCCTCGGGGCGGAGAGATTAGCTGGGATGTTACGATCCGTAATGCGACTGTTTTATTTGAAGTGAAAGATAGCGGACCTGGGTTCGCACAAAATCATAACAAAAAGCTGTTTGAAAAGTTTTACCGAGAAGATCAATCAAGAGGAAGTACAGAAGGAAATGCAGGGCTTGGCCTCTATATTGCGCACTCTATTGTCCAAAATCACGGTGGGGAAATTGAGGCTTATAATCAAAAAGAAGGGGGAGCATATATTAAAATAGAGCTTCCGCTTACATAACCGTTTTTCTAACTGCGTTTAAATTTCTTCCACTAAGGTTAAAGAAGAAGTATAACTATCTACGAAAATGCGAAAGAAAATATAATAGAGTATTTCAAAAAAGGGAGGAAGAAAAAATGGCAAAAACGAGACATAATGATTATAAAGAAGAAGAGCGTATAAAAAATGAACCTTCAAAAAAATCTGAAGTAAAAGACCGAACAGAGTTAGACAAATTTGAAAGCCAACAAAACGTCGATCATATTCCACTTGAAGAGGTTGAACTAGATCAGAAAGACGAAAAAAGAAAGCATCGTACAAAGGATTCTTCTTCGTCAGAGAAGAAACATTAACAAAAGATGGTTGCCATATACGGCAACCATCTTTTCGTTTTATCTTAAACATTGGTTTTGATATAGAAATCACGTATTATAAAAACAACATATATCAAAGAAGGTGGCCAAATGAGTTTAAAAGAAAAAGCTTTAACATTTGCAACAAAGATGCATGAAGGACAAATGCGAAAAGCAAATTCTCGCCCGTATATTGTTCATCCAATCGAAGTTAGTAAAATTTTAGAAGCGGCAAATTTAGAAGAAAGTGTCGTTATAGCAGGCCTTCTACATGATACGGTTGAAGATACGCCTGCAACAATTGAAGAAATTGCTTCTCTATTTGGTGAAGAAGTAGCGCTTCTTGTTGCTGCTCACACCGAAGACAAATCAAGAAGTTGGGAAGAGCGCAAAACACATACAATTGAAGTTGTAAAAAAAGGGACCCTACCGCTTAAAGCCTTAATTGCTGCAGATAAATTATCGAACTTAAAGTCTTTACAGGAATCCTATGAAGAGCAAGGAGAGGAAGTGTGGACACACTTTAAACGGGGATACGAAAAGCAAAAATGGTATTATCTGAACGTTGCTCATAATCTTTTTATTGGTTTAAAGGAAGAGGAAGTGCCTGCTTTTTTTTACAAGTTTAGAAAAGAAACAGAGATATTTTTTGATAAGTGAAGAAGAAAGATTAACGTTTACTATGCTTATTTAAAAAAGTAAAGGAATCTTTATAAAGATTCCTTTTTATATTAAATCTTCAATCTACTTCAAACAACTCATAAGAGATTGAAGTAGGGGGGATTTTAATTCCCAAAATATAAATGAAATGCAAATAAGTAACTAAAAAAGCACGGGATATGATACGATAAAAAAACATCCAGAAAAATCTAAAATGAAAGCGTTTTATATAAAAAGAAAAGGAGAGGTTGCAGTGAAGGCAGATCCAATATTCAAAGGGATTATTCCACCAATTCCAACTATTTTATATGAAGATGGACGCATTGATGAAAAAGGAATGAAAAACCTAATTGATTTCTTAATTGAATCGAATGTTGATGGACTTTTCTTTTTAGGTTCTGGAGGGGAATTTAGTCAAATGTCAGCAGGGCTAAGAAGAGAAGTAGCGGAGTTTGTGATTCCTTATGTAAATGGTCGTGTTCCCGTTCTGATCGGTACAGGCACGTCAAGCACAATGGAGACGATTTCTTTGAGCGTTCATGCGCAAGAAAAGGGAGCTGACGGTATTGTTGTTATTAACCCTTATTATTGGCCCTTAACCGAAGAAGGTCTTTTTGAGCATTACAGTGAAATTGCGCAAAATGTAGATCTCCCCATCATGCTATATAACTTTCCTTCGTTAACAGGAACAGATCTATCTCCTGATTTAGTGTTGAAGCTAGCTCAAGCACATCCAAATATCGTTGGAATTAAAGATACAGTTGACGCTGTAGGGCATACAAGAGAACTCATTTTAAAAGTGAAAAAAGAGAAACCTAATTTTGTCGTTTTCTCAGGGTATGATGATCATTTATTTAATACGCTAGCTTTAGGAGGAGATGGCTCAATTCCGCTTTCAGCAAGTTTTGCTCCAGAACTATCTGTTGGAATTTATAGAGCCTTTCAAACAGGAGACTACGAAAAAGCGATTGAGCTTCATCGTCAACTTGCTCCTCTCCCGCTTTTATATAAATTAGACTCCCCCTTTATGAATGTTGCCAAAGAAGCCATTCGTTTAAGAGGGATAGAAATCTCAACAGATGTATTAGCTCCAACCCGCAAGCTTAGTAAAGAGAAGAAAAAAGAGTTGAAATCACTCTTAACAACGTTTCTTGGTGATTCTATTGTGTTATCTTAAGATTTTTAATAGAGTAATAACAAAGACTCAGAGCTTTTAGCTTTGAGTCTTTGTTGTTTAGGATTTTAATTTTAGAATTCGATATTTAAAGAGAATGGTGATGACAAAATTAAGAAGAAAGTGGACTATGATTGGTACTAAAATATTACTTGTTTTCACATATACCCAGCCAAATGCAAGGCTTGGTAATAGAATATTAAAAAGCATAAGCGGCTTTTTAAAATATTGAACATGAAGAGCTAAAAATAGAAGAGAAGTAATAAAAATCCCAACCCAGCTTTTCTCTATATAAAGAAGAAGTAAATTTTGAACAATCCCTCTAAATAGAAGCTCTTCAAATAATGATCCAAAAAGAAAAAGAGAAAGCAATGCTGATATAGAAGATGTTTGGTATTGCTTATTCTGATTATCAATGTGATGAGAAGGAATTAAAATTGTTAAAAGAATACCAAATAAGATAAGTCCTATCGTTGTTGTAACCGTCATGGTCATAAGTGTAGAGGGGTTATGAAATGATAAAAATTGATCTAGCGTCAAAACATCAAAAATAATTAACAGGGTGATCGCTGCTACGCCCATTAAAGTAAAAGAGGCGAAAACAAAAACAGCGTCTTTTAAATTTAGCTCTTCCTTTTCAACCTTTGAATGATTTTGTACTGTGCTCATATATGACCTGCTTTCTTGATGAATTTTATATATAGTAAAACCTATATCTTCATATTCTAACAGAAAAAGGATGATAAGAGGGTCCAAAGTTTAAGATAGTAAGGATAGATTACAAGATTTCTGTTCAGTCTGTTCTGGAGAAGACTAGTGGTGTCTAACCTTTTCTTATGCTTCTATAGATTTCCCTCCATAAATTACTTCTTTTAAAAGAGAAACTTCTTCGCCTTCTTCTTCGACTCTTATTAGGAGGTCATACTTGAGATAAGCTTAAGAGCGTCAAAAAGGAATTAATTAACAAAAGTTAAGCTAACTTAACTATAAGAAAGATATTCTTTACTGTCAACTCATTTTTTAAATATTATTTGAATTTAGAGAACAACAAAAGAGGAAAAATCGTATAAAAAAATATATAAATTTCCATAAACTAAGCACAAGGTCTTTTTATATGATATGCTGATATGCGGACCTGAAGAATTTGACATTACAATCGAACTACTTTTATAATTGATTAAGTTAACTTAACTAATTGAAGAAGAAATTACTTTTCTAGCATTTTGCTAAAAAGTAATGAAAATAGCGTTATAAAAGGAGCGTAAAAAAGTGTTGTCGGAGTATCAAAAGATTATTAAACAAATGAACGATGCCTTTGAAGAGTTTGGGGTATTGATTGCTAATGAGACGAAAAAAATTGATCAGTTTGACTTAACAATGCAGCAGGACCTCATCTTAGCTTATATAGCTAAGCATCTAAACGTAACGGCAAACGAAATTGCTCATTCGTTCGGTATTACGAAAAGTGCTGTAAGTCAAGTTCTCTCAAAACTTGAACAAAATAAAATGATTGTCCGAGCGGTCAACCCACAAAATAAGCGAGAATCTTTCATATCATTAGGAGAAAATGGAGAAAAGTATGTCTCTTTGCTCCAAGAATTGGACATAAAGCTTATTAAGAACTATTATTCAAAAGTGAACTTAGATGATCTAACACATATGACACGAACAATGGAAAAAATTAATGAAGTTATTAAAGAAGAAAATGAAACAACTCAGAAAAAAGGTACATTACATAGAGAATAGTACTGGAGGTTTAACTACATTTTGATTTATATACCCAATATGATTACAATCGGAAACTTTATTTGTGGAATTTTAGCCGTTCACTCTTTATTATTTCACCACGTTCATTCAGCTATTATGCTGATTTTTACAGGAATGTTTTTTGATCTTTTTGATGGTCTAGCTGCCCGCAAGCTTAATGTTGTTTCAGAAATCGGCAAAGAGCTGGATTCTTTAGCTGATCTTGTCACATTTAGCGTTGCACCATCAATGCTTGCCTACAGTGTGTCATTATATGAACTGCCGCTTATCGGTCTTTTATGTGCACTTGCTTTCAGTGTTTGTGGAATGCTACGTCTTGCCCGCTTTAATGCTGAACAAAGTAAACTATCAACATTTATTGGAATGCCTGCTCCATTCGCTGCGATCTGTCTTGTTGTACTGAGTTTTGTACATAACCCAGTAATTCTAGCGATTGGGACATGTGTTCTTGCTTATCTCATGGTAAGCCGAGTTAAATTCCCACATTTCAAGAGCCAAGCACCTGAAAACGTGGAGACGCAAGGATGGAACTAGTCGAGCATCTTATTACACACTATGGCTATATTGCTGTTTTTTTGATGCTTACGCTCGGAATTGTCGGTTTACCCATTCCTGATGAAGTATTAATGACGCTCATTGGGTACTTTACACATGTTGGTACGCTCAACTATGAACTTGCTATTGTGATTAGCTTTATAGGTGCTCTATTAGGAATGATGATTAGCTACCTTATTGGAAGGAAAGCAGGTCGTCCTTTTATTGATAAGTATGGAAAGTGGGTTGGTTTGAAAGAAAAACGAATGGATAAAGTGGAAACATGGATGAAGAAATATGGACCATATTCGCTTATCCTTGGCTACTTTATTCCAGGTGTGCGCCACGTGACATGCTACTTTTCAGGCATTACCCGGATGAATTTAAGAACATACCTCTTATTTGTAGCCATTGGTGCTTTCTTATGGTGCTTTGTTTTTATTACAATTGGAAGAATTGCCGGTGTTATTCGATTTTAAGGTGGTTACGGAGTGAAGCGTTCTAAGGTGAAAAACTTAGGGCGCTTTTTTTGTGTAGATTGGTTGAAGGTATTAATAATATTTTTCTATCATTAGCATTGAGTCTTTAATAATATTAAATTTTTGTTAGGGAATATTACCCTTTTTTTAAAAAAATATATTAACAAAATTAGGAATAATGTATATAATTATCTTTGTTACATAATTTTAGGAGGTTTATACATGAAAAAGGTTATTATGGCAGCAGTTCTATCTTTTGCACTCTTTCTATCTTTTATTGGTGTTCAGCCATCAAGTGCTAAAGCCCAGTCTGCTCACAATCCAGTTGTATTTGTACACGGTATTGGAGGAGCTTCTTATAATTTCTTCAGTATTGAAAACTATTTAAGATCACAAGGGTGGGATAGAAGTCAGTTCTATGCCATTGATTTCTACAACAAAGCAGGCTCTAACTCAACAAACGGACCACAGCTGGCAACGTACATTGATCGCGTGCTAAGAGAAACAGGATCAGATAAAGTCGATATTGTAGCTCATAGCATGGGAGGAGCAAATACGCTTTATTACATCAAGTATCTTGGTGGCGGGGACAAAATTGAGAATGTCGTTACTTTAGGTGGAGCTAACGGTCTATCTTCTTCAGTAGCATTGCCAGGTACAGATCCTAACCAAAAAATCTTATATACTTCAATCTACAGCATAAACGATGGAATTGTTCTTCCTAGTCTTTCTCGATTACAAGGAGCAAGAAATATTCAACTTTATGGCATCACTCATATCGGTTTATTGGCAAATAGTCAAGTAAACGGATATATTAAAGAAGGATTAAATGGCGGAGGCTTGAACACAAATTAAGCTCATGCAACACTAAAAAACCGCTTCTACTAGATTAGTAGAGCGGTTTTTTGTTGTGAGAAAGTATTACTCAGTAAGTTTCCGATACTGAACATATGAATAGAGAGTAGGAATAAGCACAACAGCAAGAATAATAGAGATGATAAGAGGAAATAACAGTCGTTCTGGAACAAACGGAGTTACGAAGAATAAGAGACCTCCTAGGATAAACAGTTTTGAACCAAGTCTGTGTGTTTTTCTCCATACTTGCTCATTGCTGAGTGTCCAAGCAGTTCTAATTCCAATAAAAAAGTTAGGTTTTACCGTTTGCATGTAGTTTCCTAAAATAATAAACAAAATCCCAACAAGGATAGGAGTAATTGTTGTAACATTTAAGTTATATCCAAGGCTTGCAAGAAGAACGGAAATATTAAGAAGAAACAAAACCAACATAATAGCAAGCGTGATGATTCGATATGAGCGTGAAAATTTTTGATAGTTTTGTTTCCGAGGATCCATTTTAGGGGAAAGCACTAAAAGCGCATACAAGAACAGCAGGATTCCATTGTGAGTAAACGCTGCTTGTAACTTAGGCGCGTAAGAGTTTACAGTTCCATCAACTCCCCACTGCATCGGGATTTGAGAAGGTAGCTTATTGTAGAAGATCACCCAACATAAGATGGAAAGTAACATAATGATAAGAGGGAAGACGTGTTTTTTCATTTCTGTTCATCTCCTTTTTCAACAAAATCAAGGGCCCAGCTCACAAGTTCTTGGAAAACAGTCGCATTTAAAGAATACACAACATACTGACCTTTTTTTTCATCTGAAACAAGGTCAGCATTTTTTAAGATCTTTAAGTGCTGAGAAATACTGGGCTTTGACATATTAAATTGTTCTGCAATTTCTCCAGCTGTCATATCTTTTTCTTTTAAGAGAGATAAAATTTTACGACGAGTTCCATCAGCGAGAGCTTTAAATGCGTTGTTCATAAGGTGAGTCCTTTCTTTAGTATTTAGTTAATTAAGTATTTACTTAAATACTAAACTAAAAGGAATTCTTTGTCAATAGGCGAAAACCGGTGTCCTTCTATAAAGAATACCGGTTTTTAGTGAAATATTAGTCTTCTTTTAATAGCGTACTGTTTGATACGCGTTCATCAACATTTTTTGAGATGTTTGTTTTATATTCTAAATTGAGATCATAGTCCATTTTAAAAAGGCATGAATATAAAATATCTAAGAGGAGATGAATTGAGTTATTTGTAGAATATGTAGCGATTTTTGAATAAAGCTTTTCACGTGTTGAAATGGACATGGCACAATTTGAGAGCTTTCTTAAACTGTTTTCCCCAATACTGGTGAGAGAAATAATAGGAGTGCGGTTGCTTTTTAAAATATTCGCGATTTTTAAGACTTCTTCTGTTTCCCCAGAATAGGAAATTAAGATGGCTGTATGCTGAGGCGTTGAATTTGATGCTACATATAGCTGCTCTGCAGGTACGTTTGTAATGTCAACATACTTGTTAATACGAAGCATTTTATGTTTAAAATCATACGCCATAATAAGGGAATTGCTAAACCCGTAAATGCTAATATGCTGCGAATTATGAAGAAGTTCAACAGCTTTTTGTAGCTCTGTATGTTTTAAAAGCGACAGCGTATCTTCAATTGATTCTGAGGCAAGATGCCCAATTTTCGCAGCTACATTTATAAACGTATCATTTGTATCAAATGGATAGTTTGGATCAATGTTAGAAAAGTGCTGATTTAAATAGTGAAGCTCTTCAAGATATTTTTCTTTTAATTCATTCCATCCGCTAAAGCCTAATTTTTTAGACAAACGAATAGCTGTTGAAGGGGAGGTATAGGTAGCTTTTGCTAAGTCTTTTGTTGAGAGGCTTTCGATATTTTCTTTCTCCTTGAGAATAAATTTCGCTAATATTTCTTCTGATTTTGATAAAGAGTCCATTGATTCAAGTTTGTTCGAAATAATCATTGTGCAACATTCCTTCTATATATGAAAGTTAATCGTTTTCAAAACGGCATTTCAAAAATAGGTGCTTATTGTTTATTAAAATTAAAACGGCATTTCAAAGTCACTGTAAGCCATTTCATTAAAAGTAGCGTTATTCTATTATTAAAGTATAACATTTCAAAATTAAAAAAACGGAATCATTTAAAAAAGGATTCGTTTTGTTTTTATAAAGGGAGGAAAACAACATGGCATTCAAAGAAAACTTCTTATGGGGCGGAGCTGTTGCTGCTCATCAAATTGAAGGAGGTTGGAATAAAGGCGGAAAAGGACCAAGCGTTGCTGACGTAATGACAGCAGGTGCACACGGTGTGCCGCGTGAAATTACGGACGGTATTGTAGAAGGAAAATATTATCCAAACCATGAAGGCATCAACTTTTACGAAAATTATAAAGAAGATATTGCCCTATTTGCAGAGATGGGCTTTAAATGCTTCCGTACTAGTATTGCATGGTCACGTATTTTTCCTAAAGGTGACGAGCTAGAGCCAAATGAAGACGGCTTAAAGTTTTATGACGATTTATTTGATGAACTATTAAAGCACGGGATCGAGCCTGTTGTCACATTAAGCCACTTTGAAATGCCGTATCATCTTGCAAAAGAATATGGCGGATGGCGCAACCGTGACGTAATCGGTTTCTTCGTACATTATGCAGCAACAGTAATGGAGCGTTACAAAGATAAAGTAAAGTATTGGATGACGTTCAATGAGATCAATAACCAAAAGAACACATCAAACCCCATTTTCTTATGGACATGCTCTGGGGTTAAATGTGAAGAAGGCGAAAATCCTGAAGAAGTGATGTACCAAGCTGTTCACCATGAGCTTGTGGCAAGCGCGCTTGCTGTGAAAGCAGCTCGCAACATTAGCCCTGATCTTCAAGTAGGATGCATGGTGGCAATGGTGCCGATTTATCCGTACTCTTGTAATCCAGATGATATGATGCTGCAAGTCGAATCTATGCATGACCGCTGGCTCTTTGCTGATGTCCATTGCCGCGGCCATTACGGAGCTTATGCACTAAAAGAGTGGGAGAGAAAAGGCTACAACATTAAAATGGAGCCTGGTGACGCGGAAATTCTCGCAGAAGGAACAGTAGACTATATCGGCTTTAGCTATTATATGTCAGACGCTGTGAAAACTGGAGTAAATGAAATTGATCCAACAAACATAGCAGGATCAAGCGCTAGCGTAAAGAACCCTCATGTCAAAGCATCTGACTGGGGCTGGCAGATTGACCCTGTTGGTTTACGCTACTCATTGAATATGCTATATGAAAGATATGAGCTTCCATTGTTCATCGTTGAAAATGGATTTGGTGCTATTGATGTGAAGAACGAAGACGGCACTTGCGATGATGACTATCGCATTGATTATTTAGGAGCACATATTAAAGAAATGAAAAAAGCAGTTGAGTTTGATGGCGTTGACCTAATGGGCTATACTCCGTGGGGATGTATTGACTTAGTTTCTTTCACAACAGGAGAAATGAAAAAACGCTACGGTTTCATCTACGTTGATCGTGATAATGAAGGAAACGGCACGTTAGAACGTTCAAAGAAAAAGTCGTTTGATTGGTACAAACAAGTGATTGCCACAAATGGAGAAGAAGTATAAGAATGAAGGAGAAAAAAGATAGAAGTGGATGAAGCGCTAGACTTCATCCACTTTTTTGTCGGTTGCTTCAAACCTTCTGTCTTTGTATAATAACCGTATGAGATTCTTTCTATAAACGGTCTCATGAACGTTCCTAAAGTAAATGATGGAGTGAAAAATATGAAGAAATCAGAGAAATTAGCCTCCTAAAATTAAAAATTATATTTTAGGAGGAAGAGTCATGAACTTTCATCAAATCCATATTGAAAATTGGAATAGAAAAGAACATTTCCATCACTATATGAGTGGAGCAAAATGTGCTTTCAATATGACAGCAAACTTAGATATAACAGAGTTATTGAGGGCATTAAAAGATAGGAAGATTAAATTTTATCCTGCGTTTATTTATATGGTGACGCGAATTGTCAACAAGCATAGAGAATTTAGAACAACCTTTAATGAAAAAGGAATTCTCGGATATTGGGATGAAGTTGTCCCGAATTATACGATTTTCCATAAAGATGATGGGACTTTTTCTGCGCTTTGGACTGATTATTCTTCTGACTTCTCTACTTTTTATAGGGATTATGAGTCTGATCTGAACGTATTCGGTCATAAAAAAGGATTATGGGTAAAAGAAAATGTCCCGCCTTATACGTTTTCGATTTCTTCAATCCCGTGGGTAAACTTTTCATCGTTTGAATTAAACTTATTTAAGGGGGAAGATTATCTTCTTCCTATTATTACGTGTGGAAAATATGCTTCTAACGGTAATCAAATATTACTGCCTATTTCAATACGAGTGCATCATGCTGCGTGTGATGGTTACCATGTAGGCCTTTTTCTACATGATTTACAGCAACTTATTGATGATTATCCCGATTGGTTAGCCTAGAAAAGGCAAGGTAAAAAAGCATCCATTACATAATGGATGCTTTTTTACTTTCTTAAGAACGCCACACTTCCTCTAGCGTATTTTTAAACACCTCATTCAGCTTAGGTGTAGGATCCTCAACTTTTAAATCCAAGCTTTTTGCATATGTTTCTAAACGCTCTAACTCATGGGCTAGAAAATCATTAATAACGTGAATTTTAGGCTCTAAATCAAGCTCAACTCCGGCCATCTTCCGCTGAAGAAGAACGGTAATTTCATCTTTAATTTTACCATCTGGTACTACTCCATCTAACAATTCTTGAAATTCTAACGGAGGAAACTCGTTAAATTGTTCAATCCAGTGTGACGCAAGAACGGGACGAAGAACGTAAAAATATTTTTTGATTTTTACTGTATCTCCTTGTAGAAACTCTCTAAAATTCTTTCTGGCCATATTTAAATAATGATAGATCGCTGACGTTGGAAGAAAAATCTCGTCTACTAGCTCACGAATTTGATTCATCGTTGAAAACTTCTCATAATATACAATTCCTGAGTTTATCCATTCTAGGAGAGGTGGATTTCCTTTTCGAAATAGCTTGAGCGCTTTTGTAAGCTCCCAGCCAACAACGTCTAATTTATCATTAATAGGAAGCTCAATCACGTCTCGTCTCTTGCCAACGCCCATAGGATCAATCACTAAATAATCATCGGGCGTATGAACATAAATAAACCTAACGTCAAAGTCGCTATCTTTAGAAGGAAAGCCCCATGCTCTGCTGCCAGATTCACAAGCATAAAGCACTTTTACATTGTAATTCTTTTCAATTTCCTTAAGTGTTTCCATAATTGTTGCTTCAATGGTCATTTTTAAGCTCCATTCTATCCTTAAACTATCTCCATTATATACCAAGTAAAGAGGTTTTTGCTAAGAGGAATTGCTTATTTCTGCTATACTAGGGTATGATTAAATATCACATGACATTTTGCAGTAGGAGTGGTTTTTATCGATATTTTAGGCTGGATTGTTGTTAGTCTTGTATTTATAGTCGCATATGTAGGGTTAATTTATCCAATTATCCCAAGCGTCTTGTTTATTATAGCTGGGTATCTTTTATATGGTCTGTTTTTCAGCTTTGAACAGTTTTCGATTCTATTTTGGATTATTCAAGCGATGTTCGTTATCTTGCTTTTTGTTGCCGATTACTTTTCCAACTTAGTTGGAGTTAAGCGATATGGCGGTTCAAAAGCAGGGATATGGGGAAGTACAATTGGTCTTCTCGTTGGTCCATTTGTGATTCCTGTTGTTGGCATTGTTGCTGGACCATTTTTAGGAGCGGTTATTGCAGAACTTCTCGTACATAGAAAAAGCATAGGGGAGGCAATGAAGGTAGGATATGGCTCACTGATCGGATTTTTAAGCAGCATTGTTGTAAAAGGTGCTCTCCAGACGATTATGATTGTGTATTTTATCTTTCAAGTACAGTGAAGACAACTCGATAAAGAGTTGTCTTTTTATTTGTGCTAGAAAATAAGAGAAGGGTTGTATTACAATAGAGATAGAGAACCTTGCATCTTAGATTGTAAAAACTTCCTTACTACAATAAAGCGAACATGCAAGGAGGATAAGAATGAAAACGTATTCAAAATTCAGCATGCCAGAGTCTGTTTTTTATGGAAGAGACGCTTTAAAGCAGCTCGGAGATGAAGTTGCTACATATGGGAAGAGGGCGCTTTTAATTAGTGACCGGGTTATGGAGAAAATCGGTCATGTCGGAAAATGTACGGATTTATTAGAAAAGGCAAACGTTGCGTACTCTTCTTACTTAGATGTGAATTCAGAGCCAACAGACTCTCATGTGAAAGAAGCCCTTGATATTTGTATAAAAGAAAAATGCGATGTTGTAATTGCGATTGGCGGAGGAAGCTGCATTGACGCCGCTAAAGCCGTTGCTGTTCTTGCCACAAACAGGGGAGGAATTAACGACTATCTTCACAGCACCTCTGCTCTTACAAAAGAACCGCTCCCACTTGTTACAATTCCAACAACAGCTGGAACAGGTTCAGAAGTTACAAATGTAACGGTTATTACAAATACAAAGGAAGATATTAAAATGATGATTAAACATCCTGCCTTTCTTCCAAAAGTCGCCATTGTTGATCCAATCTTAACCCTATCTACGCCACCTTCTGTTACAGCGGCAACAGGCATTGATGCCCTTTGTCATGCGATAGAAGCGTATCTTTCCAAGCGGTCACAGCCGCTGACTGATAACTTAGCTCTTTCAGCCATTGAAGATATTTTAACGTATATTAAAAGAGCCTATGACAATGGAGAAGACATGGAAGCACGCGAGAAAATGGCAACAGCGTCAATGAAAGCAGGGCTTGCTTTTACAAATGCTTCTGTAACGCTTGTTCACGGCATGTCTCGTCCTGTTGGAGCTTTATTTCATGTTCCACATGGGATTTCAAATGCGATGCTCCTTCCCGCTGTATTGAAATTCACAAAAGAAGAAGCAACAGAGAAACTAGCGGTCATTGGACGTCTTCTTTATCCAGAATCAAAAGCATTTGAAGATGAGAGACTAGCAGATTTAGTGATTCATAAAATCAAATTACTTTGCTCTGAGCTAAACATTCCGAATATGGAGAAATGGGGCATTGATAAAGAAGAGTTCAAACAAGTTGTAGCTAAAATGGCGACGGACGCGCTAGCAAGCGGAAGTCCTGGGAATAATCCAAAAGTGCCGTCGCATGAAGAGATTGTGGAGCTTTATTATACGTGCTATGAGTATGATTTTTCGGTGAATGAGGAAATGTTGAAGTCTTAATCAAAAAAGCAAGGAATCTATCCTTGCTTTTTTATTTTGCCTCTACATACTTAAGGAACTATTCATTATGTTAACCGTATGATTATATAAAGCTTTTCTGGAGGTGGATAGATTGGCTGGCGTTATTCTAAGCTTTATTTTCTTTATCCCTGTATATGTTGTTCTTATTTGGAGCTACTTTGATCCAGAAGAAAGCTTATTATTAGGAAGAAGATGGGTGTATCAAGAAGATCCTGAACCGTCACCCGCTGCAATTCGCTATATTAAAGTCATGTCATTAATCGGCATAGTAGGATTGACATTCGTATTTATTTTCCTATTTATCAAATTTATCTAAAAAGATAACCATATTTTTAGTAAACTAGAAAGATAGACTGATTTACATGAAAGGAGTCAAACGCAATGCCTCATAAAAAAGAAGATGAAATAAATTTACTCAACCTTATCCGTATCGCAATGAACGCAGGAACTGAAATTTTAGGTGTATATGATTCAGAAGACATTGCACTAGAAATAAAAGCTGACGACTCACCGCTTACCTTAGCTGACAAAAAATCACACGAAGTGATCGCAGCTTCTCTTCAGAAAGAGCATCCAACAATTCCACTACTAAGTGAAGAAGGTACACATCTTCCTTATCATGAACGAAAAGAGTGGGACTACTTTTGGGTAGTGGACCCACTAGACGGAACAAAAGAATTTGTGAAACGAAACGGAGAGTTTACCGTTAATATTGCGCTTGTACATAAAAATGTTCCACTCATTGGTGTCATTTACGTGCCGGTTTGGGATACGGTTTATTTTGCGAAGAAAGGGCTTGGGGCTTATAAGTTAGAAAATTGTAAAGAAGTACTCGCAAAAGAAGCCGAATCATTCCAAGAAAAAGCGGAAAAGTTACCGTTAGCACAAGAGAGAAAAGGCTTAAATGTAGTTGCTAGCCGCTCACATATGTCAGAAGATACAAAACAATTTGTGAAAGAACTAGAGAAAGAAGCGGAGGAAGTAAACATTGTTTCTGCCGGAAGTTCCTTAAAGTTTTGCTTAGTTGCCGAAGGAAAGGCAGATGTTTATCCACGCTTTGCTCCAACAATGGAATGGGATACAGCTGCAGGACATGCGATTGTTGAAGAAGCGGGAGGAAAGGTTACAAAGCAAGATGGAACGCCGCTCTTGTATAACAAAGAGGAGTTAGTTAATCCTTGGTTTGTTGTGGAGAGAAAAAAGGAGAAAGTTGTTGGTAAATAGGTAGATATAGAAGGAGAAACCAGCGAAAAACTTGGGGTTTCTCCTTTTATATTAGCACGTACACTTTATGCTCATCAGCTAAGCGTGATGTTGCGAAAGAAAGTTGCTTGAATTATGATAGAGTTACAAAAAGCAGTGATCCCTGTCCTGCTTTTTATTTCTTCTCCGTTGAAGGCCTTGCTTGACTAATAAGAAACGAAGAGAAGGAAACTTTAAAAGGAACTAAAGGTGATAAAATGTTAGATTTACAAAACTATTTTAGTGTATTTGATAAATACGCTCATGACTTTTTAGGAATGGACGAAGAGAATCAACTTCAATTTGAATTGATTTTATCTAGTGAATATATGGCGAGTCAGTCTGTTAAATTTGATTCTCAGTTAAAACCAGTAGAAGTTGTTATTCCATACATAGTAGATAGCGGATATAGATATATTCTGCAGGAATCCTATAGCCTCATGTATATTGATGATGAAGAAAAAGAGAAGCCTACTTCCTGTCCGATCTGTTCATGTGAAGCTCATCTGATGACAAAAGTAGAAGAAGAGGATGAGGAAGCGGTTATCTATGCACATCGCTGTGATTTTTCTCCTGAGTCTATCATGAATGTAATCCAAGAAGTGAAGGAAGATGAAGTCTTACAAGAAAGTGAAGACAATCTTCAAGGCTTACAATTAGAATATAACGAACAGGGACAAATTGGATTCAGTTTCAAAGGTGCTCAGTATGTAGCCGTTGAAGAAGGGGTATTTCATTACCACTTTTCTGCTGATGAAGTTCATTGCTATTTCTGCAGTAAAGGGGAACCTGTGGAAGAGATTGAAGGGGGACAAGGGGTTATCCAACTCTGTCCTGTTTTAACTAAGCATCGGGATAAAATTCTTAAGATGTTGAATGTCTAAATTATAAAATTAGGAAAGTGAGTATTTAGGTTAAGTACCAAAAGTTAAAGATGTTTGAACTTTGTTTGAAAAGTGTGATCGAGCATCTCTTCATAATTCTATTTAAAGATGATAAACAAGGGAACCAGAGACTAGAACATCATTTCATCTCTGGTTCTTTTATTTTGAATTAGAGTGTTAATATTACAATTTTTAAAATTACAGGAGAGTTACTATGTCAAAATATACATATAGATTTGAAGAGAAAGGTGAACGCATCATTATCGACTTATCTCAAAGTCATTTAGAAAACAGCTTTCTTATTGAAATTTCATTGGGATCAGATATTTTAGCAAACTTTAATGATATTGAAGAGAAGTTTATTGCTTATTTAAAAGTCCTAATAGGAGAAGAAGAGATGTACAAAGGAGGAGGTAATACAAGTATAATTCGAGCATATGAGAATTTTACTTTATTCGAAAGCTTATTTTCTGATGGGGAAGAGGAAGTTATTTGTGCAATAGAAACGATAGAGTTTATGAAGTTACTATTAGCTTGGGCTCAGGAGGTTTTTAAGTGTGATAGGAAATATGAAAGGATAAGTGGGGAACAGTTAGAAGAGCAGATGTCTTGGTTGAAAGGAACTTGGGCAAAGGTTAATAAACATAAAGAAAGAATGAGGTAATATATAAAGTTCATTAAGCGAAACGCCAACAAACTCTTTAGAACAGGAGTGAATTTTCATGGAGAAACAAGGAAGCGTTTCAATATGGCTAGGAAATGTGAAGAGAAAAGAAGACTTAGAGGAATATGTTATTTTGAAATATGACGAGGATGGAGATTCTATTCCTTCCTTATTTTTTAGAGATTTTCATATTAATCATTATGAAACAGATGAAGATTTCTTTGAGGTGGAATGGCTAGGAGAGAGCAGCAAAGATATTTCTAAGCTCTTAGAAGGCATATCATATGAGGAAGTCATTGTTCCTAAGGTTAAGAAATATAGCGAACTTAACAAAACTTATAACTCTATTATTCTCATTTATAACTTTGCGTATAGCGGTGAAGTACATAGGTCAGGGGAATTTGATTTCATTAGATGTACTAATTACAACTAAACGATGGAGGCAGGTTTATGGAAAATTGGGAGTACGATGAATTATTCCATACGATTAAAGAATTTTATGAAGAATTTTTAGAAGAAAATAGAGGGTATCGGTATGCTGCGGCAAGATTAGCGAATGAATTTGATAATTTAGGTAAAGTAGAAGATGTTATTGCTGATACGGCTATTGGCGAGATTGTTATGACACACGAAAAAGTATTTGTCGGAACCGTTGAAGGAATTACAAAGAGGTTAAGCTCGTTTCCCTTAGAAGAAGCCATTGGAGAGTTATCGTTAGGTGAAGTTAAAGATTTATCTCAACGAATTGAGCGTGTCTTAAAAGGATTAAGGGAAGTAACGGTGGATTATAATCCGCGTGCGGAATAATACATAAGTAATAAGGGTTGTGGATTATAAAACGTGAAAATCATAAGGCAGTTAAGATGGAAGTTACTTATATAGAATGATAGGAAAGCAAGCAAAAAGAGGATGTTCTGAAAAAAGTAAAATATCCTCTTTTTACTAAACGGAGGTTACTTATTATAATATGGTGGTTCCTCCCCTGAAATAGAATGAAGCGTTAACGAATTTCTTGTAATCTCATAAGAAATTCTATATTCTCCTTTTTCTCCGTCTTTGCTCCACTTTTCTATAAATCTAACCGAGTATGTATTTTTTATAATTTTCTTAGCTCTTGTTTCTCTTGTAATATAGTAACCTTTCTCTTCGGAGTCTACTTTACCACTTTTATGAGGGAATTTGCTTGTAATAGAATGATCATCTATTGCTGATGCTATCGCATCCTTTGCTGTAAATGGAGCTAGGGGCTCTGAAATAGTTGCAAAGTAAATAGAGGAACAGACAATAGGGAGGAGAGAAATGAGCAAAATGTATTTTATAGAACGGCTCTCATCCCCTTGGGTCATTTGCCAATAGTCAACAAGCGCATATAGTATAGCTATGCCAGCAATACATAGGGCAACAAGTGTACTTTTCGAAACCACTCCACCTGTTAAAGCTCCTACTAATCCATGCAGTATAATATAAGTGAATGAGTTCAGGTTGAATTTATTTCGTAAAAGTTCAATAAGAACGGAAACGAGATTAGCATAAATTAAAATTACGGCGCCTACATAGAGACTATAAACGAATAACCATAATATAAACCCTTGCGCTAGTTTATAGTCATTAACACTCGTTTCAACTGAGCGAATCATATATAGAAAAGATAATAAGCATGACACTAATAACGTTACGGAAAACGTATTAAAAACTTTTCTTCTAATGATGGACGAATACAAGACATCTTCTCTCCTTTCAAGCTGATTCTAACATATGTATATTTTTCTTCTAAAGATAAAGAGAATATAAGGTTTAGAAGTTAATACTTTAAATAAGCAAAATCCACAATGAAATAGGAACCGTATTGAGCTCTATTATTATAAAACTAAGAAGTCTGTATATGATTAAGAAAATCAGCTAATGTATATATTTAATAATTGTGCTGCCTTTTATTTTATATGGTTGGCTCTGTTTGATTCAAGTGGGCATGTTTATATAAGATGCACGGAGAGGTAAGGGATACATTAGGTATAACGGGTTACAGTAGTGTTAGAAAAAGAACCAGGGTTTTCTATATTAAAGATTTAATTGATGATGTAGAAAACCTTGCTTTTAATTTAAGGAGATGAAGCAGGGGTGAAATTATAAAAAGTTTGTAAACTCTATGAAAACTCCATTTTTAAAATACTTTAAATCGGTCTATTTTTTGCAATTCTATATGGTTTAAATTCTCTATCTCGTTACTGCACACCCCAATGAAAAAATCATTATGGAATTTGAGTGACTTGAAGTGAAAAGTACTAGAACTTATTTTGCTTTGATTTCTTAATGTGATTTTTCCTTTTCCCCAGCTATCCATATCAAAACCAAAGTCAGAAAAATGAACACTCATACCCTCTCCAGTTGTTTTAACAAAGGCTTCCTTCAAAGTCCAAATTTTAAAGAAAAAAGATAAGCGCTCTTCAAACCTTAAATCTTTATAATATAGGATTTCTTCTTGAGTAAAACAATATTTAGTTATTGACAAGTCTATTAAATGGGCTTTTTCTATATCTACTCCGATTTTTCCATGGGTTGAGATACCACAAAGGATTTTATCAGAGGAATGGGAGAAATTAAAATCTCCGTTAAATAGTTGTGATGACGATAAGTAAGGTCGACCTTTTTCTGTTCTTTCAATTAAAAAATCAGTAGTATTTAATAATTTAGTAAAATATTTGTGAATATAAAGTTGAGCTAACAAGGAACGTTGTCTATCTTCCCAATTATGATAAGCGCTAATTTTGTCTCTTTCATATTTTGGTAAGGACTTTAACTTTTGTCTTAAAAAAGTATTTTCTAAACGATTTCCAAGTGGGATGATAATGAGTTTTGCATTTTCCATGTCTGTTTTCCTTTCTTATAATAGAGAATAAATTTTAAATATAGAATAAAGAAGTGGATTATCATATATTATGAATGATTAAAATTCCAAGGTAAAATGCTAATTTTAAAATATTAGTTTTTTCTGAATTTTATTGCATATTATTTATTACTAAGTTAACATTAATTTGTATTAAAAGAAAATAATAGGAGAGATAAGGGGAATGAAAATCTCAAATTATATTAAAGGAGTTATATTGGAAAATAGTGAAGAACATCCCTTTTCGGGTTCAGTTTTAATTGAAAATAAACATGATGTCTTATTAAAAGAAGGTTTTGGATATGCTAACAGAAATGAAAAATTAGCGATTAACCCTAGTACTATATTTGCTATGGCTTCCGGGTGTAAAATTTTTACATCTATTGCAATATCTAGACTTGTTGAGGATGGTAAATTGACATTTGATACTTATCTGAAAGACTGTTTAGATATCGAGTTTCCTAACTTTTCCCCAGATATCACAATTCACCATCTATTAACGCATACGTCAGGTATTCCGGATTACTTTGATGAGGAAGTAATGGAAGATTTTGAGGAACTATGGCGAGAAATTCCCATGTATTCTATTACTTCTCCCAATGCTTTCTTACCCATGTTCCAAAATCATAAAATGAAATTTGAACCTGGTACTAAGTTCTCTTATAGCAATTCAGGTTTTATTGTTCTAGGACTATTAGTAGAAAAATTAGCAGGTGTATCATTTTCGGAGTATATAAAGAATAATATTTTTAAAGTTTGTGGAATGACAAATTCAGGTTATTATCGAATGGATCAGTTACCTCCAAATACAGCTTTGGGTTACATTGATGATAAAGAGAATGGGTCTTGGAGAACGAACATTTATTCTGTTCCTGTTGTAGGAGGGCCAGACGGAGGAGCGTTTACAACGGTTGAAGATTTATCAGTTTTTTGGAAAGCACTTATGGGAGGAGAATTACTTAGTCCAGATTACCTTAATACATTATTAACAACGCATGTTAAAAGCAATGACTCTACTTCGTATGGATATGGTGTTTGGATTATGACAGAAAAAGATGAAATTTTGAAATATGCTATTTTAGGGTTTGATCCAGGAGTAAGAATGCATTCTTCTGTAAATATAAAAAGCAATGTTCAAACACATATTTTATCCAATATTGAGCAGAGTGTTTATCCTATAGTTTCTCTTGTAGATGAATTGTTTAATGATAACTCTACTCATGATATAGATACTGATAGTTAGAATATTGTAATGAATTTAAGATTTCTTGGCATTCACTGAATCATTAAAATTAAAAAGGAGATATAAAATGGACAATATATCTGTGGATATGGAAAAAGAATTGCCTAAACCTATAAAAAAACACTCATTTTCAAAAGAGATTATAGGAGGAATTCGTGATTTACAAGAGAAAAACAATTGGTACAATTTCTTTGCTATAGGATTAGATTGGTTTATCATCTCTCTAGCTATAATTTTAAATTATATTATTCCCCATATCCTAATGTATCTAGTTAGTATTGTAATCATTGGGAGTCGGATGCGGGGTTTAGATATCATGATGCATGAATCTAGTCATAAAATGCTTTTTAGAAATAAACATTTGAATAAATGGATAGCAAGTTTATTTGCAGCTTTTCCAATATTAATTTCTTATGATGCTTATTGTAAAAGCCATATGAACCATCACAGATTTTTATGGAGTGATATTGATCCTGACAAACAAAGGTATCATATAGTAGGATTAGACTCACCGCCTAACAATAAAATTACTTTTTTTGTTAAGCATATATTAAAACCTTTATTCCTAGTACATGTACCTAACTACTTAATTGGTATGATAAAGGTGACTGCTTATGTAAAAGAGGAATCTAATTCAGACCGAACTATTCGTCTTGCATACTGGGGAATTATTATAGTAGCTTCCATCTATTTTGGTTTTTGGCAAGAATTTATATTATATTGGGTTATACCGTTTCTGACTACTTTTCAAATTTTAAAATATTGGGCCGAAATGGCCGAACATGCAGGTCTTGAATCTGATGAAGAGATATTTGCTTCTAGAAACTCTTTTGGAAATTGGTTTGAACGGTTCATATTACATCCTCATAGAAACTCCTATCATTTAGTACACCACTTGTTTCCTGCCGTTCCACACTACAATATTAAAAAAGCACATTTGATACTTCTGAAGGATGCTGATTATCGAAATGCACATCATTGTACAGGTTTCTTTTTAGCTTCAGCACCAGGATTTTCATCAGTCATAGATGATATTCAAGGACGAATTCCTTTTTGGAATAAAAGGAAGGGGAAGTAGTGCTACATTACATTAAAATTCCACGAAATATTTGTTCATAAACAACATTAAATTTGAAGTGCGGGTGCATTGCTATGAATAAAATCACACTTTTTTGCTTTCCTTACGCTGGCGGATCTGGTTCTATATTTCACGAATGGAAAAAACCTTTATCTGCAAATTTTGATTTAAAACCTATACATTACGCTGGTAGAGGAAAAAGGTTTAATGAACCTTTTTACAATAACATGAATGAAGCTGTAACTGATATATGTAAATTAATAAGTTCACAGCTAGATGACAATGATTATATTTTTTTTGGTCATAGTATGGGTGGATTAATTGCATATGAAGTATGTAGAAAATTGATTGAAAATGGTTATAAACCACCCCTTCATATGTTTATATCAGGTATTAGACCTCCAGACATGATTAGAATGCGTAAGATACATAATTTACCTGATTCGAAGTTTAGAAAAGAATTAAAAAAGTTAAACGGAACGCCTAGAGAAGTATTTGAAAATAAACAGTTGATGGATATATTTATTCCCATTTTAAGATCAGACTTTAAATTAATTGAAAAATATAAGTTTGAATCAATGAACAGTAAAATAACATCTAACATTACTGTAATGTATGGTACAGAAGATAACATGACAAAGGAAGAAATGATGAGGTGGTCCAATTTCACAACTAAGAAAACGCAAATTTGTAAATTTCAAGGGGGACATTTTTTTATCAACGATAAATTTTTTGAAGTGATCGATTATATTAATCAAAAAATTGTTAGAGGAGAAGATTATTATGAATAGTACATTCCTCGATACCAGTCAAAAGTTCAATGACGGAGAAAGATATTGGTTTAATAAACTTACAGACGATATTAATATGAGTAGTTTTTCATATTATCGAAATACAAATTATACGAATGAATCAGGAGAATTCCGATATACAATCCCTGCAAACATTTCTGCAGAATTAATGAAAATAAGTAACCACTCTGAATACGGCATATATATATTGCTAACGTGTGGGATAAAATATCTTTTGTCTATATATACTCGTTCTAACGATATTTGTATTGGTACGCCTGTAATAAATTCACCTGGTAGCACAACTACGCATAATCAATTGTTAATCCTTCGAAGTAAAATTGAGGGGGAAATGACAGTTAAAGACCTTTTGTTATCTATTAAAGAGGAAATTTATAATTCTAACAACAACCAACATATATCAATTAGTACAGTAAAAGAGCATATAGGATTACATGCAAGCCCGCGCACAATTGTAAGTTTAAAAAATATCAACAGCCGTCACATAGATACTTCGATTCATCCTGACACTTCTTTTCAATTTGAAATTAATGAAGTAGGAATTAGTTGCAATATTGAATATAAAGGAAATAGTAGGGAAAACATTGATAGATTATGGGCACAGTTAAATAGGTTTTTTCAAGCAGTTATTGAGAATCCTAATCGGAATATTTATAGTATTGAAATCACATCCCCTCAAGAAAAAGAAATGATGAGTCATATATTCAATGATACAAGTCGAACTGTAGCTCGTAATACAGTAATAGAAATGTTTGAATCACAAGTTTTGAAAAACCCTGAATCCTTGGCAGTAGTCTTTAAGGACAAGAAAATGACATATCGAGAGTTAAACAATAAAGCAAACATATTAGCAAATAGGTTAATAAAAGAGGGAGTGAAGGAAGGCTGTATAGTAGGCCTAGTTTTAGATAGATGTTTAGAGCTCCCTATCGTGACTTTAGGTATTTTAAAAACTGGCGCAGCTTATATGCCAATAGATCCTAATTATCCAAATGAACGTATAAAATCGTTAATTTATAATTCTGAGTTAAGTTATCTTGTGAAAAAAAGTAGTGATTTAAATAACTTAACTTTAAATGTAAAACATTGCGATATAGACAAAGTTTTAAATGAAAGTTCGGATGCTGAGGCAGAAAAAAATCCAGTAGTGAATGTCTCACCTCATTGTTTAATGTACGTTCTATATACTTCTGGTAGTACAGGTGAACCTAAAGGAGTGATGATTAAAAAAGATTCCTTTTTGAATCTGTTAACTTGGTATACTGAAGAATTTGATATGAACCAGAATGATAATATTTTGTTGATTGCTCCTATAAGTTTTGACACTTCTCATAAAAACATCTTTGCCCCCTTAGTTTTAGGCGGTTGTCTCCATATATTCGAATCAGGTGCCTATGACTATAACAATATGTCTAACTATATTCAAAAAAATAAAATTACAATTATAAATTGTACACCAAGCGGCTTTTATCCTATCGTCTCTTATAATGAAGAAACCAACTTTTCTAGGCTAACTTCTTTAAGGTATGCTTTTCTTGGAGGAGAGTCTATTAACACTAAGAAAATCAAACCTTTACTTGAACACAGTGAAAATAAATGTGAGTTAGTGAATACTTATGGACCAACGGAATGCACTGATATAGCATGTTCTTATCGAATTAATACCCAAGATATACAAAAAACAAATATTCCTATAGGAAAACCTATAACTAATACGGAGTTATTTATTGTAGATGAAAATATAAATGTTTTACCGATAGGTGTTGTAGGAGAAGTGCTAATTAGTGGGGCGGGTGTTTCATTAGGTTATAATAATTCATCAAAGTTAAACAACGAAAAGTTTATTGAATTTCCTTTGGGTACAGAAAAAAGAGCTTATAAAACAGGAGATCTAGCTCGATGGTTACCAGATGGAAACATTGAGTTTATTGGAAGACAAGATAATCTAACAAAAATTAGAGGATATCGTATAGAAATAAGTGAGGTTGAGAACTACTTAACAAAGCACCAAGATGTGGATGAAGCAGTAGTTATTGTTATAGACGACGTATCTGGTTCAAAGGCGTTAAGTGCTTATTTTACATCACCGCAGTCTATCTCTTATCCAAGTTTGAGAAAGTTCTTACTGGAGAATATTCCAGAGTTTATGGTACCTTCATATTTTACTCGTATGAAAAAACTTCCATTAAATCAGAATGGAAAAGTAGATAGAAAGAGTCTCCCAACACCAAACATTAAAACTACAAATAATTTATTATACACTGCACCTGAAACGAAAACAGAAATTTATATTGCTGAAATTTGGGAAGAAATCCTAGGAGTGAAGAACGTAGGCTCTATGGATGATTTTTTTGAACTAGGAGGTCATTCTTTAAAAGCGGCTTCTATCATTTTAAAAGTTAATCATAAGTTGGGAATAGATTTGCAAATAAGTGACATTTTTAGTAATCCGACGATAAAAGGGTTAGCAGATTTAGCAAGTAATGAAAGACATGGAGAGAAACAAAGCATTTCTAGGACTGCTTTGAGAGATTATTATCCAGTATCTTTTCAGCAAAAAAGGCTATTTGTATTATGGCAACTAAATAAAGAATCTACTGCATACAACTTACCTTCAGCAACTATTTTAAAAGGACAGGTAGAAAAAAATTTATTAACAAAAGCTCTTCGATTTATGGTAAGTAAACATGAAGCGTTAAGAACGTCTTTTTCATTTAAGAACGTGGATCTTGTTCAAAAAATCAACCAAGAGGTTACTGTTGATATAGAATTTATAGAAAACTTTGAGGGAAATCTAGACAATCAACTCAAAGAATTCATTAAACCTTTTGATTTAGAAAGTGGTCCCATATTTCGAGCGAAAATAATACGCTTGAGTGAAAATAAACATCTTTTATTCACTGATGTTCACCACATAGTTTTTGATGGTATTTCAATGAAAATCGTTATGCAAGATTTTATAAAATACTACAATAATTATCAATCTATGAAAGCTGAGCGGAATTTAACATATAAAGACTATGCAGTGTGGCAAGAAAGTTATGTGCAAACAGCAAAATTCAAAGAAAGTGAACAATACTGGTTAAGCAGATTTCATGATTATAATCCCAATTCAGGACTAAACACAGACTATCTTCGTCCCGCAACCCCAGATCTTTTAGGAGACCAACTATTATTAAATATAGAACCTCAACTAGCATATAGGCTGAAACAACTAGCAGTAAATAATGGAACTACCTTGTACACGTTAATGTTAGCCGCTTTAAATGTATTAATTTATAAACATACGGGAGAGAATGACATCACAATTGGTACACCAACAGCAGGCAGATTTCATTCGGGTTTGGAGAATATAGTAGGTATGTTTGTGAATACTTTAGCCCTCAGAAACCGTCTTGAAGAAAATAAATCATTCACAAATCTTTTAAAAGATGTAAAGGAAAACGTAATTAATAGCATAAAATATGAAGATTATCCTTTTGAATTGTTAGTAGATCGGCTGAAAATTTCAAGACAAACAGGAAGAAATCCATTGTTTGATATTATATTTTCTGTAGAGAATATTGAATTAGAAGAAAATATAGATGGAAACGGGCTTTTAAATTACTCCAACTATCCTTTGGATAGTGGAATGTCTCAATTTGATATGTCCATTGATGTATATGTTCAAGAAGAGGAAATGGAGATAAAGTTCAAGTATGCATCGCAGCTCTTTAAAAGAGAAACAGTAGAAAGTTTAGCTCATCATTTTGTTCAATTGCTCAACAAGGTGACTGAAAATGCAGATGAAAAAATAAAGGATATAAATATTTTATCTTCACAAGAAGAATATAAACTATTAACCGATTTTAACAATACGCATTCTTATTATAAAGGCAGCTCTCTTCAAGAACTATTTGAAAGACAATGTATGAATACACCAAATGCTACAGCACTTGTATACAGTGGACAAAGCATTAGTTTTAGAGAATTAGATAGAAAATCAAATCAGTTGGCACGATATCTACAAAAGCAAGGCGTAGAGAGGGAAAATGTGGTAGGGATTAGTTCTCTCCCTAATGTTGAATCGATAGTTGGCATACTTAGTATACTCAAGGCTGGAGGAGCATACCTTCCTATCGATCCAAAGTTTCCGGAAGAACATATTAAATATCTTATGAAAGATAGCGGATGTAAGTTTGTACTTGCAGAAAATAGTTCATCTAAACAGTTTTTAATAGATACTAAGGTTTTAGAATTAAATCCTAAAACTTATGAAGCTGAAGATAATAGTAAATTAAACTTTATGAACGAACCTAGTGATTTAGCCTATGTGATATATACATCGGGAACAACAGGGAATCCAAAAGGTGTAATGATAGAACATCAAAATATTGTTAATCAACTAGAGGGATTAAAAGATAGTTTACCTATAGAACCTGGTTTACATCATCTGTTATTAGCAAAGTTTAATTTTGATGCCGCTGTTCAGCAAATTTTTCTTCCGTTGGTATCAGGGGGGGTATTATTTATACCAGAAAATCAGGTAATATCTCATCCAAAAGAACTGTGGAATTATATTGTCCAAAATAAAGTAGACGTTTTAGATACAGTTCCTAGTCATATAAGTGTTTTTATGAAATGGATTGATGCTCACTACTTTTTGAAATTGGTAATACTAGGAGGAGAAGTATTACCAAAGAAAATATGCTATGAATTGTTAGAAAAATGCAACATCGGAGATTTAATAAATATTTATGGACCAACAGAAACAGCCATCAATGCAACCTATTATACTTGCAAAAAAGGTAACGAAGCTTCAATTCCTATTGGAAAGCCTTTGAGAAATTATAAAACCTATATCGTTGATAAAAATTTTTCTCCGGTACCTATTGGTGTAATAGGAGAGTTATGTATTGCGGGTAGTGGGGTTGGGAGAGGATATATTGGTAAGGAAGATCTAACAAAGAATAAATTTATTCTAAATCCATTCAATCCTGTAGAAGAAAGAATGTATCGTACTGGGGATTTAGCGAAATGGCTTCCGAATGGAGATATTGAGTATGTTGGACGGTTAGATCAACAAGTTAAAATAAAAGGCATACGAATTGAGCCAAACGAAGTTAGAACGGTCTTACTTGAACATCCTAATATTGTTGAAGCAGCAGTAGTAGCAAAAAAAAATGCAAATCAAAACGATTATTTTTTATGTGCGTATGTGACGTCAAAAGAAAGTATATCTAGTACAACTCTCCGAACATTTTTAAAGGATAATTTACCCGATTATATGATTCCTGCACATTTTGTAAGACTAGATAAAATGCCCTTGATGAGTAACGATAAGTTAGATTTGAAATATTTGATAGAGAGAAAGGACGAAAAATACCTTGCTTCAGAGATAGAATATGAATCTCCTTCTACAAAAATTGAGGAAATTATTTCTAGAGTATGGAGGGAAGTATTATGTCTTGAAGAAATCAGCCGGCATGATCATTTCTTCGAACTGGGTGGAAACTCCTTAAATGTGGTCCAAGTAAATGAAAAATTGAAGGAAGAGTTAAATATGGAGATAAATATTGTTACTCTTTTTCGATACGATACCATTTACTCGTTAGCAAAGGAGCTGTATGAACAGGAAGAAAAAAAAGAAAGAGGAAACGCACTAAATAGAGAATTTATACGTGAAAGTTCTAAAGATAGATTACTGAAAAGAAGATCAAGAAAGAGGGAATGAGAATGGAAGAAAAGGAAAGGGTAGAGAATGGATTGGAGATTGCAATTATAGGAATGTCTTGTAGATTTCCCGGAGGAGATGATATAGATTCTTTTTGGAAGAATTTAAAGGAAGGGAAAGAATCTATATTGAGATTCTCTGATAAAGAATTATTGAAGTCAGGAATTGATCAGAAAACTCTATCCGATCCAAACTATGTAAAAGCAGGAGGAGTTATTACAGAGACCCAGCATTTTGATTTAAATATATTCAATTATTCCCCAAAGGAAGCACAATTAATGGATCCTCAATTGAAATTGCTGCATGAATGTGCATGGGAGGCTTTGGAGAATAGCGGGTATTCGTCTGAAGAATTTGAAGGATTGATAGGAACTTATATAGGTGGTTCTACCAACTTATATTGGATGGATTATCTATATAAGAATTCTAAAGATTTCTTAAAAGAAGCAGAACTTCTTAATAGTTCACACTTTTTTAGTACAAGACTTTCCCATAAGTTAAATCTACAAGGGCCAAGTTATACTGTTCAAACAGCGTGTTCATCTTCTTTAGTTGCTGTTCATTTGGCATCACAAGCTTTGTTAAGTGGTGATTGTGATATATCACTAGCGGGAGGAGTATCACTTACTTTACCTGAGATAAAGGGGTATAAGTATCAAGATGGAATGATTCTTTCTCCAGATGGAAAATGCAAACCTTTTGATAATGAAGCAAATGGAACAGTAAATGGAAATGGTGCAGGTTTTGTTGTATTGAAACGTCTAGAGGAGGCAATTTCTGATAGAGATCATATTTATGCTGTGATTAAAGGATCAGCTATAAATAATGATGGGGCAAATAAAGTTAGTTATACTGCGCCAAGTATAGAAGGACAAAGTAATGTTATTAAACAGGCTCATCACATTGCTGAAGTTGAGCCGGAAAGTATTTCTTATGTAGAGGCTCACGGCACTGGAACGAAATTAGGTGATCCTATTGAAATAGAAGCCTTGCGACTTGCTTTTAATACAAATCGTAAGTCTTTTTGTGGAATTGGGTCTGTTAAGTCAAATATCGGGCATTTAGACAACGCAGCAGGTATTGCAGGACTTATTAAGACAGCAAAATCTCTACAAGAGAAAGTAATCCCGCCTATGCTACACTTTAACAACCCAAATAAGAATATCGATTTCTCTAATAGCCCTTTTTATATAAATAAGGAGCTTACTTCCTTAAAAGATACAACTTATCCTTTAAGAGCAGGGGTTAGCTCATTTGGCATAGGGGGAACAAATGCCCATGTTGTTTTAGAAGAAGCTCAAAGAAACCATGTTGGGGGATATGGAAGGAAATACAAGATGATTTATCTTTCAGCCCAAACAAAAGTTTCTTTTAAAAAACAGATCCAACGGTTAACGAAGTATTTAATGGAAAATGAGTTAGTAGATATGGGGGATTTATCTTATACACTAATCAAAGGAAGAAGAAATTTTAAATATAGATTAACAATGGTAGTTTCAAATAGAGAAGAAGCTCTAAAAAAACTAGAAGAGTTAAATTTGGATAATCTTCCTATTAATATGTACGAAGATAAAACCCCAAAAAAAGTAGTGTTTATGTTCCCTGGTCAAGGTAATCAATATATCAATATGGGGTTGGATCTTTATAGACAAGAAAAGATATTTAAAGATGAAGTTGACCGATGTATAGGAATCTACAGAGAGTTTAGTGGAATTGCTTTAAGAAGCATTTTATATCCTTCAAAACTGGACGCTGTCTATCAGAAAGAACTCAATCGAACGGCTATTACACAACCTATTATGTTCATTATAGAATATGCGTTGGCTAAGTTGTTAATGCACTGGGGGATTCAACCATCAAGCATGATAGGACATAGCCTTGGTGAGTATGTAGCAGCATGTCTATCAGGAGTATTTACATTAGAAGATGGATTGAAACTTGTGTATCATCGTGCAACTTTAATGCAATCGTTACCTGAAGGACAAATGGTAAATGTAGTTGCTTCAAAAGAAGAGATTTTACCTTTGATGGATAGTGATGTATCTATTGCTCTAGAAAATAGCCCTTCTTCTTTCGTTATTTCAGGTTCTTTTGAGGCAATTGATATGTTTACATCTAAGCTCGAACAAAAGAATTATATGTTTAAAATATTAGACACTTCACACGCTTTTCATTCAAAAATGATGAATCCTATTTTAAAAGAGTTTAAGGAAATTGTTAAGGAAGTGAGATTAGACAAACCTAAAATTCCTTTTATATCAAATGTCACAGGTAAGTGGGTTGAAGAAGAGGTTTTAAATCCAAATTATTGGGTCGATCATTTAAGAGAAACCGTTAAATATTCAGAAGGATTAAATGAACTTCTGCAAGATAAGGAAAATATTTATATTGAAGTAGGTCCAGGTAGGTCTCTAAGTACAATATTAAGGAAAAATATTAATAAAAGGCATATTCCTCAAATGGCAGTAACAATGCGTCACTCAGTCTTAAAGGTTGATGATAATGATTTTCTTCTTAGGAATATAGCAGAATTATATACAAATGGAGTTGGGGTTAATTGGAATAACTATTTTTCTTGTGAAAATCGAGGTCGTATTCCACTACCCACGTATCCTTTTGATCGGAAGTATTACAGTGTGTCTAACAAGGATATATTTGAAGACACTGTTATAAAAGGTAAAGACCAACAAGTTGAAAAGCAAAAACTGAACAAGCAGAATTCTGGTTATTTAAATAAAATAAATAGAATCATTGAGGTTTATCAAGAAGTAACAGGAGTAGAGTCTATTAATTCCCATGATGACTTTTTTGAATTGGGAGGAGATTCATTAACGGCTGTAAATGCTGTATCTAGGTTACAAACTGATTTAGACATTTCAATTAATAAAATTTTTGAATATCCTAAAGTCTCGGATCTTGCTAGAAATATAAATTTTAAAGACAGTGATGTAATAGATAGGAAGAAAGTAGTTAAGTATTTAAAAAATAGAGGAGAACGTCATCATATTATTAAAGGTAGCTTAGATAAAATTACAGAGAAAAAACGCATATATGAAATTGAAAACAATAAATATGCATTTTTTAAACCTACTATAGATTGTTTAGATTATCAAAATATTCTTTTAACAGGTGGTACTGGTTACTTAGGTATATATTTACTAAGAGATTTATTGCTATATACAGAGGCAGCAGTGCATGTGATAGTAAGAGCTAACAATCTAAATAAAGCAATAAAGCGAATAAAGGAAAAAGTAACATCCTATTTTGGTCTTTCTTTATATGAAAAGTATGAAAAAAGAATTATTGTTCATGTAGGAAACTTAACAGAGGTAAAGCTGGGTCTGAGTGAAGTTAGTTATTCTAATCTTGCTGGGAAAATCCAAAGTATAATTCACGCAGCTGGAGATGTAAGTCATTTTGGTAATTATCATAACTCTTATAAGGCTAACGTATTAGCTACAAATCATCTTATTGATTTTTCATTTACTGAAAAAATGAAAGATTTCAACTATATGTCAACATTAGCTGTAGCGTCAGGTATTGTTCCTGATGAAAAGGATATATTTTATACAGAGAACGATGGAAATTTAGGACAAGAGATTTCAAATCCTTATCCAAAGACAAAGCTCGAAGCGGAGAAACAGTTATTTAAAGCAAGAATAGACGGGTTAAATGTTAAAATATTTAGAATTGGAAATATTGTATGTGATTCAGTAAGCGGTAAATTCCAAGACAACGCTGAACAAAACGCTATATACTCTATATTAAATTCTTATATAGAAATTGGTATGGTTCCTAGAATGAAAAAGGATACTGACCTTTCATACGTAGATGATATTAGTAAAGCTGTTATATGTTTATTTAACAAAAGGTTTTTAATGAATGAAACATTCCACATATATAATCCTGAACATATTAGCTTTTCGGATATATTAACGTCACTCGACTCGAATTTTGACGTCAAAGAAACATCTCTTGAAAATTTTGTTGACTATATATTTGATAAAGAAAACGAGTCACAATATAAATCATACATTTACAATCTACAATTACATGGTGTTGGAAGTGACTTATCTTTTAACGAGGATATAAATGAAACAATATTTCACATTGCTTCTAAAAAAACGAATATGTTATTAGAAATGAACGGCTTTAAATGGAAGGGAATAGAAAGTTGTCTAATAGAAAAAATGATGAATACGAGTAAAAAAATTAACTTGTCCCCTAATTAATTTAGAAATGTGGTGATGATATGAAGGAACGAGAACTTTTTCACCTATCACATCCTCAAAAAAGGATATGGTATATAGAAAAAATTAATCCAGATCAATCAGTTCATAATATTGGAGGAGTAGTTAAAATTAAAGGGAAAGTAGATTTTACCTCCCTTAACTCTTCAATAAACTTTTTTATAGAAACTAACAGTGGGATACGTCATCGTTTTATAGAAACAGAAGGAAATATAAATCAATATATTAAAGAATACCAACATTCTTCGTTTCCACTTCATGAGTTTAATAATGATGAAGAATTAGATCAGTGGGTCAAGCAGCAATCTAGTATTCCCTTTAATTTATATGATAGTGATTTATACGAATTTCATATATTTACTCTTAAAGATAGTAGGGAGAGCGGCTACTTTATAAAGGTTCATCATATAGTGTCCGATGGATGGTCAATGAATATAATGACTAAAGATATAGCGGAACATTATGTGAATCTTACTAACAATGTGACAGTCTCTCCATCAAATCGTACGGAATATAACTGTTTTTTGGAAAAGGAAAAAGAATATATCTCATCTAAACTGTTTTTAAGAAATAAAAAATTTTGGAATAGCAAGTTTACTCCGCTACCAGACAGAAGTGAAAAAATAGAATTAAGTAGCGCTGAAGGAAAGAGGCGGTCATACGAGCTTTCATATAATCAATCCGAAAAGATAAAGAGATTCGTGCAAAAAATAGATGTTTCTGAATACTCTTTCTTTGTAGCTCTTTATTATATATATATGCATAAAACAGAAAGGGAACGTGATATAACGATAGGAATGCCTGTATTAAATCGTTTTGGCAAGAAAGAGAAGGATATTGTAGGAATGTTAGCTAGTACTATGCCTTTTAGATATACAATAGACGATTACTTATCTATTGAAGAGCTTCTCATAGATATAAATAGAAATTTGACTCATTGCTACTTTAACCAAAAGTACCCATATGATTTACTCGTTCAAGATTTGGAACTTAAGAAAAAAGGGTATGGTGACCTTTTCGGCATATGCATTAATTACTATAATACAAATCTTCCAACAAACTTAGACGGACTACAAATAGAAAATAAAGAACTTTATAATGGTACACAAATATATGATTTACAAATGGTTATTAGATCATGGTCTGAAGGCCTATTCAATTTGGATTTAGATTACAAAGTTCATAAATATAGTGATATTCAGATAGAAATGATGTTCAAATCTATACTCTTTCTTATAGATCAAATAATTGATTCGCCTCAAAAAACTATTAATGACATTGAAGTTATTCCACATTTAATAAAGCATAAAATGTTGTATGAATATAATAAGACGGCAGTGAAATATCCACAAAGTAAAACAATTTATGAGCTGTTTGAAAGACAAGTTAAAGTCTCTCCAGAAGAAGTAGCATTAGATATGAAAGGAGAGAAAATCACTTATAGAGAATTAAATCGTAAATCAAATCAACTTGCAAGGTATTTGATTAAGTCAGGTGTTACCCGTAACAATATAATAGGTATTCTAATGAAACATTCAATAGAAACCATTATAGGGATTATAGCTGTACTTAAAACAGGGAGCGCTTACCTACCCATCGATTTTACTTTTCCGTCTAAACGGATTAACTATATGATAGAGGACTCTAAGTTATCTTTTATACTAACTAACCTAAATGTAGATAAATTGGACATTCCTAAACAAATCAATATAGTTAATGTAAATTCAAAAGAAATTTACATAGGAAATGCTGGGAATTTACATGTAAGTGTGGATCCTCAGGATCTTGCATATATCATTTACACTTCTGGATCTACTGGGGAACCAAAAGGAACTATGGTGACTCACCAAGGTTTGGTTAACTATACTACTTGGGCTGTAAAAGAGTATATTGGGTGTAGGAAAGAGGTTTTTCCTTTGTACTCTTCTATTTCGTTTGACCTTACAATAACATCAATATTTCCTCCGCTGATATCTGGTAATCAAATTGTTATTTATCCACAAAATGAGAATGAATATGTGTTACATCAGGTTATTAAAGATAAAAAAGCAACCATAATTAAATTAACACCCTCACACTTGACACTTTTATTAGATTTAGATGCAAACTACTCAACTATAAAAACAATGATTGTAGGAGGAGAAAATTTTTCTACAAGTTTGGCAATAGCAATTCAAGAAAAGTTCGGACCCTCTGTTAAAATATTTAACGAATATGGACCAAGTGAAACTGTAGTAGGATGTATGATTCATGAATTTAACGTTGTTCAAGATAAAGGAACTTCTGTCCCCATTGGAAAACCAATACAAAATACTGAAATATACCTCCTAGATTCTAACCTTCAACCTGTGCCAATGGGAGAGAAAGGAGAAATATATATATCAGGTGCTGGAGTCTCTAAAGGATACTTAAATAGGAGTGAATTAACAGAAGAACGTTTTATAAATAATCCTTTTTCTAATAACGATCGTATGTATAAAACAGGTGATTTAGCTAAATTCATTGATTTATACACAGTAGAGTATTTGGGTAGGGAAGATGATCAAATTAAACTTCAAGGATTTAGAATTGAAAGAACTGAAATAGAAAACCTACTACTGCAGTATCCCGAAATAAAAGATACTATAGTGATAGATTTTGAAGATCAAAACCATTATAGATATCTGTGTGCATATTTTACTGCAAAGTCTCAGTTAGCCTCTGCTGATTTAGTTGAGTTTTTAGAGTCACGCTTACCTACGTACATGATTCCTTCTTATTATATACAACTAGACGAAATACCGCTCACTGTAAATGGAAAGGTAGATAGACAAGCATTACCAAAGATCAAGAACTACAATGATAATATTTCTAATAATATAGAGAGTAGTGAGGCCTTTTTAAATACTGTCTCTGACATATTAAATGTAGAAAATGTTGAAATGACAGATAATTTTTACTACTTAGGTGGAGATTCTATCAAAGCCATACAACTATCTTCTAAGTTAAGTGAAAAGGGGTTATCAATAAAAATAAAAGATATTTTAGCAAACCCAATTATGAAAGATATGTTATTACATTTAGAAAAAGCTAAGAAGAGTTTTAAGTATGATTCTTCCCCATGTTATGGAGAGTTGTTACCACTTCCAGCTCATTCTTGGTTTCTTGAGAGACAATTAGACAACATTAATCACTATACACAATCTGTACTATTAAACTTATCAAGTACAGAAAACATGCAATTATTAATACCAGCTATACAATATGTTGTAAATAGACATGATTCCTTTCGATTAAATTATGATAAACAAAAAAACACTTTCTATTTTAATGATAACTATATAGAACACAAACTAGATATCGAAACCCATAATTTAAAAGATTTGTCTGTAGATATGCAAATGAAAAGAGTAGTAGAAATTGGAGAAATAGCGAAGAAAACTATAGATATTACGAAAGATTTTCTATTTAAAGCGCTCATCCTTCAATTAGGAAACCAGAACGTGAAGATTCTTCTTATAGCACATCATATAGCTGTTGATGGAGTTTCATGGAGGATCATTCTGGAAGAGATTTATAAAGTTCATAAGCAACTTGAAAGTGGTAAAAAGGCTTTTTTACCGCCAGTTAGTAATAATATTCAAGAGTGGGCTTCACATTTAAAATTATATAGTGAAAACATATCACAAGAAGAAAAAGAATACTGGAGTGGAGTTTACACAAGTAAAGCATACAATCAACAAGTAAATGATTTTAATCTAGGTAAAGATTTATTAGAGGATTGTGAGATTGTAACTGAGAGTTTAGCAGAGAGTACTACTTTTCAATTATTAAACAGGGCAAATGAAACCTACAATACGAAAGCTTCTGAGCTAATGATAATTGCCTTATCAATGGCTTTATCGAAATATATGCGTGAAGAAAATGTAGTAATAGAAATAGAGGGTCATGGTCGTGAAGAAATTTCAGAAAATATTGACGTGTCTACTACAGTAGGGTGGTTTACTAGCCTCTATCCGGTTGTATTAAACGTGAAAGAAGGTAATTTACAAGACAATATTAAAAACTTAAAAGAACAACTCCGCAATGTTCCAAATAAAGGAATGAGTCATGGTGTACTAAAATATTTATCTGAAGAAATAAACTTTCACCCTAAAAAGTTAATCCGTTTCAATTATCTTGGTGACTTTGATTCTATCTTCTCTAATAAGCTATTTAATTTTATAGAAGAAGAATCGGGAGCGGAAAATAGCAAGACTAACGAGCTCGACAGTTTAATAGACATTAATAGCTATGTATTTAACAAAAAACTTACATTCTCGTTTACTTATAGTCGTAAAAAGTTCGAATCTACGTCGATTCGTACATTAATTAAAAAATACGTAAAAGAATTGAATGGAATAATTTCACACTGTTGCTCTATTGATAATAGAGATTTTACACCATCTGACTTCGATACTATTGACCTTTCTAATAAGGATCTTGAAAGTATCTTCAATATGGAATGAGAAAGGATAGATAATAATGAAGTTAAAGGTGTTTATAATCTTTCTCGTTTTTCTTTTTCATACCTTATCAATTGTTCCATATCAGATAGTTAAGGCTGCTGATAATTACGCAATACATGAGAAACGTCTGGATTCTTTTATAGAGGAGCAAATGGATGAAGGTAGGATTCCGGGTTTGTCTGTAGTAATTGTTCATGGTAAGAACGTAATTTATCAAAAAGGTTTTGGTTATGCGAATGTGGAAACAAAAAAGCCTGTTACAAAAAATACGTTATTTGAAATTGGATCAAATAGTAAAGCTTTTACCTCTTTAGCTATACATCAACTAGCTGATCAGGGGAAAATTAAATTAGATGATCCTGTAAAGAAGTATCTACCATGGTTTGATATGAAATATGAAGGTGAGTATAAGGGGGAAAAGGTTGATAGAGAAGTTGACATAACTATAAATCAACTTCTATTTCATACAAGTGGTATACCTTTTTCTACTGTGAAAGACATACCTGAATCTACGAAAGATACAGCTCTGGAAACTACAGTTAAAAATCTAAGGAATCAAAAACTTAACACATATCCAGGTGAAAGTTTTGAGTATGCTAGTATGAACTATAATATTTTAGGGTTAGTAATTCAAGAGGTTACAGGACAGTCATTTGAAACGTATATGAATAACAATATTTTGGGAACTCTTGGATTAGATAATACTTTTTTAGTTGAAAATACAGTACACGAAAAAGAGATGGCGCAAGGCTACAAAATAGGTTTTCTAAAGCCGCTTAAGTTTGATGCACCTACTTATAGAGGGAACACTCCAGCAGGATACTTTACCTCTAATGGAGTAGATATGGCTAAATGGTTAAAGTTACAATTAGGGACTCTTGATACAGCCCCCAACATTGAGCAATCGATAAAAGAAACACATATACCGAATAGATCCATTCCACCTTCGAGTGATGGAACTTCTTATGCTGGTGGATGGGAGGTTGCTCAAAAAGGGAGTGGTGAGTTTTCGCATACAGGTAGTAATCCTAACTTCTCTTCATTTGCAGTATTCCGTCCTGGCGAAGAATTAGGTGTAGCTGTAATGGCTAATATAAACTCAGATATAGTACAAAATATAGGACAAGGATCACTGGATATACTTTTAGAAAAAGAAGCGGTAATGGAAACGAAAGATATTTATAAAACAGTAGATGCTTTCTCATTTACGCTTCTATTATTCCTTATTCCTTTTATAGTTAGTACCTGTTACTTCCTATTTACTCTTATTATGCAATGGATAAGAAAAGAGAGAGTTCTTGAAGAATCCAGAATGAAGAGGCTTGGTGTTCCTTCTGCTACATTAGTATTCTTGCTCTTAGAAATTTATGCAATTATGGCTTTTCCTTCAGTTTTCTTTAATGGGGTTGATTGGGGATTTATCGATGTTTGGGCCCCTATAACAATGAAATTTGCTACTATTGCTATATTTATAGGAAGTGTTCTATTTTGTCTATATTTATCTCTAACAATTATGTTTCCTTCAAAAAAGAACAATAAAAATTTCTTTTCTCTTTTGATACTAAGTGTTATAAGTGGTTTTGGAAATGCGGTAATTATATTCATAATAAATGAATCATTAAACCAAACAGATCACTCTAGAACTAAATTAGCTATTTATTTTGGCTTAGGAATCTTTGTGTATGTTTTGACTCAAAAGATTGTTCGAACCCATTTAATAACTCTTACAAACCATTTCATTTACCAAAAAAGGACTGAATTGTTAGATAAGATTCTAAACACTCCCTACGAGACAGTAGAAAAGATGGAAACAGAAAAAATCCAATCAACATTAAACAATGATACTGAATCAATAAGTAATCATGCTCCATCTATTATTACGGGTATTACAGATTCAATTACGTTAGTTTGTTGTTTAGTATATCTCGGGGTCATTAACATCTATGGATTACTATTATCAATAGGAGTCATACTTGTTGCAGCAACTTTCTATTACTTTGCCGGACAATCTGCAAATAAATTATGGGAGCAAACAAGGAACATACAGAACATATTCTTTAAATTTATTAATGATTTAACAGGAGGGTTTAAAGAGTTAAATATCGATAAAAATAAAAGAATTGCGTTTAGAAACGATATGGAAGGTACTTGTCATCAATACAACATTAAGCGAACAAAGGGAGGCCTTAAGTTTGCTAATGTTTTTATTATAGGAGAGCTGTTATTTGTTGTAGTAATTGGGGCTATTACTTTCCTATTTCCACTCTTATTTGGTAATGTGCAAAGTGAACTCCTTAGAAGTTATGTTTTTGTATTTCTTTATATGACAGGACCTATCCACAGCATACTTAACGCTATACCTAACGCAATTCAAATGAAAATTAACTGGAAACGTATTAACAACTTTTCTAAACAGTTGGACAACCCGGAAAGTCGAGTTAGTAGATCAATAGATAAATTTCAAAGTGCTTCCAATGTGAAGTTAAATGTTGATAGTGTTGAATATACGTATGAAAGTAGTGACGGAGACTCATTTGAAGTAGGGCCCATAACCTGTGAGTTTACATCAGGACAGATAACCTTTATTACAGGAGGGAATGGAAGCGGTAAGTCTACTTTAGCAAAACTTATCTCAGGTCTTTATTCTCCTACAAGAGGAAAGATAAAGGTGAATAATCAAGAGGTTGATACAGAGGAATTGAGTGAGTTATACGCTGCGATATTCAGTGACTACTATTTATTTCAAAAGATTTATGGGATTGATTGTAGTAAAGAAGAATCCACTATTAGGGAATACTTGAACATATTAAATATAGAAGAAAAGGTTGATGTTAGAGGTGGAAAGCTCAGTACCACAAAGCTTTCAACAGGACAAAGAAAGCGAATTGCTCTACTTATTAGCTATCTTGAGGACAAAGAAATTTATTTATTCGATGAGTGGGCAGCCGATCAAGATCCTGGATTTAGGCACTTTTTTTATACGAACCTTCTTCCCGAATTAAAAAAGAAAGGGAAATGTATTATAGCTATTACACATGATGACCGCTATTTTAATGTTGCTGATCAGCTTATAAAGATGGAAAGAGGCCAAATCATGCTAGAGGAAGAGTCAAGGAGCAAAAGTAAATTTAGTTATTAGGGGGAATTGACTAGTGACAAAATTAGAAAAGAAAAACGTGGAAGATATTCTTAGTTTGACCCCAACACAAAGGGGAATCCTTTTCCATGCTATTAAAGACCCGGAGAGCGAAGAATATTTTGAACAAATCACTTTAGATATTTCAGGTGAAATAGATCTGTCAATTTTTCAGGAAGCATGGAATATTGTTGTTAAAACGAATGAGCAACTGCGTACATTATTTAGATGGGAAAACATTCAAGAGCCTGTTCAAATCGTTTTAAAGGAACATAAACCTGAAATCATTTTTCACAACTTTCAAAAGTGTAATGGTGAGGATGAAAATAAGCTAATTGAAAATATAAAAAATGAAGATATACAAAATAAGTTTGAACTTACAGATGTTCCATTTAGAATTCACTTGTGCCGAATTGAAGTCAGTACTTATAAAATGATTATAAGTCACCACCACATATTATATGATGGGTGGAGCAATGGAATTATTTTGAAAGAATTTTTACAAGCTTATCAAAATCTAAGTACATCAGGACAAACTAATTTTCCTATCAAAAAGAAATATAAAGATTTTCTGAAGTATTTAAAGAAACAAGATGTTGAGGAACAAAAATCATTTTGGGAAGAATACCTTAAAGGTTATAATACACCCATTATAATGGGTGCGAAAAAAACAGGAAGTAATATTGCCAGAAACGATTACCATCAAAGTATTAAACTTTCTAAAAGTAAAATCGAAGAGTTTACAAAGAAACATGAGGTAACATTGGCATCATTTATATATACAACGTGGGGGTTAGTACTACAAAAATATAACAATACCAACGATGTAGTTTTTGGAACAACTTTATCTGGAAGAGCAGATACTTTTTCAGGAGTTGAAGAAATTGTAGGACTGTTTATTAATACTTTACCATTAAGAGTAAAGAGATCAAGTGGGGAAAGGGCTGTAAATCTCGTTAAATCAGTTAACAAAAACCTTTTTGAATGGGAGAGATATAGTAAATACTCCTTAACGGAAATAAAAAAATGTTCTAATTTGAAAGACGTACCAGATTTGTTTGATTCGATTATTGTTGTAGAAAATTATCCTCTTGACGATATTGTTATGAGTCAACAAAAAAATATAAGCTTTAATTCTTATTCTTCTTTTGAAATGACAAATTACGGATTAACAATCAGCGTTACACTTAGCAAAGAGTATATTGAGATAGATTTTACTTATGATGCACGAAAGTTTGAGTCATCTTTTACAGCACAATTAGCAAACTACTTTTTATTAATTGCAGAACAAGTATTGCAGGATAAGATTCTTGATCAAATTGAAATCATTTCTACTGCCGAAAAAAATGAAATCCTCCATAAATTTAACAATACGGATAGAGCGTTGAAATCTGAACTAACTATTAGTCAGTTGATTGAACATCAAACAACGAAGACACCTCATCAAATAGCTGCAGTTTATAAAGAACATTCCCTTACTTACGCAGAATTAAATCATTTATCAAATGCCTTATCACATACTCTTATTAGAAATGGAGTACAAAATGGTGATGTTGTTGGTATTATGACAACTCCTTCTTTAGATATGATAGTAGGGATACTTGCTATAATTAAGGCAGGAGCAGCCTATATGCCAATAGACCCTGATTTTCCTTCCGAAAGAATATCGTATATGTTAAACGATAGCAATTCTACTATGCTACTTACTAACGAAGAGGATTCACAGAAAGTGGAATATTTACACGCTTTTAACCACATGAATGTAATATCACTGAATAATAAGAACAACTTTTCTGAAGATACATCCAACCCAAAACTAACCTATAGCTTGTCAGATCTATTTACCGTGTTGTATACATCTGGAACAACGGGAAATCCAAAAGGTGTTATGGTAAGTAATAAAAATGTAATTAACGTAATTGAGTGGTTTGGGAAAACATATAAGATGGATAGGGGAAAGAATTTACTGCAATTAACCAATTATATATTTGACCCGAGTATCGAAGATATTTTTGGATCACTATCATTTGGTTCTACGTTATATATAGCTGACGAAAATTTAATGATGAATCCTGTTGATTTCTGCCAATATGTGAATGATAACGAGATAAATATTATTAATTTTATTCCAACAATGGTGAAAGAATTACTACTTAATGATTGTAAGTTGCCAAGTTTAAAAACGATTATCCTTGGTGGAGAGAAATTAGAAAATGCTCTTAAAAATCAACTGCTTCAAAAAGGATATGAGGTTTATAATAACTATGGGCCGGTCGAGACTACAATAGATGCATTAAGTGAAAAGTGTACAGAAGACGACGTTACATTAGGTAGCCCTATAGCGAATGTTAAATGTTATATAATGGATAAAGATATGAATCTTAACCCTATAGGCATCCCTGGAGAATTGTATATTTCGGGCTTTGGTGTTTCAATGGGATACTTAAACTTATCAAGCAAAACAGAGCAAAGTTTTTTGCGGAATCCTTTCCAACCAGGTGAATTAATGTATAAAACAGGAGATATAGCAAGATGGTTACCAAATGGAAAAGTTGAGTTCCTCGGTAGAGCAGATTATCAGGTTAAGATTAGAGGATATAGAGTTGAATTGAATGAAATAAATAGTTTGCTTTTGCAACATGAGCAAATTGAAAATTCACTTGTTGTAGATATTACTAATTCAAGAGGTAACAAGGAGCTCTGTGCTTACATTGTTTCAAACGATTATGTAGTAAAAGAGAATATAGTTGCTTACTTATCAGAACGGCTACCAGCCTATATGATACCTTTACATTTTATTCATTTGGAAAAATTACCATTAACATCTATAGGTAAGATTGATCGTACAAAATTACCTTACCCCTTAGTAGAAAAGAGCTGTGAATACACTTCTCCCGTCAATGACGTAGAAGAGGATTTAGTAGAAATATGGTCTTCAGTACTTGGAATCAATCAACGTGATATAAGCACAAAAAAGAGTTTCTTTGAACTTGGTGGCGATTCCATTTTAAGCATTCAAGTTGTAGGTAGGGCACGGCAAAAGAGCATAGAAATGACAGTAAATCAAATATTTCAACATCAGACAATTTCTGAATTGGCAAAAGTTATTCATGTAATTAATAAAGAGCAATACGAGAATAAAGAACTAATTTCAGGAGAAGTTCCTCTTACTCCTATCCAAGAATGGTTTTTTAATCAGCCGTTGGAAAACTATAATCATTGGAATCAATCGATAATATTAGATGTAAAAGCTCCTATAAATATTTCTTATTTAGAGAAGAGTTTTGTACAACTGACTACTTATCATGATAGTTTGAGACTTCGATACGAGAAGAATGGTGAAAAGTGGAAGCAGATTTATACAGACAATCCAGAGCTTTCTATTTCATTTCATGTATACGATATGAATAACCATAACTTAGATATGGATGAAATCGTTAATAACTTACAGTCAAGTCTTAATATTGCAGAGGGCCCTTTATTAAAAGCAGCTTTTTTTGATTTTGGGAAAAAACAAAAGAGTAAATTATTTATAACTGCCCATCATTTAATTGTAGACGGTTATTCATGGAGAGTATTATTAGAAGATTTGCAGGAGATTTATGAACAGTTAAAATCTAATAGTACAGTTGTGTTACCTCCAAAAAGCGAATCTTATAAGTATTGGTCAACGAAACTAACAGAATATGCTCAATCTCAGGAGTTAGAAAATGAATTCAATTATTGGAACAGTCAAATATCACAAGAAATAAATGATATTCCGACAGATATGAACATTGGTTTTAATACTGAAGCGTCTTCAAGGACAGTATCTACGTTGTTGTCCAAGGAAGATACCGATTATTTACTTCGCGGTTCAATACAAGCATTTAATACAAGGATAGATGATATTTTATTAATAACCTTATCTCAAACTCTTCATAAATGGTGTGGAAAAACTTTAGTTGATTTAGAAGGACACGGGAGAAATAAGTTATTACAGGAGCATGATTTATCGCGTACAGTGGGGTGGTTCACATGTGTATATCCAATCCTATTAGGTGATTTGGATAAAGGAACAAAATTAAATCAAGTAATGAAACAAATAAAAGAACGTTATCGGAGTGTTCCAAATGGTGGTATAGGATACGAAGTTCTTTACTATCTTGGTGAATCTCTCATACGTGACCAACTTATTTCACGTAATAGAGCACAAATCAGTTTTAATTATTTAGGACAGTCTGAACAAATTTTTAAAAAGCAAAACTTATTTGAGATAGAGAATGTGAATATTGGAAATAACCGAGAGCCAAACAGCAGTCGAAGTCACCTTCTTGACATTGAGTGTATGGTTATAGATGGTAGATTGAAGATTGAGTGGAAATATAGTACTAATTTTCATCAAAAAGAAACAATTGAAGAGTTATTAAATAGTTATACTTTTTATTTGGAAAAATTCATTATCCATAGCAAAGAAAAAGGAAATATACAGAACACACCATTTGATTTTCCGTTAGTATCCCTAAAACAAGAAAAAATTGATGTACTAAATGAAAAATTTGGTCCTTTAGATAATGTTTATCCTTTATCCCCGGTTCAGAAGAGTATGGTATTTCATCATCTTTACACTCCAGAATCGACAGTAACATTAGAGCAAACTGTATTTACGATTAATTCTCATTTGAATGTGCCGGTTTTCAAAGATGTATGGAAGACAATACTTAATCGCCATGAAAGTTTAAGGACTTCTTATCATTGGGAAGATGTAGAGGAGCCTTTACAGGTAATTCATAGCAACTTAGAAGTTCCTTTCGAATTCATAGATTGGTCAGAAGATACACATATAGATCATAATATAAGACTAGAAACCATGATTGAAGATGACCGAAAAAAGGGGTTTAATTTAGATAATCCACCACTTATGAGAATCACTGTAATTAAACGAGGAGATTCCCTTTATGATGTAGTATGGACACATCATCATCTTCAGCTAGATGGATGGTGCAATAGCATTCTTTTCACAGAAATAGGTCAGCTGTATGAATTTTATTGTAAGGGCGAAAAAATAGATTTAGGAGAAGCGCTACCTTATGGAGAATATATAAAGTGGTTGCGTCAACAGGATAACACTAAGGCAAAAGAGTATTGGGAAAATACTTTAAAGGGTTTTAATACACCCGTTCGTTTTAATAATATTTTTCCTAGTAAAGATATATCTGAGACCTCACCTTCATTTGGAACAGTACGACATCATTTATCTGACGAGATAGCACAAAGGATCACAGATTTTTCAAAGAGGAATGGAGTAACCTTAAATACCGTTATCCAAGGATCATGGGCTATTCTGTTAAATCGGTATTCTGAAGAAACTGATATTGCGTTTGGAATCACGTCTTCTGGTAGACCTGCTGATCTCAAAGGTTCAGAAAATATCATAGGTTGTTTTATGAATACTCTTCCTTTTAGGGTGCTTTTGGATACTAACTCAGATGTGGTCACTTGGTTAAAGAAATTACAAAAAAGCCAAGCAGAGATGCGGGAGTACGAATATTCATCACTTGCTGATATACGTAGTTGGGTGAATCTACCAAGGAATTCTGCACTGTTTGACTTATATGAGAGTATTGTAATTGTTGAAAACTATCCTTTTGATGAGATGTTAAAAGAGGGCGTTGGATCCTTAAATGTTGAATCAGTACGTGTGGAAGAACAAATGGATTATCCTATAGTGGTTTATTGCAACCTACAACCAGAATTACATCTGAAGTTGCTTTATAATCGTCATTTTCTAAATGAACAAGAGGCAAATCAAATCCTCGATCATCTCGTTAATATTTTATCAATATTAATAGAATCTAATGTACAAAAAATAAATGATATTTCGATGATTAATCATGATGAACAATCCCATATACTTACTGCTTACAATCAGACAGATATGAAATATCCCAAAAATTATTGTTATCATGATTTGTTTGCTATTCAAGCTACGGAACGGCCAGATGCTACAGCAGTTATTCAGAATAGGGAAAGCTTAACCTATAAGGAATTGGATATACTTTCAAATAAACTTGCCCACAAATTAGTTAGAATGGGGATAGGACCTGATAAGCCAGTAGGAATATATATTGAGAGATCAACTAAGATGGCTGTTTGTATTTTAGGCATATTAAAAGCTGGAGGAGCATTTCTACCAATAGATTCAGATTATCCTAGTAGTAGAGTTGATTTGATGTTAGCCGATGCCAATGTGCCAGTCTTATTGAGTGAAGTAAACCTTAAGCAAAAGATATCAGACTTTAGCGGTGAAATAGTATATATAGATACGGAATGGAAGGATATCATACAAGAATCTGAGCATCTCCCGGCTACTAAGGTTACGCCTTCTAATCTAGCATATGTCATTTATACATCAGGATCTTCAGGGAAACCAAAAGGTGTTATGATGCCTCATGAAGCTGTAGTAAGTCATTCATTAGATATGATTAAAAGACTTACTCTCACAACAAATGACCGTGTTTTACAATTTTCGTCTATTAGTTTTGATATTTCATTAGAACAAATATTTTCGACCTTAGCGAGTGGGAGTTGTCTAGTTTTTCGTGATAAGGAAATATGGACACCTATTGAATTTTCTCGAAAATGTGCAGAATTAGATTTGTCAGTAGTGAATTTGCCAACTTCTTATTGGGGAGAAGTAACGAAAGCATGGAATGGAAATCCAACAATAATCCCTAAATGTAACTTAAAGATAGTTATTGTTGGAGGAGAACAAATGACAGCTGAAAAAGTGAGGTTATGGGAAGAGCTTCCTTTAGAAGATGTTGTTTTGTTAAATGCTTACGGACCAGCTGAAACGGCCATGACTAGTACTTTGTACAAAGTATCTGGTAAAGGAAGTAAGAGCGGAGGATTAAAGTTTATTCCTGTTGGTAAACCACTAGCAAATAGACGAATCTATATACTTGATAATCACCTACATCTATTGCCTCAGGGTGTGAAGGGCGAAATTTATATTGGAGGTATCCCTTTAGCAAGAGGTTACTTAAACAAATCTGTGATGACAAAGGAAAAGTTTATTCAAGATCCTTATTATTCAAAAAGAAATGAGAAATTATATAAAACAGGCGATTTGGGGCGAATTCTTCCAGATGGTAATATTGAGGTACTAGGCAGAAAAGATGATCAAACTAAAATTCGAGGGCATCGTGTTAATATCGAAGAGATTGAAGCTACGATGAGTGCTTTCAAAGAAACTATAGATTCAGTTATTGTAAAAAAACAATCTGTTAACAACGAGAATTATCTTGTCATGTATTACGTTAACAATGGTAGCCGAAATATATCAAAAACAGATATACAAACGTGGTTACAGACAAAACTTCCAGAATTCATGGTTCCGTCGTTTTTTGTGAAATTAGAAAGATTTCCGCTAAATCCCAATGGGAAAATAGATCGAAAAATGCTTGCTAATATGGAGATTGTGTTTGAGGATGTAAATAAGATTGTTGAACCTACTAACGATAATGAACGTAAATTAGTTAAAATTTGGAGAAGCATTCTAGGACTTGAGAATGTTGGGGTTAATCAAAACTTTTTTGAAATTGGAGGTCAGTCACTTAAAGCCATTACACTTGTTTCGGAGATACAAAGAGAATTTGGAGTGGAGGTTCCATTAAAGAAAGTTTTTGAAAAACCGACAATTTTAGAACTATCAGCATACATCCACAATTGTATTAGTGATTACAACTCACCGGAAACGTTAAAAGTTCTTGAAAACAAGGAGTACTATGAGGTTTCTTCATCGCAAAAAAGAATGTATATATTAGATTATTTAAATAGAAGTAGTACCAAATATAACATTTATGGAGCTTTCATATTAGAAGGTACAATAGATAAGAAATTAATTGAAGAATCATTTAAACAACTAATAGAGCGCCATGAAAGCTTAAGAACATCGTTTCATCAAATGAACGGTCATATTGTGCAAAAAATCCACAAAAATGTGGATTGGGATTTAGAACACTTTTACTTAAGTGAAGAGGAAATTGACCAAGCTATTCATGGTTTTATTAGACCATTTGACTTGAGTGATTCATCCTTATTTAGGGCAGCAATTATGGAAATAGCACCTCGAAAGTGTGTTCTAATGTATGATATGCACCATATTATCTCAGACGGTGTTTCTGTCGCCATATTAATGAGGGAATTCTCGGAACTATATAAAGGGAATATTCTCCCTGAATTAAGTGTACAGTATAAAGATTTTGCTGATTGGCAGAATCGTATTATAAATAGAGGAGCATTAAACAATCAACGAAATTATTGGCTCAGTCAATATTCAGATGAAGTGCCGCTACTGAATCTACCTACAGATAAGGCTAGAGCGGAAGAATTTACTTTTAAAGGTGGACATGTGACCTTTACATTAGAGAATGAGCTAAGAGTTAAATTAGATCGTTTGGCAAAAAAGAAAAATGTAACAATATACTCGATACTACTGTCTGCACTAAATATTATGTTATCTAAACATAGTGGGCAAGAAGATATTGTAATAGGTACACCAGTGGCTGGAAGGTCGCATTTTCAACTAGAGCATATCGTAGGAATGTTTGTTAATACACTGCCGCTACGAAATAGACCTAAGAAAGATTTAACGATAGATCAATTTATAAGTCAAGTTGCTGAACAGACTCTAAATGGGTTGGAGAATCAAGATTTTCCGTTTGAAATGCTAGTAGATGAATTAAACATTGAGCACAGTTTGAATCGTAATCCATTGTTTGATGTTATGTTTGCATTTGAAAATGTAGATGCAGCAAAAGTAAACATTGATAATTTTATAATAAAGCCTTACGATTCTGCGTCAGATACTACGAAATTTGATTTAGAACTAAAAGTAACGGAAAGTGAGGCAGAACTATATTGTACATTGGAGTATAGTCAGGATTTATTTTATTTAGAAACTATCAACAATATGGTAGATCACTTTTTAAATATTTTAGAATGTATATCAATGGATAGTTCAATGAAAATTGGCGATATAGAAGTACTTACTGATCGTGAAATAAACGTAATGAAAATTATGAATCATACTGAGATGGCGTTTTCTCATGGCAAAACCGTGAAACAAGTTTTTGAGGAAAAAGTGAAGAATTATGGTGACAATACAGCGATAGTTACGACACAAGGCACACTCTCCTATAAAGAATTAAATGAGAGGGCAAACCAATTAGCACATAGTCTTACTGAGATGGGAGCAGGCCCAAATAAAGTTGTAAGTATTATGGCTGAACCATCTATAGAAATGATTGTGGGTATCCTAGGAATAATAAAAGCGGGTGCTACTTATGTTCCTATTGATCCACATTTTCCAGAGGACCGTGTCCGTACAATCGTTAAATCAAGTAATTCAATAGGCCTTCTAGCACAATCTCATATATTAAAATCTCACAATATACCTTACTTAGTTTGGCTCCTAGAGGATGAAAATTTATATTCTAAGGACAAGTCTAATCTACCGAATAGATGTGAGCCTATTGACAACTTATATATAATCTATACATCTGGAACTACTGGAGTACCTAAAGGAGTACCTGTTAAAAATAGAAGTGTTATGAATTATATCTCTTGGTTTACAAGAGCGGGTTCAATAACACAGAACGATAAAACAGCATTGCTCTCTTCGTTTGCTTTTGATTTAGGATATACGAGTTTATATTCTTCAATATTAAATGGAGCAGAACTTCATTTAATATCAAGAGAATGTTATTCAGTCCCTATTAACTTATATAATTACCTAGCGAATAATAGGATTGATTATATAAAAATTACACCCTCTTTGTTCAGACAACTAGTTAGTGATAGCTTGTTGGAGAAAAGTAAGAACTTTTTAAGTTTGAGATTACTAGTGTTAGGTGGAGAAAAGATGCAGCTTAATGATATTAAACAATTCCACCATGTCTATCCTAAGACTAAAATAATGAACCATTATGGACCAACAGAAAGTACTATAGGATCAATAGCCAAAGTAATGGACTTAGAGAGAGATGATTTTGCCGCTACTGAATCTATTATTGGTGTCCCTATTGATAATACACAAGTATTTATTTTAGATCGTAATAATCGGAATTTACCGATTGGAGTTTGGGGAGAAATATGTATTGCAGGTGAAGGTTTAACGGAAGGTTATTTTAATAATGAACAATTAATTAAAGAAAAGTTCATAAGTATTCCTTTATTTGGAGAGGAAAAAAGGATATATAGAACAGGAGATTTAGGTAGAGTAACAAATGAAGGTACGATTGAATATCTAGGGAGAAGTGATACTCAGGTCAAAGTTCGTGGATATCGTGTAGAGTTGAATGAGATTGAACAGGTGTTGAAGCAGTATCATTCAGTAAAAGATGCAGTAGTAATACCTAATAGTAAACAAGATGGTGGAAACGAACTTTTTGCTTATATCGTATTGGAAGATAAGGAGAATGAAGCAGGTATTAGAGAATATCTTACTCGTAGAGTTCCTTACTATATGCTTCCAGCAGTTTATGTTAAATTGGATAATATTCCATTAACACCTAACGGGAAATTAGATGTGAAGAAACTGCCAAAAATAAGTAAGGAGATTATGATTTCTAACGATTTTAATTCCCCTACTGATGATGTAGAACAAGGAATATTAGAGATATGGGCTGACACACTTAATTTAAATTCAATAGGTGTAAATGATGTATTTTTCGAATTAGGCGGTAACTCTTTGAAATTAATGGAAGTAACTGTAGGGATTTATAGAAAATTCGGCGTGGATATTCCTTTAAGAGAGTCTTTCAAAGCACCAACCATTAAAGCGATGGGATCGTATGTTAAAAATATCGCTCAAAGTCTTTATACTCCTCTAGAGCAGATCAAAAAAAGATCATACTATGATCTTTCTGCAGCACAAAAACGTATGTTTACAATAAATCAAATGGACAAGTCAGGAACTACTTACAACATGCCTAGAGCGACTTTGTTAGTAGGCGATATTGAAATTGAGAAGTTTAAATTAGCAGTAGATAACCTGATAAAACGTCATGAATCACTAAGAACTTCTTTTGAAATAGTAAATGATGAACCAAAACAAATCATCCATGAAACCTCTAAAGTTGATATAAATTACTCTGTTCTGGAGGAAGATATAACCTTTGATGAATATGACGAGGATTCTACGGTAAAAAGATTGCTAAAAGACTTTATAAAACCATTTGACCTAGACACTGCGCCATTGGTAAGAATGAAGTTGATCAAAGTTGCTCCTAATGAACACGTTTTTCTACTTGATATGCATCATATAATTTCTGACGGTTATTCAATTAATATTTTGATAAATGAACTTACGAAGGTATATGAAGGTCAGAATCTAGAAAACAAAAAAATTCAGTATAAGGATTTTGCTGATTGGCAAAATAAATTTCTCAATTCTGATGAGATATCTAAACAAAAAGAATATTGGAAGAAGGCACTTAGTGGGAAAATTCCTACTTTGAGTATGCCTACAGACTATCCTAGACCGGAGTTTCAAAATTTTGAAGGCGATAGTTACTCTATTTCAAGCGGAGTAGATTTAAAACAAAAACTAGAAGACTTATGTCAAAAATACAATGTAACCATAAATATGTTAATGATAGCATCTTATAGTATTTTATTGTCCAAGTATACTAACCAACAGGAAAATATTATAGGTATGCCAATATTAGGTAGAACACATGCTGATATCAAACAAGTTGTAGGTATGTTTGTTAATACTTTACCAGTCAGAAATTATCCAAAAGACCATATGACTTTTGAGTCTTTCCTGAATGAAGTAAAGGATAACTTATTAGAAATTTATGATCATCAGGATTATCAATTTGATATGTTGCTAGAAGATTTAAATATAAAGCGGGAAAAAGGAATAACACCTATCTTTTCTACAGTAATAGCTGTTCAAGAAACGCCGAAAGATAAACAAATGATGGGTGATATTCAATTAATTCCGATAGAATATCATAATAATATATCTAAATTCGACTTTTCTCTTTTTGTAACGTGTGAAAAAGAAGAGATTTTGTTTGAAATTGAATATTCAAAAGCATTATTTAAGGAAGAAACAATTGAAAAAATCGGACAAGGGCTATTTAGTATTCTAGAAACAATTAGTGCAAACGAACACGTAAAGTTAAGTGAAATCCAAGTTGAAAGTTTAATTAAAGTTAACAGAGAAATTGAAAATGTAACATTTGATTTTTAAAATGTATATCCACCAGTAAAAAATAACTGATAACACATATGGTTAAAGAGTGAATAGAAACTAGGGACAAAGATGTCATTAGACATCCTTTGTTCCTAGTTTTTTAGATTTACAAATTTTTTAATTATTTAATGATATGGAAAAAAATCAATGTTGCTTTTAGTTCAAAACTACAAGTTTATGCTAAAATAAGGCATAGAAACAATATTCAAAGGAGATTTGGCATTGAAGGACAATAATACAATTAGCGGTTTTCATATTAAACATAGGACAGAAAATACAATAAAGGTACATCCTAAAAAATATAATTGGCACATTCCAAAAGCATTGCGCCATTTAGATATTCAACCAGGAGATATTGTACGAGCATGTGCAGGACCTGAGAACAAGGTATGTACAATTCTTGTTATGGAAGCGTTTCGGGAAGATATTGAAATCGCAGGGAAAACGTATAAGCCTGTTGTAAGATTGGTTGAGAAAGCTCCCAATAGGAAGTGAAGTAGAAGTTATATGTGAATCCTTGGTCACATATCGAATGAGGAGTAGCCATCTTAGGTGTTCAACTTTTAAAAATAAAAAATAATCTTTATACATAATTTTTTCTCTTGTAGTTCTAAAGTTATGTTGGTTTTCTGGAGTGACTAAATAACAAGAACTTTTAGACTAGTAAACTTTATTCATTTTTATATAATTCCTACCTTGGTACCTATTTCCATTTTCATTCATGTAAAATGTTACAGTATGGAAAAAATGGAAAAAGGAGTTCTGTTATGGGTACAATTCAAGCAGACTTAAATGAACTTAAAAATCTTGAACGAAAAACCAAAAATGCGAAAGCAAAAATAGATGCAATTCCAGGGCAGCTTAGTTTTTCCTTGTCAGGAGCCCTCTCTGAACTAAGTGGGGTATGGAATGGAGAACTAGAGGGCCTGCAGCAGGAATTGGAGAAGAGCATTCGGGAGTATAGTGAAGAGTTAGGTAGAGCAGAGCAAGTTGTTTCAAAGACGTATCAAGAATTAAAAGCAGCGGATGAAGCTCTTCTTCAGGCACTAGGGTTAGATAGTGAGATTGCTCCTCAAAAAACCTTCAAAGGAAAGACAGAAGGAGCAAGTGAGAAGAAAAAAGAGAAAGAAGAAGGAAATGCTTTTACACAATCGTTAAAAGGAATGGGTGATGGAGCAGGAGATGCTCTTTCAGATACATGGGATGGGATTGTTTCTTTTGTGAAACATCCTGTAGACAGCACGGTTGATACAGTCAAAGGAGTCTATGAGGCAGGAAAGCATCCCATTCGTACTTATAACACAGTAAAGGATGGGGTTGTTACTGCGGTAGATGAGAAACTTATTCACGGTGATGCTTATAGCCGCAGTCACTTTTTTTCTTATGCAGGGACAGAGATTGGACTTGCAGCTCTTGGAGACAAAGGAGCAGGTTTAGCTGTTAAAGGTGCAGGAGCAGTATCTAAAACAGCTAAGGGAATGAAGGAAGTTCATAAAGCAACTGTGAAACAGAAGGTACCTACCTTAAAACCAACAACCGCAGGCGTAGCTGGGCGCCTACCTGTAAATACTTTAGAAACCGGCTATCTAGGCCGCTTTTTACAGAATGCGAAGGATATGTATTGGAATTCTTCTGAAGTAACGGGAAATAGTGTTCTATATAAAAAAGAAGATTTACTTCCTACTTCGGCAGACATAGGAAAGAGCTCTCTTTTAGCTCCTGGCGGTGGGCTAATGGCTCATGAAGGAAAAAAGAAAGGTCATTTGATTGAAAGACATATAGACAAGACCGATGAACAATTGTTACAAAGATTGAAAGAGGATAAAAAAATACCAAGTTCGTCTAGCTTTAAAGATAGGGCTACAGCTGAAAGAGTTGCAAATATAGTTTTAAATGATTCAAAAAATATTGATAAAATTCAAAAATGGCTTTCTAATCCCCATAGTAGGCCTACTTTAGCATTAAAATACAAGGGAGATGGAGAAATAATTGGTAGAAGTAGAGCGAGAAACTCAGAATTAGCAGAAGATGTTACAAAAGCAAGGATTGTATTAAAGAAAGGTAAAAATGGCAGTTTTATTGTTACAGGATATCCAGAAAAATAGGAAGGTGAGGAATTATAATGAATGAAAGTTACGATTTCTTAGAAGAGTTAGAAGATTTTTTAGCTGGAACATTCCATCAAGATATTAGTTCTCCGGAGGAAGCATTAGATGAGTTTATAGAAGAAGCTAGTAAGGAATGTTTGCTGTTTACCATAAAGTATTGTGAAGAGTTTTTAAGTAGTGAATTAACAGAACAGGAAAAGGAAAACATTATACAAAATAATGCAGATATTTATTTTCCAGCAATCGAACTAACTCCACTACAGTGGTTAAATCAATTAGTAAAGAAAATAACAGAAGATGTAAAAATAAGATTATTTTAATGGAAAACCTTGATTAGCTAAATGCCTTTCAAGGTTTTTTATTTTTCTCTACATATTGGTTTGTATTGTCAATCTAAATTATAAAGGGAATTTAACTAATACTTTAAAAGGTTATACCAGAGAGTTAACTTTTTAACACTGTTAGACAAGGTAGCCAGCGGAAAATATAATACATCTAACAGTAATTAATGAACGGAGTTTAACAATAGGTAAAAGGGGATATTATAAGATGGGATACGATTCTTTAATTAAAGCTTTCTATTATTACGATAAAGAAACATTACTATCGTTGTTTACTATTGAAGATGAAGAACTGTTCACAATATGTATAGATACTTTCTAAGAAGCTTTACAACTCCTCAGAATGAATATGAAGAGCAGAATAGATAAAAAAATATACATTCAGTTCACATATACAAAGCCCACTTTGATAGGAATCAAGGTGGGCTTTATATTGGCCTTTGTTCATCATAAACAATCATTAGAAGGGAGTATTATATTGGAGTATAGGATAGCGAGAAGTTCAGAAGTGCGGAACATTGCTTAAATCTACTAAATAAGTATTCCAAGAATCTATGAATAAATCTAATAGTGAGTATGTAACCCCTGTAATAAATTTTCCTCCTTATTCACACACGAAAATGAGTGAAGAAGGCTATTTGAGCTCCCTCCTAGTCCCTTTTCTTTATTGCTTTACCCTCATCTACAAAGTAAGAACTACATTTTTATAATGAAAAGAGTCTATCTCAATTAGATGGCTTTTTTAAAAAAAAGCTTAATTAATGAGTTTTCAATTGTAAAAAAATGAATCTTAAGGAAAAAGTAAGAATTGCGTAAGAGAAAAGAGAACTTTGTTTTATATAATAAGAACATAGGTTGAAAGGAGAGAGTAAATGACATACATCTTAAAAACGAACCAACTTACAAAATCATTTAAAGGAAAAGAAGTTGTTTCTGGAGTTAATATGCATGTAAAAAAAGGGGAGATTTATGGATTTTTAGGTCCCAATGGCGCTGGTAAAACAACCATTATGAAAATGATTACTAATTTAATTAAACCAACAAGTGGGGAAATTGAGATTTTTGGTGAGAAACTGACAGAAACGTCATTTGAAGTTCTCAAGCGAATGGGAACTATTATTGAATATCCCATTTTCTATGACAACCTCACTGCTAAAGAAAATCTGTATTTTCATTGTGAATATATGGGATATTACGATAAGAAATCTATTGACCACGCTATCGAGCTTGTGAAACTCTATAATATCGAAAATAAAAAAGTTAAAGAGTTTTCATTAGGGATGAAACAAAGATTAGGAATTGCTCGAGCTATCTCAACGAAACCGGAACTTCTAGTTTTAGATGAGCCAATCAATGGACTAGATCCTATCGGTATAAAAGAACTAAGAGACCTTTTTAAATTACTTTGTAGAGAGTATGGAATCACATTATTAGTTTCTAGCCATATTCTAGCCGAGATGGAACAGATGTCAGATACGGTTGGTATTATACAAAACGGCAAGTTAATCAAAGAAGTCTCTATGAAGAGTATTAACGGAAAGCAAACAGAGTATATAGAAGTGAAAGTTCAAAATGTAAAGAAAGCCATGTATATTTTAGAGCAAGAGTTAGGAATAAGAAACTTTAAAATTATTGGTGAACAGATCATCCGTATTTATGAAACCGTTTTGCCTCAGCAAGAAATCTCTAAAGTATTTGTTATGAATGATATTGGAATAGAAAGTATTAATAAAAAACATAGTTCATTAGAAGAGTATTTCTTAAGTTCAATGAATGGGGAAGGAATAAGCGTTTAATCCAGTTAGGTTACCCTATACTGAAATTTTGTATAAGTGTTTTTACTAGGGTTTATCTTTTTAAACTTAAGAAGCCTTAGATAGAGTATCTTAAATTCCACTACTGGGGGCTATTTAAAATGTTAAAACTTATGAAGTTGGAGTATCAGAAACATCACTTGTCACAGTATTTTAAAATAGTAGCAATTTGGATTTTAATTATCTTTGGATTGGTTGCTCTTATGGGCTGGGGATCTAGAAAGGAAATAGAGCCTATGTTTCCGACTTACACAGATTTTATGACTTTAACTAATATCTTTATTCGAATTGTATTTATCACGTTCTCCGCTGTACTTTTATCTCGTTTAGTTATTGATGAATATAAAAATAAAACCATTCATTTGCTATTTACTTATCCTTTACAAAGAAAAAAGTTAATTCAAGCTAAATTACTTATTGTATTAATCTTCTGTTTTGTAAGTATTGTTATGGCTACTTTTGTTATTAGTTTGTTAATTTTCTTCGTCAGTCCACATTTATATTTAGTTGAGAACCCTGTTAAGATGAATGAAATTATTTCTACTATACCCTCAACTCTTATTAACGCTGTTATGATGGCTGGTATAAGTCTAATTCCTTTATTTTTTGGGATGAGAAAGAAATCTACTGCCGCTACAATTACTTGGGCTGTCATAATTGGTCTCTTGATTAACTCGACGGTTTCCACTGGGGGAGAGGAATTTAGTTTAAGTCAGTTCATCGTCATTCCTACTACACTATGTTTATTTGGGCTTTTAATTGGCTACCTCTCTTATCGCAAAGTGGATAAAATTGATGTGCTATAAATAAGAACATAATGACTTTTACCATCTAATCAGGAGGGAAGAGAAGTGAAAAAAGTTATCGGAACTGTTGCAGCACTTGCTGTTATTGGATTGGTTGCTTTGGGTGTCTATACATATAGTGCAGAGGCAAAAAGTTTTAAAAAAAGTAAATCTTATAGTGCAGAGAATATTGAAACACTAGAAGTATATAGTGATTCATGGGATGTAAGGGTTCAAGAGAGTAGTTCAAACAAAGTAACGGTTTCTGCTAAAGGTAAACAAAAAGAGGATAATCCTGTTACATTCAAAAGGGATGGAGCAGCGCTAATCATTAAACAAAAAGATGAAGGAAACGCTGGCTTTTTAGGCGGTTTTACTTTTGGGAAGAAAGGCACCGTTTATATTAATCTCCCCAAAGGAGGCGTAAACAATATTGAATTAACTAATAAAGATGGCAATATAGAAATGAGTGGAATTTCAACTCATCATATTGGAGTGAAAAACAAGGCTGGGGATGGGGAAATTAAAGGTGTTTCGGCCACTACAGGGAAGTTTGTATCTGAGGATGGAGCATTAAGGGTTGAAGATAGTTCTGTTGAAAAGTTAAATATAACGTCTACAAGCGGTGATAGCTATATGAAAGATATCAGTAATTCTAAGATAAGAGTTACTTCAAAAGATGGAGTAGTTTCAATTAAGGATATAAATGAAGGAAAATCCTTAGGGGTAGATACTGAATCAGGTGATATTGAAGTTTCTTATAAAAAGGCTCCAACTTCCCTAGCAGTTGCTGCTAAGAGTAAATCTGATATAACGATTAATCTTGATAGACTGAAGAAAAGTAAGAATACTAAGGAACTGAAAAAAGGTAAAATTGGCGAGGGAACTAATAAGTTGAATCTATCAAGTGAGGATGGAGCGATAAACGTAGCAAACTAACGGTTAAGAAGTTTGTGAATTAAATACTGATATGAAAGAGTTTGTTAAGATAAAGAGAACAACACTAGGCAACCATTTTTCGCTACTGCAGGGAAGAATGGTTGCTTTGTTTATTTGGATTTTAAATAACAACTTATGAAATATATAATAATTTTAGATAAAAAAGGTTTATAATGAAATTAAGATAATTGTTAAAAAATGGGTGTTTATGATGAAAAAAGAATATTAATCTATATAAAAGATTTGAGGAGTGGAAAACTTTGAGTCACAGAATATTAATTGTAGAAGACGATCCGTTTATAAGCGATATGGTTAATGAGAGTTTAACAAAGGAAGGGTTTGAAGTTACAGCGGCTTTTGATGGGGAAGAAGCTTTGGAGATATTAAACACCCAAACATTTGACGTTATATTACTTGATCTTATGCTGCCGAAAATAGATGGTATGGAATGTCTAAGGATGATTCGTTCTAAAAGTATGGTTCCCGTTCTTATTATGTCTGCAAAAGATGAAGATGTAGATAAAGCACTTGGCCTTGGCCTTGGAGCTGATGATTATATTGCCAAACCTTTTTCTATGCTCGAAGTAGTAGCTAGAATTAAGGCAACAATTAGAAGAGAGAGACACTATAAGAGTTCCCAAGCACCAAAGGCAGGAAAGGATGAAAGAAAAAACAAGATTGTGAGAATAGGAGACTTGAGTATTAATATCGAGGGGTTTACTGTGAAAAAACTCGATAAAAAGATTAATCTTACGGCAAAAGAATTTAACATCTTAAAACTACTTGTTTCCAATCCTTCGCAGGTGTATACCAAGTCTCAGCTTTATAGGGCTGTATGGGAAGATGACTATCACGGAGATGAGAATGTAATTAATGTTCATATTAGACGACTTAGGGAGAAAATTGAGGACAATCCATCTCATCCGAATTACATAACGACGTTGTGGGGGATTGGTTATAAGTTAGGGGATTTTTAAAATGTTTTATCTGTTGATCATCTTATTAATGTGTTCTGTAGGTATAAATACCATTCTTTTCCGAAGTCGAGTAAATCAAAGAGCAGAAGTTAAATACATAAGGAATAAGCTTGAAAAAATTGTTAGTGAAGAAACAGGCGAGAGATTATTGCTTTACACGAACGATAAATATATAAAATCCTTGTTAATACAAATAAATCGTCTTCTAGACCACAATCAAAAGGTCATAGGGAATTATAACAGTATAGAACTTTCAATGAGGAAGATGCTATCCAATATTTCCCACGATTTAAAGACGCCTCTAACCGTTATTCTAGGTTATATTGAGATTATAAATAATGATAAAAACTTAACGCAAGAAAAGATTATGAATTTATTAAAAACTGTTAATTTAAAAACTGTAGAAGTCTTAGAGTTAATAAACCGCTTTTTTGAACTTGTAAAACTAGAGTCCGGAGATAAAAAATTAAGCTCTTCGAGAATTGATATATGTGAGATTAGCCGCAAAGTCATATTGGACTATTACGAAATTTTAATAAATAAGGAATTCGAGGTCGTGATTGATATACCAGAAGAACCTGTCTTTGTTAGCGGAGATGAAGATGCTATTGAGAGGGTTCTAAATAATTTGATTTCTAATGCTGTTCAATATGGAACGGATGGTAAAATGATTGGTTTAAAGATTAGCATAACGGAACAGGATGTTTGTGTAGAAGTGTCAGACAAAGGAAAAGGGATAAATGAATCACATAAAGATCGAGTCTTTGAACGTATGTATACCTTGGAGGACTCAAGAAATACCCATTACCAAGGAAGTGGATTAGGACTAACTATTACTAAAAGGTTAGTAGAGAAAATGGGAGGAAGTATATTTTTAAATAGTATACCCTTTGAAAAGACAACTTTTACGGTATGTCTAAAACGCCTTAAGTTTTAGGAATGGAAAATGATGAGGAGCCTTTATCAAAGGCAACTTATTTTTTAGTATTAATTACACTTTATATAAGGAAAGACCTTCTCATGAATAGGGTAAGTATATTTAGAGGTGCCAACATATTTGAAAAAGCGTTGCTACTATTAGAATATGATACTTAACATCTTTTTCATGAATTTTAGATATCATTTCATAAGGCAAGAGGCTAGTCTGAAAGGTGAGGTAATCGGAAATAAGAGAAAGTAAATAAGTATCTCTGTATTTAAAAGGAGGTAATAGGATTTGAGTCCTAAAGCTATAGAAAAGCTTATATTTGCTCTAGTAGGAATTCTTCTTGCCTTATTTCTTTTTGCTTGGAATCCTATGGGACTATCCACCTCAACTAGTAGATGGATTATAGTAGGTTATATAGTTTTGTATGCTATTTATGGACTTATAATAGATATTATTAGATCAAAAAAAAGGAGGAAAAGGTTAGATTGTCCCTCCTTTTATGTTATTATATGTTTGTGGTATATTTTTACATTAACTATAATACTTTCCTTAGTATTAGTTAGTACATATACCAAGTATCATCAAATTATATTTAGGATGGTGATAAAATTGGGGATTAGCTCGATTTTTTTACTAGGCATGATTGGAATTATGCTTTTATTAGTCTTTAGACGAAAAGTGCTTTCTTTGATAAAACAAGAAAGCAGATTGGTAAAAAGTCTACAACAAAAATCTTGGTTTCATAATCCATATTCAAGCGGCCTTGTATTGTTTTCATGGAATACTTTGATGACAGCTATTGTGGCTTTGTTGATCTTTGCACTTATGATGACAGAAATTTATATTCCTTATCTACACATTGTGATTTTTGGATTAGGGACACTAGCATGCATTCTGGCGTGGGCAACGTTTAGTGCAGCTTGGATTGGTTCTAAGAAAAGTCGACTTACAATGGCTAGTATCGGAAGTAGCTTTTATGTGCTATTAGGTATGTATGGATTATATGAATTCCTTACTTTAAAACCTTCTTATCCTGGAGAAGACGTATTCATGGCTGCTTTAGGCTTTATGGGTATTATGGTGGTTGCTGCGGTAGCGTTGATGACTTGTTTCTTATTTATTGGATTTCAACAGAAGAGAGCAGCACATTAATGTACTAAAGAGAAAAGGGACTCTAACGTGGAGTCCCTTTTTGTATCTAAAGATCCTTTATTTGTATAGCTAGTCTATTCTAAAAATACTGTGTTCTCTCATTAAATCTAAGAGCGGGGGAATACAATATTAAAATAAATGTTGCTTTTGTAAAACTAGTGCGAAAAATAAGTCTCTTCATTTAATAAATAATGATCCACATATGGTATTATTTTTCTATATCATGTAAAAGAGTTTATGGGGGTTATTTACTTGCTGAGAAATAGAAGTCATAAAAGAATTCAAATATGTTTTTATGGAGACAATCCAGATGGAATTAAAATAGCTGAAAGTCCTAATACAGCGATACAAGCAGTGTGCATTCCAAGGCATATGCTTAAAGATGTAAAAGATGAAGAAGAACTAAAAAAACCAACGATTTATTTTCTGTTTGGAGGAGACAAGCAGGCATACATAGGGGAAGCTGCGAATGGTTATGAAAGATTGAAACAGCATAACAAAGGAAAAGATTTTTGGGATACAGCCGTTATGATTGTATCTAGGAACTCTTCAATCGGTGAGTTAAACAAGTTAGATGTCCAATACTTAGAAAACAAAGCCTATGAAGCAGCAGATAATGCAGGTGCATATAAGCTAAATCAAACAATTCCGACTGAACCTGCGATGGATCAGTTTCGGAAACGAGAGCTGGAAGGAATATTAGAAAATATTAAATACTTCCTAAGCTCTTATAATTTTCTCTTATTTGATGAGTCTTCATCTATACAGAATTCAAGTTTAGAAGAGAAGAATGTTGGGGCTGAGCCAGTGGTTCAGACTCCAAAGGTCAAACAAGCAGAAGTTACAGTTGAACTGGAAGATGCAGATGATACAGTTAGCTTAGAAGATGTTACGCTGTATCTTGATCGAAATGCGTCAAAGGGAACGGGTAAACAAATGAAAGAAGGTTTCCTTATTTGTAAAGGGTCCATGTTAGGAAAAGAACCAAACTTCCCGAAAGAATTGTTAGCCTCGCATATGCAAAAGTTAACGGTTCTTTTAGAAGAGGGAGTAGTAAAAGAGATAGAGGAAAGATATTTCTTTACCCAAGACCATCTCTTTAATTCAAACTCAGGTGCTGCTAACTTTGTGGCACAGACAAGGTGCAGCGGACCGAGTGTTTGGAGAGATAAGGATGGAGTTATGTTAAAGACGTTGAGAGAGCAGTTAGCTCAAAGGGTTTAATTTAAAGGATTAGGGTAGTAACTGAACAGAGGGGAAGCTCAATGCTTTCTCTTCATACTATCCTTATTAAAAAATCCCTCACTAGTCAAAAAACAACGAGTGAGGGATTTCATTTAGTTTTTTAAACTATCTTACAGCTTAGCCGCCATCTCTTCCAACTTCCGATAATCCGCTTTCCCGCTCCCAAGCAACGGTACAGAATCAATCGTATGAATTTGATTTGGAATATATAGAGAAGAGACTTTCTTACTTTTAATAAACTTCCGAAGCTCTTTGCTATCGACATTCTGAACTGTAGTAAAGAGAATGATTTTTTCTCCTTTTCGCTTATCCTGAACGCTGACTGCATAGAAATTAGAGTCACCAAAACATTGGAAAGCTAGATCTTCAACTCCGTTAAGTGACACCATTTCACCAGCGATTTTGGAGAAACGTTTTAAGCGAGAGAGGATATGGAGATAGCCTTCCTCATCAATTTTCGCAATATCGCCTGTGTTGTACCATTCACTGCTCGGAATAAATCCTTCATTATGAATCATATAGCCTTTCATAACGTTAGGACCTTTCACAAGCAAGTTTCCGCCTTCTGTAATGCCTTCGACTTTCTCGATTTTAGCATCCATTAACGGAAGAATCTTTCCAACGCTGCCGAATTTATTGTATGTTGGCGTGTTTAGCGCAATAATTGGAGATGTTTCGGTTGCTCCATAGCCTTGCAGAATCTCGATCGAGAACTTCTTTTTATACGTTTCGAACACGTCTTCTTTTAATTTCTCTCCACCAGCGATCACATACTTCAATGATGCAAAATCGTCCGGCTCCGCATATTTCGCATACTGATCAAAGAACGTATTTGTCGCAATCGTAATCGTGCTCTTATGCTTCTTAATCATTTTCGGAATTTCTTTATAATGAAGCGGTGACGGATAAAGAAACGCTTTGATATTAAAAATAAGCGGCAAAATAATGCACACCGTCATCCCGAAAGAATGAAAGAGTGGAAGGGGATTGAAAATCTTATCGTTTTCCGTAATATCAATCACTTCGAGCGCTTGCTTGATATTGGCGTATACATTTCGGTGTGACAAAACAACACCTTTTGGCTTGCTTTCGGTCCCTGATGTAAAAAGAATCACTTCTTCTTTGGAAGCTTTTACAGGGCAAGATATTTTCGTTTCAAGAAACCCTTTGATTTTATGTGAAAGCGCAAGATTGTCTTTTAAATCTTCCACATAAACGATATGTACTTTTTTCTCCATTTCCTCAATGACCATACTAAGTCCCGCTACTTTGATAAACGTTTTTGAGGTAATGACCGTTTTCAAAGAAGTCGTCTCAATACAATCCAATAAGCTTTGCGCACCCATTGAAAAATTCAAGATACACGGAACTTGCCCGTTTTTAAACAAGGAAAAGAGCGCGATGGCTTGCCCTGTAACATTCGGTAGGAAAAGACCAACTCTTTCTTCACCATTTGTTGCTTGTAAGATTTTCTGGCTTAAAACATTTACGCTTAATAAAACTTTCTTATATGTTAAAGCACCGTTTAAATCCTCTAAAATAACTTTTTTCGGATTTTTCTTTGCCTGTGTCCTCAGCTCTTTGTACAAATTAATTCTCTCTGGTATCTCTAAAACCACAATAAACCCCTCCACAATAACTGCTTTTCTTATATCATATGTATTTACTCCAGGGTCTATCATACCTGTTTCTTTTCATCTCAACAAGGGGTGTTGGAATTACAGTATAAATTAGGATTTAATAAGGCAAATCAAAAAGGAGGAAGAGTTAGTGTTGAGGGCAGTACAGAAGGAAGTGTAAGCTTCATTACACAAATTATCCTTTGTGGTAAGATATTATATATAAGTTTATTATTGGTTGATAGGAGTGTCTATTATCAAAAGTGATGAATATAAAATCCTAATCATGTAGAAAGGAGGAAAGAATAATGAGAGATAGAATGGAGAGGAGACTTTCATATCTTATTAGTGGCGAAACATTTGCGATAATCATGTTTCCTATTATTTATGCCGTATCCTTCTTCGCTTATCAGGATTTGAAACTGCACTTTTTATTTTCTTTTTGGCTTTCATTCTTTCTGTTAGAATTCATATTGCTGCAAGGTTCGCTTTACTGGCGTGTGAAGCTAAAACAGTTGAAAAAAGAACCTTCTATTATACTTCCACAGAGAGTCGTTCGAACATTGCAAGTCCTCGAAAAGGCAAATGGAGGATTACTTCTCCTTACGCTGCTTTTCTTTGTGATTGATTTCCTCATCTGGTATCCTAATGTACCTTTTAAAGAACTGTCAATCACAGGATATATTTTCATTTTTGCATTTCTTGAATATGTTAACTACTTCTATATACAGCTCTCATATGACAATATCTCTGATCTTAAGTTTCTTATAAAAACGAGACGATTAAAAGAAGCATACATAAAGAAGGATATTAGGAGAGGCTCTTCAGGATGAGCCATAAGAAAGAAAGAATCCGTATTCTACGAAAATACGGATTCTTTCTCTATAGACTTATAATTTTCGTATCACCATTGGGCTAACAACCATTCCAATAAATAAAACACCAAAGGAATAATAGAATAGATAGTTTGTAGGGACTGTTTCTTGGTTTGTAAGCATTAGATAGCCAGTAACTCCCATAAGGATAAAATAGGAGAACATGAATATACTCCCGATAAACTGAAGATACATCCCTTTTGTACGTTCATCAATAGTAGATTCTTCCGGTGTTGAACCAGGCTTTTTGAAATAAGCTATGAGTAGGGCTAATATTGAGAATGCAATAACAGCAACGCTATCAAAATACGTTGCCTTTTTTAGGGTGCAGGATTTAAAACCCAGAAAGTCATCATTATAGCAGGAAGGATAATATGCCAAATCATAACTGAAAGACTTCCATAAATAGCAACATATTTTAAAAATCCTTTTTTACTAAAAAACGAAAGAACAAAACTAATTACAGGTAGTGCAAAGTATATAAAGAGAAAACTATATAATATAACATACTCAGTAACTGTTTCTTCAAACAGGCCATCCCTTGATGGATGTCCTGTAGTTAAAAGATCTATAAGACCTACTACAAATGAAAATGCACAAAGAATTATAGAAATAATAGCTACTTTATTTTTCATGTTTCTCCCCCTAATAGGTGTCTTTTGATGTTTTGTAAACATTAGACGAGGAGTATCGTAAAAAGGTTTGTAGTTTAGTAGTTCTTTAAAACAAAAATGAACTTATTAATATAGGTAATTGGGAATTGATATTTAGTAAACTTGGTGGAGAAGAGTTATTACCTATCGTAAAGAATGCTGTGCTCATAGAAGGAGATTTACTTATGTTAAAAAGTATGGCTCTTGAGGCATTTGTGGAGTGGAGCTATTTGCTATTGAAGGAGAAGACTTTGCATCTGTTGCTGAAGACACGGAGTATTTTAGAACAGGGGGCTTACCCCAAAAATATATTGTGATAGAGAAGGTTGATAAGTTTGTTTACTGTCTGAATACAGTAGATGGACATAACGTTATATCATAGGATGATATAACGAAGCAGGAAGTAGAAAGCTATACGACTTTAGATGAATATTAACAAGATAGCTTTCAAGCAGCAATCGATAACCGGTAAGAATGATAATTTATAATAGCCTATTTGAAAGGGCATGGCATATAGCCTGCTCTTTTTTGTGCTTAAAAGGAAGAAAATAACACATTCACAATAGAAGAAATGAAACAAAATGGTAGGAGAATAGTTAATTAAAAGTTAATGTTAATGGAGTCGATTTTGAAGAGAATCTGTTTATGTAATTAAATTATGGTTATAATACAAAAACTTTAAAATAATTGAGGGGGGTGGCTCAAGAACTCTAAGTGTGAGAATAAACGAGAATAGAGATCCCTATTTTGAAGAGCACTTTGCTGTGTATTTTTTCCTATGTGATTATTTTCCTATCTTTTATAAATCGCTCAATTTATACCAATTTAGTATTCTATTTCATGTAAAATAAGGAAAGTATAGATGACAGAAATGGAGGAATTCGATACAATCGTGGATATAAAGGCAAATTTTAAAGACCTTGAACAGTTAGCGCAAAAAACCATGCAGGCTAAGTCTAAGATCGATGTCATTCCTGGACAGCTTAGTTACTCTTTATCTGGTGCCTTATCAGAATTGAGTGGTGTATGGACAGGGGAGTTGGAAGCTCTTCAACAAGAACTAGAGCATGACATAAGGAAGTATTCAGAAGGATTAGGAGAAACCGTCCAGCATATTCAGAAGACCGCTCAAGGCTTAAAGGAAATGGATATGGTGATGAACGCCATTCTTATGCCTTCTAATATAGTATTACATGCTTTATCAAAAGTAGGATTTGATGTAACATCTAAGCGATTCATTTCTTATCAAGGAAGGATCACACCTGCTACTAGCCAATTAATGGCTAGGTACAAAAAAGGTGAATTGTACTCTTATGATACATTGTTCCCTAAGTCGAAAAGTGTAAAGGCAAAGGCTAAGAATAATTATGAGGCGGAGATTTTAGACGCGGTTAAAAATCATAAGGTGCCTAGCTCTGATGCCTTGCGTTGGGGAATGGGATTAGCTCAAGATAAACACATTAAGGACCCTATGAAACGGCAATTCATTGATACAAACTTAACCAATGGACAGGTAGCTTCTTTTGCATTTGATTTTATTCCGTTTTTAGGTGGTGCTAAAGCTGCTGATGAGGCCCGTACCGGAAAACAATACTTTACGGGAAAGAAATTAGATGTATCGGATCGTGCTATATCAGCTGCTAGTGTTCTAGGTGGAGGATTTGTTAAATGGACAGGTAAAGGTGCTAAAGCAGTTCTCAAAGGTAAACCATTAAGCGAACAGACTCATTTAAAGTGGAATAAGAAAACAGGTGAGGTAAAGCAGCATACGCCTAAAAAAACTAAGGGCACGGGTGAACTTAAATTTAAAGAAGGTTACTATGTTGAACATACAACAGGACCAGTTGTAAAGTTTACTGAACGTAATGGTATTAGTGGTGGACATAATTATGATGAGTTTAAAAATTATTTTAATAATAATTCCAACAAATATGAGTTGGGACCTGTGGTTAAAAAAGAACATCCAGATATAGATGGAGTTTTTGATGTAGAATATAAAGTAAAATATGAAAAAATGGATTATACAGGGAAAAATGGAACAGGTGAATACAAAGTAATACCTAATGGACACAGAGTGTACAAAAAGACAGTGTATGATCCAAAGATTATTTCAAACGATGAGATAATAGATTTAAGCGAAAAGGCAATGGAAGAAGGTTTAAACAATAAAAGAGAAATTCCACTATTAAAACAAAAAAAGATAAAAATACAAGGGCAAACAGATTATAATGGAAAAAAAATAAAATTTGAAGGTATTATGAATTCAGAAACTGGAGAGATAGAGAATGCTTATCCAGTATTAGAATGGGTGGATTAGTATGAACGTATATGAAGAATTTATTGAGATAATGAAACAGAAAACTTTGAATAAAGAGGCAGTTATTGATGTTTTGAATATATATGTAAATGGACGTAACTTTCTACAACACTTAGAAGATTTTAAGAAAAAAGAGGGAGAGCGTCGGGAATATAATGGGGTAATTTATTCAGATGAATATGAACAAGATGATGAGGAGTATTTTGGACAAAATAAAGTTTTATTTTATTCTGGTGATGGTGATAATGACTATGATATTGTAAATTATGATGAATTGTACCAGTATTTAAATGCTGCATGTGAATTTTATATAGTGAAAAATCCTGAAAAGAAAGAGATTATTGAAGAGTTGTTGATGAAAATTAAAGAAAAATATAATATTAAATAAGTAATAGTAAAAGCACTTCTGAATAAATCCAGAAATGCTTTTTTCTTGAAGATGGTTGTCAGAGTTCAGTGCTGTAACAGAAACCAGTTTAATAAACTAGTACTACTAAGGTAGGGATAGATTTGTGCTGTCTTCTAAGGATACGATAATAAAATAGATTCTGATACAATAAAAAATATATCTTGAATGAGGTTTATAATAAATTACTTCAAAGAGTATGGCATACAGCCTGCTCTTTTTTATATTTAAAAGGAGAAAACCGAAATGTTTACCGTAAAAGAGGTGAAAAAAATAATGAGGAGAATATTCAGTTGAAAGTTGTTGGAGTAAAGGACAAACAAGAGAAAGAAAAAATTCAAGGAGCATCAAGTACAGGTTAAAGTTTGAAGGATTTAGAGATATCAATACAGGAGAAATCACAACCTTTTATCCAATATTGAAATAAAAGGTTGAGGAGGATATATCTATCATGAACACTGTTTTTGAGGATAGCAAAAAGTTTATTCAAATGTATAGAGAAAAAGGGTTAAACAAGGGTGTTGTCATTGATGTACTTTGTGATTATGTACTAGATTATAACTTTGTTGAGATATTAGATAGTTTTTTAAAAGAAGCTGTTCCAAGAGGACAATACAACGGCGTAATACATTCAGGTGCATATGATCCAGATGAAGAGGAGTATTTTGGAGAAAAGAGCGTTTTATTTTATTACTGTATAGCAGAGGACGACTTTGAAGACATCGTTACGCATGAAGAATTGTGTAGCTATCTAGAAGTAGCAAGTGAATTTTATATTGCCAAGCATCCTAAACAAACAAATGAAGTCAAGCACTACTTATCCCAAATTAAAGAAAAATAGTCACATTTGCCCTCTTTATGGAGGGCTTTTTTAATTATCTTATGGGTTAAAACATATTTTTAAGGGTGAAGTACTTAAAATGGAAATGCTCATGGTTTCCATTTTAAAGGAATGTCGAATGGTAACGGTAACATTGTATAATATAGTGATGTTATGTAATATTAGGAAAATTTACTAGAGTGTTTATACTGAATAGGAATTATATAGCTAGGTCTATTCCAAATTTTTTAGATCTAAAAATTATAGTGCATTAGATTTTAGAGATTAAGTGTATTATAGTCCCTATAAGAACTTTAGACTATTAATATGCAGCTGCCTAAGCTGTGTTTTAACATATAAACAAAAGATAGGAAGATATTATGACTAGAGAAGAACTGCTAGAGAAAATAAAACATTTAAAGATTTGGAAAAAAGAAAATCAGCGTGCACCGCATAAGCCATTACTCATTCTATATGCATTAGGTCAGTTGCAATCTCAGAAACAATTGCAGTTACCTTATAGTGAAGTAAAGTTACCTCTAAAGGAACTACTTATAGAATTTGGTCCTTCCCGCTATTCATATCATCCAGAGCAACCTTTTGTTCGTTTGGCCGGAGATGGGATATGGGAATTGAGCGAAGAAGTTGATAAACGTAGTTTTACAGACAAATCTTTACTACAGAATAACCTAATCGGAGGTTTTAAGGAAAGCGTTCATGAACTTTTAAAAACGGACCGCACATTGACTCAAGAGATTGCACAATTTTTACTAAATGAGCATTTTCCAGACACTATTCATGAAGATATATTAAGAGCGGTTGGTCTAGAATTTGAAACTTATTTAAAGAGAAAGAGAGATCCCAAGTTTAGAGAGAAAATACTTCAAGCCTATGAGTATAGCTGTGCCATTTGTGGATTTAATGTACGCCTTGGTCATAGTCTAGTAGGGGTGGAAGCAGCTCATATTAAATGGCATCAAGCGGGTGGACCTGATGTAGAGAATAATGGAATTGCATTATGTTCGATGCATCATAAGCTATTTGATCGAGGGGTTTTTACTTTTTCCAAAAACAATGAGTTACTGGTTGCTGCTCAAGCACATGGTACGCATGGATTTGAAGATTGGTTGATGAAGTTTCATGGGCAAAAGATTAGACGGCCAATTCATCCGTTGTATCAGCCGCAAGAAGATTTTATTGAGTGGCATGTTAGGGAGGTATTTAAGGGGCCTGCGAGATTTCAGGTGAGTTATATGTAGGATTGAATAAATGGTGAAGAATATGGAAATCAATATGTCATTTCTGATATTAACCTAAGTATAGATAAATTTGAAGTTTTCTTAGTCAAACGCGAAGAGTTAAGTCTAAAAAAACTTTCAGACGCTTTAGTAGGAGAAATATAAGTTGTTTGATTATAGAAATTGAGTGACGAAGTGTCTATTCTATAATAGAAATTAATAAACAAAAGAAGCTTTCAAAAAGAAAAGCTTCTTTTGCTTGTTATCATTATATTATTGTAGGTTAATTACCTCTGTTTGAGTTCCAAACGCGCCTGTTTGAACTTGAAGCTGTAAGTCAGAAGCATTTACAGTACTTTCAGAAAGATCAAAAACAACCTTACCACCCATCTCCAGGTCTGGGTTTAACTGTTCTAGGAAGAAGCTGTTCTTGATATTGCCGTCTTCTCCTTGGTTTGCTGACATACTAGCTGCTGAATCAGCTTCAAATACTTTATCGCCATGCTTTAGTTTAAAGAAGCTTGAATCTACAGTTACTGCTTTATTCCCATTATTCTTAACGTTTAACTCAACAACTAAGAACTTTCCTTTTGCTTCTGTTGGTAAAACAGATGGTCCAACTTGTGAAGTTACTTCTTTACTGTTTACTGTATAAACCATATCTCCAACTTCAACAGCATCTCCAACTCCATAAGAGTTTTTAGCATCTTTCTTATTTGTTTCTTGCTTTGTACTGTTTGAAGTATTTGCTTTATTACTACTGTCGTTTCCTCCAGTAGCCACAGCAATAACAATGATAATAACTATGAGTACAATAAATCCTAAACAACCCATTTTAAAAAAATTCTTCATCAAATCTAACTCCTTTTATAAAAACTATATATGTAAAGACATAGTGTCTTTGACGCCAAATACAAAATAAAAGAATTTATTATGCCCTAAAGATTACTAATTAACTAGTTCTTTTTAAATTCGTATATCTTGAAATAATATAAGTTATATTAGCAAACGGTTATTAAAGTAACAGTTGTATGTTAATTAAACATGATTAAAGTCCTCGATTAGTAAATATAGCAAAGTGAAAGAGATGGTTATAGAGATTTTATTTTCCAATTAATAATCTCATATTACTATTCAGTGAAATGATTCAGATGATGGAAAAAAGAGGAGAAATTATTCTTAAATAATATGAGGTTAAAATTTATATAGAAAATTTCGGTAAATTGTTTACAGCTGTCCTAGAAGGGTGTCCCAAGTTTAAGTATTTAATATTAAAATGACTATAGAAAGAGTAATTAGTAATTTATTTGCTTTAAAGAATTTTCATCTATATATTCAAGCGGAAATACTATATTTTTTATTACGATACTACTAAACTAAATAATAGGAAAAATAAACCTTTACGTCATTTACATAAGGAAATAATAGCTTATTTATAAACATATATAATATGGGATTATTAGATATGAAAGAATTTAAAGAAGAGTATTAACGGTGTGCCGCACTTCAAACTATATGAGCAATATCAGATAATAGATGCAGCCTTACTTTCAAACTATAGAAAAATTCATAGTTCATTTAGGGGTACGGGTCTTCTTAGAAATAATAAAGAATAATTTTTGTTTGTTGATCTTCATAAGGAAGAATGCGCAAAAGAAAGTATAAATTGTAAAGACGAGTTTATTGATCAAAGTTATTTCCAATGGGAAACTCCTAACAGTACGACCCAAACTTCTGACAGGGGAAAAGATATTATTTTAAATAATGATAGAGGAGTAAGCCTTCATTTATTTGTACGAAAGTATAGAGAGATTGATGTGAAATCCGAACCTTATATTTATATTGGGAAAGGTAATACTGTTGAATACTTGGGAGAAAAACCTATTACGGTGAAGTTGGAATTGGAGAATGAGGTTCCTGCAAGTCTGTATGATGAGTTTGTGCAGAAAGTCTAATCTTGTTATTGAAATGTTAATAAGAAGTGAAATTATGTTTGTAGTTTTATATGCTAGAGTCGGAAAAGAGCATACATTTTATGGTGTATGTGTTTTCTTTGTGTCAATTCTTAATTGAATTTAGATAAACGGTATGGTTTGATGTTTAATAATAGTTTGTAGTTTATAATCTTTTTATAAAATGATTAAAAAGATAAGAGATAGCTCTTTTATACTGGCTTCTACGCTGCCAGCGTAGAGATTAAAATTTTCTATAGTTTTATGCTATAAATACATTTTTTAAAAATATCGAATTATAAAGAGTACAAAAATTTTATTTTGTAAGATATGATAAATGAGGATAATAAATAGATTATTAAAAATTAAAACGATAAAATAGCTTTAGTTTGGGAGTTTCTGTCCGGAGGATTACACATGAGTTACACATTCGAATCAATTGCACAACTTGAACACTCAAAGGAATTTGCAAAATTACATAAGAAGTTTCATCAATTTAACCCACTAAAGGTACTAAGGGTGAGTCATTTTGAAATTCGCCACTCAAATGTTTTAGGGTGGTTAATAGATCCAGATGAAAATCATCAGTTTGGGAGTTTTTTTATAAAAAAACTATTATCACGTTTAATTACAAGAAGTGAGAATGAAGAAAAATTAGAAACTATAGATTACTTACCATTTCTCTATTCTTCTTTAACAGATGCAGTAGTTTATCGTGAAGTAAAAACATCTACAGGACGCTTTATTGATCTGTTAGTAGAACTTCCTTCACTCAAAGTAATTCTTATTATAGAAAATAAGTTCCACGCTTTAGAGTCAGAGAATCAGCTAAAGGATTACCTGAACTACATAAAAACTCAGTATAGTGATTACACAATAGTACCCATATACCTTACCCTAGCAAGTGATGCACCTTCACACCCGGATTATTGGTCGTTAGATTATCATGATGTGATGGATATTATCACTCAGCATTTAGAATTAAATAGTGAGGTAATAGCGGATAATATTCACGATTTTCTTAGCTATTATACAGCAATCCTACGTGAAGAACTAGTTGAAGATAATGAATCACTAGAAATGGCACTTAAAGTGTATCAAATGAATCAAAAAGCTATTGATCTTTTATTTGTAAGCCAACATCAGGAGCTTCGTAAACAACCACGGTTTAAAGAATTATACATTGGGATTAATGATTTATCAGTGAATGAACAATCTGCTTTGAAACGCATTTATGAAAAAAAGAAAAAGACAATAGATTATATTTTCACTATTGGAAGTAATGTTTTGCGTCAAGCATTTCTAAAATTTGCTCATATAGAAGAACTCCCTGAAGAAGTTTATAATGCCCATATAAGAGTTCCTAACTTCATTCTTCCAGAGTGGCTAGATTTTGAAGATATAGTAGGAAAACCGGAAGCAGGGTATTGGCTAGGATCTGGTTTAATCATTTGGTTTGAGCGAACTTGGAACGATTTTCTAAAGATTAATGTAGAGATAGGTCCAGTTCCTTATGAAAATCGTCTGCAGTTATTAAGTGGTCTTGAAGATCAAGGTGTGTCTTTCCGCCCTTCTGCAAAATTAGAAGGGAAAAAGTATACTAAAATTTATACTGAATTAACATATATAAATGATTGGGCTAATAAACAAAAGATTGTAGAGGGAATGGAAAAGTTATATAACAATGACAGTTTTAATGAGTTATTAGCACAAATTGCAGCTGCTATAGAAAACTTAAAGGGGAAAGAGAAGGGTCGTTATGAAGTTGACTTTAGAGAAGAAAGTATTCTAGATACTGGGTCAACACAACGAAGGATCCCAAGGGATGCTTTTATTAAATTTGTGCTAAATCAAGGGATTTCTGAAGAATATTATAAAATACAGAGTCATAATGCTTCATTTCTTGTTCCAGTCTTTAGAGACCTTGAGAAAGTATATGGTCCAACACGCATGAAATGGTGGTGGCATGACAGTACTTTCACTTACTGGTTTGAACGATTAAAGGATGGCCGCCTAAAATTAATTTTAGAATTAGGACCTTTAGTTGCGGAGAAACGGTTGTTAATTGTGAAGCAGCTCGAAGAAATGGGAGTAAGTTTTTCTGTGAAATCAAAACAGCCTACAGCTAGATATACGCGTATTTTTTCAGACAGCACAGTCATAAATAATTGGGAAGATGTAGAGGAAGTGTATCAAGCAATGGAGGAGTTATTTGGACAGGTTGAGAACCGAAATCTTTTAACGATAATTAAAAGTTTGGGGTAGACGATGTTAAAATCGTGACGGATTTGTAATTGCAGCTGTCCAATTAAAAATGCTCTGGCTAGTTAAAATAAACATTTTCCAGTTCGACCCTGATTTCGTTAAAAAGTACTTTTGCGATTTAGGGTCTTTTTACTATTAAACCTTTTTCAATCCGGTTTTCTTCCAATTTTCTTTTTCGTCTTTTTTAGTAAAACTTTATTTTAACTAAAACAATGGAATACTGGTTGATAGGGGGATTTTAGCAGGAGATATTTTAGTTGTATAGAGATTGCGAAGTTAAAATAAACATTTCCTATCCAAACCCCGATTTTGTTAAGATAAACAGTTCAATCAGATTGATAAAAAGCAATTAAATATGGTATAAGTGTAAAAGAAGCAGTGACATCTTGCTTTTTAATTTTAGGGTAGGGGGTTGTCCCCATATCCTGTAGTGAGAGGATTGGAATTTGAATATGAAAGACAATTTTTGGCGTGATTTACCACGACCTTTCTTTATACTGGCACCAATGGAAGAGGTGACGGATGTTGTTTTCCGTCATGTAGTGAGTGAGGCAGCCAGACCTGATGTGTTTTTTACAGAGTTTACAAACACGGAGAGTTATTGTCACCCAGATGGGATGCAAAGTGTGCGTGGACGCTTGACTTTTACAGAGGATGAACACCCAATTGTAGCCCATATATGGGGGGACAAGCCTGAATACTTCCGCCAAATGAGTATTGGCATGGCTGAGCTAGGCTATAAGGGAATAGATATCAATATGGGCTGTCCTGTGCCTAATGTAACAAAGAATGGAAAGGGAAGTGGCCTTATCCTTCGTCCAGACGTTGCGGCAGATTTAATACAAGCAGCAAAAGCAGGAGGATTGCCCGTAAGTGTAAAGACAAGGCTTGGTTACGCAGAGGTAGATGAATGGCGCGATTGGCTAACACACATATTGAAACAAGATATTGTTAATCTTTCCATTCATCTGCGTACAAGAAATGAAATGAGCAAAGTAGATGCGCATTGGGAACTAATTCCGGAGATTAAGAAACTTCGTGACGAGGTGGCCCCAGATACACTCTTGACAATCAATGGGGATATTCCTGACCGTCAAACTGGCTTAAAGCTCGCTCAACAATACGGTATTGATGGAGTGATGATTGGGCGTGGTATTTTCAGTAATCCATTTGCCTTTGAAAAGGAGCCGAAAGATCATAGTAGTAAGGAATTGCTTGATCTCTTAAGGTTGCATTTGGATCTTCATGATAAATATTCAAGCTTAGGGCTACGTCCGTTTAAGGCTCTTCATCGCTTTTTTAAGATATATGTTCGTGGATTTAGAGGAGCAAGTGAATTAAGAAATCAATTAATGAGCACAGCATCAACAGATGAAGTGCGCGCATTACTTGATAACTTTGAGTCAAAGAATCTTGATGTAATAGGGCAACAGTAGAGACGTTAAACTTATTACCAAAAAATAAGTTTGCAAAAATGATTTGTAAAAGTAATAAAAATAAAAGCGGGAAACCTTGAATCGTCAATGGTTTCCCGCTTTTTTGCATTTTATATTCTAGTTACATATAATCATAAACAGAATCATCAAAATAGAGCCAGTGATAATATTCAATCTGTGGATCTGTCATATTAGAAATTTCTTTCTCATTGAATTTTCGTTGCTCAATTAATTTCTGTGCTTTTGAATTTCTTTCAGCTTGGCTCATTTTAAATCCTCCTTATAGTATGAAAAGTAACAAAGTGTTTAATTGTTGAAAGCGTTTTCCTTTTCTTGTTTTTATTATACATCTCAAATTGAGATTAAACCAATATCGATTTGAGATGGTTCTTCAGAAAATGATATAGAAATTAGAAGTGTTGTGGATTTACTCCCTTTGAAGAGGGGAAAGAGGCAAGATCGAATGGCAAAAGCCTGTGTTTTACTAAGGAGTATGGTTTCAATTTAATAAATTGGACATAGAAAAGTGGGGATTATGCTGCTTTTCGAGTTTGACCAGCGAAAGTTTAGGGAGTCAGCGCAAGTAGGGGGAGGGAAATTCTAGATGAGAGAGGGGCCTAAAAGGAGTTTTTCAGGAAGTAGTCTGTGTCGATCTCATATCTATTTGGAAAATTTCTCGTTATTTTATAGTGAGCAATTGCGGAAGCCGGGTAGTCTATGTGGAAAGGCCTTGAGCCACATAGACTTTTCTTATAGCAAAAACGTAGATTTTTTAGGTTGTTTTTTTACCTAAGAGTTAGAAGATACATAAATGATTTTTCTTTTACTTATCATATTATCCTCTCAGGAAACTGTATAAAAAGGTGGAATTTCAAAGGCTGGAGGCTATTAAAGGAAGGGATTGATGTTTCATTTGATAAATCATACATGAAATAACATCTTGCGGTTATAAAAAGAAGCTCAAGAAAGAATGGTTTTATTGAATAGCATATAAAAAAACATTAAATAGTAAAAAAATTAGGTATTGTAAGGATACTATGCTATACTGAGTTTACCATTTGCTTTACTAATTACTATTCTTGTTTCGATATGCCCTATTCATTCGTGAGTAGGGTTTTTTATTATGGTTTTTGAGTTTTTATGGAAATAAAAAAACAGACTCTACAAGTAGAGTCTGTTTGTATGTTTGGGTTAATTACGCTTTTTGAACGTTAGTAGCTTGAGGTCCGCGTTGGCCTTGTTCTACTTCAAAAGTTACAGCTTGACCTTCGTCTAAAGATTTGAAGCCTTCGCCTTGGATTGCTGAGAAATGTACGAATACATCGTCTCCATTTTCACGTTCGATAAATCCAAAACCTTTGTCTGCGTTAAACCACTTTACTTTACCTTGTTCCATTATTGTTGCCTCCTCGTGTGCTGTGCACACATTGTGTTACTATTCCTGCTCAAATCTTCAGACGAAAGTTGTTAACTTGTCAATCTTCGCCGAACAAAAATAATTCTTATTAAATGTAACAGAAACAATCAGGTATTGCAAGTAAAGACGAAAATTAAGTAATAAACGCTAAATATTTTTAAAAATAAAAGAAGATTTTTATAGCGCAAATCCTGAGCAATTTACTATTTAATACACGTAAGTGCATTGAAAAACATATCTGCAAACATAAGAGTTGTGTGGTGGATTTGAAAATTCTTTATTTATATAATGAGTTGAAAAAATGTTTTTATGTGGGGTCACCAAGATGTTCAAAAACCCCATAAACTCAGTGTTGCTAATTTGCTGTACAATTTATAAACCTTAATCTTCCCACCGCTTATTATTAATCTTCTCAATAATCCCATGCAAATCATCCGGCTTATGAAACTCAATTGGAGAAGCACCTTTCTCAAACAGAATCGATTCAGCTTCAACTATAGCTACATAACGGCCATTGACTTTCGCTAAGTGAATGTTTTCTCCAAAATCCGCTAGCAATCCCTTAATCTCCGTCTCACCAAGCTTCATTTTTAACTCAGCCTCAGGCGTATGTTCGACAATATGAGCGGCTGCTTCCATCACTTGATGGGTATCTAATCGTTCTTGTATCTCTCGTTTTTCACTTGCAGCCCACAGCTCCATATCCGACTCAAACTGTTCTCGTTCTTCACTTTCAGCTTCAAACGTTTCACTAACGTGTTCACGCACCATATCCATTACTTGCGTTTTCATCACTTCAGGCATTGGTTCGTTGTAGTCGATGAACTTTAAGAAGTCTTCAAAATAGCGGGCGTGTGATGCTTGGTGAATGACAAGCTCACCTTCCTCAACCATACCTTCTTCAGGCATGTAAGGGTATTGAATCGACTTCATATTTTTTGTCGTAATCGCCATTTCAACATGACGAATAAGGGTAGATTCATCTGAAATGGAAGCTACTTTTGGCTCAAAGTCACACTTTAAAATAAAAACAAAAGCATGATCAAAATATTTTCTTGGCACAGCAGATACTACTAGAAATGCGCCTCCTCGAACAGCAGCTGTATCTAGGTAAGCATTGATAAACTGTTCAGTGTTTTCTTCAAATTCCTCTTTCGTAGTAGCGAAACGAGTCCGGTGAAATAAATTATAGTTCGGGTTTGAATCAAGATCATGCCCTGGCTCAACAATAAAATAGCCAAGCTTTGTTGGGACTTGTTCAGCTTTTGGATGGCGATCTACTTTGCGTTTTACAATCTTTTTAAACTCACCGTCTAAAAAATCTTTAATTGGGCTTTCTTCATATTCTTCCGTATCAAGTGTTTGAAAATGCTTGTACTGTTTAGATGCTTGTTCTTCTTTTCCTTCTACTTGTATTACATAAAATGATAAAAAGTTAATTTTAAAATCCATCTGGTTCACCTTGTTTCTTTTTAATCGGTTACTTCAGTATAAGAAAGAGTAGAGGTGGCGTCAACGCTTGGGGAATAACGAATTTGGTTTCTTTCCTTGTTTCTTCTTCCTGTATGTAAGAAGGTTGAGACTGATGGAATAGAGGTGTCTGTGAACGACAACTTCAGTGCAGTCCATAGAAAGTCTTTATAACCTTGCTATAGTGATGATTAATGTATCTAAAAAGAATGCTAAGTACACATCATTCCTTCTAATCATTTTTAAATCTTATGTATTCATAATATAACTCTATAAGGAAACTCTAGAGAAAAAGTAGGATTTCAGAGGTTGGAGGACAATTACAATGAAAGTTTTATCAATGATACAGCCCTGGGCAAACCTTTTTGCTCTAAGAGAAGCTACATATGAGACAAGATCATGGAAAACAAACTACCGAGGCCCCTTAGCCATTCACACAAGCAAGAAAATAAATAAAGAAGCCTGTAACCGTCCAGCCATCCGCTCGCTTCTTGATACACACGGCTACACAACAAAAAATCTTCCTACTGGAATGATTATTGCCGTATGCGAGCTTAAAAACTGTTTGAAGGTTGTTGAAAATAACGAGACGTGGGCCATTTTGGAAGACGGCAGAATTGTATCAGAAGATGACTATTTTTTAGGTGATTTTGAGGTTGGCTATTATGCTTGGGAAGTGGAGGGGATGAAAATGTTGGAGGACTTTATTCTAGCAAAAGGTCGGCTTGGGTTATGGGAATATGATTTATAAATAATATTCATATTACTTATAAGATCATCATGGACTTCATAAAAAACACCTCTAAAACCTTAATAATAAGGGAAATAAAGGTTGTTAGATAAGGAATAGGGATAAAGATTTAGAGAGTTGCATCACATAATAGTTATAGTGAATACATTTTCACCCTTTTTTTAAACCTTTAAATAGTTTATAATTATCAGATAACGGTGGATATTTTAACCTGTTAATTACTATAATAAAATATGGGGAAGTTTTCATCGAGACAAGAAAGATGTATTCCGGGGTCGCGCTTGGATTTGGTAATCCCTGAGTGGGGAGTCACTACATCTTTTTTGCAAATACAAGGGGATAAGGAAGGGTATTATGGATAACAGACAGGAACAAACAGACGTTATTTTAATTGGTGCTGGTATTATGAGTGCAACATTGGGATCGATCCTAAAAGAATTAGCGCCAGGTTGGAATATTAAAGTATTTGAAAAGCTCGCAAAAACAGGGGAAGAAAGTTCTAATGAATGGAATAATGCCGGCACAGGGCATGCGGCACTTTGTGAGCTTAATTACACATCCGAAAAACCGGATGGATCTATAGATATTAGTAAAGCAATTCGTATTAATGAACAATTTCAAATTTCAAGACAGTTTTGGTCTTATCTTGTGAAAAAAAGTTTAATTAAAAATCCACAGGAATTTATCATGCCATTGCCTCATATGAGTCTAGTGCAAGGAGGAAGAAACGTTGAGTTCCTAAAGAAACGTTTCGACGCTATGACGAAAAATCCTCTATTTGAAGGGATGGAATTTTCTGATAATCCTGAAAAACTTGAAAAGTGGATTCCGTTAATTATGGAAGGTCGTACATCAACAGATCCAATTGCAGCGACAAAGATTGATTCTGGAACAGATGTAAACTTTGGAGCGTTAACACGTATTCTGTTTGATCATTTAAAAAATCAAAACGTTCATGTGAAGTATAAACATGGTGTAGAAGATATTAATCGTAAAAAAGACGGTTCATGGGAAGTAAAAGTTCAAAATATGGAAAGCGGGAAAACAGAACGCCATAACGCTAAATTTGTCTTTATCGGCGGTGGTGGAGGAAGTCTTCACTTACTCCAAAAATCAGGCATCCCTGAAGGAAAAGGCATTGGAGGATTCCCTGTAAGCGGACTGTTTATGGTCTGTAACAACCCGGAAGTTGTGGAAAAGCATCATGCGAAAGTATACGGAAAAGCTCCAGTTGGCGCGCCTCCAATGTCTGTTCCGCATCTTGATACACGCTATATTAACAACAAAAAGTCATTGCTGTTTGGACCATTTGCTGGGTTCTCACCAAAGTTCTTAAAAAATGGCTCAATGTTTGATTTGATTACTTCTGTGAAACCAAATAATGTGCTAACAATGTTAGCAGCAGGCGTAAAAGAAATGTCACTCACAAAATATTTAATTGGGCAAGTTATGTTATCAAAAGAAAAACGCATGGAATCACTACGCGAGTTTATTCCAGAAGCGAAAAGTGAAGATTGGGAACTAGTTGTCGCAGGTCAACGTGTGCAAGTGATTAAAGACACTGAAGCAGGTGGCAAAGGAACCCTTCAGTTCGGTACGGAAGTTGTCAGTGCTTCGGACGGCTCAATTGCGGCATTGCTTGGTGCTTCACCAGGAGCCTCTACCGCTGTTCATGTTATGCTTGAGGTTATTAAAAGATGCTTCCCAGATGAAATAAATGCATGGGAACCAAAGATTAAAGAAATGGTGCCGTCATACGGCTTATCATTAGCGGAGAATCCAAAGCTTTTCAAAGAGATTCATACTTCAACGGCGAAAGCGCTTGGGTTGAGTGAAAGAGGACCTGTTTATAGTTAATAAGAGATTTTTTCTAGTAGGTTAGAAGTTGTCTTTATGGTATAGGAATTCAGAGTTACATAGATAATAGAGTACGGAAAGAATGAGAACCTTTGATTTTTAATCAAAGGTTCTTCTTTTTATCTTCAATAACCGATAAAATATGAGCTTCTGTTCCGTAGGCTCCTCTAATCGTTTTTCTAGCCTCTATCGGCGTTCTAGCCGTTACTGACTTCGTTTGTTTTTCTCCTTCTACTTCTATTTCAACAATGAAACATTTTGATCCGCATCTCATGTCCTTTCCTCATTTCTTCAGTTTCTTCTTTTATTGTAAAGGAAGAGGGGCTTGAAAGGAATTAGATTGATTTAGGAATAAAAACATAGTTAACGGAGATCTAAAGGGTTTTCGTAACCGCTGATTATATTGTTATATTCTAACCGATTTGTTAACAATTCAATTATGGAGAAAGGCTTTCTTTTGTATGCATAATCTAGTGGAAATAGGTATTGATTAAATGGAAAATATATCATATATTAATATCTGGACAATATTAAAAAAGGCAAAAGAACAAGAGTAATTGAAAAGGTGACATCATTGACAAAATACGATTTCTTAAAAATAACTATCACACTAACCATCATTGCATACCTTGCCCTATTCCAACTGCCTGATTTTGTCCACGGATTTATTGACGGAATGCATAGCGGTAGATGGAACAGTCGAGGGTTTTAATACATAATTTTGTATATAAAGGGTAAAAGTCGAGGTTTATAAGATACCTCGACTTTTGTTATGATAATATGGATTACAGGAGGGAAATGAATAGTTTATTACTAAGATAACATTCTTCATTAGAATTCCCGTTCAAAACACGACCTTCTTAACACACCTAAGAAAAGTCAAAAATACTTATTTTTCAACAAATAAATTGAAACTAATAGGAGTGTTTATTCGTAATATGTCTAGTAATTAATTTCGCTATTCAAGGGAGAAGATTTCCCTTGGTGAATTGGTGAAGGGAGAGGAAAAATAAAATGTTTGTAAGTTGGATGAGACCACTGGACAAAGTGTTACTGTGGCTTGGGTTACCGTACGTTCTTACGTTAGCTGCAGCCTTCTTTATGAATAGAGATAATCCAATCAATGAAACAGCTTGGTTTTTTGTTGGATATATGGTGTTAATGGTTATGATATCAGGAGAAAAAAAGAAACGGAGAGTAAAAAGAGAGTACCTTAGTCGTAATAGTGCAATTTGGCTATTGCTTGGCTTTGGGATAGGATACTTTCTGTTAGGAATCTTATTAGGTGTAATTGTAGGTTTAGCATTTGCTTTTGTAGCTCATAAGTATAAAGTAAATTCTACTTACCCAACAGCCATTTTGACTATTGGATGGTGTTTAAATATTAAAGAGGGCTTTCAAACAAATCTTTCTTTGGTGGATAAATTGTTGTCGATTTATTCAACAAGTATATGGAGAGAAACTTCCCTTTTACTTCTTCTAGTTGCTCTGTTTACATTAATTATTGGGGGACTAATGAACTTATTCTTGAAAAAAGGGGAAAAGGATTCTCAAAGCCATTCTTCTTATGATCGTCCTCGAGAAGGTTATGGAGCAAAGCGTCAAGGATGGGGAGAGAAACTGAAACTATTCAAGAACCCTTTGAGAAGTTTGAGAAGAGAAACTGCAGTTTCAAAGGAACCATACCCTGCTTATGATAAGGGTAAGGGAAGAAGGCCAGAGGAACCATATTCTGCTTATGGTGAGGGAAGAAGAGTAGAAGAGCGATACATGGATTATGATGAGAGAAGAAGAGCAGACGAACGATACATGGATTATGACGAGAGAAGAAGAGCAGACGAACGATACATGGATTATGATGAGAGAAGAAGAGCAGACGAACGATACATGGATTATGATGAGAGAAGAAGAGCAGACGAACAATATATGAATTACGAGGAAGAAAGAAGAACAAATGAATATGACAGAGAAGAAGAAATGCCAGGAGAACGGAGCCGCCGGAAATTTGTAGAAGGTGGTCGTTATCAGCGTCGCCACGGTGGTTAACAAGAAAAGGTGGACACTGTAACTGAGATCATAACAATCTCTATAGCTATGATAAATAAGAAAAAGAACCATATTGATTTCAATATGGTTCTTTTTCTTATTTATCTATACTGTGATTTTTAAATATATTGGTTCATTAAATAAAAGAGGAAGAGGTCGAAGAAGTCCGTAATTACAGTGAAAATATGCTATAATTGGAATGTGGAAAATATAGGAAGGTGGCATATATGGCGAAATATAATCCATTAAAGACTATAATTATCATCACTCTACTTGCTTATCTTGTCCTATTTGAAATCCCTAACTTTACCGCTGGATTTATCCAAGGATTAAAAGCTGGTTGGGGATGGTAAAAATCAGTACTCTTCATACATAATAACAGTGAACCGAGATGATAAAAAAATCTTGGCTTCTATATTTTATAGGTAAAATTCACCACATGCTAAAAATCAGAAATGCTGCTCTATCAGATCGCCCAAGACTCATTGAAATTGAAAATCTCTGTTTCTCCAAAGAAGAAGATTCAACTCCGAAAACAACAAAACAGCGCCTGCAACATATTCGTGACAGTTTCTTTGTTGCTGGAGATGACGGAACAATTTTAGGATTAGTGAATGGACCTGTAAAAGGACAAGAGTTCATTACAGACGATTTATTTGAAAACATTATGACAAACTCTCCATGCGGTGGTCATCAGACAATTCTAGGATTAGCAGTTCATCCAGATTTCCAAAGTCGAGGAATCTCGGCGAAGCTGTTAGCTCATTTGGAAAAGGAAGCACGTAAACGGAATCGGGAAACTGTTACGCTTACGTGTAAAGAAGAGTTAATTTCTTTCTATGGAAAATACAGATACATCAACATGGGTGTCTCGGATTCTGCTCACAGTGGAGTGGTTTGGTATAACATGAGTAAAAGATTGAAATAGCAGGAGGAGTGTAATGTATCCAATAAGAATGAGGGGAAGCGCATTGATTATTGAAAATGAAGAGGTTCTCTTAGTAGAGTTTCGTGATGAAAATGGTCTTCACTACAATTTGCCTGGTGGAGGTGTAGAACATGGGGAGTCGCTCTTACAAGCAGTGAAACGGGAAGCGAGGGAAGAGGCTTCTGTAGATATTGAAGTTGGGGAAGTTGCTTTTCTTTATGAGTATGCGCCACATTTAAATTATGATAAGTATGGTTCGGTTCACTCGTTAACAACCATTTTTGACTGCTCATTACGAGAGGGAGAAACTCCTGAAATACCGGCGGAGCGGGATCAAAATCAAACAGGCGTAAAATGGGTTCCACTTGATGAGCTTCATACGATTGTTTTATATCCGAATCTCCGGAAGGAAATCTTAGCGTATCATCAGAAAAAGCATAGCATTCCACTTTTAGAAGAACAGTATCTAAAATCATACTAAAAAAGGAACGAACGCTCTAGTAAGCATTCGTTCCTTTTTTCTTAAGCTCTTTCTTCTTTCACACGTTTATTGCTTTTATACACAAAGTATAAAGCAATCAGCATAAATGCTAAAGCAGCCAAACGTTTTCCATCAATATGAATTTCAAGACCGCCAAACCAGCCGAAATGATCAATAATCATACCTGTGATAAGCTGACCGATAATGGTTCCAATGTTTGTTGCGATAACGCCAATTCGAGGTACTGCAATGACAGTTAATAAAAGGTAAGCAACGCCCAAAAATACGGCACTTAGCTGCCATTTTGGCGCTTCCATAATCGCTAAAATGTTTCCTTGACCAAAGAATAAAATAATAAGAGCAAGAAAGAGAGAACCTGTAATAAAAGTGAAAAGAGTGGTTTCAATTGTTCCAGCTTTTCGACTAAGTGTTCCGTTCACAGAGGATTGAGCACTTAGAACGATTCCGCCGATTAACGTAAAAATAACCATTGCAATTGCCATAGCTTAAACCTCCTAGTAAATTAAAATAAGGGCAATAACCATCGAAATAAGAGCGAAAACTTTTTCTTTGTTGACTGCTATTTTTTGACTTCCAAGCCAGCCAAAGTGTTCAATAAACATACTCATGACCATTTGACCAATAACAATCGCTACCATTGTAATGCCAACTCCAACAAATGGAACGCTAATCACAATCGAAGTTAAATATATAAGGCCCAAAAGCCCGCCAACAAGGGTCCATTTTGGCGCTTCTCTTGTATATGATAATTTTCCTTTTCCAAAGAAAATCCATAATAGTCCCATAATGATAGAACCACCAGCAAAGTTATAAAAGCTGCTTTCTAGCTCTCCAATCACTTTGCCAAGCTCTCCATAAATGGCTCCTTCAAGACTTAGTGAAGCCCCAGCTAGTAAAGCAATGATGTAGATGACATAGCGCATAATCATACTCCTTCCTAATAATTAAATAATTATATATCTAGAATTATCGAAATGAAAAACGGAGAAAAAAACCTTTATAGTTTCTCTCTCACATATTTTTCTAATTCTTTGATTGTTTCTTCATTACGACGATAATACGTCCATTTTCCATGACGCTCTGATTGTAATAATTTTGCCTTCTGCATCATCGATAAATAATGAGATATTGTCGATTGAGATAAATTAGCTTTTTCTTGAATATCTCCCACACATACGCCTCCTTTTTTTTCGACGTACGCAGAAGACGTGTTAAAGTGTTTCTCTGGATCCTTTAACCACGTCAAGATGTCTAGACGTATCTCATTTGAAAGTGCTTTGAAAATATCGATTGAATTCATGTCTTTTATACTAATCGTAGTATACCGATATGTCAATGTTTAAAAACTCAAGTGTCTCTCTGCCGTATTTTTTAAATACTTTTCGGTAAACCATTCATGTACATTTCCCGACCATCACTATGTTCCTTTAAAACGTTCATTGTCTTCTCATGTGGGTTCACATAAATTGTTGGATAATCCTTTTCATCTAAATGAGGACGAACAGGGAAGGCGAGCTTTTCTTCATAAAGGGAAAATTGCGCATTCACTCCAGGTTTGTTTCCACGTGAATCAAGGCGAATCCATTTATTTTCAGCATCAATATATACGGCATTCAAAGCATGAATACAATATCCATCTTCAGGGGAGTCAAATAATGTGAGTCTTTGATAGCAAAAGCCTGTTGGGATTCCTTTTACACGAAGAAGAGCAGCGAGTAAGTTAGACTTTGCATAGCAAATTCCTTCCCTGTACTCCAATACTTCAGAAGCGGTTCTTGTCACACGATGACTTCGGATATCCCATGAGTGGGCGATGTGATCTCTTACAAATTCATAAGCTTTTTTAGCATATTGGAGCTTATTCGTAGACTTTGCATAAATTTCATTTGCTTTTTTGATAAGAGAAGGATGCGTAAAATTCACTTCAGGGTTAGAAATTAAGTAATCATGAGGATTAGTAGATTGAAGAGATAAACGCATATAAACAGCTCCTTTGTGAATTATTATACGCATTATTATATATTAATTCACAAAGGGTGAATAGATATTTTCTGATTATAGAACTTGAAAATTGTATTTTTTATACAATTAAAGGAGGGACAAGAAGGAGAATAATTCTATAACAGGGGTATATCGTTTTGGAAGGAGAAGAAAGTTGTCGTTAGGTTACTTTGTTTATAGGTTGCGAAAGGTTAAAACATTTTTCATTTGATAGTAGCTTTGCTCCTCATTAAGATAATGATAATTGCTATGAGAAGGATATTATCACCGGCAAAAAATCCCCTATTCAGGGGGAATAGAGGATTTTTTCTCTTCTTTACTGATTACAAAAGAAGTGAAATGTCGAACCTTGGAGGGAGATTGGAAGCGTAAAAGATATATTATTGGTTTTGTTGATTTGTTTGTTGCCCCGTTTGTTGTCCCATCATTTGATTGCTTCCTTGAGGGCTCATGTTTAACATGTGTGGCATCACATTTTGAAGTTGTCCACCACGTCCTGTCATCATACTGTAAGCAGCAGCTCCAATACCAACAGAAGCAATGATAGGTAACACTTGAATGTTGTTTTTCATCATTTCGCATCTCCTTTCTTATCATGTATTAAAAATTCTCCCTTATTCTCTGTTTCTTTCTCTTTTTTATTCGAGTAAACCATAGGTGAAATAGCAAATAATTATATGAAAGAGAAGATAAATATGGAAGTCTAAATTTAAATAGAATGTACAAAGATGAGCGTCTACCTGATAAGATATTATCCAAATCAATGTAATAATGTTGACGATGCTCCCTTCGACATAAAGGGTAGCAGTTGTATCACTTTTGGATTAGCTCAAAACCTTTAAACAAAGCATTTCTCATCTTCCCGGAATGCTGGTTGTAATTGCCGCGATCTTCATTCTTTCAAAAGATACGTCAGGAGAAGAGAAACCAGAGAAAGCTATTACATATAAAAAAAGTCCTCTTATATAAAAGAGGACTTTTCTTTTTAGGCGAATAAAAATAAATACAGCCCATAATCTGTCGGCACAGAAGCGTGGCCTATTTGACGCAACATCGCTGAAACGTTTCCCCTGTGATATGTACCATGATTCACAACATGAGGGACGAGATCACCTACTGTTGTTTCCATCATCCCACCGGCTGGATTCTGGATTGTAAGTTGTTTTGATAAGTTTTCTTCTTTGCTTAGAAAGGTTTTGTAGCGCTCTGATAAATCTGTAAAAAGCTGCTCCATCTCTGCTAAGCTTTTTGCTTCCATCACTTCTTTATGTTCCCTTGCTAAGTTTAATGCATGAAGTAAGTCTTTTCCTAAGAATACATCAAACCATCCAAGATCAGAGAGATAAACATGTGCTAGGACGTGAGAAAGAGACGGGAAGATGCTTTGAATTTCCTCATGGTAAGTCTCTTCTGGAAGCTCTTTTAAACGTTTGAAAATTTGCTCGTTCGCCCAAGTATTGAACTGATAAAACTGCAGTGGGAAATTTGTCATTGGAATTCTCCTTTTCTAATGTCATTGTTAAGCCGTAAAAATATAATATTAGACTGGTTTTCCTAAAAAACCTTTAAATTACTTGTAATTTGTTAGGAATACATAAAACTTACCTTATATGAGTTAAGAGATGTTGATAAAGATAATGAGCATCTTTTCCGACTCCTTCAAGTAATGAAGAACCTCTTCGATATTGCCATGGTAAGCCGAGAAAAAATACACCCTTTTCATGAGTAATGCCTCGTGTATGAATAATGTTTCCTTGTTTATCAACTAAGCTGGGAAGATTCAACCAAGCGTAATTAGGCTTAAACCCTGTTGCCCAAATAATATTATCCACCTTTAATGTAGAAGCATCAGCAAAAATCACTTCGTTTTCCTTAGGGGCTTTCGTGCGATCTTTTAAGTGAACGAGACCAGCGCTCATTTTTGTTTTTAGTTCTGTGCCAAAAATAGGATCACCGTATAATTGAAGCTTTCGTCCGATGAAAGAATCCCTTGTGGCTTTTAAGATTCCAAGTTTGTCAAACCACCAAAAAATATTTTTATTCATAATGAAAAGTGGGAGAAATCGAAGCTTTCCGCTAGTAGAGAGATACGTTTCATGAGTGTTCGCTAATTCTACTGCAATTTGAGCTCCGGAGTTTCCAGCTCCAACAACTAAAACATTTCCATCTTTCAGTTGTGAAGGATTTTTGTAAGAAGCAGAGTGAAGTTGAACAATATCTTTTGAAAGCTTTTTAGCGAATGAAGGAATTCTAGGTGTATGAAAAGGACCTGTCGCAACAACAAGATTTCGAGCTTCAACTACCCCTTTATTTGTTTCAACCGAAAAGAAATTATCGACTTTTGCAACATTTTTTACATGAATGCCAAGTTGAACAGGCAAAGAAAATGTTTTAGCGTAGTTCTCAAGATAGTCGGCAATGTCATCTTTCGTTGGCATACAGTTCCGCTCTTTTTTTAACATTAATCCAGGTAAAGAACTATAGAGAGGAGGAGTAAACAAAGTGAGTGAATCATACCGATTTCGCCATGTATCCCCAATGCGGGTATTTTGATCAATGATGGCAAAGGAGAGAGCGGTTTTCTTTAAATAATAGCCCATTGATAATCCAGCTTGACCTGAACCAATAATGATAACATCATACATAAGTATCACACCTTTATTTAATATATGACTATATAATCATATTAACATATAAGTGCCTTGTTTGATTACCCAATTATCATTCCTTTATAGAATATATCTTAGATAAGGAAATTGCTAAATAGGGAAGAGAGGGAGTGTACATAATAGACTATTTAAAAGGTTCTATTATGTACACTTACGACCGAAATCTGCTCATTACCATGCTGTTATAATAACGCCCATTTATTACTTTGTTAGTTTGTAAAATCCCTTTAATTTCGATGCCTAACTTTTTATAAAGGTATAGGGCTCTATTTTTTTAAAAACATGTAGCGTTATATTTTTATACCAACTTGACCCCGTGTTCAAAGTCTTTTTCATCAAGGGAATACCGCCTTTTCCTCAGTCTAAAAACTCTGTTTCTCCGTTCATTTGGACTCACAAAATCCTCCATCTTTAATAACGGTAAAACGTATCTAGTGAGTAAAAAAGTCTTTTTGTTCAATCTTCATAGACGCTTCTTATACCTAACACATCCCAAGTGTTTCCCCATTCTTTCATCGCTTCAAAAATAGGGCGCAATGTTTCTCCTTTGTATGTAAGAGAGTATTCTACATGTGGCGGGATCTCTGCGTATATTTTTCGCGAAATAATTCCTTCGTGTTCCAACTCTTTTAATCTTAGGGAGAGTGTGCGTGGACTCACATTTTTTAATGTTTTTTGAAGTTCACCGAAACGCTTCGATTCAATAAAAAGTTCTCTTAAAATTAAAAAGGTCCACTTTCCACCAATAACGCTCATGGTCTTCTCAATGGGACATGATAAATTTTCATCTATATTCATTGATATCCTCCATTTCTATACTTTGAGATACTTGCTATAAAAAATATCCGTACTATGAAAACGACAGTACTTTCATTAGTATAATAAGTGAGTTTTAACCAGTAAATGGTTTTTTTATGAAAAATATATAAGAGGATGATAAAAATGAAAGCTATTGTGTTTGGAAGTACAGGGTTTATTGGAAGTCATACTGTTGAGCAATTAGTATTAAAAGGTCATGAAGTGACAGCTGTTGTGCGTCCACATAGTAACGTTGCTTTTTTTAAGTCTTTAGATATGAGGATTGTTGAAATAGACTATTCGGATACTGCCTCCATCAAAGAAGTAATCGAAGGTCATGAAGTTGTTTACAACTGTATAGGGAGTGTTGGTTTAAGTTCAAAGATTGATTTAGAGCATTCAGTAGAAATTGAACTTACAAAAAAGTTAGTGAAAGCAGCTTCTTTAAGTGGTGCGAACCGATTTGTTCAGCTAAGTTCTATCGTTGTATACGATTTTCATAGTAGTGAGCCGTTAGATGAGTCATATTGCATAAAACCACAATATCCAATTCAACAACTGCTTCTGAAACGAGAAGAAGCAGTAAGGAAGGTAGGGAAAGAAACAGGCATAACAACAATCATAATACGTCCGGCAAGTGCGATTGGTCGTCGGGATTATACATCCTTCTTCTCACGCTTATTTCAACAGCATATGAATGATCAGTTTCCACTTGTTAAAAATGGTAAGGCGAAAGTATCGCTTGTTGATACAAGAGATGTCGGACGAGCAATGGAGTGGCTTGGGAGTTATCCGTTTTCTGCAGGAAGCACAAATATATTTGTATTAAAAGGGTTTGATACAACATGGAGGAACTTGAAGGAAGGGATTGACGAAGTAAGAGGAATAAAGGCTAACATTCGTGATTTATCTGGTGTTGTTGAGAATCCAACATCATATAGTTTAAGGACGTTTCATACGGACCGGATTTGGAATGATGAAAAAATAAGGAACCTTGGATTCACAATAAAATATTCTCAAAAAGAAAGTATCAAAAATGCGGTTCAAAGTTTACTGGAAAGGGAAAAAGAAACAGGTGTTAAAGGCAGATGAATTGACTCCAAAAAAGTGAAATCCATATAATTAATTCGTAAGTTTAATGAGGAGGTGAATCAAAGCGTTGCGCTTTGATAATTATGAAAATTGCTGAAGGATTAGAAATACTAAAGTTAGAAATGGGTTCTGGAGAACAGAAAATGATTGTTTACCCTACGGTGATCTATGATAAAGAGGCTTGTGTGCTTGTTGATACAGGAATGCCTGGTTATGCAAAAGAACTTCACAACTTAATGAGTGAAGGGAATCTGAATCCTGAACGTCTTACAGGAGTTCTATTAACACATCAAGACATTGATCATATCGGGAGCTTACCGGAGCTGATAAAAGAGAACGAAAATCTACATATCTATGCTCATGAAAAAGATATACCGTATATTGAAGGAGAAAAACCATTCATTAAATTAGATGAAGAAAAGAAGAAATATGTGACAAGTTCACTAACTGAGCATGAACGCTTATTGTTTGATGAGACGTTTTATAATCCTGAAAATAAAGTTGTGACCCATGTGTTAAAGGACGGCGAGACGTTGCCTATTGCAGGTGGAGTAAAAGTGATTCATACACCAGGTCATACACCGGGGCATATTTCTCTCTATCATGAACAAAGTAAAACATTAATTGCAGGAGACGCAATGATTGTAGAAAATGGCGAGCTTTTAGGTCCGAATCCTCCATTTACTCCAAATATGGAACAAGCTCTCGAATCTCTCAATAAATTTAAACACTTAGAGATTGAAACGTTAATTGGTTATCATGGAGGAATATTTAAAGGAGATATCGAGAAACGCCTTCAAGAATTAACGTCACATTCTAAGGCTTAATGCTTGACCTATAAAATAAACTTAGCGGTTATTGCCGTTAAGTTTATTTTTTAAATGAAATAATAAGTTCCTCTATAATATAATTTCATTGAAAAGAAGAAATGCTGTTCAAAAAGGGGCGATGGAATGGCTAATGAGAAGGTTTGGCACGATGTTGATCAGTATTTGAACGGTAAATTAGTTGGTGCTCATGATGTCTTTGAAGAAGTATTAAAAGAGAATGAAAAAGCAGGGTTGCCTGCAATTGATGTATCCCCTACTCAAGGTAAATTTCTTCACTTACTAGCAAAGATAAAAGGAGCAAAACGTATTTTAGAAATTGGCACACTTGGAGGATATAGCACGATTTGGCTTGCAAGAGCTCTTCCTAGTGATGGCAAACTTGTGACATTAGAAGTGAATAAAAAGCATGCAGAAGTAGCACAAGGTAATGTGAAGAGAGCACATATAGATCATCTTGTAGAAATTATTGTTGGTTCTGCACTTGAGACGCTGCCATTGTTAAAAGAGAAGGGAGAGTCGTTTGATTTAATCTTCATTGATGCTGATAAGCCTAATAATCCACACTATTTAAAATGGGCTCTTCAACTGTCAAAGAAAGGCACGGTTATTATTGGAGATAATGTTGTACGAGAGGGAAGAGTTATTGAAGAAGACAGTGAAGATGAAAGCGTAAAAGGGATTCGCGAATTTATTAATCTATTATCGGGTGAAAAACAAGTTGATGCAACAGCCCTTCAAACGGTTGGAAGTAAAGGGTATGATGGTTTAGTTTTCGGTATTGTAGGGTAAAGAAAGCATCCATTCTTTAGATAAAGAATGGATGCTTTTTGGGTAGGATTAGGTTAAAGAGAAGGTTTCTTAGAGTGGCTGTGATGAGACTCTACAAAGTAATCATCAAATGTTTCCATCTTTTCAACTTCAAGCGATTGTCCGTCGCTTTTTAAGCAGAAGTAAGCAGAAAGGTAAATAACAAAACAGAGAATCACAATAGAAAGCATAGTAAATCTCTCCTCCCTTTCGATATTTGCTTCAAGTGTAGAGTATGAAACGCATTGCAGGTCAAACAGAAAATGAGGGAAGGATGAGAACATAAAAAATAACGGAGGAAACTCGCTAAAAAGTAACGAGCTTCCTCCGTTATTCATGTGTGCTATAACTTGGATGATTAGCTAACGATAAAATAAATGGCTACAGCGACCAAGTTTGGCACAGCGACTGAGAGCAATCGCTTTGATTTTTTCAAACTCTTCATATTGCGGTCTTTCTTTTCGAAAGAAAATTTATTTTTATCTTTTAATGTAATACTGTGAACGAAGTAATCAGCTGAAAATAAGAAAGCAACCCAGCCTACGCCACCTGAAATAAAGTAAAGATATGACCCGTTCCCTGTAAAATAAAAGGCGGCCAACGACACCAACAATATAATAATGCCAATCATAAATCCTTTTTTAATCAAATTGATTCCTCGATTCCTTGATGGATTATTAATTCTATTTTAACATATTTCTGCAAGGAAGTGTTAGATAACGCTAAATACGATCATTAATGTTGTTTGTAAAAGCAATAATCCTATCATATATAGGCCGAAATTCCCAAGGTCAGCTTGCCCTTTTTTTCGATTGAAAGTAACGAAATAGAGCGCGATTAAAGCAATTGTGAGGACGATATTGATGATAAGTAATGGTGACATAGCATAGCTTCTTTATATCCTTTATTTACCTATTCTTTATTTTACAATAGGAAGATAAAAATTGGAAATAACAAGATTGATGCCTAGAGTATTGGAAAAAATGCATAATAACAAATTAGGGGTGATCCATTGAAAATTAGAAAAGCAAGTGAAAGAGATATAAACGAGATTGCCGAAATCTATGTTGATAGCTGGCGAACAACATATGACGGCTTGGTACCTAGGGAGTTTCTAAATGGGTTATCATATGAGACGTCCCAGCATAAATGGCAGTCATTTTACGATGATCAAGTGAATGAAACGTTTATGTATGTAGCGGTGGATGAGATAGGGAAAGTTGTAGGATTTGCAGCGGCTCGGTGTATGCTTCATAAGGAACGTGAAGGTGAACTGTATGCTCTATACCTTTTAGATCAGTGTCAAGGGCAGGGTGTAGGAAGGTCTCTCGTTAAAGCGGTCGCGAATCATTTTATAATAAGTAACGTTTCTTCCATGTTTGTATGGGTGATGAAAAACAATCGTGCTGGTCGGGGGTTTTATCAATCTTTAAAAGGTACATATACAAGCGATCGTCAAAGCGAATTTGGGGGATATGTTGTTGAAGATGAGGCCTATAAATGGGATGATCTTTCCCTTTTAACATAATAAAAAAAGAGACCATTTAGGAGGTCTCTTTTTTTATTGTGTTTTTACATATTTTTATAATATTGTAATATAAAGTTTGTTTTTATTGAATGTATAGTGAAATACTTTATAGTATAAGTAATGTGTAATTAAAAGCTTATATTTAAACATTTTATTGTGTATTTAATTATTTTTTGATTTTTTTATATAATTTTATTGACGGATATAATACTTTTTTAATAAAATAATAAAAGATTATATTCATTACAGTATGTATATTCTGATTTTTTTGTTGATTCACACAAATGAAAGACGGTATCAGGCTGTGAGATTTTTTAGGGGGATTCATTATGGAAGCAGCTGTAAAGAAAGAAACACAGCAGCCGGCGGAATTAAAAAAGAAACATCCGCCTGGACTCTATTTATTATTTGCCACAGAGGCATGGGAGCGATTTAGTTATTACGGAATGAGAGCTATTCTTGTTTTGTATTTAACAGCCACTGCCGCAAACGGCGGGCTTGGTGTTGATAAAGCAACAGCATTAAGCTTATACGGCACATTTACAAGTGCAGTTTATATTACACCAATGATTGGTGGCTATTTAACAGACCGTTATCTTGGCCGAAGATTAGCGATTACGCTCGGCGGTATCATAATGGCGGTCGGGAACTTCTCTATTTTCTTTCATCAAAGTATGGCGGCTTTATACATTGGGCTTGCTCTACTTATTATTGGGAATGGATTTTTTAAACCGAATATTTCAACACTTGTGGGAGACCTATATGAAGAAAACGATCCTCGACGTGACGGAGCGTTTACAATCTTCTACATGGGAATTAACGTTGGAGCATTCTTCGCACCGCTTGTTGTTGGACTAATGAGCTATAAATATGGTTTCCTAACAGCGGCAATTGGAATGATTGTTGGTCAAATTTTATTTAATACATTAGCAAAACGCTACTTAGGCGATCTTGGTCTTAAACCAACAAGAACAATTCAGCAAGAAAAAACACATACAACAAAAGCACCATTAACAAAACAAGAAAAAATGAGAACACTTGCGATTGTTATTTTAGCTTTCGTAACGATTGCTTTTTGGACAGCATTTGAACAAGCAGGAAGCTCGCTAACTCTATATACGCAAGAACACATTGATCGTCATATTGGAAGCTTCACAGTTCCAACAGAATGGTTCCAATCATTAAATGCAATGTTTATCGTTCTATTAGCGCCAATTATGTCTATTGTTTGGTACAAGCTTGGGAAATCAAAACGCGGTGACTTTAAAACACCAACAAAAATGGGAATGGGATTAATCACCGTTGGTTTAGGGTTCTTAGTATTAGTATCTGCTGTATTACAAACAGGAAACAGCTCAGAATTAAAAGTAAACTTATTGTTTATGGTTTTCACTTATTTCCTACACACGCTAGCTGAACTAATGATTTCACCAGTTGGACTATCAATGGTAAGTAGACTTGCTCCATTGAAACTGGCTTCTCTTCTAATGGGAGTATGGATGGCAAGTTCTGCGGTAGCAAACAAGCTAGCAGGGGTGTTAGCAACATATACGCAATCATTTGGATATTTGGAAATCTTCGGTGTAATTAGTGCCGTAACTATTGTTCTTGGAATTATCGTCTTATTCCTTTCAAAACCAATTGCAAAATTAATGAATTAATCGAAAGCTGCCTTTTTAGAAGGCAGCTTTTTTAGTATATTCACTTTTCGAGGAAAACGTTTTCTTTATATTTATTATAAAATCTTTTTAAAAGTGTTAAGAAAGAGGGTAATAACAATTAATAAGACTCTATACAGTCATTATGTCTTGTTTTTAGGGGTGAATAAAGTTGTTGACTTCAAATTAAAAGCGAGTATATAATCAGAAACATAAGGAAAACGTTTTCTTTAATTTTATTATTAAAAGACTGAATATTCGATATTGTAGTAGTTATCTTTTTTTACTCGCTCGCGATGAAACAGTAAGCGCTTACTTTGGAAGGTGAGAAATACCATACTAAAGAGAGAGGTTGGAATCTACCATGAAAAAAGTGAAAGTGGGAATCGTTGGACTTGGTCGTTTAGGAAGACAGCATGCGGAGAACTTAGCATTTCGTATCCCCAACTGCGAACTTATTGCTGTATGCAGCATTATTGAAGAAGAAGCGAAAAAAGCACAGGAAGAGTGGGGCGTAAAATACGCCTATACAAACTACGAGGAAATGATTAAAAATGAAGAATTAGATGCTGTTTTAATTGCGTCTCCATCTGGTTTTCATTGTGAACAAATTGAAAAAGCGCTGGAGGCAAATCTTCACGTTTTCAGTGAAAAACCGCTTGGCCTTTATTTAGAAGAAGCAGTGCGCGTTGAAGAAGCAGTTAAGAAGCATGAGAACAAAGTATTTATGCTTGGTTTTATGAGAAGATATGATAAATCATACGCATATGCCAAGAAAAAGGTGGAAAAAGGAGCGATTGGAGAACCTGTATTAATTCGCTGCTATGGACTTGACCCAAGCAAAGCAATAGGTGGTTTTATGAATTTTGCGAAAAACAACTATAGCGGTGGTTTATTTTTAGACATGGCTATTCATGATTTAGATCTAGCACGTTGGTATCTTAATTCAGAAGCAAAACAAGTATGGGCAATTGGTGGTGCTTATGGATATCCCGAGATCGGACAATTACATGATGCTGAAACAGGGGCTGCCCTAGTAAAATTTGAAAACGGGACAATGGGAGTTTTTGTAGCGGGTCGAAATTGTTCACACGGCTATCATATTGAAACCGAAATTATCGGAACAGAAGGAACCTTAAGAATTGGAACGGTACCAGAGCGAAATATGGTTACAGTGTTCAATGAAACAGGAGCTGTAAAAGAGTGTTCAGAAGGATTTTTAGAAAGATTTGAACAAGCATACTTAAGTGAAGTAGAAGAATTTATTAATTGCATAAGAGAAGAAAGAAAGCCAGACGTAACAGTAGAAGATGGCGTGTTATCCACTGCTTTAGGATATGCGTGCAAAGAATCATTTGAAACAGGTGAGCTTGTTACCGTTCAATCTCCGCATAACGTAGCTCGTTCTACAACATAACGGTTGTTCTAGCGTAGAAAGACATCGTTTGCTTGCTATGAAAGAGAGAAAAAGAGTTATATTTGAAAGCGTTATCAGTTGGGAGTTTCATAGTTTATGAGAACGGGAGGAACACGATGTGGGAGAGAATACAGGGAAACAAAGGGAGCCAGCGAAGAAAATAAAAATAATTGCATTTATTTCAACGTTTGGCGGTTTGCTTTTTGGTTATGATACAGGGGTAATTAATGGAGCATTGCCTTATATGTCAAGAGCTGATCAGCTCAATCTTACTCCATTTACAGAAGGACTAGTTGCAAGCTCCCTTTTGTTAGGGGCTGCGTTTGGGGCCTTGTTTGGAGGACAACTTTCAGATCGTCATGGCCGCCGTAGAAATATTATGTTTCTAGCTCTATTATTCTTTGGCACAACGCTTGGATGTACACTAGCGTCAGACACAACGCTAATGGTCATTTTTAGGTTTTTACTCGGCCTAGCTGTTGGAGGTGCTTCTGTTACAGTACCGACATTTTTAGCTGAAATGGCACCAGCTGAAAAAAGAGGACAGATTGTGACGCAAAACGAATTCATGATTGTGACAGGTCAGTTTTTAGCTTTTACATTCAACGCTATTTTAGGCAATACATTAGGAGAAGTTGGACATGTTTGGCGCTATATGTTAGTTATTGCTTCTCTTCCTGCTGTAATTCTATGGTTTGGAATGCTTATTGTGCCAGAAAGTCCGCGCTGGCTTGCTTCAAAGGGGAGAATAGGCGAGGCATTAAAAGTACTAAAACAAATTCGAAAAGAAAAGCAAGCAAATGAAGAGTTAACGGAAATTAAAACGTCAATAGCTAAAGAATCTAAAATGAAAAAAGCTACGATAAAAGATCTATCAACACTATGGATACGACGCATATTGTTTTTAGGAATTGGGATTGCAGTTGTGAACCAAATTAATGGTGTAAATGCTATTATGTATTACGGAACTGAAATTTTAAAAGACGCTGGGTTAGGAATTAAAGCTGCATTAATCGGAAATGTAGCAAACGGAATCATTTCGATGGGCGCCATGCTCGTTGGGATTTGGCTGCTTGGAAAAGTAAACCGTCGTCCAATGCTTATTATTGGTCTTTGTGGAACAACGACTTCCCTTTTCCTAATCGGTCTTTTCTCAATGCTTTTAGAAGGATCTCCCGCTCTTCCTTATGTTGTTCTTTCACTCACTGTTCTCTTTCTTGCTTTTATGCAAGGTGCAATTGGTCCTGTAACATGGCTTACGCTCGCTGAAATTTTCCCTCTCGGAATGAGAGGATTAGGGATGGGCTTTAGCGTATTTTGGATGTGGATTGTTAACTTTTCAATCAGCTTAACGTTCCCAATGTTACTTGCTTCAATTGGGTTAGCTATGACGTTCTTTATTTTCGCCATTCTCGGTGTGTTTGCTATTGCTTTCGTTCATAAATATTTGCCTGAAACAAGAGGATATTCACTTGAAGAAATCGAACAGCACTTTCGTTCTTATGACGATGAAGCAGTTCACTCAGAACTGCCGAGACAAGTGAAACAGTAATAAGAAAAAGACAGCTTAAATAAAGCTGTCTTTTTTTAGGTGTAGTATTGATAGAAGAGGAGGATTTTTTAATATGAAAACTTATCGATTTACCATAATGTGTTAAAATTTCATTGTGAACGATTAAGACAAGATTCATGTAAAGAGGATGAGAGAAAATGGGGGTGTAATAGTGAGTGAAAACAAAGAAACACCTGAAGGAAGGAGAGAAAGACTAAGAGGAGAAGAATTAAAAAGAAACTCTACTGGAAATATGAACGATTCGTTTAATAGGGCTGAAATGGGAAACCTTGCTGATTTAGTAGGGGGATTAGGTTGGAAAGGGATCGGAATCCTACTCCTTGTCATCATAATAAGTTTTATAGTCGCATCACTATTATGAAGTGATGCGACCTTTTTCTTATACAAAAACAGCTGTGAATAAAGTTAGCAGGACTCCGTTAAATTTTTATCTACTTTAATGTCTGGATTGGCTTCTTTTAATAAAGAGATAAATTCCCGTTTGTTTTTAGGAGACACAAGCAGGATGCCGCTATGAGAATGCGACGTGATTTCGATTCTGTCTAGTGAAAGAGCAGGAGATGCTAACGGGTTTTTCGTTCGTTTCATCTTTTGGATATCTTTGATTGGAACTTTCTTTTTTAGGGCCCCATTGTGGATGATTAGCATGTTCTCGTCTACCACATATCCTGTTTTAAAAAAGCATAATAGGAGAAAGAGTGCTAATGGAAGAGTGAAAAAAAGAGCTTCATAGTCTCTTTTCATGATAAGAGGTATGAAACAAGCGAAAATAACAATCCAATTTATAATAATAACCCATATATCTTTTTTGGATGGGAAATACATGGCTCTTTTTCTCCTTTCTTTTTAAAGATATGATTTAGAGTCTATGAGTAGAGTGGCTGTGCTGTAGAAAAAAGGTTCTATGCTATAATAAATAGGTTCATTTACGTTTATTATTACATAAATACATACTCATTACCGGAGAGAAAGGAGGAAGAAATGAAAATTACAATCCGTAGCGTTGCCGAAGAGGCCGGCGTTTCTATTGGAACGGTTTCAAAGGTAATCAATAATAGCGGAAAAATTAGTGAGAAAACGCGAAAAAAAGTGTTTCAAGCAATGCAAAAATTAAACTACAAGCCTGATGCAGCAGCAGCTTCTTTAAGAGGAAAGCGAACCAAATTAATTGGACTTCTTGTTCCTGATATATCGAATCCGTTTTATGCAGGAATCGCAAGAAGCATTGAAGATCGCAGTCATGAAGTAGGATTAAATGTAATGTTGTGCAGCACAGATAATAATACAGAAAAAGAAAAAAATTACTTAGCTCTGTTAACAAGTCAACGAGTAGACGGACTTGTTGTGGCGTCTGCATTTAGAAGCACGGTTTTGCTGCAAGAAACAATTGACAGAGGAATTCCAAGTGTTTTAATTGCTTCCGAAATCCCTCAGCTTTCAATTAACACGGTAACTGTTGATGATTATAAAGGAGGCTATTTAGCAACATCTCACTTGCTAGATTTAGGACATAAAGACATTGCAATCATTTCTGAAAACGTTCGCAGTAACGAACCTCGTTTAGCAGCGTATAAGGACTCTATGAGAGAAGCGGGCATAGATGTGAAACCAGAATATATCATGAAAACAGAAGCGACAATTCAAAAAGGATATGAATGTGCTAAAAAGCTTCTCTTGTTGGATGAGAAACCAACCGCTATTTTTGCATGTAACGATTTACTGGCAGCTGGCGTCATTCAAGCAGCTAAAGAGCTTGAACTTGACTTGCCACGTGAGCTTTCTGTTGTTGGATTTGACAATACGGTTTTATCCACAACAACAGCTCCAATGCTGACAACCATTTCTCAGCCGATAAAACAAATGGGCGCAAAAGTTGTTGATTTATTACGGCAAGAAATGGAAGAGTCCAAAGGACATAAGGAGCGCCTGCTTATGGCTCCTGAACTTATTGTACGACAGTCTACAGCAAGTATCTAAAGTAATGAGGAGGGATGCTGTGAGAAAAACGGAACTATGTTCTTGGACAGAACAGTGGGAGGCTCTATATGAACAAGAGAAAGAGCTGCTCCATGAAATATTAAAAGATAATATTATCCATATGTTTCATATTGGCAGCACCTCTGTTCACACTATCCAATATGCAAAGCCTATTATCGATATTTTAGTTGTAGTATCTAATATTGAGAGAATCGCTTCTTATGAAAAAGAAATGATTGAAGGGGGCTACAGTGCTAAAGGAGAGAATGGTATTGCAGGGAGGCGCTACTTTGTAAGGGGAAAAGAGAAGAGAACACATCATGTTCATATTTTCCAAAGCGGTCATGCACAAATTGAACAATTCCTAGACTTTAAAGAGTATGTGCTTCACCATCCTCTAGAAGCAAGAGCATACGGAGAATTAAAGAGAAAGCTAGCGCAAGAATTTCCAGATTTTCATTATAAGTATCAAGAAGGAAAGAGGGAGTTTGTAACAGTACTAGCTCATAAAGCATCTCTTTGGGGAGAAGAACGACGAAGGAGAGAGGTAAAGTGAACCGTATTATGGTTGTTGTGGTTTCTCCAGGAGTCGGAAAGTCGACGTTTGCACGGAGACTCGGAGAAACATTGCATATTGAGGTTCATCATTTAGATGCATTGTTTTGGAAACCAAATTGGGTAGAAGCATCATTGAAAGATTTTTCAAAATCTCAGCAAGACATTGTCCTTATGATCAGTGGATTATAAAAGGAAACTACAAAAACACTTTTCAAATTCGCTTACAAAGAGCAGATACAATTATTTATCTTGAACTTTCTCTTCATGTTTGTCTTTACCGGGTGCTAAAACGCTTTTGGATGAATAGAGGAAAAACGCGCTGATTTAGGAGAAGGATGCGAAAAAAAGCTAGATTGGACATTCCTTAAAAGTATCTGCACAACTTATTACGGTCGTAAGAAAAGAATGGCTGAACACTTTGAGGCTTTTTAAAAGTTAAATCCAAGCAATAAGGTTATTCTTTTAAAAAGTAAAAAAGAAATTAAGAGATATTTAGAAAGTCTAAAATGAAAAAGTGTTTCTTTAATAGGAGAGAAACACTTTTTTCTGTTATTACTTCACTTTGTGAACTTAATGAATGAAATATATCAAAAAAATAAAACATTAAACACTCCCAATATTTCAGTTACTTTTTGAATACTATTTCAATTTTGAAAAATGATCGTTTTTTATATATTTATTTTTAAATGAACTATGTGCTAAAAGAAAAATATTAATACTATAAATTTAATCCTTTGCTTTCTAAATCCCCAAAAAAGTATTCTGTTTCTAGAGGTGATAGAATGGGAAACCGTAAAAAAGTTATTGCTATTTCAGGAAGTATAAGAGAAAGTTCAATAAATACGAACATATTAGAAAATCTAGCTTCTTTTTTTACAGGCAATATTGACTATCCTATTTACGATAAGATTGGAGAGTTTCCGCATTTTAATCCGGATTTAGATAATGAAAAAGGACCAAAAGGTATCGAGGAGTTCGGACAGGAATTAAACGAAGCAGATGCTCTTATTTTTTGTACGCCAGAGTATGCTCGCAGGAGGAGAAAAAGCTCAGGCGTCTTTTCTACAAACATTAGAAATGCTGAATGCTAACGTTGTAAAAGATGGAACGCTTGTCATTTCATCTGTTGGAACGAAATTGAATTCAAAAGGTGAAGCAATAGATGAAGATACAAGACTCTTTTTAGAGTTAGTAGTAGAAAGCATTATTACGGAAATAAAAAAGCACCCCTTGCCTAAATAAAAAGGAACTTCTTAAGAAGTTCCTTTTTATTTAATTTGTAGATGACTTTCAAAAAGAGGATTAGTCATTATATAAATAACAACCGAGCAATATCAATGTTCAAAAACAACTAAAGGAGAAGAGAATCCAGCGAAAAATGAACTAAAATGGTGAACAGAGTACAAGGTAGAAGGGGGGCACATTAAAAAAACGTAGAATAACCTAGAAAGCAAAAACGAAATAAGGCTCCGATTTTCTAGGTTGGAAGAAAAAATATGGAGTTACACTTTCTCAAATTGATTTCGTAAAGAAATGTAATGAGCGGCAAGGTAGATTATAACGAGAATCGGAAAAGAGTAGATATACTCCCATTTTATTGGTTTATAAATATCAAGCCACGTTAGGAGAGGGAGACCAATAAAGGAAGAGACTCCTGCATAAATAATTCCTTTTATAAAGAGATTCATGTTGGGCTTAATTTGTAAGGTAATCATAATTGAAATAGGTAAGAGAAAAATATCCCAAGGAAAATAATTGTGTGTTAAAGGAAAAACTTCATATCGATAATCCCACAATCCGAGAAAATCGCCAATCATATCAAGAAAGGAGGCTAAAATGGCAACAAAAAACCCTGTATACAATAGTCTGTCTGTGCTTTCTTTTTTTCTGAATTTCAGCCATATTACGGTTAAACAAACGATCATAAAGACACCTAACCACCATCTCCAGCTAAAAACAGTATAATCAAGCCAAATATGTAGCTTTTCATCATTTAAATCATTTTGTTTTTTAAAATAGTTGTTATAGATGGAGGTTTTGTTAGCCATATTTTTCCCCTTCTAATAATGTTTTTTCATGATCTAATCTGTATAAAAAAAGCTTAACAAAGAAGTGATTTTCGGACAGGTAGATTTGATATGCAAAATATCTTTTATAGTGTGCACGAGTGATAAAGAGTTATTCTTTTTAAGCGAAAGAACAAAACATTATTTAAGTAAACTATGTTCTAAAAGAAAAATACAAAAATAAAAAACGGTATTTTAAAACACAACAGGAATTAAAAATACAGATTATAATCCACCTTTTTTCCTTATACTTTAAGTAAAGCAAAAAACATAAAAAATGTTTTTTGCTTTTATAAAAAGGGGGATATCACCATGACAAGAGGACAGTCAAAGAACAATAAACATAAAAATAAAGCAAAATTATCCCAAACACCTAAAAGTGGAAAAATTGTAAACGGAGAATTTGCAGACGAAATTACAGAACGTACAAAAATGCGTTTTAAGCGTAAATAAAGAATCCATGAAAGCCCTTAATCAGTAAGATGATTGAGGGCTGTTGTTATTACATAACAACAGCCCATTCATAGACGAGAAAGAGGTATAAAAAATCAAATTCAGGAAAAATTATCAATTAATGATAGAAGAAAACATCGAGCTCTTCATTCGGTGGCACTTGGAGGGGCATAAGGTATGAACAGTGGATGGAAACGGTTAACAAAAAAACAAAGAAAGTCAAAAAAAGAGGCTCCTTACTATGAAGAAACAGAGGTTACTTCAAATGAGGAGGCGCTTAACTCTTCTTTAGAAGAGAATCTAAAAAAGATACAGGAAACTTTGGGAAACAGTGAGGATGTAGTGGTTAGGAACTTTACAATGGGGAAACCTTTTGTTCGTAAAGTGGCTTCTATTTATATAAATGGTTTAACAGATAAGGAAATCTTGGGAAGAAGTATTATTAAACAGCTCATGAGTAATGCAAACCTAGCTGAAGAAGAAGATTTCTCCTTACCAAGCCAAGTAGGAGCATACATAAAAGAACACATGCTAACCATCACAAATGTAAAAGATGTAGTGGACTGGAACAAACTATTTTTTTCTTTATTATCAGGAGAAACGATTGTTTTAATTGATGGGTGGAATCAGGGGTTTACTTGTGCTGCGCAAGGAGGCGATCTCCGGGCTATTTCAGAACCTGTTGCTGAATCTTCAGTAAGAGGACCGAGAGATAGCTTTACGGAGTCACTTATTAGTAATACAGCAATGGTCCGTCGCCGAATTAAAAGCCCTAATCTATGGTTAGAGACAATGGAATTAGGGGAGATTACCCAAACAACAATTGGGATTATGTATGTAAAAGGAATTGTAAATGATAAATTGCTTACGGAGGTTAAAGAAAGACTCCATAAAATTAAAGTTGATGAAGTATATGGTTCTAATACGGTCGAAGAGTGGATTTCAGATGAAACATGGACACCATGGCCAACCATTTTTGCTACAGAACGACCAGACGTAGTCGCAGGTAATCTACTAGAAGGCCGAATTGTCATCTTTGTTAATGAAACTCCCATTCCCCTTATCGTGCCTGCAACTTGGAATCAATTCTTTCAAACAGCAGAAGACTATTATTTACGATGGACAATGGCTAGTTTTTTACGATTACTAAGAATCACTTCTTTTTTAATTACTCTTCTAGGTCCATCGTTGTTTGTTGCCTTTATTTCCTTTCATCCTGAATTGATTCCAACTCCTTTATTAGTTAATTTGGCTGCACAGCGGCAAAACATTCCTTTTCCGATTATTATAGAAGCGCTATTAATGGAATTTACTTTTGAAGTATTACGGGAAGCAGGAATTCGGATGCCTCGTCCTGTAGGTCAGGCTGTTTCTATCGTAGGAGCTCTTGTATTAGGGGAAGCAGCGGTTTCAGCTGGTATTGTTTCAAGTGCGATGGTTATTGTTGTAGCCGCCACAGCTATCGCCAGTTTTACAATTCCTCATTATGCGATGACAGATGCGACAAGGTTGCTTCGCTTTGGAATGATGATTATGGCGAGCTTTTTTGGACTCTATGGAATTGGATTAGGGGTTATTGTGTTAGTTGCTCACACGTGTAGTTTGCGTTCATTTGGTATTCCGTACTTAACTCCTTTTGCGCCTATCGTGCTAGCTGATCAAAAAGATTCCATTATTCGATGGCCTTTACCGTTTTTATCTAAACGCCCCCGTCTAATTAGTCAAGTCAAAAACAAAAGAGTAGATCATAACCAAGATCGGGGACCTTCTAAGAGAGAAGGACCTATGAAAAATCAAGAATCAAAGAGGGATTCTAATGAGACATAAGCTAGTAAGATTTGTTCTTCTTTTCGTTTGCTTGTTTTTACTATCGGGATGCTGGGATCGTGAAGAATTACAGAAATTGAGTATTGTGTCAGGACTGGCAATTGATAAAGGTAGTGACAAAGTAAAGAATAGATACGAAGTTACGGTCCAAATCACTAATCCATCTCAAATTGCAGGTGGCCAACAAGGAGGAAAAGTCCAATCTTCTCCTGTCACTACCTTTACCGAAAAAGGGAGTACTCTTTCAGAAACGCTGCGGAAAATCTCTACAAAAGCGCCTGGTGAGCTCTTTTTTCCTCATCTTCAAGTGATGATTATTAATGAAAAAGTAGCGAAAGATGGAATTAAAGAATTGTTTGATGTCATTGAACGAGATGCTCAGTTTCGCGTTCTTTTTCCTGTTCTCATTACACACGGGAATATAACAGCAAAAAGAACGTTAGAAATAGCAACACCGTTAGAAGATATCCCTTCTACTAAGATTTCAGAGACCTTGAAATACTCCGAAAAAGAGTGGGGTGTCTATAAAAGTACACGTGCTGATCAAGTCATTCAAGGCTTAGAACAAGGGAGTTTAAGTGTTACAGGAGTACAAGTGGAAGGAAAAGTTAACGAGGGAAATGCAATGACAAATATACAACAGATTGACCCAAGTGCGAGAATTGCCATAAAAGGTCTTGCTCTTTTTAAAGATGGGAAATTAAAAAGATGGCTTAATGGTGACGATGCTCGTGGAGTGACATGGGTGATGAATGAAATGAAGACTACCGTTTTAAACCTTGACTGTGGAAAAGAAAAAGATGCGATTGCCATTGAAATTTCCAGGGCGAAGTCGAACGTTCACGTGAAATTTAAACATCAAAAACCCGTTATCTATGTTGATGTTCATGCAGAAGGATTAGTGCTAGAAAATAATTGTGATAAAGACCTTGGGAAATCAAAAGTACTAGCAAAGCTAGATGAAGAAGTAGAGGAAGAAATAAAGAAAGAAATTCTTTTAACAGTCGAAAAAGCTCAAAAACAAAAAAGTGATATTTTTAATTTTGGTGAACAAATTAATATTGCAAATAAACACGTTTGGAAAAATATAGAACCCTCATGGCAAAAGGAAATTTTTCCGCAGACAGAAGTCCATGTAAATGTGCAAGCTATTATTCGTCGAACAGGTCTGATTACGAGGTCTTAATAGGAGTAAGTGCGAAATGGCAAAGAAGGGAGTGATAGGAATGGAGAGGGCAAAAATAAGTGTTATTCAGCTATTTTCCCTTATGTTTATCTTTAATATGGGAACAGCGGTAGTAATCAGTTATGGTGCTACGGCTGGAAAAGATGCATGGTTGGCTATTCTTCTAGCCATATGTGGAGGAGTAGCTATATTTTTCATTCACTATTATCCCTTTCGGCAATATCCTCATTTGTTATTCACTGAATATATGAGGAAGATATTTGGTAAATATTTAGGTTGGATACTTGCCTTAATATACTGCCTCTTTTTTCTATATATTTGTGGAAGAAATGTACGTGAATTTGGAGACTTAATTATTTCATCCACTTTGGCAGAAACGCCGTTACTGGTCATTAATCTTACGTTTATCCTTGTTATTTGTTATGTCATTCATTTAGGAGTAGAAGTGTTAGGAAGAACAGCAGAAGTATTTATTGTCATACTGATAGTGCTCGGAGCATTAGGGAACTTCTTCTTGCTTGTATCAGGAGATGTAGATTTCGAGCGAATACGGCCTGTACTTGAACATGGCTGGAAGCCGATTTTGAGTACAACTTTTCCAACTCTTATTACTTTTCCATTCGGTGAGATGCTTGTGTTTACGATGCTGTTGCCATATTTAAATCGTCCAAAGCTAGTGAAGAGAGTATGGCTATCAGCGGTGATTTCAAGCAGCTTGATTTTAAGCTGGACGGTCATGTTAAATATATGTGTTCTTGGTTTAGAGTCTATGAAAAGATCAACTTTTCCATTGTTAACAGCGGTGGGAAAGATCAATTTGCTTGAATTTATTGAAAGGATGGACGCGATTGTTGTCTTTACTTTATTGATTACCGTATTTTTTAAAGCCTCTGTTTATTTATATGGAGGGGTTATCGGAATAGCCAATTTATTCAAAGTAGAAAACTACAATCACATTCTTTTACCAATTGGAACGGTTGTCATCTTTCTATCTCTTGTAATGTCTTCAAGTTTTTCGGAACAGACAGAAGAAGGTGTTATTAATCAATATGTGGTTTTGATTTTATTCATCATGATTCCTTTTATGATGGTAGTTGTGCTAATGGTTCGTCAGTATATAAAGAGGAAAAGACATTAGATCAAGGGAAAAAGGATGAACAAATAATTAGCTCTATTAAAGAAAGGAGCCTAAAAAATGGAGAAAGCAAAAATAAGCGTTATTCAACTCTTTGCTTTAATGTTTATTTTTAACTTAGGTACTGCTTTAATTGTTAGTTATGGAATTACAGCAAAGAAAGACGCTTGGCTCTCTATTCTTTTAGGAACGGGTGGAGGAATTTTCTTATTCTTCATTTACTACCTATTATTTCGGCAATATCCTAACCTTCTCTTTACAGCATGTATCAGAAAAATCGTAGGAAAATACATTGGTTGGGGATTAGGATTGATATATTGCTTACTTTTTTTGTACATAGCAGCCAGAAACATACGTGATTTTGGTGATTTACTTCTTTCCTCAACTTTGCCAAGAACACCACTCCTAGCAATTAACCTCACCCTTGTTTTAGTGATCTGTTATATCATTCATCTAGGGATTGAAGTTATAGGGAGAACAGGAGAAGTATTTATTGTTATTTTACTTTTATTTGGAATTTTAGCAAACTTCTTTGTCCTTGTATCAGGAGATATTGATTTACAACAAGTACGGCCTTTTTTAGAACATGGTTGGAAGCCTATTCTAACGACAACGTTCTCTTTCACGATGATTTTTCCATTTGCTGAAATGTTAGTGTTTATGATGCTATTACCTTATTTAAATCGGCCCGAATTAGTAAAGAGAGTGTGGGTGCTTTCTATTATCTCAAGCGGTCTTGTTTTAAGTTGGACAGCTGTTTTGAATATGGCTGCCCTTGGTATAAATGTAATGGAAAGATCGACGTTTCCGACATTAGCTACGATTGGAAAGGTCAATTTGTTGAATTTTATTGAAAGACTAGATGCTATTGTTGTCTTTACTTTGCTGATGACGGTTTTCTTTAAAGTTTCGGTTCTTGTGTACGGTGCAATGATAGGACTTGTGGACCTATTTAAATTGGAGAGTCACAAACCCATTATTCTTCCGATAGGAATTGTAGTCATTTTTTTATCAATGACAATAGCTTCTAGTTTTTCTGAGCACATAGAAGAAGGATTGGATATGGTGCTTAAATATCTCTCCATACCGATTTTAGTCCTTCTCCCTATATTATTACTACTTATTTCTATAATACGAAATATCTTAAAGAGGAAAGCTAATTAGATTCATCTTGTTTATTTGCTCTTTTTTTGACAATAGTATAAATTTGCTGTCCAATAACAAGTAAAAAAAGTCCTGCTAGCATGACGTACTCTGCGCTGCTTATGACCCAAAAGGGGTTAAGAAGATGTAATATAGACTCAGAAAGATCAAAACCTAAGAGAAAATCCATAAATAAAAGGTTTAAAATAGATAATAGAAAAACAATAAGTGTGATTGCCAATACTTTCATCATTGTTCCCTCGTTTGCGATTAAATGGTTATAGGATATGTTACGAAGAGAGTTCCTTCCAGAATGCGATCAAGAGAGAGGTTATTATTTACATCAGTTCTTTATAGTATGAGTATGTAGTGTTTTGATATACTTCCTGAAATGATAAAGAATAAAAATTTTAATGGGAAAAAAGGCAATTTTATTTAGTATTAAAAATAACGAGCGGGGGATAGGAATAAAGAAAATATATTTAGGTTTTTGTATATAACCTTTAATAAATTTTTATCTTGAAAATCGTGTAGAGAATACATATATTTAAAATGAAGCTTGCAATAAAAGGGGGTAAACCTTTTTAAACATATATAAAAAGGAGGGAAATAAGACTGTTTGAAAATTTAATAAAGGGATGTAAGTATTTACTGCGCGGTGTTATCTTCATTTTTTATTTTCCTTTTTATATACTCTTTCAAGTAGGAAAATATATGATTGTTTTTCCTTGCCTTTGGCTTTGGCAAACGTTTCTCCAACCTGTAGGACAGTTTATTTGGATACATATTTTAAAACCGGTTTTCCTGTGGCTCATTTTATATCCATTAGAAAAGCTTTGGCAATTTCTTATTTTACCCATACTGCATTTCTTGTGGAGAAGGATGATAGTTAGTCTGTGGCAATACATGCTATATCCTTTTTTTTATTACATTTTATATCTTCCTTTTTATCTGTTTTTCATTCATATTTTGCGGCCATTTTATCGTGAAATAATGGTTCCCGTACTACGTTTTTCAAAGGTAGTTTTAAGGTGGATATGGAAAAGAATTTGTTGGGTTTGGTTATACTTAGTGTGGTTCCCTGTTCGGTGGCTATGGAATAAGCTCGTTTGGATACCGTGTAGATGGGTTTATGATGAACTTATTAAGCCTTGTATCAAGGCAATACGCCGGTTCCTTTCATAATAAGAAAAGTTATTTAAGAAGCAACAGGTTAATAAAAATACGTTTTGCTTTCATCATTAAAATTTATTTGTTCTACAATGTTTTTCTCTATTAATCTATGAGCTTTAAAAGTTCCTTTCATAAAAAAGTAGATAGAGATAGCAGTTATCAATTCATGAAAAAAGGAGTTATGGCTACAATAAGCTTATCAATATCTGCTCCTTACATAAAAAGTTCTTGTGAAAAACAAATAAGAGTATGAATCGTCTATGTAAGCAAAATAATAGTCATGAATTCAGACAAATTATATAATTTTCTTATATTTTTAGAAATAGGAAGGTTGTTTAGAAATGCAATTACAATTAAAAGACAAACTTGTATTAGTTACAGGATCAACAGCAGGAATTGGAAAGGCAACAGCAAAAGCTTTTTTAGAAGAAGGAGCTCATGTCATTGTTAATGGAAGATCGCAAGAGAAAGTAGAAGCCGTTGTGGAAGAACTATCTTCCCTTGGAGTTGTTCATGGCCTTCACGCTGATTTATCAAAAGCGGAAGAAAGTAAAGAACTTATCGAAAAAGTAAACAAAATCGGTGCGCTTGACGTACTTATCAACAATTTAGGTTTTTTTGAAGTAAAAGAGTTTGAAGATGTGACAGATGAAGAATGGGCAGAGTACTTTGAAGTAAACGTAATGAGCGCTATTCGTCTTTGTCGTGCTTTTTTACCTGGAATGTTAGAGCGAAACAGCGGACGTATTTTGAATCTTTCAAGTGAAGCGGGAGTCAAACCTCTTCCACAAATGATTCCATATTCTTTAACAAAAACAGCATTAATTAGCTTATCAAGAGGATTAGCTGAACGAACAAAGGGAACGAATGTTACCGTTAATTCTGTGCTTCCTGGTCCAACATGGACAGAAGGTGTTGCAAACTATATGAAGGGAGCGGCAGAAGCTGCCAGACAAGACCTTGATACATTTGTAAAAGATTATTTTAAAGTCAATGAACCAACATCTCTTACACAGCGCTATGCAACCCCAGAAGAAGTGGCAAGTGTCATTGTGTTCCTCTCTTCAGAAAAAGCAGCGGCTATTAACGGCGCGGCACAGAGAGTTGAAGGCGGGATTATTCGTTCGTTATAGGGAGAGAAACAGTGAGGTATTATGTGTTGGAAGAAGATGAATTTGATTCTCCTTCATCTGAAGAAATGATTTATGTGTTTGAGCACGAAAGAAAAAACACATGGGGAGAGATTCAATCTCTAGAAGATTTTACGGCAAAGTGCTTGTTTATTGAATTAAGAAATCATTATATATATCAAAAAGAAGCTGTAGAAGATATGAATGTATTTGAACTAGAAGGAAAGCTGAGAGAAGAATTATCATTACAAGAAGTCACCTACAATGAGTGGTTACAATTAAAAGAGAATTTTTCAGAACGAATCAAACCGTTTGTTTTTCCAGATAATATCGTAAGAGATGCTTATGCATATGAACCAGATTGGAATGATTGTTTCTTTGTAGGGGAAACAGAGGAAAAGTACTTTGGGCTATATTGGTGTACAACGGCTTAAATCATAAAAACAATACCCTATATTAGGACTGTTCGTAAAGTTTGTACGACAACTTACGAGCAGTCTTTTTTGTTTTTTCAGAAAATAGTAAAAATAGATTGTTTTCTTTTTTTAGCTGTGCTAGTATTTAAATTATGAAAATCATATATAAAATTAAGAATCACATATGTGATTAAAAGGGGTATTTTATGTCAGTTAAGTCAGCAGAACGTGTATTAAGGGTTTTTGAACTATTAGCTCGTCATCCAGAAGGGCTAACAGTAAAAGAAATTAGTAGCTCACTAGCTTTTCCGCAGAGTAGTACATTTAACCTCGTTACAACGCTGCACGAAGAAGGCTATGTAAATCAAGATCAGCTAAAAAGATATAAGCTTGGGCCAAAATTAATTCAAATTGGAACTGCGGCAATGGATTCTTTAGATATTTCCGCTGAAGGAAAACCATATTTAAAGAAGCTTATGGAAGATGTACAGGAAACGGTATTTATGGCTTTATTGTCGGATGGAGAGCTCATCTATGTCGTGAAAATCGATAACAATCGCTCTATTCGCACAACTGCTCAGCTTGGAAAGAGAAAACCACTATACTGTACAGGATTAGGAAAAGCATTTCTAGCGTTTTTACCGTTAGAACGGAGAAAAGAGCTGCTTCAAGGAATAGAGCTTGTACCGATTACGGACTCCACAATTACAAACAAAGAAATGTTAGAGCAAAATTTAGATTCTTTTGTGGAAAGTGGTTACTCCATTGATGATGAAGAAAATGAAGAAGGTCTATTTTGTCTAGCAGCACCTGTTTATGGAGCAAGCGGCATAATGGAAGCGGCTATTAGTGTCGCAGGACCAAAAGAAAGAATGTTAAAACATAAGAACATGATTGTAGAGAAGCTTCTTTCTACATCAAAGAAAATATCGGGGATTGCTGGATATACAGGAGAGAAAGAATAAAAAGGAGGGGTATGATGGATGTGATTAGTTTGGGGGAGACAATGGTATTGTTCAATCCCCATTCAACGGGAAAAATGAGATACTGTCAAGATTTCTCAACAAAAGTAGCAGGAGCAGAAAGTAACACATTAATTGGTCTTTCTAAGCTTGGTTACCAAACCGGCTGGATTAGTCGAGTTGGAAAAGATGAGCTAGGAGCTCGAATTTTATCTACTCTTAAGGGGGAGGGAGTCGACGTAAGTTTTGTCATCCGTGATGAAGAGTCCCCAACAGGTTTGTTTCTCAAAGAAAAAACAAATGAGAGACAGACGAAAGTATTTTATTATCGAAAAGAATCTGCTGCGAGTTTTATGAGCGAAGGAGATATCAACGAGGAGTACCTCTCTAGCGCAAAATACTTATATATTACAGGTATTACACCTGCTTTAAGTTCGTCCTGTTATGATAGCGTTTTCCATTCTATTAAAATAGCAAAAAAACATGGATTAAAAGTTGTATTTGATCCAAACTTGCGCAAAACGCTTTGGGGAGAACATGAGGCCAGAGAAACATTGATTGATGTTGCAAAAGAAGCTGATATTATCCTCCCAGGTATTAGTGAAGGAGAATTTTTATTTGGAGAACAGACTCCAGAAGAAATTTGTTCTCAATTTCATCAACTTGGAGTTGAAACAGTAGTTGTAAAACTAGGAGAAAAAGGAGCTTATTATTCTAGTGAAGGAGAGGCTTCTTACATAGAAGGTTATCCTGTTCATAAAGTAGTAGATCCAATTGGAGCTGGTGATGGATTTGCGGCAGGTTTTCTATCAGGACTCCTTGATCATGTTCCTCTACAAGAAGCTGTTAAAAGAGGATGTGCCATAGGGGCTATTGTGGTAACTGTTGAAGGAGACATTGAAGGATTACCAGATAAAGAGGAACTATACCATTTTATGAATACGATTACAAGTGAAGATGTTACAAGATAAAAAGGAGTGTAGAGGATGAATTTACTTTCCCATCTTTTAGAACATAAAATTGTAGCAATTGTCCGGGGAGCCGAATCAAAAGATGTTGTCCAAATTGCTTCAGCTTTACATGAAGGCGGAATAAAAAATATTGAAATTACGCTTAACAGCCCAAACGCACTGGAAGCCATTGAAAAAGTAGCGAAAGAGTTTAAAGGAGAAATGCTTGTTGGAGCAGGAACTGTACTAGATTCAGAAACAGCTAGAGGGGCTATCTTAGCTGGAGCTCAATTCATATTGGCACCTACTGTAAATATTGAAACGATTAAAATGACGAAGAGATATGGAGCAATAAGTATTCCAGGAGCATTTTCACCGACGGAAATCTTAACAGCTTACGAAAATGGAGCCGATATTGTAAAGGTATTCCCAGCAAGTATTGGAGCTCAATATATTAAAGATATCCGAGGGCCGCTACCGCATATTCCACTGCTTCCTACCGGAGGTGTTAATTTAGATAACATTGGGGAATTTCAAGCGGCAGGTGCAGTAGGGTTTGGAATTGGCAGTTCCCTTGTCAATACAAAAAGAGAAATAAACGCTAGTTATTTAAAAGAGCTAACAATAAAAGCTCGTCAATATGTAGAAGCTATACACTCAAACCAAAAGGAGAATGTTTAATATGAAAATTACAAGTTATGAACTCTTTCAAGTACCGCCACGCTGGTTATTTTTAAAAATTGAAACAGACGAAGGAATTGTTGGTTGGGGAGAACCGGTTATTGAAGGGAAGGCAGCGACAGTTGGAGCAGCTGTACATGAATTAATGGAATATCTTATTGGCAAAGATCCATTGAATATTGAAGATCATTGGAATGTTATGTATCGAGGTGGGTTTTACAGAGGTGGTCCTATTTTAATGAGCGCCATTGCAGGAATTGATCAAGCGTTATGGGATATTAAAGGGAAATATTATAATGCCCCTGTTTATGAGTTACTAGGTGGTAAGGCGAGAGAATCCATTAAAGTATATTCATGGATTGGGGGAGATCGTCCATCAGATGTTGGAGCAGCTGCTAAACATGTCGTCGAAAAAGGATTTACAGCCGTGAAGATGAATGGGACAGAAGAACTTCAATATGTTGATTCATATGAAAAAATTGATGCTGTAGTAGAAAGAATTGCAGCTGTAAGAGAAGCTGTAGGACCTTATGTTGGCATCGGTATTGATTTCCATGGACGTGTCCACAAACCAATGGCAAAAATTTTAGCAAAAGAGCTTGAAGTTTATCGCCCTATGTTCATTGAGGAACCTGTTTTACCTGAAAATAACGAAGCATTGCGGGAAATTGCCCATACTACAGCGATTCCAATTGCCACAGGTGAAAGGATGTTTTCAAAATGGGATTTTAAAAAGCTTCTTACAGACGGATATGTTGATATTATTCAACCTGATCTTTCTCATGCAGGAGGAATTACGGAAGGTAAAAAGATTTTATCAATGGCAGAAGCATTCGATGTTGCGGCCGCTCCTCATTGTCCATTAGGACCTATTGCATTAGCCTCTTGTCTCCAAGTAGATGCAACATGTCATAACGCATTTATTCAAGAACAAAGTTTAGGTATTCACTATAACCAAGGAAGTGACTTGTTAGACTACATCGTTGATAACAAAGTATTCAAATATGAAGAAGGCTATGTGAAAATTCCAGATGGTCCTGGTTTAGGAATTGAAATTAATGAAGAACATGTACGAAAGATGGCGAGTATTGGGCACAATTGGAGAAATCCAGTATGGAGACATAGGGATGGTTCTGTTGCAGAGTGGTAGAAATTGGCGGATAGCTAGTTCCGTAACGAAATTTGCAATAAGGAGATGACGGTGTGAAGGGGTACAGTGAGAAACCAACTCGGGTAAGATTTAAAGTTTTAGCCTTTATTTTCGTAAGCGTTGTCATAAATTATATGGATCGAAGCAATATCTCTGTAGCTGCAACGGCCATCGGAAAAGATTTGGAATTAACATCTGTTCAGCTTGGTCTTATCTTTTCTGCTTTTGGATGGGCATATGCCGCTCTTCAAATTCCAGGAGGTGTAATGGTTGACCGATTTGGTGCTCGGCTTACATATGCATTCAGTCTTATTACATGGTCACTTGTTACATTACTCCAAGGGTTTACAAAAGGGTTTGTTGGACTCTTTGGTTTGCGGCTTGCAACAGGGGCATTTGAAGCCCCTGCTTTTCCGACAAATAATAAAGTTGTGACAAGCTGGTTTCCAAATCAGGAAAGAGCATCTGCCATTGCGTTTTATACATCTGGTCAGTTTGCAGGGCTCGCCTTTTTAACTCCTGCTCTTGTTACAATTCAGCACTTTTTAGGATGGAGAGGGCTGTTTATTACAACAGGAGCTATTGGTATCTTATGGGGGATTATTTGGTATATTTTCTACCGGGATCCTGCGCAGCATAAAAAAGCAAATAGAGCAGAGCTAGATTATATTAAAGAAGGCGGAGGGCTTGTTACACAGGTTCATGAACAAGAAGAAAAAGCAAAGTTTGAATGGGGAAATTTAAGAGAAGTCTTTATTCATCGTAAACTGTGGGGAATTTATTTAGGTCAGTTTGCCGTAAACTCTACGTTGTGGTTTTTCTTGACATGGTTTCTAACATACCTTGTTGAATACCGAGGATTAGACTTCTTAAAATCAGGGTTCTTAGCTTCTGCTCCGTTCTTAGCGGCTTTTGTCGGGGTTTTATTATCTGGTTTCCTTTCTGACTTTTTAGTAAAAAAAGGAGTTTCCCTAGGCATTGCTCGAAAAACGCCCATTATTGTTGGGTTGCTTTTATCAACTTCCATTGTAGGCGCCAATTATGTAAGTAATACTTCTCTTATTATCATGTTTATGGCCATTGCCTTTTTTGGAAATGGATTAGCATCTATTACGTGGGTATTTGTTTCAACACTTGCTCCTAAACATCTTGTTGGCTTAACAGGAAGCGTGTTTAACTTTATTGGCGGATTAGCCTCTATTGTTGTTCCAAGTGTAATTGGATTTCTAGCTCAAGGAGGCAGCTTTGCTCCTGCGCTCGTCTTTATAGCTATTGTTACTTTACTTGGTGCTTTATCGTATATCTTCCTCGTTGGAAAAGTAGAAAGAATTAAAGTAACTCAAAAACCCGATTCAAATCTTCCAATGTAGAAAACAAGCAGTAATAGCAGTAATAAGGGATAAACCCTATATATTTCAAGTTAAAGAAAGATATAGGGTTTTATCGTATAATAAGGGTAAAATAACAGTCTTCGCCTTGTGAACAAGAATGAAAGGAAGTGATTTCACATGTGCGACTTCATTACTTCTAAAAAGTTTTTACCCGTCTATTTTATTGTTAGTTTTTTATCCGCTCTGTTGTTTAAAAGTCTAGGATGCTCATCCCTACAAATTGCACTTCAAAGCTTTCCTTGTTTTTTCATCGGAGTTTTATTTTCTCTTCAGCATTTTGTTTGGAAAGATCCTAACTTTTTTGATAAAGGATCCAAGTGATGAAGACCAAACGGTTCTATCGTATCTTGCTTTCGCATAGCAACAAGGAAGCGCACCTGCCTATCAAGCTAAATCTTACAATAGAAAAAACCTCTATCATCTAGAGGTTTTTTCTATTATATAAGGTTAGCGTTCTTATAAAAAAGGAGGGGGACAAGTGAAGAAACCTTGGTACTTAAAAACGGGATGGGTTTTTGTCTTTTGTACATTAATACCACCAATTGGCTATCTCATCATTCTCACAAATCTTAAGAAATTTGACAACAAAGATAAAAAACAGTTTGAGCAGAAAATTTTTTATTTAGCGATTGCAACGATAGCGATGGCTTTTTGGGTACTTAAATTTACACCTCTTATTGTTCAAAAGGTCGTAATATGCGGATTGCTTGCTATTTTTGTTGGACGAAAATTAAAAAGAATGTTTAAAAAATAAGAAAACCCTATATTCATTTTTAGAATGTAGGTTTTTTTGACAGAGGCATGAAATTTAGTTACCTATCTTTCTCTTTTTTCTATATACAACAGGGGTACCTTTATGTAAAATAAAAACAGGTCTATTATAATGTTGTTTTTGTTTGTTATAACAGACAAAAGAAAAGGGGAATGATTATGCCATTAGTATCTTTTTTGCTGTATATTTTTGTGACGAGTTTTACCCCAGGACCGAACAATATTATGGCAATGGCTTTTGCAAACAAATACGGACTGAAGAGAACGCTCAAATTCTGTTTTGGAGTGAGTGCGGGTTTCCTCATTATTATGCTTTTATCAAGTTACTTCAATCTAATGCTCAAAAGCATTGTGCCAAAAATTGAATTGATTATGACAATTGTAGGCGCTTTGTACATGATCTATCTTGCAATTAAGATTATGAAAAGCAAAGATAGTGATAATAATGAGGGAAACGAGAAAGAAAATAGCTTTTTTATGGGAATGATTTTGCAATTTATTAATCCAAAAGGAATTCTTTATGGAATTACGGCTATTGCCACCTTTATTCTTCCGTATCATTCCTCACATGGAAGTTTAATTTTTTACTCCATTGCTTTAGCATTTGTTGGTTTTTTAAGTACGTTTTGCTGGAGTTTATGCGGAAGTATTTTTCAGAAATTTCTATCAAAACATCACCGTCAGTTTAATATTGTAATGGGATTATTATTGATTTATAGTGCGGTATCTATTGTAGTACACTAGGTGTTATACATATTTTAAATAAGCTCTTAACAATTGTTGAACCTTATCTACTGTAAAAATATTATGTTAACTAAAAGAGATATAAAAACAAGAAAGGAGCGTTACAATGAAAAAAGAAAAACTATTTTATGAACGAGGAACAGAGGAGTTACAAAAGAAAAATATGAGGGCACATAAGCTTGTTCAGCAGTTTAATTGTGCTGATGTTGAAGATGAGAAACAAAGAGAAAAAGTGATCCGTGAGCTATTTGGAAGTACAGGGGAAAATGTGAGTATAGAGCATAATTTTCATTGTGATTTAGGGGACAATATCCATGTTGGAGATCATTTTTATGCAGGATACAACTGTACCATTTTAGATATAGCCGAAGTCATCATTGGTGACAACTGTATGATTGGACCTGATGTTGGAATTTACACCGCTGGACACAACATTGCACCAAAAGGCCGTAATAAAACAGGATATGCAATGCCAATTAGGATTGGAAATGACGTATGGATTGGGGGAAGCTGCGTTATTTTAGGAGGAGTAACGATTGGGGATCACTCTATTGTTGCTGCTGGTTCTGTTGTAACAAAAGATGTTCCTCCTAATGTAATTGTAGCTGGCAACCCTGCAAAAGTTATAAAAACAATTGAAGAGGAAGAGTAAAGGCTGTTAGAGGCCGCTATTCCGTATTGCTCATTAAAAAGTAGGCTGACCTTTATTCAGCCTGCTTTTTTTGTAGAACAGGTCATATTGGACAACGTACTTTGTTACCCGTTATTTCTCAATTTTAACCGAATCTAATTGAAATAATTTCCTCGCATTTTCACTTCCAATTTTAAGACGGTTATTCTCACTGATAGGGCAAGAATCAAACCATGAGAAGTATACCTACTTACCGTTGGTTTAGTCCAGCTTCTTATTGACAAAAGTATTTTTCATCCTGTACATTAATAGACATGGTGTTTAATAATGTACATCGTGTATAAATCACATTTTAATGGTACAGCACAATTTGATATAGAGGTCAATAAACAGAAAAAGCGGTTCATAACAATACATAGAAAAACATTTTGTCTACAAAGTGCTGGAAGTTATATAAGGAGGTAGAAAATGACTAAAAAGTCAAAAGTAGATCCGCGCATAAGACGCACAAGTAAATATTTGCGAAAAGCGCTTGTCGAGCTTTTAAAGGAGAAAGATGTAGGAGCTATTACGATTCAAGAAATTACAGAAAGAGCAGATTTGACCCGGGGAACCTTTTATCTTCATTATCAAGATAAACAGGATTTTTTGTTTCAAAGCATGCATGAAATGTTGGAAAATCTTATAGAAGAAGTAAAGGCTCCAAAAGAAGAGAACCAGCAAATCTCTTTCGTTCGGCTTTTTGAATTTATTCACGATCATGCGGACTATTTTAAAGTGATGCTGAGTGACCGGGGGATTCCACAGTTTCGAAGCTATATGACGAAGATTGTTCAAAATAAAGTGTATGGAGAATTAATTTCTTCTATTGGCGAAGCAGAAGAAGAGCTTGAAATTCCAAAAGATATTTTAATTAGCTATATTGCTTCTGCTCATATTGGCGTTATTAGTTCTTGGTTAGAAAACGATATGAAATTCAGCCCGCTATATATGGCAAATCAATTAACTCGTTTAACGCTTCTTGGACCAATTAGAGTTGCTGGATTAGAGGATAAAATAAAGCTTCCACACTGAAGCTTTATTTTCATTTCCTACATTTGTGAACAAATGAACAAATATTAACCATAGAAAGGAAATGTGTAATGAAAATAGAAAGACACTGGGGTATCTCACTATTAGCTATTTTAGCAGTTGGCCCTGGCCTTATGTTAAATAGTGCGCTTACCCCGCTTCAAGGGTTGCTTCAAAAAACATTGGACTCTTCTTCATATCCATCGATTATACCTATACTGACAGGAACAATTGCTTTTGCACTGTTTGTTCCTTTAGGCCCTTTTTTACGTCATAAGTGGGGAGATAAAACAACGTATGTAACATCAGCCTGCATTTCGCTGTTAGGTGTATTATTAAGCCTAATTTCAACAAAATTTATAGTATTTGAAGTAGGGAGAGTTTTACAGGGAATGGGAGGGGGGATGGCTCTCATGATGATGCTGCCTATGCTTGTTCTTGCTTTCCCTATTAGTCGCCGTAATTTGGCCCTACTCATTCTTATCGGTGGGTTTTATGGTTCAAGTATGATCGGTGTTTGTTTCGGAACGCTTGTTAGTCATACAGGGAATTGGAAAGAAATCTTTTATGTAGCTGTAGCCTGTTCTATCCTCGCCATCCTATTAGGATATATGCTCCTTTCAAATGAAGGAACTCGACATGCAAAAGAGAAAGCACATTTTGACTGGATGGGTTTTGGTTGGGCAGGAATCTTTGCTTTATTAACAGCTTTTACAGTACTGAGTTTACAAAAATGGGGTGGATCCTCGCTTTATGTATGGATCGGCTTAGGGGGCAGTGTTCTCTCTTTTCTTTTTCTATTTATTACAGAATATAGTATTACAAAGCCGCTTCTTTCATTTAAACTCATTTTACACAAAAAACCGCTCCTCGCCATCTTAGTCGTTATAACAGGGTATATAGCAATGACGTTAAGCTTAGTTTCACTACAAGGCATCTTAAAAACCGTCAATGCGCTTCCGAATAAAGAGATGGTCATTGTTTATCTATGCCTGCTTGTTGGAGTAGCCGTTGCTGCCATTTTAAGCTGTTTACTTTATGATAAGTTAGGTCCTGGAATTCTAGGCATGGTAGGGGCTCTCCTTATTATTAGCGTAAACTTAACGTGGATGGATGCCGGGGAGCATGAACCGTATACGTTCTTTGCTATCAGCTTCTTTGTACTGATTTTAGGCGTGGGCTTTACGATTGCTTCAGGGCTTATGGGGGCTGCTTTAGGCGGACCATTGCCAGATTTAGTGCCGCGTATGGCGACTGTTCAATTTTTACGCATGACTGCATATGCCGCGATTCCGGTTATAAGTAGTTATATATTAAACAACTTCTCTGCCCATCACTTAACAAATGGAAGTTCACAAGATGTAAGTGAACAAAGCGTTGAAAAATCGCAATTATTAGCTTATCATGACTTGTTTTTTTCTTCTTTCAGTGCAAGTTTGGTATTGTTATGTTTTTCGTTTCTTATGGCCTTAACAGGGAAAGGACATAAGTTAGCTCATAAGCCACACCATGGGCGAAATGAAGAGGGGAAAGAGAATTCACATTCAAATGAGAACGTTGTACAACCCCCTCCACTTTATACAAAAGATGCTGTAATTCCTGATCATGATTACCGAAAAGCACTTCAGAAATTTAAACAGCTTAAACCGGCCAAAACAAATGATGGTGTTTTTAGAGAAGCATTGAAAAAGTTTAAAGAAAAGTAGAATGATATCCGGAAAATGAACAAACGCAAATTTGTTTATTTTCCGGTTTTAATATACAAGAGAAAATGCAAGGATAAAACCTTTTATATGGAATAAAAGATTTTAAAGATGAATACATATATAACATCAAAAATGAAAGCGCTTTATATAAGAGGGTGCAAATGAATAATACGATTCCCAATCAAACAGTAATTCCATCTGTACGAAATTTAAAACATTTAGATTTAGCTTTAAAATCACCTTCTCCTTTTATCCTGTTATCTGAAGCACATATCGGCAACCTACAGTTACTAACTAAAAGATGTCATGCAGTGAATAAAAAAGTGCTTGTTCACCTTGATTTAATAGGGGGGTTAAGTAAAGACCAAATAGGATTAAAAATGCTTCGTGACTTATATAAAATAGACGGAGTCATTTCACCAAATGCTAATTTGTTAAAGCGGATAAAAGATTTAGGGCTTATAAGTATTCAGCGTCTTTTTCTTCTTGATTCTCGTTCGCTTGAATCAGGTTTAAAGGCAATGGAAGAACGCCATTTAGATGCCCTTGAACTTTTGCCAGGTCCTTTTTCTCTTTATGTAATAGAGAAAGTGAGGAAGGCTACATCATTACCGCTTCTTGCAGGTGGGTTTATTTCCGAAGATCGGATGGTAAAGAAACTGTTTGAAGGAGGCATCAAAGGAATTACAACAAGCGAGAAACATTTATGGAAAACAAAATAGTATGCGAAGGGGAGGCGATGATGAGAAACCCTACAAAGCTCTAGTATTAGCTAGAGCTTTGTAGGGTTTCTTTTTTTAATAAGGTAGGACAACATCTTCTAAGCTTCACTCTCATGATAAAGGAGGACGATAAAATGAATTTTATTAATGGAATTATTGAGTTAGGTCCAACGGTGATGATGCCGATTATTTTCTTTATTCTTTCCTTGATTTTTAGAGTAAAGATTGCCCAAGGCTTCAAAGCTGCCATGCTTGTTGGAATTGGATTTGTCGGGATTAATCTTGTAATTGGGCTTTTACTTGATACGTTAGGGCCTGCAGCAGAAGCGATGGTACAGCGGTTTAATTTAAATTTAACTGTTGTTGATCCAGGGTGGCCTGTTGGAGCAACAATTGGATGGGGAACGCCTATTGTTCCATTTGTCGTATTTGGAGCCATTATTTTAAATGTTGTTCTTCTTTTATTAAAACTTACGAAAACCGTAAATATCGATATTTTTAATTATTGGCATTTCATGTTAACAGGTGGTGTTGTATACGCTGTGACAAATAGCATCGTGATTTCTGTGGTTAGTGCATTACTTCATTTTTTAATTGCCATCATTATAGCGGATTTAACAGCCAAAAGAATTCAAGAACAATACGATTTAAAAGGAGTTTCTTTTGCACATGCAACATCTGCGATCTATGTACCAATTGGAATTGTGATGAACTGGATAATAGAACGCATTCCTGGATTAAACAAAGTAAAAGCGTCCCCAGAAGAAATTACAAAGAGATATGGGGTAATGGGAGAACCGCTAACGCTTGGGACAATACTAGGTATTTTATTAGGACTTCTTGCAGGTCTTCCACTTGCAGATGTTGTGACACTTGGCATTAAAGTTGCCTCAGTTATGGTTCTACTTCCTGCAATGATTAATATACTTGTCCAAGGGCTTGAAATTGTTCGAGAAGCAGCAGAAGTATTGTTGAAAAAGAAATTTCCAGATCGGGAGTTTTACATTGGACTTGATACCGCCTTACTTGTTGGAAATCCAGCTGTTTTAGCAACAGGGCTTTTACTTATTCCAGGTGCTCTTCTTTTGGCTATTATTTTACCAGGAAATAAAGTTCTTCCATTTGTTGATCTAGCTTCACTCGTCTTTCTTTTACCAATGGCAGCTCCTTTTTTAAAGAGAAACCTCGTCCGACTTTTCTTAACAGGAATGGTGTTTGTGACATTTGTTCTTTATGCAGGAACGTCAATTTCTTCTTACTATACGAAAGCTGCTGAAATGGTAAATGTAACGCTTCCAGAGAGCGTTCAGTCAGCAACAGGCTTATCGAACTTAGTTGGTGGAGCGACCACACCTCTTGGTTGGCTTATTATTGAAATTTCAAAGCTATTTTAACGAGAAGGGGGAAGCAAAGATGGGGAAGTATGTGCTAGGGATTGATAATGGGGGAACCGTGACAAAAGCAAGTCTCTTCTCACTTGACGGAAAAGAAATTGCTGTTGCTAGTCGAAAAACAGAGATGTATATGCCATATCCAGGACATACAGAAAGGGACTGTAAAGAATTATGGGAAGCTAATGTAGCTGTTATTCAAGAAATACTTCAAAAATCTAAAATTGATGGGGAAGAGATTATAAGTGTTGCAACAACAGGACATGGAAATGGATTATATGTTGTGGATGAAAAAGGAGAAGCTGTTCGGAATGGAATTATTTCAACAGACTCACGTGCAAAAGAGATTGTTGAAGTTTGGAAAAGGCAGGGAATAGAAGAGAGAATTTTGCCAAAAACAATGCAGTCGGTATGGCCAGGTCAACCAGCAGCTCTTTTAGCTTGGGTTCAAAAATATGAACCTGCTACTCTTCATAAAACAAAGTGGATTTTTATGTGCAAAGACTATATTAGATATCTTCTAACAGGTGAAGCATATGCCGAGATTACCGACATTTCTGGAACTAGTTTATTAAATAGCAGAGAGAAAAAATATGATGAAAGCCTTCTAAAAGAACTTGGGATTGAAAGCATATACGAAAAGCTGCCTCCCATTCTTTATTCCGGAGAAATTGGTGGATATATTACAAATAAAGTAGCGCAATTAACAGGATTAAAAGAAGGCACCCCTGTTGCAGGTGGATTATTTGATATTGATGCAGCTGCTATTGCGACTGGTACAACAGACGAAGAAAAACTATGTATTGTAGCAGGAACGTGGAGTATTAATGAGTTTATTACAAAGAAACCAATTGTGGATAAAGATTTATTTATGACCTCTCTTTTTTGCATACCAGGGTATTGGCTCACTTTAGAAGGAAGTCCAACATCGGCAAGTAACTTAGAGTGGTACGTAAAAGAGTATTTCAATTCAGAACATGAAGAGGCAAAACGAAAAGGAATTTCTGTTTATGATCTTTGTAACGAAATGGTAGAGAATATTAAACCACATGAATCGAACATTCTCTTTTTTCCGTTTCTCTTTGGATCAAATGTTCATAGGGATGCAAAAGCGTGTTTCTTTGGGTTTAATGGCTGGCATACAAAAGCACACATGCTTAGAGCTCTATATGAAGGGGTTGTTTTTGGGCATAAAATTCATGTTGATAAGCTTATGGAATATCGAGAAAAGCCAAACGTTATCCGGATTGCTGGAGGAGCAACAAAGTCTAAGGTATGGATGCAAATGTTTGCCGATATCTTACAAACACCTGTTGAAGTTGTTGTAGGGACAGAACAAGGAACACTTGGAGCAGCCATTTGTGCAGCGATAGCAGTAGGAGCATATCCTTCCTTTGAAGAAGGAGCAAAAGCAATGGTTCAAAAGGGAAGAACATATAAACCAAATGAAGCACTAAAAGAAATATACGAAGAGAAATATAGCTATTTCACTTCAGTATTAGCAGCATTAGAACCGGTTTGGAAGCCTTAAAAGGAGGGGCAGGGCAATATGGATCTTTGTTTAAAAGGAAAAACGGCCATTATAACGGGGAGTTCAAGAGGTGTTGGAAGAGAGATTGCACTCACCCTTGCTAAAGAAGGAGCAAATATCGTACTTCATTACAATCGAAATGCTGAAAATGCAATCGAAATTGCGGACCTTATTAATCAAAATTACAGCAAATGCGTTGCTGTTCAAGCTGACTTAGCGCATGAAGAGGGATGTAAAAAGATCATTCAAAAAGGAAAAGAAGCTTTTGGGGAGCTTCATATTTTAGTAAACAATGCGGGAATATGGCCTAAAAACTGGGTGAAAGATATGTCTCTTGTCGAGTGGGAAAACACGATGAAAGTGAATCTTACCGCTGTTTTCTTGACGTGCCAAAGCTTTGTAAATCATTTACTTGAAGAAGAGCGAACAGGGACCATTTTAAATTTAACGTCACAAGCAGCATTTCATGGTTCAACAACAGGGCATGCTCATTATGCAGCAAGTAAAGCAGGAGTTGTTTCTTTTACGGTTTCATTAGCACGGGAAGTCGCGAAAAATGGAATTAACGTAAATGCCCTTGCATTAGGAATTGTGGAAACAGATATGATGGGGGACGCGCTACAAGAAAACAGAGACTATTACGTAAACCGGATTCCGATTGGAAGAGTAGCACAACCAGAGGAAATAGCTGAAATTGCGGCGTTTCTCGTTTCAAGAAAAGCCCGCTATATGACGGGAGCAACAGTTGATGCAACAGGTGGAATGTTAATGAGGTAAGGAGTGAAACTATGCTTGTTTCGTTAAAAGAAGTAGTAGAGGATGCAAGAGCCAAGCAGTATGCAGTGCCTGCTTTTGATTGTATAAATGATGTTATGGTTCGAACCATTCTTGACAAAGCTGAACAACAGCGCTCACCCGTTATTCTAATGTGTCTTGAGCATAACTTAAAAGAACGGAAAGGATTTGTCTATTTAGCTGAGTATATTAAAGCTGTTGTACCTTTTTATGATATACCGATTGTGCTTCATCTTGATCATGCAATGGGTGTAGAGTTAGTGGAAGAAGCAATAAAATTTGGTTTTTCTTCTGTTATGATTGATGGTTCAAGCCTTCCTTTTCAAGATAATATGGCTCTAACCAAAAGAGTGACAGATCTTGCTCACCCTAGAGGAATTAGTGTAGAAGCAGAGCTTGGGCATGTTGGAGGAGCAGAGCTTGGAGGGGATTATGGAAGCGACTCTAAACTAACAGAGCCTTCCCAAGTGGAAGCATTCATTGAGAAAACAAATGTTGATGCTCTTGCTGTTTCTATTGGAACTTCTCACGGTGTGTATCAGGCAGAACCTTCTTTAAATATAGAAAGAACAAAAGAAATTAACAAAGTAAGCAAAATACCACTTGTTCTTCACGGTGGTTCTGGTACACCTCCTGATCAAATACAAAAAGTGATTGAAAACGGGATTAGTAAAGTGAACTTGTATGCAGACTGCCGCATTGCGATGGCAAAAGGAGTAAAAGAATCTGCAAAACAAATTAGGAGAATTGATCCTTTACCAGAGGATTTATTCGCCCCTGTGAAAGAGCATCTTGCACATGTTGTTGAAGAAAAAATAATCTTGCTTCGTTCAAATAACCGAGTATAAAAGGAGTGAGAAAAATTGAAACTGCTTGCAATTGGAGACGCTCTTATTCCAGCAGACATAATGGAAGAAGGCTTATCCTCCTTATCTCTTTATGGAATAGAAGTAGAAGTACGCGAGTGGAAACACAATTCTGTTGAAGCTCTTCAAAAAGACAACTTACTTGTTGAAGGAAATGGCCCAGAAGCCATTACAGTCGAAAAAGAACTTTTTGATGGAATTGAGACATTTGACGCTATTGTTGTTCAGTTTACTCCTCTATCAAAAGAGATTCTTCAAAGAGGGAAGAAATTGAAACTCATTGGGGTGTTAAGAGGAGGAACAGAGAATGTCGATCATACAGAAGCAAAAGCACTCGGTATTTCGGTCCTCAATACACCTGGCCGAAATGCTAGAGCAGTAGCGGAATTTACGTTAGGGATGATTCTATCTGAAGTGAGAAATATTGCTCGCTCCCACGAGGCCTTAAAAAAGGGGAAATGGGAAAAAGATTTTCCAAATGGTGAAGAAATTCCAGAACTTAATGAAAAGAAAGTTGGCATTGTTGGTTACGGCAATATTGGAAGATTGCTTGGATCATACTTACATGCACTAGGATGTGAACTGTTAATCTATGATGAATATACAGATGACATTCCTTACTACAGTAAAAAAGTATCGTTAGATGAACTTCTCGAGCAGGCAGACATTGTATCTCTTCACCTCCGTCTCACAGAAGAAACGCATCATTTTATTGGCCAAAAAGAGATTGAGAAAATGAAAGAAACAGCCGTTTTAATTAATACAGCTCGCTCAGGCCTTATTGATGAGGAAGCCCTTGTTCAAAGTTTACAAGAAAAAAAGATTATGGGGGCCGCATTAGACGTATTCGACCACGAACCACTTCCTTATGATGATAAGCTTTTACAGCTTGAGAATGTTACGATTACGCCTCACCTTGCAGGGAGTACGATTGATGCGTTTAGGCAAAGTCCAAAAAAGATGGCGGAATATATAGTAGAGTGGATGAAAGCGAGATAAAAAAGACGGGGAGGCGGTAAGAGCCATCCCTGTCTTTTTTATGGTCATTGGGGAAAGACTTTCTATACCTTCCTAAGAGAAGAAGGATTCCACCAATAGAAATATTCAATCTTTACTTTGTCCGTAGAAATAAACCTAATAAAAAAGCTTACTCGTTTTTCAAAGGATCACCATCAAAAGGTTCATCACTCACTTTTATAGATTGAGTAGGACAGCCGTCAGCGGCGTCTTCCAAATCATCGTAAAAATCTTCATCAACGGAAGTATTTCCTTGATTGTCATCAAGTAAGACATAAGAAATACCTTCATCATCGTACGCAAATAAATCGGGACAACTCGCCCCACAAGCTCCACAAGCTATACAAGTTTCTTTATCTACAATCGTATATTTAATCATATCTGCTCCTCCTTACTTTGTGAAATGTATCTCTAGAAGTTTAAGTTTTTAAGTATATCACTCTCTGTTTACTGCCCACATCTCGTTTTCTATTTAAGAATGAACTATTTTTTCCATTATACTCGTACTGTGAAGAGGTTGAACTTTGGCAGTAGGATCAATATATACTTTGGCATTGCTTACAGCTGTCGGAGCTTCGCCAAATCCACTGGCAATGAGTTTTACTTTTCCTGTGTAAGTACAAATATCTCCAGCTGCATAAATTCCTTCAACATTTGTTTCCATTTTAGAGTTTACGATAATGGAGTTCTTCTCAAGGGCTAATCCCCAGTCTTTAATTGGTCCAAGGGAAGATAAGAATCCATAATTAACGATAACCTCATCTACATCTATGATTTCTTTACGTTCTCCTTTTACCTCTTCTAATAGAACTTGTTCAATTTTTTTATCACCTATCAGTTCTACTGGCACAAAAGGAGTAAGAACGTTCACCTTAGATTTACTCAAAGTTTTCACACTGTGTTCATGTGCACGGAATTTATCTCGGCGGTGTACTAAAGTTACTTTTTCAGCAATAGGTTCTAGCATTAGCGCCCAATCAACAGCTGAATCACCACCACCAAAAATAACGACTTGTTTGCCAGCGAACTTATTTAAATCATCAACAAAGTAATGAAGGTTACTCTGCACATATTTTTCTTCTTCAGGAAGTTCTAATTTTCTTGGTTGAAAGGCACCGTTTCCAGCAGTGATAATAATCGCCTTTGAGTAATGAGTGTCAGTGCTTGTTATTAACTTAAAAACTCCATTAGATTCTTTTTCTAGTTTATTGACAGATTGGTTAAGGCATATAGTAGGGTTGAACTCGCTCATTTGTTCTTTTAAATTATGGATAAGTTCTTGAGCACGAATTTTAGGGAAACCAGCAATATCATAAATGTATTTTTCAGGGTATAGGGCTGATAATTGCCCTCCTAATTGAGGAAGACTTTCAATGATTTTTACTGATGTTTGTCTCATACCAGCATAAAAGGCTGTAAATAAACCGACTGGCCCTCCACCAATAATTGTGAGATCAAATACTGTATCATCTTGGAACATATACTCCAATCCTCCTAAGATTGTGGATATAAAACTATTCATAAAACCACTTTAGAGTTATAACATTTTAGAAACGGTTTAAGTGTTAATAGTTATGTTGAAAGCTATATATTTCTCCATACATTTCATAAACTAAATCGTGAAAAGGGATTTTCGTTTATCTAAGATACGAATTGCTTTTCCTTCAGATCTAGGAATACTTTTAGGAGCAAGCGCTTTGATATTCATGCTTACTAAACAATTGTTTTTCATGGAATGTTGAACTTTTTTTACTACTGACTGAATATGTTCATGAGCCATATTTCCATTTACTCTTTGGTAAATTTCTTCATTAATTTCGACATGTAATTCTACTATATCTAATGTACCATCACAGGCTAAGTGAACTTGGTAATGCGGAGCTAATTCTTGGATTTGAATTAAATAATGTTCAATTTCAGATGGGAATACATTAACTCCCCGTATAATGAGCATATCATCGATACGACCTTTTACACGTGACATTCTTGTTGTGGTCCTACCACACCTACAAGTCTCTCTAGTAATAGACGCAATATCGCCTGTGCGGTAACGAATAACAGGGAAAGCCTCTTTTGTTAAGCTAGTGAATACTAGCTCACCTTCCTCACCGTCGGGTACTTGTTCAAGGGTGTCTGGATTGATAACTTCTACGAAAAAGTGATCTTCAGCAATATGTAGGCCATTTTGAGCTTCATGACATTCTACAGCAACGCCAGGCCCCATCACTTCACTAAGACCATAGATATCACAGGCTTTGAGATCGAATTTTTCCTCTAAGACCTTCCGCATTTCCTCAGACCATGGTTCTGCTCCAAAGATGCCAAATTTGATTGAACTTTCTCTAGGATTTAAGCCCCTTGTTTCCATTTCTTCAGCGATCTTTAAAATATAGGAAGGAGTCCCAGCGATTACAGTAGGTTTAAAGTCTTTAATAAGAGAAATTTGACGGTCTGTATTTCCTCCAGAGATAGGGACTGTGGCCATTCCGAGTCTTTCTCCTCCATAATGAAGGCCTAATCCACCTGTAAATAACCCGTATCCATACGCATTGTGAAATATCCCAGCTGGTTCTCCACCCGCAATAGCAATTGCTCTTGCAACAATATCAGACCAGTTTGAAATATCATTTTTCGTGTAACCTACTACTGTAGGTTTCCCACTTGTACCAGAGGAGGCGTGGAGACGGACAAGTTCTTTCATATCAACAGCAAATAAATTAAAAGGGTAATTTTCACGTAAATCCGATTTTTTAGTAAACGGTAATTTGTTTATATCTTCTAACGTCTGTATATCTTCAGGTGAGATAGCAAGTTCCCTAAATTTCTCTTGATAGAAAGGTACTTTATCATAGACTTTTATTAGGGTCTCCTTCAAACGACTTAATTGTAGCGCTTTCATTTCTTTCCGAGAATACATTTCAACGTCATGAATAATCACAAATTTTATCCCCTTTCGTAGCCCTTTTAATTAAAACGCTTACAAAAAATATAACAATTTAAAAACTATAACTATAAAAAAGTTATATAACACATTCAAAAATTATCATAAAATGAATGAATTGTAAATATTTTTTGATATTTCCACCTCTTTTTATTTGAAAAACATAAGAAGAAATGCTGAGTTCTAATTATAGACCATGTTTTTAGGGTTAGTTTTATTCCGCTTTAAAAAGAGGGGAATCATGAATCTTTTCATGTATGAAGTTTAATTTACAAAGATAAGAAGAAAAACTTCTTCTTATAGTAATCAAAAATTAAAATGACATAAAAAAGCGGGGATTATATATAACGAAATTATAATATTTTTATAGACTGATGTTATGTTTATTAGTTTTATTACTTTACAATTTATTTAAAAAGTAATGATGCGTGAATGAATAGAAAAGGGGCGAAAGTTTACTATACAATCCCTACCGAAGGGGAATGGTGAACGGTATAAATAAAAAGAATAGTAGAATAAAGGGGATAACCATTAGGGGAAAAGAGCAAAAGAGCAAATGACATTAGTTACAAACGGGCATATGCAATCTGTCCTTTATGATTTGGTAAAGATTTAAATAGATACGAAACAATCTAAGAAAAGCATACGTCTGGATTGATAAACCTTTCTTTATCAAAAAGATTTAATAGGATTTAATCTATCATTTTTAGAAGATGCTCATATTTTAAACATTAAAAAAATTAATCAAGAAATTTCAGAAAATATATACAAATGATAAAAAACGTGTTATATTATACCCAACAATATAACAATTAAATAAAAAATAATATTTTTTTGTTATATTTAAAGTTAATGTTTTATTCATATTCCATGGCATTGCAACTATTTATAAGTCTTCATAAGTGTATAAATAGTTGGTTAGTGCTATAAAGGGATGAATTGACACAGAAAAGGCAATAGGAGAGGGATAAAGAACAATCTTTATTTGTTTTTAAAGATATGTAGAAGCAATTGTGCATTACAACATAACCAAAAAATGAAACAACACTAAAAAATAGTTATAGTAGTTGTAGGGAGGGATAAAGAATGAGTACAACTAAAATTACAGAAGAAGAAAAACTTGAAAATTTTATACAACGCATTGAATCAGGCGAAAAAATTGAGGCAGAAGACTGGATGCCAGAAGAATATCGAGTAACATTGATTAAATTAATTTCCATGCATGGAATTAGCGAAATAATGGGAGCGCTTCCTGAAAAAGAATGGGTCCCTAAAGCTCCTTCTCTTCATCGTAAGCTGGGAATTATGGCTAAAGTACAAGATGAAATGGGACATGGCCAATTATTATTACGTGTTGCAGAAGATCTATTAAAGCCTTACGGAAAGAATCGAGGGGACTTAATGCAAGATCTCTTTAATGGAGATCTTAAGTTTCATAATGTATTTCATATGCCAGCTAAAACGTGGGGAGATGCTGGGTTAATTGGTTGGTTAGTAGATGGTGCAGCCATTATCACCCAAACAAATATGTTAGGTGCTTCATATGGTCCCTATGCACGTGCTCTTCAACGAATTTGTGCAGAAGAGGTCTTTCATGCTCAGCACGGAGAGGCTATTATTATGGCCCTAGCAGAAGGAACAGAAGTACAAAAAGCAATGATTCAAGAAGCATTAAACCGCTGGTGGGACTCTCTACTTATGTTCTTTGGTCCAGCGACAAGTAATACAACGGGTACTTCTAAACAAGACGTAACCGTAAAATATAAAATTCGCACAAAAACAAATGAAGAATTGAGACAGGATTTTCTTACTAAATACATTCCTCGTATTTTATCACTAGGGTTAACGATTCCAGATCCATCGCTTCACTATGATGAAGAACAAAAAACATGGATTTATCAACAACCGGATTGGAATGAATTTAAGAAAATCATTAAAAATCAAGGGCCTCGCTCTCAGGCGCGACTTAACCTTCGCCGAACTTCTTACGAAAGTAACGCATGGGTACGTGAAGCACTAAGCGCAGCTATTAGCTAGGAAAGGAGTATAGACAGATGGAAACTAATAAAAAAACATTCTACCAAGAGTATGAGGTTTTTAGTAAACGTACACCTAATTCTTCATTTCAACACCAATTCAGTCTACTTGCACCAAACGCTGACATGGCTTTAGTAATGGCTCAAGAGAACTTTATGCGTCGTGAACCAGTTACTGATATTTGGGTAGTTAATCGTACTGATATTCGCGGGATAAATCCCGAAGAAAAACAGATTCTCGCACGCTTAGACAACAAACAATATCGGACAACAAAAGGGTATGGTTATTTAAAGAAAAAATGGCGTCATTATGAACAACAAATGCTGGATGAAAAAGAAATTTTGTCATGGGGAGGAACGAAAAAATGAGCGCAACAGCCAACCTTACGAATCCAGCTTACACAAAAGCTCTGACAGAATTACTATTTCAGCTTGCAGATGATGATTTTCTCTTCTCTTATCGCGGTTCCGAGTGGCTAGGATTAGCTCCGCATATAGAAGAAGATGTGGCCTCTTCCTCCATTAGTCAAGATAGTATGGGGCATGCTGTTTTGTATTATCGCCTCTTAGAAGAACTGGGGCATGGAAGCGCAGATGAATTAGCTCATGCGAGAGCATCCTCTGAACGAAAAAATAGTATTCTAGTTGAACGAGTCAATGGGCCTGGTCATTATATGGAAGATCCTCAGTATGATTGGGCTTATGCAGTAGTGAGGAATTACTTCTATACCCTAGCAAAAAAGGTGAAAATTGATTCCTTAAAACAAAGTAGTTATTCGTCTCTTGCCGATATTGCTGTGAAAATTAATATGGAATTGTACTATCATCTTCTTCACTGGAAAACATGGTTTGTCCAATTATTAAGCACAACAGATGAAGCAAAAAAACGAATGAATGAGGCTATTAGAAAAGTAATGAAAGACTTTGACGATGTGTTCTCCTTTGGAGCTTATAGGGAATCTATCCCACAGTTTAACTTGATTGAAGAAGAAAATGTATTAAAAGAAAGATGGGTAGCAGCTCTTAGTCCTGTATTAGAATCAGTTGCAGCAGAGCTTCCTAGAGAGATAGAGGTTCACAATAAGAACGGACGAAACGGTGAGCATACAGATGAGTTAGACGAAGCCCTGCTAACATTAGGGGAAGTATACCGCATAGATCCAGCAGTCCCTTGGTAAGCACATAGAGAAAGAGGTGGAAAAATGGTTGCATCCTTACGAGTTACAACTCAAGATGTGCTGGATACATTGGAAGAAGTGAAAGATCCGGAAATCGATACAGTAAGTATTATCGATTTAGGAATGGTAGAAGAAATTATAGTCCAGGAAGATAGCATTTATATTCAGGTTCTTCCTACTTTTTCAGGCTGTCCAGCTCTTGAAATTATTAAAGGTAACATTGTACGGGCGGTGAAAGCTGCACACTCCGTTGAATATGTACAGGTGAAATTTATTACATCTCCTCCTTGGACATCTGATCGTATTACCGAAAAAGGACGTCAAGGGTTAAAAGCATTTGGGATATCTCCTCCTAGCCATATGAAAGAAGATGGATCGTGGCATATTGATTGTCCATATTGTGGTTCAACGTATGTAACAATGGAGAATATTTTTGGCCCTACCGCCTGTCGAAGTATTTTATATTGTAAGAGCTGTAAAAATCCATTTGAGGCAATGAAACCAATGTCAACCTTATTATAAACAAAAAGGAGAGGAATAAAATGGTGAAATTAATCGCGTTATATAAGCATCCTGAAAACAAAGAGGAGTTTGATGAGCATTACTTTAATGTACACGGACCAATTACAGAAAAAATCCCAGGTCTTCGCAAGATGGAAGTAACAAAAATCGTAGGTTCTCCTATGGGTGGAGAAGGTAAATATTATTTATTATGTGAAATGTACTATGATGATCATGAAGCTCTAAAACAAGGATTAAAATCGGCTGAAGGCAAAGCTTCTGGAAAAGATTTGATGGGATTTGCAGCAGAGCTTGTTACCTTAATGATCGGTGAGGAAGTAAAGTGAGCACTTTCGAATTTATTGAAACCTCGATTAGAGATCAAGTAGGAATCATTGAGCTTAATCGTCCTAAACAGTACAACGCATTGAATCGTACAATGGTAAGAGAAATCGTTGAATCTATGGAAATGCTTGATCGGAATAATGAAGTAGTCACAATACTACTAACAGGAAAAGGGCGCGCTTTTTCAGCTGGCGCTGATATTGAAGAAATGGCTAATGACGGGCCTATTCATTTAGAGCTGTTAAATCAATTTGCTGATTGGGATCGTCTTTCATTGATAAAAAAACCGATTATTGGAGCTGTACAAGGATTTGTTTTTGGCGGAGGATTTGAGTTAGCGCTTTGCTGTGATCTGTTAATGGCAGCAAGCGGTACTGAATTTTCATTTCCGGAAGTAAATATTGGTGTGATGCCAGGAGCAGGGGGAACACAACGTCTTACAAAGGTTGTGGGAAGAGCAAAAGCGTTGGAATGGCTTTGGACAGGGGACAGAATTCCTGTAGAAGAGGCTTTAAAGTATGGCTTGGTTAACAAAATTGTAGCTCATGAGCTATTAATGGAAGAAACATTCAAATTCGCTAAAAAGTTATCTAAACAACCTCCTTTATCACTGCGTCTCATTAAGGACTCAGTCAACAAAGCAGTAGATTATCCCTTATATGAAGGGATGCAATATGAGAGGAAGAACTTCTATCTATTGTTTTCTTCAGAAGATCAAAAAGAAGGAATGAAAGCGTTTACTGAGAAAAGAAAGCCAGAATTTAAAGGAAAATAAGGAGATTAGAAAGTATGTTTGAAACCATTCAATATAATGTCCGAGATGGAGTAGCTTGGTTGACTCTAAATAGGCCTGAAAAACTCAATGCATTCATTGCTCAAATGAATTATGAGATTAAATCAGCTATCAAAGATGCTTCCTTAGATGAAAATGTCCGTTGCATTGTTATTACTGGTGAAGGACGTGCCTTTTGTTCTGGCCAAGATTTAGCAGAAGTTGATGAGCACATGGATCACGGCCAGGTTTTACGGCAGCATTACGCCCCAATGATAAAGCAAATTATGATGTGTGAAAAGCCTATTATAGCTGCAGTAAATGGTATTGCAGCAGGAGCCGGATTTAGTTTGGCTCTTGCATGTGACTTTAGATTAGTATCAGAAAAAGCAAGTTTTGTGAATGCATTTATTCACGTTGGACTCATTCCAGATTCGGGGAACTTGTACTTTCTTTCAAAGTTAATTGGTCAGGCGAAAGCTGCAGAATTAGCTATTTTAGGAGAAAAGATTTCAGCTATTGAAGCTGAACGTCTAGGATTAGCAACAAAGGTCATCACATTAGATACATGGGAAAAAGAAGTGAAAGAATTTTCTGTACATTTAGCTGCTATGCCAACAAAGGCAATTGGTTTAATTAAACGATATTTAAAATTAGCGAATGACCTACCTCTTAATGAATATTTAGAAAAAGAAGCTGAAGGTCAACGAATAGCTGGAACAACAGAAGATCATCGACTCGGTGTTCAAGCATTTTTAGAAAAACAAAAACCTGTTTTTATCGGAAATTAAAAGGAGTGGATTATATGTCAACAGTTCAAGAAACAAAAGTAGAAAAATCGGAAATGAAGCGAAAATTTTATCATCTTATCATCAATGGAGAAAAACTAGAAAGTAGCAATGGTGCAACATTTAAAACGTATAATCCTGCAACAGGTGAAGTCATCGCTGAAGTCGCAAAAGCCTCTAAGGAAGATACAGAAAAGGCCATTCAGGCAGCTCGTCAGGCATTTGATTATGGTAAATGGAAGAAGTATCCCGTTAATAAACGCTCGCGTACTATAAATAAAATTGCCTCCATTATGCGTGCTAGATTCAATGAATTAGTAGAATTAGAGATTTTGGATACAGGAAAATCTCTTCATGCAGCACAAGGCCAAGTCATGCAGGCAATTGAAGATTTTGAATTTTATGCTTCAGCTATTGTTGGTCATCGTGGTGCCGTTAATAGCGTCCCAGGGCAATTTCAAAATTATACAGAAAAAGAACCTGTCGGGGTTTGCGCTCAAATTATTCCTTGGAACTATCCATTAATGATGGCAGCATGGAAAATTGCTCCTGCTCTAGCTGTAGGATGTTCTGTGATTGTTAAACCAGCTTCTCTAACACCATTAACGGCCATCATTCTAGGAGAAATTTGTCTTGAAGCTGGTGTACCAGAAGGCGTAGTAAATGTTATTCCAGGTTCTGGATCAGAAGTTGGGAATTATTTAGTTGAACATAAACAAGTAGACAAAGTTGCCTTTACTGGTTCAACTCCGATCGGAAAAAATATTATGGAAAGAGCGTCACAAACGTTAAAACGCGTAACGTTAGAGCTAGGAGGGAAATCTCCAAACATCGTGTTTGATGATGCAGATTTAGATGCAGCCGTTGATGGATCATTGTTTGGAATCTTCTATAATACAGGACAATCATGTGAAGCTCGTTCTCGTTTATATGTACATGAAAGTATGTATGATGAGTTTGTTCGTAAGTTTGTTGAAAAAACAAAAAAATTAACATTAGGGGATCCATTTGACAAAGGTACACACATTGGAGCGGTCATTGATCAAAATCAACTAGATGTCATTGATGGCTATGTAAAATCCGCAGTACAGGATGGGGCAGATATTTTAACTGGCGGTAAGGTTGCCAAAGTAAAAGGATTTGAAAATGGCTTTTGGTATGAACCTACTGTTATCGCAAATGTTAATCATCAAATGAAAGTAGTAAATGAAGAAATCTTCGGTCCTGTTGTTGTGATTATGAAATTCACAGATGAAAAAGAGGCGATTAAACTCGCAAATGACACAGAATTTGGCTTAGGTTCAGCTCTTTGGACAAAAGATGGAGCACGTGCTACACGTGTAGCAAACCAAATTCAAGCTGGTATTGTAATGGTCAATTGTCCATTCTCTGCATTCCCAGGCACTCCATTTGGTGGATATAAACAGTCAGGCTTTGGCCGTGAATTATGCATTGAAACGCTTGATTTATATACAGAAACAAAAAGTATTATTTCTTACTATGGAAGCCGTCCTTTAAATCCATTTGGCTTGTAAGCCTAGAATACGTATGGATAAAGCTCTATAAGAGTTTTATCCGTACTCTTTTAAGTAAAACATAAGGGGGGAACGGAACAATGATAAATAATATTGTTGTAGTAGGTTCTGGTGTAATGGGCAGAGGTATTGCTTACGTATCAGCTGTAGGGGGATATTCAGTTACCTTAATAGATGTGGATGAATCTGCTTTACAAAATGCCAAAAAAGAGATTGTTAGTTTATTTGAAAAAAGCTTGAATCGTGGTCATATTTCTAACGAATTAGCTTTACAGGCTAAAGAAAATCTTTCTTATTCTACAAATTTAAAAGGGGCAGGAAGTCAAGCTGACTTAATTATTGAGGCTGTTCCTGAAAAAACAGAAATAAAAAAAGGAGTGTTTCATAACTTAGAAGAATATGCGTCTGATTCCTGTATTTTCGCTACTAATACTTCAACAATGAGTCCGACAGAAATTGCTTCATATGCTAAACGCCCTGAAAAAACAATTGCTATGCATTTTTTTAATCCAGTACATAAGATGCCGCTTGTTGAAATCGTCCGCGGCTTAGAAACCAGTGATGAAACAGCACAACTTATTAAAGAAGTAGCAGAGCAAATGGGGAAAAAAAGCGTTGTGATTAATGAGTTTCCTGGATTTGTAACGAGTCGAATCAGTGCGTTAGTAGGGAATGAGGCTTTTTATATGTTACAAGAAGGATTAGGGACGCCAGAGGAAATTGATAAAGCTATTAAACTAGGATTAAATTATCCAATGGGTCCATTTGAACTTGTCGATTTGGTAGGGTTAGATGCACGTTTAAATAATTTAAAGTATTTACATGAAAAGTTAGGGGAAAAATACCGACCAGCTCCGCTACTAGAGCAATACGTGAAAGCTGGACGTCTAGGACGAAAATCAGGTAAAGGTGTATACGATTACACAAATAAGTCAAAAGAGGAGGTCAAAAAATGAGGGAAGTTGTTATTGTAGATGCAGTGCGAACTCCTATTGGAAGATATAAAGGAGCTTTAAAAAATATACGTCCAGACGATTTAGGGGCGATAGTTATTAAGGCGCTCATTGAACGTAATCCGAACCTCCCACCTCATCAAATTGAAGAAGTGATATTGGGGAATGCCAACCAAGCTGGTGAGGATAATCGTAATGTGGCTAGAATGTCAGCTTTACTAGCAGGACTTCCAACAAGCGTAGGGGGAACTACTGTCAATCGGCTATGTGGATCAGGTCTTGATGCTGTAATCTATGCAGCAAGAGCTATCGCAATCGGTGAAGGGGATATTTATATTGCTGGGGGCACAGAAAGCATGACTCGTGCACCTTTAGTGATGGCTAAACCTGATAAAGAATTTCCGAGAGGCAGTATGGAGTTACAAGACACCACAATTGGCTGGCGTTTTACAAATAAAAAATTAGAAGAAATGTACGGGGCAGAAACAATGCCTAAAACGGCTGAAAATGTAGCCCAACAGTTTCAAATTTCACGTAGTGAACAAGATCAATTTGCATTTGAAAGTCAACAAAAAGCAAAAAAGGCAATGGAAGAAAATCGATTCTCTGAAGAAATTGTACCTGTTATATATCGAGATCGAAAAGGCAACGAAGTTGTTATTGATAGGGATGAACATCCTCGTCCTGATACAACGTTAGAAACGTTAGGCAAATTAAGACCCCTTTTTGATGGAGGAACGGTTACTGCAGGAAATGCCTCAGGGGTTAATGACGGAGCTTCAGCCCTTCTAATCATGAGTGCCGACAAAGCAAAAGAATTAGGTTTAAGACCGCTTGTAAAGTATGTAATTGGTGCAACTGCGGGATTAGAACCCAGTATCATGGGGTTAGGCCCGATTTTGGCTACTAGAAAAGCTTTGTCGCGTGCCAACTTAACAATACAAGACATTGGACTAGTTGAATTAAATGAAGCTTTTGCTTCTCAATCTTTAGAATGTATTCGTCAACTAGAGTTAAATACAGAGAAAGTGAACGTAAATGGAGGAGCTATTGCATTTGGACATCCGCTAGGAGCAAGTGGGGCAAGAATATTAACAACTCTTATTTACGAAATGAAAAAACAAGATATTGAATACGGCCTTAGCACAATGTGTGTGGGTGTTGGACAAGGAATTGCAACAATTGTCGCAAATGTAAAAGAGTAAAATAGAGGAGTCCCTTATTTAGCCCTATGCTAGGTAAGGGTTGTTTTATAGAAAAGGAGTGTAAAAATCATGTCTCGTATTTTATACAGAGTTGAAAATATGATTGGGTATGTTACAATTAACCGCCCCGAGGTGTTAAATTGTTTTGACTATGAAACATTAGAGCAGCTACAAGAAATTGTAGAGGCGATTCATCTAGATTCAAATGTAAACACTGTCATTTTTACAGGTGCAGGTGAAAAGGCTTTTAGTGCAGGTGCGGATTTAAAGGAACGAAAAACATTATCAGAGATGCAGGTAAAACGAAATGTAAAGGCGATCCGAGATGTTTTCAATAGTATTGCAAATCTTCCACAGCCTACTATTGCTGCAGTAAATGGATACGCATTTGGTGGTGGATTTGAATTAATGCTAGCATGTGATTTTTCTATTGCTGTCGAAGAGGCGAAGCTTGGACTTACAGAGACAAGCTGGGCGATTATCCCAGGAGCTGGAGGTACACAGCGATTGCCTCGTTTAATTGGAGAGGCAAAAGCTAAAGAACTGATCTTTACAGCAAGAAAAATTGCAGCTCAAGAAGCATATGAACTCGGCATACTTACAAAGGTTGTCGAACAGAACATGCTTATGAAATCTTGCGAAACTTTTGCAGCAGAAATGATGAAAAATGGCCCAGTTGCTCTAAAGCAAGCTAAATATGCGATTAGCCAAGGAATGAATGTTGATTTGCAGACAGGACTAGAGATTGAATCAAAAGCATATGAATTAACGATACCTACAGAAGATCGATTAGAAGCTTTGAATGCGTTTAGTGAAAAAAGAAGGCCAAAGTTTAAAGGAAAATAGCCCTTTCCGTAACAAAATATAATCATGACTTTTGAATGAAAAACGAGTGAAATATTCATACTTGTAGAAGAAAACTATTATTTTTAAAAAGTTCATACCTAATATGAAGGAAAATAATAGTTGCCATGGTTAACAAACATTCGATATGATATTGTTAGATAAATCAAAAAAATTGCTCGTGCATTAGAAGGAAGGCTTAAGAAATAATAACTTTTATTAGTTAAAGAACTCTAACAACTCTTAGCTTAATTAGAAAGGGATTAGAGAATATATTTAAAAGCTTTTTAGTACTCCGCTGTATAACATAAAACAGGGTGAGCGAGTAGAAAGAGTGAGGTATTAATGAGTACTAACACACAATCGATGATTTTCACGATTTATGGTGATTATATTCGCCATTATGGTAATAAAATTTGGATCGGCAGTTTAATACGTTTATTAAAGGAGTTTGGACATAACGAACAAGCTGTACGTGTCACTTGTTCACGTATGGTTAAACAAGGATGGCTCCAATCTCAAAGAGAAGGAAATAAGAGCTATTATTTTTTAACTCCTCGAGGCGTTAATCGGATTGAAGAAGCAGCACGGAGAATTTATAAACTAAATCCCCACGAGTGGGATGGAAAGTGGAGAATTCTCATGTATACCATTCCAGAGGAAAAAAGACAAATCCGCGATGAGTTTAGAAAAGAGTTAATATGGAGCGGATTTGGAAGTTTTTCAAATGGTTGCTGGTTATCACCTAATAATCTAGAAAAAGAAGTTGAACTATTAATTGATAAATATAATATTGAACAATACGTTGATTTCTTTATATCTGATTACAAAGGACCTCATACAAATCAATCATTAGTAGAAAAGAGCTGGCCGTTAGAAGAGATTGAACAAAAATATGAACAGTTTATTGATACGTATAGTAAAACATATATTATCCATCAAAGTGTCATTCAGCGAGGCCAGATGACTGATGCAGAATGTTTTGTAGAGAGAACAAACCTTATCCATGAATATCGGAAATTTCTATTTGTGGATCCTGGCCTTCCAAAAGAACTATTACCAGCACGTTGGATTGGCAATCATGCGGCCTTATTATTCAGCCAGTATTATAAAATGCTCGCTGATCCTGCTAACCAGTTTTTTGAAGACATTTTTCAAAAAGATAATGATTTAAGCCATAAAAGTAAATCATACGATTCTACGGATCATCCTTTAATTAGTGAACAAATTAGAAATTCCTAAGAGATAACTCTTAGGAATTTTTATTTGCTTAAATGTTTCTTAAACTCATATCCTTTTTGGACATAAGAATCAATAGACAATTGAATAACTTCTAAATCTTTCTCATTTATTTCACGAACAACTTTTCCTGGGGACCCCATAACAAGAGAACGAGGTGGAATGACCTTTCCAGAAGGAATAAGTGAATTAGCTCCGATAATACATTCTTCACCAATTTGAGCGCCGTCTAATATGGTAGACCCCATTCCAATAATAGAGCGTCTTCCAATTGTACATCCGTGAAGAATCACGTTGTGTCCAATTGTTACTTCATCCTCAACAGTGACTGGGCAGCCAGCATATAGATGAATTGTTGAATTGTCTTGAATACTACATTTCTTTCCAATTTTGATAGCGCCTTCATCACCGCGTAAAACAGCGTTAAACCAAATAGTCGTTTCTTCTCCGATTTCTACATCTCCTATCACATAAGCCCCTGGCGCTATAAATGCTGTTTTATGAATATCCGGTTCTTTTTCATTATAAGAAATAATCATACTAGGGTCCTCCTTATAGAGAATTTATAATTGTTTTTCCTTCATCTATAGTATAACATTATTGTGAGGGGAGTGGTGAAAATGTTACATTTAACAGAACAATTAAATATTAAATATCCTATTATTCAAGGGGGAATGGGGAATATTAGCAACGCAATTCTCACTGCTGCTGTATCAGAAGCAGGAGGATTAGGTACAATCGGCTGCGGGACGATGACACCAGATCAAGTCGAAGAAATGATTCAAGAAACAAAAAAGAGAACAGATAAACCCTTTGCTGTAAACATTCCTATTACTGTTACACCTTTTTTAGAGGACCTCATAAATGTTGTAATAGATAATTATATTCCAGTTGTCTCATTATCGGCAGGAAATCCTGCTTCGATTATTCCGAGACTTCATTCGCACGGTATAAAGGTAATCGTAGTAGTCGCTTCTATTAAACATGCTAAAAAAGCAGAGAGAGCAGGAGCCGATTTATTAGTAGCAGAGGGGTTTGAAGCGGCCGGAATTAATTCGAATCTTGAACTCACAACATTTACGCTTATTCCACAGCTCACTGGGTGTGTAGATATCCCTGTAATTGCTGCAGGTGGAATTGGGGATGGGAAAGGTTTGGCAGCAGCTTTAATATTGGGAGCAAGTGGGGTTCAGATTGGTACACGTCTGATTGCTACGCAGGAAGCACCATTTCACATGAGCTATAAGCAAAAATTAATTCAAGCAAGTGATACAGATACAGTTGTGGTAGGACGTTCGGTAGGGCAAGTAAGAAGAATATTAAATACTCCATATGCAAATAAAATCGTTGAAAAAGAAAATGAAGGGATAATTCTAGAGGAATACAATAAAATGACTTCTGAAAATTTCCATGTTATAGGAGCTCTAAAAGGAGACTTTGTAAATGGATTTATTAACAGTGGACAAGTAGCAGGTTTACTTTCAAATATTCCTAGTGTAAAAGAGTTGTTGGAAAATATGATGAAAGAAGCTTCATCACAAATCCAACAATCCTTCTCATCTTTTGAAACGTTCACATCTTAAATTATAATCTCGATTGTCTAAAAGGATTAAAAACTTTGTTTTTTGGATTCCTATAAACAAGTAAGATTTCTATTTATAGAAGTTTTTTATTTACCTTTTTTGAAAGCGCTTTAAATGTAGGGACCCTTCTAAAAAATGCTGTCTATCTTTGATGTTTGATAGAGGTGGTATTGAATAATCTTTTAAGAGGTGAGGATTTTAGAAAATCAATCTTACAGGAAGGCATTACCCTAGTTTTTAAAATTCGTATTTAGAAATATAATAATCTTTTTCTCCACCATATTTAAATTGGAACCATTTCCTATATGACAGGTGTTTGACTAGTCCTAAAAAGCGGAGGAATGAGCATGAAAACAAATATAACGGAACAAGAAATTCATCAGAAATACTATAATGAAATCTTTTCTCTTATGGAACAAGAACCCTTTGCACAATTTCTAGGCATGAAATTAATCCATATGGGAGAAGGTACAGCAACCGCGGAATTGGATATCAAAGATCATATGTTAAATGCACATGGGACAGTCCATGGAGCAATCATCTTTTCTTTAGCAGATTATGTTTTTGCAGCAGCTAGTAATTCTTATGGAAAGACATCTGTTGGACTATCAACAAATGTTAATTTTATGGCTCCCGGAAATGTAGGAATGCGTTTAATAGCAAAAGCTGTAGAAGAGAAACGAAATAACCGTACAGGTTGGTATAAAATCAGAGTAGAAAGTGATGGAGAACTTTTAGCTACGATGGACGCTCTAGTTTACCGTAAGAATCATTATTTCGTTCCTGTTGAATAGAAAAGAGAACTCCTACTCTCATTTTTAGATGAGAGTAGGAGTTCTCTTTTCTATGTATTATAGGCAAAAGCTTGTAGCAATAATGTCTTATCCCATAAAAGTAGTGTTCTTTGATCTGATGGATAAGGTTTGTCTTTCACTCAAAAATCAATCATAACCTTGTAGGTATGTAATTGACAGAATTGTGTAAAGAAGTTAACATCTACATATGTTAACCATAGTTTATATCCAGTTAACATATGTAGATCTGTAAACATTTTATCATCGAGGTTCAGTTTTAGAATGAAAGTAGGGACAAGAGAATGAGAGATTTATCATATTATAGTGTGAGAATGAGAGCTTCTAAGAGTAAACCACACGAGGAAGGAGGGAAACATATATCAGGTGGGGAACAACTTGTTTTATTTGATGAAATTAGAGGGGCAGTAGATAAGCTGCTTCATAAAAGTTTAACCCATTCAAGAGGAACACCAGACTTTGCTCAAATTCAGTTTGAAGTAGTAGATGAGCCTGTTCAAGTCATTAGTCCTTTACAAGTTACTACACATACTACAAATTCAGTTGATGAGGGACAGTTATTAGCTCAAAACTTATTAATGAAATGTGGAGTGCCGTTTCCTATTATTCAAAAAGCTTACCTACTAGTCGAAGAATATGCGGAACTCAGCGGTGCTATTCTTATTGATAGTAAGACAGGACAACGATTAGATGAAAGCTATCACAATGGAAAAGGGATTCGTGTATCTAGAATGGATTGGCGGGATGAAAACTTTAAGAAATGGAATAGAGAGATTGCAGCAAATCAGAATAATCGATTGAAAGAAGCTCTAACCCTTGCCTCAAAAGTAAGTATGCATCAAGCCACAGTTGCAGAACTATGTTGGTCTGATGATCCAGATTACACGACAGGATATGTGGCTAGTAAAAAGTTTGGATATCAGCGGATTACAACCCTAAAACAATACGGAAATGAGCAAGGTTGCCGTATCTTCTTTGTTGATAGCTCTGAAGACGTAACGAAATACATAGATTACTTAAAAACGAACCCTGTTCTTATTCAATGGGAGGTAAATCATGAATAGTGAATTAATCGAAAAAAGTAAAAAATATCTTTGGTTACCGTTTACACAAATGAAAGATTATGATGAGAATCCGCTCATTATTGAAAATGGAGAGGGAATAAAGGTTAAAGATGTTTATGGAAAAGAATATTACGATGGCTTTTCTTCAGTATGGCTAAATGTACACGGACATCGTAAACAGGAGCTTGACGATGCTATAAAACGACAGTTAGAAAAAATCGCTCATTCTACCTTGCTTGGTATGACAAACGTGCCAGCGACCGAGCTTGCGGAAAAACTTATTAACATAAGTCCTAAAAACTTAACCCGTGTTTTTTATTCCGATAGTGGTGCAGAGGCGGTCGAAATTGCTTTGAAAATGGCTTTTCAATATTGGAAAAACGTTGGAAAACCAGAAAAGCAAAAATTTATATCTATGAAAAACGGTTATCACGGAGACACAATCGGAGCTGTTAGCATTGGTTCTATTGATCTATTTCATCATGTATATGGTCCATTAATGTTTGAAAGTTTTAAAGCTCCTGTTCCCTATGTATATCGTTCAGAGAGTCAAGACCCTTGTATATGCCGTGACGAATGTCTACAGGAACTTGAACAATTGTTAAAAGAGCATCATCATACAATTGCTGCTTTATCTATAGAATCTATTGTTCAAGGAGCTTCAGGGATTATTGTGATGCCAGAAGGATTTCTTTCAGGCGTACGTGAGCTTTGTACAAAATATGAAGTGTTATTAATTGTTGATGAAGTAGCAACTGGATTTGGTCGTACAGGGAAAATGTTTGCATGTGAGCATGAAAATGTGCAACCAGATTTAATGGCTGCCGGAAAAGGAATTACAGGTGGATATTTACCTATTGCAGTAACGTTTGCAACGGAACGGATTTACGAAGCATTTTATGATGACTATTCAAATATGAAAACCTTTTTTCATGGTCATTCTTATACAGGAAATCAACTTGGCTGTGCTGTCGCTCTCGAAAATTTAAGGTTATTTGAAGTGGAAGAGGTAGTAGAAAAAGTTGCCGAGAAGAGTGAAAATCTTAAAAAACTGCTTAACACCCTATATGAACTTCCTCATGTTGGGGATGTTCGCCAACTTGGCTTTATGTGTGGTATTGAACTTGTACAATCTAAAAAAATGAGACAACCTTTTCCGTCAGATAAGAGAATAGGTTACAAAGTGTCTTTAAAGATGAGGGAGCTTGGAATGCTAACTCGTCCGCTTGGAGATGTTATCGTTCTTATGCCACCACTTGTAAGTACAGTAGAAGATTTAAAAGAAATGATCGAAATTATAAAGCAAGCGATTATGGAGGTAACGAATGGTGTCCTTCAATGATGAACTTGAAAATCGCCTTTTAAAAATGAAAGAAAAAGGATTATATAGAACATTAAAAACCATGCAAAGTGCTCCGGAAACAGAGGTAGATATTGATGGAAGAAAACAACTTGTTTGCTCTTCTAATAATTATCTAGGGCTTTCTAATGATAGACGTCTAATCAGAGCAGCTCAAAATGCTGTAGAAACGTTTGGAGTAGGAAGTAGTGGAGCTCGTTTAACGACTGGTAATACATTATTGCACGAAAGGTTAGAAAAAAAGTTAGCATCCTTTAAAAAAACGGAATCTGCTTTATTGTTTTCAAGCGGTTATCTTGCAAATATTGGAGTATTATCTTCTATTCCCGGAAAAAGCGATGTCATTTTAAGTGACCAACTCAATCATGCTAGCATTATTGATGGCTGTCGATTGTCAAGAGCACATACAGTCATTTATGAGCATATTAATATGGCTGATCTCGAAAAGAAGTTAGAAGATACAGGGCAATATGAACGGCGTTTTATTGTAACAGACGGTGTTTTTAGTATGGATGGAACTCTAGCTCCTTTACCTGAAATTATGAAACTAGCAGAGAAGTATAAAGCGTATGTAATCGTAGATGATGCTCATGCAACAGGTGTGCTAGGAAAAACAGGGGGCGGAACAAGCGAACATTTTCATGTTCATCCAGATATTATTATTGGAACGTTAAGCAAAGCAGTAGGAACAGAAGGGGGATTTGTAGCAGGTTCACACACACTTATTGATTTTCTGCGAAACCATGCTCGTACCTTTATTTTTCAGACCGCTATGTCACCGGCTATTTGTACTGCTTCATACACTGCTCTTGAAATTATCGGAAAAAGTACTGAAAAACGGAGTCGATTATTTGGAGCTATTGAAGAAATAACGAAGAGATTAAAGGATATGGGGTTTAATGTAAAAGGAGGAATGACGCCGATCGTAGCTGTTTTGATCGGCGACTCTACAAAGGCTGTTTCCTTTTCGCAAAGATTACAAAGCAAAGGAATTTATACGTCTGCCATTCGTCCCCCTACTGTTGCAGAAGGGCAAAGTAGAATACGGATAACGATAACATCAGAATACAAGGATAACGAGATAGAGAGGATATTAGAAAGTTTCTATGTAACGGGAAAGGAGATGAAGGTGATTTGAAATTCGGATTCTTTGTAACAGGAACAGATACAGAAGTAGGAAAGACCGTTGTTTCTTGTGCTTTAGCCTTACTGTTAAAAAAGCATAGAGGAAATGTTGGAGTGTTTAAGCCATTTTTAAGTGGAGTAAGTCGAGATGACGTTAACAGTGATACAAGTTTATTGAAAGTTATGTCAGGAACTAAGCTCTCGCAGGAGGAAATTACGCCGTTTGCATTTAAAGAACCTCTTTCTCCTTATACAGCCGGAAAGTTAGAAGGAAAAGAAGTAGGGCTCAATGAAGTGATGAAAAGGTGGAGCGATATAAAATCTATACATAACGCTTTTATTGTCGAAGGAGCAGGAGGAATTTCCGTTCAGCTTGGTCAACATTTTTTAGTTAGTGATTTGATTAAATCTATAAACCTTCCCATTGTTATTGTTGCGCGTCCTAATCTTGGAACGCTAAATCATACTTTCCTAACTGTTCATTATGCCAAAAGTCAAGGGATAAAGATTGCGGGTATTATCATCAATGGAATGAGTGATAACCCAGGACTAGATGAACAAACAAACCCTACATCAATAGAAGAGATGTGCGGTGTCCCTATCCTAGGAATTGTTCCAAAACTTAAGGAAATAACAAAAGAAAATATCGAGATGGTAGTGAATCAACATCTTGATTCGAAACTTATTATAAATAGGATGGAAGGGCAATGTGAATAAGTACTTTATTTTCAAAAGGTGAATTATTCAGTGTAAAGGTAGAAGTTTCTTCTTTATTAAACTATTTTAAGAGTGAATTTTAGTAGAGAAAAAGTAAAAACGAGCAGTCGAGTGAATTTCGGCTGCTTATTTATTTTAAAATAAACAAGGAGGATAACATGAAAATGAATACTACAAATATAGAGTCATTTTCTTTCAATACTTCAGAGTTTTTTCAAAATCCATATCCATTTTATGAAGAGATGCGATCCATTAATCCTATTTATAAAAGTACATTATTAAAATATCAAGGCTGGTACATAACAGGATATGAAGAAACGTTAAAAGTCCTCAAAGATTCAAGATTCCATAGCCGTCCTCCTATCCCGGCTTTTTCTCGCAACTACGAGAATATTAGAAGAATCCAAGAGAATATGATGTTATTTACTACTCCACAACATCATAGACGATTACGCTCTCTTGTTACTAAATTTTTCACACCAAATATCGTAAACGAATGCCGTCCTTTTATAGAGGAAACAGTAGATGAGCTCATAGATCAAGTTAGTTGTAGAGGAACTATGGAAGTTGTATCTGACTATGCTTTCCCTTTAGCAAGTTCTGTTATTGCTAAAATATTAGGAGTGCCAGTAAAGGATTATTCCTTATTTAAAGAATGGACGGCTACTTTTATTCAATCCATTGATTTTACGAGATCTCCGAAAACGTTAGGGAATAGTCGCAAAGCAACGGAAGAAATAATAGCCTATTTCAAAAAAATAATTAGAGAGAGAGAACAAGAACCAAAAGAAGATTTGATCAGTAAATTAATTCAGGAAAAACAGAGAGAAGAGAAATTAAGTTATGATGAACTCATAGCAACATGTGTTTTGCTCTTAATTGCAGGGCACGAAACGACTGTTAATCTTATTAGTAGTTCTATCTTTTTATTAATTCAGAACCCAAGGCAATTAGAGAAATTACAAGATGATCCAGAATTAATCACAACAGCTATAGAAGAATTTTTGAGATTTGAAAGTCCTGCACAGCTTATTGCTCGTACTGCTTCAGAAGATATTATTATAAATGAGGCTGTTATTCGGAAAGGAGAACAAGTCTATTTATTTTTAGGAGCTGCTAACCGGGATTCTAGAAAGTTCCGGAATTCTCATCAGCTTGAGATTACAAGAAATCCAAATCCCCACCTTGCTTTTGGTCACAGTAGGCATTTCTGCTTGGGGTCTTCCTTAGCACGTCTAGAAGCTAAAATTGCGATCGAACGACTTTTACAAAACGTACAAAATTTACAAGCGGTAGATGGCAATGGTCATTATCGAAAAATTATTGGCTTCAAATCTTTAGTAGAATTGCACGTAACATTTGATTCATATCCAGATGAGAATTTTATTTAAGCATTAGATATATTGAATTACCTTGTATATACAAGTATAGTTGTGATGAAGCAATTATATTAAGAGGAAGGAAGAAAGAAATGAAATCTGAAAAAGAGAAAATGTTAGCGGGGGAATTGTACCAATCAGATGATATGGAGTTAGGAGAAGAGCGAAAAAAAGCACGAAAACTATTGAAAATATATAATGATAACATTGAGATGAGTGATGAAGAAAAAGGAGAGATTTTAAGAGAACTGTTTGGTTCAGGAGGTGAGCATGCTAATATTGAGCCACCTTTTCGCTGTGATTATGGATACAACATACATATAGGTAAAAACTTTTTTATGAATTTTGAATGTGTCCTTCTCGATGTATGTGAGATTCGAATTGGAGATAACTGTTTTATTGCTCCAGGCGTACACATTTATACAGCTACACATCCATTAGATCCTCACGAACGAAATACAGCAGGAGAGTACGGAATCCCTGTTACAATTGGAAACAACGTTTGGATTGGCGGAAGAGTAATCATTAATCCAGGGGTAAAAGTTGGTCATAACGTTGTGATTGCTTCTGGAGCAGTTGTTACGAAAGATGTGCCTGACAATGTCGTAGTTGGAGGAAATCCAGCCCGAATTATTAAAAAGCTTGACGTTTCTTTAGTATAAGTAATGACAATATGAGGAAAAAACAAAAAAGAAAACCTTTTGAAGGTTTTCTTTTTTTGCTTTTTGAACGAAGGAAGAGGCTACTTTATACAGGATGAAACTTACTGTGTTACCATTAAAGGAAAGGAAGAGATTGGAATGTTAGTTCTGATTGGTTTTGTTATTGTTCTTGTAACGATTTTATCTCTAGATACGCAGATGAGGAAAATCGTAAAGCAGAATGAGAGAATCATTGAATTTCTTAGAAAGTGAAGGTGGAAAGATGTTCAAAATTAATATTATAAATCAATATTGGCTAGGAGAGGAAGTTCACGATTTATGCTCACACGGAGAACTTTATATAAAAGTAGGAGATGTGGTTATCACAAACTCTGGTAGGGATGAAGAGTGGGGAATTAGTACTTCTGCATTAACTTTACTGCGTACCCTCTATGAAGAACCTGCTTTTACATACCAAGAGATTGATCCTGAACGTGATGAACCGCTTATTACCCATTGTGGAAATGCTTTATCACCAGGATGTCCAATCTCAATTTATTGGGGAGTACAGCACATGGAGGGCGAGATTACCCTATCTAATTTTGTGAAGTTTACGACAACAAGCTATAAGGAAGGAGTTATAGACTATAAAGATTTAACGGTAAAAATCAGTGAAAAAGAGTATCGAGAGGAAATTGTCGCTTTTTCATTAGAAGTGAAAGCATTCTTTGAACAGTCACAAAAGAAAAGAATAGAAGATGACGATGAACGAGAAAGCTACGAAGCATTTTGGGAAGAATACAATACATTACTCGAAAAAGCTCATTCTGCTTAAAAAGAGCAAGTCCTTTGTGGAAAAGGCCTGCTCTTTTTTTAATACTCTCTTTTCTTTCCTTTTTTTACAGCTTCCCAGTCTCCTTCAATATTCTTTCTTATTCGTTGAACAAACTGAAAAACTTCCTCTCGTTCTTGTTCTGAGAACCCTGTTAAAGCTGCTTTTTCAGAATGATCTCCTTCTCGTCTTAAAAACGGATAAACTTCTCTTCCTTTCTCTGTTGGAAAGAGCTTCTTAATTTTCTTATTGTGATGATCATCTTTCTTTTCTATAAATCCTTCCGTTTCGAGCTTTTTTATAGACCGAGCAGCCGTTGTACGGTCTACTTTAATCATTTCCGCTAACTTTTCTTGAATAATGCCAGGGTATTCATAAATGCGCACGAGATATAAGTATTGTCCTTTTGTTAAGTTGTGTTCTTTAAACTCAATATTGCTAATAGAGTCAAGTGCTCTTGCAATCATTCCAATTTCTCTTAAAACATCATCCACAAAAAAACCTCCATTTTATATTTTGTTGCATTTACAACAAAAATATTTTCTTGTATACTTTATAGGGATAATAAATTCATTATGAAGGATGTTCATTGATAAATCTAGAAAAGGTGGGGTTAAAATGACAGCAAAGAAAATTACAACAAAAGAGGATTTAGAGACTGCTTTCTACATTAGAAAAGAGGTATTTGTGAGTGAACAAGGAGTACCACTAGCAGAGGAGTTTGATCAATATGATCAACTGAATAATGGCTGTGATCATATTCTCGTCTATTATAACGGAGAGCCTGTTGGTACAGGACGTGTGCGCGTTGTAGAAGGAGTCGGGAAGCTAGAACGAATTTGCATCTTAAAAGAATATCGAAAATATGGCCTTGGAAAAATCATTATAGAAGCTCTTGAAAGAATTGTAGAAGAGCGTGGCTTTTCTTCTGTAAAACTGCATGGCCAAGTGCAAGCGCAAGGGTTTTATACTAAACTAGGCTATGATGCTTCTTCAGCTATTTTTATGGAAGATGGCATTCCACACATTTTAATGGTTAAAGAGTTCGTTCACTCATGATAGGAAGGAAAGTAAATGCTTTTACACTTGCTTTTTATAGTATAGGCATTCTTCTGTTAACTTTAGGAATTTCTCTTACAATAAAGGCAAACCTTGGAACTTCACCTTTTGATGCTCTTTTAGTTGGCCTATCCCATAACATTGGCTTAACAGTTGGAAGTTGGGAAGTTGTAATTGCCTTCGTTCTTATCTTCACAAATGCATGTTTAAAAAAGCAAAAGCCGAAGTTTTTAGGATTAGTGACCGCTTTTATGACAGGAGTTTGCATTGACTTTTGGCTTTTTTTGATCAAAACACTTGAAAATCCCTCTACATTAACTAGCCAATTTCTCGTTTTCACGGTAGGCTTAATTATTGTAGGGATTGGAACAGCGATTTATCTTCATACAAACTTTGCTCCAATTCCGCTTGATCATCTTATGCTTATTATAACTGAACGAACAGGAATAAGTATTAGGCTATCTAAAACTGTTTTGTATGTTATCTTTTTACTTCTTGCGTTTTTGCTACATGGTCCAATTGGAATCGGAACGCTCCTTACAGTAGGGCTTGGCGGACCTCTTTTACAGTTTTTTATGCCGTTAACAAGAAAATGGTTTTTCAAAAAAACAGAGGGGATTCTCTTTTCACCTTTAGAAGAAAAAGAATAGTTTGTATGAAAACGGGAGCGTGAGTAGGGGGAAATAGAGTGAAAGAAGAGTACTTAAAAATATTTGATGAAAACCAAGTACACATTGGTGAGAAAACTAGAGATGAGGTTCATAAGAAAGGATACTGGCATGAAACCTTTCACTGCTGGTTTGTTAGTGAATACGAAGGAGAGATTTATCTTTATTTTCAAATTCGAAGCAAAGAGAAAAAAGATTATCCGAATTTGTTAGATATCACAGCAGCAGGTCATCTATTAGCACATGAAACAGTTATGGATGGCATCAGAGAAGTAGAAGAGGAGCTTGGCGTTGAAGTAGCGTTCAACAACCTTCTCTCGCTCGGCGTTATTCCATATAGCGTGACGCTTCCTCATTTTATTGACAAAGAGCTAGCACATGTTTTCGTGTATAAAACTCAGCACACATTTGAAGGATATACCCTTCAGCAAGAGGAAGTTTCAGGTCTTGTAAGAGCCAAACTTTCTTCCGTTGTTGAGCTTTGGTTAGGTCAAACGGATAGTATTAATGTGGAAGGATTTCAAATACATCAAAAAGGTGAGAAAACCCCGATTAATAAAGCCTTTTATTGGGAAGAATTTGTTCAACATAAGCCATTTTACTATGAGAGAATCATCCATGAACTGCATAAAACATTTCATTTCTAGCTTAAAAAATCAGGTTAATTCCTAATTAATTGGGAATTAACCTGATTTTTTACTGTAAGAAAAACGTTAACCGAACCATATCTTGACAGCGGATGCCGTTTTCAAATAATGGTTCTTTGTAATTTTCTAAAAAGAAGTTGCGTTCAATACCTGTCATGCGAAAGCCGCACTTTTGATAAAAAGCAAGCTGATTTATACTTGAATTTCCTGTTCCAACTTCAATGATTTCGTAGCCCTGTTCTTTTGTACTTTGAAGGACATGCTGAATTAACTTTTTGCCAATTCCTTTTCCATGAAGATGTTCTTTCACTGCGATATTCACAAGTTCAATACTCTTTTCATTTTTTTCTTCTAAAATGTAAGCTCCGATTATTTTCTTATCTTCTTCCGCTACAAAACAAACGCCTTTTTCTAGATGTTCCTTCACTTTTTCCTGAGAAGGATCTGCAAGTAAGAGCAAAGAAAAAGGGGGTGTTTCCTCTCTATGTATTCTTCTTATTATCATAACAACACTTCCTTTTACAATTTGTATTTGTCACCCACTTTTCTTGAAAGAACTGGAATGGAGAGGTAAAATTTACAGTATACGACTATTTTACATCATGTAAGGAGTTTTGAATTTGCTAAAAAATAAAAGAGTAATTGTAACTGGAGCAGGAGCGGGTATTGGAAAAGAAATTGTGAGACTTTGTTTAGACGAAGGAGCTTCAATTATTGCTTGTGACGTGAATGAAGAAGCCTTAATAGAGCTAGGAAAATTACTGAAAAATACCAACTTATCTACATATACAGTAGACGTTAGTTCTTATAAAGAAGTTGTTCGCTTTTTTGAATGGATTAATGAAAAAGGCGAGGAAGTACATGCCCTAGTAAATAATGCAGGAATTTATCTTGCACAAAATATATTAGATTACACCGAAGAAAGCATTGATTCTGTATTAAATATTAATGTCAAAGGAGCCGTCTATTTTTCGCAGCTATTTGCAAAGAAGATGATGAGAAATAATGAAAAGGGAACAATCGTGAATATGTCTTCAGTATCAGGAATGGAAGGAAGCTCTGATGCTATTTATGGGATGTCAAAAGCCGCTATCTTAGGATTAACAAAAAGCTGTGCCGTGAACTTTTCACCACATATTAAAGTAAATGCTGTTGCCCCCACAATGGTTGATACAACAATGATGAAAAGTATTCCAAAGTGGCGAAAGCAAGAATATTGGAACAGTCAGCTCATCCAAACACCTGTTACAGCTAGAGATGTAGCTGAAACGGTTCTCTTTCTCTTATCTGATAAATCTAATCACTATACAGGAGCAACCTTTGATCTCAATAATGGAGGCTATTTAAGATAGAATTTACAATAAAAAGAAGAAATCTATATTTTAATCTTTTGTTGAAATATATGGAAGATAGTTTTATAATGATAACTGTTAGACTTTTCTAACATTGAGCAGAGTTTAGTAGAGTAGAGGAGAGATCGTAAAGATGAGTAAAAATGTATTTTATGAACAAGTTGGCGTTGCTATGACATGCAGATCTTACGAAGAGTATGAAAAGATGTTCGACTTGAAGATGGAACAATTTAAAGGCGGAAAAGTGTTAGACGTTGCAGCAGGAGCTTCTTCTTTCACAGTAAGTGCTTATCGTAAAGGATATGATGCTTACGCAGTAGATCCTTTGTACAATATATCTCCACGAGAGATGAGAAAACACGGCGAAGAAGAAATCCAAGAAGCTAGCCGTAAGCTTAAAAAAGGGACTCAAACTCTTTTATGGGATTCCTATAAGACGCTAGAAGAACATGATAAAATTCGAAGAGACTCGTTTTCTTTATTTATGGAACAATATACGCAAAACGAAAAAGATCAACGCTTTTTTTACGGAGCGCTCCCGCATTTGCCTTTTTCAGATCAAACCTATTCTCTCTTGTTGTGCAATCATTTCCTTTTTTTATATGAAGCACAATTTGATTTCAACTTTCACGTAAATGCAATGAAAGAAATGATTAGGGTAACGAAAAAAGGCGGAGAAATTCGAATTTATCCGCTCGTTGGATTTAATCATGAGATTTACCCATATTTAAATAGTCTAATCGAAACGCTAAAAAACGAGCACGTGGAAATAAAGCTCCTTCCCACAACATTTCGATTTATGCCAAAAGCAACCGAAATGCTCGTTATTTATAAAAAATAGAAGAAAACAGCTCCCATTTTAAAATGGGAGCTGTTTCATTTAATCAAAGATTATTTTTGTATAGATTGTCGCTTATTTGACTATTTGTTGTGGCTTTGAATTATTTTGTTCTTTTACTAGAGTAAATAAAGCGCAAATGAGAAAGATCATTCCTACGTAAAGTTATAGATTATTGAATAGTCAATAATATTTCTAAATCCTAATCCAGAGCGGTTTTTTTATTTTTCAATCATTTCACTAAAAACGTTTATTAAACTATATATATTTTAGAGAACGTCTGTAATTATTTTTAGTCTTAAACAGACATTGAAAAGAATGTATTTCTCTTAAAACACACCTGTCTGTAAAAATACAACTTTTATGGACGTTCATTTTACGAACTTTTTGTTTGGGTTCAGTTTTTATGGAGTGAGAAAGAAATTAATGGATATGGTAACTATGTCAATCATAATATAAAAAAAGTTCAATATTTTTTAAAAGATTGATAATTTCTAATAAAATTTGATTAAAGGTTAAATAAAACAGGATGTTGAGTTTCTTAACATCCTGTTTTATTTACAAGATTAAAAGGAATCCAAACTCTATGGTTCAACAGTTAAATCAATTTCATATCTGTAGTCGTTTAAGTGTTGCAATGGCTTCATTTACTTACTTATTAGTACTGTGCTGTTTATTAGGTAATTTACGATTTGCATGGGACTTTCCTTGACGCTTTTCATTCTGCTCCGCCTTAGCCTGTTTTTCATGTAAATTTTCTACAAACTCACGTGTGTCATCCATAAGAAACCCTCCTTATCTAGAACTCATTGTTACTTTATCCTCATTCAAAGAATTCATACATGCAATTAATTGGTTGACTAATTAGTCTGAGATCATTTAAGAAACAGAAGCAAAGCAATTTGGAAAAATTAAAAAAAAAATTAGTGACGAATTCTGAAACAGAAGAAGTTAGCGAATAATACTTTTTTGTGTATTATGGAAGATGACAGTATTAAACTAACATCTGAATTAGAAACACAACGGCGTTCCGTATCATAAATTAAAACAATATTGGATTACTTCTGCCGCGCCTGAAGCACCGGAGTTTGCGAATGGATTATTTGTATCCTGCTCCAACTGGGGAGTAAGTATTGACACTGCGATAGGAGGGTTATTGCTATCAGGGATGGGAATCAAATACATCTTATGGGGAGGAGTGTTGTTTCTAATTTTGAGTTTGGTGTCTATTTTACTCCGAAGTACTTTATATAACCTAGTCAAACAGACCGCTAAGTAAGGAATCTATACGGTTTTATAGATCTTTACATGTAAGTTATAAATACGGCTTATATACTCACAAAAAAAGACTTCATTTTGATTCGTTTTTTTCAAAATGGAGTCTTTCTATTTACGATTAAACCCTTGTCTATATCCAAACTTTTATAGTTTACATAATGTCGCTTATTTGAACATAAAAAAATCTTTTCTAATTCAAATAAGATTCTTTTCCTTGAACATTTTATTAAGAATTCTAACATATGTTCCTTTTAAAGACTTTTCTAAATCATGCTGCTTTAATTCTATTACTTTATTAGAGGGCTTTGCTCACTGTCTTTATTTGTACGTTTTTTACCATCTAGAGAGACGATTATCAAAAGAAAGCAAGGATTATCTTCCCTTCTACTAAAAAAGGTTCTAATGTAAGGATAAAATAGTAGAAATAGACGTTAATTTAGTCTTTACAACACAAAAAAACAGGAGTAATATATCTTTGGTAAATTCATAAATCATCTTAACCGCTGAATCCGTATGGAACGGAGGAACCAATTTTGTAACAGTTTTTTCTGTTACTTGGGGTGAATCCTTTATGTAAGTAAAGGTAGGGTTACTTCTTGACCCGAATCCGACAGCTAACTTCGTAAGCGTTAGGGAGAGGGTGTGAAACTTGTGATCAAAGAATAATACGACCACGGGGGACTCCTCTGTGGTCTTTTTGTCATTAATGGAAACGGGATAAGGAAGGATTATAATGAAGAAATTATTTGCCGTATTTGGTTTAGGACGTTTTGGTTCAACTCTCGTTAAAGAGTTTTATGATATGGGTATTGAAGTATTAGCTGTAGATACAGACGAGGCAAGAGTTAGTGAATATATTAATTATGCCACGCACGCCGTTTATGTCAGTTCAATTGACGAAACGGTTTTACGTAACTTGGGCGTTGGCAATGTCGACCATGCTTTCGTTTCTTTCGGAAATGACATGCAAACCAGTATATTAACTTCATTACTCTTAAAAGAAATGGGAGTTCGTAAAGTGTGGGCAAAAGCGCAAAACGAATATCACTCAAAAGTGCTTGAAAAAATCGGAGTAGATCGAGTTATCCATCCCGAACGTGATGTAGCCAAAAGGATTGCTCACCATATTACTTCCGATAAAATGATTGATTTTATTGAGTTATCCAAAGAATACAGCATTGTAGAGATTGTGGCAACAAACAAGGTGGATCATTATAGCTTGGAAGAACTCAACGTACGAGCCGAATATGGATGTAATATTGTAGGGATTCAACGTCATGGAAGGTTTGTGGTTGCTCCTGCTGCAGAGGAAATCATTTATAAAGATGATGTTTTAATTGTGATGGGACATAATCAAGACATCATACGCTTTGAAAAAGAAGGTGTGTAAAATGGATGAATGTAGCAGCCATTAAAATCCTTCTCAGTTCTTTGTACTAATGCTTGCGTTTTTCATTATATGAGGAGCAATATTGTTAAAGCTTCCCCTTGTCATAATGGAATCTTTCAGTTAAACCTTTACTCAAAACACGTTGAAAGGAATTTAATATGTTACTTTATAAGTCACGTAAAAGACATAAAATAAAGAAATTGGAACCTGCATCTATTCTATTTTCGGGATTTTTAGGCTTGATATTGCTAGGAACAGGATTATTAATGATACCTGCTGCTACAAGTGATAGACATCACTTGAGCTTTATTGATGCTCTTTTTGAAGCTACTTCTGCCGTGTGTGTAACGGGATTAGCTGTTGTTGATACAGGAACTACCTTTACTTTATTTGGACAAATCATTCTACTTGTACTCATTCAAGTAGGTGGCTGGGGCTTCATGACCATTGGTATCCTTATGTTTATCATATTAGGTAAGAAAATTGGATTACAACAAAGGTTGATCCTTAAAGAATCTTTAAATGCATTTTCTCTACAAGGCGTTATTGCATTAGTCCGGCGTGTTGTGTTTATTACCTTAGCTGTAGAAGCTATTGGAGCCCTTATCCTAGCTATTCGTTGGGCACAAGAGATGAGTTGGGGAAAGGCTATTTATTATGGGATATTCCATTCTATATCTGCATTTAACAACGCAGGATTTGGCTTAGAACCTGATAATCTAAGTAAATGGGTGGGGGATCCAACCGTTAATATTATCATTACATTCCTTTTCATAATAGGTGGAACAGGATTTTTTGTAATCGCAGATATTTTGGAGAAACGAAATTTAAGAAAGTTTTCTCTTCATACTAAAATTGTATTAGCTTCGACCCTTATCCTAAATATTGTGAGTACACTTGTTATTTTTACTTTGGAATATCATAACGCTGACACGTTAGGTAAATTAAGCATGGGAGATAAATGGTGGGCAGCTTATTTTCAAGGAGTTGTTCCTCGTACAGCTGGTTTTAATACATTAGATATAGGAGAACTAACGTTAAGTTCAAAAGTCTATGTGATGGGTCTTATGTTTGTGGGAGCAGCTCCTGGTTCAACAGGTGGCGGAATTAAGGTTACGACCTTTGTCTTAATATTGTTGGCTTTGTGGTCAGTGCTAACAAACAAAGAGGATATTAACATTTTTCAACGCCGAATACCAAAATCCCTTATTTATAGAGCTTTTTCTATTGCTACTTCTGCAATGATTTTTGTTTTTGTCATTTTCTTTTTACTAACTATCACAGAAAAAGGAGTAGATATGTCCACAATCTTATTTGAAACTATTTCTGCTTCTGGCACGGTTGGACTAAGTGCTAATTTCACAGGCGACTTGAGCCCCGCAGGACGCATTCTCATTACGATTATGATGTTTATTGGAAGAGTAGGGCCTCTTACCATTGGTTTTGTGCTTGCTATTCGTTCGAATAGACAGTCAAAAATTCGTTATGCAGAAGAAAAAATTCTTCTTGGCTAAAAAAATAACTTTTATCTTTCGAAAAAACTAAATAAGATGCTATTAAAGAATCATCTTATATGGTTTTAGGCGCTTGTTCTAATAATGCAAATCCATTAAATAGTACCTCAGATTCTCAAAAAGAAGAGGAACATACTAGTCATACTTCCTCAAAATTAGGTGACATCAGAGAAGAAACAGTGTCTAGAGATGTATTGCTGAATTCTTGAAGGATAAGCCTGAAGATATGCAGATGATTTATGCAGATGTGGCCAAAAATAAGGAATTACTCGAAAATATCCCTTGCTATTGTGGCTGTGGGGAATCTGTTGACCATAGAAATAATTACGATTGTTTTATTTAACAAAATAACAAAGATGACTCAATTGTCTGGGATGACCATGGAACCAAATGTAATGTTTGTTTAGAACTCGCAGCTCAATCGATTCGAAAATACAAGGAAGGCAAGTCAGTAAAAAAATTCGAAAGATGGTTGATGAAAAGTACAAGGAGGGATACGCTAAACCTACTCCAGCTGTATAAGATTAATAGTATGAATATTCCTTGGCTTATAATAAATTAATAATAAAGAATTTGAATGATAAAAAGTAATAAAGAAGTTTTGTTCTACTTTATGGGTCATATTTTCTTAGCTAACACAACACAGATTCTAGAAACTACAAAGGAAGAGAGTGAAGGTTTTATAAGTCTTCGCTCTCTTCCTTTCATCCCTTAATTTCTTGGCCATAATATAATAAAAACACCAATTAAGCATACAAGACCACCGATCCAATCATATGTATCTGGAATTTTTTTATCTACTAACCAGCCCCAAAATAAACTCATAATAATAAAGACGCCTCCATAGGCTGCATAAACCCGACCAAAATCAGGGAATGCTTGCCATGTAGCAATAATCCCATAGAGAACAAGAGCTATTCCACCGAATAACCCTAACCAACCAGATGCTTCTTCTCGTAACCATTTCCAAATAAGGTAGCCTCCACCGATCTCTGCTATTCCGGCTAATAAAAATATAAAAATTGCTTTAATCATCATAAATACTCCTTATGTGAACTGTCTTCTTTTATATTGTATACCATATTGATTCTTAGTTAATATAATAGACCTTATCAGAAGTAAAAAAGCGTAAAATCTTTAAAAGATTTTACGCTTTTTTACTTTAAGGTTCAGATGATAATGAATATTAAAAACTGCACCATTTTATAAGGCCTGTTAGAGAACATTATGGATTGAATGAGGATTATACGTAAAGGATAAAGTAGAAATATTAAAAGGTGCGTACATAATGATATAATAAAAAACTAATACTATGGCATTTACTGTTTTAGTCGAAAGGTTGTGAGGGGATATAAAGAGGTTATTCAAACCAATGCTAAGTACCATGAATTAAATGCACAGAAAAATCATATAAAAGTATACTGAGTTGTTGGATAAACCTGATAAAGAATAAAAAAGATGAAGAAGGCATCTATATATTAAGGATTCCTTGACAAATTATTGTTTAGAACCTAAACACTTTTATATTAGTAGTAAACCACATAAAATTATAACTATTCATCTTTTTAGGTTAATTCAGTTAAGAAAGAGGTTATAGACAAGATGATTTCTTTAAGAAATGTTCAACCCACAGATTTAGAACAGCTGTTAGTAATTGAGAATGAGGGTTTTTCGATAGAAGAAGCCGCAACAAAAGAGGCCATGGTGGAGAGAATTCAGTTGATATCGGATACCTTTATTGTGGCAGAAAGAGAAGGGAAAATACTTGGTTATATTAATGGGCCAATTATTAATCAACCTTATATAACCGATGATCTTTTTGAGGAAACCAAAGAGAATCCGAAAAGAGGAGGATATCAGAGCATTTTAGGGTTAGCAGTGTCTAAACAGGCTAGAAATCAAGGAATTGCAAGAATTTTAATTAAGAAAATGGAAGATATTATAAAAGAAAATAAAAGAGAAGGAATCACGTTAACATGTAAACAGGAATTAGTTCCGTTTTATGAGAAATGCGGATTTGTTAACCATGGCGTTTCTGAATCAAATCATGGTGGATTAACTTGGTATAACTTGATTAAGTTAAGAGAGAGTATAAGTTGATTTTTTTATCGTGTAATACATAAGAATCAAACAAATCTACTAGTAACCTAGAGCAATAGAATAAATAGAGTTTGTGGAAGAACTATCTCTTGCTTTCCTATAAGGAATGTATTTCTCTCTATGTAAAAACCCTTTGTTAACGTGTGGAGCAAAGGATTTCTTTTTATTACATGAAATTCAACATTAGTTAATTACCATAGGGTTGATTATAAGCAGTAAAAGTAAAGGTCACTGTATCAAGTATTCTAAAGCATAACTTTGTTCTAAATTCCGTTCCCAAAAACAAGATAGAAACTCTAAAATCACTGAAAATGTTGCCATCTCACTCTTTTGAAATTTTTAACATCTAATCGTACGCGGATTCAACTATGTTTTCACTAAACTCTATAGTAATAAAACAAGACAGAGAATAAAGGTACCAAGAGCAATCAATATTGAAGCGATGATTGAACTAATTAAATATAAGCTTTCAATATTTATGCCATCTAAGGTATTTTCCTCTATCTTTTTATAATTACTTTCCTCAGGATTAGAATTCTGTGCTGATTCAGACTCTAATATAAGTTCCGTTTTTAATTTTTGTATTTTTTTGCAAGCAAATTTAGGTAGTATCATAATGACTAGGGCTATGATCCAAATTAAAAGCGGTATTATTAACCAATTCATTTTTTCACCTTGTTTCAAGTATAGTTAAAAAGAGTTTGATTTTTATTTTTCTCTGATATATTTTAAGAAGGGTACTTAAGTAGTTCTAATCAAAACATAAGTAATTATAGCTAAAACCACTAAAAATTTTGTACATGAAACTTTCTCCTTATACAAAGTTTGCCTTAAGATAGTTTATTCACTTTTACATTCATCTATACTTTGAAGACTCAAAAGGATCGAATGAATCCTCTATAGAAATTGAGTTTACACAAAATATGTCCATAAAAGTATATATTTTAATTAAGTACCTTCCTTCTTTAAGGCTCATTCTTTCTTCAAATACGTGTTTCTGAAGTTTATCCGTTACATCACCCTAAATTATATGCTTGATTAAATAACTTTTATATCAGAACTAAAAATATCATAGATTTATGTTTTAACTTTAAAGAACGTGGTATATATACTGTACAGCTCCACTATAAAAGTGATTGCTGTGAAAGGTTAAATACTTATCTTATGAAGGGACTGATTAGTTTTGAAAGACTTAACAGCAACTTCAAGAAATGTATTACCTCAAATTGAAAGTAGATATTCTTATTATTCACAAGGCACTTTGGGCATGAACCGATATACGTAGTGAAAGGGCCTCACAAGGGCAAATAACTTTAATTTATTAGAAGTATATGAAAGAAAAAGGCAGCATCTAATTGGATGCTGCCTTTTTCTTTCGCTTTTCCTATATTTATACTTTGGTCTAAATATTTTACGTGCCTATTTGTACATATTTGTGAAAATGTTGTTATTTATTTTTATTCAACTATAATGAAAGTCAGTTAAATGTTTTTAATATGGGCATTAAAACTGCCCTAAGAAGGGTTCAAAAGAGGAGGAAGCTAATGAATACAATTCAACCTAATATTCTTATATTTAGTCCTAATGAAGCAGAGGTAAAAGCTTATACTGAATATATTTGTAATCAAGGTTTTACATCCGTCAAAGCAGCAACAAGTTTAGAGCAAGCAGAAAGATATTTACCAGGTACTGAAGTTATTTTAGGATGGAAATTTCCCACCCAATTATTGAATAAACAAATGGGCTCATCTGTCCGTTGGTTCCAATCAATGGGAGCTGGAATTAATGACCTTATTGCAGATAAATCAATACCTCAGAATATTAAAATAACCAGAATTGTCGACCAGTTTGGTACTTATATATCTGAATATGTATTTAATTTTCTCTTAGATATAGTTAAAGATGGTCCACGTATGAGAAAAGCACAGCTAGAAAATCGATGGGATCCATTTATTTCTGATTCTCTAAAGGGGAAAACGATTGGAATAGCTGGTCTTGGATCAATTGGGACTGAAATTGTTCGTAAAGCCCGAGCGTTTGATATGAATGTAAATGGATTAAGCTTTAGTGGAAAACAATCTTCATTAGTAGACCTTCATTTTAATCGGAATCAATGGTACGATTTTGTAAAAGATCTTGATTATTTAGTGTTAACACTTCCTTTGACAGACGACACGTATCATATTGTGAACTACGAACTTCTTCTAGCCTTGAAACCAAATTCTTGTGTTATTAACGTTGGACGTGGCTCCTTAATCGATGAAGATAGTTTAATATCTGTCATGCAATCCGGACATCTCCAGGCAGCTGTTTTAGATGTATTCGAGGTAGAACCGTTACCAAAAAATCATGCATTCTGGTCCATGCCTAATGTGTATATCACTTCACATTTATCGGGACCAAGTACTGTACAGGATGTAAGTAACTTTTTTTTGAAGAATATTAAACGATATATAAATGGACAACCCTTAGACGGCTTCGTTGATAGAAAGCGTGGTTACTAGAATAGGAAAAGACAAGGGGAATAATCAGTATAAACGGAATGTAACTGTATCGTACTATTGATTAAGAGGGGCATATGAGTAATTTTTAATTAAGTAAAAAATGATTTAATCCTATATATTTTATCTAAACATTTACTTTCACTGATGTCCCTGCTTTTAGTACTCTTAAGAATTTTGAGAACTTATATTTTCCTTATTTTTAGTTAACATAACACAGATTATCATTACAAACAAAAAAAGCTATCCTAATGATATTATCCCCTAGAGTTTAGGGGGGGACATAAGAGGAGTCAACATATAGTTTGGTTCAATCATTTTCTTTGTCAATTCCTCATTACTCCATAATAATTTATTGATGGTTAATAGGTTTCAGGAAATAAAAAAGCGATAAATCAAAGGGGAATTTCATTAGGAATTTGTAGAAGTCTACTTGGAAATATGGAATTAAAGCAGCCTACTTTATAGAACAGTAGGCTGCTTTTCTACTGTTGTTCGGTTTTTAGTTAACATACCAAACATTCCAGCCAGTTTTTAACTTCTCTTTTCGTCACAAGTTATAGATGACTTCTCTTCTTGAAATAGCTCTATGAATTTAAGAAGAGGGGTGGAGAAGGTATTATCAGCACGATGAATAAAAAATGTATCAACTAAAGTGAATTCTTCAAGGAGAGAATAATGGGTAATCTCTTCTAGATGACTATATTTTTGAACAATAGACAGAGGGAGTAAACTAACCCCTAGACCAGCTGCTACGCAACCCATAAGTGCATCTAAGGAACCGAACTCCATAACTTTGGAGGGTCTAATTCCTTCTTTATGTAACCAACTCTCAAGTTTTTGGCGGTAAGAACAACCTTTATGTAACACTAACAATGTTAAGTTACCAATGTTCTCTAACTCTAAAGGATAAGAAGATAACAAACTGCTAACTAATACTAATTTTTCTCTGAAAATTTTTTTTGCCACGAGATTAGGATGCTGTACAGGGCCAGAAACGAATGCACCATCTAATTTATAATTTAATACTTCTTCAATATGCTGAGCAGTAGGCCCAGTCTTTAAAGTTAGATCAACTTTTGGACAGGTAGAATGATATCTTAAGATAAACATAGGCAAATGAACAGCAGCTGTTGACTCCATTGAGCCAATAGATAACGGACCTTGAGGCTCTTCTTCATCCCGCATGACTTGTCTAGTTTCTTCAAAGAGACGAAAAATTTTATCAGTGTAGGTTAATAATAAATCTCCCTTTGTTGTTAATGTAATCCCCTTATTATGTCGATAAAATAAAACTGTCTGTAGGCTACTTTCTAATTGCTGCATTCGAGTTGTTATATTGGACTGTGCATAGTTTAATTCTTTTGCAGCCTTCGTTATACTTCCATGCTCAGCAACTACCTTAAAAATATGTAATGATTGAATATCCATGCTTCTTAACACCTTACTTCCGCTTGCCATCTGTTTGAACGATGACAAATATCTTTTTTTTTGAATTATACCATATGGATAAAATTATATATGATAAATATGTAGCACCTTTTGTAAGGAGTGAAGAAATGGATAAAAAACAGCTCTCCTTTTTGACAGGAGGTTTACTTGCCATGGCGATAGCATTAGGGATTGGAAGGTTTTCTTATACGCCTATTTTGCCCCTTATGCAGCAGAAATTTGAGTTTTCCGAAACAATTGCTGGTTATCTGGCTTCAGCTAATTATGCTGGTTATCTAATTGGAGCAATTTTAACTGGACTATTTTCCATGAGAGCAAGAACGGTTCCTGTTTTAAGACTAAGTTTAATTATTGGGGTAGTGACAACGCTTCTTATGAGTTTGACTACTTCTTATATAGGTTGGGCAATACTTAGGTTTCTATCTGGCATATGTAGTGCCCTAGTTTTTGTCTTAGCTTCAAGCATGGTTTTGGAGAAACTGAGAGGGATAGATAAGACGAATTGGTCTGGTTTTTTTTATATGGGACCTGGCTATGGAATTTTCCTAACAGGTATTTCTATCCCACTGTTCTATAATAGTTGGGGCTGGAAAGGAGCGTGGATTGGTTTATCTGGATTAAGTTTATTTTTGTTAATTTTTGTCTTTCTAACCTTTAAAGAAACTCCTGGTTTCTTACATAACAAAAAAGGCAGGACATTTCAAAAAAGCTTAGTTCCGCCAAGAAAATGGCTACCTCTCTTGATATTGGCTAATGGTTGTGAAGGCCTAGGATATATTGTAACGGGTACATTTATTGTCTCAATTGCTCAGAATACACCCTCTTTCCACTTTGAATCTTCTATAATTTGGACAGTTGTTGGTGTAACGGCTATTCCATCTTGCCTAATATGGTCATCACTTGCTAGGAGATGGGGATTTGTAAAATCATTAGTCCTAGCTATGTTATTACAAGCAGTAGGAATTAGTATTCCTGTGTTTTTTTCCTCGCCGTTTAGTTTGTTTACAAGTGCAGCGATCTTTGGAGCCACTTTTATGGGAATTACGGCTCTTGGAGCTACGTTACTAGGAAAAATGGTACCAACAAATAATAGCCGAATAATGGGAGTCTTTACAGTTGCTTATGCAATTGGACAAATGATTGGTCCAACTCTTGCAGGAGCTCTTTCAGAAGCTACAAGTAATTATCGTGCTTCCTTATTGGGAGCAGCAGGAATTATCCTTATAGGGGCAATCTCCCTTATTTCAGGATTAAAATATGAAAGGAAAAAAGAATCAAAAAGCAAGTCACCTCATTTATTTAAATCTTAATGCAAACATTGTAACTTAATTCATAATCTGGAGGGGAAAAGATGAATTTATATAATCGTGTTTGTGAAGTTTTAGATATTGAAGTACCGATCATACAAGCTGGTATGGCTGGGGATAGGATTACAACCGTAGAGCTCATTGTGAATGTATGTGAAGCTGGAGGCCTTGGGACATTGGGAGCTGCTTATATGCAGCCAGAGGATATTCGGCAGACAGTGCAAGAAATTAGAAAACATACAGATAAGACATTTGCAGTGAACCTGTTTGCTACTGATATGATAGATAATACAGTTGGTATGGAAGAAGTTCAACATATGTTAGATACTATGCGAGATGTTTTGCATATTAAGCGTAGTGGCCAAAAAATCAAAACTCAAAATTTATTTAAAGATCAATTTAAAGTATTAGTGGAAGAACAAGTACCCGTCGTGAGTACAGCTTTTGGTATTCTTCCCTCTTATGCTATGAAAATAGCAAAAGAGCAAGGCATGAAGGTTATTACAATGATTACAACGGTTAGAGAAGCTTTAGAAGCTCAAGAACAAGGTACAGACATTATCGTAGCACAAGGAAGTGAAGCTGGTGGACATCGAGGAACATTTGATATGAACGAACATCCTAATGGAGCTAATATTGGGCTCTTCTCTCTCGTGCCTCAAGTAGTAGATAGAGTTAATATTCCCGTTGTGGCATCTGGTGGAATTATGGATGGAAGGGGATTAATAGCAGCTCTAACTTTAGGTGCAAGTGGTATTCAGATGGGAACTGTATTTCTAGCTACAAAAGAGTCTGGGGCCCATTCGTGCTATAAACAAGCTCTATATGAAAGTGATGAAGAAAGTACTGTTATTACAAAGAACTTTTCAGGTCGCCCAGCAAGAGGAATAAAAAATGCTTTTATTAAGGACTTCGATCATTCTAAGATTCAACCTTTAGCTTTTCTTACGCAAAATGCTGTGACAGGAGATATTCGAAAAGCTGCAGCTAAGCAAAGTAATAAAGAATATATGTCTTTATGGTGTGGTCAAGGAACACGATTACTGGAGAAAGATAAAACAGCAACAGAGATAATTAATACCACTATGCAACAAGCAAAAAGCATTTTAACAACATTTAATTATAGATAAAACTACCAAACAAACTTCCTGAAAAGAGGCCTGTTTCAGAAATTGCATCTTAGTTAACATAATAGATCTTATCCAAAGTGAAAAAGGCGTAAAATCATTGAGTGACAAAGGTTTTAGGTTTTTTTCTTTTAGGTATACTTTTATGGACATTTATAAAACGGTAATTTTTCTCATATAATTAATAAAACAAGCAGCCATTTCTAGCTGCTTGTTTTATTTCTAATTTACATTATATTATCAGTAATATAATCGATCTTGAAGAAGCGCAGATAGTGTTTCTTTTTTTTATGAAACTATGCTATTATCGTTAAGGTTTGTTGAGAAAGGAAGGTTTTTGTCCTTAAGGGCATTCTTTTAGTATAGTGTAAAAAAAATAAGGAGTTGATAGGTTGTTTTTCTCTGAACTGTTCCAGCGGTTCCCTGTAAAGGTTTTAACTGTGGCGCTGCTGATTATACTCATAGTTTATTTTATCCGAAAATCCATCAAGCTTTTCTTTGACAAAACGAGCTTCTTGGATGAAAAACGGGAAGAGACGTTGATGCATTTCTCTAACCAGGTGACAAAAGTATTAGGACTGGCTCTCTTTTTTATTTATTTGCTTAGCCCTTTCTTCGAGATGACAAAGCTTATCACGGGTTCGGTCGTGTTTGCAAGTGCCTTGGCATTAATTTTCCAGCATATCATCCGCGATTACATAATGGGGCTGACCTACTTGTTTGAACGCCAGCTCCATCATGGGGATTATGTCATCCTCAATGGAAATCGTCAAGGGAAAATAGAGGAAATCAGCATGCGCTACCTAAAGATCCGTCAGTATGACGGATACCTCTATACAGTCTCCTATAGCAACATCACGGAACTTCAAAACGGGAACCGAGGAAGGCGCCGAGTAAACGAAAGCCTTGTCCTTAACTATAGACAAAATCCGGATGATGCCTTCAAGGTGATGGAGGAAGTGGCACGAATATGCAACGAGAAATACGGTCAATATTTATTGAAAGATGAGAATGGAGTTCCCGAGGAGAGTTTTCAATTCAACCAAATCACAGAACTGAACGTAGATTTCAGAGGTCACCAATATTCATTATCAGCCCTTGTGAAGGAAAATAATTTTGTGGAAGCAAGCAAAAAGGTGAGATATGAACTGGCAATGGCTGCCTACAAGAACGACTTAATGATGGCTGAGAGCCCCAACACAAGCAATTAAAAAGTAAACGAAGACTGAAAAACGGATATAGAAAAGAGAAAAAGGGGGAGGTTTTTTGAGCGAAAGCGTTTCGTAGGGCAAAAAATACGACCCGTACCTTGCCTATATCCAAGTTTTTATAGTTAACATATGTTGATTATCGGTGTTAGAAAAAGCCTTATTTTAAATAAGGCTTTTTCTTTTTACATAGGTATACTTTTATGGACGTTAACTAAATTAAATTTAATCCTTATCTTCATTTTTGTAGATTGTCCACATATTGTTAAAAAAATAAAGTCTTAATTTTATTTTTCCTATCATGTAAAATTCCATATATATCAATAAACTTAGTGAATATCTTTATGAAGGAGTTAATTTATATCTAGATTGGTCTATTTAATTTTGGCTTGTCTATGTTACTTCCATATTAAATTCTTATAGGTATCATGTAAGGAAAGGTAAGTGTTAATATGCAAGAAAAACTGAGAAATGCTGTTGTGGTAGGAGCAGGTATTGGAGGGTTATCGGCTGCTATTGCTTTAAGAAAAACGGGTCTAAATGTAACTGTATATGAAAGAAATGAAAAAGATGCTCCATCGGGTTCTGGAATTACCCAACCTCAAAATACATTTAAAGTACTTAAAGATTTAAGTATATATGAGGATTGTTTAAAATCTGGAGTACAACTAGATTATCTAGAAATTATGGACAAGGAAGGGAATTTGCTTCTTGAAGTGAACCAGAAATTTATGAATGCGGATGGACCAGGAAGAAATTCAATTTGGAGATCAAGTTTAAAAGATGTTCTCCTTTCTAAAGCATTATCGCTTGGAGTAATAGTAGAATGGAAGAAAAATTTTACTACCTACCAGGAGAATCAAACAGAGGTTATCCTATCTTTTGAAGATGGAACTCAAGTCTCAGCTGATCTTTTAGTGAGTTTCGATGGGATACGATCTCAAGTAAGAGATATCATGTTAGGGAGAAAGGTTACTCCTCAATATTTAGGAATGGGTGCATGGAGAGTTCCTCTAACGTTTGAAAAAAATACAATCTCGAAAAGAAGTTACATGTTGCTGAACGGGAATACAAAAGTCGGAATCTTTCCTTTAACAGATAAAGAGGGGTATCTATTTATTCTAAAGCCCGTTCCTTCAGACTATTGGGATGATGAAAAAAAACGTTACTATACTGTTAGTGAAATCTTAAAACATTTTCATGGAAAAGCTGATTTCATCAAAACTTGTTTTAACAAAGATACACCCATCATTTTCAATCTTATTGAAGAAGTCGTATTAGAAGAAAAATGGTATCGTAACCGTGTAGTAATTGGTGGAGATGCAGCTCATGCTAGTGCCCCTAATTTAGCCCAAGGAGCTGCTATGGCTATGGAAGATGCTAGTGTATTAGGAGAAGAACTCTCTAATACGACCTCTTTAGAAGAAGCACTTCATTCCTATTACGTAAGAAGATTTCCAAGAGCTCGTGCTATTCAATCGTTATCTGCTGAACTTCTTAAAAATGAGTTAAAAGGTAATTTTGCTCAAGAAGAGATTATAGCTAAAAGCGATTGCATTCTACAAGAAGCTTACTAATCCCCCATAAAGGGTTCATTTTTATAAAAAGAGAATAAAGCACTTAACATCAACGATGTTCGAGGAAGTAAAAAGAGCACAAACTCGTTAATTAATAACGGATTTGTGCTTTTTTATTTGTGATATTTCCTAATTTACGTAAAATGAACAAATTTTTTTACTGTTAATTCTTGTCTTAGAGTCCACTTTAACATTTAAAATATCCATATATGTCTTAAAGAAATCTTTAGCACAACGTTAGCTGCAAGACCAACCATACAGATTAGGGAGAAAAAATAAGGGGAAGGGGATAAGGTGAGAAAATATGTTAATGAAAAATTTTATAGTTCAACTACCACGAGGACTCCAAGCGAGACATACAGCTTTATTTGTACGCAAAGTTTCCTCATTTAAAAGTGAAGTGATTCTTTCTAAAAGTGGAAAGGTTGCCAATGGAAAAGATATCATGAAGATTATGGATTTAGTAATTAAAGAAGGGGATGAAATCACCCTAGTAGTGCATGGATTTGATGAACAAGCGGTAATGGAAACCTTAAAAAAATATCTTTCAAACCTTACATAAATATAATGAGTAAAATCTTAGAAACCATACGGAGAGGCGAAGGAGTTCAGATTTGATAAACAAGTTTTCAATTTTATATTATTGTTCTTTATAAATAATATTTGAGTAGTTTTTTTGCTTTTGGTTAGGTATTATTATTTAAATTTGCTACTATAATCAATACTCTAATGGTGACAATATTATCATATGTAGCAGATTACTTTGTAAGTTATAGAAAGAATATGAAGACTAATATCTTATAGGTCTCAGTTTCTTGTTAAAAGAAAGGATTCATATCGGATAGGAGGTTTCTTATATTGAAAAAGTATAAGTGGGGAATGATGTTACTAGTGTTAGCATTCTTCATAGAATGGTCTTACAATTTTCTGAATTATGAAAGAGAGATTGCTAAGAACTTCGCAGACAAACTCTTCTCTTATCCACTTCCTCCTAAAACAGAGATCACAGATAAAGGTTTTGACTACGAAGTTTTATATGGAGAAGATTTTTTGGGGAGTGAAGATAAACCCACACCCACGGTCGTTGCTTACATAAGACTATCATCTAAACTTAGTGAAAAAGAATTAATGGACTACTATAAAGAAAATAATGATGTAGAGTCTAGCGTTAGTTCCTTAAAAGGTTTTGAGATTTATTTTGAAGGGGAGATAGAGAACAAAGCAACACTTATGAGTAAGAAAGATTGGTATGAAGAATTACATTTGAATAAAAGAAATAACGAAGAAAACCCTCTAGAGCTTATTGTTCAGGTGCAAAATATGTCTGATTCTAACTCGATAGAAATTACTTGTTTCTAGGACTAGGTCGAAAAGGTGTCTCCATTATCGTTTGATTTTTGGAGCTCTAAGTATAGGATTCATTAACAAACTGAGTTTTTATTATAGGTAAGTAGGAAATTGCTGTAGATTCCTCAACAAAATTATAGAAAAGCCAATCATCCTAATTAGGATGATTGGCTTTTTTCTTTAATAATAGGTTTTTAACCTATAACAATTGCAAAAGACAGTTTTATAAAATCACACTGGAACATCAAATCGTTTACTCTCGCTGTATTTCTACCAATCGATGCGTTTTCCATCTCTGAAAAATTCCCCGTTAGGTCCTTTAGGTCCAATCGTCGCTAACCAAAGAATAGATTCGGCTGCTTGTTTAGGAGTTCTTGGAGCAGATGGTCCTCCCATATCTGAACTTACCCATCCCGGATCGACCGCGTTTATTTTAATATCACCATTAATTTCTGCAGCTATCAATTGGGTCAATCCATTTAAGACAAGCTTAGACAATTTATATGCTCCTACTCCTGGGTAAGACATTTCGCTCAACGCCCCATATTCTGAAGAAACATTAATTATTCTTCCATATCCTTGTTTTTCCATGATGGGAATGGAGGAACGGATGACATGGTAAGCGCCGAAGAAATTCGTTGTTATCGTTCTCTCTAAAACAGAAGGGTCCATAGCCATTAATTTTTCATTATGATCCACATACACGCCAGCATTATTAATCAATACGTCTAATCTTTCATACTGCTCATTTACTGTACCCATAGCTTGGCGAATGCTTTCTTGATTATCTACATCCATCACTACAAACCACACATCAAGATTTGACTCCTTAAGTTTTTTTACAGCTTCATGCCCCATTTCTGGATCCCGACTTGCTAAAATGACTTTAAAACCATTCAACGCCAATTGTTTGACCAGTTCATATCCAATACCTCGATTGCCACCGGTGACAAGTGCAACTTTAATATCCTTAGACATTTTAAACCCCCATTTTTAGGCTGTTAATCTTGTAATCTTGTGCTAGGATAGACTTCTATACCCGAGAAATTTAATAAAAGAAAGTAGGACAGGGAACATAAATTAATCATGCACAGGGAGTTCTTAAAGAATGTTGAATGTATTCCTTATTTGGAAAGTTGTTTTATAGGATTATACATGTAGTTTCTCAATAGAATAAATGGCAAACTTAATAGCAATGATAATACACCCACTAATAAGATGTATTGTGTACCTAATCCTGATATAAACAATCCACCTACAGCTGTTCCCATTGTTGTTCCTAAGTTAGCGGACGTTACAAACAATCCATTAGCAAAATCAGGAGCTTCTGGGGCTGCAGAAGTAATCCAATATTGATTTATATTATTTCCTATACCCGCTAATATTCCCCAAACTAAAGTCATGATAGCCATAGGCAAAGTAAATTGTCCGATTAAGAATAATATGATGTAAACGAATCCTAATACAAATGGAAAAGAAACAATAGATTTGATGGCATCTTTAGTAAGTAATTTTCCTGCCACAGTTGATTTGTACGACAAGACAGATGTAATTCCATTTGACAAGTTAGAAGCCTTCTTTACCGAAAATTTGAAGTAACAATTACTTCAAATTAAAAGTGAGAATTTGTAAGTGGAAAAGACCAACGTTAAAAGATGGTAACATAGCGGGTTTACTTCCTAAGAATGGGGATGATAAACACCATTCTTAGGGAATCCTTAAGATTAAAGAGACGATGGACTATTTTTTATTTGCACACCTTCATTTTTCATCTTATACGGAAGCATTTATAAAAGTAAATGTTCAACACTCCTTTGAACATCAATTAACAGGGTTCTATCAACAAGCCTTTGATACTCGTCTAGAAAAAGCTAAGCAATGGATGGGGATGAGAATGGAGGTAGAGAAAAGAAGAATGGATGATGACTCAATTTGAAAAATTGTCATTAAGGTGTCCAATGTTAGTCTTTTTCATCCTAAAAAGTAGCAAACTAATTTTAGTCTTTACGCCTTGTTTACTTCCTTTCTGAAGTGTTTAGACGTTATTTTAGGCCCCTGTTTTTAATCATTAAGCACTCTATTACGCTGTTCTTGATTTGAAATGGATTAAATTTAGTCTTTTTCATCTTAAAAGATTAGACTTTATGTGTAGTTACTTTCCTTCTTTTTCCTTTTTCTTTCTCTTTTTTATAAAAATGTAGACAGACTCAGCAAAAAACAAAAGGAGAAGAAAACAGAGAACAAATAATTCTATAACTTCCATTATACGAAAAGGGTTTACAGCATTGTACAATGCTTGAAAAACATCTAATCCTTGAAAAATATCGATGCTTAGAGATAACCCCATTAAACATCCTGTCATTAAAAGGGAAACACCTATGATTTTCATACTTATCACACTCCACTTAATAGAATTTTCCCTTTCCTCTAATATGATACAAATTTCTTTTGAGAAAAATTACATAAAAACCCCTTATATGGTTAAGGTAATAAAAAATAAAGGAAGGATGCCTTAACTTATGCCTTCGTTTTTTAAAAATCGCAAATCAAAAAAGGACTCCCAACAGGATGCTGAAAATCAATCTGGTAACAACTCAGTAAAAAATATATACAGTTCCTTATCAGCGAACCTCGATACGATTAAACAGAAAACAGGAAACAGTTCAGATATCATGATTCGTCAATTAAAAATGGGGGAGAATTTTGATATTAAGATAGCCATTGTCTATGTAGAAGGAATTGTAGACAACCAATCTATTCAAGAGTTCTTACTCGAATCCATAATGAAAGACAATCATAAAGAAACAGTGAATAAGCAAAACGTGTTCGATCTGATTTCTGAAGATATGATTACAATTGGGGATGTATCATCTATTAATACCTGGAATGACCTGTTTTTATCCTTATTGGCAGGCGATACCCTTATTCTAGTTGATGAAATAGATCAAGCATTGACTGTAGGGACAAAAGGTGGAGAGAGGCGTGCCATTGCCGAATCAAGTACCCAGATGGTAGTACGCGGTCCAAAGGAAGCATTTACAGAGTCTATTGGAACCAACATAGCCATGGTACGTCGAATTATTAAAAGCCCGGATTTATGGGTTGAATCTATGAAAATTGGTCGTATAACCCAAACAGATATAACAATGATGTACATACATGGCATTGCGAATGATGAAATCATTAAAGAAATACGCCAACGATTACATAAGATTGATATTGATAGCATTTTAGAATCAGGCTATATTCAACAACTCATTGAAGATCAAACGATAACCACATTCCCCACTATTTACGATACCGAAAGACCAGATATAGTAGCAGGAAATCTCTTAGAGGGACGAATTGCTATTTTTGTTGATGGAACGCCTTTTGTACTGATTGCTCCAGCTGTCTTTATCCAATTTTTTCAGTCGCCTGAAGACTATTATGTACGTTTCGACATTTCGACATCGATTCGCTTTTTACGTATTGTTATGTTTCTTATTTCACTTATCGCGCCAGCTGCCTATGTTGCTGTTACAACTTTTCATCAGGAGATGGTCCCAACACAGCTTATCGTAGCGATTGCAGCACAAAGGGAAGCTGTCCCTTTCCCAGCATTTGTAGAAGCTCTTCTCATGGAGGTTACCTTTGAAATCTTACGAGAAGCAGGGATTCGGTTACCGAAAGCCATTGGTTCAGCTGTGTCCATTGTCGGTGCCCTTGTTATTGGGCAAGCTGCCGTTCAAGCTAGTATTGTATCACCAGCCATGGTTATCATTGTATCCATAACGGCGATTGCTAATTTTGCTACACCCTCCTTTGCGATGGCTATTTCGATTCGCTTAATCCGTTTTCTGTTTATGATATGTGCAGCGGTATTTGGTTTCTATGGCATTATTCTGGCACTTCTTATGATGGTCGTCCATTTATGCAGTTTACGTTCATTTGGTATTCCCTATATGGCACCATTGGCTCCTTTCATACCCTCAAACAATGAAGATACGGTTGTACGATTACCTTGGTGGACACTTAGAAAAAGACCGCGACTAATAAGTGCAAATACTAGGCGTGAAGGAATCAACCAGCGACCAAATCCTCCTTCATCGCGTGGTATGGTGAATGGGAATCTTGAAGAAGGTGACAACAATGAAACGTAAAGGAGCTTTTCTTTTATTAATAATGATGGTGACCGTCTTATTAACAAGTTGTTGGAGTAAAAAGGAGTTAACAGACCTTGCTATTGTGGCAGCCATGGGAGTAGATAAAACGAAAGATGGGCGATATAACCTGACACTTCAAATTATTAATCCCGGGAACGTGGCTGGAGGCTTGCAAGGAGGCGGAGGTCAGGTGCAAAGTCCCCCTGTGACCATCTATTCAGCTTCAGGGGACAATATAGTGGAAACAAGCAGACGGGCTTCAAGCAGAATTTCTCGGCGACTGTATTATGCTCACACAAACTTAGTCATCGTTGGGGAAAGTCTTGCAAGAGAAGAAGGGATTGAGGTATTGATGGATGCTTTTGATCGAGATCCTGAATTTCGAACGACCTCAGCTCTCGTCATTGCTAACCACTCAACTGCTGCGGATTTAGTTAAAACATTAACTCCTGTTGATAAGATTCCAGCAAATAAAGTGCTGAAAACTTTAGAATTCACAGAAAGACAATGGGGAGAGAATGTAAAAGTTTCACTCCAAGATGTAATGAAAGGTCTTCAATCCTCCAAAGAGGAAACCGTTGTAGCTGGATTTAGTATGGTGGGAAATCCTAAACAAGCGCAAAGGTTAGATAACCTTCAAGAAAGTGCGCCTGAAGCCACGCTTCGAGCTTCCGGAATTGCTGTTTTAAAACAAGGAAAGTTAGTGGATTGGCTGTATGGAAAAACAGCAAGAGGAACGGTATGGATTTTAGATAAAATACAAGGAACGGCTATTAATGTTGATTGGGAAGGAAAAAAAGCAGCAATAGCTTATAAAACCGTTCGTCAAAAAACAGATGTATCTGCCAAAATGAAGAATGGCCATCCTCACGTTTCAATTCATACTCGGGTTGAAGGAGACATTGGTGAAATGAAGATACCTATTGATATCACCAATACAAAGGTCATTACAAAGATTGAACAGTCCTTGAGAAAAGAAATAAAAAAAGAATTAGAGAAAGCCATTGAACATGCGCAGAAAAATAAAACAGATATCCTTGGATTTGGTGAAGTCATTCACCGTTCTAGACCAAATGAATGGAAAAAAATAAAAACTGAATGGAGCGATGTGTATTTTCCAAAATTAGATGTAGATATTACTGTGGATGCTTATATCCGCCGTACTGGTTTGCGAAACAAGTCGTTTCTTTCAGGTGTAAAAGAGAATCAGGAGTAAAGAAAAGAGTTACCAATGGAATGAAGTAAGTCAAAACTAGTGGTAATTAGCTCTTTATCTCAATGGTTCTGTTTGAACTGATCAGTACTATGTTCAAGCCTTTTTTATGAGAGCGAAGCAGGATGCCTGACTGACGATTTTATTTGAAATAGTAGCGGCGGTTTGGTTTTATTTTTAATCCCTCATAAACTTTATTTGTAATATTCCCTTAGGTAAGGTGATGGAAACCTTATTTATCTTTGTCTACATTTTTGGGGGATAAAAGAGAAGAAAAAGCAGGAAAAAGGAGGTGGAAGGGGAGTGGAAAAAGCCAAAATTAGTGCCAGTCAGCTCTTTGTTCTCATGGTCTTATTTGAACTAGGTAGTTCTTTATTGGTACCTCTTGCCATGGATGCAAAACAGGACGCTTGGCTTGCGATTCTACTTGGAATGATAGGCAGTTTAGTTTTACTCTTAATCTTTCATAAGCTTTATTCCTATTATCCAGATCTCTTGCCTACGGACTACATGCAAAAAATCCTAGGTAAAGGGATAGGAAGCGTACTTGCCTTTGTCTACATCCTTTACTTTATGTATGATGCATCAAGAATTCTACGTGATTTTGGGGAAATGTTATTGACCTTTGCCTATCCTGATACGCCTTTATTTATCGCAAACGCTTTATTAATGCTTGTCATTATTTATATGGTTCGAAAAGGAATAGAGGTTATCGCGCGCTCAGGCGAGGTCCTTTTTATACCGATGTATATCCTTGCTGTCACTGGATTTATTCTCATTGTGAGTTCTGGTTTAATCGATTTTACCAACTTACAACCAGTACTTGAAGAAGGGATGTTACCTGTCTTAAAAGTTGTCTTTACTCAAACCTTATATTTTCCGTTTGCAGAAGCTATTGTGTTTACGATGATTCTGCCTTGTTTAAATAATCCTAAGAAGGCAAAAGTGACCATGTTATGTGCAACAGGATTAAGTGGCATCAATTTGGTGATTACGATGATCATTAATGTTAGTGTGCTTGGGGTGGATTTGACAGCACGTTCACAATTCCCTCTTCTTAGTACTGTACAAAGCATCCAGGTTGCTGATTTCTTGGAACGTCTTGATGTATTTTTTATGATTGCCCTGGTAATTGGTATTTTTTTTAAGATTAGCGTGTTATTTTATGCAGCTGTTATAGGCACGGCCAGTTTATTTAAAATTGAATCGCCTTCACGACTATCGCATCCTTTAGGCATAGCTATTCTTTTCTTATCCATCACGATTGCGAGTAACGTCCAGGAACACCTCCAAGAGGGACTGAAGATAACAATGTTTGTTCTTCATATTCCTCTCCTAGTGATGGTTCCTTTCCTTCTTCTTATTGTTGCTTTCTTAAAAAATAGGAAGAAACAGAGGGAATAATACATCATTTTGCCGAACATGAAGTCATTATTGGTGAATTTTAGATTTCAACTATCACATGCTATTGGAACTAACATATTTTTGTCTAGTCCCTTACATACTAAACGATAATAAACAAAATAGAGAAAGGTTTATAACAAATAAAACTTTCAAGAAGGAGAGAGTGGGAAAACGATTAAAAGTATCCTTTTCTCTCTATGTGAATGGTGAGGTGCTTTTTATGTATACTTGGTTTTATGATCATTTTGTTAACACTGTCATTTTCCCGCTTAGCTGTTTAGTGCTGGTTACGATTATTTTAAGCATGTATGCATACTTTAAATTAAAGAAAATAAATAAATAGTAGTTCACAGAAATATTTAAATATTGATTATCAGTATTGAAACGTTCATTCTCCTTTTGGATTTACAGGTTCCATCCCAAAAATTAAATATAACTTTCCCAACATTCTTTGGCTACCAATGAAAGATTTTTTCTAACTGTGTTTTATTCAACTTGTTTTTATTTTCTAAAGTAATCGTACCTTTTCTTTTTCTTATCTTTAAAGGCTCATTAAGTTCATCTTTACTTAAAACCTTATAAAAAGGTATAAAATTCTTTGATAATAGGGGGGAATCGATAAAATGAAGGTGTTGAAATTCAACAACAGAAACAAAGGCCACAAGAGGATAATTGCTGTTTAAGTATGTATATAAGTTGTATATCCTATTCAAAAAAACTCTATTATTTCTTCACAAAGTTAGATTAGTTAATTGTTAAAATAGAGAAAACCCTATAATATAAACATGTATAGCTATTAGTAAGTTTTTTTAGTAAAAGAAACTTATTACGTAAGGAGAGTTAAACTTGAAAAAGAAACAAAGCACTGCAATAGAAGTAGCTAAGTTAGCTAACGTTTCACAATCAACTGTCTCCAGGGTATTTACTCCAGGGGCAAAGGTGTCGCCTAAGACTCAAAAACGAGTGCTGGATGCAGCTCAAAAAATAGGCTATCGTCCAAATGCTTTGGCAAGAGGGTTAATAACGAATAAAACCAATATAGTTGGTCTTGTAATGGGAAATATCCAAAATCCTTTTTATCCAGAAATCCTAGATAAATTGACAAAAAGTTTATATGAAAGAGGATATCATGTTCTTTTTTTTCATACAAAGAACGATGAAATTGACCAAGATGAAATATCTCAATTTCTTGAATACAATGTAGAGGGCGTAATCATGACGGACGTTTTATTATCTTCAAGTGTCGTCTCCAGGCTTTCGACACATGATATACCTATTGTCCTTTTTAATAGATATACTCAAGATTCTTCCTGTCATTCTGTATGTTGCGATAATTACGCTGCTGGCAAGAAAATTGCGGAATATCTATTTAAACAAGGTCATCAAAAATTCACTTATATTTCTGGTCGTATAAATACATCAACAAGCCGTGATCGGGAGAAGGGATTTGTTGAGTTTCTTACACAAAAAGGCATAAAACCTATCGTAGAAGAAGGAGATTATACTTATGAAGCTGGTTACAATGTAGCTAGGCAGTTATTAAAAGATAGCAATCGTCCAGATGCCATTTTTTGTGCAAATGATATTATGGCATTAGGAGTAATAGATGCTGCTAAAAACTTAGGTATATCTATTCCAAATGATTTATCAATTATAGGGTTTGATGATATTGCAATGGCTTCTTGGCCTCTATATTCCTTAACAACCTGGCAGCAACCAGTGAATGAAATGATTGAAGAAACGATTAATATATTATTAAATAGAGTTGAGGAAGAAACTACAAAACCTAAATGCCTATTTCTTTCGGGGTCACTTATTGAAAGAAAATCTGTAAAGATATTAAAAGAATAGTTGACAATGAAAACGTTATCACTCATACTAGTTAACAAGCAGAATAGTATGAATGATACAAAAAATGAATACGTATGCAAGTTTTATTTTAAATTGAATCAAAGCGTACTATATGTTGTGAAACTGTAATAAACATACATTATTTACTTTCTAAAATAAAATGCATACGTATGCAAAAAAGGAGAGATTTTATTATGGTGCAAATTTTTAAACAGGGGAAAAGTCAGGAAGAGATTGCCCAAAATGATATGCAAATATCAACAACAGTAAGTCAAACAATTAAAAAGGTTGAAGATGAAGGGGACGCTGCGGTCAGAGAATTATCCAGAAAGTTTGATAATTGGTCTCCAGAAAGTTTTAGGTTAACAGATCACCAAATTATTGAAATTGTAAATAGCGTGCCAGAACAAACAATTGAAGATATTAAATTTGCCCAAAGCAATGTAAGAAGATTTGCTGAAGAACAGAGAAAGTCTATGTTAGATATTGAAGTAGAAACATTACCAGGTGTTATTCTTGGTCACAAAAATATTCCAGTAGGGAGTGTTGGCTGTTATATTCCTGGGGGACGTTATCCTATGGTTGCTTCTGCACATATGAGTGTATTAACAGCAAAAGTAGCGGGAGTAAAACGAGTGATCGCTTGCACTCCACCTATTGCTGGAGAAATTCCTGCAGCTACAGTTGCAGCGATGCATCTAGCAGGGGCCGATGAAATTTATATTCTTGGAGGTATTCAAGCAATGGCTGCAATGGCTGTCGGTACGGAAACAATCGAACCGGTGGATATGCTGGTAGGTCCAGGGAATGCATATGTAGCAGAAGCAAAACGTCAATTATATGGTCGTGTGGGAATTGACCTCTTTGCAGGCCCTACAGAAACATTAGTAGTTGCTGATGAAACCGCAGATGCAGAAATGATTGCAACTGACCTTTTGGGACAGGGAGAGCACGGTCCAACTTCACCAGGAGCATTGATTACAACGTCTAAAAAATTAGCCGAAGAGACTGTAGAGGAGATTGAACGTCAACTTCAAAACCTTCCAACGGCTGATGTAGCACGAGTTTCCTGGGAAGATTACGGGAGAATCATTATTGTTGAAAATGAGCAGGAAGCTTTAATAGAGGCTGATAAACTGGCTTTTGAACATGTAGAAATTTTAACGAAAAATCCAGATTACTTCTTGGAGAATATGAACAATTATGGATGTTTATTCCTTGGGCCAGAAACAAATGTAGCATATGGTGATAAAGTAATTGGTACAAATCATACCCTTCCAACAAAAGGCGCAGCACGCTATACTGGGGGGCTTTGGGTAGGCAAGTTTTTAAAAACATGCACATATCAAAAAGTTACAGAAGAGGCAAGCGTCCAAATCGGTGAATATGCCGCACGTCTTTGTCAACTAGAGAATTTTTCTGGTCATGCTGAACAAGCCCTTCTTCGTGTCCGTCGTTATGGGAAAGTAACAGCTAAATAACTAATAAAAAGGATGCATAAACCTCTTATGTATCCTTTTTAACTAAATATTTACTATTGTAAATATAATCTTATAAGTTATAAAAATTGAAAGCGTTTGCTTTTGTTTTAACAATTTACAAGAAAATATTTAAGTATACTACTTTTAATTATCGTTAGTTTCAAAATTATACAATCAAGGAAGTGAGGCTATTATTACTTTGTTAGCTGTTACAGGATTGACCCATAAACAAGCTTACAGAGATATTTTTGCTGTAACTATTATTAAAACTCTTGCATGCTTTTTTATCATCCTTGTCTACAGTTTAACTGGTTTAGTTTAATAATAGAGATTATTGGATTAATAGACTTATAATCAACACTATGAATCAAAATATATAAAATTTTTCCTATGTAATAGGAGGGGACACTAATGGGGCATTTTGATGAACTTAAAGGTAAGAAGGTATTAATTACTGGAGGAAGCAAAGGAATCGGCAAAGATATTGCTTTGGAATTTTCTAAGTTAGGAGCCGATACCGTGATTACAGGTCGTAATGAAGAAGATTTAGTCTCAACTACAAACGAATTAAAACAGATTCATTCCGGCTCCTTTTACTTAAAGACAGATATGCAAAATACATCAAATGTGTATGACATGGTAGATGAAGCAGTTTCCACATTGGGAGGAGTTGATATACTCGTAAATAATGCTGGGGTTAATATTCCTAAACCAGCACTAGAAGTGACAGAAGAAGATTGGGATCAAGTCATAGACACTAATTTAAAAGGGACTTTTTTCTGCGCGCAACGAGTGGGGAAATACATGATAGAACAAGGGGGCGGACGAATTATTAATATGGTTTCTCAAATGGCCTTTGTAGGTTATATTAAACGTTCTGCCTATTGTTCTAGTAAAGGGGGCGCAGTTCAATTAACAAAAGCACTTGCGATTGAATGGGCTCCATATAATGTGAAGGTAAATGCAGTTGCCCCTACTTTTATTGAAACAGACTTTACGAAAAAAATGTTTGAAAACCAGGAATTTTATGAGGAGGTTGTTGCCCGAATCCCTTTAGGGAAATTAGCTCAACCGTCTGATGTTACAGGAGCAGTTGTCTTTTTAGCTTCTGACTTAGCTCAGTTTATAACAGGGGAAACAATTAAAGTGGATGGAGGTTGGACGGCGATATGAACACTTCTATAGAAAAACTAGCAATACTAGGATCTGGTACAATGGGACATTCTATTGCTTTATGTGCAGCTATGGCGGGATTCCACGTAAAAGTTTGGGGAATAGATGACAATGACATCCAACGTGGGAAAGAAGGTGTGGGGGGAAAATTAAATGTGTTGACAACATATGAAGTAGTGGATTCTAGTGAAACGAAAAGTATACAATCTCGTATTCACTTTACCACTTCTTTAAAAGAGTGTGTAAATGAAGTAAGTTTCATTATTGAGGGGATTCCAGAAAACTTGAATTTAAAGCAAAAAATGTTTCAAGAATTAGATGCCTTATGCTCCCCAGATGTGATACTGGCTAGTAACACATCTGGTTTGAGTCCAACAGATATTGCTTCCCTTACATCTTACCCAGAAAGGACTGTGGTTACCCACTTTTGGAATCCTGGTCATTTAATTCCTCTTGTAGAAATCATACGTGGAGAACATACATCAAAAGAGACTGTTGATCGAACAATGGAATTACTTAAGTATATGAATAAAAAGCCAATCGTTGTTAAAAAAGATATTCTTGGTTCAATTGGAAACCGATTGCAATATGCTTTATTCCGTGAAGCTCAATATATTCTTGAGCAAGGAGTGGCTTCCATAGAAGATATTGATAAAGCTGTCTGTTATAGTATAGGAAGACGCCTATCAGTGACAGGGCCATTTATGACAGCTGATATGGGAGGACTCGATGTATTTGATTCCATATCATCCTATCTATTTCCTGATTTAAGTAAACATGAGGAATCGTTTAACATGATGAAAAATCTTGTGGATGAGGGGAATTATGGCCAAAAAACAGGTAAGGGATTTTATCAATGGTCTCAAGATCAATCGAAGAAAATGAACGAAGAACGTGAACAACAACTTATTTACTGGCTGAAAAGAGATTTAGTAGCACTTAAAAAAGATGGTTTTGTCGAAACAGAAAACTAATGGAAATAAAAATAAGCCAAGGGTTCCTGAGAATTTAGAATGAAGAAGAGCATCTAAACATAGATCGTTATATAGTAAAAAGAGAAGAGTTTCCCTTCTCTTTTTTAATTTAATCCTGTTTTCATTCTTTTTAAAACGTGAGGCATGCAATTTACAATGCTACTTTCATATTTATCTATGTATAAGATATGTATTTCTACCTCTATAAATTGAGTAATATCAAGGTTTTATAGGGGGAAATAAATGTAAAAAATGTATGGATAAACTTACTAGTGTTTCTATTGCTTATATTTGCGTACATGAATGTACCTTTTGTCCAGACTGTACAAAGAATATGAATTACATATGCCCAAACTGTGGGGGAGAGCTTGTAAAAAGACCAAGAAAAGGTTTAGTAACAAATAGCTGTTCCCTATAAGCAAATTGTAGTAAAAAATTTTGTGAATGATTACATATAAGAACAATAAATTTGAATCAACATTAAGAAATTATATTGCACACGTATTTTTAGTTCATATAACACACTATAAGTAGTAAAAGCTCTTAAAATAGATTTATTTTAAAGGCTTTTTTTAAGTATCCACACATTTTTAATAAGAGGGATTCAGAAATTATCAATATTATTTTTTAAGACCAGCTGCAAATAGGGGACCATTATAGGTCATCGTTGACAGGATACGCGCCATTTCTTGCGGAGATTCTTTTCCGCCATGTTGGAGCCATTGCTGAATGACTCCTAAATGTGCTGAAACAATATAGGAAGTTAAATACTCTCCTGGAACGAGTAAAGCTCCTTGTTTAATGAAGGAATTTTGTTCACTATCTTCAAAAAGTGTCTTTCTCATAAATTCTTTTATTTTTATTTGAAAAGATAGATCTCCTTTTGGTCCTAATACAGCTTTCATAAAGTCTGCATTTTGACTGAGATATTCAAATAGGGAAATCGCAAGAGAAAAGGCCGTTTCGCTATCTAATACACCTTTTGAAAGAATGGTCTTTGCAATATTGGACATCTGATACATGATTTCCTGCTGACATTTATCCATGAGATCGTATTTATCTTGATAATGTAAATAAAACGTTCCTCGATTAATCTCGGCTTTTACCGTGATATCTTTCACCGTTATGGCTTCAAATCCCTTTTCTTCTATCAGTTCGGTTAAGGCATTTCGAATAGATGTCTTCGTACGTATTACTCGCAAATCCGTATTGAGCTCCTTCAATGGAATTCCTCCTAAATTTTTTATTCAACAGATATAGATCATGTGTTCAATATGCATCATATCTATGATTTCTGTTTATTGAATATCTGTATAGCTATACTTATAATCCAAAGTATAATTAAATCAACACGATGTTCATTATAATTTAAATTAGGAAGAAGGTATATTCATTTGTTAAAAAATAAGCTCCTTTTTATATCCCCTTTAGTGGTGCTTTTAGTTATTGCTTTATTTGGATTAACTCTGATCCCTTCTGTTCAACAGAAACCAAAAAATCTACCAATTGCTTTAGTTAATGAGGATATCGGTGTTGTGATTCCCCAACAAGGAAAAGTAAATATGGGGAATACTGTCACGAACATGCTGAAAAAGAATATAACTTCTACAGATGGTGAAGACCCTCCCGTTAAGTGGATTAATGTTAAGAGTAAGGAAGACGTATTAAAAGGATTAGATAATCAAGAATACTATGGTGCTCTTATTATTCCTAAAGATTTTAGTCAAAAACAATCATCCTTAATGACTTCAAAACCAGACAAACCTGAAATCAATATCTTTATCAACCAAGGAATGAATCCTATTGCAGCTAATTTAACAGGTCAGATGTTAAATACAATGGGAGATAATCTAGAGAATGGAATACAAACACAAGTTTTACAACGGTTAGCAAAGCAAAATGTTTCTTTGAAAGCCAATCAACTAACTGTACTGACAGACCCTGTACAAGTTAATGTGAAAAATGTGAATGAGGTGGGAACAGCAAGTATGAATGGGAGCGCTCCTGTCGCTTTGTTTCAGCCTTTATGGATGTCAAGCATCGCTGGAGCAGTCGTGCTTTTCTTTGTTGCTAATAAGCTTGCTTTTGTGAATAGAAAGCAAAAGCTATATGCCGTGCTTACTCAAGTTCTTGCTGGAACTGTTTTAAGTCTAGTAGCCGGTTTTGGTTTAACATGGATTGCAGACCTATTAGGCATTTACATTTCAAACTTTATGGATATCTCTTTATTCTTAATCATTACTTATTTTGCATTCTTCTTGCTCATTACAGCCGTTCTATCTTGGCTTGAAATGAAAGGAATTCCACTCTTTGTTCTTATTCTTTTCTTTGGAGCTCCATTACTTTCAATGGCACCAGAGATGATGTCTACTTTCTATCGAGATTACATTTATTCATGGTTACCTATGCGATTTATGGTAGAAGGACTACGGGAGTTATTCTTCTTCCATCGGGGCTTTAGCTTTAGCGGTCCGGCGTCTGTCTTATTATGGATTGCTTTAGGAAGTTTTCTTATCATCATATTATCTGTTTTGAAAGTACAAAGTTCAGCTTCAGACAAGGGTTCCTATGGAGAGGTAGAAGCAAGGTCTACTAAAGGGTAAAGGAAATAAGAAAAAGTTATTGTTCCAAGTGTGTAACTAAAAAACACCAAATAGAGTAATAATTTTGTAATACAGCAAGGTATAATACCTAAGCAGAACCTATAAACTTCTTATACACTATGCGAGATTTGTTATTTAAATATTTTAAGGAGGAGAAAGCGATGCAACCTCAAGTATTAATTGTTGGAGCTGGCCCAACAGGATTGGCGTTAGCTCTTGGACTTGAGAAACAAGGAGTTCCCTTTAGAATTATTGATAAAAACAAAGGACCTGGAGAAGCATCTAGAGCGATGGCTGTTCATGCTAGAACATTAGAATTTTATCGTCAATTTGGTTTTGCAGATGAAATAGTTCAATTAGGAATCCCCGTCCAACAAGTGCAAATTTATAAAGACAATAAACAAAGAGCGAAGATGAATTTTGGTCACATTGGAAAAGGACTGAGTCCTTTTCCATTCGTATTGAGTTTTCCACAAGATGAACATGAACGGATTCTAATAAATCAACTGAAAGCAAAAGGGGTTTGTATAGAGTGGGATACAAAGCTAATCTCATTTCATCAGGAGGAAGACCGAGTTCATGTCATCACTACCAAGCAAGGAATCGAGGAAAAGAATCATTATGCTTATTTATGCGGGTGTGATGGAGCTCATAGTTCAGTTCGAAAAGGACTTGGCTTCGATTTTGCAGGTGGAACATACAAGCAGGTTTTTTACGTGGCTGATGTTCTAAGTGAAACACCTATTGATGGTTTACAGTTGAAACTCTTCAAAGATGGTTTTGGTCTGATTTTTCCTATTCGGACCTCAAATTCTTTGCGCTTGATTAGTCTTGTTCCTCAGGCATTATTAGATAAAAAGTCAGAGATTAATTTTACTGAAATCGTTCCTTATATAGAAGCAAACTTAGGAGTGCATACGAATAAGGTGAACTGGTTCTCTACCTATAAAGTCCACCATCGAGTAAGTGAACACTTTCGAAAAGGACGTGTATTTATTGCAGGAGATGCTGGACACGTACATAGCCCAGTAGGTGGACAGGGAATGAATACCGGGATTGGAGATGCTATAAATCTTTCGTGGAAACTTGCTGCCGTTCTTAAAGAGAAAGCAAAAGAAGAGATTCTAGATTCCTATGAGGATGAGCGAATGGATTTTGCTAAGAATTTAGTTGCCACAACAGATAGAATGTTTTCTGGAATCGTCGGAAAGGGCTTTTCCGCGAAAATGCTTCGTGAAGTATTGATTCCTTATGTAGTTCCAAAAGTGACAGGCGTCTCTTCAATTAGGAGAAAGCTATTTAAATCCGTATCTCAAATCCGTATTCATTATCGTAATAGTATGCTCAGTACAGGAATGACTGGTGCTATTCATGGGGGAGATCGTTTGCCATGGATATACGGGCAAGGTATAGACAATTTTAAACCACTCCAAACCTTTGATTGGCAGTTCCATGTGTATGGGGAGGTAAAGGGCGATCTTCGTGAACTTGCTAAAACTGCTACGATTCCCCTTCATGAATTTCCATGGAAAGAATCCATGAGGGAAGCTGGAATTAATCCAGGATCTATGTTCCTCATTAGACCTGATGGTTATGTAGCATTGGCTGATTCTGGACAGGATATTAAAAAGGTGAAAGCATATCTTGATGGATTAAAGGTAGTCCAAAGTTAATTTAATCGTCCCTTCAAAGTACAATCAGTAATCTGTAATTTACGTTTAAATAATCTCATTCTGAAAGAGAAAAAGGGAAACATACTTTTATATTTTCTCCTATATCTTGTATTGATAGCTGGTTAACATAAAATATGTTCGACGAAGAAAAAGAACGCAAATCCTATGAAACTATAGGAATGTGTATAATATTAACGCTTTCCCCCTATGTAAAAATCCTTTGCTATTAAAAAGCAAAGGATTCTTTTTTATAAAGATAATTCGAGATGAATAACATAAAACATATTATAACGATGGGGTATCCTATCTAGATAACATTGATGTTTAACACTGAATCGTTCCCCTTCATAGGAACTTCCTATCGTAAACTTGTATAAACGAAATAGTTTTCATCTTGTCTTCGATGTAAAGTTCAGTCACTTTGGGTATGCCATTCGAGTAATGGCAGGTTTCAATCATCCGAAGCAGGACTGGCTTCCATTTCATCGAAGTCTATATAACCGGGTTTAACGTATATACGGAGTGTCCTTAGCTACGTTTTTCCTCAAGAGACGATAATAGAACTTAGTGAGAGATCACTATATTGTCAAAAGGTGAATGAAAAGAGAGGATTATCTTATTGGATGATTTTTCGTGAAATTAGTAAATAAGATAAAATATAAAAAGATTTAAGGGAGGTTTACCAATGCAATACGAAGCTAAAACCCCAAAAGAATATTTTGAACTACTAGACGATGACTGGAGAAAAGAGAAGCTATTAATTGTAAGAGAATTTATTTTAGAAAATGCGCCAGAACTTGAGGAGGGCATTCAATATAAAATGCTTTGTTATGGGAGTGAAACCTTCAATTTATTTCACTTGAATGCTCAAAAATCTTATGTGAGTCTATACGTGGGCAACATTGGAAAAATAGAAGATGCCAATAAGTTTCTAACCGGATTGGATTATGGAAAAGGGTGCATACGCATAAAAAAATCAGTTGATTTACATAATAGTGGACTTGAAGATTTTGTGAAAAAGATTATATTTACTTGGAGAGCGGGCAATGATACTTCTTGCTAGAACTACTTTGAATTTCAAAGAGGATTAGTAGTATTTTTTATCACAAATTCATATTTATAAATAGCGTTTTTCAAAAAGATATCAAATAAAAGGAAGGGAGGCTCCCTTACTACAATTCCATCTCATATATCAAGATTTACATCCTAGGGCGTAGAAAATACATTAAAAGAAGAGGAACGTACTAGCTACCGCCATTGGACGTGCACTTCACAATTAGAAAAACTAGCAGTTAGAAAAAATCCTGTACTTTGAAGAAACAGGATTTTTTCTGACTAAGATTTTAGTAAAAGGTGATATCTTTTATCAGAATATAAATTCATTATGCTTGTTGGCATTCCTATATCACATACTAGAAAGATTTTTATACTGATTTTCTTTCTTCATCTTTTAATATTTGAACAATTTCTTTCGCTTTTGCTAGATCAATCCCTTCGATCAGACTATGATCTTTTCGTACAGCTGTACCAAAATGATAATGTCCCGTTTTTACTGTTGAATGAACAGAAAGAATATTGCTTGTATTTAACCCACCTCCAACTAAAATTGAAACATGCTTACATACTGTTTTCATTTTCTGAATGGTTTGCAAGCGACTGGAAAATTCATCATTTCCACCAGAAGTTAAAATAGTTGTTATTTCTTTGTATTGGGATAATGTTTTAGCTGCTTGAACAGGGCTAGTTGTACAATCAATTGCCCGATGAAATGTAACCTCTATATCATTACATTCCATCAATAACTCTTCAAGCATGTGTTGGTTGACTTCATGTTTCTCATTTAACACTCCTAGTACAACACCATTTGCACCTAATGAACGGATTATCTTTATATCATTTTTCATGATTGAAAAGTCGTCATGAGAGTAACAAAATGATTGGCTATGTGGCCTTACCATTACATTGACGGGAATGCTTACACGGTTAACTACGGCTTCAATTAAGGAGTGACTTGGTGTTAAGCCTCCCTCTGTTAAAGCGGATACTAACTCAATCCGATCTGCCCCCGATTGTTCAATTAATAGAGCATCTTCTAATGTTGTCGCAATAAATTCTATGAACATAGTATCAATCTTCCTTTTATGCTGATTTCTTCTTTTCTTTATCCTTTTGATGATAAAAGACTTTAATAAAAGGATATCATATTAATTTTCCTTCGATTGAGAAAGCAACATTTAAATTTTTAAATGATATTCTCTTATATATCCTTAAAAATATAACGAATGATTTTCTGCCTTAAGTGAGTTGTTAGAATGCAAAATATCACATAATGTAATGATGCCTTCATGTTTTTATTATTCATAACTTATTTTTATTGCAAACGCAATAAAAATAAGTTAAATTTAATATATGTTATTTTGTTGTATTTGCAATAAAAAATATACTAAGGAGTGAATTATGAAGGAGATTCTTCGTGAAATTGGAATGATAGCAAGGGCTTTAGATTCTATAAGTAATATAGAATTTAAAGAATATGACCTTACAAAAGGACAGTATTTGTACCTTGTGCGAATATGTGAAAACCCAGGAATCATTCAAGAAAAGTTAGTTGAGATGATAAAAGTAGATCGAACAACAGCCTCTCGTGCTATCAAAAAACTTGAAATGAATGGCTTTATTGAAAAGAAAGAAGATAAACATAACAAAAAAATTAAAAAACTCTTTCCAACAGAGAAAGGGAAAAAGGTATATCCATTTATAAAAAGAGAAAATGATTATTCCAATATCGTTGCCTTAAAGGGATTGTCCGAAAGAGAAGTAGAAACCATTTTTCATCTTCTTCAAAGAGTAAGAAAAAATATAGAAAAAGACTGGGAGTTTGTAAAAAAAGGCAACAAGAGAAATTATTGATAACATAAAGGAGCGACTGATTATAATGACAATAAATATAAAAAAATGTACCTTTGAAGATTTACGAAAACTTCAAGAAATTAGTTATGAAACATTTAATGAAACTTTTAAGCATCAGAATTCACCTGAAAATATGGAAGCCTATTTGGAAAAGGCTTTTAACTTAGAACAAGTAGAGAAAGAATTATCTAATACGTCTTCACACTTCTTTTTTGTTTATGTTGATAACGAAATTGCAGGCTATTTAAAGGTCAATACCGATGATGCTCAGTCTGAAGAGATGGGGGATGAATCCCTTGAAATTGAAAGGATTTATATAAAGAACAACTTTCAAAAACAGGGGCTTGGTAAATATCTATTCAATAAAGCAATAGATATGGCAATAGAACATAATAAAAAGAAAATCTGGCTAGGCGTATGGGAGAAAAACGAAAATGCTTTCATCTTTTATAAGAAAATGGGATTCGTTCAAACTGGAGCCCACTCTTTTTATATGGGGGATGAAGAACAAGTAGACTTTATAATGGTTAAAACACACGGATAATTTCTTTTGAGAGGAGAGGTGGCTGATTATGTATATTCCAAAATATTTTAAGGTTACAAATGTTGATGAGATATGGGGATTTGTTCAAGAAAACTCCTTTGGCACGTTGGTCACAACAAAACAGGGGAAACCCATTGCCACTCATTTGCCCTTGCAGTTAGTGAAAGAAGGAGATACTTACTATATAACAGGTCATGTCGCTTATGGGAACCCTCAATGGAGAACATTTGAAGCCTGTGAAAATGTCTTGGTGATGTTCCAAGGACCACATGCTTATATCTCTTCTTCTTGGTACAAGCAGGAAAATGTGCCAACATGGAACTATCAAGCTGTACATGTATATGGGACAGCTTGCATTTTGAACGAAGAAGAGTTAAAACAGGACCTGACAAAGTTGTTGCAAAAATACGAAAAACATCGTAAGAATCCGGTTTTATGGGATAAGCTTTCTCCTAAAGTTTTAGAAAAAGAGCTAAAAGGGATTGTGGGATTTAAGATTAAAGTACAAGAAATTCAAGCTGCCAACAAACTAAGTCAAAATCGTAATGAAGAGGACTATCAGAACATTGTTAATAACCTCTATGAAGAAAAGGATTTAAATTCTCAACAAATGGCACAATTGATGGAGCGGAAGTTAAAAGAGGACAAATAAGTATGATAAAAAGTCTGACCGGCTTAAAAAGATTGATTCATTTTCTAAAGTAAGATTATTATTTATAGAGGGAACAGTAAAAACCGCTCAGTCTATTTTTTTATTAATAGAGTATATTCTATTAAAATAGTTGTTGTACTTTTAAAAAAAGTGGAATAAAGTGAAAAACCTTTCCTCTTCAGCCGTAAGAATTACATTACTGAAAAGGAAAGGTTTTGTGGCGTATATTTACTTTTAAAAATGTAATTTAAAACCGTAAATAATTGAAACAAGCAGTGCAGTTATTACGATTCCAGGAAGAAGATTAGCCACTTTGATGTTGGTAATCCCTACTAAATTTGAACCGATGGCAATAATCATAATTCCACCGGTAGCGGTCATTTCAGTAATAAAACTATTCATTAAAGCATGAGGAATAAAACGCTCAATTTGAGTTGCAAAAATAGCAATTGAACCTTCATATAAAATAACTGGAATTGCAGAAAATAAGACCCCAATCCCTAGAGTTGTAGTCAATATTAAGGCTACAAATGTATCTATAATCGTTTTTGTATATAACACATCATGATTACCTCTAATTCCACTATCTAAAGCACCAATGATACCCATTGCTCCAACGACGAATACTAGCGTTCCCGTTATAAATCCTTGAGATATACTGCCTTCTTTGCTTGAACCAATTTTTTTCTCTAACCAACCTCCTATGTTAGTTAGTTTATCTTCTAAGGTAAATAACTCCCCAATTACTGCCCCTATAGCAAGACTTAAAATCACGATAAGGAAATTTTCACTTTTAAATCCCATTTGTACTCCCATAACGATAATGGCTAAACCCATTACATTCATGACAGTGTGTTTCATGCTATCTGGTATACGACGAAGTAGACTCCCTAATAAAGTACCGATACTTACGCCTATTCCATTTACTAAAGCCCCTATTAAAATCATCTTCTTTCACCTGTCCGTTTCTATACAGTTGTATTTTCTCAAATTATAGAGGTAAACTACATATAAATAAAATCAAAGTTTTCAATATTTAGCATGAATAAAATTTATGGATAGGAATGATAAAAATGAGTCTTGCCAAATATGAAGTTTTTGACACTGTTGTTGAGCTGGGTAATCTAACTAAAGCTGCGGAAGCTTTAAATTTAACTCAGTCCGCTGTTAGTTATTCTATCGCAAATCTTGAAGCTGAACTTGGCTTTCCGTTACTTATTAGAAGTCGGTCTGGTATCACTTTAACAAGCAATGGGCAGAGAATCTTAAAATATATACGAACGATTCTCCATTGGGATGAAAAAATGAAGCAAGAAGCCGCCTGTATCAATGGACTTGAAGTTGGTTCAGTTCGGATAGGAGCATTTACAAGTGTTTGTATTCAATGGCTTCCTAGATGGATAAAGCATTTTAAACAAGAGCATCCCTTTATAGAAATTAAGATTTTACAAGGAGGCTATCAAGATATTGAACAATGGATTGCTAATGGAGTTGTAGATTTTGGTTTTGTTAGCTTACCTACGTTAGAAGGTTTTGAAACGATACCTCTAAAAAAAGATAGGTTAGTTTGTATCCTTCCATACAATCACCCTCTTGGTAATCAAGATAAAATCCGTATTGAACAATTAGAGAATGAATCCATTATCATACAAAAGTCTGGTTATGATCACGATATAAAACGCGTATTTAAAGAGACCGGTGTTACTCTTAAAAACGCATTCGAAATGGCTGATGATCAAGCTATTATAGCCATGGTAGAAAATGAACTAGGTGTGAGCGTCATTCCTGAATTAGTTCTGCAAGGTCTCCCGCATAACGTTACCATTCTTAGTATAGAGCCAGCACAACATCGATTTATCAGCATTGCGGCGTCATCCCTAAAAGAAATCTCTCCTGCTGCCAAAAAGTTTATTGAATATATAAAAACGTTGTTAAAGTCACACTAAGTATATCTAAGAGTAGGGGCTTTAACTTAAAGGTAGTGAGATGGAATTATTCATCTGAAAAGCATGTATACGATATACAGAGATAGTTTACATGAAATAGGTTAGAAGAAGTAAACGGTGCGTAAACACTTTGAGTATCAAAAAAACTGTACCTTCTGTTTTTCATTCATTAGGTATTTTTAATTTTTTCCTGATAATTTAGAAAAACAATTGGAAGAATGGTAATAGATGAACTTTCAAAATAAATTCTTAATGATTAACATTAGGTTTTAATATTCTTACAGCCTATAAAAATGTTAAAATATATGTGTTAACCCAGTTAGTGTAATAGATTTGCACTTGCTAATAAAAGCATCATGCTTAAACTTATGGAGGGGATTAATAAAATGAAAAAAGTGTTAGCAGCTTTACTTACAGCAGTACTTGTATGTTTACCCGTTGGAAACTTGGCTTTCCAAGATCATTCCACAACAGTAGAAGCAAAATCTTACAGGTCAGGAAAGAAGAGTTTTAACAATGATAACAACAGTACGAATAACAATTTAAATTTCCAAAAGAAAAAAGAAGACTCTACTACAACAAATAAATCGACAAACGCTAAAAATAACAAAGGCGGTTTTATGTCGGGCGGTCTAATGAAAGGCCTCATGATAGGTGGACTTGCTGGATTATTATTTGGTAGCCTATTTGCAAATATGGGTATATTAGGATCTATCTTAGGCTTACTCATTAATGTTCTAGCAATTGTTGTTTTAATTGCTGTTATTCGCAAAGTTTTTGTGTTTTTCAGAGATAAAAAGAAAAAGAAGGATACTAATCCATGGGGAGCTTAAGCATTTCTGAGCAAGATATTATTAATGCCCTTTGTGTTTATATCTCTCAAAAAAAGCAAATAAAGCCTCAAGAAGTCGAAGTAGAGCTCATGTATGATGATCGCTACGGATTTTCCGCGGAAGCTTTCGTAGACGGGCGAAAGCAAGTCTTAATTACTGCAAACTTAATTGAAGCTATTCGATTATGGCTTAACGAATATTCGAACAGAGATCCTTACGCTGACATCAAGCTAGTGCTAGATGATGAAGAAGGTATTATTGCACTAATCAATTGATAAATGGAAGATGATTAGAACAAAAGGTTTTGCTGCAGTAAGAAACAGGGGAACAATTTATATTTTTATTTAAATTTAAGGGTAGATAAACGATGTATACTATATACGTAAGAGGTATACATAGTAAGATGGAACATATGCAGGAAAGTAAAACGAGCCCAAACTTGTTCAGTGACAACAAGTTTGGGCTTTTTCTTTTCTGTTAATGCAAGTTACTATAAACGAGCTAATAATAGGGCTTATTATTAACAATGAGATTTTACAATACAACTGGTCAAAAAATTGAAATGAGCTCTTTTGTATATGAATGGCGTTCCTCATTAAATAATTGTTCATTGTCGAATTGATCAACAAGTTTGCCATCTTTCATGACCATAACCCGTTGACTCATTTCTTTGACAGCAGCAAGATCATGAGAAATAAACAAGTATGAAAGATTTAACGCTTTCCGAAGGTTTGTTAATAAAGTAAGTATTGCTCCTTGAGAGATAACGTCAAGACTTGCTGTGGGCTCATCTAAAACAATAAATTCAGGTTCAATACTAATAGCACGAGCAATTGTTATACGTTGTCGCTGACCTCCACTTAGCTCGTGAGGATATCGATCTGCCAAGCTAGATGGTAACTCAACGACTTCAAGAAGCTGCTTTATAAAGGTATCCTTTGAAGTATAGGAAAAATGTATAAGATTAAGGTCATTCTTAAATTGAGCATAAGGATCAATAAGTGAATCTTTTATTTTAAGTTTTGGATTTAAAGAGGCTGAGGGATTTTGCAACACAATTTGAATCTTTCTTCGATAAGGATATAACTGTCGATCATTCAATTGCTCAATTGCCTTATCCTTAAAATAAATTGATCCGCTATCAATCGGTTCAATTCGGAGCAGGCAGCGGGCTAATGTGCTCTTACCACAGCCACTTTCACCGACAAGACCTAGACATTCTCCCTTGTTCAGTTTAAATGAGATGTTATCAAGAATGGTTTTCTTAGCCTGATATGATTTTTTTAATTCGTGTACAGTAAGTAAATTCATTTGTTTTCAACCTCCGGTAAACCGGAAGGGAGCCCACGTCCAAGGGTAGGAGCTGCTTGAATTAAGTGCTTGGTATATTCATGCCTTGGATGATCAAGTATACGATGTTTATTACCTGATTCAACAATTTTCCCTTCCTTCATTACTGCTAAGCGAGTTGCATATCTCTTAACATGTCGCCAATCATGTGTAATAAATAATATGGTACATCCTTTTTCTTTTTGCCGTTTGGCAAGTAATTCTAAAATTCGGTGTCCAGAAACACTATCAAGCGCAGTTGTTATTTCATCGGCAATTAATAAATCTGGAGATAGTAAAAGTGCCAATGCAATTGAAACACGTTGAAGTTGTCCACCACTTAATTGAAAGGGATATCGGTTGTATAGTGTTTCGTCTAGCCCAACAGCTTCAAGTTCTTTCTTTGCATTTAACTCACGGTTTTTTGGATCATGAATCCCATGAGTTTTCTGGTATTCTTCAAAATGTTGAGAAATGGTACGAAATGGTGTAAAAGAACCTTGATAATCTTGAAAAATATAAGAAATTTTTTGACCACGTATTGTTCGCATTTGCTTTGGTGAGAAATCAAGTAAGTTCTCTCCTTTAAAAGAAATCTTTCCTTCTATCTGTAAATTAGAATGAAGAAGTTGTCCAATTGATTGCGATAATAGACTTTTTCCACTTCCACTTTGCCCAACAAGCGCATACCATTCTCCTTTGCGAATCGAAAGGGACACGTTATCAACAATCTTCTTTTCCCTACTGGTAATAGATACTCTCTCAATTGATAAAATCATTTGCGTATCTCCTTTTTCACATCAAAATGATCACGTAAATAGTCTCCCAGCATGTTAGTCAGTAATACTACAACTACAATGGCTAAACCAGGGTATAACATTAATTCAGGTTTTGACTCAAAGTAGGGGCGTGAGTCGTTTAGCATTGCTCCCCATTCAGGAGTTGGCGGTTGTGCCCCTAGCCCTATATAGGATAGAGAGGAAATGAGAAGAATGATTTTACCTAAATCAAGACTTGCCAAAACAAGAACGTTTCCTACAATATGGGGAAATAAATGCTTCTGCATAATTTTAATTGAAGAGAGCCCGTTGATTTTTGCAACCAAAACATAATCTTTTTGGGATTCTGATAACACTGTGCTACGGACTAGACGAGCATAACTTACCCATTTAACCAGTACAATAGCAAGGACAAGGTTACCTATTCCAGGTCCAAGCAAACCACTTAAGACAATAGCAACAATTGTATCAGGGAAGGCTAAAAATCCATCGGCAATTCTCATAAATATCCGATCAACTAGCCCACGTTTATATCCTGAAATAAGACCAAAGGGGATTCCAATAAGGAGAGCAACAATGAGTGCTAGAGAACTATACCCAATTGTCTGAATCCCGCCTAACAATAGTCTAGTCAAAACATCTCTACCAAGATGGTCTGTACCAAGTGGGTGCTGGAAGCTCACTGCTTGGAGACGTTCATCAAGATTTGTTAATGTAGGATCATGCTTTAAAAAGTAAAAAGTATAAATAGAGACTAAAATTACAAAGAAAATGGATAGCAATCCAATTACCCCTTGCCAGACAGGCTTTTTTTCATTAAACAAATGCACAGAAAGACCCTTCATCTATTACTCTCCGTTTCTTTTAATTTCATTTCTGGGTTCAAATATCGATAAGACAAATCAACACATGTATTTACAATAAAAACCACAGCAGACATGATTAAAATATATCCTTGTATGAGTGGATAATCTCGTTGGCGTATTGCATCAACTACAAGTTTTCCGATACCCGGATATGCAAATAGAACTTCAATCACCACTACACCACCGATTAAGCTTCCTAAACTCACCCCAAATACAGTAATAACTGGAGGGAGACTATGTCGAAAGGCATGGACTAAAAAGATTCGTTTATCCGACAGACCACGAGCTCTTGCTGAACGAATAAATTCTTGACCAAGAGAATCAAGTAAGCTTGACCGAAGCAAGCGGACATATACACTAGAAATAGCTAAACCAAGTGTAAGCGATGGTAAGATTAATGAGGGTAGTCCGTCTCTCCCCATTGTTGGAAGCCAACTAAAACGTACACTAATTAAATCGATAAAAATAAGACCTAACCAAAAACTAGGAATAGCAGCTCCAATAATCGATAGTATTCTACTAGCCTGATCAATCCAGCTATCCCGATACAGGGCTGATAAGGAACCTAATGGAATGGATACTGCCAACATAACGATCATTGACCCAATTGTTAATTCAACTGTAGCGGGAAGACCAGTTAAAATCATCTCTATTACAGGTTGACCAGTAACATATGATTGACCGAAATCAAGTTGAACAAAATTAAGAAGCCAATATCCGTATTGAACGAGTAAAGGCTTGTTGAATCCCATTTCTTCTCTCCACATTTCCACCTGTTCTTGACTAACAGACAGTTCATCAACATTTAGAATAGTCAACACAGGATCTCCAGGTGCAAGCCTAATAAATAAAAAGCTTACAAAGGTAATAAACAACATAAAAATAAAAACTTCAAGAAACTTTCGAACAATAATTTGAACCATCTATCTACTTCACATCCAGTTTATTTGTAATCATGTAATATTCACTACGGGTAGTTACCCAATACTTAACTTTATCTTGATTGTAGGCAACGATTGTTGAAGGATGTAAAACAAACGAATTGATTACACGCTCATTTATATAATTAGCTGCCTGCTCTGAAAGTGTAGCTCGTTCTTGTTGACTGACTGTTTGATTGAGTCTATCAATGATAGCTGTCAATTTCGGATCACTTGCACCACTAAAGTTTAGAGCACCAGTGGGGTGATAAGTGGCATTTAAATAATAACCTGCATCTCCACGAGGAGCTGTCAAATTACTATAAGTAGCCAAATCCCAATCACGGTGTGATGCCATATATTCCTCTGGAATGTCGATTTGTTTTATCTCAACATCAATCCCAATTTTTTTTGCATCTGATTGAAAAACTTGAGCAATTAATGGTAAATCGGCTCTTGCTGAATAAGTTAGTAAGGTAAATTTAAGTGGTTCTCCATTCTTTTGCATTTTTCCGTCTTTAAGCTTATAACCGGCTTTCTTTAAATGTTTTATAGCTACGTCTGCACCTTTTTCCACTTGACTATTTTCATACTTTGGAGCGAAGGGAAGGAAAGGGAGAAACGGACCTTGAGCAACTTCAGCATGACCAAGCAGAATAGTATCCACAATTTTTTGTCGGTCAATTAACGCATCTACAGCTCGTCGTACATTGACATCCTGTAAACTTTTACGTTGCATGTTCATTGTCATCTGATGTACACGAAAAGTTGCTGTGGACTCAACTTTAATACCATCTCTTGCTTTTAGTGTTTCAAGAGTTTCTACTTCGGGACGATAAACAATGTCTACCTGCCCAGACTTTAAGGCAAGTGAACGAGCATTTGCATCTTCATTAAATGAGAAGGTTACAGAGTCGAGCTTTGAAGCTCCATCCCAATAATCATTGTAACGTTTTAGTTCCAGTTTGCTTCCAGGGATGAAACTCTCTAATGTAAAAGGCCCTGTACCTATAGGTTTGTTAACAATATCACCTTCTGTTACATCAATAATTGAAACATTAGGGTTTACAAGTTCTGAGACAAACTCTGGAAATGGTTCAGTAGTTGTAATATGTAAGGAGTATTCATTTGCTTGAATATTATCAATTTTCAGTGCGTTTTTCACAGCAACACTCTCTTTAAGTGCACGGTCGAGAGAAGCTTTAACTGCTTTAGCATCCATTTTCTTACCATTTTGAAATTTAACATCTTCACGGAGTTTAATTGTCCAGTGTTGACCATCTTTACCTTCCCAGCTTTCAGCTAGCCATGGTTTAATGGTTAAATTTTTTTCATCTAATCGAACTAGTGTTTCTGTTATTCCTGCTCTTAATGGAACATAACTTGAATCTACATGTGGATCAAGAGAATTAGTAGAGAAATTATACAGAAAATGAACGTGTTTACCTTCTTCCTTATTTTTAGTTTCTGTTGCTGAGTTCTCACAAGCACTCAATAAACCCGCAAAAATTACTAAGAATCCTATTTTTAAAAAATTATTTCTAATGTACCTATGAAAAATATTATAAATCCTATAACAGTCTCTATTTCTAACCATTTAAATATACCCCTCCCAATACGTAATGATTACGATTTATATTCTATCGTAATCATTCCTATTTGGCAATATTAATAATTTTATAGGTTATATTTCTAACTTGTTATTTCGTTTAGGATTGAACATTTGCTCTTCAATAATTGAAATTAAATAGGGAGGAGGGGGAGAATTTTGAATGTGGAAGATTATAAAATTCACTTCAGGGATAAGGGCTACAAGAAGAGAATCCCGTTATATTCTTCTAAAGATGGCGAACCATTTTATAGGAGTAGGAGCTTTAATTTTAAAGGTAGTGAGATGGAGTTATTCCTCTGAAAAAGCATGTATAATATATAGCCAGTTTACATGATAGGTTAGGGAAAGTAAGGGAAGCCCAAACACGTTGATTGAAAACGCATTTGGGCTTTTTCTTTTCATCTTTACGGACTAATTTCAGTTTATTCATATTCTCTATCTTGTCTACTCTTTATAGTATGGTAAATTTAGAGGAATGAATAAAAGTAATTTGAGGTGTTTATGATGAAAGAACTTTTTACGATTGGAGAGATATCAAAACTATTCCATATGAAAATCTCCACTCTCAGATATTATGACGAAATTGGTCTTTTACGTCCCCAGTTTACAGATGATAAGACTCATTACCGTTATTATTCAACCCAGCAATTTGAAAGACTAGATTCAATTAAATACCTAAGGGCACTAGGTGTACCAATAAGCGAGCTTTTAGAGTTTTTTAACTACCGGGACATTGATAATCTGGTTATGATGTTAAAGAATCAACAAGCTGAAATAGCTCAGAAAAAAATGGAGTTAGAAACAATTGAAAGGAAAATTTCTCAGCGTCTACTGCAGATTAACCATGCTATTAATACACCACTTGATACCATTGCTGAGGTGAAACTACCTCAGCGGCATGTAGCTTATCTTCAGCATGACTATAGTCCAAGTGAAGATATTGAATTTCCTATCTCAGAGTTACGTACTAATTTCAATCTTAAAACAAATATTTTTATAGGGAAAATAGGCCTTTCCATTTCAATATCTGACTTGTATGCGGGGGCTTTTAATAAGTATTCAAGTGTTTTTATGACAGTAGAAGAGGACGATGAAGTGGCATCTCCTACCACTATTTTTCCTTCTAGAGAATATCTTCAAATCTGCTTTAAAGGCACCCATATAGATGCGCCTCCTTATTATAAGAAGTTGATGGAATATATGAGAGATCATCAATACAAACTAATTGATGATTCAATGGAGATAACCTTGATTGATTATGGAGTGACGAATGACTTAAATAAATATGTCACCGAAATATTAGTGCCCTATAGTCGTTTGTGACATAAAGTTAAAAATCTCACTTGACCCTCCAGCTACTGGAGGGTTTAATGTTTTATTACGTTCTAAGTTATTTTATAGACAGAAGGGAGAACATACAATGTTTGGAACAATTTTCAATACACTTACAATCATAGTAGGGAGTGTTATAGGTAGTATCTTTAAAAAGGGAATCAAACATGAGTATCATAATATTTTAATGCAAGCTATGGGATTGGTAGCTACTGTGTTGGGGATTGATGCTGTTGTACATCATTTACCTTCGAGTAAGTATCCTGTACTTTTCATTGTAAGTTTAGCGTTAGGAGGGTTAATTGGTCAAAAACTTAATTTAGAAGTAAGATTTAACAACTTGGTTAATAAATTTTCTAAAAGTAACTTAGCTGAAGGTTTGTCGACGGCCATTTTATTATTCTGTATAGGCTCTTTGTCTATTTTAGGACCGATAGAAGCCGCTCTAAAAGAAGACTATACCTATTTACTTGCTAATGGAATATTAGATGGAATCACTTCCATTGTTTTAGCTTCAACCTTTGGTATAGGAATAGCTATTGCTGGGGGTGTATTATTTATATGGCAAGGCTCAATTTATCTCATTACAATCTTGCTAGAAGGTGCTATTAATCATAGCCTATTAAATGAATTGAGTATTGTAGGTGGAATACTAATTTTAGCATCAGGGTTAAATATCTTAGAAATTAAAAAGTTCAAAACATTAAACCTTATTCCTGCTTTACTTGTTTCACCTCTTCTATTTTTAATTATTGAATTATTTCAATTCTGATACTGATGAAGCTGAAAAGAAGGCAGAATAAAACCTAATTAATTTCATTTTAAAAAAGAGAAGATTTAAGAACCAACTATATATAGCTTTAGTTTACATAACCTTTATATTAAGGAAGTAATACAAGCGCAAATTCGTTCAGTAACAACGAGATTGCGCTTTTTTCTTTTATAAGTAAATGAATTTTAGTTTTGTGAAGATCTTCTAAATTAACTTTAACTTATATTTTAAGCAACACTAATTTCTAGAAGTATATCTAGTATAAGACCCTTTAAAAATGTACAACACATCCAGTATACATTTGTATACGGATAATCCGGGCTGGTAAAGATGTAAACGAAAGGAATGGTGTCAATGGATAAGAAGCAGATAGTAGATACGCTTAATAAACTAGTGGAAGGTCAGTACATGGGGATACATGCTTACGAAAATTTTATAGAAAATCTCGATTCCTCTTCTTCCCTTCTTTCTCACTTTATTGAAATTCGTAAAGATCTAGAACAACATGCAGAATTGCTTTCAAAACGTGTTCAAGTACTAGACGAAACACCTAAAAGTAGTGAAGGAATTATAGGGAAAATAGAGCTTTTTATAAGCCAACTATTTGATTCTTCTACTAGTGAACAAGATATTCTAAAACATGCTATTAAGGGCCAAAATTTATATGGAATCAAAATGACTGAAGAATTAGTTTCAAATAAACTTGATGAGGAAAGTTTATGTCTCGTTCATGAAATATTACAAAAACAACGAGAGCATGTTGACTATTTAAAATATGAATTACATTCTAGAACTTCTTCTCAGTGATTTCATTACATTACTGTGTTTGAACTGCTAAGGAGCTTTTATGATAAGCTCCTCGTTTTTTAAGGTTGATAACCTAGCATAGCTAACAACAGTGCTATCCGGAGATAAACAATATTTCTGGGAATAATAAATACTGAGAGAATTTAAAATTTTCTTCATTTTACTTTTGCTGTATTTTATATATTTGTAACAAAAATATAAAATATAATAGGTTAAATAATCTGAAAAATCTTAATAGTGTTTTACTTTCTGTAATGTCTTATGTTATATTTATTTACATATTTTGTATATATTAAGGAGGTTTATGAAATGAGATTAACAGAAGTAGAGAAAGAAAAATTGTTAATTGTTGTTGCCGGTCAGCTAGCCCAAGACAGGAAAGAGCGGGGGGTTTTATTAAATTATCCGGAAGCAACAGCCTATTTAACTTGCTATGTCATCGAAAGAGCCCGTGAAGGAAAAAGTGTTGAAGAGATTATGGAACTTGGTCGTCATGTGCTTAGTGTAGAAGATTTAATGGAGGGGGTTCCTGAAATGTTAGAGAGCATACAAGTTGAAGCAACATTTCCAGATGGTGTAAAGCTTGTCACAATTCATCAGCCAATACAAAAGGAGGTAAATGCATGAAACCGGGAGCATTTCAAATAGCAGAAGGTACAATTGAAATTAATAAAGGCAAGCCTCAATGTGAACTCATCGTGAAAAATATAGGATCACGCTCCATTCAAGTTGGTTCGCATTTTCATTTTGCAGAAGTGAATCGAGCTCTTTCATTTAATAGAGAAAAAGCGATTGGTATGCGCCTTGATATCCCATCTGGTACGGCAGTTCGAATAGAACCTGGTGAGGAGAAGCAAGTAACGTTAGTGGCATTAGGTGGTCGAAAAACTGTATACGGATTAAATGGTATAACGGAAGGATTTATCGACAAACGACGTAAAGAAAAAATAATAGAAAAACTAGAAAAGTATAGTGGTAGCACAAAGGAGGTTTTATCATGAGGATGTCTAAGAGACAATATGCAGATCTCTTTGGTCCTACAGTAGGGGATAAGATCCGACTAGCAGATACGGATTTATGGGTTGAAATCGAAAAAGACTGCACAGTGTACGGAGAAGAGGTCATCTTTGGCGGAGGAAAAACGATTCGTGATGGGATGGGACAGAATGGACGATTAACAGCTAAGGAAGGAGCCCTTGATTTAGTGATCACAAATGTAATTGTGATTGATCATACAGGTATTATAAAAGCTGACGTTGGAGTGAAAAACGGGAGAATTGTAGGGGTAGGGAAAAGCGGAAACCCAGATATTATGGATAACGTTGACGCTAACCTAGTCATTGGAGCTGGTACTGAAGTCATCTCAGGAGAGGGAAAAATCTTAACAGCTGGTGGGGTTGACACTCATATTCATTTTATTTGTCCCCAACAAATGGATGTTGCACTTTCTTCAGGTATTACAACAATGATTGGCGGTGGAACTGGACCAACTACAGGAAGTAAAGCCACAACGTGTACTTCAGGTCCTTGGTATATGGAAAGAATGCTTGAAGCTGCTGAAGAGTTCCCTGTAAATGTAGGGTTCTTAGGAAAAGGAAATGCTTCTCATAAAGCCCCTTTAATCGAACAAATTGAAGCTGGGGCAGTTGGTCTTAAGCTTCATGAAGATTGGGGATCAACACCTCGCGCAATTGAAACATGCATGGATGTCGTCGAGCAATTGGACATTCAAGTCGCAATACATACAGATACACTAAATGAAGCGGGGTTTTTAGAAGATACACTCGAAGCCATTGGAGACCGTGTCATTCATACGTACCATATTGAAGGTGCAGGTGGAGGACATGCTCCAGACATTATGAAACTAGCTTCTTACTCCAACATTTTACCTTCTTCAACAACACCAACAATGCCCTACACATCAAATACAATGGAAGAACATTTAGACATGATGATGGTATGCCATCATTTAGATGCAAACGTGCCGGAAGATGTTGCTTTTAGTCGCTCAAGAATTCGCGCAGCTACGATTGCAGCAGAGGATGTGCTTCATGATATAGGAGCCATTAGTATGATGTCTTCGGATTCACAAGCAATGGGACGAGTTGGTGAGGTGATTATTCGCACATGGCAAACAGCTGATAAAATGAAAAAACAGCGCGGCGCTCTTCCAGGTGAACGGGGGAATGATAATGAACGTGCAAAACGTTACGTTGCCAAATATACGATTAATCCAGCTATTACACATGGCATAAGTCATGAAGTTGGTTCAATTGAAAATGGGAAGCTTGCAGACCTTGTTTTATGGGATCCGGTGTTTTTTGGTGTAAAACCAGACCTTGTTTTAAAAGGTGGAATGATTGCACGTGCTCAAATGGGAGATCCTAACGCTTCTATCCCCACTCCAGAACCTGTCTTTATGAGAAGAATGTATGCGTCATACGGTAAAGCTAACTCTTCTACAGCCATTACCTTTATGTCGCAGGCAAGCATTGACCGTGGTGTGCATGAAAAGTTAGGATTATCCAAAATCATCTCACCCGTACGCAACATCCGAAACTTAAGTAAGCTTGATATGAAGCTTAATGATGCTTTACCTCAAATTGAAGTAAATCCAAAAACATACCAAGTATTTGCCGATGGAAAAGAAATTTCGTGCGAGCCTGTTGATCACGTTCCGTTAGCACAGCGTTATTTCTTATTCTAAACGCCCTCCAAGATAAACAAAGAAGCATAAGTTTACGCTTATGCTTCTTTGGATTTTAAATCCCGAATCCAATTCAGGGAAGTTAATAAGGCCCATACTCTTGTCAATCAAAGGGAATACGCCGTATGTTTTTTCTTATTTATGCCGATTGTTATATATGAGAATATAACTAATAACAAGAACATATTTGTATAGAGCATGAATAGGGGATAAGCTTCTGGAAATTTATTTATGCTTTTACAAATACGGTTTTAATAGAAGTGAAAAACTCAATCGCAGCTTCTCCTTGCTCACGAGAGTGGGAGCTAGATTGTTTCATTCCCCCGAATGGAGCTTGCAGTTCAACTCCAGCAGATTCAGCATTAATACGCACGAGACCAGCATCCATCTCATTAATAAAAGAAAGCATGCGTCCAATACTTTTAGTGAAAATAGAAGCACTTAGTCCAAATTTCACGTCGTTTGCAATTTGTAATGCTTCTTCTAAAGTCTCAACTTTGATAAGGGCAAGCACTGGACCGAAAATTTCCTCTTGGGCAATGGTCATTCCATTACTAACATTTTCAAAGACAGTAGGTTCCATAAAGAATCCATTGACTAATGCTTCTTCCTCTATACGTTTACCGCCATAAATTAATGTTGCGCCTTCTTCTATGCCTTTTTTTACGTAAGAAAGTACTGTATTAAGCTGGCTTTCGCTCGCACATGGCCCCATCCATACGTCTTCTTTTAACCCATTCCCAATTTTTATTTCCTTTATCTTTTCAATAAGTTTATTTTTGAACGGCTCGTAAACTTCACTTTGTACGATTACACGACTTGTAGCTGTGCATTTCTGTCCCGTAGAACGAAGGCCTCCACTAATAGTTGCTTCCACTGCCTGTTCTAAATCAGCGTCATTAGCTACAATTACAGGATTCTTCCCACCCATTTCTAACTGATATTTAGCACCACGCTTTAGAGCACCTAGTCCAATTGACTTCCCAACTGCATCAGATCCTGTGAATGTAATTCCATTAATATCCGGGTGGTTAGTAATCGCTTGACCAATGACAGACCCAGGGCCTGTTACCATATTAATAGTACCACTTGGAAGTCCAGCCTCATCAAAACATTCTATTACTTTGGCTGCGGTTACTGCAGCTTCTTGAGCGGGTTTAAGAATAACAGTATTTCCATAAATGAGCGCCGGTGCTATTTTCCAGATAGGGATTGCTACTGGAAAATTCCAAGGTGTGATAACACCTACAACTCCAAGGGGAGCGCGAGTAGTGAACATCAGTGCCTCGGAATCTGATGAAGGAATCACGTCACCTGTTTTTCTCATTCCTTCGCCTGCATAATAACGAAGGATAGCGACACCTCTAGCCGTTTCTCCTTTTGCTTCCAGAAATGTTTTTCCCATTTCACGAGTCATTGTTTCCGCAATTTCATCAATACGTTGCTCGAGTGCGTTTGCGACCCTATACAAATACTCCCCACGGGCAGCACCAGATAGCTTTCCCCAGAGAACTTGTGCTTCTTTCGCAGCAAGGACAGCATAATCTAAATCTTCTTTTTCAGATTGTTGTACATAACCGATGATTTCATAACGGTTGGCTGGATTGATACTAGTCTCAACTTTTTGAATAGAAGCCGTTACCCATTTACCATTGATATAGTTTAAATACGTTTTTCCGTCTGTTTTTACGCTCATCTTATATACCCCCATATTTCATGAAATAGTTTACTTCATCTCAAAATATTGAATAGCAAAGTCGTTATTATAGTTAATTTTATTGAAAATTTAGAAAAATAAAATCAGAGCAGTGTTTTTCTGTATGGGTATTGTTCTATCTAATTTACTCAAACCAAAATGTTATTTGGTAACTTTACACGGTTTTTCAAAACACCAATATTAGAAATCTCAATTTCAATCTGATCGCCATCTAATAAGGTAAAGTCATTTGACGGGATAATACACGTCCCAGTCAATAATACAGTACCGTCAAAAATTTCATTGTCGCGAATAAGGAAAGAGATTAATTCATCAAAATTTCTTTTTAACTGGTTTGTATTCGCTTTTCCTTCTACTATAAGCTCGTCATTGCGGTAGATTCGACATGTGATGTCAAAATTGTAGGGATCTTCTACAGACTCTGCAAGAAGAATTGCTGGGCCAATGGAACAAGAGTTTTTCCACATTTTTGCTTGTGGTAGGTAAAGCGGGTTCTCTCCTTCAATATCACGGCAACTCATATCATTTCCAATCGTATATCCAAGAATTTCACCATCTCGATTAATAACAAGGCCTAACTCTGGTTCAGGAATTTGCCAATTGGAATCACTACGGATATAAACTTCCTGTCCTGGACCAACTGTACGAGCAGCGGTAGACTTAAAGAAAATTTCCGGACGTTCAGCTTCATATATTTTGTCATAGAAAGTAGTTGCATCAAGTTTTCCATCTGTTGCTTCATAGTTACGTGCATCGCGACTACGTTCATATGTAACACCGGACGCCCATACTTCTTCAGCTACAATTGGAACAAGTAACGACAAATTTTCTACAGAGTATTGAATAGGCTTTGACTTGGAGATGGTAAATTCCACTAAAGAAAGGGGAGAAACATTTTGTGCGTTTGCCTGTTGGATTAATTCAATCAATCCTTCTTGAGGAAGAGGGTATACTTTTCCCTCATTTGTAACAGCTGCTAGAGTTGCTTTTGAATGCTCATTTAAATATCGAATAATACGCATAAAAATAGCCTCCTATTGTTTTATAATATAAAACTATGTTTTTATATATGGACAAAAGAGAAGGGAACCGCATTTATGAAATTGGTATCCCATTTCCCATTTGTTCTGATAATTGGAAAGCTGTTTGTTTCAGTTGCTTACTAAAAATCTCTAACTGAGCGTCATCCACACGAGCTATAAGCGTAGAAAGGCTAATAGCCGCAATAACTTTATTTTCATGATTTCGAATAGGTGCTGCAATACAGCGCACACCTGGCTCATTTTCCTGGTTATCAACTGCATATCCTTGAGATTGAACTTGTTGAAGCTCATGCAAAAATTCAGCCTCATTTGTAATGGTAAATTCAGTTTGCTTAAAATAGTCATATTCATTTAGAATTTGTTTTATTTCTTCCTGGTTTTTAAAAGCTATTAAAGCTTTACCAACCGCGGAGCAGTGAAGGGGAATTCGTTTCCCGATTTTAGAATAAAGAATAACAGCCATAGGGCCTTCAACTTTATCAATATAAACTCCTTCTTTGCCATCGAGTATAACCAAGTGGGCAGTCTGTCCGGTTTTTACTGATAAATCCATTAAGTATTTTTTTGATAAACCTCTAACGTCTAAAGACTGAATAACATAGTTTCCTCTTTCAAAGAGCTTCATTCCTAATCCATACTTTCCATTGTCAGGGTTTTGACTGATATAGCCATGATTTAAAAGCGTTTTCAATAAAGAATGAACAGTGCTTTTATGAAGTTCTAACCTATTACTTATATCCGTTATTTTCAATTCTGGTGTATGCTCGTCGAACAAATCGAGAATACGAAGAGCACGATCTACTGATTGAATAACAGGCATGAGTTTCACCTACTTGTTTTAAATTATAGAACCTGTTTTTATTATTACAAACTATTCTTACAATTCAAATATAATACTAGTTTTTGAGAAAAGTCAAGCCACATAATTTAATGTCTTTATATTATTACGGCAAAGAAAATTTATACAGAATGTATTTATAATTCCCATTCCTACAGGGGAGGGTTATTAGTTATATGGTTATCTTTACAAGATTCATAATTTCACTAGAAGGTAGTATTTCTTAGAATTGAACTTCTTGTTTTTTTATAATTAGATCTCTTTTTAGAACCCTAACGCAGATAGGAGTAAAATGTAGAGGTTTCTTATAAGGAACATGAAAGCGTAAGCTACAAATGTCTTTGTAAAATTAATTGACTTTTCAGAATAATTGTGATTATTATTAAATGGCAACGAGAAGTTCAATATAGATAAACGTTGTTTTGTAATATAAAACAAAAGGAGTGGTTTAGATAGAGTATATACAAGGAGGAGCAGTCCCAAAAATATTCAAGGTTTCAGATTATAAAAATTGAATTAGCAGTAGGCAAGGATGATAGTAATTACTATAAATATGGGTCCAAAATTAATAGGAAACTATGTAAGAAACATTAAGATACTTCTTTTTTGAAATAAAAAATTCTATTAAAGGAGGAATACATATGTCATTGCAATCGATATTTGGCAAAGAGGATGTATCTCTTTATAAAGTTCAAACTCATTCACAAGGGGCAGACGGTTCACTCCCACTTACATCAGAAATGTTGCTAGATTCACCAAGTGGTGACCTTTTTGGATTATCTCAAAATGTTGGAATGGGATGGGCACCTTCAAATCTCCTTGGAAAACAAGTTTTAATTCTCGGTACTCAAGGTGGAATTAGGAATCATGATGGTACTCCAATTGCATTAGGTTATCATACTGGCCATTGGGAAATAGGTTTATTAATGAAGGCGTCAGCTGAAGAGATTAGTAGACAAGGAGGGGTTCCTTTTGCAGGATTCGTAAGTGATCCATGTGATGGCCGTTCTCAAGGAACTACCGGTATGTTTGATTCTCTGCCTTTTCGAAACGATGCGGCTATAGTTTATCGAAGATTAATTCGATCATTGCCTACACGTCGGGCAATTATTGGGGTAGCTACATGTGATAAAGGTCTTCCGGCGATGATGGTAGCCCTAGCATCAATGCACGACTTGCCAACTATTATTGTCCCTGGAGGTGTTACTCTTCCACCTACAAATGGAGAAGACGCAGGAAAAATTCAAACAATTGGGGCAAGATACGCAAACAACGAAATTACTTTACAAGAAGCTGCTGACCTTGGATGTCGTGCTTGTGCTACACCAGGAGGAGGGTGTCAATTCCTTGGTACAGCTGGCACTTCCCAAGTTGTTGCAGAGGCTATTGGACTAGCTTTACCTCACTCGGCACTAGCACCTTCAGGTCAGCCAATATGGATTGAGATGGCTAAGCAATCAGCGCGTGCAGCTTTAGAATTGGAAAAGAAAAGGATAGCCACCAAAGATATTATTACAGATAAAGCGATAGAAAATGCTATGGTGATTCACGCGGCTTTTGGAGGTTCAACAAATTTACTCCTTCATATCCCAGCAATTGCTCATGCAGCTAATTGTAAGATACCCGCTGTTGAAGATTGGACTAGAATCAATAAGAAAGTTCCTCGCTTAGTTGATGTACTACCAAATGGTCCTGTTGGTCATACAACGGTTAAGGTATTCCTAGCAGGTGGGGTTCCAGAGGTTATGCTTCATTTAAGAAAATTAGGTGTCTTGCATGAAGATGTATTAACAGTTACCGGAGAAACCCTTGGTGCAAACCTCGATTGGTGGGAAAAATCTGAAAGACGTGCAATGATGAAAAAACACTTATTAGAAACTGATGGAATTAATCCTGATGATATTATCATGGACCCAGTCAAAGCAAAAGAAAAAGGTCTAACTTCTACAGTTACATTCCCGAAAGGAAATATTGCTCCTGAAGGGTCAGTAATTAAATCAACTTCCATTGATCCATCTGTGGTAGACGAAGATGGAGTGTATCGACATACAGGAAAAGCTAAGGTCTTTACTTCGGAAAAGGCAGCCATAAAAGCTATTAAAACAGGAGGAATTGAAGCAGGAGATGTAATGGTTGTTATGGGCGGTGGTCCTTCAGGAACAGGGATGGAGGAAACATATCAACTAACATCGGCATTAAAACATTTGTCTTTTGGAAAACATGTCTCCTTGATTACAGATGCACGGTTTTCAGGTGTTTCTACTGGCGCTTGTATTGGACATGTTGGACCTGAGGCATTGGCTGGGGGAGCAATTGGGAAATTGTGTGATGGAGATGTCATTGAAATCATGGTTGACCGCAATCAGTTAGTAGGTTCCATTAATTTTGTTGGAACTGAGAACGAAAGACTTTCTTTAGAAAAAGCAACTAAAGTCTTGAAAGAACGTGACCTTCATCCAGACCTCACGCCAGATCCTGGTCTTCCAGATGATACTCGTTTATGGGCTGCGCTTCAATCCGTAAGTGGAGGAACTTGGCGCGGAAATATCTATGATACAGATCGAATTATTGAAGTTCTAAAAGCTGGAATAAAAGCATTAGGTGAAGAAAAAACACTAGTTCAAAATTAATCTATTGTTGCAATTTTAAAGCACATTTAAGACCTTGCTTTTTAAACTGTATAGTTTATTCTTCTGATTTATTAAGTAGTTAGGAGAATGGTTATAGGGGTGCGTTAAAACTCTCTCATGGCTTTAAATGAAAGCGGTTTCTAAAAGGTGTCTTTTCAAATAAATAAACTTTATGACTAGTAAACAAAATAGCAGAAGCATCCTAGAGTTACTAATTAAAATATAGGGTCAGCGTTTTAGTAAGTTTAACAAATAAAAATATTTTAATTATTTTTTTGGGGGGTTATTATGCCATTACTTATAGTAGTGATTGGAATTATTCTGTTGCTAATTTTGATTACTGGATTCAAATTAAATACATTTGTTTCATTAATTATTGTATCTTTTATTGTATCTTTAGCGCTTGGAATGCCTCTAGGAAATGTTGTTACATCAATTGAAGGTGGATTAGGAGGTACACTTGGTCATATAGCTTTAATATTTGGACTTGGTGCAATGCTTGGTAGGTTAATCGCTGATGCAGGGGGAGCCCAGCGTATTGCAATGACCTTAATTAACAAATTTGGAGAAAAAAGAATTCAGTGGGCTGTTGTAGTTGCTTCGTTTATTGTAGGTATAGCCCTATTTTTCGAAGTAGGATTAGTTTTATTAATTCCAATTGTATTTTCAATTGCGAAAGAATTAAGAGTTTCCATTTTACACCTAGGTATCCCTATGGCTGCAGCCTTATTAGCAACTCATAGTTTCTTACCTCCACATCCAGGACCAACAGTAATAGCTGGTGAATACGGTGCGGATATTGGATTAGTTTTACTTTACGGTATTATTGTCGCAATACCAACCGTCATTTTAGCAGGTCCTCTCTATACGAAGCTTGCTAAAAAAATTGTACCTCATGCGTTTAACAAAACAGGTAATATAGCTTCTTTAGGAGAACAAAAAACATTCCAATTTGAAGAAACACCAGGTTTCGGGATAAGCGTATTGACTGCAATGTTCCCTGTTTTATTAATGGCTATATCTACAATGCTTGATATGGTTCAAAAATCAGTAAGATTTGAAGATAATCTATTAATAGAAATTGTCCGTCTTATAGGAAATCCTTCGTCTGCAATGTTGATATCTTTATTTCTTGCATTCTATACAATGGGAATAGCGAGAAATATTCCAATAAAAGAAGTGATGGATTCTTGTACATCATCAATAGCCTCAATTGGTATGATGCTATTAATTATCGGAGGTGGAGGTGCGTTCAAGCAAGTACTAATTGATGGAGGGGTAGGGGACTATGTAGCAGAATTATTTAAAGGAACTTCAATGTCACCTATCATACTTGCTTGGTTAGTTGCCGCGATATTACGTATATCTTTGGGATCAGCTACAGTTGCAGCTATATCTACTGCAGGATTAGTTATTCCAATGCTGGCTCAATACGATGCTAATTTAGCCTTAGTAACTCTTGCAACTGGAGCAGGCAGCTCAATTTGCTCGCATGTTAATGATGCAGGATTTTGGATGATTAAAGAATATTTTGGGTTAAGCATGAAAGAAACATTTTCAACATGGACCATACTTTCCACAATTACTTCTGTAGCAGGATTAGTGTTTATTTTATTATTAGATGCATCCTTAATTATCTCAGGAGCAGTAATCATTCTTATTAGTATAGTAGCAATATATTTAAGTATGTTTGAGCGATCTAAAGATAAAAGAAACGCTTTGGGGATATAACGGCATAAAACTTTTGGGAAAACAAGGGATAGTTTAAGAGAAGTGAAATTATCCCTAATATTTAATAAGGTTCGTTATAATCATCCCCCTACAATAACAAGGCCCGCTCCATTTCTAAGAAAAAGACATAAAATAAATGATCGTACTTTAATAAAAGTGAAGAACGTAAGGGAGAAGATATTTAAACAAAATGAGAGGTCCCTCGTTAGATATACAGAAGATATATATTCAATTTAAGAAGGGAAAAATAGCTCTCCTGGGCAATAAGGAGAGTTCTTTTTCTTTTATAAATAGCATATGAATAGCAAGGTATAAATTACGAATTAATAATAAAGCTGTATAAAAACAGTTATAACAGGAGCGAAGGGTTAACAGTAAGGGGCATTCACTTTCAACATCTAAGAGTGTTAACGTTTGCTGTTCATCTATAATTAAAGTCAGTATTTTTGAGGGAGTGAAATTATGGGTGATAAAACTGGAGAAAAATTTAGCTATATTGACTATTGGGAAGAGAACTATTCAAATGGAGGGAATTCGGGAAAAGGGTCTTACGGGGTTTTAGCACAATTCAAGGCAGATATAATTAATCAGTTTATAAATAAGAAACAAATTCACAAGGTGATCGAATTTGGATGTGGAGATGGAAATCAATTGAAATATATGAATTACCCTAACTACTTAGGGATGGATATTTCACCAACGTCTATAGATATATGCTCAAAGACGTTTGAAAAAGATAAGACAAAAAGTTTTCTCCTATATAATCCTAAATATTTTATGAATAATGAATATTTCACAAGTGACTTAGTAGTATGTTTAGACGTTTTATATCATATTACAAATGAAGATGATTTCTGGAAAACTTTAGATGATATTTTTTCTTGTAAAGCTACTTATATTATTTTGTATACGAGGATTACTAAACCAGAAGAGTTTGTGTACGGTATTCCAACAATTCAAGATCGCGATATTTTAAGCTGCTTATCTAAATACGGAGACTACAAAGTTATGGAAATTATTGAACAAAAATACAAGGAATTGTCAGGGGCAAGTTTTATTATTTTAGAAAAAGTTTAGTAATATAATTTATCCTCAGCCAAAGGAGGAGAACGATGAGTATATTTACTTCAAGATTTATCCTTGAAATTGATCCATATTCAAAGCATTTTGTCTTTAACTTACCAAATACTTGGGAGACTAGACCTCATGAATATGGATGGGCAAAGAATTTTGCTGAGACTGAGGATATTGTATTAGATGCAGCCTGTGGACTTTCTCATCCATTAAAATTTTATTTAGCTGATAAATGCAAAGAAGTATACGCTTGTGATATTGATGGCAGAATTCTATCCAAATCCTCTATCCTTAAAGATATTGAGGATACTTATGGAACCGTAATTGACGACTCTTTTCTTAAACATTCTTTCACTCCTATCCATTTTTCGCAGTCCTCTTTGACAAACCTCCCATATCAAAATAAGAGTTTTGATAAAATTTTCTGTATCTCTGTTTTAGAACATCTAAGTAAAGAAGATATGGAGCAAACCTTTAAGGAATTTAGGAGAACATTAAAAGATCAAGGCTTACTTATCGTTACCTTTGACTATCCTGCTATTAATCTAGAGGAGTTAAAGATACTACTTGATAAGGTGAAATTGAAATTTCATGGTGATTACTCATTTGATAAACCGGATAATGTTTTAGTTTCAACTATATGGGGGGAGCTAAACTGTTTTAGAGCTGTGTTAATAAAAGATTAATATGAAGGTTTGAATATATAAATTATTTGTTGAATTTTGCTTCACATAATATATCTTTAGTGAAGTTAGAAAAGTCCAGATCCTTTGTTTGAAAAGGGATTTGGACTTTTACTTTTTTCCGCTTTATCCATTGTTGATATATAAGGTTTTGAATAACAAGAATAGATGTTTTCGGAAAAAATAAAAAGTAATTAATTACCTTTTATAGTATATTTATTGCATGTAGTGATTTAGCAGACTATAATTGAAAAATATATTCATCCGGGGGATGTTTAATAAGATGAACATTTGGTTGTGGATAAGTATGTTTGTTGCAATATTCGGTGGAAGTTATGCTGGTTACAGGAGAAGAAGGAAGAACATGGAGAATGAAAACAAAAACTGATCTACTATTTTAATCACTCCCTTGTTCGATAGAGCTTGTGCCACTTATTTGTATTTAAAATGAGAAAATCCTTTGCTATAAATAAGCAAAGGATTCTTTTTTTATTTATATGATAATTTACAAATTTAAAGGATTTCACTAATATTTTGACTCGGTGTTATTACTTGATGATCTTGACTGTATTTTTCCTGAACAAAGTAGATAGCAAAGAGAGAAATTAGACATGGAATAGCAAAGGCTAAAAAGTTAACCTGTAAAGAATATTGCTGACTTAATAAAATGCCTACCAGCATTGGTCCCATAATCCCACCAATTCTACCGATTCCGAGTGCCCATCCAATACCTGTTGATCTAATTGCTGATGGATAATATTGTGACACATAGGCATTTATAATAATCTGTGTTCCAGTTGTCGTTCCCCCAGCAATTGCTAATAAAATATAAAGGAAAATCATATTTGGCTTAAAGCTTAAAAGTAAAAGAGAAGAGAAGGCTACTAGAAAGTAGGAAATCAGGATTCTTCTTGATCCAAATCGATCTGCTAATTTCCCGCCAACGATCGCTCCAATCACTGCGCCTACATTTAGTACTAATAAGAAGGTTAAGCTCGATCCTAAAGGATAGCCTGCACCTTGCATAATTTTAGGAAGCCATGTACTTAAACCATACATAACCAATAAACACATAAAAAAAGAAAGCCAAAACATTAGGGTACTTAAAGCGCGTTTTTCACTAAATAATCCTTTAACAGGGAACCCTGTATGTATCTCTGTATTTATAATAAATTCATCCGTTTCTCCATAGTTATTTTCCTTATTAATTTGATTAAGAAGGCAAACTAAGCATTTTTTTTGATGTCGCAAAACATAAAAATTAAGTGATTCTGGCAGTACTTTATAAAGGATAGGGAGAAAAAGTAAAGGAAGGGCAGCTAACCATACAACAGATCTCCATCCAAGACTAGGGATTAAATAAATGGCTCCAATCGATGCAACTACACCACCTAATGCATGCCCACTAAACATAATGGAAACGAGTGTGCTTCGGAGTTTTTTAGGAGCATATTCTGTTACCAACGCAACAAGATTTGGCATAACTCCACCTAATCCTAATCCAGCGATAAACCGTTGTATGCCAAACGCTATAAACCCATTTGCAAATCCTGAAGTAAAGGTGAATACAGAAAAGATGACTGTACATGTTAAAATTACGTTCTTTCTTCCCATCTTATCTGCAACTGGTCCAAAAATTAGGGCACCTAACATCATTCCTATCAAAGCATAGCTACTAAGAGCACCTGCTTCAATTGGACTAATATTCCACTCCTGAATTAAAGAGGGGATAATAGTTCCTAACATAAACATATCATAGCCGTCGCAAATAATAATAAACATACAACAAATCAATAGTTTTAAATGAAAGCGACTAAATTTTTGATGCTCAATGATTTCACTAACCGTGATTGTCTTCATATCTTGTATCTCCTTACATATATCCTTTTTTCTCAACGGTTTAAAAAAGTAAAGCATGTAGTAAACTTTTGTAGTACGGGATAAATGAATGGAATCGATTTCTTTCTGTTCACTTTTTATAGAGAGGAACAAGGATTAAAAATACAGTCCTCCTATGTTTTAAACAATCTATCAGTTTAATAATCGATAGGGAGGACCCGTTTGTACGACAAGCTTTTTAACTCACATAAGGTTCTAGATTTCAAGTTGGATTATGATAACGCTTGCATAACTAATGTTAGGTATGATGTTAAGCTAATTAGAAAGCAAAGCCTTACAGTAAATTAATAAAATCTATAAACTCAAATTTGATTAGAGCAGTATGTGAAGGTTCAAAAAGAGTGAAAGGAATAAGACCTGTCCACCCGACCTTATCATGGCTCTCGTCGAGAAATATTGTCACTCAAACGTGTATGTTTTATCTACATTTGTTTTAGTTGGCTCTAACTCTAGATCATCTTCATTAGAATGAGCGTATTTTCCAGGTACTAATGCTAGGGTAATGGCCGCAATTAAACCCGGAATGGCAAAAGCAATAAAATTTAAGTGAATTGGTAAAGTAACGGTTAAAAGGAAGCCCCCTAAAAGTGGTCCAAGCATACCACCAATTCTGCCCATGCCAGACGCTACTCCTAAAGCTGTAGATCTGATATAAGGAGGGTAGTACTGAGATACATAAGCTTGTACAATATTCTGCGCCCCGATTGTTGCAGCACCCGCAATGGCTACTAATATATAAATCACAGAGATATTCCCACTAAATCCGAGTAGTGTTAAGGCAATGGCTCCTGAAGCATACATTGGAACGAGCATCTTTTTAAATCCGTATTTATCACAAAGTCGGCCAATAATAAGGGTTCCAACAATAGCCCCACCTTGAAGAGCGATAAGGAAAGCCAAACTTGACGTCAATCCATATCCTGCTTCAATCATTAGTTTAGGAAGCCAAGTATTCAAACCATATACCATTAACAAGCAACTAAAAAAGGCAATCCAAAACATGATAGTGCTTAAAGAGCGATTATCTTTAAATAAACCAAGGATTGGAACTTTTGTTTCGGGTGCTTTCACTTCCATAATTTCATCGTTTTCATTAAAAGCAAATTCATTATCCACTTTAGAAAGAGTAGAGATTAGTTCTTCTTTCTTTCCTGTTCTAATAAGGTGACTAGCTGTTTCAGGTAACTGCTTATACATGAATGGAAGAGCTAGCAAAGGAAGCCCTGCAAACCAAAAGATAGACTCCCAACCGAATGTAGGAATTAAAAAGATTCCTAATAAAGGTGCAAGTATTCCACCGATTGAATAGCCGCATAATACAATCGATACAATCATACTTCTTATTGATTTAGGGGCATAATCTGTTAATAAAGCAATCACATTAGGCATGATGCCTCCAAGGCCTAAACCTGCTAGAAAACGAAAGGTAGAGAAAAGCGTTGGCGTTTCAGCAAAGCCGCATAAAAACGTAAATAAGCTAAAAAATATCAGTGTAATAGCGATAACATTTTTCCTGCCGATCCGGTCAGCTAGGGTACCAAAGAAAATGGCACCGAACATCATGCCAAATAGTCCGTAGCTTCCCATTGCTCCGGCTTCAACTGCCGTAAGATTCCACTTATCAATTAAGATTGGTACAGCAGTCCCATAGACAACCAAATCATATCCATCAAATGCAATAATAAGAAAACTCCATAAGAGCAATCTTAAATGAAAACGGTTAAATTTACTTTTATTAATAATTTCTGTCGTATTAATGTAAGCCAAATGTGCTCCCCCTTAGTTTTAAATAAATCTAGAAAAATGATAGCGCTTACCTATTTGCGGATGAATTCATTGCTCTTCTGATAATACCTCCTTTTTCTATAAATAGTTAACTAGGTTACTTATTAGTGATTATAACGGGGTATTTTCATGTTTTCAACATAAAATTTTTAATTTTTATACTGTTCTGATAATCTTTTATCAAAAACCATGATTTATAAGAAAGGAATTTCATCCAAATAAATCTATATAGAGAATTTTTCGGAGGATTTTTTAGAAAAGCACAATAAAAAAAGTGGGGATTATCCCACTTTTTTTTATTGTGCTTTTATTCTACATATTATTTATATCCAAAAGTTCTAGATATTTCTTTGCTTATATTTATTAAATATTTACTAAGTTCCTCTTCTTCATGATGAGGGATTAACTCAGAAAAGCCTACAATCGTAACTGCTCCAAGAACGTCCTTTTTGTAATCAAATACAGGGAAAGAAACTGAGGATACAGATGAAACAAGCGGTTCTCTAGCAAAAGAAATTTCTTTCTCGCGAATTGATTTGTACTCTTCATCAAGGTGTTTAGCTTTTTCTGGAGAAGCTTGCTTCAGCTCTTTTTCTTTCCATTCACGAATGATGTGTTCATCCATAAAGGTTGCAAATACTTTACCTGTTGCAGAAAGAAGTGGAAGAAAAGTCCCTATTTGAGCTCCTATGTTATACCCTTGTCCTTGATTGGTTTTAAACTCTCTGACAATCATGGGGCCATTTTGTGTCCAAACGGAATATAAAACAGTATTCAAGCTTTTTTCATTGATTTCTTGTAGATACGGGGCAATGCGTTCAACGGCATTTTCTTGATCTGCAGCAATCATTCCATATTCAATTAGCTTACTTCCTAATACATATGCTCCAGAGTCCTTGTCTCGATAAAGAATTTCTAATTGAGTCAACGTATTAAGATATTTATACAGGTTGCTCTTTGTAATTTTAGTTAAATCTTGAATATCGGAGAATTTTAGAGGCTTTCCTTGTTTCGCTATTAAATCTACGATACTCATGCCTATTTCTAGTGATTGAATTGTTGTTCCTTTCTTAATGCCTTCCATTAAGATCCTCCTCATACGATTGAAAGATTGAAATAAGACTTATTATATTAGCATGATGGCAGTTCATGTAACAGTAGAAAAGTAGAGATTAATTAAAATACAGTTGAAACTATTGAATGAAGTATTTCTATTAACAGGATAATACAGCTTACTGTATATAAAAGTTTCTACCATTGGTCGAAGCGAGAACCGCCGTCATAATAAATAAATTATAACATCTAGATAGGAGAAGCTTGGAAAAATGATTGTTTAATTATTTAAAAATAATTTTCAGATAATATTGACAACTACAAAGAAATGGATTAAGTTTATTATATAAATAGTGAACAAAGTTATCTATAAAGATAATTTGTTGAATTTTTATTTGGAAATGAGGTGATGATATGAAAAAGTTTCTCGTTGTAATTGAAAGAAAACCTTCTTTTACAGGTAACTTCATTCAAGGACACCGTGAATTTTTGCAAAATTTAAAAGAAATTCAAATCCTTTTTATAGCAGGAAGTTTTGAAGATCAAACTGGAGGAGCTTATGTTATTGGAGCTGATTCTTTAGAAGAAGCAAGAGCAACTGTTGCAAAGGATCCTATGAATCAAGATAATGAATGCGTTTACAAAGTTAAAGAATGGAATGCTAACTAACTGTAAAAATTTCAGAATGAAAGGGAGTTTACTAATGAAACTAATTACATTTACCCGTGAAGGTATGAAACAACGCGTAGGAGCTATCGTTAACAACCAAGTAGTTGACCTACATACTGCTTATAAATCTCTACTTGCATCAGAAGGGAAAATTCGTGCTCAACAAATTGCGGAAGCATTTGTTCCTGCAGATATGACTGGATTTTTACAAGGTGGAAAAGAAAGCGTAGAACTTGCGAAAGATGCCGTTGAGTATGCATTAGAAAATAAAAATGATAGCGGATACAAATTCCTGTATGGGATAAATGAAGTAAAAGTAGAAGCACCTGTTCCAGCGCCCGGGAAAATCATCTGCGTTGGTCACAACTACCGTGAACATATTTTAGAAATGAAACGTGAGCTTCCACCACATCCGGTTGTCTTTGCTAAGTTTGCTAATACGATAATTGGACCACAAGATGATATCCCATTTCATCCCATTTCAGAACAGCTTGATTATGAAGCAGAGTTTACGTTTGTTATTGGCAAACGCGCAAGAAACGTATCGCAAGAAGAGGCTCTTGATTATGTAGCTGGATATAGCATTGTTAATGACGTGACATATCGAGATATTCAACGTCGGACAATTCAGTGGTTGCAAGGAAAAACAGTTGATGGAAGTGCTCCAATGGGACCTTGGCTTGTTACTTCCGATGAACTTAAAGATCCATCAGGGTTAGAAGTGGTTTTAACTGTTAATGGGGAAGAACGTCAACGTTCTAATACAGAAAATCTAGTATTCTCTGTTCAGTATTTAGTTGAATTTCTATCAGGATTAATGACGCTTGAGCCAGGTGATGTCATTTTAACAGGTACACCTGGTGGCGTAGGAGTTGCACGTAATCCTCAATCCTTCTTAAAAGACGGTGACATTGTCAAAATTGAAATTGATCAAATTGGTATCCTTGAAAACCGTGTAGCAAGTGTCAAAGAAGTAATCGAGGTGAAAGGATAATGACTATTTTACAAGTTAAAGATTCTATCACATCTGTCCAACAATCGCTTGACCAAGTGATTCAAATCTCAGAGGGACTTTCTAATGAGGTACTCCGTTGGAATCCCACTGAAGAAGAATGGTCTGTTATGCAAATTCTGTGTCATTTAGCAGAAGCTCTTCCTTATTGGCTTAATGAAATTGAACAACTTCTAGAGAATCCAGGCAAAGAGTGGGGACGAGGTCTCCAAGATGAAGCGCGTTTAGCAGCTGTTGAAAAAAGTAAAGTTCATAACACTTCTCTATTAGATGCGTTAAAAAAGCTTGAGGAAGTTAAGTTACAAGTGGAGAATACCCTTAGCAAGTTAGATGAGAGAAAATTAGCGATGGAAGCCCCAAGCCGAAATCCTCGCTTTGGTACAAAGCCTATTTCATTTATCGTGGATCATTTACTTGTTGAACATGCAAGTAAGCATTTAGGACAAATTGAACGTAATTTATCTAAGGTCAATAAATAATAGATTAGGAGGAATAAAGAATGGCTGAAAAAATGGATTTTTTTAAAAGTAAAATTGTCCAAGACTTTACAAAAGATATTAGACAATATAATCTTGGACCGCTTTGGGAAGCAATTCCAGAACTCATGCATCATCAGCCTGAACCTCATGCACAAGCATATCTTTGGAAATGGGATTTGCTTGAGAAAAAATTAGGGGAGGCTGCCCAAATTTTCACTCCTGAGCGCGGTGGTGAGCGAAGAGCCATTTATCTTCAAAACCCTGGGTTAGACTATAGACAGCCATGGGGATGGGCCTCTACTTCTCAAACCCTTTATGCAGCAGTACAACTGTTGCAACCTGGTGAGGTGGCCCCGTCTCATCGTCATACACAAAATGCTCTTCGTTTTGTTACACATGGTGAAGGCGCTTACTCTATTGTGGAAGGCGAACGTATTTTTATGCAAGAAGGAGATTTTGTGATTACTCCAAAAAACCTTTGGCATGGCCATGGTCATGAGGGGACAGAGCCAATGATTTGGATGGATGTACTTGATATCCCAACCATTTATATGATGGGTGGTACGTTCTTTGAGCCGTATCCTGAAAGAATCGAACAGCCAAGAGTACCAGATAATTACTCTGCACAGCGTTATGAAGGTGGGATGGTTCGCCCAATTTCTGACCGTTATCCTAAGGTTGCACCACTTGGCGCTTATAAATGGAATCAAACATTGAAAGCCATTAATGGCTTATCATGCTTTGAGCCAGATCCATATGACGGTTATGCCGTTGAATTTATTAATCCATCAAACGGGCAAACAGCAAACCCGAATATTGGAGCATGGATTCAAAAACTACCAAAAGGCTTTCATTCAAAAGCTCACCGTCATACTCATTCAACGATTTATCAAGTATTTAAAGGCTCAGGCTACAGTATTATTAACGGTGTTCGTTTTGATTGGTCAAAAGGGGATTACTTTATCATTCCGAACTGGGCAGTTCATGAGCATGTAGCATTAGAGGACACTTTCTTTTTCTCTGTAAATGATTTGCCGATTATGGAAAAATTCGATCTTGAACAAGAAGTGGCATATGAACGTAATAATGGCTATCAAGAAACAAAAGAAGAATTTAAACCTGCACTCGTATAAGGATCATTGGATAAGGGGGATAACATGATGATTAATCAAGAACAGAAAGTAATTATCATTGGTGGCGGAATTGGAGGGGTAGCAGCAGCTCTTGCATCTGCTGAAGCTGGTCATAAAACAAAAATTTTAGAACAAGCTCCTCAATTTGGGGAAATTGGAGCGGGTATCCAAATGGGGCCAAACGCAATGGCGGTTTTAGATCGATTTGGTTTAGCTGATGAAATTACCAAAGTTGCTGTATTTCCAAAGAGACTTGTTTTAAAAGATGTATATACTGCAAAGGAATTGGCGGCATTAGATTTAGGTAGTGAGTTTAAAGAGAAGTATGGCTTTCCTTATATTGTCTTACATCGTTCAGATTTACATCGCATTTTAGTAGAAGCAGCTGAGAAAAATCCATTGATTAGCCTTATCAATGATCAAATTATTGACAAGGTAGAGGAAAATGAGAGAGGCGTTACAGTTACTAACCAAAGAGGGGAACAATTCATCGGAAAAGCCGTCATTGGTGCAGATGGTCTTTGGTCAAAAACTCGTAAGTACATCTATGATGACGAGGCAATTTGCTCTCATTATGTAGCATACCGCGGTACGGTTCCAATTGAAGAGATTAGCAATGATGCGAATATGGATGATGTAATTATGTGGATTGGTCCTAATCTTCACCTTGTGCAGTATCCTGTTCGTAAAGGTGAATTGTATAATCAAGTCGTTGTATTCAAAAGTCAAAATTACAAGCCAGATTCAGATGAATGGGGAACACCAGAAGAAATGGATAGAGTATTTGAAGGATGTCATCCACTTGTTGAGAATGCGCTTACCTTCATTCACCGTCAAATTCGCTGGCCTATGTATGATCGCTTACCAATTGATAATTGGACAAAAGGGAACTTCACACTTCTTGGAGATGCTGCACATCCAATGCTTCAATACTTAGCACAGGGTGGATGTCAAGCATTAGAAGATGCCTCTTATTTAGCTGATATGCTGCACGTTCATGGTGAAAATTTTCAACAAGCTTTCTTAGATTACCAAGAAGAACGGCTTCCACGTACTGCGAAGGTACAAAAAAGTGCTCGGACATGGGGAGAAATTATCCATGCAGAAAATCCTGTCTCTATCTTACTACGCGATACACTTTTAAAAAAGAAAGAGGCAAAAGAATTTGAAATGATAGACTGGTTATATGGACATAAAAAACTAATGAGTAAAGAAGTTAGCACAAGTTAGGAAAACTATAGGAAGATATAAACAAAAACTTCTTCTTGCTAATCATCTCTAGGTTAGAGATGCTATGATATGATGTTATTAATCTATTTAAATGATATATAAACTTATAGGAAAAGGATTTAGCCTTCTTTAATAAATAGTAAAATCTATAAAGACCGCCTTGTATCTATTAGTGTACAAGGCGGTCTTCTTTATAGTTGATTGGTTGTTGGCATAACAAGAATGATAGACAGTAAAAAGCTTGGATATTGCCTTCCAGGCTTTTTTGATTAATGAAATACAGATCTCAATTGATTTTCACTTTCGTTCTATGAATCCTCTATATCCTCCTTCACAAATCACTCTTTAGAGTCATTCTTCATCTATTTACCCTGCGTATAATGATAAAGGTATGGGGAGTACATATTCTTAATAGAACTACTTAACATAGAGGAAGGAGCTTATATCCCAACATTCAAACAAGCTATTATCACAGAATAGTATTATTGAATATTTTGATGTTCTAGACTAGTAAGGAGGGAAAAGAAATGGAAACTTCAAGGGAAGAGAATCAGGTTTCTGCTCAAAAAAATACGAAGAAGCAAAAGCTAGGAAACCCCTTATATCGTACTGTATGGAGATGGCATTTCTATGCAGGAATTTTATTTGCACCTTTCCTTGTCATTTTAGCTGTGACAGGTTCCGTTTATTTATTTAAGCCTCAAATTGAACAAGTTCTTTACCAGGAGTACTATGAAGTCAATCCCCAAGGAGAAAAAGAGCTTGGCTCACAGCAAATAGAGGAGGTCAAAAAACTGTACCCTAACGCCTTAGTCACTTCTTATCGTCCAGGAGAAACAGACGATCGATCAAGTGAAGTGGGCATCATTTCCCATGATGAAGCTCTTACTGTTTTTATTAATCCTTATACAGGTGAATCTATGGGAACGTTGAAAGATGAAGATCGGATTATGGATAAAATTGAAGAAATCCATGGAGAATTAATGGCTGGGACGCTGGGAGATCGAATTGTAGAATTGGCAGCCTGCTGGGCCATTGTTCTTATTGTAACTGGGCTATTTTTATGGTTCCCAAAAAGGAAAAAAGGGATGGGTGGAGTATTGTTCCCCCGATTTAAGAAAGGAAGCAAGATTTTAAGAAGAGACCTACATGCTGTTCCTGCATTTTGGATTACAGCTGGTATGTTATTCTTGATTTTCACTGGTCTTCCTTGGTCAGGGTTTTGGGGCACTAATTTCCAATCGATCGCTACAAATTCAGGATCAGGATACCCTCCTTCTATCTGGACAGGAAGTACCCCAACTTCTGCTGTTCAAACAAAAGATATTGTAGAGGTACCATGGGCAGCTGAAACCTTAGAGGTTCCGAAATCCAATATTCAGGGATTAGTACCTCTTTCCATTGACAATGTAGTTGATATTGCTAATCGTGAAGGAATGCATCCTAGCTATACCATTAGTATTCCAAATGATAAAGAAGGTGTATATACGCTATCAGCTTTTCCGCCTAAAGCACAAGATGAAGCGACCATTCATATTGATCAATACTCAGGTGCTGTGCTAGCTGATTATCGTTATGATTATTACGGATTTATTGGAAAACTAGTGGCATTAGGAATTACATTACACAAAGGAACTCAATTTGGTTTCCTTAACCAACTTGTTAGTCTTGCCATTTGTTTAGGTATCATTTTCATTGCCGTTAGTGGTTTTTATTTGTGGTTGAAACGTAAACCGAAAAAAGAGCTGGGTGCGCCTAAAGCTCCTAGTATCAGAACGATGAAGGTTTTTCTCGTTGTTTTAATTGGATTAGGCATTGTATTTCCTTTGGTAGGGCTATCTCTTATCTTTGTATGGTTGTTGGATTGGCTTATTATCAAAAAAATTCCCGCTGTTAAGAAGTTTATGAATGCTTAATTCCAATATAAAGGAGGTTTTAATCCTTGAAAAAGAAACGATATATGTATATAGGATTCTTTTTTCTTTTCAGCCTCTTGCTTTCGGCTTGCTCGACTAAACCAGATGCAGCGAAACAATATAAGATGGAACATCCTCTTCAAGCTGAGATTATTCTACCAAAGTCGCTATCAACGAATACAGAGACAACCTTTAGAGTCAATCTAACTCAAGAGGGGAAAAAAGTGGAGAATCCAGATTATGTCCATTTTGAGATATGGAAACAAGATGGCTCAGTAAAATTTCCAATGGAACAAGCTGAGAAAGAGAAAAGGGGCACTTATCGTTTAACGAAAAAGCTAAAGCAAGATGGGTTATATTATGTACAAGTACATGCTAGTAAAGGCGGAGATCCTATTATGCCGAAGAAACAGTTTATTGTAGGGGAATTATCTAAGAGTGAATTAGAACTTCTACAAGATGGCGCTCCTAAACAAGAGAATGGACATCAACATCATCACTAATTTAGTAAAAACCCCTCCTTCTAATAAAGGTAGGGGTTCCTTACGATCTTTTATACCCATTCAAAAATAAGCATAATACTTAAAAGGACCGAGCGGTTTAGGTCTGGTTTTTCTTAGGTTTCTATAATTCATTTGTTCGAGCTTGTGCATTTTAAATAAGGCAATAAGTCCATCGTCTATCATAGTCATAGTTGTTCGGATTATATCGAAACATCGCTTTCAATTCGCTTTTTATAAACAAACTTGGAAATAGTGATACTCAATTCATACAGAAGCAACAAAGGAACAATCACTAGAATGTCCGAGATAAAATCAGGCGGAGTGATTAAAACTGACACAACAATGAGGGCAAAATAGGAGAGTTTCCTTGCTTTAGCTAATCTCATTGGATTAAGAATTCCAAGTCTCGTTAAAAACATTACGACCAAAGGCATCTCGAATAAGAAGCCAAAGGGTAAACTCAAATGAAGCATGAAACGAAAATATTCCTCTGCCGTAAACATTGTTTCGAACTGCCCAACGGACAAGTTTGTTAAAAATCCTAATACGGTCGGAAACAGTACAAAATATCCAAAAGATATCCCCATAATAAATAAAACAAATATCCCTGGGATAAAGCTTAAAGTCACCATACTCTCTTCTCTTGTCAGAGCCGGCTTTACGAATCGCCATGCCTGGTATGCAGCTACAGGAATAGTAAAAGCTATGGCACATATAGTCGAGATAATCATATATACCCATAAAATATCACCTGGGCCCAAGATAGCTAATTTCCCATCAAGATCTCTAACTAACCAATTATACATATCTTCTACAAAAATAAATGCAGCAACAAGGAAAATGATAAAGGTAAACAAGATTTTAATAATTCTTTGACGAAGTTCATTCAAATGTCCAATAAGTTCTCCATGGTCGTTTTCCATGTCAGTTGCCTCCTGCTATCATATAAGTATGAGATAAAATAGAAATAGACGAGTCACCCCGTCTATATATTCTTTATTTAATTACCGATTTCTCTTGCGGCTTTTCAACAGCCGTTAATTGAGGTTTTTTCTCTTCCTCTTTATCATCCTCATAAACTAACCCCTTAGTTGCACTCTTAAATTCGGTCAAAGTCCGACCAAAAGCTCGCCCGATCTCAGGTAATTTAGAAGGTCCAAAAATCACAAGGGCAATAATAAGAATTAGAATCAAGCCTGGAATACCGATATTTTGAAACATCACTTAAATCCTCCATTCAAAAATATTCTTCTGCACATAAGCTCTAGAGAATTTCTTTTTAAAGTTTTTGGCAACCTTAAAAAGTAGCAACATCTAGCACTTTTCTCAGGATTGACAGTCATAAGGACGCCATTTATTTATAATTCTTTTCATATATTCCCAAAGCTGTTCATTTTTTATACGTAATTCAAAAAGACCAAAAATTCTATCCACATATTTTATGAATGAATGACCAAAGTATAGGCTTTTTCTAAGTACTTTAATCTAGTAATACATGTTTCTTATTACATAGGGAATCGTAAAGAATTAAAGATGACATAAATCAAGAAAGGGGGATGACTATGAATAAAAAACGGTATCTTATCATGACAAGTATATTTTTATTCGCTTTGATGGTAGTGGGTTGTAATGCGAATCAAGATCCTGATCCTCAAGACGATCAAAATCAGGTAGATGAAAATGAAAATGCGGATAATATTGATAAGATGAATGACCATATAGATGATACAACGGAAGATGTGGATAATATTAATGGTGATAAAGAAAACGAAATGCCCTCTGGAGTTGATGAGGACGATAATGCAGAAGAAGATGCAGTTCCAGATCCAGAAGATCCAGTAGGAGATCTAGAAGATTTGAAAGATGAAAATAAGAGAGAGAATTAATAAAATGCCTTAATAGCACCTTAAAAAAAGAAACTCTGATTCAGAGTTTCTTTTTTTATAATCTACACTATATTAAAGTCTTAAAAATGAGCATGGTTTTTTAACAAGGTCATCATTTTAGGAGTCCATTAAAAATAAAGGGTGGTGGTAAAAGAAGTAATAACGTATTCACTCTTACCCTTTACGCCTCTCCATATCAACATAAACTCCTCTACTACATTAATTCATTCGAAAAATTGTAATAGTTGTATTAATTTACCTAGAGATACCGATACTTTATTAATAAATATAAAAATGGAGGGAATTACATGACTAATGAAAAAGATACCGTAAATCACTCACGCAGACGCTTTATAAAAAAATCTGGTTTAGTAGTGGGAGGTACCCTATTAGGAACCTTTATAGGCACTAGTGTCCAGGGGAATAACCAACAGTCACCTCCTCCTCCAACGAGCGAAAAGAAAAATTACAACAGAGCTTTAAAATTTTTCACCCGTCGTGAAGATTTTGATACGCTAAGCGCTGCCACTGAACGCATTTTTCCTGAAGATGAAAATGGACCAGGAGCTATTCAATTAGGCGTTCCTTATTTTATTGATCATGAGTTGGCAAGTGGATATGGACATAATGATAGAGAATATATGAAAGGACCTTTTTTCTTAGGAAGTGAATTTCAAGGTTACCAATCACCACTCAAACGACGTGATCTTTTCTTAAAGGGGCTTCGTAAAATTGAAGAGGTCAGTAAAAATGATTATAATGCTTCCTTTGTCGATCTGGAGGATGAACAGCAAGATGAATTGTTGACTAAGTTTGAAGAAGATAAGGTGGAGATAAAAGGCGTAAAGGCTTCATTTTTCTTTAATACGTTAATATCTGCCACTTTTTCCGGTGCTTATGCCGATCCTCTGTATGGCGGAAATGCCGACATGGAAGGGTGGAATATGAAAGAATTTCCGGGCGCCCAAATGAGCTATTTGAATGAAATCGAAGAAGAAAACTTTATAAAAAAAGGACCAATCGCATTAAATGATCATATGTAAAGGAGAAAGTCTATGGTTACAAAATTGGACAAGGTTGATGTTGTAGTAGTAGGTATCGGTTGGGCAGGGGGCATTATTTCTGCGGAACTGGCAAAACAAGGCTTAAAAGTCGTTGGCCTTGAACGAGGAAAATATAAAACAACTGAAGATTACCAAATGGTGCATGATGAGTATCGATATGCTGTTCGTTATGAATTAATGCAAGATTTGTCGAAAGAGACCATTACTTTCAGAAATAACCCAGATGAGCAGGCATTACCGATGAGACAGCTTGGAGCGTTTCTGCTTGGAACTGGAGTAGGAGGAGCGAGTACCCATTGGAATGGGGACACGTGGCGTTTTCTTCCATATGATTTCGAGCTGAAGACAATGACTGAAAAAAATATGGAAAAAATAAAATTCCTAATGAGTATACCATTCAGGATTGGGGCATTACATACGACGAATTAGAACCTTATTATGATAAATTTGAAAAAACAGCTGGCACAAGCGGGGAAGAGAGCCCTCTTGGACCACCAAGAAAGAATCCATATCCTAATCCACCAATGAAAACTACACCGATGCTGGAGCTTTTTACAAAGTCCGCTAAAAACCTTGGACTCCATCCGTTCCGTCTTCCATCAGGTAATCTTTCACAAACATATACAAATCCGGATGGGCAAACGCTAAATCAGTGTCAATATTGTGGATTCTGTGAAAAATTCGGTTGTGAATACGGAGCAAAATCTACTCCGGTTGTGACGGTCATTCCGACAGCGGAGAAAACTGGTAATTTTGATTTACGCCCATACTCCAACGTAACGGGTATTATTCATGATGGAAAAAAGGCTGCTGGAGTACGCTATGTAGATGTTCAAACAGGAGAAGAATTTGAACAGGCTGCAGATGTAGTTGTGTTGACAAGTTATACAATGAACAATTCCAAGTTATTGCTGCTGTCTGAACTCGGACGCCCATATGATCCAAAAACCGGTGATGGTGTGATCGGTAAAAACTACTGTTACCATATCACCGCAAAAGCGACAGGTTTCTTTAAGGATAAATATAATGCTTCTATGGGGGCAGGAGCTCTCGGTGTAACAGTGGATGACTATAACGGCGATTTCTTTGATCACACTGATCTAGATTTCATTCATGGTGGGTCCATTTCAATTAAACAATTAGGTAAACGGCCAATTTTAGAAAATGCGGTTCCTAAAGGAACTAAAGTGTGGGGGAAAGAATTTAAACAACAATCCATCAAGTACTATAATCGTTCTATTGCTGCTTGGGCTCAGGGAACTTCTTTGCCACATCGCAATAATTATATTAGTTTGGATCCAACCTATAAAGACGCATATGGACTCCCATTGACTCGATTGACCTATGATTTCACTGAACACGATGCTAAAATTTTTCATTTTCTTACCGACAGAATTGCAGAAATTATAGAAGAAATGGGTGCGGAATTAGTCGAGAAAGGGGAAATAAGTGAGCACTTTGATATCGTACCAGGATGGAATGACCATATCACTGGTGGAGTTATCTTGGGAGACAATCCAGAAACATCTGCACTCAATAATTACCTCCAAATGTGGGATGCAGAGAATGTTTTTGTCATTGGTGCGTCTGCTTTTCCACATAACGGTGGCTATAACCCTACAGGAACAGTAGGTGCATTGGCATATCGAGCTGCTGAAGGCATACAAAAATACTTAGAAAAAGGTGGGCAACTTGTGAAAGCTAACCTCAAAAATAAGCTTGCATAACATAAAGAAAAAAGAAGCGCCAAAGGGCAAGGAACCATTAACTTTCGGCTTAATGGTTCTTTATTTACTGTGAGTTTTTAGATAGATAATAGAGATAATAATTGCTTTGGATGTAAATAATAAAATATGAACGAAACAGGTGCTCATGTTATTAAATTAGAAAATAGTTTTTCACCTTTATTGCCTATCATAATTAAGTTATCATAGAAAATTTTGATTCGGAGGTTATAATATGAAAAAAATATTGATTACTTCTGGAATCAATATTGTTCTCATAGGATGTTTATTATTTTTACTGTTTTTTTATAAAGGATCTCATAATTTACAAAATGAGGACGGGGAAGCAACAACTGTCGGCAATCCAGAAGAAATTGTAAGTCAAAATTGTATATCTTGCCATGGAGATAACTTACAAGGCGGGTCTGGACCGCCTTTAAATAGAGTAGGTTTAAAATATCAGCAAAATGAAATAGAAGATATCATTAATAATGGTAAAGGCGCTATGCCAGCGGGGGTTATTTCTGCAGAAGAGGCTAAAATTGTGGCTGAATGGTTGTCACAAAAAGAGGGATAATCCTACATGCATGGAACGATAGGGCAATAAATAAAAATATTTTTATGATTTAAATAAAATACAAAGTAGCCTGTGCCTAATAAATGTGACGCAAGCTGCTTTATATTTTACGAATGAATATAGTTAGAAAAGAGAAGACCAATTAAAAAAGATAGACCAAACAATGGTGTTAACTAATAAGCCGCTAACTAAAAAAATCCATTGGTTTTCTTTCTCTTCCCAGCAAGTAACAATAAGGGCAATTCCAATTAGAACTCCGATAAAGGAAAGCCACGGGAACGGATCAAAGGTTTTTAAACAATAAATACCTAAACAAAGGGTTAACAGTAAAGACAATAAAAGCTCACTGAATAATGATAATTCAGTTTTAATATGAGTATTCATTTTTATCCTCCTAAAAAGTATTTTATCTTCAATATCCTTTGACTTAGAATGTCGTGAATCTTTCTTAATAGTTATCCAAATTTAATTAAAAGCAAAGTGTAAATGTATCCTAAAGAGTAAGACATCTTTAATTTACTCGGATATAAACACGTTTATACAGTGGGGGAATATCACAACGATTTCAAGAACATGGCATATAGGAGGCAATTTTTAAAGCCCTTAATGCAAACCAGAGAATTTTTTGATGTTTAGATAGTAAGGGGACATGAACTCTTTGATTAGATAAGTAAAGTGTAAAAGGAGAATGTAACCCTCTAAAAAAAGCACAAATCCGTTGATTGACAAGAAATTTGTTCCTTTTCTCTTCCTGCAACTATACTTTTACAAACTAATCATTTGTTAATTTAAGATGATTCCTCTCTAATTCAACCCTATATTGATATATCTGTAGTATGAGCAATGGATAATCGCCTCTCTCCCTCATTTCGACAAGTCCCGAAAACTTAGGTTGTATTATAGATACCGCTTTTCTGTTAATAAAATGATTTCAGGCTGCTAATGTTTCTACTTGAATAAATGTTGATTCTTCATACTGAACCTCATCCCTTTTTTAGATTGATAGTATTAGTATGTTTGTCATTGTTACAGATTGTTTTATAGCCAGGTTTCTTTAAATAAGCACCTTTCTTCGGATTAGGTGCTTTTTGCTTTGATGAAGAAAAGAATTAAATAACTTTTTATTTGTACGCAATAGGCGTTCAGAAAGGTTTTTTGAATAAAAAATGAACTTTTATATTCCCTTTTTCAAAAAATGATTTACAACACGTCAAATTGCTGTTATATTATAATTAATAAATAATTCTAAAAATTTAATTATTTATTGTTCCAAAAAGAAGAAGATAAACATTAAACAAGGAGAGGTAGACATGATGAGAGCAACTGATTACAAATTAAAACCAAAAGTAAAAGAATTCTTAGAAGAACCTATAGGTCTTTATATTGATGGGAAATACGTACAAGCAGTTAATGGGGAAACATTCGATGTTGTTAATCCTGCTAATGAAGAGGTCATTGCGCAAGTTAGCGAAGCACAAACTGAAGATATTGATATTGCTGTTCAAGCTGCAAAAAAAGCATTCGATGAAGGCGCGTGGGCAGAAATGGAAGCGGCTACACGCTCACATCTTATTTATAAGTTTGCAGATCTTTTGGAAGAAAACCGTGAAGAGCTTGCGCAACTCGAGGCTCTTGATAACGGTAAGCCATATAAAGTTGCCTTAACAGATGATGTTGATGGATCCATCCAACACTTTAGATATTATGCGGGTTTTTCCACAAAAATCCAAGGGAAAACGACACAAGTATCACCAGAGTATGTCAATTACACTACGCACGAACCTGTGGGAGTTGTAGGGCAGATTATTCCATGGAATTTCCCTCTTTTGATGGCTGCTTGGAAGCTCGGCTCTGCTTTAGCTGTTGGATGCACAGTTGTGATCAAACCTGCAAGTGAAACACCGCTTTCTCTACTTTATATAGCAAAACTGTTCAAAGAAGCTGGTTTTCCAGACGGTGTAGTTAACATCACTCCTGGCTCTGGACGTGTTGCCGGGGATGCAATTGTTACCCATAATTTAGTGAAAAAAGTGTCCTTTACTGGATCAACTGCTGTAGGAAAAGAAGTCATGAAGAAAGCTGCAGATCAAATCAAAGGAATCACGCTCGAACTAGGGGGTAAATCACCTAGCATAATTCTAGAGGATGCTAACCTAGAAGAAGCGATTGAAGGGGCATTTAACGGAACAATGTACAATCATGGACAAAACTGCAGTGCTTGCACACGAGTCTATGTTCATCGCAAACACTATGATTATGTAGTAAAAGCATTGGCAGAACGCATGAACACGTTGAAACTAGGCCCAGGAATGGATCCGGAGACAGATATGGGGCCACTTGTCTCAGCAAAACAAAAACAAACCGTTCTTGGCTACATCGAGCAAGGAAAAAGAGAAGGTGCACGTCTTGTTGCGGGAGGCGAAAAAACCTATGATACGGGCTATTTTGTTGAACCAGCCATTTTTGCAGATGTAACAGACGACATGACAATTGCACGTGAAGAAATCTTTGGACCCGTCATGTCAGTTTTCGTTTTTGATACGGTTGAAGAAGTGATTAAAAGAGCAAATGATAGCGATTACGGTTTGGCAGCTAGCGTTTGGACAGAAAGTATCAAAAAAGGTCATTATATTTCTCGTAAACTAGAAGCAGGAACCGTTTGGATTAACGACGTTGGTCTTGAGTGGGAGACCATGCCATTTGGTGGATACAAACAATCTGGTATTGGACGTGAAATGGGTGGAGAGTATGGCCTGGAAAACTACACAGAAGTAAAAAGTGTATATGTAAAGATTAAATAAATACAGGTTAGAAAACTTTAAAATCACGTAAATCTAGGGAATCTACACTTATCAGAAAATCAAATTCAATTTTTTAATAATATCTATTTTAATTAAAGATTTCTCAATATTCAGTTTTTATTCATTTTATATTTAACTAACTTTTACTGGAGGGCTTACTATGTATAAACCGTTTGGAATGATTCCAGCTTTACCTACACCTATGAAAGAAGATAACAGTATTGACTATAAGGGGCTTGAACAAATTATCGAACATTTGATAGGTGGAGGAATGAATTGTCTTTTAGTGGGGGGAAGTACGGGAGAATACTCACTCATGAGCATGGAAGAACGAAGAGAAGTCATCAAATTTGTATGTGAAACATCAAAGGGTAGAGTACCTGTTATGGCGGGTACAGGATGTCATCGAACAGAAGATACCATTGAACTGACTAAATACGCAGCTGAAGTTGGGGCAGATTGTGCCTTAGTCATTAATCCTTATTATATGCCAACAAGTAGACAAGGCATTATTGATCACTACAAGGCCGTAGCAGAAAACGCTAGTATTGGCATTGTCATCTATCATTATCCAGATGCTACAGGCATTGAACTTGATCCGGAATTAATTCATGAAATCAGTCAAATAGAGGGAATTGTGGGGATTAAAAATACGGCGGATGGAGCGCATACGTCTAAACTGATTGCCTTAACAAAAAACAATCCAAATTTCGCGGTCCTGACTGGATTTGAACATTTAATCTTACCTACCTTAGCATTAGGGGGACATGGCGCTGTGGGAGTCGTCCACAACTTGGCTCCGAAAAAAATAGCCAAACTATATGATTTGGTTGTAAATGAAAACAACGTAAAAGAAGCAACGAAATTAAATCAAGAACTGCTAGATTTATATAATGCGATTGAAGAAGAAACGATTCCGGGCACAGTAAAGGCAGGCTTGGAAGTACTGGGATTATCAGGAGGACCAAGTCGATTACCACTCGTACCTGCTTCTAAAGAGTTCAAATCAAAGATTGAAACCATTTTAAATGAATTAGGGGAACTAAAGGTAAAACAACATTAAAAGAATGAGGGGAACTGAGGGTAAAACTATATTAAACAAAATAGAGAAATTATAAATACACAAAGAATAGGAGGAAACCCAATGAAAGATGTAATTGTAATAGGCGGTGGACTGGCAGGTTTGTCTGCTGCCTGGCGCCTTAAACACCATGATATTTTACTTTTAGAATCCGATGATCGTATTGGTGGGCGTGTACGATCTGAACGTCGAGGAAATTATTGGTTAAATTGGGGGGGGCACCTATATGCTGGACCTGGTTCAGCTACAGATGAATTATTTAACTCTGTAGGAGTAACTGCAGCACCTGTACCTGGAATTTTAGCTGCCATGTCTTTGAATGGGAAGCTACTTAAAGATGGTCCGGTTGAACTGTATCCATTTAGGGCCCCGATGTCATGGAAAGCTAGATTTGCTATGATACGTGCCGGTGCTAAAGTGCGTGCAGCTGTGATCAAGTATGGCAAAATGGCCAAAAAACGTCCGGGAGAGGATTATAGAGTTCGACAACAACGAATTTTAGAATTTATGGCTGACCGAACGTTTGCCGAATTTACGGGTCAATTACCACCAGATGCAGATGCCATTTTTAGACCTACAGTTAGCCGTTCGACCGGCAGTCCGGAGACCATGACAGCCGGATCAGGTGTAGGATATTTCCACACGGTATGGAACAAAGATGATGGGTTAGGGAATAACATTGTTGGAGGACCCTCAACGCTTACGAACACGATTGCTTCAACATTAGGTGAACGTGTTCAATTAAATGCAAACGTTTTAGAAGTTCTTCAGAAAGAAGACCGTGTTGTCGTACACTATATGCAAAATGGCGTGAAGCATGTGGTGGAAGCACGTTATGCAGTGCTCGCGACGCCTGCCACCATTACAAAAAAAATAGCGAGAAACATTGACCCAGAAATCGCAGACGCTCTTGGTAAGATTAAATATGGTCCACATGTTAGTGCAGCCTTTTTAACCAATGAAACAGGACCACAAGTTTGGGATGATGTCTATTCTTTTGCGACGCCTAAAAGGTCATTTGACATTATTCTTCATCAATCGAATCTAGTCCGTTCTTGGGAAAATGAGAGGAAACCAGGAAGTAGTTTTATGACATTTTCACCTGGAGAAAGCGGGCGTCGGCTCATTGATAAATCGGATGAGGAAATTATTCAATTGAAATTGAAAGATTTAAATGAAATATTTCCTGGTTTTAGTGATCATGTAGTGGAGGCCCAAGTCATGAAATTCCCATTCGGATCAGCGTATATTTTCCCAGGCCGTGCAGAACTGCAGCCCATTTTAACAAAATCTGCGGGTCGATTTTTCTTAGCAGGTGATTATTTAGGTTCCTATTATACGGAAACGGCGATTCAAACCGGGTTCACGGCAGCCCAAAATATTAATAGCTTACTGGAATTCGGGCTTCATGAATCTCAAAAAGAGAAGGAATTCAAAACGGTAGCTTCTAATTAATGATCATAATTTTGTTGGAGAATCCGTTAAACTCATTTTGAAATTATACTAAGACTTATACCAATTGAATAGCCCTCATTAAACCCCATCATTTACAAAAAATGATCTCCTTTTATGAGGGAATTCTCAAAAAATGTAAGGGATAGAAAACGAAAAATGAACCATCTATTTTAAATATAGGTTTACTGTATTTAATTCACATCTTATCTCCAGTTTTGAAGGATATAATACAGGGCGAAAGTGACAAATAGGCATTCAATCGCGAAAATGCAAACGCTTACTTCACCGAAGATGATGATTCATTTATTCAATCTTCTCATTTGGTGAAGTAGGCAAATCATTTTAGGAATAGTTTCTACACAAAATAACTCTGCAATTCCTAGATCAACATCTAGATTCATTCAGTTCTATTTTAAAGCGCTATAGTGTACCATTCGACCCATTCAATATCGTTACTTCAGAAATATATTAGTAAAACTTTTGAAAGTAAATACGTCATACTATTAGGTTTTGAAAAGATAGACAGTGTATTTAGATGCATCGTTTTCTATATTTCACTATTAAGAACGGAGGACATGAAATAAAAATTTATTTCAATCACGGGAGGGAAAATATGAATAAAGTCCGCACTATGGAAGAAATGCCTTTAAGTAGATTTCATTTCAAAATGTTTGCCTATAGCGGTGGAAGTGCATTCCTTGATGGATATATTATTGGAATTATTGCGGTAGCACTTTCTGTCATGCAGCGCCAAATTGATATGTCTTTAACTGTTACTGGTTTGATTGGAATGGCAACTCTTGCGGGGATGTTTGTTGGTGGAATGCTGGGAGGCTATCTGACAGATCTCATGGGTCGGAAGAAGATATTTATCATTAATATGCTTATCATAGCTATTGTGTCAACCCTTCAATTTTTTACTAACGATCCTATGCAGTTGGTCATTTTACGGTTTATTTTAGGTGTCATGATAGGGGCAGATTTCCCCATTGCAGGAGCTTTAATGACGGAATTTTCGCCACAAAAGAATCGTGGCTCCTTACTTGGCGGACTTAATGGACTCTGGTATGTCGGCTACGCCAGTTCCTACTTGGTTGGTTACTTTATGTTAGTTTTCGGTGATACAAGTTGGAGATGGATGCTTTTAAGCAGTGCGGTTCCAGCCGTAATTATGTTCTTTGCGCGTTTAAGAATGCCAGAATCTCCTCGCTGGCTAGCTAACAAAGGAAGAGAAGAAGAAGCAAACGCGATTGTTCACAAAATATACGGGAAGAATGTGGTGATGTCGAAAGAACCAGAGATCAAGGTGAAAACAACCTTTCTTGATATCTTTCGAAATGGAAATGGAAAATGGACTATGTTTGTAGCTGTCTTTTGGTCGCTTCAAGTCGTACCGACTTTTGCTATAGGCACCTATATCCCTGAGATCCTTGGTCAGTTTGGTTTTGCCAATGGCACAAAAGAATACTTAGGATCCGCGATCATTAATATCGTCTATCTTGTTGGCTTGTTTCCTTTTCTTTATTTGGTTGAACGATACGGGAGAAGACCAACGCTTATTTGGCCATTTTTAATATGTTCGCTCTCTTTAATTACATTGGGATTAGGGTCAGCCTCTGGAGCGAATATGTCATTCATTTGGATCGTCGTTCTCTTTATCATTTATGGAACGCTTAATACGGGAATGGGAATACATCAGTGGATTTATCCAAACGAACTTTTCCCAACGCATATTCGAGGAACGGCCATGGGCTTTTCTACAGGGATAACTCGTATTACTTCTGCCATTGGCACACTTTTCTTTCCTGCGTTTTTAGCAAATTATGGAGTATCAGCTACGTTTTATGCTTGTGGTGCAATGTATTTCATAGGATTTTTAGTTGCTCTATTCATGGCTCCAGAAACAAAGAATATGAGCTTATCGCAAGCTAGTTCCATGAATAAAAGTAGTGGTGATCCGCAGAATAAGAGCTTTATACAGAAGAAAACGATGAATTAGAAAGCAAGAACTTTTGAGAAACAGCAAAAACAAGATTTAGAGAAAAGGATTCGTTTGTAAGGAAAAGGGTGAATAGAAGGGGAAAAGGGCAGGCACCACTGATGTATTGAATTTCTAGAGAGGGTGTGACCCAGACAGTAGCGAAATGACTGATTGGTGTCATTCCCTTTATGTAAAAAACTTAACATCTAACATTCTATCTATTTCTTACATAATAGGATTTAGCACAAGAAGTTCTCTCCTATTATATGCAATTTTCCAAACAAGATAAAGTAATGCTAAATGGGGAAAAAGGAAGAGAAAAACAAATCGGCACGAAAACCCTTACCGGGGAGAAGAGATCGAGGAACCATTTATATATAGGTGGCTCTATCTATACAGGAGTTCTAGGTTTGAAATTGAAAAGCTTGTTAAATATGGTGCCAAGGTGTCCGTTCCCACTACAAAAATGTAATAGACAAGGTTTTTAAGAGGCTTTTACTACACAAATAGCCAATAGTTTCTAACTCTTTCATCAGAGATACAAAATCATTAATGAGGAGGAGTCTGTAGATGGGATCACAAAGCAAACAAAAAGTTGGGATCTATTTTTTAATGTTACTTGTTCCTTTATTTTGGGGAGGTGCATTTGGCGCCGCTAAACATGTGATTACCGAAATTACACCTATTACAGCAGCAACTTTACAATTTGGGCCTGCGGGTTTGATTTTATTACTAATAGTAACTATAAGATCTCAATGGAAGATAGAGGTTTTAAAAAAACAATGGTTCGGCTTATTAATGATGGCTCTTACTGGTATTTTGGGATATAACGCTTTTTTCTTTGTCGCTCTAGGCTACACTTCTGCTATAAACGGATCATTGATTATGGCAACTACACCCGTTTTTGTAACATTTGGAGCCGTATTATTTTTAAATGAAACTTGGAATGGGCGTCTAGGGTTTGGACTATTATTATCTCTTATTGGTGTTTTTCTTGTCATAATCAAAGGATCATTAGAGACGTTGGTTTCACTAACGTTTAACGCAGGAGATCTTTTGTTTGTCGCAGGCTTGATATGTTGGGTGATTCACGGTCTAATTGGAAAAGTTGTTATGAAAGAATCTTCCCCTCTTTTTACTACAACAATTACGATGCTGTTGGGTTCATTTTTTTTTGCAATTTGGTCTCTTTTCGAAGGGGGATGGGGAAAGGTTCCTAACATGTCTGAGCAATCCTGGATTGAGATGCTGTTCTTGATTGTGTGTTCATCCGTCGTTGCCTTTCTCCTTTGGAATAAAGGTATTCATCAAATCGGAGCTAGTAAGTCAAGTTTGTATATGAACCTAGTGCCTATCAATGCAACATGGATTGCCTTGCTCTTTTATGGTGCAGTGATTACTTGGCAACAAATAGTCGGCATGTCAATGGTTATTATCGGCGTTTATGTTGCAACCATAAGCCATAAGATTAGTTTCATTCATGTAAAAAAGAAAAGAGTGAATAACACAATTACTTAGTAGAATATTCTCCACATAGCATAGGTTCTCGTATATTGGATTTTGTTTAGTGTGATTGAAGAAACCTCCCATCAATGCTTCTTTACACCACAGCACGTGCATCTGTAACTGTTTTTAAGACGCCTTTTTAAAGAATCTCTAATGAAATGCTAGGTTCTGCATTCATAATTATTTTATTAGCTTGGATACATGCAGTCCTTATAACAACATATACCTCTTAAGTAGCTTTATTATTCAACGCGATATCAATATATTAATATGAGAAGTTAGTGTACAACCGAATCTGAGGTGAATGATATGGAAAAACTGTCGAATTTAAGAGTTTACATCATTACAATAGCTGGTGCAACATGTTGGGGACTTATTGGTTTATTTATTGCTCCATTGTATGCTCGGGGCTTCACAGCCTGGGACGTAGTTGCCATTCGAGGTATTTTTACGTTTGTTATCCTATTTCTGCTTATGGTTGTATTTTATCGGGATCAGTTACGTACAAGGTTAATAGATCATGTTTTTTTCGCTGGAGCGGGAATCTTTAGTATTGCCTTATTTAACTTTTTTTACTTTGAAGTTTTTTCTCAATCGAGTTTATCCCTTGCGGTAACACTCTTATATACAGGTCCATTGTTTGTAACAATTTTATCTCGCCTCTTTTTTAAAGAGCCCTTGACCATTCGTAAAGGCTGGGCACTTGTTCTTGCTGTCACAGGTTGTGCGTTTGTCGTAGGTCTACTGCCATTTGGCCAAGGAAGTATACCTATGAAGACATTGGTGATGGGGATTCTATCTGGATTTTGTTATGCTTTGTATAGCATTTTCAGTAAACCTATCACAAAGCGGTATTCTGCATTGACAATTACCACATATACATTTTTTTATACAAGTATTTTTATGTTACTGACAAGTGACATAATAAGAAAGACTGATCAATTTCAATCTGCAGATGTTTGGGTGGCAGCACTGTTGTTAGCATTAGTAGCAACGGTTGCAGGCTTTGCATTTTACACTTCAGGATTAAAGCATTTAGAAGCTAGCAAGGCTTCCATTTTAGCAACGATAGAGCCCATCATAGCCGTATTAACTGGAGTCCTTTTTCTTGGGGAACAGTTGGGGGGATGGCAGGTGCTAGGGATCGCATTGGTTTTGTATTCAGCAATTCTTGTTACACAAGGTCGATCTAAGGCTAAGAAAGCTATTGATATAAGCCATCCTAACTAAAAAGATTAAGCAAATTGCGCTAAATGAATAGCGGCTTTATGATACCTTTTTAATTCTATTGGAGAGACAGGTATCCCCAAAATCGTTAGATTATCATAGCCTCATTAAAAACCCAGATTATTTCGGTATTCTTAATGATAGTGGAGAGAATTTTGGAAATTCTTTGTCCCGGCTATCTTAACCTCTAAAAATAGATTGACCTTATAAAAGGGCGCCATTCAAAAGGCTCCCTTTTTGTATTGGGTCATTCTCTTAAATATGAGATATAATAGACTCAAGGTGGATCAAATTTAACGGATAATCTACAAATTGAAGGTGAAAAGGGGATTTAAATGAGTTTAGATAATCCAAAAACAACAATTAATAAAATCGTTGATATTAAAGATTCTTTACCAAAAAAACAAAGACAACTATGCGATTATATTCTAAAAAATACTCAGTCAATAGGGCTCATAACAGTTAAAGAGCTTGCCACTAATGCTGAAGTTGGAATTTCAACTGTGATGCGTACGATAAGTTCCTTAGGATATGAGAATTTTAATGACTTCCGCAAAGATATCTATGATGAATCGTTTCCTTCCAACTCAAGATGGGCATTGAAGAAGTCCATTACAGAAATTCCAAAAGAAGAGGGGCGAGCTCCAACTGTAATCCAAGTTTGGAAAGAATCCGTTAATTTATTAAACAAATCATTAGACGCGGATTTAATGGAAAACTTTGAAATAGCAATTAATTTCATCGAAAAATCAAGTCATATCAATATTTTGGGATCTCGACCTTACAAAGCCACTGCCCTATATTTTGAACAGTTGCTTGGAGAATTCTATTCTAAAATAAGACAATTAAGCCACGATACAGAAGTAGTTTATGATAGGATTTTACAATTTGAAAAAGAGGAAGTGTTAGTGGTTTTTGCATTTGAACCATACACTAATCGAATTATTGAGGCAGTTAAGCTTGCTTATGAACTAGGAAATAAAATTATATTAATAACAGACTATATCTCATGCCCAGTTATTTCATATGCGTCCGTAACACTGAAAGTAGAAATTAATAAAGAACAATTTTCAATCGTCCCTATTATCGCGTTGATAGAGGCATTGGTCATTGAGATTGGTAAACGGTCATCAGAAGAATCAATTAAAAGGTTGAAAAGACTTGAAAAAACACTGATAGAAAAGGATGTAATCTTTTCTTATTAAATTCAAAAAGAGTTATCAAAGGGTGACTTCCTTTGAATTTAAAACAAAGCCAGGTGATATTTATGACTTTAATGTCGATTGAGGTGGAGATCCATATTTTGCACTGTTATGGGAAAAAGCGAAGATGGTACAACCTGTGTTCGGGGATGGAAGAAGCCTTAAATTCATAATTTAAGGCTTCTTATTACTATTAAGGAATAACACCATATACTCTTCATTTATATATGTATTAATTTTAAATCTCTTTTTTCTTGAGAAAAACTCTTAAGCCCGAGTGATAAATAGAGGTTTTTAGCAGCAATATTAGTCGTAACCACCCTTAAGTAAACCTGTTCCATCTCTTCTAAGAATTTTGCTTTTTCAATACAAGTTGCTATGAGTTTCCTTCTAATACCCGTCTTTCTCATGAATGGAAAGACATACATAGCTACAATATTAGCACGATGTCTTAACTTAAGACGAAGTTCTCTTTTTAAAATTACAACTCATTCTTTTGAATGAGAGAATGCTCCAAATGTAAATGTATCTAGAAAAGAGAGCTGATCTTTAAATTATCCATGGATGAGTCTTTTTCTTCTTCGTAAATAGATCAGAATGATTATTCGCAATATTCGAACTTTTAGATCTGATACACTCCCGACATATTCAAAATATACAGTTGTTATAGAAAGTGTCGGAGGTATAAAAATGAACAAATATTTTTCTAAAGCTATTATGGCTTTCTTTACTATAGTAATCGCTACTATAATAATCGCTTTTATTGTAAGTTCCTCATTTAGAGGAGATACAACTGAAACAACTGAATCTACAAGTAAAACAGAAGGAGTTGTTACAAAATTATTAACAGATGAAATCGAAAACCAAGAAGAAGTAGAACAAGCGTATGTAGAGGAATTAGAAAGTGGGAAGTACACGGAGGATAATATGTTGGTCATACAAGATCCTTATGGTAATTCACCATTAACAGCACTTGTATTATTCAAGACAGAAGAACCTTCAAAGGTAACTGTTGAAGTGCCTGGTCGTACGAAAAAGACAACTATTACACATACGTATGAAGAGTATAAAACAACACATGAAATTCCTGTATTAGGATTACTCGCTAATACAACAAATAAGGTCACTGTAACCGTTGAAAATGAGAATGGAAATGTAACGAAAAAAACACTCAGTATGAAAACAGAAAAATTACCTAACTATATTGGGAATATAAATGTTGAAAAAGCTAATACAGAAAAAATGGAGCTGGGGAATAGTTCACTTACCTTCTTCGTTCCAAGTACAAAGTATCCATATGCATATGATACATATGGAGATGTACGTTGGTATAATATAAGATACAACAGTCATGTATTCCAAGAGCTTGAAAATGGCCATATTTTATACTTAACGAAAGCAGACAATAGTGATGATACTTATAATGAATTAGTGGAAATGGATTATCTAGGTAAGTACTATAAAATTTACGAATTAAATTCCGATAATGCGATTAATGAAGGGAAATCGGAAGAAATGACAATGGTTCATCATGATGCGATTGAACTACCGAGTGGTAATTTATTGCTAACAGTAAACGGAGATACAAATTACATTGAAGATATTATGATTGAACTGGACCGTGAGACTGGAGAAATCGTCAAAACAATCGATTTGAAGGACCTATTACCAAGTGAATTTTATGAAGAATATGATGAAACTACACGTGATGATGGCAAAGTTGATTGGTTTCATCAAAATGCGGTTGTTTTTGATGAATCGGACAACAGTATTATTATCTCTAGCCGCAACCAAGATTTAATAATGAAAGTTGATTATAAAACAAGTAGGATTATATGGATTATGGCAGATGAAGAAGGCTGGCCAGATGATTATAAACAATATTTAGTGGCTGGAACAGGTGATAGCTTCAAATATACGGCAGGTCAACACGCCCCGGTAATTTTACCAGATCAAGATAATAATGAAGATACAATTGATCTTCTTGTATATGATAATAACGTTGTGGTAACACGAGGTAACGAATCGCTTTCAAAGGAATACAGTCGTGGTGTCCAATATCGTATTAACGAAAAGAAACGTACAGCAAAAGAAATTTGGAGTTTTGGTGAAGAACTAGGTGCTGATCACTTTACCAATATTGTGGGAAGTACGCGTTTCTTGCCTCAAACAGGTAACCGTCTAGTGAACTTTGGTTACTTAGACGAAGATACTCATAGTGCTATATTTGAAGTAAGTGAAAATGGTGAAGTCGTTTTTGAAGCAAATATTACAGATTTTCCAGCAGGTGCCCGTGCATATCGTAGCGAACGATATTCCTTATATAATAATAACTGGGAATATTCCTTATGAATTAAAAGAATTCTTTAGACTCTGCTTCAAATATTTTTAAGAATCAAATCCAAAATGCCCGCTATCATATAAGAAATGACGGGCATATAAATCGAGGAATACTCGATACAATTTCTGTTGGCTATTAGCGTAAACCCTTGAATGACAATGGGTTTACGCTTTTTTTATACTTTTACAAATCGGTTTAATCTAGGTATAATTCATCAACTAAGAGTAGAATGAATAAATCTACAATAGTATATACAGCTTGTTTTTATTCATAAAAAAGAAGACCGCGTATCTTCCCCTTTATCTTGGATACAATAACCTTTGACTTATAGGTTGGCGTTTTATTAATACTAAAAATCCTATAAAACTTCTATAACTAGGAAGATCCAATATTAAGATGGAGGAAGGTTATTATGAAAAGCAAGGCTATTCATCCTGCGTTTCTTATTCTAGGAACCATTATTGTTCAAATGGGTCTCGGGACAATTTATACATGGAGTTTATTCAACCAGCCATTAGTTAATAAATTCGATTGGGAGCTTAGTTCCGTAGCTATAACGTTCTCTATCACGAGTTTCGCCTTAGCATTTGCTACTTTATTTGCGGGAAGGCTACAGGAAAAATGGGGAATTCGTAAATTAATTGCCTTATCTGGTTTTATTCTTGGGTTAGGGTTAATTCTTACCTCACAAGTTTCTTCGCTCCTTATGCTTTATTTGCTGGCGGGTATTGTTGTAGGTTTTGCTGATGGAACAGCCTATATTACCTCTTTATCTAACTTAATTAAATGGTTTCCGAATCGTAAAGGGCTCATTTCTGGAGTTTCTGTATCTGCATATGGATTAGGAAGCTTAATCTTTAAATACATTAATACAGCTTTTATTGATCATGTAGGTATTTCTCAAACTTTCTTCTATTGGGGAATCATCGTTATGGTCATGGTAGTTGGAGGATCTTTCCTTCTAAGAGAAGCTATTATAGAGGAAACCGCTATGAATACAGAGAATACAGAGAATCCACAGAATACACAGGATAAACGAGATTATACAGTTAAAGAAATGTTAGTAACGAAAGAGGCTTACCTACTTTTCATTATGTTCTTTACAGCATGTATGAGTGGTTTATATTTGATTAGCATTGTTAAAGACATAGGTGTTCAATTAGCTGATTTAAATGTTGCTGTGGCTGCTAATGCAGTGGCTATGATTGCTATTTTTAATACAGTCGGCCGTCTTATTCTTGGTTCACTATCTGATAAGGTTAGTCGTTTGAAAGTCATTGCCTCCACTTTTTTAATTACAGCTATAGCTGTAACTATGCTGAGTTTTGTTCATTTGAATTATGGAATTTTCTTCGCTTGTGTTGCAGCCATCGCTTTTTGTTTTGGTGGAAATATTACTATATTTCCTGCTATTGTAGGAGATTTTTTCGGTTTGAAAAACCATAGTAAAAACTATGGGATTGTCTATCAAGGCTTTGGTTTAGGTGCACTTGCGGGCTCTTTCATTGCAGCATTTTTAGGAGGCTTTAAACCAACATTTATTATCATAGGGATTCTTTGCATTCTATCTTTTATTATAGCTATACTTATCAAACTACCTAGTCGCTTAAAAGTAAAAATAAATTAGAGGATATAATAAAAGCTTAATAAACGTAACAACAGTGGGCAGTAGAGCTCATCACTCTATATTTGAACGCTGTATAAATAGCGAGTAACTAGACATGTTAAACTTGGAGGTCTGTTCGAGATTGTTTATTACTTTGTTAAACAAAAATACACAAATGACAAACAGTCATATGAACTGTCTCCAGCTAGCAAAAAGAGCACCTAATAATATAATTAGATGCTTTTTTTGTTTCCCTGATTAAAGCCGATCACACTTTCTTCATTTGTACACAGCTGACTACAAAAAGTTAAGAGCTCTTTCTATGAAAAGTTCTCAACTATTAATAATTAAAAAAGGGATAAATAACTAAAGGGATTGCAATTGAACATTTAGGATTGACAACAGATTGTTTAACCCTATAAACTATACTTCGTAGTATTGTTTAACCCTATAAACTATATAGAGAAAGGGGAAGGGAAATTGGCTAAAAAAAACTTATACCAAGCGGTTAAACTTTTTGAAGACGTTTTGCTTACAGGCTCTGAAGTGATTAGTAAAAAAATGGACCAAAATTTGTTTGACCATGTTTCTAAACAGCAGTTTGAGCTACTAAACACGCTCAAACTTAAAGGTCCTTCTTCACCAGGGAACTTGGCTCTTGTGCAATGCGTACATAAAAGTGCGATTTCAAATCGATTGAAAAAATTGCTAAATAAAGGCTTAGTTCAATGGGAAAATTCTGAGGCAAATGACGATAAGCGCTCAAAATTAGTAAGCATTACTCCTCAAGGTGAAAAACTTATTAGTGAAATGGATAAAGCGATTTTTGCTATTATTGAGGACATATTAAGCAACATAGAAGATGAAAAAATCGATACATTTATCGATATTTTTACAACAGTAAAAGAAACATTGATTGCAAAAGGAGATAGTACAGATGAGACTAATCATTAAGTTTAAATGGGTAATTGCTGCTTTATTGATTGTCCTAACAGCTGTGTTGATGCTAACGGCTCCTAACTTAACAAAGCTTGCGAACGAAAAAGGGCAAACACAGCTTCCAGATGATGCAGTTTCTCAGCGAGCCGCTGAAATCTTAAAAGATGCAGGAGAAGACAATAACACGATAAGCGTTGTTGTTACGCTAGATAAAGCATTGAATGAAAAGCATGAAAAAGATATTCAAAGCTTAATAGACAAAATGAAAGATATTAAAGGGGTGAAGTCGATTACAACTCCTTTAACAGAAGACAACGAAGTACGGGAACAGCTGATGTCAAAAGATGAAAAAACCGTACTTATTCCCGCAACTGTTGAAGGATCTGATGAAGAAGTTGAAAAAATTGCAGATGATATTTATAAAGAAACTCCAAAAAGTTTAACAACATATGTAACAGGAGCATCTCTCATTAACCAAGACTTTGCACACAGTTCTGAAGATGGACTGAAGAAAACAGAAGTCATTACAGTCTTCTTAATTTTAGGATTGCTTCTTGTTGTATTTCGTTCAATTGTGACGCCATTTGTTCCTATTTTAATTGTTGGCGTGACGTATTTAATTAGTCAGTCATTGTTGGCCATTTTAGTGCATAGTTTTGACTTCCCAATTTCTACGTTTACACAAACATTCTTAGTAGCCATCTTGTTTGGAATTGGTACAGACTACTGTATCCTAATTCTCACTCGCTTCCGTGAAGAGCTTGCGAACGGACATGATAAAGTAGAAGCAACATTAATTGCTTACCGCACAGCAGGACGAACATTATTTATTAGCGGGATTGCTGTTTTAATTGGTTTTGCAGCCATTGGATTTGCAAAATTTGCGATTTTCCAATCTGCTGTTGGTGTAGCCGTTGGAGTTGCTATTTTACTTCTTGTGTTATTTACGCTTTTACCATTGTTCCTCGTTACGATTGGCCCAAAACTTTTCTGGCCATCGAAAAAAGTTATTTCACATAGTGAAAACAAGCTATGGGGATTTTTAGGGAAGCATTCTGTAAGAAGACCCTTTTTATTCTTAGTCATCACAGCGATTGTTACCGTACCGTTTATTCTCACATATGACGAGGAAATTTCATTTGACTCAACGGCAGAAATTAGCAGCGATTATAAATCCATTAAAGGATTAAATGCTATGAGTGAAGCGATTGGAGAAGGAAAGGCATTTCCTGTTACAGTCGTCATCAAAGGTGATAAAGACTTAACAACAGCCAAAAGCATTCCATACTTAGGAAATCTAAGCAAAGAGATTGAAAAAGTAGATAATGTTGACTCAGTTATGACCATTACACAGCCAACAGGTGAGCGAATTAAAGATTTATACGTTGATTCACAGCTAGGAATTGTTTCAAATGGCCTTGGAGATACAATTAATGGTCTTAATGATGTGAAAAAAGGGTTAACCACGGTCCAAAACGGATTAAATCAAATTTCAAGTGAAACAAGCGCTTCCTCAGGAAACAGTGGAAGTTCTCTTTCACAAGCTGCGAATGGCTTAACGCAAGCAAATAAACAGCTTGAACTTGTAAGTCAAAAACTTGCTTTAACAGGAAACGTTGACGAAGCTCTTCCGCAAATTACAGCGATTAATAGACAACTTGGCACAATTGCAGAAGGTCTACAAGGAGCAAACACGCAAATTGAAGGAGCACAGCAACAAACAAAAGCACTAAGTGAAAACTTAAGCAAACTTTCTCAAGGTGTGAAAGATGCCAATGATGGATTAACACAAATTTCCGATGGTCTTACAAAAGCAAAAGACACGTTAGGAAATATGAGCAACAGTCAAACTGTTCGTGAAACAGGCATTTATATTCCAGAAGAAACCATGCAAAATGAAGATTTCAAACAATCAATTAACACATATTCATTTGATGATGGAAAAGGTTTAAAACTAAGCGTTGTGTTAGACTCAAATCCATATTCTGAAAAAGCGATCACAACGGTAAAAGATATTGAAGAAGCGGTAGATCGCGCTGTTGTTGATACACCTTTTGAAGATGCTGAAATTGTGTATGGCGGCATTTCAAGTTCGAATGCAGACTTGAGCGATATTTCCACAACAGATCTTTCAAGAACCATGATTATTATGATGGTTGGACTTTTCGTTGTACTTACCGTTTTATTCCGTTCGATGATTATGCCTGTATATATGATTGCTTCACTGCTTGTCACATACTACACAGCGATTTCGATTTCGGAGTTTCTATTTGTAAATGTAATGGGAGAGAGTGGTATAAGCTGGGCTGTTCCATTCTTTAGCTTTGTTATTTTAATTGCATTAGGAATTGACTATTCTATTTTCTTACTTGATCGTTTCCAAGAAGAAGTAAAGGAAAGCATATCAGATGCAATGGTAATATCAATGCGTAAAATGGGATCTGTCATTATTACAGCAGCCATTATTCTAGCAGGAACGTTCGCAGCGATGATTCCATCAGGCGTTCTTACGCTTGTTCAAGTTGCAACAGTCATTATTATTGGGTTGCTTCTATACGGAATTGTCATTTTACCACTGCTTATCCCAGCAGTAACTGTTACGCTTTCTGAAGGAAACTGGTGGCCATTTCGCCGCAAGAAAAGAGAAGAATAAGGAAAAGAGGAGCTTTCTACTTAGAGGCTCCTTTTCTATTTATTATATTTTAGGATGGGGATGGCGCGGACATCCAAATAGGTAACAATCAGTTTGAAAAGAAGGAGTGAAGTCAAGCTCGGGAAAAACAAGGGAAGCAACATTTTGCATCATATTTTCAAATTCTTTAAGGTGCTTCAATTCGCCTTTTATATATTCTTTACGATCTTCTTCTGACCAGCTTTCATCCCTATCTTCCTTAGCATCTCTAATGTCTTGTTTTTTCCCCATAATGAGGTTCTGTAATAATTCCTGAGCACGAGGCATATCGTTCATTTGAAAGAGAGCGTACATAAATCCACTAATCCGATGAAGATCTTTAAAATAGACATTCTAACCGTCCTCATACTAAGTGACAGCTTCCTTTAATTTTAGTTTGTATTCAAAAGATGGCTCCTTTTTTAGAAAATATAAAGATATTTGAAGGAATAAGAAGAAAAGGTCAGAAGTTATGACTAAGACCTTTTTTAGTTTATCACGCTTAGGGGGGATGAAAAGGAATTTACTTGCACGATAGGAGGAACAGAAAAGACCCCTGCACTATATCATAAAGAGGTTGAGAGAAATATGTTAAAATAAGAACACTCCTAATTTTTATAAAACGCAGGGATGATGTTCAAAAAACGAGAGGAGGGATGAGAGAAGTATATTTTCATACAGACTCTTCTCTACATGGTTATATGAAAAATATTTCGTTAATTTTTGTTTTTGGGCTTTTTGCTCTTTCATTTGTTTTATTTCTTCTCACAGGTCTTCAATACATTCTGAGCCTTTTTCTCAACGTGCACTACACGCATCAATATAGTTCGCTTTTTTTATCTTTGCACGTTTGTCTTGGATTCCTAATTCTTGTGCCTGTGGACGTTATTTTAGAAGATGTTATGAGACACTTTCAAGGAAACAACAAAAAGAGGGTTATTTTATCTCATATTTTTCAGTTTCTTTTATTTTTTCTTTATATGAAAACAATGGTAGTTTTTATGAACATTGCGACCTTTGATTCTATTGTTTCAGAAGTCTTGCTCTATACCATTATGTACGCTATATTCTTTGCGCTTGAACTTATAGGTGATAGGGTGAAAAAGGAAGATGAACAAAGATTTCACCTTCACAAATAACAGGAGAGAACAGCGTTTACTCTGGTACATAGAGAAAATAATAAAAGAAATTGAACTGTTTCCTGTACAAAAATAGCCCGCGACCATTTGGTCGCGGGCTATTTTATTTATTTAGATGACACTTTTTCTTTTGTTAAATCATGGTGAAGCGCAGGATCTGGAATATTTGGATTTGGAACTTGTCCCTGTGGTTGAGGATTTTCGACATGAACATACTTTCCAGTTCCATCTGGGGCTGTTCCTTGTGCCCATGGACCTTCTTTTGAAGCTGTTCCTTCTGAGAGATCCCAGAACTTATATGCTTCTTCTTGAGCTTCTTTTTCAGCTTCAGGTGGGAATGAAGAAGGAACAACAACGCCATTCTTTTCTTCTAATTCATTGATAGCTTCCATCCACTGATACTGATGATAACGGTCGCGAGCAAGCATTTTACGGAACACTTTGCGTACCCCTTCATCTTTTGTCATATGATATAAACGCGCTACTTGAAGTCTTCCTTGACTTTCCGCATGTAAATTTGAACGCATATCTGCTAAAAGGTTGCCGCTTGCTACAATATAGTTTCCGTTCCATGGTACTCCTTGAGAATTTGATGGCAAACCGCCTAATCCACTTACAAGTAGATGTTGAGGATTAATTCCACCCATAATAGCTGCTGTTGCTGGATCTTTAGCTGCTTCTGCTTGATCTTCTGGGGAAGCTCCATCTAAAAGCTGACTAATAAGAGAACAAAGCATTTCAACATGACCAATCTCTTCTGTACCAATATCCATTAACATATCTTTATACTTTTCATTTCCCCGACAGTTAAACCCTTGAAAGAGATATTGCATCATAACTGTCATTTCTCCAAATTGTCCGCCTAAAACTTCTTGTACTTGTTTTGCTAGCATTGGGTCTGGCTTATCCACTTTTACTTCGAACTGTAACTCTTTTTGATGACGAAACATAACACAAATTCCTCCTCTAGTTTAATAGAATGTCCCTTTTCATCTACCCTGATTTTCTTTCCTTTAATCACTTTATTATCCAATCGTGAACATTGAATAGGTTATTTTTTTTATAAATCTTTGTGAGGCCCCGTATTGTTTAACTTTCATAATTAGGGGGAACAAAAACTATAAAAGATGACAAGTAAAGGAGAGATAACAATGCCTTATCAATCGCTAGAGGAGCTTCCAAAAGGAGTCAGAAACAACGTGCCAAAACACGGACAAGAAATTTTTAAAGAAGCCTTTAATTCAGCTGAAAAAGAATATAAGAAAGAGGAAACAGCGTTCAAAGTAGCTTGGAGTGCAGTTGAAGAGAAGTATAAAAAATCAGACGATGGAAAATGGGTAGAAAAATAACATGAGCATGGGAAAGGCGATGAGCTCCCTGATCAAGTAACATTATAAATGTAAAAAAAGAGAAGACAACATCTGTCTTCTCTTTTTTGTTTACGTTTGAGTGGGTAACTAAGATGATTATAAAAGTAAGAGGATGAAAATGTAGAAAAAAAGCGGCTATTTATAATCGTTGGAATTGCGCTAATGATAACAAGAGGCGTAACAATTGTAGATAACACCTTTAGGACAAAGATAGAAGTTGGAGAACTTTTAGAGTGTTTCGATAGTTCGAGAGTAAGGCGGTAAAACCTCGCATAAAAGTATAGAAAGTAAAAAATACGCTTTTATGCGAGGTTGTTTAAATAAACAAGATAAAAAGCACAGCAATAAGGATACTTTGAACAAGATGAACAATCCGCACCTTTATTTTATTTTCTTTTTTGCGTAAGAGGAAAAGGTTTAATGAAAACCCTGTTACACTAACAACTAAAAAAGCAATAATGAACGTTAGCATAAAATCATACGTCATCATGTCAACTCCTTGTTAGGCTATGTTGATTTTAAGCGTTCTTCATATCCTATTATCGGAGCTTGTCGAACATGATAAACAACGTGAACTTAAAAACCCCCATCTTCACATAAAGAAGAGGGGGAGTGAAGGTCACTTTGTTTTTTTGAAAAGTTTATAAATTCTCACCGCGCTTGCTACAGCAATCAAAATACTTAAAATAATAAAAGCTAATCCATTATCTGTATTTTGGTAGTTCACGATATTTGCAACTGTCAGCAGCACAGCAAATACAAAAATAATGATATTAAAAATGATAATAAACTTGTTATAATTTTGTGGAGAAGCCATGTTATAGTTCCTTTCTAATTAACCTTACCCCTATGTTACCGCAAGAACGAGAACTTTTAAACTAAATTGGTAATTTATCTAGTTTACATAATAATATTCTAGTGAACAGAAATTATATTTTTGTTTACTAAATAAGAGTTGTCCGCTTGTAAAAAAACAAGTGCTATTTGATTGTAGTCTCATGTAATTTCCCATTTGCTTACTAGTGTATTTTAAAATGAAGGGGAAGGGTCTTCGTTTTAAAGATGCCATTATAACGAATGCAACGATTGAGAAAATCGTCCAATAGCATCTCTTATTTTTTCCTTTCGCAGTCGTGCAAATGTGAATCTAACGTAGCCGTCCCCCATTCCATATATGCTTCCTGGCATATATAAAAGCTTGTTTTTTATCGTTTGTTCTACAAGCTGTTTATCGCTTACTTTTTTGTTTAACTTTCCTAAAATATGAAGACCTCCCATTGGGATGGAAAAGGTTATTTCATCTCCCAATACATCTTTCAAAGCCTGTATCATCTCATCCCGTCGCTCTTTTAATTCTCGAATAAGATGGTGTTGATGAATAAGGAAAGAAGAGGATTGTAAAAGTTCATTTGCGATAGTTTGCGGAAACACACTTAGCCCGAAATCCATTTGTTGTTTTGCTTCTCCAAGCCGCTGAATAACAGCTTCAGGTCCTGTTATCCAACCGATTCGTAAGCTTGAAGCGGCTACTTTAGAGAGGGAACCAATATACAAAACATTTCCGTTTGTATCATATGATTTAATTGGTTTATGATGATGTTCTTCGAATGAAAGAGAACTAAATGGATCATCTTCCACAACTGGAATGCCAAGAGACTCAGCTATTTCTAAAATATGCTTCCTCCGTTTTTTATTTAAGACCGTTCCAGTTGGGTTTTGATAGGTTGGATTGAGAAAAATCATACGGATGTTTTTCTCCTTGTAGAGCTTTTGGGCATCTCTTGGAATAATGCCATTCTCGTCAACAGGAAGTCCAAAAATTCTTAAACCTGCTGATTGGAATAAAGGAAGCGAGTAAAGATAGGAAGGAGCTTCAATTGCTATGGCATCGCCAGGGCTTAGCAAACATTGGGTAATAAGATAGAGAGCCTGCTGGGCGCCTGATGTAATTAAAATCGACGAAGGTGAAGCTTTAATCCGATACGCTTCTTTCAGGTGAGAAGAGAGCGTTTTTCTTAGCGGCAAGAATCCTTGTTGATGAACATAGCTTAAGTCTTCTGGGAAAGGGCAAGTTTTTAGACAATGTTGTAAAAGTTCTGTTGGAAACAAATCTTTTGAAAGTTCGCCACTTGCTAAATCAAAGTCAATATCTCCTTCACTCGCCATCTCGCGGATCCTTTGCACAAGAGGATAGGAAGTCCGAAAAGACCCACCTTCAACATAGCGACGCCAGTTTGTTTCGTTTTTCGAAAATACGCCCCAGTTTGTTGAACTAACAATCGTCCCGCTTCCACGTTTTCGTTCCAAAAATCCTCGGGCAGAAAGCTCATCATAGGCATGTACAACAGTCATTCGGTTCACTTCAAGTTTTTCGGCTAATTTTCGTTCCGGGAGAAGACGTGTCCCAGGTGGATATTCACCATAGGATATTTTTCGTTCAAGCTCATCTACAATTTGTTGATATAAAGGGGTTCTGCTTGTTTTATCTAGTTTCCATTCCATATAAAGGCTCCTTATTTTTTCTTGATTATAGTTTTAGAAATTGGATTAGTCAACAATAATCCAATTGGATGCATACAAAATGATCGCTCTCTTTTAAAATAACCGTAAAAGAAAGGAAGCGATAAATATGGAAAAAGTGAGAGTAGCAGTTGTACAAGCGGCTTCTGTTATTATGGATAGAAAAGAAAGTATTAAAAAAGCCGTATCTTTAACAAAAGAAGCAGGAGAAAAATCGGCAAAAATCGTTGTGTTTCCAGAAGCATTTATCCCTGCTTATCCAAGGGGCTTAACGTTCGGAGCAACGGTTGGCAGTCGTTCTGAAGAGGGAAGAAAAGATTTTTTACGCTACTTGGAAAACGCGATTGTTGTTCCAAGTGAAGAAACGCATATTCTTGGTGAAGCAGCTAAAAAAGCGGGAGTTTACTTAATTATTGGCGTTATTGAACGAGAAGGAGATGGAAGCAGAAGCACGCTTTATTGCTCCGTTTTATTTTTTGGACCTGATGGTAAGCTTCTTGGCAAGCATCGTAAGCTAAAGCCAACAGGTTCGGAGCGTCTAATATGGGGAGAAGGAGATGGAAGCACGCTCCCTGTTTTCCATACTCCTTATGGAAGAATAGGAACGCTTATCTGCTGGGAAAATTACATGCCGCTTGCTCGTGCTGCAATGTATGCAAAAGGGGTAGATCTTTATATTGCTCCAACGGCAGATGCAAGAGAGGTATGGCAATCTACAATTCGTCATATTGCAGTTGAAGGGCGATGCTTTGTACTTTCATGTAATCAATATGTAAATAAAGAGATGTATCCAAAAGATTTAGCATGCTTTTCTGATTTGGAATCTTCCCCCAATGAAATGTGCCGAGGGGGAAGTGCGATTGTAGGACCTCTTGGAGACTATATAAAAGAGCCTGTATGGGGAAGAGAAGAAATAATGATAGCCGATCTGAATTTAAAGGAAATTGCGGCAAGTCGCTTTGATTTTGATGTTGTTGGCCACTATGCAAGACCAGATGTGTTTCATCTTACAGTAAATGAAACAAAGAGAGAGCAAGTAACGTGGGAAAATAAAAAAGAAGAGAATAGATAGAAAAGCAGCGTAAAGCTGCTTTTTTTCGGTGAAGGAGTTATAACTTTTTGTAGTGCCGAATGGTTTTATACATATCTAGGTTTTTAAGTTTTCGAAACCCTTTGGTACCTGGACGGGAATTTACTTCAATAATGAAAATGCGCCCTTTTTGATCAATACCAACGTCAAGTCCCCAAATCCGTTGATGAAGAGAAATATCTCCGAGTTTTACTGCTGTTTTAAGGGCAATAGAGTCTAAATCTTGAAGAAGTTTAGTGATATTGAGATGACCAAGCCCTGACTTTTCAATAGCTTCTTCGATCGCCAATACATCGGCATCTGTTGCAAGGTTTGTTGTGAAATAACCAAGACTTGCAACTTTCGCATACTTACCAGTCACAACCCACTCCGAGTGCTCGTTTCGTTGGACAATGATACGCAAATCAAGTGGGCGTCCCTCAATCGTTGCAAGATCAATGTATTGTTGAACAAGATAAGTTTGATTATCTATCATAGACTGTAAAAATGTAAAAGCTTCTTTTTTTGTGAGGAATTGCTTATTTTCGTTTCGGTATTGAATAAGATAAGAAAGTGGTTGAACAGAAACTTTAATAACCCCTGACCCTAATCTTCCAAAAACAGGCTTTAAAATAATTGTTTTATGCTCATCAAGCATATTCCATAAAACTTCTTCACTGTTCATGACGTGTGTTTGAGGTAAAACATGTTGAAGAGACTCATCACTTTTTAAGACAGTATAAACATTTTGTTTTTGCTCTTTGATATAAAGGGGCTTTGAATTTGCTTTTGTGACCCAAAGCTTCTTTTGCTCATCAATTCCGATGCTTATTTCCCACATGGAATATGTCCGAGCTTTCCTTTCAAGTTTTTTTACTACTTTTAAAATGTTCTCATCAAGAGAGGTAAGGGTTTCAAGCGGAAGATTTAAGAGGGAAAATGTTTCTTTTACGGTTAAAATATCTGTTTCTTGCCCTGATATACTTTTTACTTTTACATATTTTTCTGTTATATCCCAATTGCCTTCTGGTTGTTTTTTAACTTTTACTTTTAAAGAAAAAGGACGTTTTTTTAATTGAAGGAAGGGGATATGCTGTTGAATGATATAAGAGGTCTTGATTTTAGAAGTTAAGAAAGTGAATAGGCTTTCTTTATCGACGAAAAGGAAAGACCCTTCAGGAGTAAGAACTTTGTAAGAACCTTTCTCATCTTTTAGAACTTGAAAAGTAGGTGAACTATGATTAGAAGTGGGTTTCATTAAAATATTTTCATAGTTACTTAAAAATCGAAAAAACGCTTCCTTTTTGTTAAATTTAATACTTTCTGGAAATGAGATTCCTAAGGAAAGAGCAAAATGATTACGTTTTCCGTTAAAATGAACAACTTTCTTTTTTCTATTAGTTTTGAATGATTTACTAGACATCGTACTCCTCTTTTCTCCATAAGCTAGTATTACTATATGAAAAAAAACGATATTCGTATGGGTTATGATGGAGAAATTGAAGTTTCTTAACGAAAACAGAAAGGTTTTTTATAAGGAGAAAGCCTTCTTTTCGGGGGACAAACGTCTCCTTACTCTTCGTTATGTAAAAATAAGGAAGTTTATGATAGAGGGTTTTTTAAATGTTTACGAGATAGCCTGACTTCATTGAACACCTCCTTTTGTAATGTCATATATTACAAAAGAAAAGAGGAGGTTGAATATGAAGCAGAAAATCAAAAGAAAAGAACATCCTTATGTGAAAAAACAACCCTTTAAAGTAGGGGAAGATGTTAAGACATTCAGACGTGAGCCAGAAGAAGTAGAAGATTGTTCAAAAGACATAGTAGGAATTATTCAGAATGTAGGGATAGATTTTGTTGAATTAATAAGACGTGATCATACCATAATTAGTATTCCAATGAATCGAATTGAAAACGTGGAGTGGTTAGAAAAAAAGGTATTTTCCCGTTTCGATGACTGTGATAAAGTAGACACTTGCCCACATTGTAATCAAAAAGAGTGTAAGTGCATTGAGAAAAAAGTGCTTAATCCCCGTCCATGTAATTGTAGACATAAATCCCACTGTAATTGTCAGAAAAATTTTATAAGATTTCAAGACTGTGTGATTCCTTTCTGCGACAAAAGGGTTGAATTACGACTAGGTGGCTTAACAGATAATCTGAAGTTTGAATTATACCGTCATAAAGGAAGCAAAGTGAAACTACACGTTCTGTAACTTAAAAAGGAATCCATTGTTGGATTCCTTTTTAAGTTGTTATTCTATTGAAGGAGTTAACACTTTAATGAAGCTATTTCTGGTTGTTTCATCTTAATGTAGCATATTTTTTCAAAGTCTATCCCTTGTTTTTTTCTTGAGGTTTCAATTAATAAAGATCGTTCTGTCACTTTTACTAAAGTCCCTCGGATTTCTTTATTATCAAATATTTTCACACGAAGATTGCAGTCTATAAAACTTTTTAACAAAAAAGAAAGTTGCAAAGGAAAGAACAGTTTTAAAAGAAAAGGACTTTTAGGAACAATTTGACCGAAATTAAACGTAATTTCTCTTCTGAGACACGGATCAATATTTAACAATGGTTGATCTTCATTAAATACTTCTTCTTGTTCTTTTTGTATCATCCATCTAATTTTTGTAAAAGGAATCCATACTGTTTCATCATCCATTGTGTATAAAATAATGAAGTCTATTCCGTTATAGATGAATTTTCCATGAACTTTTTCATCGTGGTTTTCACATGTTAACATTCCTTCAGGCTCTATGTCTTCTTCCCTACAACTTATCGTAACTTCAACCATCTGTCCTTTTAACTTATTTAAGTTCTGTAAAAGAACATCTTCTTCCCCTACTTCTTCAGCTTCCTGCTGAAGTCCAAGCGTTAGCAGTAATTCATTTGCCTCTTCTATACATGCATCGATTTCTGCTAATTGCTCAGGTGGAAAAGAACTTGTTGCTGAAGGGAATTGGGGCTGTATAATCCGTTCCGGACATGTATCGGGAAGACAAAAATCATCTTCTGTTCCTCCAGGTTCACAATCAAAGCATTCTTCTTCTCTCTCTATTTTAGGCACTACATCATGTTTTCTTCTAAGATTTATAGGTTTGGAATACCGAATAATAAACACCCTCTCCTTAGTTCATACACCTAATATATGGTGAATAGGTGAATCTGGTTGGGCGAATATCCCATAGCGACCCGGATTATCATAAAAATGTCTATAAGGAAGAGAAGGAACTTCCATGGAGTTTTCCTTTTGTTTTAGGTGAATACTGTTATAATCTTCAATCCGAAATGGAAAACATTGAAGAATAAGGCAAGCCTCATATTCATAATTGTTTATAGAGTTTACTTCAGCACTTTCACTTTTCCTCAGTAGGGAATAAAGGAGAGACAGAGGGAACTCAACATAAAGAGGGAAAGAATGATGCACATTGTTGGGGTGATATACTTGCTGATTCAAAACCTTGGTTTTTTGCTTTGTGTCAATCTTCTTTTAACAGGTTCTGCTTATCTTTTCCTTTTTAAAGTTCGAAAACTTATTGGGTTTCAGTTAGGAATGAATATTTCAAATTTAGCTGGAGGCTTCTTTGCTATTGTGACAGGCATCATTTTGATTTATCAATTTCCCTTACATTTTGTTCCGATAACAATAATCACAACTGTTATCGGAATGGTTGTCGGAGCACTTTTTGGAGGATTATTTGATTATCAAACGTTATTAACAGGAATGATTAACGGATTAATGATGGGGGTTATGGCCCCGATGGTTGGTGCAGCTTCTCAAAACAATCTCCTTTTTTTAGTTTTTATTGAACTCGTCTTTATATGTAGTCTTTTATTGCTCCTCTTTTCTGCCAAACGCACATAGCTTAAAGGAGGGAGTGAAACTATGGGTTTCTTTCTTTATGGAGTGCTTATTCTGAATTGTTTAATTGGTGCTTTCGTTTATATCATGATGCATAAGAAAAGAAAAATATTTAGTGATCGATATGGAATGATTATGGCGATGTGTGCGAGTGGAGTGTTGAGCTTGGCATTAGCAATGATCATTGAATTTTTGAATAAAAATGATTCCATCGTTCTTTCTATTCTTGTTCTTGTAATAAGCGGGACGCTTGGAATTATGTTTGGAGCTCTTGTGAAATTTCAATCTTTGCTTTCAGGATTTTTTCAAGGGACTGTAGGAGGCATAATGGGAACAATGTTTGGAGCTGTTGTGAAAAACCCTTCCTTATGTAATTTACCTTCTGAATCTCCATATACTGTTGAACAAAGTATAGTGATGTTTAGTTTATTTAGCACCGTTCTCGTCATTGTTACAGCAAGTCTACTTCTTTACTCATTTAGAGTGTGATACTCACGTCAGGAGAGGAGTTTAAATGGAAGATAAAAAAATTCGGTTAGATGAATATAGAAAGAAACTGTTAGAAAAACGAGAAAACGAAGAGCTGAAAAACGATATTATCAACGAGTTCAACACTCAAAATGGAAAAGGATTAACATCGCCAACAACGTCGACGACGACGGAAGAAACACGGTTATTAATGGAGTATATCGATAGAGCAAACTTATTTAATATTTCTAAGCAAAACGAAAAACGCGGAGAAATATTAAAATACCGCAAGTTTTTTAAATCCAAAAGAAATCAACAAGTTGAGATTTATTTCAAATGTGGAACTCAATCTCTTTACACAGAAGGTAAAGTGAGTACAGTTGGGCGGGATTTTGTAATGCTTACAAATCTAAAGGAAAGAAAATGGATTCCTTACACTATTATTGAATCTGCTAACATTCCATTCGGCATCCCAAACTACTCTAACACCCATCAACATTATATTTTTGATAATAATTTACGAAATAAATTACTGTATGAATTTGGGGAAACCATTTCGAAACGGGATATTTTAAGACAACAATTTTTTGAAGAAACGCTTCAAACGAATTTAAATTCTTGGCAGGAAACATGGGTGACAGTGCATCTTAGTGAGAATGTAAGAAAAATAGGTAAAATTTCAAGTTCCGAAAATCAGCAGCTCACCCTTACTTTTTTTAAAGAAAAAGAGTGTATTAATTTAAAAGATGTCAAATACGTTAACACAATAAGGCTTACTAGTTTATTCTCGCATGTATTCAAACGTTTCTCACATAAGGAAGGCAACTAGTAAGAAAGTAAAGGAGGACTTTTCATGTCATCAAATAAAAAGGAACAGGGAAAGAAAAAGAGCGAGTATAAAGAACAGGAAAAGTATCGTTTTGACGAAAAGAAAGCAGAAAGAAAGGTAGATAAAAAAGTAGATAAGGTAGAGAGAGAAGAGAAGATAGAAAAGGTAGACAAGGTAGAAAGAAAAGAGCGACGAGTTTTAGAAGCTCCTATACGTGTTAATATCGAAAATTTAGAAGATCCATTATTTGATGAACTACAGGGATTAATTGGAGAATCCATTTTAGTTATCACAGAATCAGATCAGCTGAATTTATTCGGGCAAGCATTTCGACCGATCTTTTGTGGCACTATCTTTAGCGTTGAGCAAGGAAATATAACATTATTTCCTGTTACAATTAAGATGGTAACTGCTCCATTTTTTCAGTTTCCAACACCGTTAAGTATTCCTTTAGAGAAAATTGCTCAATTTACACCTAATTTTGATTGTGACGCAAGAATACCGCTTACATAAGCGCAGGGGAAAATAACAGGGGGGAGTTATCAGATGAAGCAGCATGAAAAAAGGGAAAAAGCGATGGATGAGAGAGCGATGGACGAGAGAGTGACAGAGGTACAGTTACCTTCAAACAATGAAATTCACGATGAAGCACTTATCCAAGAATTTGAGAGAGGAATCGGAAGTCAAGTATTTATATTAACGCCTTCTTTCCCATTTGTCTTCATTGGAGAGATAACGGCAGTAGTAGGAGATAACGTTGCAGTAGATGTTCAAACCACCACAATTGGAGAGTTAGAAAATCGAATTTGGTCGATTCATATTCACCAAATTGAAGTCTTTTATATTGAACAAGAAGGATTGCCGCAAATTCCAGAATTAAGAGACGACATGTAAAAGGGGAAGGATATATGAAACGATTTTACCATGTGGTAGCTATTGACATTCGTATTGTGTTAAACACTTTTGGAGATCACAACGAACATGGGAAAATATATATCTTAAAAGAAAATGTCGATAAAGTGAGAAGGGCGGTCGAGAAAAATCCGTTTACACCTGTTGATCTAGTTGAACCACTTTGTATTCGAGCCAATAAAGGAGATACAATTGAGATTTTGTTTGAAAATCAAATTAAAACTTCAGCTGGGATGCATTTTCAAGAAGTAGACTATGATGTATTGAATTCAGATGGAGCGAATGTCGGATTTAATCCAAATACACTTGTTAAGCCTGGGGAGAAGATTCTCTACCGTTTACAAGCAAATCATGAAGGAATTGCTTTCTTTTCTGACTTAGGAGATCCAGATAGTAGTGATGATGGCACAAATATTAACGGTTTATTTGGAGCCTTATTCATCGAAAAAATGGGGTCAACATGGACAGATCCTATTACAGGCGGACCTTTAAATAGCGGGGCAATGGCTGATGTTCATCATCCTTTCGCTCCATCATTTCGAGAGTTTGGCTTTATTTTTCATGATGAAATGCCAACGCAAGATATTACAGGAAACAGACCTCTTGATCCTGTCACAAATCAAGAAAGAGAATCTACTCATGCGATTAACTATCGTTATGAACCTCTACAAAACCGTAAAAAACTAATCGAAGAAGGAGTAGTATGCCCAGATTGTGAGGGAGAGGAAGTTCATCATGATTCATGGGTATTTGGAGATCCTGCAACTCCTATTTATCGTGGATATAAGGGAGATCCTGCAAAGGTTAGACTTGTGCATGGCGGTGTAAAAGAAACGCATGTTTTTCATTACCATGTTCATACATGGTTTAGAGACCCGCTAAATACGGATTCTGCTATATTTGATGCTCAAGCGATTAGTCCACAAAACTGGTATACAGTTGATGTTCTTTACGGGTTAGGGTCCCTTCAAGAAGCGATTGGAGATGCTATTATTCACTGTCATTTGTATCCGCACTTTGGAGTTGGCATGTGGGCTCTCAATCGGATTTTCGATACTCTTCAAGACGGAAGTCAATGTTACCCAAATGGAATTCCCATTAAACCGCTTCAACCTTTACCAGATCGTCCTGCTCCACCTAAGCCAACGAAAGAAAGACCTGGGTTTCCTAACTTTATTCCAGGAAAAGTAGGATGTAAAGCACCTCGGCCACCACTTGGGATTGTGGGAGGGCGCGGGTTAACAGAACTTGAAAGAAATGCAGCTGTTCCTACTGCAAGACCTGGAGCTGTTTTTGCAGATCCTTGTATTATTGAAGAAAACCCTGTTGTGCAGGAATTCAATGTTTCTCTTATTGAACTGCCTCTTGTCTATAACCGAGAAGGGTGGAATGATCCGAAAGGAAGAATTTATGTTCTTGATGAAGATCTGGACGACATTTTAGCAGGACGGAAGGAACCAGAGCCTCTTGTTATTCACATGAATGCTGGAACGTGTATATCTGTTAACTTTACAAATCGGCTTAATGAAGTCGCAGGAGGAGATGCGTTTCAACTTGTGACACGAACATATGAAGTAGGATTTCACGTTCATTTCGTTAAATTTGATGTTTTAGTTAGTGACGCAGCAAATGTTGGATGGAATTACGATTCAAGTGTTCTTCCTGGCGAAACGATTCGCTATGAATTTTTTGCAGATGTAGAATTAAAAGCATGGTTTTTACATGATCATTTATTTCCGAACTATCATCAGCAACATGGGGTGTTCGGTTCAGGAAATGCTCATGCAAGATTTTCGAAAGTCTTAGACTCGAAAACAGGAGAAGAAGTTCAGGTGGGAGCACAAGTTACTGTAACACATCCTTTAATTCCAGACTACCGAGATTTTGCTCTATTCGTCCAAGATTTTACTCTGTTATTTGATAAAGACGGCTGTCCACTTGAACCACCGGAATTTCCTGGTTCTGAAGATGACCCTGGTTTGTTTGGAGTGAACTATAAAAATGAACCACTACAGTTTCGGTTAGGGGAAGACTGTGATCCAGCTTATTCATTCAGCTCCTTTGTGAATGGAGATCCTGTAACACCTATTTTAAACTGTTACGAAGGAGACCCTATTAGAATTCGCGTACTACAAGGATCTCAAGAAGAATCTCACAGTTTTAATATGCATGGTCTACGCTGGAAAGCAGAGCGGCCAGATAGTGAAACAATGTTTGTTTGTCAAGAACATATTGGAATATCGGAGTCTTTTACATTTGAAATGGCTGTGCCAAATGCGGGAGATTATCTTTGGACTTTTGAAACAGAAGAGGATTTGTGGAACGGCTGCTGGGGACTAGTGCGCGCATTTGACGCAGAAGTCGATTTTCTTATTCCTCTTCCAGACAGACCTGACCCGCCAAAACGAACAAAGCCTTTACCTGTTTGTACAGGAAAACCGCCAGAGAAAGCAAAAATCGTTGAAGTAGATGCACCACCTAATGCTCCTGTGAAGCGCTTTGATGTTGTTGCGTTTCATGTTCCGATTCCTTACAGCAAATGGGGCGAAAAAGACCCGTTTGGTATCGTCTTTGCTCTAAAAAAAGATGTTAAAGATATTTTAGCAGGAAAGAAAAAAATACAGCCGCTGATTATCCGAGCCAATCAAGGCGATGTTGTAGAGATTCATTTAGAAAGCCGATTAGAATTTGATGAGTTTCCGTTTCCAGATGGAATTTGGCCATATCCTCCTGTAAAAGAGCAGGCATTTTATCCACCATCTGTCCGAATTTCCTTGCATCCTCAGCTTATTCAATATGATGTGAAATCTTCGGCAGGCGAAACGGTTGGATTTAATCCAGATCAGACAGTCGGTCCTGGTGAGAAGATTACGTATCGCTGGTATGTTGATCTTCCTGTTGGCGCGTGTGGAATGTGGGATATGGCCGATATTCGCAATCATCGCTCATTAGGGACTTTTGGAATGTTTATTGCTGAACCAAGAGGGGCTCAATTTTTAAGCCAGAAAACATTAAAACCTGTAATTACAACAGATAGAGCCATTATAAAACAACCATTTTTACCGACTACACGGGAATTTGCGCTTATTATGTATGATGGAGCTAGATTAGTCGATAAAAACGGAAAGTTAATTATTGACCCTGTTGACGGTATATTAGGTGGCGTAGATCCAGAAGAAATAGGGGATCTTGTTGATACGTATGATAATGGGTCGAGAGGGTTTAACTACCGAACAGAACGATTAATTAATCGACTTAACCAGGTTCCTGTATTAAAAGACTTATTTAGTTCGAAAGTACATGGAGATCCGTCTACACCAATTCTTGAGGCTTATCCTGGAGATCCTATTACAATTCGCTTTGCAAATCCGTCTGAACGAAGACGCGCCCACGGATTTCATGTGCATGGTCACTATTGGAATACAGATGACAAGGATATTTTCTCACAAGTGAAGTCTATCCGAGATCATATCGTCTTAGGAGACGTTGTTGATATCCAGCTGCATTACGGAGCAGGAAGCTTTTTTAACTTCCCTGGTGATTATATGTACCGTTCTGGGAATATTCGCTGGGACATTGAACAAGGCATGTGGGGCATTCTTCGTGTCCATAAAAACCTACAAAAAAATCTTCAGCCTTTAAAAGCGATAAATAATGTGAAAAAGCGAAATAAAAAGAAATGACTTTTTCGTGAATTGAAATAAGAAGGGGTATAACATGAAGAGAAAGCATTTGTTAGCCATCTTTTTAACGATCATTGTAATTGCTTTTGCGCTTGTTTATTGGCTATGGCCAAACAATGAAAAGCTTCCAGTACTAGATGAATTAAAGCCTGTAGCATTACAAAATGTTCATGGTGGAGAGTATGATTTTAAGAGCGGAAAAGTTAAGCTTGTCACTTTTTTTTATACAAATTGCCCAGATATTTGTCCGTTAACAATGTCTGATTTTAAAGATTTACAAGCAGAGCTCAAAAAGGATAAGATATTTGGTTCAAAAGTAGAACTTGTAGCCCTTTCACTTGATCCAGAACAAGACACACCATCTGTTGTAAAGAAATATGCAGAATCCTTTGGAGCGGACTCTACCGGATGGAAATGGCTAAGAGGATCCTTAAAGGATACGAAAAAAATTGCAGATGATTTAAAAATGCAGTACAAAAAAGGGGAAGGAAATTTTCTCTCTCACTCTACAACGATGTATCTTATTGATGAAAATAACGAAATCAGAGCGCTTTACGATATGGCTTACTCAGAGGAACCGATTGATAAGAAGAAAATATTAAGTGATATCCGATATTTAGTGAACAGGTAAGAAAAAAGGGCTTCAATCTTTTATCATGAAGAAATGAAAATCCCCCTTCTTCATCTTTTTACAGATAAGAAGGGGGATAAAGAATGGAGCTAGCGAGAATCGAACTCGCATTACTTGACTGCCAGTCAAGCGTAATCCCATTATACCATAGCCCCACTTTAGAGATATTTAGCGAATATTCTTTTATTATAAAGGAAACTGTCATACAGTACAATGAAAAAGAGAAGAGGAAGAGAGAAAATCTCATTTTCAGCTGACTTAAACGAGATTTTTTAATCACAAAAGTGTACGGTCAGAGAGAGTGTGAGGTTGTTCATCACCGTATATGACTTCGCTTAATAAGGAAATATCTTCTGAAATTTCTTTTTTCAATGAAGGTTTTTCACAATTCCTATAGTCGTCCAGCAACCGGGCTAGCTCTTTTCGAAAAAAGAGCACTTCTTGATTGTTAATCATCGTAAAAACCCCTTTTTTAAGATCAACTTCACTAAGAATCTAACATCACCGTATACTTATTAAAGTTGCCCATATATTTTATTTTCAAACCCTGTTGGAAGTATTAAGAAAGTTTCGAAAGCAAAGAAAGCTGAAACTAGGCGCTTTTTACTATATGCAAATAGAAAAAAAGGGTGCTTATCTGATTTTCTACTTTAATACATTAAATCGATAAGGGGTTCGTTTGAACTAATTTGTTTGAGTAAACGAGGAGACGGGTAGAAGTATAAGGGATGGAAAACTTGAAGGTGAATGAGGAGGTTTAAATCATGAAAAAAGCAAAAATGATCGCTGCTACAGCTTTAATTGGAGCATCTTTTGCAGGCGGCATTGGCGCAACTGTTCATGCAGAGAGCCCAAACATGACTAAAACAACAAATATTAAAGATGAGCAAAAACAAATGGCGTTAAATACACTGCTAGGCTTGTATAGTAAAGCCCAAGAAGGTAAAGTTTATGGAGGATTTAGCGATCAGTTTGTTGTTGGAGAAACAACGCGTACAGATGTATATAACAGCATTGGTAAGCCTTATTCAGTAGAAGGGAACTTTGAACATTATTCAGGTTCAATGGGGCAAGCTTCTTATGACTTCTCCTATGATAAAAAAGGAGTATTAAAAGAAGTGCGCTACTTTGGGACAAATGTGGAACGCCAAACAAATCTTGGCGGCATTACACCTGAAATGATAATAAAACATTTAGGGAAAGAAGACCGTACACACATTATTACAGGAACAAATGAAACAAACCATATTTATGATTTAGGAGATTATACGCTTGAATTTGTGGAAAGTGCTGACCATACGATAAGTCACGTGAACTTAGTCGCACAATAAAAAAGAGAAGGGATTCTCTCTTTTTTATTGTGTTTTTATAGGGGCTATATAAATAGATAAATCAAAACCGCAAGGACGTTTGGAATGGCAATCAATATAAATCTCTTTGATTCTTCCAAACGTCCGATTTTTCTTTTTTTTCGATGAGAAGACATCGTGCCTTTATTTCCTAGAATTAGACTGTCAAGGAAGTAGGCTAGTGCTAAAACGAGATTAATAAAGGCAACTCCCCCGCAAACATAATAAACATATTTCCATTCTCCCATAAAATAGGAAGTGACAAGGATAACAAGTAAGATAAGTATACCCGATATTAAGCCTTTTCTTATGATAATGATCCCTTCTTTCTGAAATCTTTATACATATTTTACCATAAAAATAATTTTATAGAAATATCAAGGAAATCATTCTCGTATAGGTAAAAGAAGAGGCGCACTATTAATAACGTAGTTAAGCTATACAAGGAAGCGTTATTACAGAATTTAGGGAAAGAAGAGGGAGGCGCATAATGTATGAATATGAATTTTATTTTCATATAGGATACTATGAAAGTGGTTATGAAGCAGTCGCCCGTAAACATAAAAATGAGTAATTTGGATTTTCTTCAAGAGTGAAATTATTTCTTTTATGCTATAATTTGTATATGAAATGAAAAAACACAATTCGGTTGGTAGTCCGGATGCATCATAATAAATGAATGTCAGTAGCCTTCCCCTCCTCGGGATGTCCATCATTTCGTAGTATTTTGTAGAGGAGGGAATCGTTATGAAGTTAACGATTTACCATGATGGTCAGTTCTGGATTGGAATGATTGAAATGGTAAGTGACGGACATTTAAAAGCATTTCGTCACGTGTTTGGAGGAGAACCTAAAGATTCAGAAGTGTTAACTTTTATCTACCATGAACTTTCAACTCTTATTCATAATTCGCATCAATCAGGTATCCACGTAAAACAAAACTGTCCCAACCGCATCAACCCTAAACGGTTACAGCGCAGAGTAGCAAAAGAGATGAAAAGAACCGGAGCATCAACAAAAGCCCAAGAAGCGGTTAAGCAAGAACATGAAGAACGAAAAAAGCAACGTAAGCATATCACAAAGCAGCACCGTGAAGAAGAAAAGCAGCGAAAATATCTCCTTAGAAAGAAAAAGGCAAAAGCGAAGCATAAAGGAAGATAGAGAAAAAAGATCCCTCGTAATTGGGGGATCTTTTTTGATTTAAGGTTATTTCACACTTTCACTAAGCGCTTGATGTTTAAAAGAAAAAATTTCGTCTACAGCTTTCTTATATCCACCTGCATTTTTAAAAGAAGCGCTAATTTTTGTAGTGTTCTCTTTGTAAGAAGATTCACATAAGAGGGTATGAGCTGTTTCTTTTAATTTTTCTGCGGTAATACTGTTGAGATCAAGATGAATACCCGCTCCTAACTCTGCAATGCGCTTTGCAACAATAGGTTGATCAACACTTACAGGAAGGACAGCTAATGGAATATTAAAATATAATCCTTCACTTGAACTGTTCATTCCTCCATGTGTAAAGAACACATCTGTATGTTGCAGCACTTCTAGCTGAGGAACATAGTTTTTCACAATGAAGTTTGCAGGGATATCACCAAGCTCCTCTATTTTTAATTTTTTACCGATGGACATCACAACGGTTCCTTCAAAATCTGCAAAAGCTTTAAAGCATGTTTGATAAAAATCAATGTTCTCATTGAATATTGTTCCAAGAGAAATAAAGATTACAGAATCATTTTCTAATTTTTCTAGCGGAAATTCGATATTATGCTGTCTTTTGGCAATAGAGGGTCCAACAAATTTAAATGTATCATCAAGCTCTTCACGATACATTTGGTAATGTTCAGAAGTATAGACAATCGTTAGGTCTCCAGGGTTTGGCATAATAGAGCCTTTATGACGGATGAAGGTTAAATCTACATTATGTTTCTGTTCAATATCTGTTAATATTTTTTCGCTTTCTTCATCAAAACCTTCTATACCTTCTGTTACATCTAGATGTTTTTTCATATCTTCTAACATGTTTTTTGTAAAAGCAAACGTTGTGCAATTGCAAAGTTTAGGGATGTTTAGCATTTTCGCTAAAATGACGCCGGCTAGACAAACTTCATCATAAATAATATAGTCATATGTTTCATCTTGAATATCAGCCACAATTTTGTCTAATAGAGACCTGTTCATTTCTAAGATTTTTGACATGGTAGGAAGAGTATTGGCATTCATCGTTTCTGAAAAATCTTCGTATGTTCGGACAACGGCACCAACGTTTTCGAGGCGCTCTCTAAAACGTTCTGTGCAATAATATGTAATCGATTCGCCTCTCTCAACTAACTCTTTGACTAATCCAACAGTTGGATTGACATGTCCTTCAGCTGGTAAGTTAATAAATAATACATTAGACATGAAACAGCCTCCTTTTAAATAAATACTCACATTTAAAGATAATTTCGAGTTTTACTTACTTAAACACTCTGAATGTGGAGATTATACCACTTTATCATAAAGTAATTCTAGTGAATTTGTTGGATTAGGAGGATGAACCTATTTTAGTGTGAAAAAATGTCTTACATTGTTTAGGTCAATAGTAACCTACTACAATATATTTCTTTTACTTTAGGGGGATGTTAGCACGATAACAATGAAAAGGGGCATAAACAAAAAAAGCTCCATAGCTAGTATGGAACTCTTTTTTCTCTACTTTTACTTCAAAATCTTCGATATCTCCTTAATGTTAAGAATTAGCCAAAGAAATGAAAAGCTTTTTAAAATTTCTCCGTCTTTACATCTATATCTAAAAACTCTTTTGGTATTTATATGAACTTCGAAAAATTAGAATATCGAAAAAAAGAATCATGACTATCATCGTTTGCACATATGACACAATGCCTAATCTTTTTAATGAGCTTTCTTTTTTCGTAAGAAAGGTGTCACATAAAAGATTAAGCATAAAGAAAATGATTAGGGCAAAAAGTGCTTCAGCAATGATCATATCTTTATTCTCCCATCCTTAAAAACGGATTGATTTTTCTCCTATTGTATAAGAAAACTTTGTTTTATGGAAATTTATTGAATTAACCGTTCTTTTAATGAAATATATATATAACAATAAGTAATATATATATTTCATTATATCGAGAAGGTGTTAGTTTGGAAAACAAAGTGAAATTAGCGCGCGTTGAAAAGTCAATGACTCAGCAAGACTTAGCTAAGAAAGTTAATGTGACAAGACAAACGATTGGATTAATTGAAAAAGGAGAATATAATCCGTCTCTAAAGCTCTGTCTTAATATTGCCCATGCTTTAGGAAAAACGTTAGATGACCTATTTTGGAAAGGGGAAGAAAGATGAAGAAATCGTGGCTATCGATCTTTTTACCAGAAGATGAGTATAAAGAAAAAAGGATTTTATATTTTTTAGGAGAAGCCGCTATTATAGGGATATGTGTTAGTCTTTTATTTCTAATTGCAAGCTATATTTATCCACTTCGTCTGATCAACACGAGCCTATTTTTTAGTTTCGTCGTAGTTGGACAGGTTATCTATATCTTTTTAAGATATATCTTTGCTGGAATGGAATATACGAACACGTTTAGCAGCAACGATTATAAAAGAGAAATGAAAAAAATCTTTTTTCAATCTCTTACATTTATGTTTGTATTTTTTGCGTTCTATGTATTGATTAGCGGTCTTCCACAAAAACAGCCCGAGTGGAGAAACATGATTTGCTTGCCAATTCTTAGCAGTTTTTTAATGTTTTTAATGAATTTCATTTCTCTTAAATCATCGTATAGAAAAAATAATGGATAAAAGTCATTACCTATTTTATGTCGTCTCTTCATATTCGTAAACAACATTTACAATGTATCGGCAAAGAAAATAAACGATAGGAGAACATAAAATGAAGAAAATACGGTTTCTTACTTTATTACTATTTGCCGGTTCCTTATTAATTGCTTGCAGTAATAAAACAATAGCAAGCGAGTCAGCTAAGCCAACTGTTAAAGAAATCTTAAAAGAAGACAGCAACGCTGATATCATTCAGTTAAATGATACAGTTTATAAAGCGGGCGTTGATTGAGTGGGAAAAGAAAAAGTAACGAAAAACATAAGAATGGGGCAGATTGATTCCACATTTTCAAAGGGCAAGATATTCGTTTTTTTTGAAATGGGATGGCAACGGTTTTACCTGTAGGAACGGAGATCTATTCTGTGGAAGAAAATGTAGATATTTTGATTGCTGAAGGAAATGATGAAATAGAGAAGTATGTAGCATTAGCGGAGGAATAGGCAGAATCATTAGAGATAATGTAGCAAAAAAAACATAGGGGGTTAACCCCCTATGTTTTTTTTGCTATAATGCACCTATTAGACCATTATACGATTGAATTTTGTTCAACATCTTCTTTAAGAAGAAAATAGTGTTGCGGCAGTTCCGCAACTGTGAACAAAATAGCTGTAAATACTGCACCAGGAAAAAGGACGTATGCATTTTCAAATCCGTACGGCAAAATATAGGTAATAAAGAACGCCGTGAAGAAGTCGATAATGAGCGTAATAATTTTAGTATGAGAACGAAGCAAAATGCGTTCTACATACCTTGTGACAAGAGCAATCGCCACACCAATGATAATTGGTTGCCAGTAGGAAGAATAAAAGATACCGGGGAAAATAAAGGCCGCAAATGTTGCTAAAACAGGGGTTAAAATCAATTTGATAAGTAAAATAGTCATTGTGCGTCTCCTTTTTATAAGTTAACGCTAGTATGTGTAATAAAAAAGAATTCACGCATACTACAACAAAAAAAGGCTCCTAGATGGAGAAGCCTTTTTTCTTTTACGCCGAAGGTTTATAGTTTGATGCGGGTTTTTTTGCGGGTTTTGGTCTTAAATTTTTAAGCTGTTTTTTCAAGTATTCTTTTAAAAGGCGCTTCTTTCGGATACTTTTATCTCGATTTTTCATTTCACATCACCACCTCTATTGTACTCAAAAGGGAGGCATTTCGTGCTAGATAAAAGACAAAAAGATACTATCGACCTTGCAAGTTTGTCAATTTAGACAGCATGCGCTCGCCGCTTTTCATTGAGGAACCACATAAAGGGCAGCTTGGCTTTTCATCGAACGAGAAGTTTTTTCGCATCCATCCTACGCATTCCGTTGATTCGCATTCCCATACAGCAACTTCTTCTTGTACTTCTTCTTCGGTATTTCGTTTACTCCAATGCATAACACCACTCCTCTTTTTTGACAGAGTACGTTCACGTTTGTCACGCTTTGTAAGGAGAACGAATCTGTTTGTTTGCTTAATTTATATTGCCATTAGATGAAAGCGATTCAGCCTGTCTAAGCATTACAAATAAAAAATTCACATATCTCCTTGTATTCGCTAAGATGGTACTTTTATGAATACTGTTAACATGTGAAGGAAATCTGTTATAATTTTTCTAACTAGTCTTAATTATACGCTTATTATTCATCCTTTTCAATGTATATTTATTACAGAAAAGGAGGCATATAAAGATAAATGCGTCATATATGCTCTATAATGTTTAATATGAATATCTTTAACATCTTGTGTAAGACAAGTGGAGGGGAAGTTGTGAAACAAAGATTTGATGCAACAAATATTGCTTATACATCAATTATTACATACAGCATTACCGTTTGGTTTATCCAATCCGAATGGCTTTTGTTGTTGCTTTTACTTGCGGTTATTAGCTTTTGTTGGCCACATCGATATATGTTAAAAAAGCTCCGTTTTTACGAACTAGCTCTTTTATTAGTTGGTTTTATTGTACTTGTTACCATTGGTTCAGTGCTTGTATGGGGAAGCGATGCGCTTATTTCAAGAGAAATTACTATTGGAGATAATGGGAAAATTGGCGTTCAGTTCCTGCTAATTTTAATTGTGTTGTTCGGTCTAGGATACTTATTTAAACGTCTATTCAAAAAAATGTTCGGAAAAAGAGTAAATAATAATAAAAAATAGAGAATTTTCATTTACTTATTCATTTTTTCGAGGTAGTCTTATAGAAATAAAGCAATTTTAAAAACATAATGAAAAAGTGGGGAACGCAGAATGATTAAAGCTGTTTTTTTCGATCTTGATGATACGCTGCTTTGGGACAAAAAAAGCGTAAAGGAAGCCTTTGTAGCAACATGTACATATGCAAGTCAGAAACATAATGTCGATGTTGAAAAATTAGAAGAAGCGGTAAGAGAAAAAGCCCGCGAACTTTACTCTTCTTATGAAACCTATGAGTTTACTCAAATGATTGGAATTAATCCTTTTGAAGGACTATGGGGAAACTTTTTAGATGATGATGATAACTTTCGCAAAATGAAAGATATTGTACCAGCTTATCGAAAAGAAGCGTGGATACAAGGATTAAAGGAGCTCGGCATCGATGATGAAGCATTTGGAGCAGAGCTTGCAGAACGCTTTCCACTTGAACGTCGTAAGCATCCGTTCGTATATGAAGAAAGCTTTCGTACGTTAGATAAGCTAAAAGAGAATTACCGTCTTCTTTTATTAACAAACGGTTCTCCAGATCTTCAAAATACAAAGCTTGAAATCACACCTGAGATTGCTCCTTATTTTGACGAGATTATTATTTCAGGAGCATTTGGTCGTGGTAAGCCTGATCCAACGATTTTTGAACACGCTCTTGAAAAAATGGGGTTAGAAAAAGACGATGCTATTATGGTAGGAGATAACTTAATGACAGATATTTTAGGTGCCTCACGCATTGGGATGAAATCAGTGTGGATTAACCGTGAAAATAAAGAACGTAATGAAGTTACTCCAACGTACGAAATTACCCATTTAGAAGAACTATATCCACTGTTAGAAGAGTTGAATAAATAAAAAAAGCCTCCGTCGTTGCGGAGGCTTTTTTTATTTCAGTAGGTCAATTGTCTTTTCAAGCCAGACAATATATCCTTTTTCTCTTTCAATGGCTCTCGTTAAGACGAGGTAGTGACCAAATTGAGGAGAAGAGAACGTAATCGGTATTTCATCTTCTTCTAGTAAAGATAGCGTTTTTTGAAGCTTTGAAAGATTTTCTTTCCTCTTAACAAGCTGATCGTTAAAAAGGTCATATGCTTCTTCTTTCTCCATAGCTGAAATAAAGTATGTTTTTAGCATAAATTCATCTTTGTTTACACTTGAATCTCGCTCCACTTTTTCAAGCCACTCTGAAAGCTCTTTTTCTCCAAGCGAAGTAATTTCATATACTTTTTTTTCAAGTTTTGTTCCTTGAACAACGACTTCATACTGAATAAATCCTTCATCTGTCAGCTTTCGTAATTCAGGATAAATTTGGCTATGTTTGGCTGTCCAAAACTGTCCAAGTGGTCCTTTAAATTTACTTGTAATATCGTACCCTGTTAATTTCTCGTTGTAGAGAAGTCCTAGTATCGCATATTTTAAAATCCGCATGCTTTGCCTCCAGCTCTATTATTTGACACTATTATATCATAGTGTTAATATAAACATGTAAATAGTTACATGATTTCTTCTTGCTTAGAAGAAGAAGGGGGAAAACTATTATGAATAAGCCGTCATTGAAAAAAGTGGCTTCTGCAGAAATTGAAGTTGCCGCACCAATGGTTGTTGGCCACACAAGGCTTGGAAGACGACAGTTTATTCCAATCAAAGGTGGGAAAATAGCCGGAGAAATAAATGGCAACATTATAGACGGTGGAGCCGACTCGCAAATCATTCGTGCTAACGGACGAACAGATTTATCTGCTCGTTACGTTATCGAAACGAACGATGATGAACTTATTTATATCGAAAACAATGGTATACGCCAAGTGAGCGAGCGTTTTAGAGATCGTGCCTCAAAAGGGGAAATTATTGATCCTGAGCACGTTTATTTCCGCACGGTCCCGACGTTTGAAACAAGCAGTGAGAAATACGAATGGCTTGAAAATTCCCTGTTTGTTGGAGCGGCTCTTCGTACAGACACAAAGGTAGTATTAGATATTTACAAGGTACTTTAATCAAGAAGGAGAGAGAAACATGGAAAACTTTATTGGAAATCACATGATTTATACGTATGAAAACGGTTGGGAATATGAAATGTATATTAAGAATGATCATACAATTGATTATCGTATTCATAGCGGAATGGTTGGCGGACGATGGGTACGTGATCAAGAAGTTGATATTGTAAAATTGACAAAAGGCGTTTATAAAGTATCATGGACAGAGCCAACAGGAACAGATGTATCCCTGAACTTTATGCCTGAAGAAAAACGCATGCACGGCATTATTTTCTTCCCAAAATGGGTACATGAACATCCAGAGATTACGGTTTGTTACCAAAACGATCACCTTGATTTAATGAAAGAGTCAAGAGAAAAATATGAAACATATCCAAAATATGTTGTACCTGAATTTGCAGACATTACGTATCTTAAAAACGTTGGAAAAGATAACGAAAGCATCATTTCAAAAGCTCCATATGAAGGTATGACAGATGACATTCGTGCTGGAAAACTTCAATAAGCATAAAAAAAGCCAAGTACATATACTTGGCTTTTTTTAGTGTATTTTATTTTCAGAATAGTTTTATTATAATGAGAGGAGAAAAACTGCAGAATTTGTCATCTTTTTTGTGCAAACTCTAAAAGAGAAAAGAGGGATGTTCATGAAAGTTGTTCAGTTTGAAGTCTGGAGAGAACGAAGAAAGAGGCGCCGCCGGATAAAAACTGCGGAAATCGGAGTCATTTTTCTTCTTTTATTGGCCGAGCTCTTGCTTGTATGGAACGGAGATTTTATGATGCATGAGGCATTTGAAAGAGGAAACGCACTTTATTATACCCTTATTCTTCTTTCGCCTTTTTGTCCCATTTTGCTGCTTTTTCTATTTTTAAGAGTTTTTAAACAAAAAGAGAGACGTTTATCGTGAAAATGATCCATGTTATCCAAAAACGAAAAAAGCCCTAACTAAAAATCAGGGCTTTTTTGTATTATATACCAAGCAATGAAAGAACATATGTCCAAAAGCTAATAAGTACGAGTAAAAATAAACTATATTTAAGCGTCATTGTAAGCAGTTTAGATTCTTGCCCTGTTTCTTTAACAGCAGCTGTTGCAATCGCAATAGACTGTGGTGAAATAAGCTTAGCCATAACGCCTCCGCTCGTATTAGCTGCAAGAAGAAGCGATGAGCTTGTGCCAATTTGAGCGCCTGTTACAACTTGTAAGTTACCAAATAGCGCATTGTTGCTAACAACAGAGCCTGTAATAAAAACGCCAATCCAGCCTAGCACAGGGGAAAGAAGAGGAAAGATGTCACCTGTTTTAGCTAGCGCAAGACCAATAGAAGAAGAAAGCCCAGCAAAATTGGCAAGGTTTGCAAAGCCCATAATCAAGCAGATTGTCACAATCGGAAGCCAGAGCTCTTTTACAGTTTCACCAAGTCCTTCCCACGTTCTTGTCCCATTCATATTACGACTTAAAAGAGCTGTTAACAATACGGCAATAAAGATAGCTGTACCTGTCGCCGCTAAAATATCAAATTTGAATATAGCATCAAGCGGCATTTTTTCGGCTGAGATAGGCGGGATTTTCATAACCGCTCCATCTAAGCTAGGAATGTGAATCATCAGCGTTGTTTTCGCCAGAGAACCACCTTCTACAAAAAGAGCTTTAAAAGCAGGTAAACTCCATAGCATAATCATGATTGTTAAAATATAAAAAGGTGACCATGCAAGTACAATATCTTTAAATGAAAAATGAGGGTGTGTACTGATACTTTCTTCTTTGTTCTCTCGATAAATATGTTTTGGCTGCCATTTTCGAAGGAAAAGGGCTAGAGCTGCCATGCTGAGAAGAGCAGGAATGATGTCGGCAAGTTCTGGACCTAAAATGAACATTGTTAATGTTTGGAAAATTGTAAAAACTAAACTTACAACAAGAAGTGCTGGAAGCGTTTCTTTAATTCCTCTCCACTTATCTAAGATGAAGACAAGTAAAAAGGGAATAATAAAAGAAATGAAAGGGAGAATGAATATAAGCGTATGTGATAAGTCCAATGTTTTTAAAGTTCCCATTTGTGCTCCTACGATAACAGGAATGCCAATAGCTCCAAATGCTCCAGAAGCAGCATTTGCAATTAAACAAAGCATAGCAGCTTTTAACGGACGAAAGCCAAGTTCCGTGAGCAGAGCTGCACAAATAGCAATTGGAACGCCAAAGCCTGCTGCTCCTTCTAAAAAGGCGTTAAAGCTAAATCCGATTAATAGCACTTGCAGGCGTTGATCTCGTGAAATGTTAGCAATACTGCCTCGTATAACCGCGAATTTTCCAGACTTCACAGCAATTTTATATAACCAAACAGCCATAATAATGATGTAGCCAATTGGCCATAATCCGTTCGCGATGCCTTGTACAATCGCTGCTAATGCCTTTGTGATTGGCATATGAAAGCCAATCACAGAAACGCAAGCACTAATAAGTAAGGTAAGAAGGGCGGCTATGACACCCTTCATTTTAAATAAGGTGAGTGAGATCAAAAAGAATAGTACAGGTAGAGTTGCAAGTAGTGCTGATAAATAAACATTACCTAAAGGATTATAGTTTTGAACCCACATGATGACTCACTCTTTCTTTTACGTTATTTTGTTACTTCTTCAAAGTGTGGAGCTAAAATCTCTTTTAATACATGTGCACTATGAGCAAACTTTTCTTCTTCTTCCTTATTTAAATCAAGTTCTACAATTTCTCGAATTCCATCTCGATTAATAACGGCTGGAACCCCGATATAGACGTTTTCTTCGTTATATTCACCTTCTAAGAGGGCAGATACGGTTAATATGCTGTTTTCATTGCGTAAAATTGCTTTTGTAATGCGAACAAGTCCCATTGCAATGCCATAGAAGGTAGCACCTTTACTTTCAATGATTTGATAGGCAGCATCACGTACGTTTAGAAATAGTTCATCTAAATCTTCTAGTTTGTATTCTTTATTACGTTCAATCATTTTAAGAACAGGGATACTACCAACATCAGCAGAGCTGTAAACAGGAAGTTCACTATCTCCGTGTTCTCCGATAATATAAGCATGCACATTTTTAGGGGCAACATTGAAATATTCACCAAGAAGGAAGCGGAAGCGAGCTGTATCTAAAATTGTGCCAGAGCCGATTACGCGTTCTTTTGGCAAGCTGCTAAATTTCCAAGTTGCATAGCTTAAAATATCTACTGGGTTTGTTGCGACAAGAAAGATGCCGTCAAATCCGCTATCCATTACGTTATCAACAATGTTTTTAAAGATTCTTAAATTTTTCTCTACAAGATCAAGGCGAGTTTCGCCAGGTTTTTGGTTAGCCCCTGCACAAATCACGACAAGATCTACGTTTTTACAATCTTTATAATTACCAAATCGAACGTGAGTCGGATGAGGGGCGAAAGCTTTTCCATGATTAAGGTCCATCACATCTCCCATTGCTTTCTGTTCATTCAAGTCAATCATAATTAGTTCATCTGCAATACCTTGGTTTACAAGAGCAAAAGCATAGCTTGATCCTACAAATCCTGTTCCAATTAATGCGACGCGGTTTACTTTTTCCATGAATAACTCATCCTTTCTGACGTTAAGAAAATGTATAAATTTGTTTGTGAATTATTTCACAATTAAATCATACATCATATTTTTATAAGTGACAACAAATAAATTCCAATTATCTTGTCTATTTTGTGAAAAATATCACAAATCGAACTTATTAAAAATATAGCAAAGAATAATATTATATTTTCCTCGAAAAACCAAAAAACAAACATCAATCAGTTTAAAGAGACGAATAATCTGATGAAAAGAACAATAATTCAAAAAAACTATGTTCTAAAAGATATTATATAAAAAACTCAAAGAAAATTCTTTGAGCAAAAATTAACGACTAGAAAACAATAAACCAATACCAAGCAATCCAAAAACGGTTCCTTTTGTATATTTTAAAACATGCTGAAAGCGTAAGCTTTGAATAAACTTTTGGCCAAGTTTAGAAGCAAAAAAAGCAATGATGCTAAAAATGATTAACGTTTCGATAATAAAAATAAAACCAAATAAAAGCATTTGTAAATTCACATGTTCAAGCTCTGGACGTACAAATTGAGGAAGAAACGTCAAGAAAAATAGGGCACATTTCGGATTCGATAAATTCATAATCATGCCTTTTCGAAAATAGTGTCCTTGTTTTTTATGGGGAAGCACCACTGAGGGATTCTTTTCTCGAAAAGCTTGAAAAGCTAAATAGAGAAGATAAATGACCCCAACGATTTTTAAAATGTTAAAAGCAAGCAGCGAGCTTGCGAAAACAACGGAAAGACCAAAAGAAGCAAGCAGCGTATGAAACACTGTTCCTGTAATAGATCCTGCAACAGTTTGTAGCCCTGCTTTTTGTCCAGAAGATATGCTTTGGGTAAGAACAAAAAGCATATCCTGGCCAGGGATAAGGACAACCGTGACGGATACAAGTAGATAAGGTAGAAGCCATGTAAGTTCCATATTTCCCCTCTTTTCTTTTTATTCAACTTTTTTATTCTAATTTCTTTCGACAATCTTCTCAAGAGTGTCAGATAGTGAATTAATATAGCAGTCTGGTGAAGGATTGAAGAGAACTTCGTCACGTATTGTTTTATATAAAAGAGCAAGCATGATAAAATGAAAAAATAACCATAAAATAAGAAGTGAAAGTAGAGGATACAGCGATGAAAAGAGAACCATCTTTTGCAACAGGCTGCTTTTATGGAGTCCTGATGTCGATTCCACTTTGGTTAATCATTTTATGGGGCGTAAAAAAATGGATTCTATCATAAACATCAATATAGAATGCTCATAGAGAATCCTGCTTCTTGTTTTATAGCAGGATTCTTTTTAGTAAGAAAAGGGAAGAAGTTAAAGAAAATATAGGTTGAAGGGTGTATAACAGGATGGGATCAATCATAAAAAGACGCAATATTATTAAATTTACGAATGGAAAGACAATAAACATAGAAGATTCTGTTGCTACAGAATTTCCAGTGACAATCAAGGTAAATAAAAAAGAATTTGTGACAATGGTATGCACACCTCAATATATAGAGGATATGGTAATTGGCTATTTAGCCTCTGAACGAGTGATTCAGTCCTATAAAGATATTAAGAATTTATGGCTGCAAGAAAAAGAAGGATTTGTTCATGTTGAAATTGAAAACCTTCATACATATTATGAAACCTTTCAAAACAAGCGCTATATTACATCATGTTGTGGAGGAAGCCGGCAAGGTTTTGTTTTTACAACGGATGCGCTTGCAGCTAAGAAGATAAATTCCAATCATGTAAGCGTTACCCCTGAGGAATGTATTTACTTTATGAATAAGCTCCAAAACAGTGCAGATACGTTCAAACATACTGGAGGTGTTCACAGTGCCGCTCTTTATGACCGAAATGGTTTCTCTCTAGAAAGAATGGATATTGGAAGGCACAATGCCCTAGATAAAATCTACGGGTATTGCTTAAAGAATAACCTTGATTTACATGGGAAAGTTGTGGCTTTTAGCGGGCGAATTTCTTCTGAAATTTTGCTTAAAGCAAATAAGATAGGCTGTGAGGTTTTACTATCTAAATCTGCTCCAACCGAGCTAGCGCTAGAACTTGCAGAACAGCTTGGGATGACAACTGTCGGCTTCATTCGAGGAGATGGTTTTAATGTTTATACAGGAAGCAAACGCATTATTTTCCCTACCTAAAAAGAGATCTTTTCTAGATATGGATAGCGGGGCAAAGCCTATTATAATTTGAGATAAAAAAATGGGAAACAGTATAATAAGAACTCCAATAGTTCAGTAAGTGAATTATTTTTCGGAAAAAGGAGAAGTGAAGTTTAAGAGAAAAGGGGAGAAAAGATGGAAAAGACGGTGGCAGTTACAATTAATGGGGAAGAACATAACATTCAACAAGGGACAAGGCTCTTAGATTATTTACTAGCTCAAAATATCCCTCATCCTCACGTTTGCTATTCTGAAACGTTAGGTCCCATTCAAACATGTGATACATGTATGTGTGAAATTAGCGGCGATATTATGCGAGCTTGTTCTACTGAAGTCCAAGAAGGAATGGAGATTTTAACCTCATCTGAACGTGCTCAATCTTCTCAGAAAGAAGCGATGGATCGCCTGTTGGAAAATCATTTATTATACTGCACAGTTTGTGATAACAATAATGGAAATTGCCGTGTACATAATACAGCAGAACAGCTTGAGATTGAACATCAAACACGTCCATTTCGTGAAAAAGGATACGAAAAGGATTATTCTCATCCTTTTTACCGCTATGATCCAGATCAGTGCATTTTATGCGGGAGATGTGTAGAAGTTTGCCAGGACGTTCAAGTAAACGAAACGCTTACCATTGACTGGGAACGTAAAATGCCACGTGTTCTGTGGGACAACGGAAAAAGTATTAACGAGTCTTCCTGTGTATCCTGTGGTCAATGTGTCACTGTTTGTCCATGTAATGCCCTAATGGAAAAATCGATGATTGGAGAAGCTGGATTTTTAACAGGAATGTCAGAAAAGATATTAAATCCAATGATTGATCTTGTGAAAGAAGTTGAGCCCGATTACAAGACTATTTTTGCCCTATCAGAAGTAGAAGCAGCAGCCCGAGAAAAACGAACAAAGAAAACCAAAACAGTATGCACTTTCTGTGGTGTTGGCTGTTCATTTGAAGTATGGACAAAAGGCCGAGAAATCTTAAAGATTGAACCAACCGAACAGGCGCCTGTTAACAGTATTTCAACCTGTATTAAAGGAAAATTCGGCTGGGATTTTGTAAATAGCGATGAACGGCTAACAACGCCTCTCATCCGAAAAGGCGATCAGTTCGTTCAAGCATCTTGGAATGAAGCTCTTACACTCATTGGAGAAAAGTTCGGGTTTATAAAAGAAAAGTATGGTGGAGATGCTCTTGGATTTGTAAGCTCTTCTAAAACGACAAATGAAGAAGCCTATTTAATGCAGAAGCTTGCTCGTCAAGTTTTTGAAACAAATAACGTTGACAACTGTTCCCGCTACTGTCAATCTCCTGCCACAAATGGATTGCTTGCAACTGTTGGCTATGGAGGAGATTCTGGCACCATTCAAGACATTGAGAATGCTGGTCTTGTGATCACTATCGGTGCAAATCCAACAGAAGGACATCCTGTATTAGCAACTCGTGTCAAAAGCGCTCGTAAACTTCGCGGCCAAAAGCTCATTGTAGCTGACCTTAGAAAACACGAATTAGCAGAACGCTCAGATTTATTTCTTCGCCCGAAACAAGGAACAGACTATGTATGGTTAACGGCTCTTGCAAAATATATGATTGACAAAGGCTGGCATGATGAAAAATTCATCCGCGAGCGTATTGACAATTATGAGGAATATGTAGAGCTCTTAGACAAATATACACTTGATTATGCCTCAGAAGTGACAGGTCTCTCTATAGAAACCCTTCACAATACAGCAAAAATGATTTATGAAGCGGACGGAACCTGTATTCTTTGGGGAATGGGCGTGACGCAAAATATTGCAGGATCCCATACGTCAGGAGCAATTGTGAACCTTCTGCTTGTAACGGGTAATTTTGGACGAACAGGAACAGGTGCTTATCCGCTTCGAGGTCACAATAATGTACAAGGGTCCTGTGATATGGGTGCACTCCCACAGTCGCTTCCTGGAAATGAACCACTTACAAATGATGAAGCAAGACAAAGGTTTGAAGAGGCTTACGGAGTGTCTATTTCAAAAGAAAGCGGCTTAACGAACATAAACATGTTAGTAGGAGCGCAAGCAGGAAGTTTAAAAGGCATTTATTTAGTAGGAGAAGATATGGCCTTAGTTGATGCAAATGCGGAGCATGTTCAGGATGCACTGAGTAATCTAGATTTTTTCGTTGTGCAAGATTTATTTTTCACAAAAACCGCTCAGTTTGCAGATGTGATTTTACCAGCTTCACCCTCCCTTGAAAAAGAGGGAACATTCACGAATACAGAACGAAGAATCCAACGTCTTTATCAAGCGATCCCACCGTTAGAAGATTCTAAACCAGATTGGTGGATTATTCAAGAGATAGCAAACAGATGCGGGGCTCAGTGGAATTATCGCCATCCAAGCGATATTATGGATGAAATTGCTCGCCTTTGCCCAAACTTCGCAGGTGTTTCATATGAGAGATTAGAAGGATGGAAGAGCCTTGTATGGCCTGTTCAACAAAGTGGAAAAGATGAGCCGCTTCTCTATACAAAACGCTTCAATTTTCCAGATGGAAAAGCGCGTTTCTCACTCAAAGAATATGTACCGCCACTCCAGTTTCCAAAAGAGTATGACCTAACGTTAAATAACGGCCGGCTGTTAGAACAATTTCACGTTGGCAATATGACAAACAAATCAAAAGGCATTCAGTACAAGCTTCCTGAAGTATTTGTAGAAGTTTCTCCACACCTTGCAGCAGAGAGAGGAATAAAGGATGGTTCACTTGTTCGCCTCCGCTCTCCATATGGGGCAATTAAACTTCATGCTCTTGTCACAGATCGCGTCGAAGGAAACGAACTATATGTACCGATGCACTCTGTTCAGCATGAAAATGCCGTCAACCTTCTAACAGGAACGGCAGGAGATCTTCAAACCCAAACTCCTGCCTATAAGCAAACAAAAGTAAAGATGGATGTTTTAGCAGAAAACGGAGAAAAGCCACTTCCATCTTACAATCACCGTTATGCTCAACGTCATCCTCAGCTTGGGGTTGAAGTTGAACGAAAATGGAAGCGCAATGATTATGAACCGATTGCAGATCAAAACCAGCCTATAAGAAAAGAAACAAATGTAAGGTAAGGGGGGAGTATAATGGCGAAACCTATTACAAAAATTGAAAAACTAGTATTAACAGAAGAGGAAGAGCAAGAAAGAACTCTTCAAGAAATGCTTCACGAACTTTCTAAAAATGTGGGTGGTGTGAAGGAAACGATGACATTACTTCAAGAGCTTCATAAGAGTGGAATATTAGGAGCTGTCAATCATCTTGTAGAAGCCAAGGAAGATGTCACGGAAATTGCTGTTGAGCAGATGCTTCGTCCTCCTGTGACAAATGCCATTAATAATGCTATGGCAGCAGCAGGAGCGCTAACAGATATTAATCCTCAAACAACAGAAAAGCTTGCAAGCGGGTTTGCCAAAGGATTGCAAAAGGCGGAAGAAGGATTAAAAGAGGAGAAAAAAATAAGTATGTTTGAACTTGCTCGGTCATTGAAAGATCCAGATGTTAATCGGGCAATTAAATTCTCTCTCAATTTGTTAAAAGGAGTAGGGGAAGGATTAAATGAGAAATAAAAAATTTACAAACAAAAGGATGCTAATTTGTATTAGCATCCTTTTGTTTGTAAGAAAAAAAGTCCTTTTACATAAATATCTTATTTTAAAATGCGAAAATGTGTACTTTTAGCCAAATGTGTTCTAAATACGTTTAGCTCTCTATCTAATGAGGAATGTGGTAGAGGAAAGGAGCTGGTGGTATGCATTTGAGATATATTCCTCTCATGAAAGTGGTTTTTCAATACATACAAAAGAAAACACCTCGTTGTTAACAGAGTACCGGAAACATTTTCTTCCCTCACCGTTCTTTTCAACAAAAAGAACAAACAACTGGAAAATATAGTATAATAAAATAGGGAGAGAGAAAATAAAGAGGAGGTGGATTTGAAAGCATGTTGGATATAATTTAACTTATAGGATAGAGAAAAGCTGTTATCTTGGATCCGGCTCTTTTATATCGTTTATGAAAGGAGAAAGTCACTGATGGATGATAATTTTCTCGCATTTCTTGCAAATCTTCTTCCTTCCACATGGAGTAGAAAACCTCTAACAACAGAAGAGAAAATCAATGAAAACATAAAAAAACTTCGAAATGTTCCATGGTTTCAATCATTATTCGCTTCCCATATGGACATTTTTATCATGAATGATTATGTTCGATTTTCTATCGGTTTACAAAATGTAGAGAACTTATTAAAAAATGAGCGAAAACAGAAAATATTTAAAGAAGATTTAGTTCATACTCTACAAAAAATTAGAATGTCACAGCAACGGAAGAAAAAACTGTAATCATCTAAGGATATATCCACTTCTATAATAACACGTTCATCTTTTGGTTCTTGAATACTATGTGCGAAGCGGAAGTGAACATAAAGAGTAAGGTGCGTGAATATGGAACCTATACCTATAATGGAATTACGGAATATTACCAAGCACTATAAAAATAAAATAGTCTTAGAAAACGTTTCTTTCTCAATCTATTCAAATCAAATCATTGCACTTGTTGGAAAAAATGGATCTGGTAAAAGTACTTTATTAAAAATTATAGGAGGATTGGTCAAGTCAGACAGCGGGGAAGTGTACAAACCTGCATCTCCTTTAAAAATAGGATATGTTCCTGAAATTACTCCTTCTCATATTCCATTCACTCTAGAAGAATATCTTATTCATATGGGAAACATTAGAGGGATGGATAAACAACACTTAAGACAGCGAATTGATTGTTTACTAGAAATATTTCATTTACAAGAAGACCGCCAAACAGCGATTGCCGAGTTATCTAAAGGGATGAAACAGAAGGTGATTATTATGCAGTCAATGATTGAGGAGACAGATTTCCTTATATTAGACGAGCCCTTATCTGGGTTGGATCCGAAAGCGCAAAATGATATGGAAACGATTCTCTTGTCTTTAAAACAAAGAGGATTAAGTATTATTTTTACGTGTCATGAAATGAAATTAATAGAAAACCTAGTGGATAGACTCCTATGTATTAAGAATCACCAGATTGTTCAAACTAGTGTTCCTGTTCATGCTGCCATTGGAGGAAACAAACTTGTTTTTAGTATTCTTGCGAAAACATCGTTAAAAGAAGTACTTCCTCTTATGAAAATCCAACAACAGCATGATTTGAATTCTAACGTGAACGAGATAGAGGCTATTGTCAAACCCGAGGATACAGATAAACTTTTAAGAGAACTTTTGCAAAGAGGGGCCTCAATTAAGAAACTTTTCCCTATAAATGAAGATAACGAGAATTTATATAGCTATTTCGAGAGGGGGAAGAACTAAAGACAATGAAGGGCTTATTACACTATCACTTTCACAATTACTTAAGATCCCATCGATATATTCCTCCTCTTTCGCTTTACATCTTGTCTCTTGTCATAAATTATACATATACACCAAATCCGATATTAGACAGTTATTCATTTACGTCTTTACTCCTTTTCTTTATAATGGGATGGTTTACAGTCACCCTATTTCATGCTGAAGATGAAGGACAAAAAAGGATCACAATGCTCCATTGTAAGAATCTAAGAAAATATTATCGGTCTTTATTTACAATATGCAGCCTTATTGGTCTTTGTCTCAGTCTTATTTCAGTAGCTTATCCAATTGTTTTTAACGCGTTCGGTGTAGAAACGCGAGGACTACATCTTATAATGGGTTTTTTGTCTCATTTTAGTTTATCCCTCTTAGCTCTTTCCCTTTCCGCTCTTTTTACAAGGGAACTTATCCAAAAACAAAGCAATACATGGTGGGGAGTTCTTGGTATTCTTGTTATATCTGTCGCCATCTCCACTTTGAAAGATACGATAAACGGATTTATCTGGTTGTTTCCTCCTCTTCATTTCTCATTAGAAATTATGAGTTCAGAAGATAACATAAAGTCTATACCTGTCTTATTTTGGGGGCAGTTCAGTTGGATCTTTCTTTATACTTTTCTATTAATAGGGCTCTTCTTTTGGATAATGAATCGTAAATATTCCTTGTAAAAAAACAAGGAGAAAGCATCTTGCTTTCTCCTTAGGGTTTAAAGCGGACCTATTTCATTAAATGGCCAAAAGCGAAATACCGCTTGTCCTTGAATACTTTTCATAGAAAGTAAACCGAAAATCCGGCTATCTTTGCTTATCGGACGATTATCGCCAAGAACAAATACATATCCTTTAGGCACCACTTTTTTACCTGTTTTTTCTTCTAAAGTAAAGTCTTCTGTCCAATGTTGGCTAATTGATTCTTGTTTAGCTACAGAATTTAAATAGTCTTCTGAATAGGCTTTTCCATTCACATATAGGGTATCATTTTTCATTTCTACCGTATCTCCAGGAAGGCCAATTACGCGTTTAATATAACGATCATCAGAGTCTGGAGCATCAAAGACGATGGTATCAAATCGATCTATATCACTCAGTTTACTCACAATTACACGATTATCATTTTGAATAGTTGGCATCATAGATTCCCCATGAACCGTGTATGGAGAAAAAATGAAGTTGCGTGCAATTAACGCAATTACAATAGCAAAGCCAAATACTTTAATCCAAGAGAAGATTTCTTTACGTTTTTCCACTAATTTCACATCCTTAAAGCAACAGATTCTTTATTATGTTACCACAAATTCCATAGATAGGAAATGGAGAGATAGGATGAAAGAACTAAATCTTGTATTAATGACAGAAGAGGAGTTTCATATCTTTATAGAAAGAGAAGTTTTCCGCTATGCGGAAAGTCTTCGTAAATATAAAAGATTACAGAGAGAAGAAGCATTGAAAAAAGCTCATCTCGAAACACAACGTCTTCTTCCTCATGGAATAAACACGCTCTTTCATACTTTTTATCGTTGCCGTAATCGGACTGAAGACGTTGGGACGCTTTGGATATATGCGGATAAGAAAAAGAAGCAGGCTTTTATTTATCACATGACGATTTTTAAATGTTATCAAGGAAAAGGATATGGAAAAGCTACATTAAAGGAAATAGAGAAGATTCTTAGAAAACAAAAAATCGATACCATCTCGCTGAACGTCTTTTATGAAAACCAGCGGGCTTATCACCTTTATAAAGAAATGGGATTTGAAACAGTCAGTATGACGATGAAGAAACAATTATGAAATAAAGGATGAAAACGGGATAGAAAAGGGTATAAAAATAATAAGAAATATGTAAAGGAGAGATATTAAAATGGATATCAAACAAAACGAAGAATCTTTTTATATTGGGGAGGAAGAAGGAAAAAAAGCAGAACTACACTTTACAATAGAGGGAGACACCATTGTGGTAGACCACACTTTTGTGTCAGATGAGCTAAGAGGTCAGGGAGTGGCAGGGAAACTGCTTCATCAAGTTGTGGAAATGGCTCGAGAGCAAAATAAAAAAATTACACCAACGTGTTCTTATGCTAAGCAAAAGCTTCAAGATACAAAAGAGTATCATGATGTCCTGTCATAAAAAAAGGGGGAAATAAGATGAAATATGTGATTATCGGTGGAGATGCAGCGGGAATGAGTGCTGCGATGCAAATTGTCCGCAACGATCAAGAGGCAGAGGTCATTACCCTTGAAAAAGGAGAGATTTACTCCTACGGTCAATGTGGACTTCCTTATGTGATTGGTGGAAAAGTTTCATCAACTAATGACTTGATTGTACGCAGTGCGGATACCTTTCGAGAGAAATATGGCATTAACGCTTATACACATACAGAAGTCAAAAAGGTAGACGAAAAAGAGAAAAAGGTTTATGGCATACATACAAAAACAGGAGAAGGTTTTTTCCACTCTTACGATAAACTGCTCATTGCGACAGGTGCTAGTCCAAATCAACCCGATTGGCCTGGTGTAGAGCTAGGGCATGTTCATCTGCTAAAAACGATTCCAGATGCCAAAAAGATTCAAGAAAGTCTTCAAGAGGGGATTCAAAACGTCACCATTGTAGGGGGAGGTTACATCGGCCTTGAAATGGCTGAAAACTTTCTCGAACTAGGAAAAAAAGTACGCATCATTCAACGAGGAGGACAGCTTGCTTCTCTGTTTGATGAAGAGATGGCTGCCCATATTCATGAAGAGGCAAAGCGAAAAGGGATTGAGCTTTGTTTAGAAGAAGATGTAGAAGCACTGATTGGGGAAGAGAATGTGCGGGAAATTCATACCAATAAAGGTACATATGAAACAGATCTTGTGCTGCTCGCAACAGGGGTTCATCCTAATACGCGCTTTCTAGAAGGAAGCGGTATAAAGGTGGGAATAAAGGGAGCCATTGAAGTGAATGCTTATATGGAAACGAACGTAAAAGATATTTATGCAGCAGGCGACTGTGCCCTTCACTATCATCGTATCAAACAGAAAAATGACTATGTTCCGCTTGGCACAACAGCAAATAAGCAAGGAAGAATAGCAGGACTAAATATGCTAGAGAAAGGGGTTCCTTTTCAAGGGATTGTAGGTTCTTCGATTATTCAATTTCTCGAGCTCACGCTTGGAAGAACCGGTTTAACCGAAAAGGAAGCAAAAGAGCTTCACTTCCCATATGAGGTGATTTCTTTCCAAACTAAAAGTCATGCAGGGTACTATCCACAAGCAGAGGACCTTTATCTCAAACTTCTTTATCAAAAAGATAGCGGCCTGCTTTTAGGAGGACAAATTATCGGAAAGCAAGGAGTAGATAAACGGATAGATGTGCTTGCTACCGCTCTTTATCACAAAATGACTGTTCATGAGCTTGAAGATTTAGATTTAAGCTATTCTCCGCCTTACAATAGCGTATGGGATCCGATCCAACAGGCAGTAAAAAGGCGATCACCGAAATAGAGAGAGAGGACTCATAAAAAGAGGAAGAGACAATACAGGTCTCTTCCTCTTTTTCTTAACTTGCAAGCATGCCTACATATTCCTTAAGTGCTTTATATGTTGAAGTAATCATCGCAGGAGAAAACTGATTTGGATATACTTCTGTTTTCTGATTTGATGAATAGTCTGTCGGATATGGCTCTACTGTAAGGCCAACGTTATGAAAATGTTTGACAGCACGCGGCATATGATAAGCAGATGTAACGAGAATCGGTTTTTGAAAATGCTCTTTTTTCAATAACTTTTTTGTATATTTCGCATTTTCTTCTGTGTTGCGACTTTTCGTTTCTACAAAAATGGCCTCTTGCTCAATGCCTAAACTGATTAGCTGACGTTTCGCAATATCTGCTTCACTACCGTTATCAGGATAAACAGTGCCTCCAGAAACAACAATAGGTAATCCTGTTTGATTATGTAGTCGAGCCGCTGTTAATAAGCGGTTTGCTGCACTTCCGTAGAGATGACCTTTGCCATCAACATCAGGAGTATCAAAGGTTGCCCCGCCTCCAAGCATAACAATCACATCTCCTGACACTTCTTTTGAAGGAGAGTATTGTTTCTCTAGTGTGTGAATCAAAAAGTGGCCTGTAAAAGGAATAAAGAAAAGATAGAGCAAGAAAGATAACAAAAGGAAGCAACGAGCTAGCACTTTATCCCGTCGATACGCAAATAAACCAAGTAAAAGCGTTCCTGTAACAAATAAACCAGGAGGAAGCACAAACCCGTATAAAAATTTAATAATATAAATCATTCCAATATCCGCCTTTATTTCAAAAGTCTTGATGCCGCTTCTATTATAGCGCATTTTCCCTTTCAGATTAGGGTCATTTGAAATCTTAACAAACCTTTTACGAAATCTCCTATCAAAAGAAGCATAGGCACCCGAAAAAAAGCGTTTTTGCAATGTCTATCAAATATAAGAATAAGAAAAAATTGACATAATTAACACTAGGTACTAATATTAAGTAATAAAATCTAGTCCTATTATAGGGGGAATTAAATTATGAAATCGACCGCAAAAATCACAGCCATTGGGCACTATTTACCACAACGTGTTTTATCAAATGAAGATTTAGAAAAAATGATGGACACAAGTGATGAATGGATTGTTCAGCGAACAGGAATGAAAGAAAGACATATTGCAGGAGAAGAAGAATTCTCTTCTGATTTAGCGATTAAGGCCATTGAAAATTTGATGGATCAATATGATAAAACAGTGGAAGATGTCGATTTGATTATCGTTGCTACGACAACTGCGGACTATGCTTTTCCAAGCGTAGCATGCCGCATTCAACATTATTTTGATATTAAAGAGACCGGTGCGTTTGATTTGAACGCGACATGTGCTGGTTTTACGTATGGACTTCATCTTGCCAACAGTCTTATCACATCAGGACTTCATAAAAAGATACTTGTTGTAGCTTCTGAAACGCTGTCTAAAGTCACGAACTATGAAGACCGTTCAACAGCTGTTTTATTCGGTGATGGGGCAGCCGCTTTCCTTGTGGAATATAATGAAGAAAATCTAAGCTTTATCAGTGTACATATGGGCACAAGAGGAGAAGGCGGCATACATCTTTATCGTAAAGCATTAGCTGATAAAATTGATGGAGCTTCCCTTGATCCAAGCGGAAAAATGGTTCAAAACGGACGAGAAGTGTACAAATGGGCCACACGTACAGTGCCAAAAGGAATGGAAACGTTACTAGAAAAAGGGGAAATGACAAAACAAGATTTAGACTGGTTTATTCCTCATAGTGCCAATCTCCGGATGATTGAGTCTATCTGTGAAAAAGTGGACTTTCCTGTTGAAAAAACGCTAACAAGTGTAGAGACATGTGGAAATACTTCATCTGTTTCTATTCCACTTGCCATTGGTCTTGGTGTTCAAGAAGGGAAAGTGAAAAAAGGAGATCATATGCTTCTGTATGGATTTGGAGGAGGATTAACACATCTCGGTCTTCTAATTCAATGGGGCATTTAAACATTAAGCTGTTTTTTAAGGCTTATTGTTTATAAGATATAGGGAGTTCCCTCCTTTTTTACGCTAATATTCAAAAGGTGGATCTTTTGACCAAACGAGCAAAGTGCTTAAAAGGATGATAGATAAAGGAGGGAATGTAAATTGAATCAAAATGCAGATACCAAAGAAGCAATTAAAAGATGGGAGGCATTCGCAGATACATATTCAAAAAATCATACGGAACAAGGAGACCTTCATAAAGAGGTCTTTTTAAACCCAACTTTATTTTCACTGATGGGGAATGTGAAAAACAAAAAAGTTTTAGATGCAGGGTGTGGGGAAGGGTACTTAAGCAGAATTTTATCCAAGTCTGGTGCCGCTGTAACAGCAATAGATTATACTCCAAGAATGATAGAAATTGCGAAAGAAAGAACGCCACATAATTTGGTAATTGATTATAAACATGGTAATTGCGAAGACTTAAACGCTTTAGGGGATAAAAGTTTCGATTTAATCGTGTCCAATATGGTTATTCAAGACCTTGCGAATTATGAAAAAGCATTTCAAGAAATGTATCGGTTATTAGTAGATGGAGGTCGATTTATTTTTTCGATATTGCACCCTTGTTTCGTTACTCCTGAATGTGGTTGGGAAAAAACAGAAAGCGGCGAAAAGTTGCATTGGAATGTAGATCAATATTTTTATGAAGGTGCGTATGAACAAGGTTTAGGGGATAAAGAAAAAATGCTGTTCTTTCATAGAACATTGACAAGTTATATCAACACTTTGATCAAAACGGGTTTTGTGTTAGAACGCATTGTAGAACCTATGCCGTCAGACGAAATGCTAAAAAAATATCCTTCATTTGAAGAAGATCTTAGATGTGCTGATTTTATAGTGTTTAAATTAAAAAAATAAACCAATGACCATATAAATTGTTCAACGAGCGGTTCACCTTAGTGCAATCACGATTGTAGCCATTTCCTAGTTGGATATGGCTTTTTTATACTTCTCGTAAGGACTTCACCGTTATTAAAAAGGAGTCCATTTCGACTCCTTTTTAATGACTTTTTCGTTGAACCATCCATAACATCATAAATGAAATGAGGATAATCGTTCCTACCCAACACCAAGCAAGCGTCATGTCACCGGAATCTAGCGCAACATAAATGGCCGTTGGAATCGTTTGTGTCACTCCTGGAATATTTCCTGCAAACATAAGGGTTGCTCCAAACTCTCCAAGAGCCCGGCAAAAGCTTAAAATCCCTCCAGAAATCAATGCGTTTTTAGCGAGAGGAAGGGTAATATAGAGAAAGACTTTCCACTCCGATGCTCCGTCCATGCGAGCTGCTTCTTCAATGGAAGCCTCAATACTTGCAAATCCGACTTTTGCAGCCTGATACATCAGAGGAAAAGCGACAACGGCAGAAGCGATAACGGCTGCCCACGGAGTGAAAATTAACGATTGACCAAAAAGCGACTGAATGGCTTCTCCTATAAAACTATGCTTGCCAAAGATGATGATTAAAAGAAATCCAACAACGGTTGGAGGCAAGACAAGGGGAAGCATTAAGGCTGTTTCAACAAGCGCTTTTCCACGAAAGGACCTTCTTGCAAGTCCTCGCCCTGCCAATATCCCTGTCACTAATACTACAATCCATGCGACAATGGCTACTTCTAGAGAAAGAGAAATAGGAGTCCAAAATTCAGAGAATGTAAAGTTACTTAGCTGTGAATCCATATTCTTTTAACACATTCATAGCTTCTTTCCCTTGAAGATAATCATAAAAATCATGAGCTTCCTTCTCATGATTGGAATCCTTAATGACTCCAACAGGGTAAACGATTGGATCATGGGAAGTTTCTTTTGCTGTATCGATAATTTTCACTTTATCGGATACAAGAGCATCTGTTTTATAAACAATTCCTGCTTCCACATTTCCTGTTTCTACATAGGAAAGAACTTGGCGCACATCTTTTGCGTAAACGACTTTTGGTTCAACATCTTTCCATAGTGATAACTTTTCAAGTGTTTGCTTTCCATATTCTCCAGCTGGCACCGTTTCAGGCGTGCCAAGCGCGATTTTTTCTATCTTTTGGTTATGTAAGTCTTCAAAACTAGTAAGAGAAGAAGTCTTTGGTGCAATAAGAACAAGACTATTTTGAATAAGGTCTGTACCATCTTCTTTATTAATCTCTCCCGCTTTCACAAGTTCATCAAATTTGTCTTCTGCTGCTGAGAAAAAGAGATCAACAGGGGCCCCTTGAGAAATTTGTTGCTGCAGCGTCCCAGAGCCGCCAAAGTTAAATTTAAGATCAACATGAGGATGTTCTTTTTCATATTTTTTCTCAATATCCCCTAGGGCGTCTTTTAAACTCGCTGCCGCTGATACGGTTAGCGTTATATCTTCTTGATTACTTTTGCTGTCTCCCGATGCCTTTTGCTCTGAATTTCCACACGCACTCATGAGGAGTGTGCCGCATAATACAGCAGATAGTGCTAGTGCCTTCTTTTTCATTTCATCTGTCCCCTTTATTTTATTATTAGTTATAATTAGATATAACTAATTATAATTGATTATAATATATAAAGGTCTTTGCATTCATCCTTTTTTTGCAAGAAAGAGAAGATTATACTATAGAAGAGGTGATATGATGAGCACGACTTCTTACACAATCGAAGAACTCGCATCGATTTTAAAAGTGTCAAAGTTGACTGTTTATGACTTAATAAAAAAAGGAACTCTTCCGGCTTACCGTGTTGGACGACAAATGCGTGTAGACGAAGAAGATTTAATAGACTATAAAAATCAAACCAAAAATGTTGTTATATCTCAAAAGCAAGAGGAAAAACAAAAGACACGCCCTGTTGTCATTAGCGGACAAGACGTTTCGCTTGATCTGTTAAGTAAAAGTTTAGAAGGGGAACTAAGTCAAACGCCTCTTCGTCTGTATAATGGCAGTTTAAACAGTTTAATAGATTTATATCATGGAAAGTGTGATATTGTGAGTCTTCATTTATATGATGGAGAAAGTGATACATATAATCTTCCATATGTGAAGCGTCTTCTTGTTAGTGATACTTATGTTGTTCTTCATCTTGTGAAACGAACAGCAGGATTGTATGTGCAAAAAGGCAATCCTCATAATATCCGATGTTTCGAAGATATAGCTGAAAAAGATATTAAGATGGTAAACCGAGAACGAGGGGCAGGGGCACGGGTCCTTTTAGACGAAAAGTTAAAAAGATTAGGGCTTTCAGCGTCTCATATTAGCGGGTATCATAATATTGTTACGACTCATCTTGCCGCAGCCTCCGCTGTCTCAAGCGGGAAAGCAGATGTTGGAATTGGGATTGAAAATGTAGCACGAATGAGCGATGTCGAGTTTATTCCCCTAATTGAGGAACAATATGACTTAGTGTTGTTAAAAAATGAGCGAACCAAAGAGATCATTGCATCTATTAAAAAAATACTTTCTTCAGAATCCTTTCAACAGCAGCTTCTCTCTCTTAAGGGATATAAGACAGATCAAACAGGAGAAATCTTGTATGAATCCCTTCTATAAAAAAGGGAGGAACATTTAGCAAATTGACGAATAACTCCTTTTCAGTATGTGTACAAATGTATACATACTGAAAAGGAGGCATCACCCTGGACCAAGATTTCCGTAAAAAAACATTTCGAGGCGCGAAGATTGAAGATATGATTTTAGAATTAGAAAATTTAAGTGCTTTATGTGAAGAAAAATCGCAAAAGAGTGAGGAAATGGGGAGGCAACGCTTTTATGAAGGAATGGCTGTGGCGTATACGACGTTAACCATAAAGCTTAAAGGGGAATGTGATTATATTGAACCTGCTGTTATTGACGAACTATACAAACCAATGGAAAAACATCTCAACAGAGTGAACAAAAGAAAACAGACGAGAGCGAAACCTGCTCGTTTTGCCGAAGAAGCAAAGAAAAAGTCGGTGGACTTGCCATGGGGCCTGGTGTATCGATTTGTAAGAGCTGTTTAGAGTTTGGAGTAGAAGTGCTGAACGCGCCTGCACCCCATTCTTAAGGTTTTGAGACTCCATAATTCTTCTTGTAGAATTTTCACATGTGACAACCTCTCCTTTACATATCCTGTAAAGAGACGAGGTGAGGAAGATGAGAGCGAAGACGAATCATATTGTGATTTATACAATAGAAGCTTCTACAATTAAAAAGATCGTCGTGGTAGATCTTTTCTTTGGTACAGGGATTTACTATGCGGCGAAAATTATCTCTGCAAGCGTTATGATTGGAATGATTAGTAGCATAGCGGGAACAGAAGGGGTCAAAAGATTTCAAAAAAGAAAAAATAGAGGGAGAACCTTAGTCAAATAAAACCCAAGACGAGAAGATTCTCATCTTGGGTTTTATTTTAAATAATCTCATCAATCACCCCGTAGTTTTTCGCTTCTTCCGCGCTTAGGAAGTAATCACGGTCCGTATCTTGCACAACTTTATCATAAGGCTGTCCTGTGCGGTCTGCAATAATCCGATTAATGTGTTCTTTTAGTTTAAGGATCCGCTTTGCTGAAATTTCAATTTCAGTGGCTTGACCGCGTGCTCCTCCAAGCGGCTGATGAAGCATTATTTCACTATTTGGCAAAGCAAATCGTTTTCCTTTCGCTCCTCCGAGCAGTAAAAGAGCTCCAAACGAAGCGGCCATTCCTGTACAAATGGTGCGAACATCTGGTTGAATATGCTGCATAGTATCAAAAATAGCAAATCCCGCTGAGACTGATCCACCTGGACTGTTAATATAAAGAGAAATATCTTTTTCGGCATTATCCGCTGTTAAAAAGAGCAGTTGTGCCACAATGCTGTTAGCCATGGAATCATTAATTTCGTTGCTCACCATAATAATGCGATCTTTTAAAAGACGTGAATAAATGTCATATGAACGTTCACCAGATGCTGATTGTTCAATTACATATGGAATATGATTCATGCTTAACCCTCCTTTTTCTTATGACGCGATGTTGAGAGAACTGTAAGAGCGGAATACCATATGAGCCATTGGTTCGAATGCCTTTTTTTGTTTTAGGAAAGAAAGTAAAGGTGCAGGATCTTCCTCTTGAATACTCTTTGAAATAGCATCTACAAGTTCTTGATTGTTGATTTTTTCTTCTTCGTTTTCTCCGCGAAGTTTTGTTCGTGCTCGTTTTAAAAGAGCCTTAACTCCAGGTTCTGTCATTTCAAGAATGGAGGAGATTTCATTGATTTTATATTGAAAAGCTTCTTTTAAAGTGAGTATCACTGCTTGTTTGGGCGTGAGCGAATGTAAAAGAGCTTCAACTTCTTCCTGCCGGGTTTCTTTCGTTAAGGTATGGTGATCTGTTTCACCAACTGTTTCTCGACTTCTTTTACGCGTTTCATCTATCCATTTATGATAGGCTATTTTCTTTAATAAAGCAGGGGTAAGAGACCCGTAGTTTTGCATCGCTTTTAACATCGTTTCTTGTGCTAAATCTTCTCCATCCCATTTATCTCCTGAAAGGAAACAACAGTAAGGAAGAAGGCCTTTATAAAGCTCTTGTACCTCAATTTCTTCCTTGTTTCTTTTGTTTAGCTCTAACATGGATTTTAATCCTCCTTTTAAGTTCTCTCTCTTTTAAAACGAATGAAACGGTGAAAAAGATATGGGGACTTCATTTATATATAAAATCATTTTGTTCTTTATCTTATCAAAAACAGGGAATTTGAGGTATAATGAAGAAGGTACAAAGGTGACAATCCTTCATTATAGTGGATTTTTGTTATCTTTAAGCGTATAATACATATCGATTTAAAGTTGAAAGCGAGTGTTCATAATGGGACGTAAATGGAACAATATTAAAGAAAAGAAAGCATCAAAAGACGCGAAAACAAGTCGAGTTTATGCTAAATTTGGTCGCGAAATCTACGTGGCGGCGAAAAGTGGAGAGCCTGATCCAGAGGCAAACCAAACGCTAAAATTTGTGCTTGAGCGCGCTAAAACATATAACGTGCCAAAAGCAATTATTGATCGTGCAATCGAAAAAGCAAAAGGCGGCGGCGAAGAAAACTATGACCAACTTCGCTATGAAGGCTTTGGTGTAAACGGATCAATGGTGATTGTGGATGCGTTAACAAACAACGTCAATCGTACCGCTTCTGACGTACGTGCGGCATTCGGAAAAAACGGCGGAAACATGGGTGTGAGCGGTTCTGTTGCTTACATGTTTGACCCAACAGGCGTAATTGGCCTTGAAGGCAAAAATGAAGAAGAAGTGCTTGAAATTTTAATGGAAGCAGATGTTGACGCACGTGATATTCTAGAAGAAGACGAAGCCGTGATCATCTATACAGAACCAGATGAGTTTCAGGCTGCTCAAGAAGCCCTTCGCACTGCAGGTGTAGAAGACTTTACAGTGGCAGAGCTTACAATGCTTCCTCAAACTGAAGTAACACTTTCTGAAGAAGACCAAGCTTTATTTGAAAAAATGGTGGATGCACTAGAAGATTTAGAAGACGTACAACAAGTGTATCACAATGTGGATCTAGGTGAATAATTTAAGATAAGTTTAAGTTACGGGACTAAGCCTCACTTCTTGTATGAGAAATGCACTTATACAAGAAGTGAGGCTTTTGTTTCGAGAAGATGGATAAGTTCATACAAAAATCTTCATTCCTTCCTGTTATCATAAACCATTCCTCATTGAATATATTGCGTTTAGAATGATTATCTTGTCCTTTTGCAAAAGAATTCATGTAGTAGGGGTATTTGTTTGACTCTTGTAAGTGTTATTCATTTACTTAACGATATTCTACAAAGCAAGGAGAAGAACATGAAAAAATTCATTAGTACGAGGATGGCAAGTTATATCATCCTTGCCATTAATACGCTGGCCCTACTCATGCATGTGCTCATATTACTAAACATTTTGCCATATGACTTTGTATGGGGAGGACGATTAAAGAGACAGGAAGACGTTATCCTCTTCGAAATGGTATCCATTCTGATCCAAATGATATTTATTTCAATTGTGGCGGTAAAAGCAGGGTATATTTTAAAAGGACAATTTAAAAGAACGTCAAACATCGGGATATGGGGTATATTTGGAGTGATGATTCTGAACTCTATAGGTAATTTAGCTTCACACTCTTTCTTAGAAACAGTAGTCATGACCCCGATTACGTTTTTACTTGCTCTTTTAGTATTCAGATTGGCAATTGAAAAGTAATCGTATATAAAGTCTTGAAAATCTAACGGAAAATCCTATTTTATAGAAAAGCAAGAGGAGAACAAAATGAGTGATGTATATAAAAATTATCAAGCTTTAACATCAGACAAAGTAGAAGGCAACCATTACCAAGTGCGATATCAAGATCACCAATCACTTCTTTGTCTTTCCGCTCCCCATGGAGGTGGAATTGAAGCAGGCACAACGGAGTTGGTTGAAGCCATTTCCATGAGTCGACCCGCATGGTCTTGGTATGTTTTTGAAGGATTACAGTCTTCAGGGAATCGTGATTTACATATTACCTCAACCAACTTTGACGAACCTCGCCAACTTCGGCTGTTAGAAAATGTTCACTGGCATATTACGTTTCATGGCATGCGTGGTACAAAGGCTGAAACGTATATCGGAGGACGGGATGTGGAGTTAAAAGAAACGATTAGACAGAAGCTTACGGAAAAAGGTTTTATTGTAAAAGACGCAAGAAAAGGATTTGCAGGGATGGAAAGCCGGAATATTACAAATGCAACCGTACAGGGGATGGGCGTGCAGCTCGAACTGACCGCAGAGCAAAGGAAACGATTTTTCCGTCATCACAACTGGGCAAAATCAAACCGGCGACATCCTTCGAACTGGACAAAGTCTTTGCGTGATTACAAAAATGCGTTGGTTGAAGCGATTGAGGAACATATGAAAGGAAGACCTTCTTAGGGAATGAGGAGGTCTTTTTATTATTTTTTCGAAAAGATCTCTTGACAAAAATTCCATAAAAGGGATAAAATGATAAAAATTAAAAATTGAGCGCTGATGAGAAGAGTACGTAGAAAATGAAAAGTACAGAGAGCCCTGAATCGCTGAGAAAGGGTGTTTTCATTTCTACCGAAGCAAGCCTCTGAGCTTCACATGGGAACCTTTTCGTAAGGGGATAGTGTGACAGGAGCTCCTGTTATTGAGCTAGGGTATCGTTGTACCTAATGAGGCTTTCTATGGCAACATAGAAGGCGAACTGGGGTGGCACCGCGAAAACATCTCGCCCCCAAGATGAAGAATCTTGGGGGTGGGATGTTTTTTTTATGTAAATAGAGGGGGGGAGCTCAGAATGAAAAAAGAATGGAACACGATGAATCTTTTACTTGTCAACCTTGGCATTACAGGAGTAGGAAGCTGGGTTTACTTTATAGCTTTAAATCTGATCGTGCTTGAGCAAACGCACTCTGTTTTTGCTGTTACCGTGCTGTATCTTTTAAAAGCAAGTGCCGCTCTTTTGGCGAATATAGGGGCAGGAAGCCTTGTGGACCGGGCTCGCACAAAGCAGCTTATGATTGTTCTTCAACTTATTCAAGCAGGGCTAATAGTGCTTCTTCCTTTATTAGATACCATACTTATGCTTTATGTTGTCGTATTTCTCATTAATATCGCAAGCGCCATGTATCATCCTACAGTGCTGTCGTATACAACAAAACTGGTGGCTGTAGAGCATCGTAAAACCTTTAACTCATATAAAAGCTTGCTTGACTCTGGAGCGTTTATCACAGGGCCTGCGCTTGCTGGTTTATTTATGATGAAAGAGGGAGGAGACCTTGCTATTTATTTAAACGGAGCGGCTCTTTTACTGGCAGCTTTGCTCACCTTATTATTACCAGACGTCGAAAAGGAGAGAGAAAAACAAGATTCTTTATCATTCACCATGTTAAAAAAGGATATGGTTCTTGTTTATCGATTTTTCTCTAGGTTTCCGTATATCGTGCTTATTTCGCTTCTTTTTCATCTGATGACGGTTTTCATGACAGCTACAGATTCACTAGAAGCTGCCTTTGCTACAACAGTTATTGAACTAACAGAAGGAGAATATGGAGTGATTGTAAGTGGGGCAGGTGGGGGAATTTTAGTTGGGTCTTTCGTTAATGCATGGCTTATTCATCAACTTTCTCTCTTACGCTTAATGAGTGTAGGAGCCGTCATCATTTCACTTGGCTATTTGCTTTTTGCTTTTTCGAACACGTTTGTTCTCGCTTTTACTGGATGTTTTACCCTTTCTTTTGCCCTTGCGTTTTTGAATGCTGGATTTTTAACCTTTTATCAAAACAGCGTTCCTGTTCATTTGATTGGCCGAATGAGCAGCATGCTTACCTTCATTGAATCACTGCTTGTTCTCTTCTTTACTGTTTGTTTCGGATGGTTAGCCGAAATGTTCTCTATTCGGATGACGGTGGTCATTGGAGCGTGTAGCATGGCACTGCTCGCTATCGTTTTTGGAGGTGTGAATTTTCAAACAGTTCGTGCTCGTTTCTGCCCAGATAGGGAGCTTAAAGAAAAAAATCCCGCTTCAAAACCGCTCTAATTCTCCTAATATCTGATACTATAGAAAGGAACTGCTTTTTAAAATCGAACGATTGGGGTTTTTTTATGCTAGACCGTCTAAATTACTATATTGGAAAGTGGATGCCACTAATCACACCACTCAGCGTTGCTGCGGGAGTGTTAGCTTACACAAACTTACACTCACTCTCTTTTTTAGTGCCGTGGTTGTTCGCTTTCATGACGTTTGTGGGAAGTTTAAAATCAAACTTTAAATCTCTCCAAAATACAGTGCTACATCCATTTCCGCTTCTTTTAACGCTCGTTGTTCTTCATGTTATTACACCACTTTGGGCATTTGCCATTGGGCATTTGTTTTTTCCGAATGACCCGTATACGGTCACAGGAATGACGCTCGCTCTTGTTATTCCAACAGGGATTACAAGTATGATTTGGGTATCCATGTATAAAGGAAATATTCCATTGACGCTGTCGATTATTTTAATTGATACCCTGCTTTCTCCTTTTATTGTTCCGTTCAGCATGTCTATATTAGCAGGAGAAACGGTTGAGATGCAAACGGTCGAAATGATGAAAGGTTTATTTTTTATGGTGGTACTTCCATCTCTTCTAGCAATGCTTGTGAACCAATTCAGTGCTCGGGCGCGGATTGAGAAAATGAGTCGGACGCTTTCTCCGTTTTCCAAGCTTACGCTACCTGCTGTTATTATGATTAATAGCTCTGCGATTGCGCCTTATTTGCGTCATATTGATGCAAAGCTTTTAGGAATTTTAGGGACGATTTTATTTATCGTTCTAGCAGGATATCTCTTTTCTTGGGGATTAGCCGCTTTGTTCAAGCAAACGCGTGAAAATGTCGTGACCATTATCTATACAGGAGGCATGCGTAACATTAGTGCTGGTACGGTCATTGCGGTTAGCTTTTTCCCAGCACAAGTGGCTGTTCCTGTCGTGTTTTGTATGTTGTTTCAACAAGTACTCGCTGCTTTCCACGGCTATCTTTTGACCGTCTTTTACAACCGCCGCACACTTCTTGCTAAAAATGTGAATCATTAACGTTAAAAAAGGCCTTGTTTTTTTAACAAGGCCTTTTTTAACTCTCTGCTCTCTACTTCATATCTTGATCTTCCATATTCATTTCAACGCTTTCTACTTTATCGTCCTTTGTGACTTCCAAACGAACCACTTTATCTTTTAAATCTTGATTGCTGTCATCATCATGTTCAAAATCAGCCGTTTTTTCATATGTTTTTTCGCCGTTTTTTACTTTAACGGTAAGGCTCTTGTCATCTTCTTTCACAAATGTTCCAATGACGTTATATTCGCCGTCCTTCTCTTTATCGTACACTCCGTTGTCATCTGCTTTTGCTTGGGGCATAAGCTCTAAACTTTCCGCTTCCTCACTTTTGGCATTTACTTCTACTTTCACAAGTTTCCCTTTTACTTCTGTGTTGTCCGGTTCATCCGTTTTAAAAGAAGCGGCTTTCTTTACGGTTACTTTTTCATTATCAATCATCATTACAAGCTCGTTGTCTTTTTCACTTTCTAACGTCCCGACAAGATCGAAATCATCTTCCATGCCATCATCTTGCTCGTTGTCATCACGAGCGTACTGTTTTAAATCATTTGACGTAGCAGATTCATTGGTAGCCGCGTTGTTATTGGTTTCAGAAGTTGAATTGGTATCGCTTCCATTTTGAGTTGTATTTTCTTCACTAGTGCCGCATCCTGCAAGTGTACCGATCGTTAACATCCCAATAAGAGGGAAGGTAAGAAACGTTTTTTTCATCTTCCATACTCTCCTTTATCTGTTTTTCATCTTTATAGCCGTTTTCTTTCATTTTTAAACAAAAAAAGAGAGAAGAAGAAATCTTCTTCTCTCTTAATTCGCTGGGGCATCTACTTTTTCCGCTTGAAAATAATAGTCACTAAATACATCTGTTAACGCAGACACGGTATTTGCTAGTTCATCCATATTGTTGTCAACGCCGCCAACTTCAATTAAAATCGCTCGAGGGGAAATGTCTTGATTGTAGACGCCATTTCCGCTTGCACCTGTTTTCCCGATAACCCCTCGACTTAGACCTGGATATTTCTTTTCAAGAGCGTGGTGAAGATCTTGGGCGAATTTGACGTTTTGTTCATAGTTTGGCTGTTCTTTTCCAATCACAAACGCGACTTTTGCGTAGCCTTTTTCCTTGATTTTAATTGTGGTATGATCGCCTCTTAGTGAATCACGATGAAGATCAATAAAATAGGAGAGATCATCACTTTGACTTTTCGCCGCTTCTACGACTTCACGTGAAGCCCGGTAGGCTTGAACGGTTCCCCATCCTTTTGTATTCAGCTTTTGGGTCATATTGGTTGTATCCACAATTGAGCCAATGTTGTTTTTTTCTAAACTGTTGCCAAGCATTTTCCCAACAAGCGTAATGTTTGTTCGATTGTCTACCGCTTTATCAGCATCAGGATCATCCGTTAACCCGAGAATCGGAAGGTAAGATTCCCAGCTGTGTGTATGGTAAATATACACCTTTTTCTCTTTAATGCCCCCGTTCGGCGGTTGCTGCGGTTCTTCTGGCTGTGCTGGCTCTTCCGCTCCTGAATCGTTATTTTGATCTTTTTCTAAAATGGTATCAAGCGATGGAGAAGACTCTACAGGCGTATTTGTATAGTTTGTCCCTTGTCCAGGTGTGATAATTTCAGAATGATAGGAAAAGAAACCAGGTAAACTATCACCGAGAAGGGTAATTGCGCTGTTTAATTTAATATTTGTTGTCGCCTGTAATCCAAGAGAAGAAAGAGACAAAGGCTCACGGTTCTCAGAAGCAAAAGCAGGCGTTTCAGTTTCAAGCATGGTTAAAAAAATGCTGTCTGAACTAGTATTTAATGTATGGCTAATATAAGAAGGAAATCTGAGCTGAAGTTTAAAAGTCGTGGTCGTAAGGGCCGTGACGAAAAACGTAAACACAATGACAATTGCAATGAGCGCTGATAGAGGAAGAAAGGCAATCTTTCCATGCTCGTATTTCCACTTTTTCATAGTTTAATCCCTCATTTAAAATTGAAGTATAATAGTATCTATGCAAAAAAATAGTAGGTTATGATAGAATATACAAATTTTACTAGAGTTAAGGAAAAAATTTAGTTTACCATAACTAAATTTATGTAAACTAAATAAGTGGGAACATTATACATATTTTACTTAGGGAATGGACATGCTAATGAAAGCTCATAAAAGGGAGGAAAATACCTATGTTCCATGAGGGAAAAATACCTGAGTTTTCAACATCGTACTGGCGAGAATCAACAGATGTTCCTTCGTTTTCACCGTTAAAGGAAAACATTGATGTAGATGTAGCCGTGATTGGAGGGGGAATTGCTGGAGTCACAACGGCTTATTTGCTTACGCTTGAAGGCAAAAGCGTGGCGCTTTTAGAAGCAGACAAGCTTTTTGATGGCACAACAAGTCACACTACAGCGAAAATGACCACTCAGCACGGATTGATTTATGACAAGATGATTGGATATGTAGGTGAAGCAGAAGCGGCTCTTTATTATGAAGGAAATAATGAAGCGCTCAAGTTTTTACAACATACGATTACATCACAAAATATCTCGTGTGATTATACAGTTGAGGATGCTTACGTATATGCGACAACAGATACATATGTCAAAAAGGTCGAAAAAGAATATGAGGCGTATAAAAAGCTTGGAATTGAAGGAGAGCATCTTACTTCTCTTCCGCTTGATCTAAGTGAAAAAGCCGCGGTGATGATTCCAGATCAAGGGCAGTTTCATCCCTTAAAGTATCTTGTTCACCTTGTGAAAGAGATGACAGCGAAAGGGGCTCAAATTTTTGAATCAACTCAAGCTGTCGATATTAAAGAAGGCAAAACGCAAACGGTTGTTACAAAAGAAGGGCATAGTGTGAATTGTAAAGATGTGGCTTGCTGTACTCATTTTCCATTCTATGATGGAAAAGGCTTTTACTTTTCACGTATGTATGCATCACGTTCTTATGTTCTTGGGATTATAAGTGAGAAACGGTATCCAGGAGGCATGTATTTAAGCGCTGAGCCTTCGTCTGATTCCCTTCGTTATACAACCGTAGATGATCAGAAACTGCTCCTTGTCGGCGGGCAAGAGCATACAACAGGACGAAGTGAGGAAACGATTAAGCATTATGAAGCGATCTATTCATTTGCTCATCATTCCGTTGGTGTAAAAGAATGCTTGTACAGATGGTCAGCTCAAGATTTGATCTCGCTTGATGAAACGCCTTATATTGGACGCATTTCAGAAAATTCTCCTCATGTTTATGTTGCTACAGGATTCCGCAAATGGGGCATGACCCATGGTACGCTTTCAGGGATGATGATTCGCGATGCCATTCTAGAGAAGGAAAAGCGCTATGCTTCCTTCTTCACACCATCTCGGTTCCGCCCGAATCCGAGTGTGAAAAATTTTGTCACACAAAATATGGAGGTTGCAGCAGAGCTAACAAAAGGAAAGCTCGATTTCACAAGAGGAAATGCTTATCATTTGAAAAAAGATGAAGGGTCCATTGTAAGTGTGAATGGAAAACGAGCGGGAGCTTACCGGGACAGAGAAGGCTGTCTTCATCTTGTGGATACAACGTGTACGCATATGGGCTGTGAAGTGGAATGGAACAGCGGTGAGCGAACATGGGACTGCCCTTGTCATGGTTCGCGTTTTTCCTATGACGGCGAAGTTGTCGAAGGACCTGCTCAAAAGCCGCTCGCTTCATTAGAAGATGAGGATATTAAGAAATAAAAAAAGCTTCTCTAACGTAGTTAGAGAAGCTTTTTTGTCGTGGGAAAAAGTCATATATTCCAAACAAAAAGTAAAAAATAGTTTATTTTTTGTTTGGAATATTTTACTATGGTAAGAGTGAGGTGGAAAATATATGCAAAAAGATAAAGGGGTCTTACATAATAAGCTTCATGTGTTACGAGCAGAGCGAAAATGGACGCAAAAAGAAGTCGCTGAAAGGGTTCAAGTTAGTCGGCAAACGATCGTGTCCATTGAAGCGAATAAATATAATCCCTCGTTAATTCTCTCTTTTAAATTAGCACAGCTCTTTAACGTAAGGATTGAAGACATTTTTCAATACAAGGAAAGGATGAATGAAAATGAGTAACTTTTTAGAATTAGTAAGGATGGAGCTCCCTTTGTTACTAGCTATTTCTGTTTTAATTCCAGGAGTGTATCTTTCTTTTTTCTCCAAACAACAAAATGATGAGCGAGGAAATAAAATTGTAACCGTTTCTTTTCGTTACACCTACTCTTTTGTGATGACAGGCATTTTATGTTTGTTTTTATGTCAGCGACTTTTTCAACTTTCTTTCGAAGAATTTAAAAATTATTTATTCGTGTTAGTTGTATTAGCTAACTTTTGCTTAGGAAGCTCTGTTTTTGTTCTTAACCGAAAATATTAATCAAAGCCGTTAGCATTTGCTAACGGCTTTTGTATGATGGAGTTTGTTCGCAGAATGCGCGCGCCATCGCTTCGTATCCTTTGTCATTTGGGTGAACGCCGTCTCGGGATAACCATTCTTTTTCTCTTCCTTTAAAAAGAGAATACAAGTCAACAATATGAAGGTGTGGATAATGATTGAGCTTTTTAATGGAAGCATTCACTTTTTGAATCCAAGCATCCGCTTCTTGGCTCTCTGGAAACGGATTATAGAGAGTAGCAATAAAAATAAAGTAAGATGTGCAGCTTTTTTTCTTGAGGGTTAAAAGAGATTGGATCAACCCATTAAAATCGCGCTGAGCTTCTTTTAATTGATCTCGCAGTGAAGATACACTTTTTCCTTTCATCACTTCTTCATAAGCATGGATCAAATTGTTTCCACCTGCTGTAATGGTGATGACTTCCGCGTCCGCTAGGTTTTGGAGGGAACGGGGATGAGAAGAGAGTGTAGCAATTTCTTCGACCGTCAATCCGCTTTTTGCAATAGTATAAAGCTCTACTCGTTCTCCCCATACATATTCTAGTTTCCTTCGATAACGCTGGGGGAAGGTGGGGGAAAACAAGGAAGTTCCAACACCTGCTGTTAAAGAATCACCTAGGGCCACATACGAAATTTTTTCGTTCTTAAAGGGAAACATATTTTCCTTCCTTTCCTCTTTCACACATTATTTTATTATTGATGTATTCTTTTCAGAGAAAAACGGCTTGTGCGTTATACGAAAATGGGCGAGAAAATGAGAGTGTATAAAAAGTCTGAAAATTCAATCATACCTCTTTCTGTTGCATCCAGTTGAATAAGGATGCGAGAGACGAAAGATAGATGCAAAACTAGAAAACTCCTAATTTTTGAGAAATTCTCTTCCTTTCTTGCCTTTTTTTGCATGATCTAGTATTCTATTGCGTGTAAGGTATATTACACGCAATAATATGAGAAAAAATGTAAGGAGTTTTGAAGAATGAAAGAGACGGATATTGATACTCTGTATGAAGAAGAATTAGATGTGTTTGATTTATATATGGAAGACTTAGGATACTCCTTTTCAACCCTTCGTCACTATGGACATGACGTGCGCCTTTATTTACACTATATAGTGGACAAGCACGAGGGAAAGAAAGAAATCGAAAATACGTCCAAACGAGATGTAAGCGGGTTTTTACGCATGCTGAGAAAACGCAGTAACACGTCGCTTCGTCAAGATCATTCCTCCGCAAGCCGAAACCGAAGGCTGATGGCACTTCGCCTTTTTTATAAAGCGATGATCAAACATGATCTAACAGATGAAAATCCAGCCTTAGAAATCGAAACCGCTAAATCGAAAAAAGCACACATTCCGTCTTATTTAAATGAAGAAGAATTGCGCGCGTTTTTTGAGAGTGTACCCCATGATGCGTTTTACCGCCGGAATAGGCTGATTTTAAAACTCATGGCCTTTGCTGGGCTTCGTGTCATTGAAGTGCATCATTTAAACGTCACAGATATTGATCGTTCTCGTCCTGGGATTACGGTGTTTGGAAAGGGAAGCAAATCACGCTACATTCCACTTCCGACCTTTTTATACGATGAGCTAAGAGCATACGAAAAAGAGCGAGGAATCCCGCACACAGAGCATGAAGAAGCTTTCTTTTTAACGCGGCATGGCAAACGCATCTCACGCCGAATGATTCAGCATGTGACAACCAAAACACTTGAGAACTTAAAAGAAAAAAAGGGATTCCAATACCTTGCAACTAAATCTCTTTCAAGTCATAAACTTCGTCACTCATTTGGGACATATTTAGTCAAAAACGGAGCGGATTTGCGTACAGTGCAAGAGCTGCTTGGACATGAAAACATTAGTACAACCCAAGTGTATACTCACATTTCAAATGAACAAAAAGAAAAAGCGATGGAATTGTTTCATAACAAGAACTGGCAATCACGAAAGGAAGACAATTGATGTTACATGAATTTACGATACATATCCCTTATAAAAAAGCAGAAGAAATGGTCGAGAGCTTAAACCTAGTCGGCCTTTATAATACGTACTACGAAGCTCCTATTGAAGTGGAAACAACATCAAACGGGTATGATTATGAAGAAAAAGAAGACGAAACAATCCCTTTTCACGTCTACATTGGAGAGGAAGAAATCGATGTCAAAGCGGTCTTACACGAGCAGTTCTCTTTTCCGGAAGAAGAGATTCACTACCGCTTTCTAACAGAAGAAGACTTACTTGGACAAGCGCCATCATTTGAAGACATTGATCTTGAAAACGGATGGATTATTGCGTTTCCAGATTTCTCTTCTTACGTGGATAAGCGCCGTCTGTTGTTAGATCCTCAAGGTGGGTTTGGAACTGGTCTTCACGGCACAACTCAAGATTGTGTTCGATTTATCGTTTCACAAAATCTGAGCGGAAAGAGCATATTAGATCTTGGTACAGGATCTGGCATTTTAAGCATCGCCGCTTCCCTTGTTGGCGCCAGAATGGTAGAAGCGGTCGATATTGAACCTGTTGAACGTGAAGTGCTCTATAATGCAGCGTTAAACGAGGTATCGAATATTACCGTTCATCAGCTAGATGTCATGCATACAGAGGGCGTGATCACAGCTCAATATGACTGGATCTTTGTCAATATAGGTGGAGATGAAGCCGTTACGATTATAAACGCGCAGCAGCTTCTTTCTAAAACCTCCCATATTCTCATCTCTGGCATGGTCGACTGGAATACCCTTGTCGTAGAAGAGCTTTTACACGACCATGGATTTCAACCGATTCATCGTGTTCAAACAGAAGAATGGGTCACAATGGCCTTTCAAAAGATGAAATAATCAACATACATCCTTCATCATACGAATAAAGTAAAAGAGGTGTACAAGTTCTATTGAAGGAGGAACCGTGTGGTGAGTTTATGGATTAGTTCATTTCTGTTAGGATTGTCTCTTGCTGCTCCTGTGGGACCCATTACAGCCGCACAGCTTGATAAAGGGATGAGGTACGGATTTATGCATGCGTGGGTGTTTGGACTTGGCTCCTTTGTAGCCGACGTTCTGTATATGATGCTGATCTTTTTCGGAGTTGTGCACTTTTTAGAAGCCCCAATTGTCAAAACCTTCTTATGGTGTTTCGGCTTTTTTGTGCTTCTTTATACAGGAATTGAAATTTTGTGGAACGCGCGCTCAGCGGATCTTTCAACGCGTTCTCGTCAAGATAAAACACTCTGGAGTTCCTCGTTTTCAGGCTTCTTAATGTCGCTGTCTAATCCGTTAACGCTTCTGTTTTGGATTGGGATTTACGGCTCGGTCTTGGCTCAAACAGCGGATCAGTATGGGACAAGTCAAATGTTGTTAAGTAGCCTTGCGATGTTTGGCGGGATTATGCTATGGGATATAGGGATGGCTTTTATGGGAAGTAGCGCTCGTCGATTTTTGACACCCGGCTTATTCTTTATGATTTCATGCTGCTCAGCGCTTTTTATGATCGGATTTGCCTGTTACTTCGGGTTAAAAGCATTTCATACGTTGTTTTAAATCTTGGACAGTCACCCTTTCCTCTTTCTGGTAATAAGTTGTAACAGAGGAGGAATCAAGAATGACAATCCTATATACAAAAGAAACGCTAGAAGAAAATCCAACCTTGTTAGAGCCTTGGGAGCGAGATGTGTTTACTCGTTTTAGTGAAAAGCTCTCTGACAAAAAAGCACCTTTCCCTTGTATTCCAGCTACGCAAGGATTTGCATTAAACCAATTACGGTATGGATTTTTACGTGATATCCGAACAGAAGAATCAGCTCAAAATTTAAAAGAGCTGTTATCCCGCTATACAACGATTTCTCGTTCGACGGGGAAATACGCTTCCTTAATTATATTTGCCGAAACGCCAGAAGAAGTAGTGGAAGAGTATGAAATTGAGGACTACTATCACTGGTTTTGGAATACGTTAAATACACTTGCCAGAGAAGATGAAAAAGAGTGGCCAACGCACATTCCAAAAGATGCAAACGATTCAGCATGGGAATTTTGCTTTCACGGTGAGCGATATTTTATGTATTGCGCCACTCCAGCCCACCAAAGACGTCAAAGTCGTTCCTTTCCGTGCGTGATGATGGCCATTACACCACGCTGGGTATTAGAGACGTTTAATAATGCATCAAAGCAACAAAGTCAACGTGTACAAGAAGCTATCAGAAAGCGCCTTGCTGCCTATGATAGCATTGGTCCTCATCAAGATTTGAACGTGTACGGAACAGAAAATAACTATGAGTGGAAGCAGTATTTCCTCACAGATGATGAAACGTCTCCTACAAAATGTCCGTTTGAATATCTCTGGAAAGAAAAACATGTTAAATAGCGTAAAAAGAGCCGAGAAAAGGAGAGAAAACCTCTCTTTTTTCAGCTCTTTTTAATTTGTTTTACTCCATATGCGCCTCATCTGCTCTCAGGACAGATGGAAGGAGACCAGGAAAAAGCGCTTCTAAATCTTCCGTTCGAAGAGAATAGAAATGCTGCGTTCCTTCAATACGCACTTTAATCACACCCGCTTCCCTTAGCACTTTAAAATGATGGGAAAGCGTGGATTTTGCGACGTTTAAATGTAAATAAGGACTGCAATATTGCTCTGTTGTTTCCGAAAGTCCTTTCACAATCTTCAAACGAAGCGGATCGCTCAGCGCATGTAAAACAGACGGTAATTTAATATCTTGTCTTGATGGTTGATATGGTGTTCTCATAGATTTACTGTATCATACTTACTAAGCTAGAGCTACTTCTTCTTCTTCTCAACATTTCCCAGGTCAAAATGATTGCAGTCTTAATTCCTTTGTGATAAAGTTTCATTGTTCGATACTTATAGAACGAATAACAAACGTGTAATCTCATCTCTCTTTGGGAAAAAGAAGAGGGAAAGAATGATTTTAAAGTTCGATGAAAGCCGAACAAACTAAAGGAGGATATCTCATATGATCGGAATCGAAGCAAAAATGGTAGTAAGAGAAGACAAGCGCGAAGAGTTTTTACAAGAAGCAAAAGCGTTAATTGCAGGAACGCGCAATGAAGAAGGAAACATCAGCTATACGCTATTTGAAAGCACAGAAAACAAAAATGAATTTTTAATGTTAGAAGAGTGGAAAGACGAAGAAGCTGTAGCTTTTCATAATGGAGCTCCTCATTTTGTAGCATTTGTAGGCAAAGCAAAAGAACTTCTTGCAGGTCCTTTACAAGCTAAAAAATTTGAAAAGAACGTCTAATGTGTCGAAAGAAAGGGAGATGATCATTATGAATTCAGTACTTGAAACATTAAACGATCATCGTTCTATTCGTCAGTATACGAATGAACCGGTGTCAGAAGAGCAACTCACTGCGATTATTGATGCTGTACAAGCGGCGCCATCTTCTATTAATGGTCAACAAGTTACAGTGATTACCGTGCAAAATCTTGAAACAAAGAAAAAGGTAGCAGAGCTTACAGGAGGTCAAATGTGGATTGAGCAAGCTCCTGTATTCCTTTTATTTTGCGCAGATTTTAACCGTGCGAAAATCGCAACAGAGCTTACAGGCACAGAGCTAGAAGTGACAGACGGAGCAGAAGCGGTGCTTGTTGGTGCGACAGATGTGGGGATTGCTGTTGGAACGGCAACAGCAGCGGCTGAGTCTATGGGGCTTGGTACAGTACCAATCGGGGCAGTGCGCGGCCGTGCGGACGAGATGATTGAGCTGTTTGATATTCCAGAATACGTATTTCCTGTATGCGGTCTTGTTGTTGGTCATCCGGCAGACCGCTCAGCGAAAAAACCGCGCTTCCCGCAAGAAGCTGTACGTCATGCTGAAAAATACAACAATAATCTTAAAGGATTCGTTCAACAATACGATGAACAAATCTCGGCTTATATGACAAACCGCACAAATGGAAAAGAAACGCGCACATGGTCAGAAACCATTTCTTCTCTTTATACACGCGTTTACTATCCACATATTAAAGAAATGCTGAACAAACAAGGCTTCAGCTTGAAAGAATAGATTCAACAAAACGAGGGGACAACATCTGTCTCCTCGTTTTTTATGATTTGTCCCATTTTATAAGCTTAATGATAATAAAAACCGCTTGCAAAATGGCTAAAAACACCGCGAGACAAAGAACAGCAATCAGCACCATTATGAGGTTTGCACTTAATAAGTTTGGAAAAAATATGTTCATAAAAAAGACTACAACGCTTGCTGAGATTAACGCAAGGGTAATATAAGCAGAAATCCATTTATCCCACATAAACTCGCTCCTTTTTCTTCCTTTATTGTTGATATGTCCCCAGCGCCTCGTTTTTATGCATGCTAGGTTTTCCTTTTCAGGAGGCGGGGAATAATCCTTTATACAGCGGAATGAAAAAGGAGAGATAGAATGAAAAAACTAGATGCAGTAATTATCGGCGGAGGCCCCTATGGATTAGGACTTGGCGTTCTTGCTGAAGAAATAGAGAATTTAGAGGTTCTTGTATTTGAGCGGGAAGATTCCCTTGAGTGGCATCCAGGCATGTTACTTGATGGTACAACGCTACAAGACGCTTTTTTAGCTGATTTAGTCACGCTATTAAACCCCAAAAGTCCTTATACATACTTAAACTATCTTCATGAACATGATCGTCTTCATGCTTTTTTCTTTTTTGAAGACTTTGAAGTGCCACGAAAAGAGTTTAGTTCTTATTTGAAATGGGCCGGAAGTCAGCTCCCAACGCTTCGTTTGCGTCATGAAGTCACAGACGTGTTAGAAACGGGAGATGGATACACGGTAAAGGTGCAAAACCATGAAAGTGGGGAAGAAGAAACATACGAAACACGCCATGTTGTACTTGGAACAGGGCATGAACCAAATGTTCCGGAATTTGTGCATTCTTTACCTTCACATGATGTATTTCACACAAGCAGCTATCTGTATCGAAAAGAGGAGATTAAAGAAGGAGAGACCGTCACAATTATCGGCTCTGGTCAAAGCGCTGCTGAAATTTATTATGACCTTCTACAGCGAAAGCGAGACGAATCGTTCACCTTAAATTGGTATACACGTTCTGGCGGTTTTTTTCAAATGGAATCTGCTAAAATGGCTCAGCAGTTATTTTCGCCAGACTATATCCGCTATTTCCGAACACTTCCTGTTAACAAGCGAAAAGGCACATTAGATGACTTAGCAAAGCTACGACACGGGGTGAAAGGATCTTTGCTAGAGTCCATTTATAAAGAGCTTTATCATCAATCAATTGATGGGGAATCTCTTACTACCACGATTATGCAAACAACGTCTCTTGAAGATATCGAAGAAAAAGAAGAAGGCTACACGCTTACGCTTCATCATACAGAGAAAGACGAAACTTTTCACGTTCACTCCAATAAAGTTATTTTAGCTACAGGTTATAAACCACGGATCCCTCACTGGTTAGAACGATTCGAAAACAAAATTGTATGGGAAGATGAACACGTATTTAAAGTAGATGATCATTACCGAATTGTAAGAGAAGAAGAAAGCAAGGGACATCTTTACACGCTTACAAACCTAGAATACTCGCACGGCTCTGGAGCAACAAATTTAAGCTTATCTCCATACCGAAATGCGACCATTTTACACCATATGACCGGAAAGGAACATTTTCGTATTCCGAAAAACTCGGTATTTCAAACTTTTTTCCCAAAGGAAGAAGAGCTATAATATAAGAAAGCCACACAGAACAGGCTGTGTGGCTTTCTTATTCACCAATGAATTTAGGACTTGTGATGAGAGCGGTGTTCTTTTTCTTGTATTCCTGCTAGTTCGTTTCGAAATGGACGAAACGGGCGTTGTACAACATTTGAAGTTAAAAACCACAGCGTTGCCAAAAAACCAATTCCAATAAAAGCGATTCCCGCGAGAATTCCATACAGCCATAGGGAATGATCGAACAGGAAAGAAAGAATCACTGACCCAACACCTCCTTCACTATTATTGTAAATGACAAATATTTCATCGACAAGTTAATCTTTTATTACATTTTATTTATTATATGAGAAAAATAATTATTTTATAAAACCCCGTTTTTTTTGGCATTTTGCCTTTATTATCATATATTAAAATAATAAAAATGAGAGAAAAGAGAGAAATGGGAGGAAAAACGTATGCTTGTAACCAAAAGACTTCGTTTACGACCGATGCTGCTCGGGGATGCTTCGTCTCTTTTTAACGTGTGGTCTGATGCAGAAACAACGAAATACATGGACATTGAGCCCTTAACATCACTCCATCAAGCAGAAGAGATGATTTCATTTTTTATCGTGTTAACACAGAGAGGAAAAGGCCATCATTTTACGCTTGTTACCGAAGATAGTAAAGACATTATTGGTACGTGTGGATTTCATGAATGGAATCATGATCATCACCGAGCGGAAATTGGCTATGAATTAAGTAGAGACTACTGGGGCCATGGCTATATGAAAGAGGCGCTTCTTGTTCTGCTTCATACAGGATTTCATCAATATGACTTAAAACGTATTGAAGCAAAAATTGATCCTCATAATCATCGGTCACGTTACTTACTAGAGAGTCTTGGATTTCAAAAAGAAGGCGTACTTCGTTCATATGAAGAGCTGAAGGGACGCCGAGTAGATCTTGAACTTTATTCACTTCTTAAAGAAGAATTTACGCTTTCGTTGAAAAAAAATTCTTAATATTGTGTTTTATCCTATCTCTCAACACGAGAGGATCAAGGGATTTTAAAGAAGACACCGTTTTTTCGACATGCGGAAGCAATAAAGGTGACGTTTCGCAGTGAGCAAACCGTTCTTGAAAAGGCCACGGACCGTCTGTCTCAAGAAGAAGCTGCGAAAGCGGAATACGCTTCACTAACTCTTGATCTCGTTTCCGGTAGCACACTTCAGGCGTTACCGAGACATAATAGCCTGCATTTATAATGTGTTGCGTTGTCTGTTCATCGCCTTTAAACCAGTGAAAATGCGCTTTCTTAATCTTATGTGCTTGAAGATGGCGGTAAACAAGCGGAGCACCCGTATGAACCGCATGCAAAAGAAGAGGGAGGTGATACGTTTTAGCCGTTTGGACCATCTCTAAAAATAGCGCTTCGTATTGTTCTTTAACGTACGGATGAAAGGCATCTTCACGGTATTGTGGCATCCCAACTTCACCTATAGCTGAGAAATGAGACGTTTCATGACTCATTAAATCATGCCACTCATGGAGATCACGAGAAGATGGAAGCGGATGCTCTGGATGAAAACCAGCGGCTGCAATAATGAAGTTCGGATAGCGGCTTTTTAATTCTAATGTACGATAACTCGAAGTTAAATCTGTTGAAACAGCTACAACGCCCGTAATTCCATAATCTTGCCAGCGTTTAATTCGTTCTAGAATATTGGAGTATTCAGCAAGGTGCAGGTGCGCATCAATCATCTAAAATCATCCTTTATGTATATAAGAGTTATCATTTATTATAAAGAAATGAGACGCCTTCGAAAAGAATTCTTGTTTAAACTAGATGATTCACCGAAAATATAAAAAACCTTATTTAGGACTGATTCTGTGCGTAAACTCACAATGAATGAGATGAAAAGCAATCATCTAAAATCGCATAAAATTCCTAAGCATTTTATTTTTTCTCATCTCAAAACGTTAAGTTAACTTAGTTTATGAGATGAGAAATCGCTCTTTTACTCAACTTCCTATAATATATATTATGTAAACTAGAAAATTGAAGAAAGTGAAGAGGCTTTATTTCTTTATCCCCTATACTCATGTTTCTCAGAGAAGTTTTTCTTTTTGGTTTTTAGATGTAAGCTCCAGCTCTTCGTGTTAACATTCTCATTTATTTTAAACTTTTATGCCGCTTTTATAAATCTTGCTTCATAATGTCTTAACTCCTCATGATTTTAATGTAAAAACACATATTACAATCACTATTAATGAGTTAAGCGCATTTTGATCATTTTTTACATCTCATTTGGTATATTCCACTGGTACATTAAAATCCTAAGGTTATCTTAGAAATGATTAAATGGCGAATCTCGTTTGTCTCAGAATATTGAATTCGCTGTGTATTTGTATATGAATTAGTAAATTAAGGTGTTGAGAAAGCCCGCTTCTTTAAAAGATATGGTCTGAATTTAGAGTAACAAATTGACTTGAAATCAAAAAAAGGTTTTAGTTTTAGGAGGAGATGAAAACGAGCGCTTCTTCCCCTTTATCCGCTTGTTATTGAGCTTTTTACAGATTGTAAAGAATCACGAATGTAAAATATTGTATAAAGTAAATTTATCACTTAGCCGCTTTTCCTTACATCATTTGATTTTTAGATTTAATTATTTTCTGTATAATTTAAATATTGAAAAATAAGTTATGTGAGGTATAATTTATTGATATGAAAATTACTTAAAGGGGTTTAATGAAAATGTTATGGTTTCTAGCTGCTTTGGGAACGGCTCTATGCTTTGGAGTGAATAATACTTTATTTAAATGGGGTGCTCAACAGCATTTAAATAAAGTTTGCATTCAACTTTTCTTCTATTGGATGTCTTTTATTATTATCTTGTCATTTACGTTTATTACAGGCAATTTTAAGTTTCATCTATTTCCTATTTTAACAGGCGCTCTAATCGGGATTTTAAATGCTAATGGGAACATCCAAATGTCAAAAGCATTTGAAAAAGGACCTGCTAGTATCACTTCTACCATTATTGCTATGAACACAGTAATCGTGGTCATAGCTACATCTATTTTATTTCCTCAATCTATACCTTTAACAAACTGGATTGGAATCTTCATTATTATATTTGCTGCTATGATTATTCAGTACCAACCCCAAAAAGCCATTATGGTGGACTATAAAATATGGCTTTTAAGTTGTTGTTTAGCTCTTATATCTATAGGTATGGTTGGTGTAATTATGAAATATGGTACATATGAGCACTATAGTTTTATGGAAATGCTTGTTTCAATGTATGGAGGCGGAGCTGTTTATTTAAGTTTCTTAGCTCGCAAGGAGTTAAAGAAATCACTTGCTCATAGGATTGAAATAAAAATAGGAATACTCGTTGGTGTATTAAGTACTATTGGATATAGTTGTTATTTGTTTGCTTTGAAAGAAGGTCCGTCTAGTGTAGTTTATCCGATCATTAGTTTAAATTGCGTTGTTGTATTAATTGGAAGCCTCATTATTTTTAAGGAGAAACTTAAAAGATATCAATTAGTCGGGATTATTCTCACTCTATGCGGAGTAATATTAACAAAATTATAAATGATTATATACTAAAAAGCCTCTATCTAACTAAGAGGCTCTCTTTATATCTATAAATGTACAGCAAAATATAACGGGAATATATAACGTATTCCTTTTCATTTTTAAGGAATACCATTCCCTTGAAGACGTTCTACATAGGTTGGATCTATAGGGTTATTTCCTCCCCACTGTACATATCCACTACTATGTCCTTGTGTATTAAAATATAGAAATACAGTTATGGTTAAGCTTGTGATACCTAGTAAAGGGATTACAAATTTCTTCATCTCTTTCTCCTTTGTAAATATAATCATCAGTTATTAAACTATTCTTTCATAGTATCGTACAAATTGCCAAGGTTTGTGTGCACAAGAGAAGATGCCGCTTATTCCAGATCCAGAGCTAAAAGAGCAATCTCCGTTCTATAATAGCATGCAGATAGTAAGGGTCAAACCTAAATTGAGCCCCAACATTGGTAACGTACAAATACTCCTTTAATTATTACTAAGAATTTTGGACTTATTATAAGATTATTGCCCTATGCCTTCTCCTGTTTGAATTAGCTCTACAACGTATCTATAAGCCTTGAAAAGCAAAAAACCAATCCCTTTGTTTAACGCTGCATAAACAATGAGGTTGGTTTTCACTTATTATTTTTATTTAAATACAAATTTTTTAGAATACTTAACTTTTAGAACACTGTATAATCAAAAAATAGATTATAATACACTACATTACTTAGCTTAAGACCTAATCAAAAGTGGGATTTATTGTGAATTAAGCATATATCACAAGCCACTTGTCAAGGCTACTGATTTTGGAATGCAGGAAATAAACTGATTGATAAATTCATCGATTTCTGCTTTTGTAATGATATACGGAGGAAGTAAACGAATCGTATTTCCATTTGTAACGTCCACTAACATTCCCTTATTCAGTAATTCTAGTTGCAGTTTTTTGACGTTTTTATGAGTGTCATGCATACTGATTCCAAACATCATGCCGCAATAACGTACTTCTCTAATAAAAGAGGAATGTTCCATCTGTATTTTTTGAAGTTTTTCATTTAAATATAAGGACATTTCATAAGACTTTTGCATTAAACCATCATCAATTAATGTTTTTAATACCGCTAACCCTAAAGCCGTACCAAGTGGAGAATGGGCGAATGTTGTTCCATGGTCACCTGGTGAGAATATATCATAAAGTCGTGTTCCTACTATTATCCCTCCTAATGGTGTACCTCCACCCGCTGCTTTACCGAATTGAATAATATCAGGAGTAATATCAAAATGCTGATAAGCAAACAATTTTCCCGTTCTCCCTATACCACTTTGCACCTCGTCAACAATAAATAACATATTATATTGTCTACAAAGCGCTTCGACACCTTTTAAATACTCCCTTGACAAAGGATATACCCCACCACTTCCTAATACTGGCTCAAGCATAAGAGCAAGCGGTTTTTTCTTGAGTATTGTTCTTTCTAGTTCCTCTAAATTCTCGCGTTCCACTTCATATACGGGAATAGATGTACGAGGGAAATTCTGATATACATTTTCTTGTCTTGTAAAATGAAGAGCACCTAATGTACGTCCATGAAAACTTTCTTTGAGTACAACCACTCCATCCCTTTTTTGATTTGTTAGATGTCTATACTTGTGGATTAGTTTTAAGGTTGCCTCGGTAGCTTCCGCGCCAGAGGTTGTATAATAGACTTTCCCATCCCTTAAAGAATAATCAACCAATTGTTTAGCATATTCAATAGCAACTGGGTTCGAAAAATGAAAAGGAAGATGTAAACACTTTTCAACTTGTTCAAAGGCAGCCTTTATAATATTAGGATGATTGTAGCCTAATATATTCACTCCTACACCAGAAAATAAATCAAGGTATTCTTTACCGTTGACATCATAAAGCTTACAACCTTTTCCCTTTTCTATAGCCACTGGCATACGGAGGTACGTAGACATTAAATATTCTTTATCTAATTGAAACCAATTGATCATAACTGATCCCCCTTAGGTGCTGTCACATTCATAGCGATACACAATTTTGAGCCAACTTTTGGATTGAATTTACAGCACCATCATCTTCTATAATTTGAGTTTATGATATTTTTAATCTTCTACTGTAATATGCGATTAGAAACCTTCGCTTCTCCTAACTTGCAAGGAGGTGTCAATAATGATATCCAACAGCTTGTTATAGGGAATTCCTGCCGCATGAGCACTTTTAGGAAGTAAACTGTTTTTTGTCATTCCAGGCAATGTATTCACTTCCATAACATACGGAATTCCATCTTTTATAATCATATCAACTCTAGCATAAACACTACATTTCAACGCTTTATAGCAAGACATTGCAGCTTCAGAGACGCGATCATGGATTGGAGGTGGAAGTTCGATAACCTCCTCAATCGTAGCACTATCATGGTATTTCGTATGATAATCAAAAAACTCAGCCGTATGTTGAATTGAAATGATGGGTAAGAGATTTCCGTCCAAAATAGAACATGTAATTTCTTCGCCCTTTATATATTTTTCAATGACTACTTCAGAATCCCATTTGAATACCTCTTCAAGAGAGGAAAGTAAGGAATCCTGATTGTTTACGATTTTTACTCCTATACTAGAACCACCTAAATTTGGTTTTACGACTAATGGATACCCCATTTTATCTATCTCATCTAATTGAAGATTTTCTATATTGGAAAGGTGAATCCAATCTGGTGTTTGAATCCTCTCATAACGAATCATTTTTTTCGCTATATGTTTATCCATACAAATCCCGCTGGATAGCATTCCACTTCCGGTGTATGGGACGTCAAGAATTTCTAGAGTACCTTGAACCATGCCGTCCTCCCCATATTTACCATGAAGAGCTAATAGGGCAATATCAAGATCTTTTATATTTTCAATAAGATCTTTTTTGTTATTTAATTTAATAGGTAAAACTTCGTATTTATTCTTATCCAAATGTGCAATCATTTCTTCCCCTGTCATGAGGGATACTTGTTTTTCGGAAGACACTCCTCCCATAATAACGCCAACTCTCATTTTTCCAACTCCTCATTCAATGTATCACCAATTATTCTAATTCCTTGGATAATATCCTCTTCGTTCAATCTAGAGAACCCTAATCGAAACGTATTGCCTCCTCTTCCATCCGTGTAAAAAACATCCCCAGGAGAAAAAACAACTCCCTTTTCATAACACTTTTTCAAAAGTGTACGAGTATTAATTTCTTTTTCTAACTCTATAAAAAGATGAAGTCCCCCGTCTCCCGTTATTCTCTTTAATGGAATGTATTGATTACAAGCCTGAAGGGATAGTTCATATTTCTTCTTATAAACAGCCTTCGCTTTTTTTAAATATTTTTCAAAATAGCCATCATGCAAATATTGAAAAAGCACTGCCTGATCCAGTGTGGAGGTGTGAATAGTCCTTGCTCTTTTCATACTTTCCAGCCAGTGAATTAATTCTTTATCTGCTAAAATCCAACCAACACGTAAGCCTGGAAAAAGAATTTTTGAAAAGCTGCTGATGTAAATAACGTTGTTTCCAGATCCGGCGAAAGTCAATAAAGGTGCTAGATGGGAACCTGAGTAACGTAACTCCTCATTAAAACCATCTTCTATAATAGGAATTTGATATTTTGAAAAGAGTTTCATGATTTTGGTCCTTTTTTCAGAGGAGGTCACAATCCCGGTCGGATTATGATAGGACGGAATTAAATATGCAAAATCAAAATCCGCTTGTGATAAGCTTTTCTCAACTTGATCAATATCGATACCATCATCCTTCATGTCTATCCCATGGACCTCAAGTCCATGTAATCGAAAAAGTTTTAATGCGGTATGATGAGTAGGATTTTCACATATAATACGTCCTGATTTTTTAGTTAGGGAAGACAAGAGGATATCCAGCCCCTCAGTGAAGCCATTTGTAATAAGAATATCCTTATTCGAAATATCTATCCCTTTCATTTCCATATAGTGTAGAAGGTAATTTATTAGGGGTTTATAACCTTTTGCATATCCGTAGTTCAAAACAATATCTCCTTCAATTGACATCCGAGTGAGAAAAGCCCTTTTAAAGTTTTCCATATCAAAAAGCTTTTCGTCTGGCGCAATGCTATTGAATGAAATCATTCCTTTTTCCCAGCGAACACCATGTTTCATCAAATCTAATTCATCCGCTAGCAAGGTAGCGGTATTGACCTTTTCCTTCCAGTCTAGTTTTATAGATGGTGTTTTGGATACATCGACTTTCCCTACAAAATTTCCTTTCCCCTTTATCGCATAAATGAGGCCTTCTTGTTCTAAGTCCGCGTAAGCTGTGAGAACAGTATTTCTACTGACCGATAATAATTTACTGAGTTCTCGGGTAGATGGAAGCTTCTGGTCCTCCAACAGGTGTCCTTTCATAATCATTTTTTTAAAGTAATCCTTTAATTGAATATAAACCGGCCGATTATCCGTAAGCTTAAAATCATTAAACACTTCCTTTTCCCCCTTGCTATCATTTTTACATAAGTCAACGCTACCTCAAAAGGTCCACCACATATGTATTTTCTTTAACTAGCGGTATGGTTTTATTCCCCATCTATATAGTTTATACATATAGATAATATTGTTATTTAAAATTCACTTTATCTTCCTTCTTTTACTTTAGCGATATTCCGCGTTATAAAATAACTCCCTGTTCCCGGGTTACACATTTTCCTATGCAACCGAAATATGAGCAGAATTACAATTTTGAATGGAGATTGTCTTTGCACCTAAACTAGCGTCGTGAATTCACATAAATAAAAAGGATACTGTTCATCAGCATCCTTTTTATTTATGTTAGGTTATAATTCCCTCTTGATAATCCTCTATCTTTTTAAGTATCTCTAATTGACCATTTTCAAAAGTGATCTGCGGTGTATAACTATCCTTTGGAAATATAAAGGTCCAGGGCATACTTACCTCAGGTGGAATAGTCAGCGCAGGTAGAGTGAATACCTTGTCTGCGATCACCTCTCCCCCTATGCTGTAAAGTAACCTTGTGTTCATAAAAGTAAAAAGATAATCCGTACAATTATGGACCAATACAGTCACTAGTAGGTCTTCGTTATGGTTGATTGCTTCTCGTATGGGAGAGCAAAAAATGGCGGAGTCTTTTAGATGTTTTGTTTCATTAAAAATTCTTTTAATATTTTGTCGGTCCTGATCAGCTAATGCTCTATCCCAAGACGTTTCAAATTGTAATTGTCGCATGATTATAACCACCTTTTGAAGGTTAAGTGTAACATAAGTAGAAGAAAGACTGAATTAAACTAATTTGTCTCATTCATTGATGAATGAAAATATCCTTGTTCAATTCTATCTCATAATCTTACTATATTAAGAAATAATTTCGGTTTATCTTTATAGAACGGGCGTAGAAAACTTTATCTTGAACAATATGAAATGATGAACCCTTCTTCATCAATAAGGTGGTAACAAACCAAAAAAAGCTTAAAAATTATTTAAGCTTTTCCATATGAACCTCAAAATTAAATGTATTTTTCTCCCTTTTGTAAATAAGGGTTTTCAGCATTTAAGTATGTGCTTTTTAATTGTTTTTATTTTAGAATAGTTAACTTTTAGAACATTGTATTAACAAAAAATGTATGATGAAGTAGTCACTATTATACGTAAGATAACAATATACAATATCATATCAAACCGCGTTCCTATCAAAAGCTTCTCTCATTTTTATAATTTAACTATTTTCGTTTCCACGCCAAAATGGTCAGATACAACTAATTTGTTCGTATTATTAAAGATTACATTTGAATATTCTACCTGAACAGATTTATTTGTTAGAATTAAATCAATTCTTAAGTCTTCCTTGTTGTCACTCCAACCCATAATTTTACCTTTCACTGTAATTCCTTCATCCTTTTTCTCCGCAAGATGGTATGTGTCATAAAGACCATGAGTTAGCAAGTATTCATAGCCTTCTCCTTTAAGAAAAGCATTGTTGTTAAAGTCTCCCATCAGAAAGAATGTTTCATCCTTCTTTACATGTTGAAGAAGGTGATCTGCTTGAGTTTTAAATGGTTCCTCTTCATCATGCCACCATCCCATATGACATGAGTAAAAGGAAATAGGTTTGTTATTGTATGTAATTGTAGTACCGACAATTTTTCGTGTTTTCCAATGATTAATCACGTCTGTTCCCTTAGAAACAAAAAATGAATGGTTCTCTATCATCGGATGCTTTGTTAGGATAGCCACTCCTTCTTCGTATGTTTCATAAGCCATATGAGCAAGATCCCAAAAGAACGAGTATTCAGTACTACCTAATGATTTAAGTTCCTGTAACAATACGAGTGCAAAATTGTTTTCTCTTATATTGTCATATATATATGGCTTATCAATAGATTGACTTACCTCTTGTAGGGAGATAACATCATATGATTTTTCCTGGATGATTTGCGCTAAATACTTTATTTTCTCTATTTGATCTTCCTCCTGCCAGGAATGACAGTTTAAAGTTAAGATTTTCATTTAGTTTATACCTCCGATTGACTTTAGGTATTCGGTTAAAGCGCACGTTGAATAAAAAGGTTTTCCTCTTGTAGCAATTAAAAAGGAGGAGAAACTCCTCCTTTTTTAAAAGATTTACAATCTATCTATTAAAACAAAACGTATTTGTTTTTAGCCATTTGACTATTTAGAATAAGTTATTTTAAATTACACTTTAAAAGTAACTCTTGTCGTGACACCTCTGAAGTAGAGACTTGGTCCATATTATCTAATTTTTCTAGAGTATTTGTAATAATAATAGGGGTAACAATCTCTTTATTTTTACTTTCTAAGAAATGGATATCAAAGGTTGATAACACATCGCCTACTTTTACAGATTGTCCTTCTTCTACAAATGTTTCAAATCCTTCACCTCTAAGATCAACTGTCTCTAATCCAACATGAATTAGAATTTCTACGCCGTTTACAGACTTAATTCCTATCGCATGTTTAGTTGGAAAAACTTGAACGATCTTACCCTCAACTGGGGATACAAGCTTCCCTTCTTTTGGGATGATCGCTATACCATCTCCCATCATTTTATTTGAGAAAACAGGATCAGGTACTTCTGCTAAGGAAATAACTTCTCCATTAAGAGGCGAATATATTTCTTCTGTTTGAGTTTTGACTTTCTTTTGAAATAAATTTTTAAACATTTATGTCAGCTCCTATGTTTTAGAATAGTTCTTTGATACATGTGGTGAAAGACGATTCATTTGTTTCAAAAAGATATATGTATAGTACTTAAATTTGTATATTTTAATAGATTTCTTCTCTTTGTTATAACTTATTAGGATTCTTCATTTTGAGACACTTTAATATGTTGTCGGTACTCAACATACTTTCGAAACAATGTTTCCCCAACAATAAAAAAGGTAGAAAAAGTCGGAACTGTAGTGCCATCACTTAACTTAGTTTCTGAGCAATTAGCATATAAGTTGTAGGGAGTCATTCTGGCTAACACGTTATTTCTTAAATTTGTTATAGAAATGAAGGGAATTCCTTTAGAAACGATCGATTGCACTGTAGGAACCATTATCGGTGTATCACCTGATAAGGAGATAATAATAATAACATCTCGAACCGTTACATCTCTGATAATCATCTCAAACTCCGAATGAACTCGTATAACATGTAAGTAGCGCTGCACAGCACGAAACATTCTTTGTAGTTCATATGCGCAATTCAACTGTAAATCCCCAGTTCCATAAACAAATATCCGCTCAGATTGCTCTATTAGCTCACATATCTCATGAAAATTTTTGGTTTTCGTATATTTTAGAGTTTCTTGTATGTCTGTGCTCAATACCTCCATACTGCTTACTTGCTCACTCGGTCCTTCTTGGTCTTCCCATTTTAAAAAAACACGAAATTCACTATAACCACTAAAACCTAGTTTTTGGGCTAAGCGGAGAATGGATGAACGAGAAACATTGCATTTGTCTGCTAAACTGTTGATTCCTAACTCATAGCACGAACTTTTATGATTTAAAACGTATTTTAAGATATGAAAATCATTTTCATGTAATTGATTATAGTGTTTGTTAATTAACTCTTCTAACTTCATTATTTTTATGCCCTCCCCAGTTTTTTATATTCTATCACATTCTTTAATACGTAAAGGAGAGGACGCAAAATCAAAAGAACAAGAAGTTTTCATGATTTTTATATCTTTCTATTTACCCCTATTCATTAATATAGATTTTAAAATATACTCTAAAATTCCGTGCGGTTCTTTATGATTTGTTCTAAGAAATAGAAATACAATATTTGTTTTATAAGGACTTCACCCCTTGTGATAACTATTAAAGTTTTCTTTATATACCTTCTGTTCAATATTGTCACCGCTTGCATTATCTTTATAGCATATGTAAAAAAAGGCAACAATAAATCACAAGCATTATGGGCCTAATCACAGTTTTTGTTCTTTTTCTCATCTTCTAGGAATTTTCCCACCAACGATAGATTTACTCAATGAACTCTAAAATTTAAAAGACATCAGGGCCCAATTCATAGTTGATTGAAACACAAAAGCAACTGAGTATATGAGCTATTTTAAATGCTTAGCAGAATAAAAGTTTTTCCTTCTTAACCTCCTTCTCCATACTACTTCTCTACATTTAATGGTGAACAAGAGAAAATTCCCATCCTCTGTGAAAAATCACAATAATAGTGATTGTGACCAGTTTGCTTTCGAATTATTGCTGAAAGGAAAATATGTGTGTGAAAATAAGGAAAACGTTCCCTACTATGAAGGAGGAAATCATATGTAATCAAAATAGCATTGAGAAAGCAAGACCCTGCCTGTTTCCTATGGTTTTTGAGCATCAAGGAATTATTTTTGTTATTTGAATGAGGAGGTTTTATTTTATGATGAAAGCGGTTCAACGTTTCGGCGGAGCAATGTATGTACCCGTTATGCTTTTTTCGTTCGCAGGTATAGTAGTGGGGCTAACTATTTTACTTCAAAACCCTCAGTTAATGGGTAATCTTGCAGATCCTGATGGTCTTTTGTATAAGTTTAGTTATATCATTCAAGAAGGTGGATGGACAGTATTTAGACAAATGCCCATTTTATTCGCAATCGGAATTCCAATTGCCTTAGCAAAAACAGCTCAAGCCAGAGCCTGCATGGAATCACTTGTTGTATATTTAACATTTAACTATTTTGTAAGCGCTATCTTGACTCTCTGGGGAAACAAATTCCGTGTGGATATGAATGCCGATATTGGCGGTGTAAGCGGACTAACGGAAATAGCTGGTATTAAAACATTAGATACAAGTATTATAGGATCCATTTTAGTCAGTTGTATTGTTGTTTATATTCATAATCGTTATTTTGATAAAAAACTACCCGATTTTCTAGGGATTTTTCAAGGCTCTACTTATGTTTTTTTTATCTCATTTTTTGTCATGCTTCCACTTGCATTTATTGTTACGTTTATTTGGCCCATTGTTCAGGGAGGCATCGCATCCTTACAAGGTATTCTCGTTTCTTCAGGCGTTTTTGGAGTAGGTTTGTACACATTCTTGGAACGAGCTTTAATTCCAACTGGCTTACATCACTTTGTGTATACTCCATTTATTTATGGACCAGCTATAGTAAACGGTGGGATTAACACGTATTGGATCGAACATCTCAATCAATATGCTTCTAGTGCGTTATCATTGAAAGAACTCTTCCCTCAAGGAGGATTCGCTCTTCATGGGAATTCAAAAATATTTGGTGTTTTGGGAATTGCATTGGCTATCTATGCAACTGCCAAACGAGAGAAAAAGAAGGTAGTCGCTGGATTACTAATACCGGCTACCTTAACGGCTGTTGTTGCTGGTATAACAGAACCTATTGAATTTACTTTCCTCTTCATTTCCCCACTTTTATTTATTGTACATGCTCTTTTAGCGGGGATAATGGCAGCGACTATGTATGCCTTTGGTATTGTTGGAAACATGGGCGGGGGGATGATCGAAATGGCAACTCAAAATTGGATACCACTCTTTCATAATCATTGGATGACTTACGTGAAACAATGGATGATTGGTCTTTCCTTTACCGCTATTTACTTCTTTACTTTCCGTTACTTAATTGTGAAGCTGAATGTGGCAACCCCAGGTCGTGAAAAAGAAAATGGAACCGATGCCAAACTCTATACAAAGAAAGATTATAAAGCCCAAAAACAACATGGTTCAAATAAGGATGCAGCCCCTGCAGATGCTTATTCTAATCAAGCTCTGCTTGTACTCGAGGCGTTAGGTGGAGCGGATAATATTTCAGATGTTTCAAATTGTGCAACCCGCTTGCGTGTTAGCGTTATTGATGAAACAAAAGTACAAACAGACGCCGATTTTCGTGCCAGTGGTGCCCATGGGGTTGTCCGAAAAGGTACCGCTATTCAAGTCATTATAGGCCTTTCTGTTCCTCAAGTAAGAGAGAGAGTTGAGCGGTTTATTACCAAAGCTAATGCTCAATAAGTTTTTCTATATATTTATAAATGTGAAAAAAGCCGTACCATTTTGTTGAATGATACGGCTTTTTTGTTTGTTTTTTTTATTACGATTGCTTGAAGCGTTCATGTATATTATTTTGTTTGTACGTTCCCCCTTCACTAAACTCCATTAATTCCATTGAAAGAGCTAAGTATCTTTTTTCAAACAAACAAGCGAAATGCTCCTTCATCACCTCAAAAAGTTCATTACATACTTTATCTTTCTCCCCTGGAGAACGCCCGGCTCCAATCTTTAAAGTAGCATGTACAAATGCATCATCTTCTTTTCCATCAGCTATCTGATAATGTGTAAGTTCCACTGCTCTTGAACGAATTCCTCCTACAGGAAAGGTGCCGTTTTGCGCTATGAGCGTGCTATTCACTTTCTCAAGTAATGTTAGAATATCTATTTCTTCCTTTATATTATCTGTGTACTCCACAATAAAATGAGGCATCTTTTCCCTCCTCTAAAGAAACCGCTATCAGTTATGATTTACAGTGCTTTCTTTAACATTCATTTTACTCTTTCTATTAAATTTAGAATCACCAACAATTATATTTTCTAATTTCCCAAGTCCTTCAATTTCCGTCACTACTTTATCCCCTGCTTTAACTCCTTTAAGGCCTTCTGGTGTACCTGTTAAAATAACGTCTCCCTTATCTAAAGTCATAAAACTGCTTAAGTATTCAATCAATGCCGGAATGTCGAAAATCATATCCTTCGTTGTTCCTTTTTGGGTAAGTTCATCGTTAATATAAGTACGTATTTGTAGATTCATTGGATCTTTGATATCATCCTTATCCGTCAGCCATGGTCCAATAGGCGTACATGTATCACGATTTTTCACCCGTAAGTTCGGACGATAATAGTTTTCAAGATAATCGCGAATCGCATAATCATTAGCGATGGTGTACCCCGCCACATAATGATAGGCATCTGTGCGCTTTACATTTCTAGTTTTTTGACCTATTACGACTGCAAGTTCACACTCATAATGCATATAGTCAACACCGTCTGGACGATGTGTTTCCGCTTTATGTCCTACAAATGTGTTAGGACCTTTTAAAAAGACAAGCGGTTCTTCTGGAGCATTAAACGCAAGTTCTTTGGCATGGTCCGCGTAATTGAGACCTAAAGCAAAAACGGTTCGAGGCTGAACAGGTGGCAACCAGATAACTCCATCTTCTGACAAGAGCCGTCCATCAGTTAGACGGAGTAAACCGTTTTCTTCAACCGCATCATGTATCCCGCCGCTATAAGCTATACGAGCTCTCTTCATATTTTTCCTCCTAACTTCACTTCATCCTCAGCGACAATTTGATTTTCTAAAAAACCTATTTGATCGATTTCAATTCGAATGTGGTCCCCTTTTTTAGCTATTGGGGCATTTTCAGGAATCCCTACAAGAAGGACATCTCCTTTAGTTAAGGTCATAAATTCGGTTACATCCGCTATTAACTGTTGGATTGGACGAATGAGATTACTTGTTGTATTTTCTTGTTTTAATTCGCCATTAATATATACTCTTATCCCTAAATGACCCGGGTTTTTAACTTCACACTTCTCCACAATCCAAGGACCAACCGGACAAAAACCGTCGCGAGCTTTTTGCTTTATTGCTGGTCGGTATACACTTTCATGAGGAACACTCACATCGTTTACAATTGTAAATCCTTCTACATAATGGAAAGCTTCGTTCATTGAAACATTTGTGGCCTGTTTTCCTATGACAATTCCAAGTGATGCGCCTATTTCTAGTTCATCTATGTCTACGGGGCATGGAATAGGCATGCCGTGCCCAATCACTGTATTCGCTGGTTTAATATACATGACCGGAGCTTTTGGAGGTTCTTTATAAGGAGCCTCATGTATAGCGTCCCCTAATGAGCTTAGGGTACCTTTATAATTTAGTAATGTCCCATAAATTGTGCCGCTTATGGGAGCATCAAGAACTAACCCCTTTGTTTTATGGAATATAGCGCTAGTTCCTGTATAGCTTGGATCTATTGCTGTTTCTTCCCTATATGAAATTCCATGCCTTTTTATTTGTACATTACTCATCTTGTCACTCCTCACCTAAAGTATCTTATAGCTTGTTTCTAATGATGGTTTACGCCTTTTACATCGTTTCCTGTATTTGATTTCACTAAAATTTCATCAAAATTCCCTGTTTCCCGTTTTGTAGAAAGTATGGTACCTAGATAAGCGCCTAAGAACCCAAGTGGAATCGATACAATTCCTGGAGAGGTTAAGGGAAATAAAGGTTCTCCCACAAATAGAGCAGCACCTTTTATTGGACTCCAGATACTCGGGCTTAATGAAACGAAAAGAAGTGTTCCTATCAATCCAACAAGAATTCCTGTGATGGCACCAGTTATATTGAAACGCTTCCAATATACTGTAAATAAAATAACAGGCAAATTAGAGCTAGCTCCTACTGTTAAAGCAAGTGAGGCTAAAAAAGCTACATTCATATTTTGAACAAATAAAGCTAGGATAATGGAAAGAACGGTAATGCCAATAGAAGCAATACGAGCCATTTTCATTTGTTGACCTTGTGTTGCCTTTCCATTTTTCAGAATTTCATTATAAAAATCATGTGAAAAAGCGGTGGCTCCTGTAATAACAATGCCTGCCACTACCGCTAATATCGTTGCAAATGCAACAGCTGAGATAATAGCAAATAACGTCTCTCCCCCAAGCATTTCTGCCAATAAAGGAGCGGCCATATTTCCAGCTGAGTTTGCGGCCATAATTGTATCAACTCCTACAAATCTAGCAGCAGCAAATCCTAAGAAGATAACCATAATATAAAAGAGACCTATAATCCAAATCGAATAAACAACAGACTTTCTAGCCACTTTTGCATCTGGAACAGTCAGAAATCTGCTTAATACATGAGGCAAACCAGCTGTGCCAAGAACTAAACCAAGTGTCAGTGAAATAGCATCAAGACCATTTGTATACTTTGCCCCAGGATTTAAATAGGCTTCTTTAAGTGGTGTTGCCGTTTTCATTTCCTGGAATACACGGATAAAATTAAAGTCAAACTTACTCATAACAAGAATAAAGATAAAAATTGTCCCGCCCAAAAGAAGAAAAGCTTTGATTATTTGCACCCAACTTGTCGCAGTCATGCCTCCGAAGAGAACAAAGCTAAGCATAACAATCCCGACGATAATGACAGAAAGTTCATAGTTGATACCTAATAAAAGTTTAAATAAGGCTCCAGCTGCTACTAGCTGAGCTAGCATATAGAAAATCGATATCGTTAACGCATTAAAAGCGGTGACTGCTCTTATTTTTTTAGATCGAAAGCGCTCTGTAATCATGTCAGCTAGCGTATACTTTCCTAAATTGCGCAGCGGTTCTGCAACAAGCAACAATACGACGAGATAAGAAACAAGCGCCCCGTACATCAGAAAAAGGCCGTCATAACCAAAAAGGGAAATGGCTCCAATTAGACCGAGAAAAGAAGAAGCAGACATAAAATCACCTGCAATAGCAAAACCGTTTTGCCATCCTTTTAATCCCCCTCCAGCTGTATAAAAAGATCGAGCATCTTTCGTCTTTCGAGCTGTGTAAAAGGTAATTAAGAGAGTGATAAAAACAACTAAGAGAAAAAGTCCGATAACTTTACCGTCCATCCCGCTCCATCTCCTTCTCTTCTGTTTCTAGCACATTTTTTGCGATTTGGTCGAATTCGGCTGCTTTCTTCATATATAAATGACAAACTCCCCATGTCATAAAAAACTGGGCAAAGGCAAAAGCCCAGCCCCATGAGAAAGGATCAATGAGCGGTTTTGTTAGAATATTAGAGTAAAAAGCTAATACTGGAAGTAGTAACGAGAATACTAAGAAAAAGATGGTAGTGAACAACGTAAATCTCTTTTTAGTTTTTATTAATTTTTGAAAAGGAGATGAAACTACCATTCTTTTATAATTAAGCGAAACAGGGGTTTCAGCTGCTTCTTTCTTTAATTCCATCTTAACTTCCTCCCTTAATTCTACTTTCCATTTTCATAAACTAGTCTTGATTAAAAATAACGAGCTTTAATTCCAGCATTTCTTCCATTGCATATTTTATTCCTTCTCTTCCCGTGCCGCTTTCTTTCACTCCCCCGTAAGGCATATGGTCCACACGAAATGTAGGGATATCATTAATAAGAACGCCCCCAACATGTAGGTTATCAGCCATCTTTAAAGCAGTATGAATGTTCTCTGTATAAACCCCAGCCTGTAAACCATATTTAGAATGATTGACTTCTCTTGCTGCTTCTTCCATTGAAGCTATCTTATTTATCACAACAATGGGAGCAAAGACTTCTTCACAAGAAACCTTTAAAAATGATTTGGCATTTAAAACAACCGTTGGAAGTAAGGCATTTCCTTTAGTTTTTCCCCCAAATCTAATTTCTGCTCCTTGTTCCTCTGCCTCTTTTAACCAACCTAGTGTACGATTTACATCTCTCTTAGAAATGAGAGCTGACACATCTGTTTCTTCATCTAATGGATTTCCCACCTTTAATTTTTCTGTTTCTTTTACGAACTCTTCAACAAACTCTTCATAAATCTTCTCGTGAACGTAGATGCGTTGAAGAGAAATACAAACTTGTCCTTGAAAAGAAAATGCACCTTTGACACAACGAGAGACTGCTTTTTTAATAGGGACTCCTTGATCAATCACAACGGCCGAATTTGAACCTAGTTCAAGCGTCACACGCTTTAGACCTGCTTTATTGCGAATGCCGATTCCAACGCTAGGACTTCCCGTAAAAGTTATAGCAGCAATCCGCTGATCACCTACTAATTGATCACCAACTGTTTTCCCGCTCCCTGTTATGATGTTTAGAGCACCTGCTGGGAGACCTGCTTCATGAAACAAATCGGCTAAGAAGTAAGAGGAAAGAGGAGTCTGTGATGCAGGCTTGAGGACAACCGTATTTCCAGTAGCAATTGCGGGTCCTACCTTATGAGCAACTAGGTTCATCGGAAAGTTAAAGGGGGTAATAGCTCCAATAATGCCGATAGGCTTCTTTACCGTATAGGCAGTGCGATTCTGTCCTCCTGGAGCTGCGTCAAGGGGTAAAGTTTCCCCGTAAATCCGTTTTGCTGCTTCAGCTGCAAATTTATACGTATGGATAGTTCTCTTTACTTCTTCCCGTGCTGCCGTAATCGGTTTTGCTGCTTCATTTGCAATAATTCTTGCCGCTTCTTCTTGACGTTCTTTAAGCAACTGAACGACTTTTTCTAAAATGTCAGCCCGTTCATATGCTGGCATTGCCGCCATTTTCTCCCTTGCACGATAGGCTGCTTCTATGGCCATCTCAATTTCCTTTTCGCTTGCTACAGGAATTTCAGCAATTCCTTCATCAGAATAAGGGGATGTTAAAAGCCTATACTTCTCTGCTTTTTGCCAGACTCCGTTAATATATAAATCTCTTTTTAGTTTAGTTTGTATTGCCACGTCTAAGCTCCTTTCTTAAGGTTGTGCTGGATTAGATAACAAGCTCATCCCTTTGTATATATTCGTTCATATCATTCAGTTTATTTGGCTCTCCTTTTATAAAATCAAGCCAACTTATGATCACGGAATTAAAATCCTCTCTACCATCACATTTTTTTATTTGAATTAATAAAGAAGCTCCGTTTTTGTTTATAAACATTTGATGGCAGACTCCCTCATAAGATGAACCATTAACCTCTACTTTCAATTTATATAACCCTGGCTTAGGCAATCTGTATTCCCTATCAACATGAATCTCCATAAAAATATTATTTTGTCCCACATGAGAATAGTAGATAGATGTTCCTTGAACTTGGTAAGGGCGCCCAAGGTAGCTTGGTATATCTCTCACGCGTCCATGCGCAAGCAACCCTCTAATAGCTGTTGAACTGATTTTTTCATAGTGATGCTTCACTTTTGAAATCACAGTCACCTCAAATTCACCCTCGCCATGCTCTGCCATTGTTGCTATGTTCCCTTTTCCTTTCGCTCCATAGCAGTAATCAAACCCTGCTACAACGTGCTTACATTGAAAACTACATATATATTGATCTACAAATTCTTTAGGAGAGAGAGCAGAGAACTCTGGAGTAAATTCAACAATAAATAACTTCTCCACCCCTAATTCTTTAAAACCTTCTTCTTTGACTTTTAGTGGCGTTAAATATTTCATAGGCTTCTTTTCTGGAAACAAAATGTCTTTTGGATGGGGGAAAAAGGTCATCACGCCAAATTTCAATCTTTTTTGCTTTGCGATCTGTTTAGCCTTCTCTAAAATGGCTCGGTGACCGACATGAATTCCATCAAAGAAACCTAGTGCTAAAACACAAGATTCCCGCTTACAAACCGATGATTTTTCTATTGGGTAGCGAAGATGAATGGTTTCCATTCTGCTCTCCCTCCTTTTTAAGTTAGCTGTGGGGTTGTTAGTCTACTATATTTCCCTTCATAAAAAGCAAGTGGTTTTCCATCACGCAAGATAACATCCTCAACTTCCCCGATAAATAACGTATGATCTCCTGCTATTTGGCTTCCATATACAGTGCAAATAATGTTTGCTAAAGACTCTCTTATAACTGAACTCCCATTCCTCTTCTCAAAGGAAACATTCTCTTTATCACTTGATTGGCCTGCGAACAACATGGACACTTCCTGCTGTTCTTCGGATAGAATATTAACGGAAAAACGCCCTGATTTTTTAATTTTGGAAAGCATTTTTGCTTTTTCATCTATCGAAATTAATACGAGAGGTGGGTTAAGCGAAACAGACATAAAGGCATTGGCTGTCATCCCATGAACTTCTCCATCTATATCGGTTGTAATAACCGTAACGCCTGTAGCGAATTTTCCCATTGCATTTCGAAATGTACGAGTATCCATTACAAATCCGCCCTCCTAGATCACAAACTCTGGTTTTCGTTGTGCAAGGTTTGGTTGTTTTGTGGAGATTTCTTCATTTGTTTCAATATCTAGAAAAGGTGACGTTTCATTAAACCAGCTATCTGGTGCTTTTGCTCCCCAGAATGTTTGGCGTCTAGGATCATTTAAATCCCAACGGACCGGTTCAAAGTCGTTATCGCTTGTCAAATAATCTCCATTGTAGAGTTCAATACGATAGCCGTCTGGATCTCTTAAGTAAAGGAAGAATGCATTGGATAAACCATGACGAGCAGGTCCTCTTTCGATATTTTCAGCATATCCTAGTGAAGCAAGAACATCACAACAATGAATTAGAGCTAATGGATCTGGAAGCCAGTACGCAAAATGGTGAAGTCTTGGACCTTCTCCATTCATAAATGCCTGATCATGCACAGTTTGCTTACGATGTAACCAAGCAGCCCAAATACGATTTTCTTCTGTTGTTGTATATTCTGAACAAGCAAAACCAAGTTCGTTTATGAAAAAATCATAGGCTTTCTCAACATCCGGAACGGCGCAATTCACATGATCAATACGCTGAATACGAGCACCACTGTATAAATCATAGCGCTGGATTAATCGTTCTGCTTTTTCAATTTCGCAAAAGAATTCGAGTGGAATTCCTGAAACATCATGCACATGTAATGCTCTCCCAAGGGCATGTTGTTTCCCTTTTTCTACCCATTTGGTTTTTAAACCTTTTGACTTAAAGAGCTCTTCAATACGCTCTAAATCTTCCTCTTTCTCGACCTTATACCCGAGTGCTTGTACCCCTAGCTTTTCAGATTTTTTCAACACTAAACTGTGATGAGTATGTTCTTCAAGCCCTCTCAAATATACACAATCATCTTTCGTTTCTGTTTCAATCATCCCTAGAGCTTTCACATAGAAATCTTTAGAACGATTCAAATCTTTTACGTTAAGTACAGTTCTTGCAATTCGAATAATATTAAAGTTCATCTCCTTTATCCCCCTCTTCCCCTTATTTACTTTCCACAACTTCTTCTGAGCGATTTAGAAATTCTTTTACACGATCTACATACTCTTGTTTGTCATATCCGTTATAAAGGGCACTTGCCATCCGAACTGGATCACCAAAGAAGAAACGCTCGTAAAGTGTTTGACGTGAACCAAATGCGCTTATACATATATCCCATGCAAGACGATACAACTTCACTCGGTTGTAAGCGTCTCCATTTGCGGATTGAAGATACTTATCGAGATCCGAGCGAATCGGGGAATGGAAATCTGCTTCATTTGGAATGGCCATTAACCCGCTTGCTCCCATTAACTGCATAATTTCAGTAAAGCGAGGATACAATTTCGGGAAATAGTGACGAGCAACATTTAGCGGGGCAAACTCCGGTGTCATTGTGCCCCATTGATCCATTTTGGCATTAGCTTCTGAAGCTGTTACATATGCTTTCATTGTTTCGAGTCCAATAATCACTTCTGAAATTTTTTCTTGAATATGCTGATACTGTCCAATATTGATTGTTTCTGCCATAAGTTGAAGGGTACCAAGAATAAACTCTGTTTTCGCAATATTTTTGGAGACAACTTGGTGGGTCATATGAACAACAGCATTGCTAGCATTATAAGCCTCATTACACGTCTCTACGTCTCCTAAAGAAAATACGCGATCCCAAGGTACGACTACATCATCAAACACAACAATCGTATCCATTTCTTCAAAACGTGAACCTAATGGATGATCAAAATTTGATTTACCATAATCAAATGATTCACGACAAATGAATTTTAACCCAGGGGTATTATTAGGAATGGAGAATGCATAGGCATATGGATTTTCTTCTTCTGATTGTTTCAATAATGTAGAAGGAAAAACCATAATTTCATCAGTGATTCCACCTTGGGTAGCCAGTAAACGCGCTCCTTTGATTATAACTCCTTCAGATGTTTTTTCTTTAATTCTCGCGGCAATGTATGGATTTGGGAGCTGTGCCGTGTTCACTCCTCTGTTCACTTGAGGATTAATTAAAGTGTGAGTTAAAGACAAATCGTTTTCGCGGCAATATTCAAGATAATTTTCCATGTTTCCCGCATACATTTCGTCTTGTTTTCCGAACATATCAGCTGCCGCTCCATATGCCATCATGCCAACATTAATGTAGTCTGGAGAACGTCCCATCATGCCATTATTGTATCTCGCCCACTCTTGCATCATTTTACGTCGCATCTCTAAATCTTCTTTTGTTTTTGGCTGCATAAACGAAGTTCCAATTCGATTTCCTGTCGTTGGTGAAACGTACGTCATATAGTCCTTTTTATCCCGATCATGCTGCATATCATATAGCGCTGCCTGTGTTTTCATCACGCCTTTAAAAGCTGGATGCTCAGATACATTTCCTGTTACTTGTTCTCCATTAATCCATACATTTGCTTTTGCCTTATCAACGCGTTCGATATATTGTTTTCCTGTTTTAGCTGGCATCTCTCTTTTCCCCTTTCACTCATCTCTGTTCGTTCTACTGCTATCCTGTTAAGGATCATCACTTTCCAAATTGAGGGATATGATGATTACCAATAGCTACATGAATAACTTTTGGTTCGGTATAAAATTCAAAAATAGCGTAATGTCCTCCCTCACGACCAATACCGCTATCTTTCATTCCTCCAAATGGAATGCGAAGATCACGAACATTTTGTGCATTAATCCAAAGCATGCCTGCTTCAACTGCTTGTGCAACTCTGTGCGCTCTTTTAATATCGTTTGTCCATACGTATCCAGCTAGACCATATCTCGTCTCATTGGCTAGAGAAACGACTTCTTCCTCTGTTTCGAATTCAATAACAGCCATAACAGGTCCGAAAATCTCATCCTGACATACTTTCATATCATTTGTTGCATTTAATAGAAGTGTTGGTGGAACAAAGTTACCTTCTTTTACTTCTTCTGGTACAGTTCCTTGAACAACTTCACAACCTTCTTCTTTCGCAATCTCAATATAGCGTTTTACTTTATTGAAGTGGTTTTTTTCAATTAAAGGTCCAAGCTGTGTAGAAGGATCCATCGGGTCCCCGATTTTAATATTTACTACACGTTCTTTTAATGCTTTAACAAATCTATCTTTTATATTTTTGTGAAGAAACACGCGTGAATTCGCTGTGCAGCGTTCACCGTTAAAAGAAAAGATTCCCCAAACAGCTGCATCAAGTGCTTGATCAAAGTCTGCATCATCAAAGACAATCAGAGGAGACTTACCTCCAAGTTCCATAGATGTTTTCTTTAATGTATCCGCTGAATTTTTTATAATTGTTGAACCTGTTGTTGTTTCCCCTGTAAACGATATAGCTTTTACATCCTGATGAGCAACAAGAGCAGCGCCAGCATTCTCTCCAAATCCATGTACGACGTTAAAGACTCCGTCTGGTAACCCAGCTTTATGGATAATTTTAGCTAACTTATCTGCTGTTAGGGGCGATAACTCTGCAGGTTTTAAAATAACTGTGTTTCCTGTTGCTAGAGCGGGTGCTACTTTCCAAGTCTCAAGCATAAATGGAGCATTCCAAGGTGTAATAAGTCCAACAGGTCCAAGCGGCTTATATAATGTATAATTAATAAATTCATCATCTAGCGGGTATGATTCTCCGTGTAATTTCGTTTGAACTAGGCGGGCATAGAAGCGAAAATTTTCTGCAGCGCGAGCCGTCATTTTTTTTGTTTGACTAATAGGAAGACCTGTATCCATAGATTCTAAGAAAGCAATCTCTTCAATGTCCTCATCAATTAAATCTGCAATTCTATTAATATACTCCATTCGATTTTTGACTTTCATCTTTCCCCATGAACCTTCAAAGGCCTCTTTAGCAGCCGCTACCGCTTTATTTATATCTTCTCTTTGACCAGATGACACAGTATTAATGACTTCATTTGTAAATGGATTTGTATTTTCAAATGTCTCTTTAGAGCTTGTTTCTACGAATTCACCATCGATATAGAGTTTTACATGTTCAACACGTACATCTTTCATTCCTGTTGGGGTAATAGCTGTCTCGTTCCTCATCTTTTCACATCCTTTATATCATTTCATTGTTGCACTTTAATTCATTTATTTCGCTGTGACTTTATCAAGTTCAACATAGTGCTGTAAGACTGCACGAATCTCATCTTGAAGTTCCTTTGTTGGCAAATCCATTGGTAAACGAAGGATAGGTTTAATACGGCCCATCATACCTAGCGCTGCTTTTAGTGGAGCTGGGTTCGTATCTTTAAAAAGAACATCATTTAATGGCATTAACTCATAGTGGAGATTTGCAGCTCTCTCTACATCGCCTTCTTTCCATGCATCATAAACTTCTGCAACTTTTTTAGGTTCAACATTTGCTGTAGCACTGATATAACCAGCTCCGCCAATTGCAAGCATTGGATAGCAAAGTAATTCAATACCTGAATAAAGAAGAAAATCTCTTCCACACTCTAACAACACACGGTTAACATGCTCAAAATCTTTGTTTGATTCTTTAACTCCAATAATATTAGGGCAATCTGTATTTAATTTGGCTAGTGTCTTTACTTCTAAATTCACGGATGTTCTTCCAGGAATGTTGTAGACGATAATCGGAAGGTTCGGTACTGTGTCTGCCACTTTTTTGAAATGTTTGTAAAGAGCATGTTGAGATGGTTTGTTGTAATAAGGAACAATAATAAGGACCCCATCTACTCCCTCAATCTCACTAGCTCTTTTGGTTAAATAAAGCGTTTCTTCATGATTTGTAGATCCTGTTCCAGGTACAAAAGGAACCCGTCCATTCACGGCTTTAGCCGCTCGCTCTATCACCTGAATTCGTTCCTCAATTGTTAAAGAGCTAGGTTCTCCTGTCGTTCCAGTTACAGAAATACCATGGCTTCCACTTTCAATATGCCAATTAATAAGAGATTCTAAAGTCTCAAAATCAACAGAACCATCTTCAGTAAATGGAGTAATGATAGGAGCAATTGATCCTCTTAATTTTTGTTTTGATTGTTCGAATTTTGACATCAGTTTTTCTCCTTCTTTCCTGAATTTTTTAAGCAATTACTCTTACACTTATAAAATAACTAAAAATTATAAATATTTAGAATTTTATATTGGTATCGCTTACAAAAATAATGTATCATAATGTCAGATATATGAAAATTACTTAAAAAATTGGTTTTCCATACGAAAAAAGTATACCGAAACAAGGAGGATAAGCTTATGGACTTAAGACAGCTCCGCTACTTTACTGCTATTGCTGAGGAAAAACAAATCACAAGGGCCGCCAAGAAACTACATATGGCACAGCCCCCTCTTAGTCATCAGTTAAAATTGCTTGAACAAGAATTAGGTGTTTTACTATTAGAACGTAACGGAAAAGAAATGGAACTTACAGAAGCCGGAAAAACATTGTATAAACGTGGTAAAGATCTTATCGAAAAGTTAGAGGAAATTAATATAGAAGTTCAAGAAACAGGAGAAGGACTTAGAGGAATATTAGCTTTTGGGACTGTAAAGACATGCTTTTCTTATTTATCAGAAAGAATTCGTCTATTTAGAGAGCAATACCCTTTAGTAACATATAGAGTCCTTGAAGGAGATTCCTATGAACTTACCAAATACCTGCAAGAAAGAAAGATTGAATTTGCAGTTGTTCGCTTGCCGGTAGATATGGATAATTTTTCTTTTCTGCCTCTACCAAAAGAAAAATTTGTAGCCATTGTTCCCGAAGACTTAGAGATTTATTCATCCCTTTCATTAAAAGAGATTGCCCAAATGCCGCTTATGCTATTACACCGTATAGATGGAACAGGGTTGTATGAACTTGTAATTGAGGCCTTTATGAAGAACGATTTAACACCTAACATTGTATGTGAATGTGCAGATGCCGCTATCCTTTTATCTCTTGTAAAATCAGGCTCTGGCATTACCTTACTTCCTGAATCGACCTTATCTTCGTTTCCTTTAAACGGATTGAAAATCATTAAAGTTAATGACTGTGTTATTGAATCAAAAGCAGCTGTGATTTGGCTAAAAGATCGTTACATATCTAAAAGTGCCAAACGTCTTATTGAAACGTTTAATATTTAGCGGCGAAGAATCTTAACTCCATCAAAAAGCACTAGGGTTACCTATTAGCCCTAGTGCTTTTAACATCATAACTTTATAGTTTATACTCGCGATAGATTCTCAAACTTCCAAAATGGAGATTGTACCCCTATTACTTGTTCGATAGCGTGCTTTTGGTGCGGTGATAAAATATTTGTGGGAAGTCCTTTGATTGTTTCATGATACGGGTCTTCTCTTACCTCACTTTGTAACCCACTTATCCCTTCTATAATTTTCAGGGTGCAAATTGGCACATATGCTGCACTATAACCTCCTTCATGACATAGAACTAAACGTCCCCCACAAATCTGCTGAGCTAATTCTTTTATCGCAACAGCCATTTTTTTAAACCCATCTGCTGTTACCATCATTTGTGCTAGAGGATCGAAAACGCTTGCATCTTGACCGGCGGCTACAAGGATAATCTCTGGTTTAAACTGTTCTGCTATCGGACTAATAATTTTCTCTATAGCATGTAAATATCCCGCATTTCCTGTTCCAGCAGGTAGAGGGATATTTACATTAAAACCAGCTCCTCTATCTTCCCCAACATCCTCAACATCACCTCGATTAGACGGAAAATTATATTCTTGATGAAGGGAGATTGTTAATACTTCTGGATCATCATAAAATGAACTCTCCGTCCCATTCCCATGATGAACATCCCAGTCTATAATTAAAATCCTCTTCAAGTTATATTCTTTTTTCGCATAATGGGCAGCAATTGCTACATTATTAAAAAGACAAAATCCAATACCTTTATCCCTTTCAGCGTGGTGTCCTGGTGGTCTTGTGAGAGCATATACATTTTTAACTTCACCTTTCATCACTGCATCAATCCCTGAAATAACGCCTCCAGCAGATAACAGCGCTATCTCATAAGAACCTCTCCCGACAATGGCTAATTCTCCTGCATCTCCTCCTTCGGTCCGACTTAAGGATTCTACTCGATCAATGTATGAACGAGCATGATTCCATTCTACTTCTTTCCTTGTAGCGGGACGAGGCTTTAAAACGTGGAGCTCTTCTATAAATCTACTTCTCTCTAAAAGATTCTTCACTCTTCGCTTACTTTTTGGACTTTCTCCATGTTCATCAGCCTCAATCCATCCACCTGGTGATAAAAAAAGCGCTCCATTTCCTGTATCATGCCAAAAATAGCTTTCATCACAAATAAACCCTGTTTTATTCCCCATTTTCATTCCTCCCATATCTCTTAGAGAAGTAGTATACAATCACTTCTTATTTTCTAACTTTCTCTTGGCTATTATCCCTCTCTCATAACAAGTGAAGGGAAGTCTATAAATGCTAGCTTCCCCCAGATGCCGTGCTTATTCAGAAACTCAAATTTGTTCCTTAAATCTTTTAAGTGCTTGATCCATTCTGCTAATGATTTCTTCCACTTGTTCACTTGTAATAATAAGCGGTGGTGCAAGGGCTACTGTGTTTGTCCCTTTCCAATCAAAATAACGTAGCTGCAATCCTAGATCCATACAAATATCTGTATATTGTGCTGCAGCGTGTTCTGATGGGTCAAATGGAATACCACTCTCTGGGTCTCTAAACAGCTCTATCCCTGCTAAAAGGCCAAGCCCTCTTACTTTTGTTACATATTTATGATTTTTCTCTAAATATTGAAGTCCTCTTAATAACTCTTCACCACGCATTCGACTATTTTCCACAATGTTGTCTCTATCAATCATTTCAATCGTTTTTAATCCGACTGCACAGGCAACAGGATGGCCGCTATATGTGAATCCGTGAAACATCATCTCATCAGATTGCACAAACGCTTCCCTAACATGCTCTCTCATAATTACGGCTCCAAGATGAGCATATCCACTTGAAATTCCTTTTGCTACACAAAGAAAATCTGGTACTACGTTCCAATGATCCACACCAAACATTTTTCCAGTACGTCCAAATCCGCAGATTACTTCGTCAGCAATCATTAAGATACCATGTTCATCACAAAGTTTACGTACTGCTTGAATATATCCTTTAGGAGGAAATCTTACTCCTCCTGCTCCTTGAATTGGTTCGATAATCACAGCAGCAATGGTATCTGCCCCCTCTGCTTCTATTGTTCCTCTAATAGAGCGTGGATAGTTTGGATCAGTTTTATCTCCAAGTTCAGCTTCTACTGCATGAGCTGCTGCTTTAAGAAAGTTTGGAGCATTGGAAGTTGTAAACTTTTGAAATCCTTCGATCCCCGTAGCACTTGTAGCACCTACTGTAACCCCATGGAATGATTGATCTAAGGAAATAATCTTTGTACGCTCTGGCTGTCCTTTCACTTTCCAATAGAAACGAGCCAACTTGAAAGCTGTATCATTAGATTCTGAGCCTCCTGATGTAAAGAAGCAAACATTCAAGTCCCCAGGCGCCATTGAAGCCACTTTTTGTGCTAAAAGAATGGCTGGTTCATTTGATTGTCCACTAAATGAAGAGCTATAAGAAAGTTTTAGCATCTGTTGTTTAGCCGCTTCGGCTAACTCCTCATTTCCATATCCTAAATTTACATTCCAAAGCATAGACACCCCATCAATTCGTTCTTTACCTTGTAAATCTTTAAGATACACTCCATGACCCTCCGAAAAAATAGTAGGGGGACCTGATAGATAATGTGCTTTTGGGGGAGTTGTTGGGTGCAAATAATGTTTCTTATCAATCTCTGCTAATTCGGCATGTGTAAAAGTAGAACCTTTAGATAATTTTTGCATGCGTATTCCTCCTAAATTATATTAATTAAGAAAAAATCTCCTGTCCTCACTTAGGATTTCCATCAAGTGTTGCTTCCTCTTTATTAGATAAGAATGCTTTAAATTCTTTTGAGGATGAAGATCGAACAACAAGATAAATAACACCTAGCCCTAACCACAAAATCCCTACTGTTTTCCCAGCTGTCGAAAGTCCCCATAAAATATAGAGACACACGATGGTTCCTAGTGATGGAATGATTACATATTTCACTACATTTCTTTGCTTGTTTTTTATATAGTAATGGTTAATCACACATATATTGACAAAGGCAAACCCTAATAATCCACCAAATGCGACAAGATCTGAGACCAATTGCATATTTAGCGATAGAGCTCCTATGATGCCAGCTATAGACATTAAAAGAATGTTATTAACCGGTGTTTTATATTTCGGATGGATATACCCAAAAAACCTCTTTGGCATGACATTATCACGCCCCATTCCTAAGAGTAAGCGACTTGAAGCTGATTGACTTGCCAATGCACTTGCTACTCCAGAAGCTATAATCATTACTGTAATAAAGGTCTGGAGAAATAGACTACCAATAGTATCGAGTATGTTAAAAAAGGCTGTATCCGGATTTTTAATCACTGTATAATGACCTACTATAATTACAGCTAAATAGGTCACTGAAACATAAAATATGGTTTGAATAACGCATGTGAACATGATAGCTAGTCCAATCTTATTCCCGCCCACACTCGTTTCTTCTGCTAAAGTTGTAATTGCGTCAAATCCAAGATAAGCAACGATTACAATAGCAGCTCCGCTAATAATAGCACCAATAGAGAAGTGACTGGAATCATAGATCGCCTTAAATTGAATAAGAGATACATTTCCTGTTACAATATAATGGCCTGCACTTATGGCAAAAACTAAAACAGCTAAAATCATTAAAAGGACTAATACTGTATTTACTTTAGCAGCAACTTCAACACCCATTATATTTACTACTGTAATAGGAAGGGCAAAGATAAGGACCCATGCCCACACCGGAATACTTGGCACAAGAGCATGTGCAAAATTAGAACTAATAAGAAAGGTAAGCATCGGAATTAAAAGATAATCAAGTAGCATTCCCCATCCTGCAATAAAACCTATCTTAGGATGAAGCGCATGCTGTGCATACGTATAAGTAGAACCAGCTACAGGATATGCTTCTACCATTTTCCCAAAACTGTAGGCTGTAAATAACATAGCAACAAATCCAATGATATAAGAAAGCACTGAATGTCCTTCGGAAACGACTGTTATAATTCCAAATAAGGACATCGCTGCTACTGGGGCCATGAATCCTAGACCGAAGATGACTAAATCTCTTAACTTTAGTGTTCGATTAAGTTCAATTTTATTTGGACGAAAGGCTATGTCATGTACTGATTTCTCTGTCTCCAATCTTCTCCCCCTTTCTAAATAGTCCCTAAAAAAATTGAGTTCTCACTACATCTCTTTTTCTGACAATATAAAACTTTCTTCATTCTTCCCTAATAGAGTTAGGAGAAGAATGAAATTTAGCCACCATACCAGTTCATTGCTCGTTCATTTAAATCCACCCAAACATGTTTTGTTTGAGTATACATTTCTAGGGCTTGTACCCCTAACTCACGCCCAAATCCGCTTTGTTTTGTTCCGCCAAATGGGGCTCCACTATCCAGAAAGCTATAGGCATTCACCCAAACGGTCCCAGCTTTAATTCCGCGTGCCATGCGATGTGCACGTTTTAAGTCATTTGTCCAAACTCCAGATGCTAATCCATAAATGGTTTCATTTGCCTTTTGAAGGGCATCCTCTTCGTCACTAAATCGGATAATAGAAGCTACTGGTCCAAAAATCTCTTCTTTAGCAATCGTCATTTGATTCGTAACATTTTCGAAAACGGTTGGTGTGAAGTAGTATCCATCTCCAGCTCTTGTAAAGCGTTCTCCTCCTGTTACTAGATTGGCTCCCTCTTCTATTCCTATTGACACGTACTTTTCAATTTGTTCTAGCTGTTTATTTGAAACTTGAGGACCCATTTGAGTTGTTGAATCAAGTGGATTTCCAACACGTATAGATTGGGCTTTTTTAATGAAGCGTTCTATAAATTCCTCATAAATCGAATCTTGGACAAAAATTCTAGATCCAGCTGCACATACTTGTCCTTGGCCGAAATAGATTCCGAAAGACGCCATATTTATCGCATCTTCTAAATTTGCATCATCGAATATAATATTTGGTGATTTTCCACCAAGCTCTAGTGAAACAGGTTTTAAATGTTTACTTGCTGATTGCATAATAAGTTGGCCTGTACGAGTCGAACCTGTAAAAGCAATCTTATCAATTCCAGGATGAGAAACTAGAGCATTACCTGCTGTATGACCGAATCCTGGTACTACATTGATGACCCCGTCCGGAAGACCCTCCTCTTGGAATATCTTAACTAACTCTAAAATGCTAACTGGTGTTTGCTCTGCCGGTTTTATGACAATAGTATTTCCCGCTGCAAGAGCAGGAGCGACTTTCCACATTGTAAGCATGAGTGGAAAATTCCATGGAACGATTGCTCCGATAACGCCTAAAGGTTCTCTTAATGTATAATTAAATCGGTTCATTGGAGAGGCCAATGTTTCTCCACTTAGCTTATTTGTCATACCCGCATAAAACTCTAAAACATCAATTGTTGCTGGTATTTCAATCAGTTTAGTCTCGTTAATAGGCAATCCATTATCTGCTGATTCTATTTCAGCAAGAAACTCTGCTTTCTCTCTCATTTTTAAGGCAACCCTATATAATAAGCGTCCCCGTTCACTTGGGTCCATTCGTACCCAAGGTCCATTTTCAAATGCTTGACGAGCTGATTTAACCGCATATTCTACATCTTCTGTTCCTGCCTCTGCTACAACGGCATGTACTTCCCCAGTCCCAGGATTAATAGATTCAAAACTTCTGCCTGAGATGGAATCAACCCATTTTCCATCAATAAACATCTTATAATGTTTCATATCCCAATATCCCCTTTCTACTGTAGTCTGTAGGAGAAACTCTTTGCTAATCTCGCCCTAAGTAATTTCTTATCCATGTGGTTTAGCTTATAGGTTCCTTCCAGTAATTAAAGATTATCAAGACACAGCTTTAATTTATTGGATAAATCGGAACAATCAGAATATTTTTTGAAGAGTAATAGAAAAAAGCATTCTTCATAAGCAAAGAATGCTTTTTTCTGAATCTATTTGTCATATTCTTTGATACCTTCTGCCAGTAAGCCTATATGGGGTTATATATCCAAAATCCCTAAATTCATTAATGAGATGGGACTGATCATAATATCCATTTTCATAAATAACATCATCTATAGTGGAATGGTTATTATTTAACAGCATATTTAATGAACATTGAAACCTGATAATTTTACTAAACAGTTTTGGGGAAATGCCAATGTGAGTTTCAAATTGTTTACGCAAATATCTTGTTGAATAGCCTACTTCACTTGCTAATTGATTCATAGATATATTGCCCCTCGTCGAGTAAAGAAAATGTATAGCTTGTTCCACAGGGGATGATGTATGAAAATCAAGCAATATATTTCTCAACGTTCTATTAAATATATCTATCCTCTTTATAAAGTACTCTTCTCCTACAATTCTTTCTACAATTGTATTATCCATTGAAATAAGCTCAATTAAAGGAAGTTCTTGATCATGCAGTTCCTTTAAAGTATAGTCCATTTTTTGAATATGATAGAGATACGGAATTCTAATCCCAAAGTAAGTCGTATTTGGGATTAGATTTATACACTTACTTTTACTAACATTCCCACAAACCTTTGCCCCTGGTAAACGTTTATCACAACTAATTAGAATATCAATACATCCATCTGGCACAACCGTAACTTTCTCTTTTATATCTCTCATTTTAAATTGATAGAAAACGAGAACAGGCTCATTCTTTAAACCTTTCTCCCTATGTTCCACATAATACTCTGTGTAAGATTGAAATTCAGGTTGGGACGGTAAATAGCTATTATTATTTACGTTAGGTAAACAAATCACCATGTATATCTCCTTTAAATAGTTAATGGATATTAATCATAAATGTTTATGTAATTTCTCATATTTTAATAAGATACGGTTCATCCCTTAGTACTGAATAAACATCGATTATTTACATTTATAAGAAAACGCTTACATTAAAGTACTTATTATTTCAACTCTAGAATGAATCTCTTGTATCTATCTCCAACTTTATTGTATCTATTATATAGATTCTTCTAAATAGACTCAAGTATTTGTCAGAATATCCTTTCTTATAAGCTTATATCTTTATCCCTATGCTATATAACCAATGCTTTTCCCTTCGTAATTATGTCCATTAGTTGTCTTGGACTGTAATAACTAAATTTTTTATATTCATTAAATGCGCTTGATCATAATATCCACTTTCCTCAATTATATCGCATATTGAATAATTCTTATCGTTCATAAACATAGAGAGAGAGCATTGAAAACGAACAATTTATGAAAATAACTTAGGAGAAATTCCAATATCTTGTTCAAATTGTTTTACGTACATATCTTGTTGAGAGTCCCAACCTCTGAGCTAAATCGTTCATTGTGATATTTCCTTTACTTAAATGTATGTTATATAAGGCATTCATCACAATGGGAGAACAACGATCTTCATTTAAAAATAAGGTACCTATTGTTCCTTGAAATCGCTGTATTCTCTCTTCAAATGAAGGGATATTAGCTAATTGATACGCAGGATCATCTAATGACAATATATCCTTTATTGGCATTTTACACTCAACTATATCTTTCATAGAACAATTCCATGTTAAAGATTCTCCTCCTAGAGGAAATCTCACACCGAAGTATTCTGCCCCTGGAGTAAGTTGGATTTTCTTACTTCTAAGAACACTTCCACAAACTTTCCCATAAGGAGCTTGAGGCACACAAGTAAACCAAATATTTATACATCCGTCAGGCATCACCATCATCGAATTAAAAATAGAATGGCATTTAAATTGATAATACAAATAGAACTTGTTTCTTTTCTGATCAAACTCTCTCTTTTCTATAAAATAAGCTGTCTTCATTTTAAACTCGGATTGTAAAGGAATCTGAAAACATCATTTTTTCCTATTCCTCATCTATATTAGAGCAATAGTAGATAGTAACATTATAAGAGCAAGTAGAGTTTAAATCTTCTTTTTTGTTAACTTATTTTACACGTTATATTTTAATCATGTCCTAAATATGATTGAAATATCGTTTGTACATTTTCTCCAAATCATGTGGTCACTTCCATCTCCCCAGTAATCCTTCAGCAAATAACGGGGTTCCCCTAGTTTTTTCTTCCATATTTTCTGGGCATTGATATATCCGCTATCCAAACAAAATTCTTTAATTTTCCGATTCTGCAAGGTAAGAACCATTACATTGAAAAGTAGGGTCCCTATACCCATTCTTTGATAATTAGGATGAACAAATACCGTTCCTATCTCATTCCATTCTTTTAATTCACCATTTGTACAACGATTAATCAGATCACTAGCAGGACCATATTCAATAGTACCAATAACTTGATTATGCTTTTTATCCAGAGCTATTAGGAAATATCGGTCCTTTCCACAGCTATCAAAATCACATTTTAAGTATCTCTTCTTATCTTTAATTTCATTTTCCATATCCTCAAGTAACGCTGATAAACCTTCTTTGGCAAATGTATCTTGAATGACGGTTTTAAAAAATTGATGAATTTCTTCATTTTCTTCCATTCGTGGTCTCCTAATTTCAACCTTATTCACTTAAAATCACTCCTTACGATTCTAAAATCCTCTTTTCAATTTAACTTTCATACTTTTTATTTGGTCAGTCCCATAAAAGCTACATAGTTAGCTATGGTCTTTACGATTTTACTGTTCTAGCAGCCTATAAATACAATATATCTTAAAAAAACTTGATCCTTGCTTAAAAATGAAGAAAAAGCTCAAAAAAACTTGAGCTGTCTTCAGAAGATCTTATTATTAGACGTGTATAAATACTAAGACTCAAATCGTTATATTCATTAAAACCAGATACAAAATGGGGATAGTGACTAATGTGCAAAGCGTTGTAAAAAAAACGGCTAATGAGGCAAAATATGAATCTCCCCCATATTTGAGAGCGTATAGGGAAACAGTAGGTGCACAAGGCATACCAGACATAAGGACAGCTACACCAATCAATGTAAATGGAAGAGGCAGTAGTGTCAGAGGGAAAAGAATAAGCGGAAGAATAATCAACTTAACAATGGCTATTTGCCAGATTGAGACATTTTTCAATAAAAGAAATACATCTTTGACCTTTATATTTTTCAGTAAACTACCAATTAATATCATAGATAGAGGAATAGTCATTTTCCCTATAGTGTTTAATATATCCGATACAAATTGAGGGAATCCAATTGGTAAAAGAAAGATAAGGAGACCAGCTATTGTTGACAAGATACCGGGATTAAAAAAAACCTGTTTCCATGGAAATGAAGATGTAGAACGAAGAAACAAATAAATGCCATAGCTCCAAATAAGTAGTAAGTAAGCAAAATTGAACATGGTAGCATATATAATCCCTTTTTCACTAAATAGAATATAGCAAATGGTATAACCAATAAATCCTTGATTACCAAATATGATTAAAGCTTCAAATACATTTTTTCGCTGAGATGCTATTTTAGAACGCTTCCTCATCAACCGAGCTATAACACATGCCGATAACAACACATATAACGATGAAATAAAAAGAATCAATAATTCTTTTCCCATACTATAGGAAAATGGAACGTTCATTGAATACAATATAAGAGCTGGAAGAGTAATATATAAGAGCAACTGAGTGATGACCTCGTTTGCATTAGCATCTAAAATATTGATTTTTCTCGCCACATATCCTATTGCAGCCATACTGTATAAGCCAATCATCTCTTTAACAAAAGCTAATAAGAGTACAATATTCATCATGTCATTTCTCCCTAAATTCAGTGATGCTAAAGACAGAATAAATACATTTTTGTATAAAAAAGACCCTGTTATTGATGGATTCTGTTTTAATTATGAGCTTGAAAATACGCTTATCATCTTATTGCCTATATCTTATGCTCGATAACATTTCTAAGCAACTTGGCTACGGGTAATTTTGATGATGCCTCAGTTTTTTCACCACTGGGATTGAAAAGATGCTAAGTACTGTGACGACTAGCACAACAGTTTTACGCTGCTAAATAGCGGGATGAGTAAGCTGTAGTGTTAAGGAATCTGGCTTTTCTTTGTATTATTTGCATCATATGTTTTAAGGCACTTTTACGAGAAAATAAAAGCAATACAGTAAAACTGCATTGCTTTTTGATTATGACACAAAAGTACTAAAACGAACTTTTATCAGGATCTCAGAATAGAAGATTGATCACTCCTCTTCGAAAAGTGCTAGGGGACTAAATGCTTCATAATGAATATTTTCTCTTGATACACCCCATTTTACTAATATGTTCAGAATAGATTCCATAAATGGAATGGATCCACACAAGTAAAATAAGGATTCTTTTGAAGAAACAGTAGATGTTAATACTTCTCGATCAATGATTCCTTCTTTATCAAAATCATGTCCCATCCGGTCCTCTTTATTAGGGGAGCTATAACAAATAAAGGATGTGACGTTTTCTTGATTCTCAGCTAATTCCGCTACATATTCTTTAAAGGCATGTGTTTTACTATTGGTGGCTCCATGAACAAAAGTTACTTGACGTGTAGATTGTGTTTCAACTAAAGTATTTAGCATGCTGAAGACAGGCGTAATCCCAATCCCTCCACTTATCAACACAACGGGTAATTCACTATGATCAAGAACAAAATCTCCTGCTGGAGCGGAAAATTCTAATTGTTCTCCAACTTTTACTTGATTATGTAAATAGTTTGAGACAATACCGTCTGGACTATCATCATGAGCATCTTCACGTTTTACACTGATTCGATAATACGGTTTTCCTGGAGATTCTGAAAGACTGTAGTGACGAATATGAGTATACTTTTCACCTGGTATCGTTGCTTTTAGCGTCAAATACTGTCCAGCTTTGTAAGAAGCAATGCCTTTTCCATCAGCAGGTTTTAAATAAAAGGATGTGATATTGTCACTTTCGTCAACTTTCTTATCTACGTAAAAACTTCGATATCCATGCCATCCACCAGGCTGACTCTTTGTTTCTTCTTCAAGATTCTTCTCAAGGTTAATGAAGGCATCCGCAATATATCCATAGGCCTTTCCCCAGGCTTCAATAATTTCATCAGTAGCAGCATCTCCTAAAACATCTTTTACTGCTTGAAGTAAAGTCTCCCCCACCACAGGATATTGCTCTGCTTTCACCCCTATAGCACGGTGCTTTTGAGAAATTCTTTCGATTACGGGTTTGATAGCCTCTAAGTTTGTAATATGTTCTCCTGCAGCATAAACCGCGTATCCTAACGCTTCCTGCTGAATTCCGCGTTTCTGATTTGTTTGATTAAACATATTGTACAAATCAGGCTCTTTTGCAAATAGTAACTCATAAAATCTTTTGCCAATTTCTTTACTATGTTCTTTTAAAACCGGTACTGTTGATTGCACAATTTCAATTGTTTTAGGGTCAAGCATTTCGTTTCATCCACCTTTTATAACTTATTGAGATAAACTATAGCGTTTATACGATGTAAGTTGGACATATGTACCAATTGATATTATGTACAAGAGCAGTTATGCATATCCATACTAAAGGACATTCTGGCTCCTTATATCCAAATGACGGTAGTGAATTAAATAGATAATAGGCAACTCTTTACGCTTTCTTACTTTAATGACAAGTTGTAACTGTCGTATACCTTAAATAGCCTTCTATCATCCAAATGACAGAAGGCTATTTAAAGTAAGATAATTTGCTGACTACATGCAACATAGTTATCTTTTTCATTATTTAGCGGACTTTTAACAAGTCCGCTATTATATATAAATTTGCGATAATAAAAAAATCGAGTTGTGATAAAAGTCTTATTTAGCTGTGTATCCACCGTCAACAAGAAGTGTTGTACCTGTTACAAAGTCATTTTCAGCTAAGAAGATAACAGCATGTGCAATTTCCTTTGGTTCACCTAGTCGACCAATAGGATGTTTGGCTACTAGACCATCATAGTACTCACCCATTGCCTCTTTGTTCACTAGTCCAGTTTCAATAAATCCAGGAGCTACAGCATTTACTCGAATATTCCGATCCGCATATTCTAATGCAACGGACTTTGTTATTAAATTGACAGCACCTTTACTTGCAGCATATGGAATAGAAGTTGGTTCACCAACTGTGCCCAAAATAGAAGAAGTGTTAATAATAGAACCGCCACCCGTTTTAAGCATTTGACGAAGAGCGTATTTAATCCCGTAAAAAACACCATCTTGGTTCACAGAAATCACTCTCTTATATTCTTCAGCCGTTAATTCGTGAGTAGGTGTTTGAACACCAACCCCAGCATTGTTAAAGATGATGTCTAACCCTCCAAAATGTTTGACGGTTTCAGAAACAAGATTTTCAACTGATTGCTCATCAGCCACATTAACTGTGATAAATAAAACATCCTTATATGTTTTTTTCAACCCTTTTTCGACGCTTACTCCAGCTTCATTATTGTAATCCCCAATAACGACTTTCACTCCTTTTTCTAGAAAAGCTTTAGCAGTAGCTAATCCGATACCAGAAGCACCACCCGTTACAATTGCAACTTTGCCATCTAAGTTTGTCATAATCTAATTCCCCCTTGAAGTAATAAAAAGGATTAACAAGCTCTTCATATTTTTTCTTATCTTCTCTGTTTTATACTTACACCCTGAGAACCAAAACAAAATAGAAAATATAATCTCTGCTACCATTTTTGAAAAGCGCTAGAGAAGCTACATGATCACTTCCCTCACTATTTCTGGTGACAATTTTCACTTTATTATCACAAGCAAATTAGTTGCTTTGGCTAATGGGAATCTAAGAAGGTTAGGTTCCATTGCTTTTCCGAGAAAAATACTAAAAATATAAAAAGCTCCCTGTTTACTAACAGAGAGCCCTTTATATTTAAAGTTATTCATTTAAATGAATGTAAAGCTTTTTAATAAAATCTGAATCTATATCTACCATGTAAAAAGCACCTAAATTGTTATGCAGCTTTTCAACCATTTCTAAGGCATTCTTATAAGCTGTTTTCAATTCACACTCTCTTAGTTTTGCAGTTATTGAAACATAGTCATGATAAGATTGAACACTTATATCCGCCTCTAAGTTTTTGGTACTGTTTAACCAACGTTCTACCGTTTTTTCCTTTACTCTTATGAGTTGTAATATATATTTTTGCACTTGTGTTAAAATCTCTAAAGAGCGTGCTAACTCTCCTCTTTTCATTACATTTACACCCATCAGCCAAGCGTTTACAACATTATTAAAAGTGAAATTTACATTTTCATGAGTCATTCTTTCTGGACCAGATCCACCTAATTCTTCAAGCAAAGGCTGTAATTGTTCTGTAGAATCGTAAATATACATCGACTCAGGATTTGGGAAAACTCCAGTAGATTTAAAACTTTTGATAATTTCTATTTTTGATTCAGGGAGAAAATGAAACTCTCCCCGAATCATATTTGAAAATATGACTACCTCTGTTCCATACTCATTGTAAAATATCAAATCAGCGGCATTTACTTCAGAGATCCAATGTCTTGAGTTAAAATGATTTATATTCTGATCCCTAATGAATATATAAAACTCAACATCTGAATGCTGATCTCCTTCTCCTTTAGTAAAAGACCCATACATCATACAAGCTGAGACTGATTCATCTTCAATACATTTATTTTTAACGTTTTGAATGATTCTCTCTTGAATTAGCACATTCAACACTCCTTATCTAATATTTTTATTTTTAGATAAGGGGTTTATCAAACACTGGACAGCATGAGCAACACATATAACATACTCCTTCCATTTTTAATTAACATGAGTATTAGGTATAGCTCCTCTTATTCAAAAAATGCTTGAGAATATTGAACAACCCCCCGTATGTTTTTAAGAGCGTCCTTAGTTAACTCCATGGCCATAAAGACTTCGGCTGGGACTTCGAATGGTGATTTTATATTCCATAAACTTGCTGGTTTGAATCCGAATTTTGGATAATAATCTTGATGACCTAATACAATAACAGACTGATAACCAAGCTCTTTTGCTTTTTTTAATGCATGAGTAATTAATAAACTTCCGATTCCCTTTTTCTGTTGATTTGGTGATACAGAAACTGGGGCAAGAGCCAGAGAATCTACAGTCCTGTCATCATTTACGATTTTAATTTTAGATAACATAATATGACCTACAATTTCGTTATCTACTGCCACTAATGAAAGTTCAGGAATAAATGCATCCGATGTTCTAATCCGATGTACAAGTTCATGCTCTTTCTGATCGCTAAACTCTGCTTGTAAAAATGCTTGTTTTACAAGTTCTTCTGTTTTTTGATAATCCTCCTGACTTTCTTGTCTAATCATTATCGGCATTTCATCTCATCCTTTATTTTTTCTTATCTCTTTTTGAATTTTACGAAGCGCCTTTTTGGAACCGCGTTCTATATCATGCTGTGTTTTTCGGGTAGTATAATCGATAAACAAGGTCTCTAAATCATAGCCGTCTGGATATAGTTCCTTTGCTGATATTTCTAGGGAAAGACGCTTAACATTTACTTCTACAAATTCTTTATTGTAGAACACTACAACATTATAGAAATTATCCTTTTCTCTATAGATAATCCCAAAGTCATTGTAATCTAATAATTTCACACGATCGCCTTTTCTGTATTCATCCTTTTCTTCAGGCTTTTCTTTAACAACCTTAGGTTTTCTGATTTTATTCTCATCTACCCGCTCTAAATGATATCCTTTGTTCTCCATATAGTACTTCGCTCTTTGTAGAACATTTTCTCGTACATTCATTTTTCTAGAAATCCAAAGCGCGTTACTTTCTCCTGATTTTCCTATTAATAATTGATACATTGGTTCTAATGTATCGCTATTAAATTGCATTGCTGCATTCATAAAATCGCTGTGCATTTCTGAGAAACGTTTAATTTCGCCATAATGAGTTGTCGCTACTGTTATACATCCCATTTGGTAAAATTCCTCTAAAATTGAAATTGCAAGTGCAGCTCCTTCATTCGGCTCTGTACCACTTCCTATTTCATCAAATAGTAAAAGGGTATTATTGTTGGATGCGCTCATAATCTCTGATACATTTTTCATATGAGATGAAAATGTACTTAGCGCATTCTCTATACTTTGATTGTCTCCAATATCAACAAAGATGTTGTCAAATACGGCTATTTCCGTTTCTTTGTTTGAAATAATGTGAAAGCCTGACATGGCTGCTAATGTGACTAACCCGATGGTTTTTAGAACAATGGTTTTCCCGCCAGCATTAGGACCCGTAATAATCAAGCTACGATAATCTTTCCCTATCTCAAAATGAAGTGGCACAGCTTCTCTTGTTAAAAGGGGATGTTTACAATGGACCAATTTGATATATCCATAATCATTTAACTTCGGTTCTATCCCTCCAACATGCTTACTGAACTTTGCCTTCGCAAACACCATATCATATTGACTAATCAGGTCCATATTGATCTTGATTTCATGAATATTCTCTAAAAGCATTCCTGATAACGTAGCTAATATTTGATACTCTTCTATCGCCTCTTCAGCTTTTAGACTTGAGAGTTCCCCATTTAGCTTTGTAATGGTATTTGGCTCAATAAAGACAGTAGAACCTTTAGAAGAAACCTCAATTACCGTTCCTGGAACCTGATTTTTATAGGAAGCTTTAATAGGAATTGTATATCGATCATCTTTTTTACTAATAAAGAACTCTTGAATATACTTTTTATGTGAACTGCTATTGAGAAATTTATTTAAGCGTTCCTTTATTTTTTCCTCAGCCGCTGCCATGTTATGCCGTATTCGTTTTAGCTCTCTACTTGCCGCTGAATCTACACGATTTCCCTTAATTGAAAAATTAATTTCTTCTTCAATACTTTTAAATTCAGTCATTGAGTGGGCGTAAGATGTTAATAGGGGAGCGAAAAACTCTTTATTCATCATAAATTTTTTCATTTTTCTACACCCTCTTAAGAAGTCTGATACACTTACCAACTCACTTGGATCAAGCATCATCCCTTTTTCAAGATTTTGTATTGTATGATCAATATTAGATATGCCTAAAAACGGCACATGACCCTCTGCGTCTAAGATTTCTCGTGCTTCTGTTGTTTCATTTAAGCGATGTTTAACTATTTTTATATTTGTACTTGGCTTTAATTTATCTAGTAATTGTTTACCTAATCCACTTACACAATAAGATCTAACAATCTGTTTTAATTCGTTATATTGTAACTTTTCATAAGTTGCATGATTCATTTTCCATTCTCCTCACTGTGATTTATTCATTTCACAAGCGAAGATACCTACTCATTAGATTTCAATGAGGTTTCAAACATAGAAGAATATTATTTACTACTTATCTAAACACAAAAAAGCTGCGGGGATACCGCAGCTTTTTACATTACAAGGCAAGTATAATATATAAGGAAATAAGCCATTAAAACAGAGCTATTCCCTTACTATTACATGCTTTATAAAGTACTGTAGGTATCTTCATAGGTTTTAAAATAAATCCATAGCAAATACAGGCACATTATGTACCTCATTCACTGCTGCTATCGTATTTATTTCATTTAACTTTTCCTATTTAGAACCTACCGCACTCACAAAAAGCACCTCTCATTAATTTATTGTAATTTTCATTGAAATCTAATTTAATAATTTTATCATACTATGGATGGATAAAAAAGTAAAGTTGAACTACATTTTTGTTCTTAGAAATCACTCTTCATTTTTCCGATAATAATCCCCTATTTTATCTATACGGTTGGTCCATATGCCCCCTGAGTAATCGTTTGGAAGCCTTTTTAAATCTTGAACAGAATCAAAACCAGTTGAAAATTCACTTCCATTCCCACCAACAATAATTGTACGAGTATTGACATCATCCATTCGATTTAAAAAGCGGTTTGGCCATCCCCAGAGGATAGGAGCGATTTTTTCTGGTATATGTAATTCTGTATTTTCACAGGCATTTGGTACATTCCCTGTCCATCCTGTTGCTATATATGGAATAAGACAAGCTTTCATCGTTGCTTTGGACATAACTTTTAAATTTGGCATTTCCTTTTTCAATGAATCAATCGGTTCGTCTCCCCCATAAACCGTTATATTTTCCAACCGTTTCTTAGAAAAATGGGATAAATACTGTGCTAATTGTCTTCCTTCCTCTGGATCATTACTTTTTACATGAATAAGAAATGCTTGATGAGGAAAATATTCCATTACTTCATTCAAGGAAGGCATAAGATTAACTCCCTTACCTCGAAAAGGATATGTTTTTCCCCCATCAGCCGTATATCCGTATCCAATATCTAATTTTTTTAACTCAGCCATTGTATAATCCCTTGTAACGCCCCTTCCATTTGTTCGGCAATCTATTGTCCAATCATGAAATACGGCAAATTGATTGTCTTTTGTGATATGCACGTCAAGTTCAACCATATCAGCTCCATCCTCAAAAGCAGCTTTCATAGATGGAATGGTATTTTCTAAAAAATTGTGCTCCGGTTTGTAAATCCTTTCAGCTGTACATGTATCATTTTGAATATCTTTCATAGTAAATGTTTGCGCAACGCCCCTATGAGCAAGCAAAAAGGGCTGACTCTCTCTTTTCTGAGCTAGTAAAGAACTATTATTAAAGTAAATAAAAGCTATGATCACTCCGAAAATAAGCCATGTAGTTCTACGTTTAAAAACTTTTTTTAAAAACTTCATAGTCTCCTCCAATTAGTCAATATAACTTGTTATCAATTTAGAATCATATAAAAGACTATGAGTAATTTCAATAATTGAACGATTACAAATTCCTATTAATATTAGCATAATTGTAACTACAAATAATTTTAATCACTAAGTAAGAAAATAGTTATAAATACTTTATGTATACTCTAGTTAATATATTAAGAATTAATGAGAATAAAAGATACCTTACCTCTTTTATATGAACTCCAAAGGAGAAGGAATTATTTCCCCTTATTCTTGTAATCATTCGTTTTCATGAGATTTGTTAAGAACCTCGCTTTAGCTTCTCTATACTCTTCCATACTTTCACCGTTAAATTCTTGTTTAATTTGATTATATTGTTGTCTCAAATTTTCGTTTTCCTTTAAAACCTCTGTGATTTTCCAAAATATATCGAGAGATGAGTTTCTCACTGTTAATTGGATACCTAAAGGAGGGTTTCTGGCGTCATCCTTAAACGAAATAAATGTATCAGATGACACACTTCCTGCATTGATATGATAGTATTTTACTAGAACCTCTTTTGATGAATTAAAATGCTCTTGATTCACTATTACTTGAATATCTACATCCCCTTTAGTAAGACTTCCGGGTACAGCTGTACTTCCTACATGATGAATTTCCGCATGGGGAAATAACGACTGTAACTTTGTTTTTTCTTCTAAGAATAACGTTTCAGCTGCTTGACGAAATACATATTCTGCTTGAAAGTAAACTTTCTCTTCCGTAATAAACCCCTTTGACTAGCAGTATAGTGAATTTTTGTTTCTAAGGAACTTTATGAACTTAATTGAACATCGCCTGATGAAGGATGTTTCTCAACTTTATACATCAGGTTAATATTTAACGCCCCCTCATATTGTAATCGTTTTCCTATCATTAGTAAATTTGTATAATATTTAAATCTAATTTACATAAACTATTCTGGGGAAGTGAAGAAGCCATAGACTCTTTATTAATAAAGAGTCTATGGCTTTTTTCTCTTTTATTCATTTTACTTTTAGATAATAATTTTATATACGTGACTACTTGTATGTTAGTAAAACAGTGCTTAATGCATTACTAATCCACCATCGACATTTAAGCATTGACCCGTAATAAAAGAGGCCAAATCAGAAGCTAAAAATAATACGCTGCCAGCAATATCTTTAGGCTGGGCCAAGCGGTGCAAAGGTGTCAATTGAATAATTTCGTTTCTGACATCCTCTTTTGTCTCATGGCTAGAATCAGTTGGATAAGTCAGACCTGGAGCAACAGCATTAACAGTGATACCAAAACCTCCTAATTCCTTGGCAAGATTTCGGGTATACCCAAGCAGTGACATCTTCGCTGTTGTATAGTCGTGATAAGGAACAATTGGAAAATGTATTAAGTTACTAACTATATTAATCATTCTTCCTGACATTTGGTTCTTCATATGAGGCATTGCAGCCTTACATATATTATAAGCGCCACGTACGCTTCCTTCCCATTGTTTGTTGTAATCTTCCCATTCCATCTCCCACGCTGTTTTTCTCGTTTTAGGGTTAAAGGTATAGTGACTTAATGCATTGTTTACAACTACATCAATGGCACCAAAAGAATCAACAATGGCTTCTATCATTTCATTTACTTGATTGCTATCTGTCACATCTGCCCTAATCGCAACGGATTGACCACCCATTTCCTCAATTTCCCTAACAACTTTACCCGCCAGGTGCTCATTGTTCAAATAATTAATAACAACAATTGATCCTGTGGTACCAAACTGTCTAGCCATCTCAGCTCCAATTCCCCTGCTTGCTCCTGTAATTAATACTATTTTCTGCTTTAAATTCATGGTTACTCCACCTTCTATTCAACATCTGGATCAAAACGTTCTAAGTTCTCTTCTACATTCCGTTCAATATCTGTCACTCTTACAAGATCAAGGAGATTAAATCCTCCATCATGGTGCCAACCTGGCTTTGCTTGATTCATTTCCCCGACTGGAGTAATTCTATTTACACCCAATCCTCCTAGGCAGTCGGCTAGTTGGAATAACCTCGAAGGAGCTACTGCAACTCCGCATGACTGTAAATATGGTTGATACGGCTTAATGATATGAACTGCCTGCTCAATTGATTCTACTACTGAGTAAACGTGAATAGAGCGATTCAAGGGAGAACCTTCAAATCCAAGTTCCTTATGATAAATAACAGTCCAAGATGTACCCCTTTCGCTTGAAAGAACTGTTACATTCTCTTGTTGCAAGGACTCTAGCTCAAAGCGGCTTCTTAACCGTTGAATAGACATAGCCTCTGCATCTGTTAGCTTCGCTCGTGGTCTTTTTTTATGATAACGTTCAAGTTCTGCGCCTAACATTTGGGCGAATTGTTTTGCGCTAACTCCTCCACCTTCTTCCACAAAAACGGCCTGGGGTGATAGACAGCTTTGTTGGTCATAAACACTAATATCCTCCGCTAATTTCTGAATGGTTTGATAATATAAATCAGGAGTCAAAGCTTCTCTGCCAATTAAGGAAAAGCTAATTTTATGACCATAACTTAAGAACTTCTTATGAGGGGGAACCTTGTCTCTCAGTTTTTCAACAGTATCATTTGCTCCATAAACAACTACAGCCTCGCTATTTTCAATGGCTGTTATTTCTAATCCATTCGTTCCCCCTTTCCATGGGAGGATCGCAATCGTTTCGGCAAGTTTTTCATCAACCTCCGCCAATGACTCTGTAAACAAAACAGGAAGCAGAGGTTCAGCCATTGAGACTTTTCCGATCGTACTTGATTTCACCATGAGTCCCATTATTAAACTCCAAATTTGAACCCCGGGAACATTTCCGGAGAAAACGTGAAAAATGGTACCTGGTCCAAAAGCCCTGCTCATACCGCCGGATTTTCGAGGGCGAAATTCATCTAACATTGCAGGCTGGTCGAACTCTTCATCGAGAAAGCGCAGTAATTCTTTTTTTCGAAAGGTACGCATATATCTTTTTAGTTGCAATCGAACCATCTCTTGATCATAACCCGTTATAATAGGAATAACTTTTTCTGCTAACTTACGAAGCGGATAGTTTGGATTTAGCCATTTTTGAACAGCCATATCAATTTTGTTGATAATATCAGCAATAGGCATAGAAGCTAAATACTGATTACGATTGATTTGCACTTGATGAATAATTTTTTCTAACACATCCCCTGTAATAACAGGAACTTTTAATGTGAAAGTAATATCGCTACTCTCAATCGTTTTCAACTGAAAGTCGTTTAATTCAATGGAATTAGGCACATGAAATATATTTAATTCTTTTATAGTTTTCACTACCTTACCGCACCACCTGAATTTGACTGTATTAACTGATCAACGGCAATGGAACAGCCTCTTGCCTCAGAATCTTTTATTCTTCCAAGCAGAACGAAACCATTTTCCGTTTGATAGCCAAGATCTTCTGTTAAAAGGGCTAGGCACGAATTCCAATTGGCAAGATCGTAATGGGCAATAACACCTTTCTCCCCCTCTTGGACAGGTTCTAGCGTTTCCGTATTTAAAATAACGGTTTTTATCCAGGGACCTGCCGCTTTATCGTGGAGAACAGATGGATACAAATAGCTACTTACAATCGTTTGATCATAGATTTGAGAACTGAGTTCCGTCATTCCATACATATTGATGCATTTATCACGACCGATTTGAAAATACGTCTGAAACTCAGTGTACAACTGCTCCATATCCACTTCCCGTGACTGACCTTTAAAACCTCCTGTATCAAAAATTCGGCTTTTTTCTGGTAGCCTGAATTGGATTCTCTTTTCTTTTAAGTAATCGAGGATATGAACATAAGCAAAGCTCGCTCCCATTAGCATCACAGGCTCTCTTTTCTCCTCACATCTCTTTAATTGGGAAACAAACCTTTCGAAGTTAAGTCCCTCTTCACTGAAAAAGAATTCGCTGTTCTCTGTTCCAAAATAGGACACAGCATTTGATAAGTATCTTGATAAGGAAGAATTTTGGTTAAGATCTTCCGCAGGTGAAAGCACAAAAATAGTCATCTTCTCATAGTCTGGCATCACAAATCGCTTAAACGGCCTTTTCATAGAAGCGTCCCAAACAGTAAGATCAGGATGATAATTTTTCCCTTTCGCCTCAGGATTCGTTGTCCCACTTGTCATAAAAACAGCTTCTGCTTCCTCGATTGGTTCACAAGATAGCGTTAATTCCTTGTACCCCTGAATTGGCATTGGGGGAATATCTATCCATCTTTTTACTGTCAAAGGCGTTCTTTTTCTCGCCTGACAAAATTTCTTATAAGCCTTATTATGCTTAAACTGATATTGAAACAATTTTAGTGCTAGCTCATTATATGTTGATTCAGCAATATCAGGATTCGTTTGCTTTTCTTGTGCATTGCTTTCGATAAACTGTAAAATTTCATCTGTAACCTTTTTTGAATCTTCTCTCATTCTAAACGCCCTCTTTTCAGTCTATTAGGTATAGTTATAAGTATTAGTTGTAGAAAGATAGTAGTGAATGCTCCAATTAATAAACTATTAGAAAGCATTGTACCTAAGATTCCATCTATATTACCGGAATAATGGGGTAATGAAAGTGCAAGCAATATGGATAATCCGATGATAAGATAATTTTTGTCCGTATTTTCCGCTTTAGTAAGAATAGAAATACCTGTAGACACAAGTGTAGCCGCAGCAGGCAAAAAGATTCCTCCTACAACAGGAGAGGGTGTTAAAGCAAGTAACGCTCCAACTTTCGGAAAGAATCCAAACAGGAGGAAAATACACCCAGCCACCATAACCGGATATCTTGAAGCTACCCCTGTCAATCTCAGTAATCCGACATTTTGAGCATACGCAGTAGTAGGGAATCCTCCAATAAGGGAAGATAGGAATGAACCAGCGGCTTCGCCCGCAAACCCATTGCGAATTCGTTTTTTATTAATTTCAGTATTCAGCATTTCACCTGAAGCTTGGTATACTCCCATTGCTTCAATAATGGCTACAATATATACGACAAAGAAAGTTAAAAAGGGTTCCCACTGAAACGTTAAATTTCCATATGGAAGAAACTGTGGAATTCCAAACCATGGTTTACTTTCAATTAGAGAGAAATCAGCTTTTCCAAGCATAACGGCAAGCATGTCTCCAACAACTAGTGCAATTAAAAAGGAAAAAGATTTCCATAATCCTTTACCAAAAAGAGATAAACTTAATACGATGAGGGAGGTTGTAATTGATAACGTTAATGTTGATGGACTTGCAAATGATTCATCCCCAGGCGCCCCTCCTAAGAATTCAGATAGAGTGAACTCTGATAAAGATATTCCAACAAGAAAAATAACGGTCCCTGAAATGACAGGGGTAAATAACGACTTTAAACGGCCGATAATACCTGTAATAGATAAAATAAACACAATAATTGCACTTAAAAAAATCCCCCCGCTCGCAGCAGCTAAGCCGTTCGCTTTACCTGCTGCAATCATAACCGAATCAAAAGCAGCGGACGGTCCCTGCACAATAGGTAATTTTACTAGCTTAGTAGCCTGAATTAATGTCACTAACCCAGCTACAATGAATATAGCACTTACGATATTTGCCGATTGTGAAAGAGGTAAACCGATCATTGCAGCAACAAAGATAGGATCTAGCCAAACGTTTGAAACACAAACATGCTGCAATCCATAGAGAAAGGTTTTTGAAGACGACAATTTTTCATCCAATGCTATCTTTTCTTCATAATGATTAGTAGTATCTTTTGCTTCTTCCTTCATAGCTGTCTCCTTACGCTGTAGTGTTTACAATTCTGATCTAGGCTGCCATAAAAACGGATATTTTGTTTTATTACATAAATTCCCCCTTCTGCTTTATCTCAGTTAATCCGTTCAAGTGCCTATTTTTTCTAGGATTTTTTAAAATAGGTTGGCTCTAAAAGCACTCCAAACGAAAATAGAGCATAATAAAAACCAGGCCCACTTTTGGACCTGGTATAGTATAGTAATAAAGAATAATGTTTATCTTAGCTACTTTCCTACGCTGGTATAATCCAGATCAGGTCCAAAGGGTTAAAAAACATCGGTTTTTCTCTCAGCCCCGTTTCGGGCACCCCTAGTAGAATTGTATATTTATTTATCGACTCTAATAATAACTTTAAAATCTAGATAAGTAAAGACTCATATAATGGTAGGAAACTTTATAGTCTATAAAAATAGATTAGCCTCTACTCTTTTGATAAATAATCATAGACAGTTTCAGTTACAGGAACTCCTTCTCTCAGTCTCATTTCCTCTTTTACTTGCTCAGGCTCTCCTGGTACCATGACCTTTGAAAACCCCTCGGCAGGTGTTATTTCATGAAGTTCCTTTATCATTTGATCCATATTGGCTAGAAATGTATCATGATCAGTGAAAATAGCCGGGTTAATGGCACATAAGAAATGTCCAAGTTTACGTTTCTTTGAATAGTCACCATACATTGCAGTAATATGAGGACCAAATGCTGCTCCAGCAAGTAGACCTGAAAGCACATCCACTACCATCGCAAGTCCATAACCTTTAGGCCCAGCAAATGGCAGCAAGGCTTTTACTTTGTGTGGATCTGTAGTCGGCTTTCCGTTACCGTCCACTCCCCAATCAGAAGGAATAGAGGTACCAGCTTCGCGCGCATGAAGGACTTTCCCAAAGGCGACATTGCTTGTAGCCATATCAAGAATCACTGGTTTATGTTCAAGAGCAGGAAAACCAAATGCGATTGGGTTTGTACCAAAAAAAGGATTAGCTCCACCAAATGGCACCACTACTTTATCTGTATGAGTCATAACCATACCAATCATTTTATGTTGGGCAGCTTGCTGGGCAAAATAAGACAATGCCCCGCAGTGACTGCTGTTAATAGCTGTTACCATCCCAATTCCGTTTTTATTTGCTAATTTGATAGCGTGGCTCATCGCTTCCTTAGCAACTACATGACCCATGCCATCATCACCATCAAAAACAGCAGCAGATGGAGCTGTATCTCTTATAGAAAATTGGGGACTAGGGTTTAGCCCTCCTTCGGTTAAGCGTTTAACATAATGTTCCGTTCTTAGTACACCATGAGAACTGACTCCTCTTAAGTCTGCGTGAATCAAAACATCTGCTACTACAGTCGCATGATCTTGGCGAAGACCAGCCTTTGTTAATTTCTTTCCAACAAGTTCCTTTAATTGATGATAAGCAACAATTACATCTGTCATTTGGCTAAACTCCCCTTTTTAGCATTTTCGTCTTCTTTTTTAATCTTCATGGCCTTTTTGAATTTTCCTTCTTAAATTAGCTTTTTCAAAGGAATGGGAGGGATAACTAGCGGTAAATATGTGAAAATTCCCCGCTTAGAGAACTAGATAGAAATAAACAAAACGCATCTATATAGGACTATGCAAGAAAGGATAATGAAAAAACAGATCATCTTATCGCTAAATAAAAAAGAACCCATTTTGAAAATATATCATTCAAAACGGATTCCCACGTTACTTTTCAGAAAAGGATAATCTTGTTATTCTCTTCGGCGATTCAATTGGTACTTTGACCAGGCTCTTTTATAGTTATATTCTATTTATTGTTTATCCAGGGAATACTCTACGACAAGCTATATGTGCTGCCTGTACTCCTCCTCCTGCATTTATGGCTGCGCCAAGGGGACCACCAACAGACGCTCCATAAGCAGCTGCTCCTACAGTTACCATAGCCACACATTCATCAAAATCTGCTTCAGGATGAGAGTTTCTAAACATTACGGCTAAACCATCAGCATTTTCGCTAATCTTTTCTCGAATATCATCCGTAATTCCGTTTAAAATATTTTCACTTTCCTCAAAAGTGTAACTCAATCCGTTTTCAAAACCATTTACCGCATTATTTACAGCGTCGTTTACTGTACGACCTGCACTTCTAAGCTTATCTTCAAATGACATACGGTTGCTCCTCCTAAGGACTTAATTTATCAGATTCTTATATATCTTCCTCACTTATAAGAAATTATATTCGATTCTTAAAAAAGGTTCTTAGGTATCTAAGTATCCTGAATCTCGAAGGAGAGCTTTTAAATTTTTATAATAAAGAAGAGGTATCAAAATCATTCGCTTTGATACCTCTTCTTATCTCATTCTATCCTTCCACTCATAAAACGAAGCACAGTTTTATTGAATTTTTCCACTTCATCCACAAACAGCGCATGGCTGCTGTTTTCAAAGAAAACGGTCTTGGCGTTTGGGATATGCTCCCCAACCCATGCAGGACCTCGCCAATCAAATACACTATCTTTTTGAGCTACTAATACTAAAGATGGTAAGTTAATGTGAGGTAAAAAGTCTCGCCAATCATACCGAGTATGATCAGCCATGATAGCAACTCGAGCAGATGGAGGCGTTTTTTCCATTTCAGTAAGCATCATGTCCCTTTCCTTTTTTGAAAGGTCTGTCGAAATAATGGTGTTGATTTGATTTTGGTTAAAATGAGCTGTATCTAATTGAACTTGTGCTTTCATGTATTGAAAGGAAGCATCATCATAGCAGCTAGCATGAGCGTACTTCCAGTCAAAATCATAATACTGTCTTGGTGTTTGCTGAACAAATATTGCTTTTCTCAGCCGTTCGTTTCCAAATAACTCAAGATAACTCCAAATCACTGGACATCCCAGCGACCAGCCTAGCACTGTTACATCCTGAAGATTGAGCTGAACAAGAACATCATAAAGATCCCTCGCCAATCTTGGTACGTGATAACTGTGATCTGGTTTATCTGAATTACCGTGCCCTCGAAGATCAATTGTGATAACGCGTGCGTGCTTTGCTAAACATTCCATATTTCGTTGGAAAAAGCGTCCTGAAAAGCCCCATCCGTGAATCATCACTAAGGGACGCCCTTCTCCGTGCTCCTCATAATATATATTTGTTCCATCATTTGTTTGAACAGTAGGCATAACTCTTATCTCTCCTTTTGACCGCTTTTTAAAGCTTACAGATATTAATAAAAAACCTGTTCCAAAAGAAGATTTCCCTTGAGATATTCCGATAAACGTAAAATAACCAACTAATCTTATTTATTGAATTGAGTTTCACTAGAACTAAAGGTTTCCTTGTGTAATATGCTAAATATATATCCGCCTAATCCTCCTAAAAGGGACGGAATCAACCATCCTAATCCTATATCACACATTTGAAGAAGCTCGTTGAAAAGATGATGAATTACTTTAATTTGTACTCCAGCAGCATTTAAGCCGTCAAATAAGCTAACAAAAAAAGTAAGAATTAAACTCCCGTGATAGACTTCTCTTCTTCCTTAAAACAGATTTATTAAAAGAACAGTCTTTATCCGGTTGTTCTTTTAATCTTTTCCAATTCCCATAAATTCTTTCTATATTATATTTTTATGCTGTGAAAAAAACACAAGCCAATCCATCATCCGTTAGCTTCTATCTTCTCCTCCAATATACTCGAACGAATGAATATGGGTTTTTGTTAAATCAATAACTTCTTTAATAAATTCCTCTTGGGTTTCTTTAAAACCATTGTGAATCCAATTATGAAGGAGCCCGTAAAAACCATAAGCTGTATAACGTTTGAAATAATCCATATTAACGGTGATATTGTTGATCGTTTCAAAAACAAATTGCTCTTTATAGATTTTTAAGATGGTCTGGGGAAAGCGAGTATGTAATCCTGGTAACGTATCCTCATAGTTAATTAATTCAAAGAAATTTCGGTTTTTATAAATATAAGAAACAATATTAAAAGATGGTTCATTTAGCTTAGTTGTATACACCTTTCGTCCGCGTATATGTGGTCTCCCCACTGAAAACTCTAACCCTTGAAGCATAGAAAGTAGTAAATCTTCAGCTAATTCCAATTTATCTAGGTAATGAATATAAAAGGTACTGCGGTTATAAGCAGCATAATCAACAATGTTTTTGACAGTAACAGAATGATAGCCCTTTTCTTTGATAAGTTCAATTAAAGCTTGCTTCAAATGTGTCTTTGTCCGATTTTGTCGTTGAGATGTCGCATTTTGTTCATGATTCACGAAAAAACCTCCCTCAAAATAGACAGATTCATGATAAGTGTCTAACTGCTAGACACTTAATGATATCTTAATGATTGTTAAATGTGAACAAAGGAGTACAATTAAATTGTGAACAAAACAGCACAGATATAAATTATATCTAGCTATTTCCCTTGAAATATGATAAGGAAATTTTATATTAGGAGGAATTAAGATGGGAAAATTACAAGATAAAGTAGCTGTCATCACTGGGGGAGCATCTGGTATTGGAGCAGCAACAGCACGTTTATTTGTATCAGAAGGGGCAAAAGTGGTCCTTGTAGATTTAAATGAAGAAAAAGGAAAAGCTTTTGAGGAAGAGTTGAAAGCGCTTAATGCCGAAGCTCTTTTCATAAAAACAGATATTACGAGCGAAGAAGAGGTTGAAAATCTATTTAAGAAAACAGTTGAAACATTCGGTAAAGTAGATATCGTCTTCAATAATGCAGGGATAGGCCGCGTGCATCCTTCACACGATTTAGAGTACTCAGAATGGCGAAAAACGGTCAATGTTGACTTAGATGGTGTCTTTTTAGTAGCCCGTGGAGCAATTCGGGAAATGTTACAAACAGGCTGTGGTGCAATTGTGAATACAGCTTCTATGTATGGTTGGGTTGGATCACCTGGTTCAGCAGCTTATAATGCAGCAAAAGGTGGCGTAATTAACTTAACTCGTTCACTTGCGCTTGAATATGCAGAAAAAAATATTCGTGTCAATGCACTATGCCCTGGTTTCATTGATACACCTATTATACCAGAAGAAGATAAGCAAGTTTTAGCTGCAACAACACCGTTAAAACGTCTTGGTAAATCAGAAGAAATGGCAAAAGCAGTATTGTTTATGGCTTCTGATGATTCTTCATTTATGACGGGTAACAGTTTAACTGTTGATGGTGGGTATACCGCTCAATAATAAAGATTCACGATTATGTTTTGTCTAAAACTTAAAATTTAGAAACTAAAAATACTTTTGATTAAAAATATTTAAGCTATATTAAGAGTTCAGTTTAGAAAACTAGAATCTATCGGGGTGATTGATTAAAATGACATTTCCAGTATTAGAAGGTAAAGTAGCTATTATAACAGGTGCAGCAATGGGGATGGGACTTGCGACTGCAAAACTTTTTGCCGAAGCAAAAGCAAAAGTAGTTATAGCAGATTTTAACGAAGAAAAAGGAAAAGCAGCCGTCTCTGAGATTGAAGCTAACGGAGGAACAGCTTATTTTGTAAAAGTTGATATTTCTAAATCTGATCAAGTGCAAGAGATGGTAGCTAAAACAGTTGAGAAATATGGACGTCTTGATGTGGCTATTAACAATGCGGCTCTAACACCAGATAACGCTCCTGCCTCTGAGTTTGATGAGGAGTATTGGAAGAAACTAATTTCCATTGATCTTACGGGAACAGCATTATGTATGAAATATGAATTACAACAAATGATTAAACAAGGCCAAGGCGGAAGTATTGTTAATATATCATCTGTAAGTGGTTTCCGTCCTCAGCCAAATAATATTGCTTATGTAGCGGCTAAACACGGAGTTGTAGGCATGACTAAAGTTGCTGCATTGGAAAATGGGGATAAAAATATCCGAGTTAACTCAGTAGCCCCTGGAGCGATTGATACACCTATGTTAAGAGGATCATTGGAAGAAACTGGACAAACTGAAGAAGAATTTGCTCCTCAGCTTAGTTTATTAGGTCGATTTGGTCAACCTAGAGAAATTGCTCAAGCAAGCCTATGGTTAGCTTCAGATTTATCTTCTTATGTGACAGGTACAACGATTCACGTTGATGCAGGTTATACTAGCCGCTAAAGAATGTAAATACAAAAGCAATCTAAGCCTTTTTCTTATTACAGTCTTCAGCTATTTATTGAGGAGTAAAAAGGGTGTGTAGTTTTTAATACTACACACCCTTTTTATTACGCAGAATGATAATTATATGAAACTTAAATCCTTCGTTCCATTATCAAGAACAATTCCCTTTACAATCTTTAGAACTCCTTCGGCATCATTTAAATTCACTAATTCTACTGGGGAGTGGGAATACCTACGTGGTGTCGAGACGATGCCTACAGGTACCCCTTTATTTGTTAAAGCTAAACTAGCAGCATCTGTTGTATAGAAATCTCCGAGTAATGTAAGAGTTTGTAATGAAACATTTGCTTTTTCTGCTTGCTCTTCAATCATTTCTCTTACTTTTGGATGGATATGGTTAAATATCATTGTTCCGCTAACACTATCTGCAAGGGGACAAGCAGGACCTCTTCCGAGATAAACAGGAAGTGATCTTTCTGTATCAATATCTGGAGTATCGCCTGCTGGTATTGTGTCTAAAACAATCGCGTAATCAGGATTTATTGCATTTCCAGCCGTAACCGCTCCTCGAAGCCCGACTTCCTCTTGAACAGTTATTACACCATATAAAGTCCCTTCAAACTCTAACCCTTCTATTTCCTTAAATAATTCGATTAAAATTGCGCAGTGAATGCGATTATCTATTGATTTTGTCGAGATAAGATTTTTATCTGCCATTTCCATGAAATCACTTTGAAAAACAATAGGATCTCCAACCCTAATCCCTAGATTTTCTACTTCTTGTCTAGATGAAAGACCTACATCAATATAGCATTCACGAGTTGTTTTAACTTTTCTACTTTCTTCAGGTGTTTGCATGTGTCCAGCTTTTATTCCAATAATTCCTGGTATTTTATTTGTTGTTATCCAAACTTTTCTCCCCAATAATAGCTGATCAGAAACTCCTCCTACTTTATCAAATATAATAAAGCCGTTTGGCAGAATATTTTTAACGCAGAAACCTACTTCATCAGAATGAGCGGAAATCATAAGTTTTGGTCCTTGCCCAGCGCCATATTTAATAGCGATAACATTTCCATTGTGATCGACTTCTACTTTATCTGCATATGGGGTCAACTTTTCTTTTAAATATTTCACTACTTCTTGTTCTGTACCAGAAACTCCAACAATGCTTGTTAAATCCCGTAATGTTTCCTTGATTCTTTCTTTTGAATTTCGAATGCTCCCTACAACTTTTTCCATCATTCAACATCTCCTTATAATTTAGAAACCTACTTCTTTTTGGAGTTCAGGGGTTACCAAGCCGTCTGATATATAATTCAAACATGCTGAAACAAATAATTGACCAATCGTTAAAATAGCTCGTTCATCAACGTCAAACTTTGGATGATGATGAGGATAGCTCTTATCCCCTTCCTCATCTCTTCCCCCTACCCAGAAAAAGGTTCCTGGAACTTTTTGTAGATAGTAAGAAAAATCCTCCATCCCCATATGAGGCGGTTCATGCCCGACTTTTTCATCACCAAAAAGTTTTTTTGCTAATTGTTCAATTCTTTTGGTTTCTTCCGGATGGTTCCAAACAGATGGATAACCTCTTTCATATTTATATTGAAATGAAGCTCCCGCACTTTCACAGGCAGCTGCTGTTATTTGTCCAATTGATTTCTCGATTAAATCTTGAACATCTTTATCAAAAGTTCGAACAGTTCCTTTCATTTTAGCTGTATCTGGGATAACATTATAAGCTTCTCCACCATTAAACGAACCAACTGTCACAACTGCAGGCTTTAGAGGATCAACTCGTCTGCTGACAATTTGCTGTAGATTCAATAGGATTTGACTTCCTACTACAAGTGGATCTACAGTTAAATGGGGTGTAGCTCCATGCCCTCCTGCCCCATATATGTCTATTTCGAAGGTATCCCCAGCAGCCATTAGATGCCCTTCACCTACGCCAACAGTTCCAAACGGAAGGTGGGAAGCAACATGAGCCCCATAAATTACATCTACTCCACTAAGACATCCATCTTCAATCATTGCCTTCGCTCCGCCTGGGATCACCTCTTCAGCAAATTGGTGAATGAAAATAACATTCCCTTCAAGTTCATCCTTTACTTCACTTAATACTTTAGCTACCCCAAGTAAGGCTGCCGTATGAATATCATGGCCACATGCATGCATAACTCCAGGAATGCGAGATTTGTAATCTACTCTTTTTTCATCCTGAATGGGCAGAGCATCGAAATCAGCACGAAATGCCACCGTTTTCCCAGGCTTTCCTCCTCTTAAAATCCCCATCACTCCCCTGCCCCCCACTTCTGTCCTAACTTCTAATCCTAACTGGGTTAGAAAATCAGCTACTTTTCTAGGTGTTTCCTTTTCTTGAAAGGAAAGTTCAGGATACATATGGAGATCTCTGCGAAATGTTACTAACTCTGGATATATTTCTTGGAGTCTAGCAAACAATTTTTCCGTCATCATAAATATTCTCCTTAGTATAGATTTAGTTATATAGCAGACGAAAACAATTAGTTTAAAGTCTACTTATGTTCATATACTTTTCTTCTCATAGCTTAGTTGACTGAGAATCCTTCATATTCAGAGGTGAGACTAGATTTTTAGTAAGCAAACTTACAATTACCATAAAGAAAACGTTTATAAGTAAAGCGATAACCCCAACGTTCAAATCTTTCAGCACGTGTGGTAATGAAGGAAATAAAGTCCCGATTGTAGACTCATTGATTGTCATATAAGCAACGGTAATTACACCTACAATCATCCCTGCAGCAGCTCCTTGTTTTGTGATTATACTACGCTTTGACAGACTAAAAACAACAGCCGGAAACAGCTGGGTTATAAAGCTATAAGCCATTAAAAGCAAGGTCACAATAGAATTGCCTCCGTTAAACGTAAAGTAAACACAGATAAGCGATATAACAGGCACTAAAGTTCTTGCAAGGTTTGCAATTTGCTTTTCTGTAGCTGAAGGCGTAAACACCTTATATACATTCTTGGATAACGTTGTTGATGCGGCCATTAATAGCATGGAACCTGGAACTAAAGCTGTCAGTAAACCTGCGGCGCCAATCATTCCCACAAACCAAGGGTCAAAAGTTTGAATGGAAAGGCGCAGCAAAGCTAAATCGCTATCAGCTCCTGTTAACCCAGGCACCTGTTTAATAGCGGCAAAACCAACAAAAAAGATAAACAGTAACATAATGGTATAAAGCGGCGTAATAATAGCATTTTTACGAATAGCTTTTGCACTTGATGCTGAATACGTAGCCACAAATAAATGCGGCCACATTAAACCACCCAAACAGTTCATAATAACAGTGGAAATAAACCATGAAGTGCTCAGCCCTTGATCAGGTAGCGTAAGAAAGTTAGGATTTGTCTCTTGAATCTCTCTAAACATTGGTTCTATGCCGCCATAGTAGTGAAAGGGAATATAAATGCCGATAAAAAGAACAATAACAAAAATCATAATATCCTTAATAACAGCTGTCCAAGCAGAGCCGTGTATGCCGGAAATCATGACATAAGCCGTAACAGCAACAACCCCAATCCAAATGGCAACAGTAGGAGAAATCAATCCGTAAGAAGCCTCAGAAACAATAATCCCTAATCCCTTTAACTGGAGAACAATATAAGGAATCATCGAAATAACACCAATTACAGCTGCAAGAACACCTAAATATGGACTTTTATACTTACTTGTAAAAAAGTCAGACTGTGATACTAACTTGTGCTCCTTCGCGTATTTCCATATGTTCGGATAAAACCAATAAAACAAGCAATAGAGTAGACTTAAATAACCAATGATGTAAAGAGCTGGTCCCCCTTTTCCATATGCCCATGAGCTTGCACCAAGAAAGGTAAACGTTGTATAAGATTCTCCTGCCATTAAAAGAAACACAAAGACTGTCCCAAATCCCCGTCCACCAACTGACCATTGTTCGAGATCCATATCCTTTCCCTTTTTAGCTTGAATTCCTAAGTAGATTGCTAGTAGTAAAAAGCCAAGTATGACGAAAAGGGACGCATTCATTCCGTATCCTCCTTATTGGCCCGATCGAATCTAAAAACAATGGCCATCGTTACAGAAGTTAACATCGCCCATAACACCACCCAAAACATAATAAATGGCATTCCAAGTACATAAGGCTCTACTCGATTTACTAGGGGTAAGAAGCCAAGCATACCGATAAAAGGTAGCATAGATAAAAAGTGAATCCCTTTCATTACACATCACCTCTTCATCATTTTTTCATCTTTACAAGGAGCGAATTTTAAAAGAAAGGTTCTCTCTAGTTCACTTGAATATTATTTTAAAAATTCTGAATATTAATTGCAATGTAGGTTTCTACCTATTAAAATTTAATTAAATGTAGGTTTTTACATAGGAGTTGTGGTAATGATGACAAATACCGGATTAATGCTCTCTTATTTAGAGAAAAATTCAAAAAATATTCCTTATCAAGTTTGGATTGGGAAGCCACAGGGAGAAAAACAGTATGTGACAAATGACATAAATATAAACAGCAAAGTTTCCCCGCCTTCCATTCCTAGAAATCCAACTTTTACAACGTTTCGGCAAAATCAGCATGTTTATCTTTCTTTTGGTTACTTGGAAGACTATGAGGTGATAATTGCTATTCCGGAAACGTTCTATGTGATGAAAGTTGAAGAGTTGGAGTATTTAAATCTTCTTTATCAGCTTTCGTATCAACAAGAAATTGTCCAAAAAAAGGATCTAGAATTGGAAAACCTTATTGAAGGCATTCGATCGATTACTTCATCTCTTGATTTGGATGAAGTATTAAAAAAGATTGTAACAAATACTTTAAAAGTGATTCCTGCTGCAGATAGAGGGTTTCTGCAATTATATGACCCTGTTATCGATAGACTTATCCCTAAAGCATTTGTTGGGTTTAACGACCGTCTCCAGCTTTTTAAAGTTAAAGTTGGAGAATCTATTACAGGAAAAGTATTTGAGGATGGCAAACCAAGAATCTATTATACAGAAGAAGAAGTTTATGCTGCGATGGACAAGTATCATATATCAGAAAAGAATAATGATCATATTCTCTCTTCTACCTCTCCTTTTAACAGTATAAAATCTGCTATGTGTGTACCCATTTCTATTGGAGAAAATCGATTAGGAGTCATGATTGTGCACCAACGGTCTAGAGAAAAGAAATTAACAGATCATCATCTAAATTTATTAAATGGGTTTGCTTCTCAAGCTGCTGTTGCTATTCAAAATGCTCAGCTTTATTCAGAGGTCAAAATGAGATTAGAGGAAGTAACAGAGTTAAGTGAAAAACTAAAGGAAAAAAACCAGTTACTTTCAAAGAGAAATGAAGTCCACGGGACGTTAACAAAGCTGTCTCTGCAAAATAAAGGGGCGGAAACCATTGTTTTAGAATTAAACCGGATGATCGGTAGATCCCTCTCCTATTTTAATGCAACGGAAAATGTATGGTACCCAAACCAAGCAAATCGTGTACCTGTGTTTAGCTCCGATGAAATCGAAAAAGTCTTTTTAAAAAGACGAACACCGGTTTATGTTGACGTCTTTACTCAAAAGAAAGAAAGTTATTATTTATATCCTATTGTTAATGGAGCTATTTTTTTAGGTTGTTTCGTTGTATCCGTTTCTGAACCATTTTCACCACTTGACCAAATTACAGTTGAACAAGGGAGTGCTGTTCTAGCTTTAGAACTAGTAAAAAAATTAACAATGACAGAGCTTTACTATACAAAGACACATGAGTTTTTCAATGAACTATTACAAAATAAAAATCGAGAAACATGTTTAGAGAAAGGAAAAGAATTTAATTTAAACTTGAATTCTTTTTTATTCGTGTCGATATTTGAAATTACTATATATAATGACCTACAAGTGTTAGAAATGAATATTCATCGTTTAGTCTCAAGAATCAAAGGAAAATTACAACCCTTTAGTATCCTTATTTATGGTTTTCATAATAAGGTTGTTCTTCTTGTTTCCCTATCTAATCCAAGCTCTATATCCGCTGTTACTAAACAGTTTAATGTCACGATGAAAGAATGGAGAACAAACAGCGGGGCCCCTTTGCGTGTAGGGGTAGGCACTCTCTATAAGGGGATAGAGAATGTGGCGAAAAGTTATGAAGAAGCAAATCTGTCACTCTCTTATTTAAAAAGTCGTAATAAAACAGAACTTTTCTTTTATGAAAATATAGGGGTAAATCGCCTATTTTTACAACAACCTTCCGATGATATTGAGAGATTTTTGAATGAAGTATTTGTTCCATTACAGACTGAACATGGAGAACATAACGATTTAGAAAAAACTCTCCTCTCTTATATTAAAAATAATAAATCAGCAACTAACACCGCAAAACAACTCCACATTCATATTAATACTCTTTATCAACGGTTAAAAAAGATTGAAAAACAATTAAATTTGAGTTTTGATAATCCAGAAGATGCTTTAAAAATCCAGTTAGCTTGTCATCTTCGAGAGACATTTTCTTATTTGCAAATTTAGAGATGTACTTTCTATATAAAGGGATAAAACAACAACTTTCTTAAAAATTAGGGATTCTACTGTTTCTCCTTTTGCAGACAAACTCACCCTTCTCCAGACAGGTTTCCTTTTTGGGGTATATGTTAATAAATTCAAAGAAACCACCTTATGTAAGGTGGTTTCTTTGAATTTCATCTTAAAACAAGTTTTTGAGATACAGTAAGTCATAACCCCTTTTTACCCTCAATAAATAGTATATAAATAATCGATTTTAATGTGACTTCATTTGCCCATTCTGAGCGATCACAGTAAGTAAATACTGCATTCGTCACAATCCCAGCATTATAAAAGAATGCATAACGTACAGAATAAACAAGTTTCACCTAATCTTGATCAAGAGCACAAATTTACTTTACATCAACTATATTCTCACTTCTATGCTTCTTCTTTTTTCTTCAGTGTACATTGGTAAATATGCATTGCCTCTTCATATGGAATATGATGTAGGGAAACTTTCACTTTTTCTTTTCCTGAAGTTACAGCCGTATTGATGGATGCCAAATGTTTTCTTTCTTGCAACCATGTTTGGCGTAGCACTATCCATTGAATACGTCCTCGTTTAATAATGGCCGTATTACGAAAAAAAACACCGTATTGCAAAGTTAGAAAATGTTCGCTTTGATTCCAACCCGTAGTGCGGTATTCTCTCCACCCTAGCCATAAACTTAAGATTGGGGTAATGAGAGAAAAATAGCGATATGGATCCGGTATATATATCCATAATGGAATTAAAAGAAGACAACCTATAAAAAAAAGTGGTCCTACATAAGAAATTCTAGCTTTCTTTGATGGAGTGTGTAGACTGTCGCTCCTTTTATATCCAGTAAAAACCTCAATTAAAGATTGTGCTCTTTCCTTTTTAACAAAAGGAATCAAAGAAATTGTTTTTTTCACTTGTTCATCTTGACTATTTTGGATAACAACAGCTTCGATTGAGGCATATCCTAGCAGGCGCTGTAATGGTCTTTCGGTGATAAAAATGGCTTGTATGCGGTTTTGTGCAATTGTTCGATGCTTCTTTTCGAATAGTCCTTGTTGAATTTCAATTTCTCCTCGTTCATTTTTATCTAATTTAAAATGATAATCACTAACATAGGTTAGGAACAAGGAAAGAGCAAAAGAGAGAAGAATCATCAGAGTAACCGTAGTGAAGATCCAGTTAGAACCAAACCAACTGGCTAAGTACGTAAATAAAGTGTCCCTATCGTCTCCTTTTGTTATATCCCAATATTTCAGTAATCCGAGAAATAAAAAGGTAAATACAATACCAAACTTCGGAGAAAGCAGGCTATGGACTATTAAATCTTTGTTAGATAATTGAAGGCCGGATTCTTCGCCACTCTCCCCTAGCTTATCCTTGTTATACCCGTATAAAACCTTTCGAATCCGCTGCTCTTCCTCCTTGGAAATGCAGCTAAGGATGATACTAGATTCCTTACCACCTGCAAGTTCAATCGTTAAAGTTCGGGTAGAAAATAAATGATCATACACACGTACTGTAGAATCTAACGATTGAATGCGGTCAGATGTTACCCACCTTTTTTTCGTGACAAATACACCTGTTTCAATATATATTCCTTTTTCTTGAATTTGATAAGTAAAAGCTCGCCATTTCAACCCCGCTACAACTAAAAGTAGAAAAATAATTAAACTACCTGCGGTTACGTTGATTATCCAAGTAGAAATTTGATCTCCTATTTTTTCATGAACAAATAAAACGATAAGTGGAAAAACCCATATAAAAGATAGAGATTCTTTAATAGCAGCAACCATAAAATAAAGAATGGAAATAGGATGAAGCCGGTGAATCGTTAATTTGTCAGACTTGTTCATCGTCTAACCTCGCATACATCTCAATTTCCCCACGAATCTTATCAGCTGTTTCTTCGGATACTCCAGGAATCTCATGGCTACCTGCTGCTGTGGATAAGACAATGGTATAAAGACGATACTTTTTCAAGATAGGACCTTGTTTTGCATCAACATGTTGGACTTTTACCATTGGAATTAATATTTTACGCTTAAACAGAAATCCTTTTATAATTTCAATACTTGTCTCACTTATACGGTATCTCCATATACGGTATTCCCACTTCGGCAGAAAATAAAGATGAAACGGTATAGACAATAGAGATACACATACAGTCACACCTATAATCCATTTTGGCCACTCCCATTTTGACGTGCAATAAAACAATACAAGAATAATGATTGCATATACACCTAAAGAAAGGATGCCTTCTATCATTTTTGCCTGCACACTTTTTTCATTTAATCGTCTAAACCCCGTGTTACTCACTAAATCCTCTCCTATATATTTCTTCTCATGTCATTTACTTTATACAATTCTTTTTTTCGATATTACTTCCTCCTACCTTCCTATTTTAAAATGGTTTTTCCTCTTTCTCTGTTAATTCTACGAGAAAAGGGAAAAAGAGAATGAACAGGATAGCAACGGTTGCACTTATATATCCTAGTCCCATTAAAGGACTTGCATTTTTAAAGGAGATAAACTGCTTTGTCCTACAGACAGGACATTCTCTTCCTTTTTTTGAAAGTCCTAGTTGCCATACTCTTCTTTTTTTCCATTTATAATTACAATTTGTACAATGTGCCATAAGTTCACCTTCCTCTTTTCTTATACGTAACCTCATCGTTTTTGTTTCAATATTTTTGCATTTTTTCTACGGATAGCTCCAATCATAAAAAAGAGCGAGATCCTCTTACGACTCTCTCGTTAGTTAAGAAAAGCCCTTATTTTAACTTTTTCTTAGATTAATATGGTACTAAAATATTCGTTACAGCTGTAGTAAAAAACTTTTAAATCCTCGCTTTTTGTGACAGTTAGAAGTGAATAAAACATAATTTGTTTAGATTCTTTATATTCCAAACAAACACCTTGTTTTTTCACTAATAAAAAAACACTCAGTATGTACTAAGCAGATTATTAAACAAAACCTCGACATTATATTAAAATATAATAACTGAGATAAAAGAAATCCATTTTATTTCCTAACTGCACAAAAAAGGTAAATCTACTGTATACATTAAAAATTGTATGAAGAAAGGACACACTCCTATGTCAAATATTAATATCCCTGTTTCGGTTTTAAACTTAGCTCCTATTCGAGAAGGCCAAGATGGGAAAGAAGCGATTGATGCTGTTGCCGATCTTGCTCAAGCTACAGAGAAGATGGGCTATAAACGATATTGGATTGCAGAGCATCACAATACACCTACACTTGTAAGTTCTGCAACTTCTATTTTAATGAAACATACGCTAGAAAACACAAATAGCATCCGCGTTGGTTCTGGAGGAATTATGCTTCCTAACCACGCTCCATTAGTCGTTGCAGAACAATTTGGGACGATGGCAACAATTTATCCTGACCGCGTTGATTTAGGTCTTGGGCGTGCACCTGGCACAGATATGATGACAGCAAGTGCTCTGCGTCGCTCAAAAAGTGATTCTGTTCATACTTTCCCAGAGGACGTAAAAGAATTATTAACGTATTTTGGTTCAGAAGAAACACAAGGGTATGTAAAAGCCTATCCTGGGGTAGGGACAAATGTGCCCATTTATATTCTTGGCTCTTCCACTGATTCGGCTTATTTAGCTGCGGAACTTGGATTGCCATATGTATTTGCATCTCACTTTGCTCCTGCGCAGATGGAAGAAGCTATTTCTATTTATCGTAGACGTTTTAAACCTTCTCCCTATTTAGATAAACCATATATGACGGTAGGGCTAAATGTTATTGGAGCTGAGACTGATGAAGAAGCTGAATTTCTAGCTTCAACAATGCATTTCTTCTTCCTTAATGTTATTCGCGGTACAAAAATGCCGATGAGACCACCTGTAGAAAACATGCAGGCTCATATGAATCCGATGGAGGAAAACATGATTTCATCTATGACAAGCGTAACCTTTAAAGGAAGTAAAGAGATGATTCGTAAACAGCTAACAGCTTTCCAGAACAACTATAACGTAGATGAAATTATGGCTGTTTCATATATTTACGATCGTGAGAAACAAAAGCGGTCATATGAAATCTTAAAGGAAGTAGTAGACGAAAAATAAAGTGGAGAAATGCGGATATAAAAAGGGTTCCTAATGAGGAACCCTTTTTTTTGCGTTTTTTTCTATTGAATCATAGCTTTATCATCTTTTTGATCATGAGTTCGTACACGCTTGTCTATTCTGAAAGCATAATAACTAATCACAACAATGGCAAGGAAACCAATTCCTACAATAAGGGATATCCTTGTTTCTTCATTAATCCACATACCAATAAGGACCATTAGTAAGAACGCAATGGTGATATAGTTTGTGAAAGGAGCAAAAGGCATTTTGAATGGATGGTGATCCATTTTCGCCCTATTTCTCTTCCTGAATTGAATTTGACTAATAAGAATCACAAACCATGGAATCATACCTGGAAGAACGCTTGCACTATATACATGTACAAATAAGTTTTCTGGTGCAATATAACTTAAAACAACACCAATGGCTAGCCCAATTAAAACACCGAATGTACCAAATAAAGGAACCCCACCATGAGAGACTTTCGCAAAGAATTTAGGAGCTTGTCCGTTTATACCTAACGTATAAAGCATACGTCCTGCACTATAAATCCCACTATTGCATCCAGACATCGCAGCTGTGATAACAACAAAATTAATAAATCCAGCGGCAGCTGTAATTCCAACTTTTGCGAAAGTGGCTACAAATGGACTCCCAATTGCATTCAGTTGATCCCATGGATAAACAGTGACAATAACGAAAATAGCGCCAATATAAAAGATTAAAATACGCCAAATTGTACTTTGAATAGCTTTTGTTAACGTTTTTTTCGGATCTTTTGCTTCACCAGCTGTAATTCCAATAAGTTCTACACCCTGATAGGCGGCAACAACGAGGGATAAGGCAAAGAAAAATCCTTTCCATCCGCCTGTGAATAAGCCACCATGCTCCCATAAGTTCGATAATCCGATGGCTTCCCCTCCACTTCCAAACCCAAAGAAAATCAGTCCAATTCCCGCTACAATCATTAAAATAATCGTTACAATTTTAATGAGTGCAAACCAAAATTCAATTTCGCCAAAAGATTTAACAGAAATTAAGTTAGCTGCTCCAAGAATAATCATGGCAATAAAACCTGGAATCCAAGCAGGAAGATCAGGGAACCAATACTGCATATACGTTCCAACCGCAATAATTTCCGCCATCCCAACAATTACCCACTGAAACCAGTTACTCCACGCTGTCATATACCCTGCTAATGGATGAATATACTTATAGCCAAATGTCGCAAATGAACCTGTACTTGGTTCTACATACAACATTTCTCCCATTGCCCGCATAATGAGGAATATAAAAACACCGGAAATTGCATAAGCTAACATAACAGACGGCCCTGTCCATTGAATTGTGCTCGCTGATCCCATAAATAAGCCAACGCCAATTGTACCGCCTAACGCAATCATCTGAATATGACGACTTTTCAAATCCCTATTCAAATCTTTGTTTGCCATCCTATTTCCTCCTACACTACTCATAGTCAAAGTTTGATGAAACTAATGCTCCTGTTTAAAAGTTTTCTTCACGCTAATAGAAAGCGCTTACTTTTAAAACAATATTAAGAGTGCATAACGTACTGATCTTTTCTTCTCTTTGAATACTACATACAGTACTTCGAATAATAGGTTGATTTAGGCAGTCACTGAAATTGATTTTAATCTTAGCTTTGATAATATATCTTTCGTCATTTTTTCTAAATTATATTCTGGATTAAATCCCCATTCTTCTTTCGCACAAGTTGAATCTATTCGATTAGGCCAGCTGTCGGCAATAGATTGTCTTACAGGATCAACTTTATAATTCAAGACAAACTCTGGAATATGCTTTTGGATTTCAGCGGCGATTTTCGCTGGATCAAAGCTCATAGCAGATACATTAAATGAATTTCGGTGTTTTAATTTGGAAGCATCAGCTTCCATCAATGTAATAATAGCCGTTAATGCATCAGGCATGTACATCATATCCATATACGTCCCCTCAGCAATGTAAGATGTGTATCTTTTATGTTTAATGGCTTCATAGTAGATTTCAACTGCGTAATCCGTTGTTCCCCCACCAGGAGGTGTCATATATGAAATAAGACCAGGGAATCGAAGCCCCCTTGTGTCTACTCCAAATTTGGAGTAATAGTAATCACATAGTAATTCTCCAGATACTTTATTGACCCCATACATCGTTGTTGGTCGTTGAATAATATCTTGTGGAGTCAGATTTTTAGGAGTTGTGGGACCGAAAGCGCCAATAGAGCTAGGCGTGAAGAGTTGACAATTTAGTTCTCTTGCTGCTTCCAACGCATTTACTAATCCACCCATATTTAAATGCCAAGCTAAAAGCGGCTTCTTTTCAGCTGTTGCTGACAGTAAAGCAGCTAAATGAATAATTGTATCCACTTCATATTTTTTAGCCATGTTGAACATTGCTTTTTCCTCTGTCACATCCAAAATTTCAAATGGGCCTGATTGAACAACATCACTTTCTGTTCTTCTAATATCTGTTGCGATGATATTGTCGTAGCCGTAAATCTCTCTCATTTTTAGCGTTAACTCTGAACCAATTTGACCTAAAGCACCTGTTACTAAGATCTTTTTCATGAAAAAACCTCCCCTTTTTTACTTACGATTCTGCAAGTACTCCCCTTAAATAAGTTCCATCTCTTTGCCTACTTTTTCATAAAGAGCTAAGGCATGGTCTAGCATCTCTTTTGTATGCGCAGCCGTTGGCATATTTCTTACTCGCCCTGTGCCTTTTGGAACGGTAGGAAAAACAATAGATTTTGCATACACACCCTCTTCATTCAGTCGCTTACTAAACTCTTGTGTTTTTGCTTCATCTCCGATTACACAAGGGGTGATCGGTGTTTCGCTTGCTCCAATATCAAATCCTAATGCTTTCAGCCCTTCTTTTAAATAATTGCTGTTTTCCCATAGCTTATTTTGAAGATCCGAGCTATCCATCAAAATATCAATAGCTTCTATACAAGCGGCAACTGCTCCAGGTGTGACCGCTGTTGAGAATAAGAATGGACGACTTCTTACTTTTAACCAATCTATTAAATCTCTCTTTCCTGCTACATAGCCTCCTACAACCCCGATAGCTTTAGATAACGTTCCTATTTGAAAATCTACGCGATCTGATAACCCAAAATGTTTCACTGTTCCTGCGCCATTTCCTAATACACCTGATCCATGGGCATCGTCAACATACGTCATTACATCAAATTCTTCAGCAATCTCCACAATCTCTGGAAGCTTGGCAATATCTCCGTCCATCGAGAATACTCCGTCTGTGATAATCATGATTTTGTTGTACATTCCTGACTCTTTTGCTTGGCGTGTTTTTGTTCGTAGATCTTCCATATCAGAATGGTTATAGCGGATAATCTTTGCCTTTGATAATCGACATCCATCAATAATGGAAGCATGATTAAGTTCATCTGAAAGAATAGCATCGTGTTTATCCATCACTGCTGAAATGGCTGCCATATTACAATTAAATCCTGATTGATAGGCAATGGCTGCTTCTGTATGTTTAAATTGGGCGAGTCTCTCTTCTAATTTGACGTGAATATCTAGCGTTCCATTAATTGTGCGAACAGCTCCAGCTCCAACGCCATAGGTTTTCGTTGCTTCTAAACAAGCATCTATTAATCGCTGATCTGTTGCCAAACCTAAATAGTTATTAGATGACAAATTAATTAACTCTCTTCCTGCGATTGTAATGATTGGTCCATTTGGCCCTTCTACAGGGTCAATCACATTATAAAGTCCTTTGTTTTTTAACTCATCCAAGTTTTCTTTTAAAAATTCATGTAATGTTTTACTCGACATTTCATGTACCCCCTTATTGTTTGTAGAAATAAACGTAAAATCTTTAATGATTTACCCCTATTTTCAACGCTGACTTTTAAGAATACTACGCTTATTTCTCTTTTTAAAAAACACATGTGTCCTCCCCATAAAAACACAAATAATCGCTAGAAAGCTTTAATGATAGCGTTTACAAAACTTATAGTAATAGAAAAAAATGATTTTGTCCACCTTTCATGGACAAAAAATCAGAATTTTATTTGTAAATAATTCTTTAGTCCTTAAGGATCCCCATTTCATAAACATGCTCAAATTAAATTTAATTCTTTTGATTAGTCTGTTAGAGAGATAATAAAATACTAACTAAGCATAGTACAGGACAGTCAATATTCTATACCTACAGAGATAAGAAGGAATCTTCCAACTCCTCTTGAAGTAATGTAGCTATAAGATAAATTTAAAAGAGAGGAATATGGGATGAAAAAGAATCTGAACAAGTTATAACCTCTTTCTATTTTGTTGCTTTCACATCGCCCCCGCCCTCCTCCATGGCTAAGTTAAAACAAACTAAATATTCTCAAGTCTCAAGGAGGGATATGGAATGAGGACTGAACAAGAAATGATGAATACAATCATGAACATTGCCAAAAATGACGATCGGATTCGAGCGGTATACATGAATGGCTCACGAACAAATCCTCATGTTCCGAAAGATATTTTCCAAGATTATGATATCGTTTATGTTGTGACAGAAACTTTACCTTTTATAAAAGACAAAAAATGGCTAAATTTGTTTGGTGACGTACTTCTCATGCAGGAACCAAATAAAAATGATCAATCTCAAAATAGTGCTATAGATTCTCCTTGTTCATATGGGTATCTTATGCTTTTTACAGACGGTACTCGAATAGATCTTCATATTGAAAAAAAGGAATATATGCAGGAGCATTATGGTCATGAAAAACTAACCCTTCCACTACTTGATAAAGATCATAGCTTATCACCTATGTCCTCTCCGACAGATGCGGATTATCATGTAGAAAAACCATCAGAGTTTATGTTTATCGAGTGCTGTAATGATTTTTGGTGGAACCTTCAAAACGTAGCAAAAGGCATTTGGCGTGACGAACTTCCATATGCTAAAGGAATGTTTGAATGTGTGATTAGATCAAGGCTAGATGAGATGGTATCATGGTGGATTGGCAGTCAGCACAACTTCGAAATTTCAGTAGGTAAAATGGGGAAATATTTCAAAAAGCATCTTCCTGAAGAGTACTGGGAAATGTACAAAAAATCGTATGGGGACGATAACTATGATACCTTTTGGAATGCAATATTTGTTACATGTGAACTGTTTAGATGTTTAGGAAAAGATGTAGCTAGAACATTAGGGTTCACTTATCATCTTACTGAGGATAGAAATATGATGAGCTATCTTACACATGTAAAACATTTACCTTCTGATGCCAAGAATATTTATTAGGGAAAAATCTTTAGCTTCTAAACGAAAGAGCGTGCTTTAACGAAAATAAAGCATGCTCTTTCTTCTTTAAATAGGCAGAAGATATACCATAGATGGAGATTTCAAGTTTTACTCGACTCTTTTGAAGCCAATTTCTTGTTACATGGAAAACATATCAACTGACCGTTTCCGATAATAATTCCATCTAAAAATCCATTCAAACAATAAATGTCTCTCTTACATTCAATGCATACTCCAATGAGCTCTTTCACTCTTCTCCCTCCCTCTATATTGAAGGTTAATTCCCTTACTTAATGTTTTCGATTAAAGAAATGAAGAAGTTTATAGTCTCTACGATATTCCAATTTATTCTCCTCTATCTTTTGTTTGAACAAATAAAAAGTGGATTTTTTATATTTCTATACTCTAACGCAATATATGATAAAAGTCCCCTATAACCAAATGAACTGTTTTGATAAACCTAATAATTCGAAAGAAAGAAATACTCAAAACCTTGATAAAAGTTGACCAATGCTTTAGTCTTTTCATCAGGGAGTGAATACTATGAGGGAAAATATTTCTGATATTGACTATCAACAAGTAATGGAATATGCATTAGATCCACTTATCATCCATTCAAATCATAAAATTATATATGTGAATCACGCAGCTGAAGAGTTTTTTAGAGGTACAAAAGAAGAAATTATTGGCGCAAGTCCATTAGATATATTTCAAGAAACTTCTAAAGAAGCTATAAGAATGAGAATTCAATCTGCTTATGAACATCCAGCAGAGCTCATTGAAGAAACGATATATAGAATGGATGGAACAACAGTTAATGTTGAATTGTACTGCCACCCTATATTAATGGGAAATACAAAAGTAATCCAAACTTATGTTAGAGATATAACAACAAGAAGAGAACATGAGAAAAAACAAAAAGAAATCGTAAAACAAATAAACGAACTGTCTGCAACCCTTGTTCCTCTTTTAGATGGGATCGCAATCCTCCCATTAGTAGGCTCCATAGATGAGGAAAGAGCACACCAACTCTTAACAGATGTACCCATAAAGGTACAGACTCAAAAAGTAAATTGTTTAATTATCGACTTTTCAGGTATTTATAAATTAGATTCAATTGTAACAGAGCATCTTTTTAAAATTAATCATGTAATGTCATTACTTGGCGTTCATTGTATTTTAACAGGATTAAGACCAGAGCTAGCTTTATCTGCTGTACAACTAGGGATTAATCTTGAGGGGACTTTAAAAATGGCTACTGTAAAAGACGCCCTGAACTCTTTGGGGATCATTTTTACTAGTGATTCCTCAAAATAAATAATATTAAGTTAATCAAACGTGTTTTATGGATATTCTATTCACACCATGTAATTTTAAGGAAATAAAAGGCTCGAGTTGAAATAAACTCAAGCCTTTTTACTTATTACGTAAAAGTACATTTGTTTTTACAAGCTTTTTAAACAATGCCAATCCAAATTTTAAGAGCAGTAGCTAAAATGAATAGAGCTAATAGCCATTGCAGAAACTTTGCATTCACCTTTTGTCCTAGATAAGCTCCTAGTGGAGATGCTAGTAGACTAGCAATAATCAGAACGGAAGCAGGTACAAAGAGAACTTGACCTGTGCCAACTTTGCCAATGACTGTTCCTATAGAAGAAATAAAGGTAATAGCAAGAGAAGAAGCAATCGTTGTTCTTGTTGGAATGTTCAATACACTAAGCATAATAGGAACCAATATGAAGGCTCCTCCTGCTCCTAAAATCCCTGATACTCCTCCAATGATAAAAGCTAACGAGGAAGCTAACCATTTATTAAAGGTCACTTCTCCATTTGCCACGTCTTCTCTCTTTGTCTTAGCAGTAAACATAAAAATAACAGCTATAAGAGCCAAGACTCCATATATATAATTCATTCCTTTTTCAGATATCAAATAAGAAAAGTAACTACTTGCTATGCTGCTTATAAAAATACTGCTTCCCATATATATAATTAAATTTTTGTGTAAAAATCCGCTTTTTCGATAGGCCCAAACCCCGCTGATTGTAGCAAAAAACACTTGGATAGCACCGATGCCTGCAACCTCATGTGCTGTTAATGACATCACCCCTACTAACGGAGGAAGATACAATAACATAGGATAGTTGATAACAGATCCTCCAATGCCTATCATCCCAGATATAAAAGAACCTATAACCCCAATGATAAAAAGAGTTATAACAAAGGCAATATCCATTAGGGTTTCCTCCCTTTCAAGATGAAGGGGTATCCTTTCATCTTGATTGTTCTTTATCCTTTTTTAATCCAAAACATTAACACATGGTCCTCTTCCACTTGCTTTAAAAGTTCATGGCCGTTTGAATTAGTCCAAGCAGTAAAGTCCTTTTTAGCTCCTTTGTCTGTTACATGGACTTCTAAAATTTCACCTTGTTGTAACTCATTGATTACTTTCTTTGTTTTAATAATTGGCATAGGACATGCTAATTTTTTTGCATCTAATACTTTATCTGCTTTCATATTTACAGCTCCTTTGTTATTTTCTTATCAAACTTTTCATATTTTTATTTATCGAATAGCACAGCGATTTGGTCCAATTTCCATTTCACGTTGCTTTTCCTCATCAGGATTTCTTTTCCCCATATTTGTTTCTCGAATTTCTTGGTACGCATGCGGTTGAGGCGGCAGATAATCTGTCACTAAGTGTTTAAATTCTCTCTCATGATCAATATTTAAACCATGATTTTCAGCAAACAACGCACTTAGTAGTTTGGCTACACTTCCATCTTCATTTAACTCGTCAATCATCATAAAGTGAGCTGGTAGTACAATTAATTCATCACATAATTCTTTGTATCGCTTGTAGAGCGTCTCTCTTAAATCGCTTATCCAATCTTCCGCCATACCGGCTAGATCTGGTCTACCAATCGAGTCAATGAACAGAATATCGCCTGAAAGAAGATACTGTTTATCGATGATAAAAGAAGTCGAACCAATCGTATGACCTGGAGAGTAAAGAGCTTGAATAGAAACGTCTGTATTTCCAATCGTAATAACCGTTTCTTCTTCTAATGGTTCATAATCAAACTCAACTTCTTTAGCATCCTTTTCTGGTAACCAGTAAGTTGCTTTTGATTCTTCTGCAAGTGATCTTCCACCTGAAATATGATCTGCATGGAGATGTGTATCAAATACATGAGTGATGGTTGCTCCGATTTCCTTTGAAAAATTTACATAAATATCTGTCATACGTGTAGTATCTATCACAACTGCTTCTTTATTTGCTATAACCATGTATGAGAGACACCCTTTACCGATTCGAACAAATTGATATATCTCTCCACCACCTTTTAGATCTCCTACTTTTACAGGCTCCACATGTTCACTCCATGCTCTCATCCCCCCTTTCAGATATGCTACAGTAAGACCAGCTTCTGAAAGCATATCAGCTACCATAATCGAAGAACCTTCTTTAGCACAAACAACTAAAACCTCTTTATTAGGAGGTATTTTTTCCAAGATCTCTTCTACTCCATCTAAAAGATTAAAGTAAGGTATATTGAGATATTCAAAATAATGGCCCTCAATCTTCCAATCCTTAAAATCATGTTCATTACGAACATCTAAAATAAATAATGGTTCTTTATTCAATATTTTTTGGGTGATCTCTTTCGCAGTAAGAGCATATACAGACATCCTAAATACCCCCTGTAGTATATTTTTTAGTAAAAAATTTTTATAAAAATCAGAATATGAATCATACTTCTTTTTCTCGAAATAGTTCAAAATTTCTCTGACTTTATTTGTAGAATAGCTAGTTTTGTTTAATATACAACACCCCATTTTATTGTTCTATTTCACCTCTCCAATCACGCATTCCAGGGACAACATTAATCAACTTTTTAAAACCTTGTTTTCTCATAGTTTGAGCTGCGATTTCACTTCTTTTTCCAGAATGACAAATAACGTAGATTTCTTCCTCTTTGTTTAACTCATTTGAACGCTTTTCAACTTCACCAAGAGGAATATGAATCACTCCTGGAATATGAGCTTGTTTATATTCCCCTATCTCCCGAACATCTAAAATACAAGGCTGTTTATTACTTTCAACTTTCTTTCTGAATGCTTCTAGTGGAATAGTAGGAATAGCAAATCTCTCCTCTAAGAGATAATCGCCATCTTTACGAAGAAAATGATGAAGTATATTTCCTTCTATTCTCGTTTCTAAATATTTGTGACCTGTATTTTTTGCCCAAGCTTGTAAATCTGCTGTCGAGCCTTTATCTGTTGCTTGCACTTCTAATACTTGTCCAGGCTTTAACTCATCCATTTTCTTTTTTGTTCTTACAATAGGCATTGGACATGCTAATCCTTTTGCATCTAACATAACATCTGCTTTTACCATTCTTCTTCCTCCTTATTTTATATAGGGGGCGGGGTATACCAGAGCTTAAAAATTATTTTTCTTACGCTCAATACCTCTATTATTTTCTAAGAACATTTTTGTTTCTATGTGATGATGAGAAGACTCTATATCCAAGTGTTCATCCCACCTTTTATATTCGTTACTCTTTTAAACCCAAGCTTTGTTAACAATCGACTCCCTTTAGCGCTTCTCATACCGCTTTGACAAATTACAAAAACTTCTCTCTCCTTTGAAAGATGATGGGACTGTTGACGGAGCTCTGCAAGAGGAATATTCTGAAATCCCTTAATATGTTTTGTGCGGAACTCGGAAGGTGTACGAACATCTATAAACTGTTTTTCTTTGTCTTCCAACTCTCTTTTTAACTCTGTTGTTGTAATTTGTTTCATTCCGTTTCTAGTAATAAAACGTTGAAATACAAACAATAAAATGAGCCCAAATATAAGTATGTTAATGAAAATACTCTCGTTCATCGTCTTTATTACACTCCTTTTATTCTGTGAGCTTTTTAACTTATTAGATGAATAAGTTCACATTTCCCTCTTCTGCATCTGCTAAGTAAGCTGCTACACCTGCATATTCGATATCATTCAGCAATTCTTCTTTCTGTAACCCAAGAAGATCCATCGTCATTGTGCAAGCTACTAAGTTCACATCTTGTTCCTGTGCCATTTCAACTAGCTGTGGTAATGTTAGAGCATTATGTTTCTTCATAACGTGCTTAATCATTTTAGGTCCTATTCCACCGAAATGCATTTTTGACAGTCCCATTTTATCTGCGCCACGAGGCATCATTTTGGCAAACATCTTTTCTAACAGCCCTTTATTAACAGGAGCTGATGTTTCCTGACGCAAAGCATTTAATCCCCAAAATGTATGAAAAATAGTTACTTTATGGTTATAGGCTGCCGCTCCATTGGCAATAATATAAGCTGCCATTGCTTTATAGTAATCCCCACTAAATAATACAATTGTTGTTCGTTTCTTTTGTTCGGTCATAATAATTCTCCTTCTCTCCTCTTGAATACATACAGGGGTATAAAAGCGAAAAATAAAATAGTAAATTTCAAGTTTCAGTATTACTTACGGTGATTAATTACACATACCCGTATAGGTATATAAATATATGTAATAAAGCACGTCAACCTTTAATCAATAAGGTTGATGAACTTTATTATCTGCTTTTGACTAATAATTCGACAGCTTCTCTTACTAGATCTTCTGTACTTTCCCCTTTTTCAATGCTTTCACGGACACACTGCTCTAGATTTTCACTTACAATAACGCCCATAGTTCGATCTATAGCGCTTCTGGCAGCTGATAATTGAGTTACGATATCTCTACAATCTTTATTTTGTTCCATCATACTTAGCACACCTTTAATCTGCCCTTCAATTCGGCGCAAACGATTTTTCACTTTTTGATCATATTCCAAAATTCAACACTCCTTTCTTTTTTATTCAGGCTAGGTGGTTCTAAAAAACGATATTCCCAGCTTCGCAACATTAAAAGTACTCCTTCATTTACAAAAAGAACAATGAGGATTACAGTCCCAATATTATACCCCCGTAGGTATAAAGTCAAGGTTAAAAATTATCTTTCTACATTAAAAGTTCATCTTAGCACGGAGGAGAAGTAACCTTAAAAGCTTTCTTCGATTAACAAAAACCTACTTTCTACGATAAGAACTATAATAATAATTGAAGCATTAAAATACATTTCATTCCAATTAAAATATAGAGAAATGTAAGGGTAACAGACTATTAGCCTGTTACCCTTTTTTTATAAAGCGAATGAAAATGAAGCTCTTTAAAAGTTTGCATAATTAGACTTTTAAAGAGCTTTTGTTTAAAAAACCTTTAGATAACTATAAGTCTCTAATTTACGATGATAGGCAATACTAAGACAAAATTGTTTTTCTAAAAGTATAAGAATCTTAGTTTCTTAGTTATTTTACTGGAACACAAATTTCACAATAATCTTGTTCAACTAGTTCAATGCTATATCTTTCAAAAATGGACCTATCATCAATTTGATAGCCGCTGTTTAGCAATTCAGTAAAAATTTCATCCCATGCTTGTTGAATGTCTTCTGCTGTATGTTTCACTTTATAGATCGCATATTTCCCACCAGGTAGTTCACTTTTACTCACAGCCTCATCAATCTCGTAATTGTTTGAAATGACAAGACAAGCATCATAGCGACATTTTTCAGGAGGAGTTGTGTCGGGATGATCCTGCGCAATTCCAAGTATTATCGCCTTCTCATGAAGTAGATTATTGTCTTTAGCCCAGTTTTTTAATTTCCCCATTGTTTGAGCATTCTGAGGACCATATGGACCAACTTGTCTTACGTATGCAATGTGATAGTTTGGTAAATTTTCAATCTTAATCTTCATAAATCACTTCTCCTTTTATTGTTATTTCCTACATTGTAAAAATTATCATGTTATAAAAAAATAAACACTTAAATTTTTAAAATTTTTATTGTATAAAAAATCAAAGAACAGAAAAAGCTATCCACATTTATGGATAGCTTTTTTTCTATTCTTTGTTAGCTCTTCTGAAGTTGTTGATCTTTCCGCTTTAGCGTTAACGCCAATACGAAAGCGAGAGCTGCAAAACCTAAAGCTGTATAATAGACGATATGCACGCCTTCTGTCATCCCTTGTACTTCAAGAAGAGATTGGTCCCCTCCCTCTGCACCTTCTATAAATCTTTGTGACCCCATTGTCATAATACTTGTATAAAGAGCTGGACCAATTGCACCTGAAACTTGGTTAATTGTATTTGAAATCGCTGAACCATGCGCATGCAGTTCTTTTGGAACTTGATTGAGAGCGAGCGTCATGGCAGGTCCTACGCTTAGACCTACGCCAATCGTAAAGAAAGCATATAAAATCGTTGCTTCAGTGGTTGTTGTATCACTCGAAATTCTCGTAAATAAGCTTAGCATGATGATAAGAAGAATAAGACCTACAACAAGAAGAGGCTTGAAGCCTATTTTATCGAATAATCTTCCTCCAATCATGGCTGTAAAAGCAAGCGTAATTCCACCTGGCAGCATAAGAAAGCCTGTTTGGAGTGGAGACAATGATGCTGCTGTTTGAAAATAAAGAGGTAAAATAAGCATCATAGAAAACTGAATCATCATAACGAGAAACATTAAAAGAATGCCTCTTGAGAAAATAGATGATGTAAAGGGTGTCATGCTAATCATTGGTGAGGTCATTTTTGTTTGTTTTCTCACAAAGATAGCAAGAGCAATAATGCCAATTGCAAGTGTAATCCATACTGATGGATTCCCCCACCCAGAACCTTCACCAGCTACACTAAAGCCATAAACAACTCCGCCAAAACCTAGCGTTGAAAGCACCACAGATGGAATATGAATCTTTGGTCTTGAGGTTTCTAATACGTTTTTTAATTTAAAAGCGGCAAATAATAAAATAAGAACTGCTGCAATCAAAAGACCTAAAAAGATAATTCGCCATGAATAGTATTGAATGGCTATCCCTGAAAGGACAGGTCCAATAGCAGGAGCAAATAAGATAGCAACTTGGAAAACACCCATTACTGTCCCTCGTTTATGTACAGGCACAAGCGTTAACATCGTACTCATCACTAAAGGTAAAACAAGACCTGTGCCCAAGGCTTGAATCATTCTTCCTATTAACAATATAGAAAAAAGCGGTGTCATAAAGGCCATCAAGGACCCTACTACATATAAGCTCATCGCTGTCATAAATAACTGTCTAAGTGTAAATCGTTGAATTAAAAAGGCAGATACAGGGACAGATATGCCAATAATGAGCATATATCCAGTTGTGAGCCACTGAGCAGAACTTGTAGGAACGTGAAACTCTGAAATAATTTTTGGTAAAGCCACATTCATGACCGTTTCGCTAATTAAACATAAAAAGTTTCCTAGAATTAAGATGAAGAGAATAAGCTTACTTTGTCCGCTCATTTTTTCGCTGTTTGTCATTTCATTTTTCCCCCTTTAGTATTCTATTTGCTAGTTGTAAGGATATCATAATAAAATATGTATCTCTAGACATATGAATATTAAAAGAATGGGATGTTTTTACGTTTACGAACCAAAACCTGATCTCTCTCTACACCACTTGAAGGGAAAACAGAAGCAGGAAAAGCTGCAAGAAATATGGGGAGGATTGAGGAGAAACGCTTAAAAGGAGAAAAGTTTGATCTACTATTCTTAACAATGCTCTCCTCTTAGAAATGGGAACAGAAAGAATACAAAAGAGCCTTTATTAACAAAGGTTCTTTTGTATTCCCCCCTCCTAAAACTCAGGGTGCTCTCTACAAAAAATGATAGGAAATACTTCATATCTCCTACACTTTCTTTTCCTCTTTTCATATATTAATTATTATAATATATAGGGAGGATCCTTATGAGCGAATTTGAGCAGTTTCAATTGTTTCTCAACCAAACTAGGAAGCGATATAAATACTGTCTAAGGCGCTTTGGCTATTCTTCTTCTATTACTGAAAAAGCAGCTCAGCGGCTCGTTATCCTACTACGAGTTGAAGAGGCTTATCTTAACAGATAAGCGCTTTTTAAATGAAATGTACGGAAGTTTTTTTCACTTTTATTTGTCAGACAACCTTTATTCCACTACTTCCTCTATAGAGTTTAACATTCTGAAATAGATGAACAAGAAAACCACCTTTTGAAGGAGATCTCTCAAAAGGTGGTTTTTATTATCTTTACTTTCCTGTATTTAATACTGTTTCTTTAAAACTTTCATAAACATATGACCATAAAACAGACTCGTTCATATAGCGTTTTTGTAAAGATTTTATCACTTCTTTTTGCTTTTCTGGGAAAGAAGGATCTTCTTTTGGTGGAAGAGCTGAGCGCACTTCGTTGACTATTTCTTGCACTTTTGGCGCGCGTGGTCCCCATTTTCCAATTAGCTCCCCTTCGTTGTTAAGAATGAGCACCATCGGAATGGCACGTCCTCCATTTGTGAGATGGCGGTCAATCAAATTCGTATCTTGATCACGTAAAGCAACGCGCACTTCTACATCTGCCGCTTCCGCTATTTTTCGAATCACGGGATTAATCATCATTGCGTCTCCACACCAATCTTCTGTAATAATTAAGAAATGAAGATTTTGTGTTTTTAGCTGCTCTGCAAACTCATCTTGAGGAAGCTGAAACGCATTATATACAGAAAAGCTTTCTTCTTTTAATGTACTCATTTCCTCCATATATGTTTGAAGTGTTTTTCCTTCTTCAAAATACTGTTGTTCTGTTTTCATACTACTACCTCTTTTACTTTAATATTGATAACTATACCATACTAAATTTTTAACTTTTTCTCGACTATTATGCCCTATTTATCTCATTTCACAGATAAAAACGTCCTCTAAATTACTTTGTTCTTATGAACTTGTTGCCTTAAAGTTCACTTTAAGGTCTATAATGAAAAAGAAAAAAGGAAATCATGGAGGATACAATGGGACTTTATATAAAAGAAGCAGCCAAAAAAGTCGGATTGCCAACACATACACTACGCTATTACGAACAAGAAGGACTTCTTCCTTTTTTAAAACGAGATGAAAATGGAAATCGCGTTTTTGAGGAAAGCGACTTGTCTTGGTTAGAACTGATTATCTGTTTACGAAAAACAGATATTGTTCTTTCTAAGCTGCGTGAGATTGTGGAACTAACAACAGAAGGCGATTGGACGATTCCACAGCGAAAGAAAATTCTCGAAGAGCACAAAGAGAAAATGTTTGAAAAACAAAGGCAGTTAGATCAGGCTTTTGCTAAAATTGATCATAAGCTCCACTACTATGATGAGTTAGAAGAAAACGCTAAAAATAAATTGTAAAAAACGCCGTAGGCATCTAGTCTACGGCGTTTTTATGATTATATTTTGAGATTATAATGTTGCCACATCAATGACAAAGCGGTAGCGGACATCACTTTTTAAAACGCGCTCATATGCTTCATCCACTTGACTTGCATTGATGACTTCAATTTGAGGAGCAATCTTATGCTCTGCTGCAAAATTAAGCATCTCTTGTGTTTCCTTAATGCCACCAACAAGAGAACCTGCAATACTGCGACGTCCCATAATTAAAGAGAACACGCTATATTGATCAGGTTCAGCTGGAGCCCCTACATTCACAAGCGTACCATCAATCCGAAGAAGAGATAAATAAGCATCAACCTCAAGGTTTGCTGATACAGTATTTAAAATTACGTCAAAGCGTCCTGCTAATTCTTTAAACGTCTCTTCATTGCTTGTTGCGAAATAGTGGTCGGCTCCAAAACTTAACGCTTCACTTTCTTTGTTCATAGAGCGGCTTAATACCGTTACTTCTGCTCCCATTGCATGAGCAAATTGAATGGCTACGTGACCAAGACCACCCATACCAACGATTGCTACTTTCTTACCAGGTCCTACATTCCAATGCTTTAGAGGAGAGTATGTTGTAATACCTGCACATAGTAGGGGGCTTGCTACGTCCATTTCTAAAGCGTCCGGAATACGAACAACGAATCCTTCTTTTACAACGATTTTTTGGCTGTAACCGCCGTATGTTTGTTCCCCATCATAGTCTAATGAATTGTACGTTTGCACAACACCTTTTGTACAATATTGCTCATCCCCAGCCAAGCAGTATTCACACTCTCCGCATGAGTCTACGAAACAACCAACTCCAACGCGGTCTCCTACTGCATATTTTGTTACGTTTCGGCCAACAGCTTCGACAACTCCCGCAATTTCATGTCCAGGTACCATTGGGAACATATCTTAACCCACATTCGCAAAGTTTCGTTCCTTTTCGCAAATTCTATAAAAACCTTTATTTAAATAGGAGAAAGAGGGAAAATCTATAATTCTATACTCGTAAGCAATCGATAAATTTGTGGTCATTTACGTGGTCATGTGGTCGTTTATGTGGTCGTTTTTAGTATTGAGCCAAACTATACAGCATAGCCTTTAGTAACATAGGTAAAAGTTGAATGCAGACATAAGCAAGTGAAGTGGTCGTCATCCACTTTATACACTTACCTTTCATTCCAACAATGAAAAGTAAACCTGCTGTCGTAAGAATAATACTAGCGATTGGCTGCGACATAACGAGCACTATATCCAGGAACGGATCTATTAAGTTATAAATTGCATCTACCCCATGCTCTTTTGTTGTTTGGAGAGGATGCAGAATCCAATCAAAGAAAGTTAGGTTAGGGGCTACACCAAGTGTGGCCTCTTTATTTATGAACTCTGATATACTCATAGTTTGCATGATGTACCTCCTAAAAACCTGTTGTAACAGAAGTAAGTAATTTCATAATTAACGGAGCTAACTGTACAACAAAGTAACCAATCGTTGCACCTTGTAAAGTATCCATTGCTCTCTCACGTCTTCCAATGATCCACATGATTCCTGCTCCTGCGATTGCAATAAAAGTGACTGGATAAGCAAGACCTTGTGCTAATTCAATCAGTGGGTTAAAAGCCTCAATGACTTTTGCTTTTACTTCCTCTTTAGTTGACATTGCTGGAACGGCTTCTGCAGCAAATGCAATGTTGGTAAACGATTCGATTAAGAAAGGAAGTCCTATCATGCCTAGAGATAATGGCAACCACTCTTGCCCTGTCTTTACGTCCCCTCTATTCCTCTTTGGATTTGTCTCTTTTCCACCGTTCATAAATTCCTTAATGCTCATCGTTTGAGTTTTCTTAGCTGCTAAGATCATGTTGTTAACCTCTCTTCTTCTTAGTAGTTTTTGTGCGCTTCTTGCTTGCTTTCTTCTTTTCCTTACGCTTCTTCAACCCATAATCTAATGCCATAAACCCAACTTGAACTGCTGCCTTTTTCCACATGATGACCACTTCTTAGTGAAAGTCTGATATAGTGAAAATCTGAAAATCTAAGCCTTCTAATAGCTCTGTAAGCTGTCTACGACGATATTCTGTTGTCGTTACCCATATAAGCTTAGGTGGAGTTTTAAAAACTCCTAAACTAATAAGAGCTTTATATTTATCAACCTTTGCACGGTTCTTGTTCATCTTTTGTGTGTTATCGACTTCAACCAAGTGGTAGCGACCGTCTTTCTGAAAAATAGCATCCGCAATAATTTTGACTTGCCCAGGAACTTCAAGCTTCATTTCATTCTTCCAAGAAGAAGGGCATTCATAAGCGATATACAAATCGTTTCGCATGATATAGTGGAGGGCTTGCGTGGTCTTTTTACACACCTTTTTACTACCTGTCAATTCACGACCTTGTTTGCTTAAATAGTAAATGTTTTCTCCATCGCGGAAAGAATGGACATACTCTTCTAGATCTTTCATAACTCTTGAAGCGTTACGATCACTTCCTAAAGCGTGAAGAATTTGCAGTTGTGAACGGGATAAATAATCAAACTTCTTCAATGACAAGAGTATGTTCTCTGTTCGTTGTTTCTTTTGAATCGTCCTTTGCATGTTTCTCATCCTTTCGCGGTTTTATGTTGATATGAGGTTGTATAGTACGTTTTATCAAATCTTCTCCAACCAAAGGCACTTGGATCTTATGACGAGATACACCATCCATCACTAAAGCCCGACCAGGACATTCCAGCTTTTCCGCTCCCCACTCATCTAGTACAACTTGACTTTGGTTTCCACTTCTTAATTTGAAGCAAACTACCTGATTCAGATTTGATTTTATATCCTTGCTCATAACATCCACTGTTGGGTACTGAGTACAAAAAATCAGAATATAATTGAGCCCTGCTCCTAAACGCGCAATCTCTGATAAACGTTGCTGACATTTGTTCCTCCGCTCTCGTTCATCCTTTTTGATAATAGGTGACAACTCAGCTGCTTCATCGATAATGACAAAGTGTTTCTCAAACATTCCTGCTTCGTCTGCTGTTTCAAGTCCTTTATCCTTAATAACCTTCTGTTTTCCAAGCATCTCTTCATATACAGCATCTAACGTATTTGTAGCCGTATAGATATTTTCAGCAAAATTCACTGTTTGAATAAGGTTCTCGTATCTCTGGAAAGACACACCGCCTTTAAGATCAATAAGAGAGAATTTAATTTGCTCAGGATACAGTTGGAGCAAGGAAGTAATTAATAGCTTGAGAAACTGTGTTTTACCTTGCCTGGTTCCTCCTGCTATCGCCATATGTTCACGCCCGATTTTCCAATTCAACATCTCCTCTCCGTTATCTCCTAGGGGAACACGCCAGTCATAGCAGCCATCGAAGAAAGATTCCTCAAACTTAATCATCGTTTCCCAATCCTTATCAAAGACTTTGAAATGCAGCATGCCATCATAGTTCATTTTGATGGATTTTTTAATGTCATTTTTGGTGAAAAGAATGTTATGAATGTCTCTTCGAAAGGTTGCTCGATTAAAGCGACCTTTTTTTAAATATCTCCACAATTCCTTTAATCCTTTTCTGTTGAACTCATATTCTCTCTTTTTAATGTTCAAGCCATCTTGAAATTCATGTATATGCTTTTCGAACTTCTTAAAAGACAACCCTTGGGGAATTTGATAAACATATTCGGTAAAACGTTCTTCTTCTGTTTTTCGATGAAGGCGAAGAGACTGACCCTGTTTCGTTAAATCGCACGCCTCAGCAATACGAATAATTTTCTCGTGATCGTTAGCTCCTCCCCCTCCCTTTTGCTTCATTGAAGCTTTAATATATAAACCTCCAATCAATGAACCGAAAGCTATCTCTGCAATCATGTTGTTCTCCCACCTCCTATGGATATCTACAGAGTAGATAGTCCCTTTCAATTCGACATAAAAAATTAAGGATGAGAAGCTCCGCTATAAGGGTTTAAATGTCTTTTAGAATGTCTGAGCAGGATTTTAGAAAGGAAGTATTGAAACGACATATAGAACGACATTTGAACAGCTATTTGAAATGCAACTTGAAAGGGTTTTTTGTTGGTATAGTAAAGGGTATTTCATTCAGCTTGGTCATTATTCCGAACTTTTCTACAGATTTGCATAAAACTTCGGATTTCCGGACAAGTTAGAGGTATTAAAGAGGTGATAAACTAATGTTTGGACTAGGGAAAAAGCGAAGTAAATTAGGTGAATGGTTAGACAAAAGAGGCGTTTCTCAACAATGGCTTGCTAATAATTCTAAAGTTAGTCGGTCAACTGTTAGTGAACTGTGTCAAGCCGACGGGAAGCATGCTCCAACTCAGAAAACGATGGCAAAGATTTTAAAAGCTCTTAGAAATATTGATCCTAATATTAAAGTAGATGATTTCTGGAACATGTAAAAAGCCCTTATCCACTTGGATAAGGGCCCTTTGAGGTTTCGCCTACTTCATGCGAGAAGAAATGTACAGCCATACAGCCATACATTTGTATCATGTACAATGCTTACTGTTTTATTCTTTATGGCATAAAAAGCCCCTCTCTTAAGAGAAGGGCTTTTTCGTAATATTAGTCTTTTCCACATGAGGTAAAGTAGAGGAAATCGACATTTGGTATTATGTACTGGAATATTGTTTTTCATTCTCAATCGCATGAAAAAACCTCTGTTTATTAACAGAGGGGATAGGAATAGATGTCTAGTAAATTTGAATAAGATTTCTCTCATTCACTCTATTATATGAAATAAAATAAAAGTTGTCCGTAATGAATTGAAAATGGATACATGACTTATATTATAAACAGGTACCTGCAACAAGGTATTCCACTTATTGGGATAAAAAAAAGAAACCTCCTACTCATTTGAGTAAGAGTTTTCCATTATTAGGGATATACAAAACGAAAATACCATATGGATAAATATCCAAAAGGTATTTCATCTTCCATACATTATATAAATTAATTTAATATATATGATTCATTTGAATAAAATCTCTTTAACTCCACCATACTATAAATACCTTCTCTTATTATCCGTTTTAGTTGCAATAATACCCCTTTTGCAAAAACAAAAGCCCTTTACTTTGTCGAGTGAGGGCTTTTGTGTATTTAATACATACAAATACGAATAGATAGACCTCGAAAGGATAACAAAATATATCCCCTTACCCCATTATATAAAGATGGACAATAAGTTGTGACAAGGATGCATAGAAAAAGGATCCCTAGGTCATAATATAAGTGTAGACTTTACAGCATGTTTTTTCTTTATAAGAAGATAAAAAAGCCCCTACTCGCAATGAGCAGGGGTTTTAATACGTGCTGAATATTGGAGAAAGGGGTTACTTTCTCAATAAAACTTTATACTTTTAATCATTATTGGTAAAGTTTTAACTCTCTAGGGAGAAATCCCATTTAAATTGTTGAACAAGCATATCATTTGAAAGTTCTGCACTCGTAACTTTTGATAAATCTTCTAGGCACACATTTTATAGGTTATTACATAGTATATAAAGGTGGTAGTAGGGAATCTTCACTTCACCTCCCATGGATGAAATTCCAATTTGCTACTGCTCCTCTTCATAGTAAAAGTAAAAAAATGGCCCGCTCGTAATGAGCGGTTTTTTATTTAATGAATAGGAAATAAAAAAAGAACCCTCTCACGATAAAAAGAGGGTAAGAGTAAATATCTAGAAAACTAAGTTGGGATAAAGAGAAATACCTCTTTCCATAGTATATAATGAGATAGAAACAACTGTGTTAACATGTATATAAAATAAATAAATATTTCATAATATGAACAAGGACTTATTCAGATTTCAACCTCCTGTTTTTGTCCTTACTGCGATAACACCAAAAGCCCCCTACTCACACAGAGAAGGAGGCTTTTGATTGTGGGTATAACAATGGTTGATAAGGCCAATGTCATTCCTTAGTATACGCTATCTATTTAAAAGAACGTAATGTAAGTTGTGCCATCAAGTAAATGACTTCTTGTGGCGTTATATCACCGCTCTTTAACTTCTCTTCCCAGTGATCAGGTTTTTGGAGCGGAAGCTTATCTTTTACTTCTATAAACGTCTTAGCTAATTCATTTGTTTGATACGATTGGAACTCTCCAGCTCTTTTAACCATGACCATGACTTCCTCACGCTTAGCAAGATCTTGAGGGCGAGAACCATTTGTAATACCTCTTTCGACCGCTTCTTTTACCTCCTCTTTGAATTGTTCTGAAACCGGTAATTTACTTGTTTCCACTTTTGGTTCCTCCTTTTTAGGTGGTGTTACAGGTTTTTCTTTTGGTTGTTGTGCTGCTTTGTATACTTGCTCTAATTTGTTTAATGTAAGTGTTCCAGCGATTCCATCAGCGGCTAAGCCATATTTCTTTTGAAAAGCCTTTACAGCTGTTTCTGTGGATGGTCCGTATTGTCCATCAATTCCATACTTACCAATGTTAAAACCTAATGATTGAAGCTTTCCTTGGAGCCCTTTTACATAAGTTCCTGCATCACCACGTTTGAGTAAAGTAGGAGCGATGGAAGATGAGGGACCTGATTGAGTTACTGGCGTTTCGACAACCTTACCTCGTAGAGCATCCAATTCATTCTGAATACGTTGCAGAACTTCATTCCATCGTCCTTCTTGCAAAACAAGATGAGGACAGTATTTTCCGCTCCATTGTTGATGCCGTTTTACTCGAGATACACCCCAACCTCTCTCATGCAATAACTGAGCAATGAATTTAATACCTAATTCTTCAGCTTTTCGATAACGTTCTCCACCACTTTTGCTATAGCAAATTTCTACACCAATAGATGTTCTGTTTCCAGACTTAGCTCCTGATCCATCACCACAATGCCAAGCATTACGATTGAGAGGTACAGCTTGTACAACTTCTTTATCATCCACAGCAAAGTGGTAGGAAACAGAATTGTTATTACTGTTCATATACGTTACTTCGTTTTCTGCACTTGCGTCATTCGCTGTGTTATGGAAAGTGATATACGATGGGTTCATAACATGTGGACATTTAATCTTATACTTACTTGAAGAAACAAGTTTCTGTCTTACTGGAATAGTCATATTATTTCTCCTCCTTAACTCTTCTGGCTCGTGCTTTTCGTGTAACATCATTGTTTTTCCACCAAGCTACAAGTGAAGTTACGATTGTGAAGATCATGGAACCTAATAAATACGCTAAATCAACTGTACTTGTAATCTCTTCCTCACCAATTGGAATTTCCGTAAATCCTAATAAAGCTAATGTTTGGTTAATTAAAGCTACAAATAATAAAAGAGTACGAATTAACGTACCCTTGTCGATTTTTTTATTCATTTTTGTTTCCTCCCTTTATTGTTGAGTTAATACTGCAAACAAGACACCAATTGCCCCTGTTGAAATTGCTCCAATGATGGATGCTGTAATGGTTCGTTTAATCCACGTAGTGTTTTCATTAATACTTTCAAGTGTTCGGTTAATAGCTGAAATTTGTTCATCATGACGGATGGTTGTACTTTTTAATTCACTTACTTCTTTTTCTAGCGTTTTAATATCATTCTTCATCTCTACAAGCTCTTTCTCATAAGAATTCACTGGGACTCCCTCCGCTACCTGTGACATGGATATTCCCCCTAAATAAGATTTTGGTTGCCCATTTATTCTGTCTTGACTTGATGATTCTTCAATAGGCATCACCCCTTTTTATCCATAAAAAAAGACACCTATGTGTCATTTAATCTCTTAATATAGTTCTGATACATCTAACCCTTAACGATTCAGTTGATGAAGCTTCTTCAGGGACATCGAAATAAGAGAGGATATTGATATAGTCACTTCTTGTATTAACTCCTTTAACTAATTTGATGCCGTCTGGATAAATCCAAATCTGATAAGATCCTGCTTCTGGAACCGTTAAAACAGTTTCCTTGGTTGTACTGAATATTAATTTCTCTTGGTTGTAATACTCCCCGGAAGAAACAATAATGTTATTCTTTTCAATTCGAATATCAAATGTATAGAAAGTTGTCTCCTTTTCCCCAATAACGTCAATATAGCTAATCATTTGACCGCTCCCTTTCTATCCCATTGCAATCCACCCGTAATCGAAGACTATTGCACCGCTTGATGTATTTTGCCCTGTGATTTGAAAAGAAGTTGTAGTTACTACTCCAATGGTAGGCGCAGGATACTTATCTGGAGAAACACTGTTGTTTATACTTGCTGTAACTACAGGAAAAGCAGAAAACCCTTCTGGAAAAGTAACAGTCGTTGTTTTTATAGAGTTTCCTGGAATTGTTACTGTCACTTTACCGAACTGAATTTTTTCACCTTTTACTTTTCCATCTACATAAGATTTAGCCTTTGTTTCTGCTTGATTGGCTTTAGTTTGAGCACCCGTAGGCGTTTCATACTTGTTGTCAGATTCTGCTTTAGAATAAGCTCCTACTTGCTCTGCTGTTACACTATGAGGATTATCCTTTTTGTTGGCATGTGTATTTACTTTCGCTTCAGCACCTTCAGTTGTTTCAATTCTCACCCAAGAAGTCCATCTAGCGGGTGTTGTATGCCAATGTCGAAGGTATACACCAACTTGAGTATCATTAAAGGCATGTTCAAAAAACCATTGAGACATGCGGGAATTGTTGATCTTACTCGTCACAACAGTTCCAAACAATGTAGGATAGCCTGTTAAATTTGTAGCATCAAAAACAGTCAAACCTGTCGGATAAGAATCCCCACTTACTGTCCCATCTATTGCAGCAACAGCGGTCACTTGTTGGCTTGTGACTTGGTGAGGATTATCTTTTCGATTTGTATGGTTAGCTAGTTCAGTTGTCGTTGCTGCTAGATTTTGTATTTCTTCAATTGCTTTATATGTCGTATACCATTGCCAGTTAAACCAATCAGCGGGAGGATATTCTCCCGCTCCCCAACCGCGTTCTATAGTGCTGTCTGGTGGTTTTTGACCTGGATTGTTCCATATTGGTAAAGGTGCTGTGAAAGGCACATTATCACTCCTTATCTATTTTTAATACAGAAAAAAAGAGAACTACTATCGAGTCCTCTTTCCTCTACATTTTACTTAAATTTATAAAGTTATAAGCTTAGTAACTTTTTTCCTCAAACAATGGCAAAGATAATTCAAGAATATCAAATATCATTTTTTTAGTTTCATTTACAAATAAACATATGAAATCTTCTACCTTATAGAGATACTCACCATCGTTTCTTTCTTTAACCTCTTCGATTTTCTTGTGTAATCCTTCAATATCACTTGAAGAGAAATTCAATGACGCTCCCATTGGTACAATTATTCCTATATTATCGTCTGTTAAGCTGGGATCACCTGGTCTTTTATCTCCACCTATAACTGCACCACCAATAATACGGTGTATCCATTCCATTCGATATTTGTCTAACATTCCTAAAAACTCCTTATACTTATCAAAAAATTGTTGATAAGAAGGGTTAGCTAGTACAATCCGATTTTGGAATAATTCTTTACTCAATGAAATGTTTGCACCGTTAACTGTTAAGGAGTACTGTTTCTTTAACCAGACTGCAATATTGTCCAATGTTGCCTTTAAAAAAAATACTAATGAAGCTGAATGATATTTGGCTTGAACCTGATTTAAATTATAATCTTCTAAGATTTTAACACCTTTCGGCAGTTGATTAATACTTTGATAGGCATATTCCACACAAGCTAAATAATCAAATATCCCTCTCCACTCAACAAAATAAGGATGCCAATTACCAGGACCCTTTTCAAAACATTTTTCACTAAACAATTGTATTGATTTCACATTACAGTAACCCAACTCTTGCAAATATGGGGGTAACATAAGTCTAATATTATCATCCATATAATCAACCTCTATTTTTATTAATGAGTACGATCATATTCACTTAGCGCTGCATTTAATGCTTCTTGGTTTTCAACCCCTTGTTTCATTTGGTACTCCTGATACATTAATTCATCCTCTGCTTCAATTTGCTCAACACTTTTAGATTCTGTTTTCACATCGGATTTTGTGGTGTCTTTAGCTTCTTCTGAAACAGGTTTTTCTTTATGTTGTTTTTCTTCCGAAGCATTTTCTTTTGGCTGAATGAAATAATGATTAACTGAAAGCACTATTGCACATAGTAAAAAACAAGCTACTACTATTTTCCCGACTGTTTTTAGCATCGTCCCAACACTCCAATTTTTAGTATGTTAGTACCATTTTATACTAAAAGATATACTTTGTGGGAAGTATTTAAAAAATTAAATTCCTATAGGCATTCTCATCTCTACCCAATCAGTGTTTAGCACATGAGTGGAGCCATCAGTTAATCTACGCCACCCATGGAGAACCACTTTACTACCTGCATCTCCAGAGATAGTTGGAGTAGGTTTATATATAATATCTCCCGCCTTATATATTCCAGTAGTGGGTATATTATTATGATAAAAGATTCTTGGAGACCTTTGGATTTGCTTGTCGTTAGCACTAACACCTGTCAATCCAGAAAAAATACTGGTATCCCCATTTGTAATCTTATATTTTTTTAAGGTAATATGATCTGCACCAAGAAAACTAATAGATCTAAACATTTTAGAGGTAGAGGTAGTAGCGTTTAATTCGATGTTGTCAATAGTTACAGTTTGAATTCCTGAAGCATGTAAAGCCTCTAACCTAATGCCGTTTTGAGCCCCTTCTAGATATAAACCATCAACAATTAATTCCTTTCCTCGGTAATCAATGTTTTCTGTTTTGGATGAATCACTTATAATCCTTACATTCTTCATAACAAGTTGGTTATTTTTTTCCATAACTCGCATGTAACCATTCAATTTTACATCTTTCATAACCACTTCTTTTACTGACTCTTGAAAGTTTATACCATAGGTACTGCCAGTTCCTAATAGTTCAGAATTCTCAATAATAACACTATCAACAAATTCACATTTTAAACTATTTGAACCTACAGTTCCTTTAACCGTACACTTTATTACTTTAGCAACAGCTAATGTATTTCCTTCCCCTGAATCAAATAAAATACCATCTGCAGCTGGATCTGTAGTGTTCGTCTCTCCATAAAAATCATCCAATACCACTAAATTAGCATTACCGTTGTGTTTAAACCCTTTAATTCTAAAGTTAAAGGCTTGGCACTTACGTATAGTTAGATAATCTCCTGAGACATTAGCAAAAGCAGCATATCCAGCATTATAACTAACACATGTGTCAAAGACATTGTACTTTCCCATATTTACAAAGGTATGTCCATATCCATTATCTAGCGTGTCTCTTGATATACAACGATGGACAGTACAATAGTTACCTTCTAAACGTAAACCCTCAGCTCTTCCTGTATTACTCGCTGTATTAGCCTTATTTCCGTCAAACCATACCCCTTCAATAGTTGAGTAATCCCCTTTAAGTGATAAAATATAGTCGCTTGATGTTGTTCCATCGGCTAATTTTAAGATCCCAAAGCTTCCAACGATATTAATGGTTTTTGTAAAGGTGAGAGAATTTACTGTGTAAATCTGATTTGGAATAAATAACTTTCCACCATCTACTAAAGAATCATGAGCCCTCATGAATCGACCATTATCATTAGCTTCAGGTGTAATTCTAGGGAAACTTTCAATATTTATACCTACACTCGATAAAACATCAATTTTAAAATCTTTATCATCTAACATTTCCTTTAATGTGTTAAATTCTTCTCCACCTGCATTCACTAGGGCCTGTGATATTTCTAAGTTTGTATTTTCTAAAGCCTCTCTAATCTCTGTGTTATCGATTTTTATAAGAGGGTTGTTTTTATTTCCATATCCCATTTAAGAACCTCCTATACATAGCGGGTTACGATGTAAGTAGCAGCACCACTCACCTGAACTATAGCTTTTGGAGTGCCCCCTATATTCGCTTCAAATGATTCACCGGCAGGAACGTGAATATCAATCCCATTGACGTTAAATACTCCTGCATTCTCTTGGTCCGTATTGTAAATACCGATAGAAGAAAGATTCTTAGAGAATGTTAATTTTCCAGATACTGCATCCTTTTCCGTAAGTTGCTGTTCAACATTACTTCCTGCCATTTGCATTTCTCCTAATACTCTTAGTGCACGTGAACCATCTTTATTAAAATATCCAAATAGCTCTGCTAAAGGAAAATTTGACATATAATCATCTCCTTACATTCATTGTTCATACTTTTTCTACACGATATGAGAGACCGAATAAATAAAAAAAGAACAGCTCGACTCCGCTAGCTGTATCAAAGTCTCGATCTTGATTCAGTTTGTACGTTTCACTAATTACATGTTGATTATCTAATAAAGGAATGACCTCAAACCCTTCTAGACTCAACTTGTTATTCCGTTTATTCTCAATATCCACATTAATATCTTTCGACAAGGTATTCACCTCCCCTCATTAGCCATAACTAAATAGGTAAAACATCTTCTTTTTGGGGAGAATAAACTCCACCAAGTGTTCCCCCATCTGTCCCATCACTTGAGAAGCCATCAGGACCCTGTTCCAGTTGGTTTGGATCTATAGATAAGCGGAACGAACCTTGTAAATTTACAAGCGCTACACGAATGCCTCCCGCTACCGTTTTTTGAGCTAATTGAGCAAACTGTTGAGGGCTCATTCCTACACGGTTCAAGGCTTCAAGGGGGGCCTTTGTAATCATAAGAGCAGCGGGTTCATTATCCCCTGTTTCTTTTAAAGTCTTTATTTCAATTTCAGAAGGTTCACAATCGAGAGTGAGAGACAAAACCTCAATCACCTTATTCAGGGTCCCATCTGCTAGATTAAGAGCGGATTTTCCTCGAATAAGAACACGATAAATTTCATCTGACGTTTGTCCCCTTGGTTGATTTAAATTCTCCCCCATTAAATCAAGGGTTGTACCTTCCGCTTTATACAAGTCTCTCCACTCTTCAGTTTTGATAAGAGCGCTCTTAATTTGGTTAATCTCCTCGTCTACAAGAGTAAAGATCTTTCCTATATTTGAGTCTTTGCTTTTCTTAAAGATATCCGTCAGCTTGCTTAACCAATCTTGAATCATGCGAGAATCACCTCAACAGACGCAACATCCGTTTGCGATACTTCGCGTGATCCAATAGGCACGTTAGAAGTACCAAGTGTTCCTCCTTGAACTCCAATAAGAAGGGTCGCATCTTCAATTCCTGTTACCTTATAAATTTGGCTAAATAGCTTAGAATAGATAATATCTTGTCCCATCTTGTTTCCTATCCACGTTGTGCCGTTACTATCTACTCCACCGATAGATTGAATGAGGTTGTCCTTAATCTGTACCTCTCCATCTACAGGGAAAGTAGCATCTGTTTGAAGGGTTAATTGAATCTGTATTTTCTTTTCAACTGCATAATCAAAGCGGACTTCATGACTCACTCCACTTAAATCCTCTACCATCACAACCTCTTGCCCTACGGTTTCTATTCCGGCCGCTACGGAGTTAAATAAAGAAGTTGCAATGGCCTCTTTCGTTCCTCCTAATACATAAGCATGGACAGATTTCGGTGGATTACCTTCTGCATCTGCTTCTAATTTGTTATTAATCACGATGTTAGAAGCCTGAACCCCACTTGTTTGAGTAAGAGCGGAAGAGATAGCGGAAATGGTAGCTTTTCCTCCACCAGCAGCAGAGCTAATAATACGAGCTCTAAATTCAGCGTCCGTTTCAAGAGAGCGCCCACCTGTTGCCGCTTCTGGATTATTCACGCTAATAATCTCTTCTAGCGGTTCGGCAAGTACGGTAATGGTATTAGCCCCTACGTTGGTATGAAGACCTTTCTCGACCGATACAGCGTTTCCTGAGCCGTTTCCCTGACTGTCTAACGTTACATTTTCGATTAGATAAAAGTACACATCGTTTTCTGTAGAGAATTGAGTCTGCTCAGGTATCGTAAACCCCGCATTCCCTGTAAAAACAAGAGAGACATAGGATTCAGCAGCGGGCTCTCGTGATAATCCTTGGATAGTGGAGAGTCTATCTAGTTGAACGCCCTCCGATTTACTTACAAATCCTGAATTATAGACCTTCTCAGCTAATTCCCACCCTAGAGAAAGGAACCAAGCAAAAAGCGTAATAATGATGCCTAGAGGACTCCTAACGGATACATTGATGTTTTCACCAAACAACCCTCTAGCTCTGTTCTGCATATCTTCTAATAAATCCTGATAGGTTTTACGGTGAAACCCATTCTTATCAAGCACCGATTACCACTTCCTCTAACTCCAATTCGGCTCCATCCTCTTTTTCAAGCGTCATCTTGACCTCTCGGATACGAGTCTTAGGATTATCTGAAAAAGAAATATCTGTAACGAAGCGGATTCTTTCTTCTTTAGAAACAGCTTCTATGATGTCATCTCGTGTTGCCGCTTGGTCCGCTACCTTACCTAAGATGTTATCGAATGACATACCGTGTTCTTCATTTAAAAAGAACTCGCCTTTCCGTGTCTGGAGTACAGATGTAACGGATTGAGCAAGTTCTTCATCTTCATCAACCATAATTAAATTGTTATCTTCAATGACTAAATCGCCATCTCTTAACTTAGGAGCAAGCATTCTACACCTCCTATACTTGATAAACCCCTACGATAACAGCATCGTTCATACTGTGAATACGAGTGAAGCCTGGATCAAAGGTTTGATTGTTTCGTAGATTGTCTAAAGCACGATCAGTAAAGTTTACATGTACAACATCACCCACGTTTACTGTACCTACATGTTTTAAAATGTGAGCTCCTAGAACCAGAGCATGTTCCACTAACGAACCATCTTTTTTCTTAACTTTAAATAGCGGTTTAATATCCGCTTTATAACCATATACTTTGGCTACTCTAGCAGGAGCGGACACGTAAATCTGCAAACCTACGGATCTTGTAAGCTCCGAAAAGAACTTATCATCATAAGCCATTAAATCACCTGCACTTCTGTACGAAACTCAGAACCGGTTGCAACATGCTTTCCTTTTTTAGCACGATACTTCCCATTAGCCGTTCTACTCTTTAATTCAATGATAGAAGCAGTTGTTATACGATGTTGCAGCAAAGATTTTACGTTAAATCCTTTTGCATCCTCTTCTTCAAAAGGTTCAGGGGATTCCGTTAAACCTGTACTGGATTCAAGTACAAATCGCTCATCATCACCTTCTTTAATAGAGCGGATAATCATCTTCCCTCGCCTCCAGTACATAGAAGCGCCACAATCTTTTACGACTTCTGTTAGATTGTTTAAAATTTGTCCTGTTGCCGTGTATCCATTGGAATAGGTCTTATCTGTAGGTAACTTCATCTCAGCAATTTGGAAGCCTAGATCCTTTACTAATGTACGGATAATAACAGAGGCTTTTGTTCCTGCTTTAAAAGCAATTCGTAATTCTGAACCTACATTAGTTGAGGTTTCAGCGGTCACCTCTACCTCTGAATAGTCTTTCCCCTCTAATAAGTAAATGTTTGTCACCTTATCTACTCCATCTTGCTCCGTTAAAGTACGATCAATGGTTCCCTCGGTAATCACTCCATAATCAGAACGATAACCCGCTTGGAGTGTAAGATTAGCTCCTTTTTTAATACGGGAAATGGAGTTAGTTGATAAGTTATAAATCATAATCTTGGTTTCATTTGGCTTCTCATCATCATCAAAGGGAGATTCAAATTCAATATGAAACTTATCATTCGTGAAATCCGCTTTGTAATCTCCTTCGATATGCACTTTAATAACGCGGCCAAATAATTCATTTGTCACTACGTATCACTCTCCAAGCTTGGTTCCTCTTGTGTTGGTGCTACATCGTCAACAAAAAGGAAGGTAGTCACCATGAAGTTATCAAATGTTATCCGCTCCGTATTCCCTGACTCATCCATAGGAATAAGAGTGGGAGCAGGGAGGTTATCAGAGACTAAATCTGACCATAAAGGAACGCCTAGCACCAGCTTTTCCCCAATAACGAGCGGGTTTTGTTTGTAATCATATAAATCTACTGTGAAAAAATCATAGGTCTTGTTGTAGTTAAATTGAAAGACAAACGTATCTCCCGCTAGATTCATTTCAAATCGTTCAGGTAAACGATTTTTTTCAATTAGTACGTAATCTCTCATTATTTCACCCTCAATTTCACACCAATGGGAATTCTACGATCAGGATACTTATTCCATGCTCTTAATTGCGAGATAGAAGTACCATACTTTTTCCAACATCCCCAATACGTATCGCCTTTCTTAACCAAATGATAAACGGCTTTAGGTTTTGTAGAAGGATTCACGGGTTTTTTCTGTCCGCTATTTTGCACCTTAACCCAAGGAGTAGAAGCAATCCGGATGGTTCTTAGTTTAATTGAAATGGAACTACCATTTACAATAGTGGCATCTTGGTCACCGTCAAGACTCAAAATAATGACGTTCTTCGCAATATTTCGCCCAACATAGGTCATTAAGGTCCCTTTTTTCATTTCTTGCTTTAAGTATTCTTTATCCGCTTTATAGTTAGAACCAATAATATAACCGGACAAGGAAAACTCGTCCGGCTTTTCTTCTACATGATCACTGAGAGGGACTCCTTGCTCCACTGGATAAGATGTTGCATCCACAGAGCTAGAATCACTTTCTTTCTCAATAAAGAGATTAATCTTACCTAGCTTTGCCATTAATATTCCTCCCCTGACTTAAAGAGAGCTAGTAGCTTTTGATATTGCTCGTCCAATGCTTTTTGAACTTGTTCTTTGACCTGTTGGTTTGTATCGTCACTTGCACCTGATACATTGACATTCACTGTTGGGCTGTAATTAATATTGACTTCTTTACCACCAGACGAAGAAACAGAACTGTTTGACGGATTGTAAGTATCTTCTGAAGAGCTTGATGTACTATCTGACGGATTATATCGACCAGAAATCATATCCATACTATCTGGATGACTAAATATCTCAGTTCCTCTATTTAGTCTCATAAGTTCTGGACCTTGTTCACCAACCCAAGCCCATTGCGAATGAGATAAAGGACCATTCGTACCTTTTGCGTATCCTTTATACGGACCACCACGAGCCATACTCTTAATTCCTGGTGTATTAAATACCGTGCCATATCTTGCTTTAATGTAGTTGATTGCGGCAGCAGCGTTATGAACTGGATTAAAAATATCGTTCATGCCTTTTTGCTTATAAGCATTAAATGTTGGTGGGATTGTCTGCATAAGACCGCGTGATGCTATGCCGCGTTTTGCGTTAATATCCCAACCATTATAAGCTCTAGGGTTACCATTACTTTCTTTCATTGCAATCGTTTCCAAAGCGCTTGCCCATGTGCGAGGAACACCTGTAGCAGTAATGGCTTGTTGAATCCAAGCCTTAACATTTCCACCCGCTCCGCTTGCTCCGCCAAACGCACCACCGAAACCATCCGGATTCATCGCTTTATTCCCTTGGCGGATTTCAAAATGCAGATGGTTACCTCTCGAGTCGCCTGTGTTCCCTACAGTACCGATAATTTGCCCTTTTTGAACCATATCACCGGTTTCAACAAGGTTTCGAGTGTTATGACCATAAAGATAAGAAAGACCACTTTTAGAGCCAACATGGACTACATTTCCGTAGCCACCATCGATTTATTAACTTTAGTTCGCTAGACTAAAGCCAGCCTCTTGTGCTGCTGTATGTCGCCATACAGTCTAGACTATATCTTGCGGCTTTTAACCGCCCTCCCGTTTCGAACGCCAATCGCTTGCGTTCTACTCTACTCACTCGGCAACTGCCGGCTTTCGATAGTCGTTACACCTTCGTTAGACAAGATTTTTGCTTTTTGTTTTCTCGATCTTCTTTCAAACATATTTATTGCTTTTAGTTGTTCTCTTAGATGAGGTAAAACATGTTTTTGTTTTCTGTTGTTTTTAATAGCAGACACAAGTGTTTTTGTTACATTGTATTCTTCTGCTATTTCTTGAATGCTAGCGTCAGTGTTAAGCAATCGGAGAATAATTTTTTCCGTGTCTGAATCACTAAGTTTTTTGCCATGAGCATTTTCACGCATCTTCGCCTTCGACTCTTCTGTGTGATTTATCCCAAATCGTGGATGTGCCTCTCCTTTAAAACTCTTTCCGTAAAAGAAGTTCTTTTCTCCTGCAAACAAACCTTTTCTTTGCTCACTCCATCTTTTCTTTGTTTCTTCAGAGTGTGTTTTTCCGTAAAAGGGGTTCTCCACTCCTGCCATACTGATGCCAAAAAAGTGATTTTCTGAGCCAGCGTATTTGCCTTTTCTTGATTTACTCATTTTAATTCTTGTTTCTTCTGTATGTTTCGCACCATAGAAAGGATTCTCTGGACCTCTCAAAGCATTCCCACCCGCTGAGAGATTATATCCTTTTTCTTTATTGCAAGAATCAAGGTGCTCAATCCAATAACGCTCCCTTTGATCTAAGATTTCGATAGAGCAAGTTTCTAAAATTTCAATTGAGAAATTATCTGCTCCATAAACGTTAAACGAATTTTGAAGGTATTGATTGGTATGTTCTCCTCTGGCTAGTTCTCCCATGTGTTCCCGTCTTCTTCTGTTAAGGTCATTCGTTTGTCCTATATATATTTTTCGGTTTACTTTGTTGATTATTTTATAAATATATCCGTGCACTATTTTCACCCCCTTTTTATTATATTATATAGATATCTTGTCTAACGCTTGGCTCGGGATTGTCTCTGTGAGATTTTCCCCGAATTAGAGAGATTTTATATTTTTTAATGTGGTTTGATTATCAAAAGATAATGTGGGCTATGGTAATTAACCCACTTCCACGCTTCCCAAATCCTGCATAAATAACAGGACCTGCGCTTTGAGAAGGAATTGGTGTACCAGCCGGAGCGGCTAGATCAATGCCTTTATGCATTTTGCCGTTACGCATACCAAAGTTACTTGTTTTACGGAATATACTAGGGAAAGAATATCCACCCCCGGCCGCTCCTCCAAAAGCATCAAATTGTTGCTTTACGTAAGTAGCCATCTTTCCTCTGATGTACTTAACAGATCCGGGACCAATATCTTTCCAAGCGCCACCGATATTAGGGAACGTTACACCTAGTTCATTAAACACTTTGCTCATTAGCTCGCCTGGATTAGAAGCATACTCCCAAACATCGATTGCTAAATCTTTGATTGCTCCTGCAGCATTCTTGGTACCTTCCCAAGCATCACTAGCTACGTTTTTTGTTCCTTGCCAAGCGGCATTCGCTGTATTTTTGGTACCCTGCCAAGCGGCATTCGCTGTGTTCTGCACTCCATTCATGAAGTTATTGATTGTGGTATTCCCTTTAGCATAAGCTGGCATTCCACTATTCATAAGAGCTTGTGTCTGTTTATGAGAAAGAATTTGAGTACCCCGTGGGAGGTTCATCAATGTATCAGTTCCAGGTGACATTCCAACTTGTCCCGCTGGTGTACGATACAATTCAGGTCCACCACCATCACCTAAGATAGCTGGACCACCAGGGTGAAAGTTTGTTCCTTTTGCATACTTAGGAACAGGCCATTCTTTGATTACTGTATCCACTCCAATTTTCCCAAGCACCCAGTTTAGACCTTTGATAGCACCATTAACAATCTTTCCAAAACCGCTAAAAATTTTGTTTCCGAGTGCTGATAAACCTTCTCCTACACCACCAGCCATTGCTTTGATACCGGCACCCATTTTTCCAGGTAAATCTTTTGCGGCACCAACAATTTTCTCAAAAACGTCAGATACATCTTTTTTAATCATTCCTAGCAGAGAAGACATTTCAGAACGTACTGTAGTCCAAGCGGTTTTAATTGCTGTACCGATTCGACCTAGAATTCCCGATATGCTACCATGCATAGCGGTCCAGATTCCAGTTACCGCATTCTTAAAACCTGACATCAAGGTTTCTCCTACTAATTTCATAGCGGTAAACCCTGATTGCACCGTATTTCGGACTGCGTTTACACTTCCAAAGAAGAGATTCTTTAAGAAAGTCCACATTCCAACTAATACATCACGGAATCCAACAACAAAGATTCTTCCAGCACTTAAGATTTTCCCAAACAAGAGTAAGTTTACATAGTTCCAAGCAACCTGGATGGCTCCGAAAAAGATTTGTTTAATCCCTTCCCACATTTTCGAGAAGTCACCAGTAAAAAGACCAGCGAAAACTTTCACTAGCCCCATAATGATATTTAGAGCTCCATTTATGATGCCTTTTATGTTGTTCCAAACGGATTGGATTAACATAACCACCAACGGCCAAATGAACTGCATCACTGACCAAATACCACGAACGGCTCCACCTATGATTGTACTAATGAAACCCCAGATATTTTGTGCCGCCTGAAGAATTTGCTGACCGTTTTGGTCCCAAAAGGTTTGGAGTTGTTGCATTTTTTGTTGTACAAAAGTTTGCACAGCAGAAATGGCTTGCATAATATAAGGTTTCAAGAATCCCCATACTGCTAGCGCAGCATTTTTAATCGCTTGCCACCCTGAAATTACTATATTTCTAAATGTTTCAGAGCGTGTCCAAGCTAAATAAAGCGCTGCTCCTAAAGCTATAAGACCTCCTGCAACTAACATAGCTGTACCTGCTACAGAAGCTAACCCAACAACAAATGGACCAATAATCATCCAAAGAGCAGAAAAAGCAGCAGACATTCCGCCGAGTAAGCCAATTCCTACAGCTAGAGGTGATAAAAGAACAATGAAAGTAGTTGTCAAATATATAAACATACCCGCAATCTTAGTGATCCACGGACTGATTTCATTTAATTTCTGAACGAATCGACCAACCATTGTTCCTGCTCTAACCACGTAGGAAGCAATTTGACCCCAAAAATCCACGAAAGGAGCAAGAGCTACTGCCCAGGTGTTCTTAAATTCTTCCCAAGCAATCCCTAAAGGTTTTAAGCTGTCTTGAAGTGACTTAATTTGCTTATCTGTATCTTGTTTAAGTTGGGATAGCTCATCTGTTGCTTGAGTTCTAGCCAATTGCATCTTTTCACGCCACATACCTACGTACTTATCAAGTTCTGGACGACTCATTTGGTCAATCCTCTTAATTTCAGTAGCAGCGGCAGGACCAGCTTTTTGCAACTCCTGAATTAGCCCTTGATCGACACCCTTTTGAGTCAGACTTTGAAGGCTAGAACGGAATGTCTTCATAGCATCTAGTTGACTTTGCAAAGCATTCATGACATCTGTTTTTGAAACCTTTGGAACAGATACTTGTTCAAAGATATTTACAAAATGAGCAATTTCATCAACTCGTTTTTGCCACTCTTTTGTATAAGCCTCTGTTAGTTCTGCTTGTTGGGCTCGTACCTCAGCGGGGTCAGGTCCAAGCGCGGCATTTGCTAGAATGGCAGTGAATCCAATCCACGCTGTACCCATGACCATTAAGAGCATTTGCTGGCGCATAATACCTTGATTAATCATGTTCGTCATATCCATGAGCTCTTTCATACTCGCGTTCGGTCCCAATGTTTGTAAAGCCAATTGAGCGGCATTACCATTACGAGCCATACGCTCAAGGTTACTTGTAACAGATAGTAAAGGTCGATTGACGTTATAAAAAGTGTTTCCCATACGCTCATAGTTAGCAGAAATCTTCTCGCTTTGACCGCTCATTGCACTCATGGTAGCAACTTGTTCAATCATGCTTTGTCTCATAGCAACATTGCTATTAATCATCTGGTCGTTGATTTTCTTATGCTCTTTTCCTAAGCGACGAACTTCACTCATAAAGTCATTCGTAGAACCAGCGTAATTTCCCATCTGACGACCTAGCTTCATCATTTCGCTTCTATTTTCCATGAGCTGCTGACGGTATCCAGCCATCGCATTATGGTTTTGAATCAAATCACGACGCATTTGTACACTCATACTTCGCCAGTCACTAGCCATTTGAGTAGCAGTAGTACCAGAAGTACGGGCAAGTTGACGAATAATATCATTCTGACGATTGAGTTCATTATTGAAAGCTGTGGCTTGTCTGATTACACCACGGTTCATATTAGCCATATTTCGCGATGCTTGCTGGACACTGCTGTCTGCGCCTCTTACTGTACTATTCAGTTGGGCAAACCGTCGATTCAAATCTGCAAGCGGTGAAGAATCAGCATTAATACCAACATTAATACTCAAATCCCTTAGAGCCATATGTCTTCCTCCTTTCCTAGTTTTTTATAGATCTATTTTTTCTTTTTCATAGCAGCTTCTTCTCGTTCTGCTTTAATTTCAAGAGCCATATTCACTTTCAATAGTTGGGTTTTGGACATCTGTAAAGCTTCTGTAAAAGTGATGGCTTTGTTTATAATAGGTTGCCAAAACCACCACTCGTCTTCTACTTCTTTACGTAAAGAGGTTTTATCCTTACCCTTACTTTCCGTCTCCAAGAAAGGTAGACGCTTCTTTAAATAGCTCGTTAAATCCATCTGTAGGCTCAATGCCCTTCTCTTCATTACCATCAAAGTAATCCCAATCTACTTTAGGATTAACAATGACATGCTTAAACAGTTCCTCTGCCATTTTTTCAGTAGAAATAGTACCTTTTTCATTTACGCAACGATCTTGAATTCTTGTTTGTTCTCTGTGACCTGGAAATTGTAATGTGTATTCAATACCTTCTACTTCTACGATTTTTTGAGTTCCGATTTTAGCCATTTTAAAATTCTCTCCTTTGATATATAAATTTAAAGAGGCAACCCAGTTGGACTGCCTCTCTTCATTAGTTTTTATTTTGTTCTTCCGTTTTTTCTTAGCCATTCAATTACTCTTCCGTATAATCAAAAACTTTGAAAGAGAATTCACGCCCACTCGCTTCATTTCCAAACTCTTTACTTGGTGTCTTAGTAATACGAGCTTGTGTACCACCAGCTTTCTCTTTAGTAACCCCATCGTTGTAATTAACCCATACAGGGAAGGGTGTCTTCCGCTTTGCTAATGCATTTAGATAAGCATATGAGCTAGATGTCTGAGAAAGCGTACTTGCAATTGTACCAAAAGGGTCATTGCTTTCTGTAATAATTGGTACACCTTGCGCATCAGCTTTTGTAGTGAAGAAATCTTCATCTTTTTCTGCTGTAAACATAGCCCCTTCATCAAAACCTGTAATATAACGTCCATCTACAATCAGTGTTGCGTACTTCGGATCGTAAGTTGGCATTTATTTTCCCTCCTTATGCTACTGATAAAATTTCGCCTTTAATATTTGATTCATGAATTGCTCCTTGAGCTGTGTACGAGAATGAAATACCGTTGTAAATACGCTTTTCGCGATCTGCTACGGACATATCTTCACGGCTCTTCGTTGTAACTGTGTAAAGAGCATTTCCGCTAGCATCAGCATCGATAATCCCATTTTGGAATGCTTGCTGAAGAACAGTTGTTACTTCTGCTTCAATTAAGCTAATACCATTGCTGTTATAAACAACTTTATCCGTATTAGCAAAAACAGATTGAATACGACTTTCCATATTGAATTTAATCCAGTCCTTACCGTGCATAACATCGATATATTCACCACTTGCAACAATACCTTCACTTGTTTGAGGAATCCCTGCTTTCGTTACATAAGCAATGGCGCCATCCGCATGAATAGCGTCAAGTTCTTCTTTCGTCACATCAATTGGGGTAATTCCAACAAGAGTTTTAAACTTCCATGTTTGGGAACCAACAGGACGATTTGCTACTTCTCCGATTAATGCAGCGTCAGGATGTTCCCCAGTGATAAGGTGATAAAAATCAATAGTTCTCTCATATCCCTTCACTTTAAAAGCATTTCGGCTCTGCTCATCAACAGTAATTGCTACATAAACTTTGTACCCCTTTTGTTCCACAAAATCCGCTACAGCAATTTGATCTGTCAATTCTGCATCTGAAGTTACAACAAAAACCCAATCCTCGTCGTAATACTTCTCGAGAGCTTCCATCGCACTCACTACATCGCTACCCGCTGAATCATAAGACGCAATAGAAAGGGTAGCTGGTCTATTCTTCTGAGCAAATACAGCTTTAGCTTTCGCATATGCCGTTGTACTCTCTGCAAAATCTACTTTTACTTCATCTAATTCCTTATAATTTTTGAGAAAGCTTGTTCCTGTCTTTTCAGCAAGAATAAGCGGTTTACCGAAACCGATATAGGCAGCAGGTTTCAAGATATCAATTGTTACTGTCACATCTTGTAATGGCATGCTTTATCCTCCTAGATTAATATTTTCAATAGCTTCTTGAATCTCTCGTACTTGTTCTTGAGTTGCAGCAATTTGAACATCAAATCCATGTTTGTATTCGTAATGCTCAACAAGAAACGTAGTACGATCTTGAACATTTCCTACTTGACGAACAGACAGATTGTTTTCAAGAATAAAAGATTCTCCCAAAAATAAAAACCAGTCATGAACCCTTGTTGCAAGCTCAATCGTGGTTTCAACATCTTTACCAAAGAAGGTAAGCGATATAGTCATCTTGTATTCTGCCGTTCTCTTCTCATAGGTCTTGTCATCCTGTGTAAATTGAGTGATACTTCCGCGTCCTCGCCCTTTAATATAAGGAGAAGTAATGTTATATACTCCATAAGGTAGAGGGGGTCTAGGAGCAGTTGTATTCCCTTTAATAATTGAAATGCCCGTATCTCCCTTAATGCGAGCAATCATTTGTTTAATCAGGCTAATATTCATTGTTCAGCCCACCTTGCGACATAAATAAAGACGTCTGTATAATCCGTGTAATCCTTAAAGGTTTGGACGGTATACGAAACGCCTTTATATTGAATCTTTTGCCCTTTTTCAAGAGGATCTAATGTGTAAAGTTTTCGGTCTTGAGTAGGGTAAGTACCACCAATATCGTACTTCAGGTCATCGTCAGATAAGGGAAGAATAACGCCAAAACGATTCTCGGGTGCTGGAACGCTAGGAGAAACCCAATCGCCTGCATCATTGTAATAACCCTCAGTCCCTTCGACTATTGCTACAAAAGGAACGCCATTCTTTTCAACCATTCGTTTAAAGCTAATCGTCTTAGGCATTCCCTTCGACCACCTTCCACGTTACACGAGAACGTAAGCCTCCTGTATCCATTAAAGGATTTGATGAACCTTTATTCTCTTTGGTGATTCCGGCATTTTCGGGGCTTCGAAGTGTTGTTATTTTCTCTTGAATATCTGCCGCTATACGAGCACCAAGGTGTTCAAATAGCGTTCTTGCAGACATTTCTAGAGAAACAGCCTTCTCAATCATCCCTTCCATGAACTGTCCCCAATCGGACTCATTTTCATCGAATGTAGAACGAACAAAAGAGCGTTCTGGAATCGTCACGCTCTCAACAAGAACAAACATTATTTTAATTCCATCTCCATCCTTTACAGCAAGAATGTTTTTTCCTTTAGGACGAAACAAGCCGGGAATTTCAGAAGCTTTACGCCCTTCTGCCGCTGGTTTAGGAATAGTTAAGAATTGTCCCTTTGGTTCAATCTTCATTCCGAACTCATGCACATTAGCAATCATGGCATAAAAAGAATCATCAGATGCAAAGATACCGACCTCAACTGAATAGCGGCTTAAATCTCGTACGGCATTGACTACAGACTCAAAGTTATCTTCATTTGTACTAATATTAACTCCATTCCTACGTCTAGCCATGTTATAGCACCATCAAATTTAAGCTCTTAGGCTTCTCTGTGAGCTTATCAAACAGCCTTTGGTATTCTTGACCATAAGATGTGCTTTCAAGCGCTACAGAAGCGACAGGAGCATGATATTCAGTCTCTAATCCATCTAACTTTTCTCTTTTGATATTCTCAGCTTTTAAGGATGCTAGATGAGTAGCATAAAGACGGACTAACCGCTCTTTGTTACCCTCTGATATATCCAAGTCCTCTACCTCAAGCGTGGCTTCATCAATGAAGATTTGCAATACTGCGGGATCTACATTAGCTAGATGACTCGCTGTTTTCTGAATGATTTCAGGAGTAATCAAAAGACTCACCTGCCTTATTCAGTTTCTTCTTTAGATTCGTTGAATGATTCCAGTTGCTCAGCAATTGCTTCTAGAACACCTTTGCGTTTTTCGGAAGCTTGCCATTCTTTTAAAAGAGCTGGATTGAATGTGTCTTTAACGAGAGTGACAGCTTCTTCTGCTTTTAAGTCCTTGGTACCCTTTGCTTTCTCATGAGCAACAATCTCTCCTTGCTCAATAAGTTTCTCCATAAGTGGATGAGCACTAAAAGTTTTCCAATCTGAATCTTTCACGTCATTTGCTCCAGGCAAAATCATAACACCTGCAGCATGACGGACGTAATTACCTGTATTTTGTACCAACATTAGATACCATCTCCTCTTACGATAGCCATTGGATAACGTACAATTGCCCCGCCTAAACGTTCTTCAAAAGGAACCTTATAGTTCGGGAACTTGTACTCAGTTTCATGACGGAAGATATCCATTGTTAATAGAATTTGAATAACAGATGGAGAGTTATCTAGTACTAGGAAACAATCCGTTCCTCCTGTACCTTGTCCTTCAAGGTCAGAGGTTGCCACAATATTTGTGAACCAATTTTGACTACGGATGTACTCAAGAACTGTTTTATCTGTGTTAGCGTTGTATTCCATTTCCAGCATTTCCATGCCTGCTGGTGTAAGAATCAATGTATTTGCTGTATGACCAGGTAGACGATTGATTAAGTTACGCGCTTTGCGAATATCCGCTACAATCTCTTTTCCTGTTTTATCTCTCCATTCTGTTTTTCCGCTTGCGCCTGCATCTACCGCTGTGGTTTGAATTCCTTCTGCATTTACGACACCTGGAATGTTGTGGTCTGCATCCCCATGCCAAATGATACGGTTTTCTTTTTCTGCAATTGCACGACGTGCGATTTCCGCTTTTGTTGAATCAACAGTAATACCTGCCATTTGAGCATTGCGAAGCTCTTGAATAGAGTAACGAATAGCTGCTGCAATTGAGAAGATGTCCATTTTATGACGACGCTTATCCGCATCTACTAACGGAATATCATCCGCTCCCGGTGCTAGAACCTTAGCTGAACCAGAACGGGTAATAACATCATAGCCATATACTTCAGCTCCTGAAGGTACATCTGTTTTTAAATTAAAAAGTGTACGACCAATGAGCTCTTCCTTCTTTGGTTCGTACACCACGCGATCAATAGCTTCTAAATCTTCTGGACGAATTAACATATTCTTTTCACTCCTTAAGGTAAATTAATTTCAAGTTGAACTAAACCGCCTGCTTTTGCATTTGTTTTAAAAGCAGCGGAAGGTAATGCTACGACTCCAGTAGTTGTTGTATCAGCAGGTCGAAAGTTACCTGTTGTTGGGTCAACCACAACATCATCTGTCATGCTTACATCTTCTAATGCCTCAACCCAAAGAACTCCTTTACGCGCAACGGATACTGGAGATTTCGTCTTGTACTTTTGGTCATCCGCTTGAGTAACCCAATCGTGAACCTCTTGAGCCATAGCAATACCATACGGTTTACCTCCCTCAAAGACTTTCACTGTTTTACCATCACCAGTAAGCTCTGTCATTACGCCAAATGGAATAACTTCTGCAGCGGCTTTTGTATCTGCACTATAATCCTGATAGTTTGCAAGCTTTCCTTTGCCTGTTGCTTCATCCATGTACTTTCCATAGCTTGTAATAGCCAATTAAATCCCCTCCTATTTATTCATGTTTAAACGTTGATTTTTCATATCTTGTACCTTTGAACCATTACCACTATCCCCAGTGAACATATGGTTACTACCTGTAGAAGAGAAGCCTTCTTGCTTCGCTTGACCTACCGTAAAATCAAAAAAGGCGTTGACATATTCATCAGATTGTCCATCGCCTTTAAAATCAGGTTTCGATTTTTGAATAACCGCTTCTTTAATTTCACGTTCTGATTTCCCTTTGAAGTCAAACGAATCACCAAGTAATGTCTTTGCACTACTAAGTAATTCAACACGAGCTTCCACTTTTGCATCTAACTCATCAGCGGAAAAAGTATTTACTTTCGCATCTTTTAGTTCTTGTTTAGTGTTATTGAGTTGGATTTCAAGAGCATCATAACGTCCTTTTAATCCGTCATAATCTTTCACTTTAATATTGGCTGTCTCTAATTGGGCTGCTTGCACCTCTAAATGTGATTTAACAGCGGAATCTACTTCATATTCCTTACCGTCAATTTTATAAGTTGGCATTTCACCGTTTCCCCCTTTATTATTTGAATCAATTTGCCATGCGTCTGAATCGTTTCGGATAGCAACTTCTGGTCCCGCTCTCCCCTGATCTACGATGGCAATATGGTTAATTTCTAAATTTCGTTGCACATATTCATAGTTATCACCGTTATAAGTACCTTTTTCAGCAACAACATCCGATAAGAAGCCAATACTAATCTCTCGTTTACCATCGCGAATCTTTTGGATAAGTGCTTTATCCGTAATCGTCATAGAAACATAGAGCTTAAGGTTTCTAACAGCTGCATCGGTATGAGATAACCCTTTAGCATAGCGGTTATAGTTGTCTATAGTTACAGGCTCATTAGGGTGGTCATCCGTTACTGGCTTAGAACGAGCAGAACGGATAGTAGACTCCTTGAATATCTCATCAGGTAGCTTAGCTTCCATTTGGATAGTTCCATCACTCCGCTGATAAGGGAAAACTCCAGGGCGAGTAATAGGTACTGTAACAGTTAAATAACCTTCTGACGTTTCGTCATAGTCTTGAATAAGTGCTTTGTCAAAACGTTGCGTCTTCACACATTCTCACCCCCTTCCAAAACATAATAAAAAAGACCATTTTAATTGGTCTTTAGAGTGTTAGATTAATATGAAAATTGTTTTATTAGTTTGTCCATGGTGGTCATTATATCCATGGCTTTCTTTCTAGTGACATAATCCTTATTGAAATTATTAGCATGTATAAGGTTTCTAGCATTCCTAACATCGTGCATGATATCCTTTTGCTTCACTGATACAATCTTTTTCTTCACGTGAGCATCATGAATCATGTTAGAGAAAGTAAGATTAGGCATACCTAACTTAGCATAAAGCATACCTTCAAAAACCCCGCCACACATTAAGGCGAATGACAACCAAGCGCCTTGATTAAAACTTCTTTCTGCTTCTTCATAGAACTTACCTATTCTAGTTCGTAATTCAGTATCTTCTATCCATGGAAATAAAAGAGCGTAATCTCTGATACCATGATAATGTAACTTAATAAACACTCCACTGTCAGCAAACGTTTCTATGGATCCATACTCAGACGAAATAACTATATTGTCACCTTTGATTTCACTATCTATATCATCAGACAAGTCACCTAGTGGTCCATATTGTATCTCGAAATATTCGACTGAGAATGCCGGTAATGTTGGGATGTGTATATTCCATATATAGTGGCTAATACTAGTACGATCAGGATTATCATGAATTGTTAAATCTTTTTCTTCTATCTTAAAAAGCATTGATTTCAATATATTTCCCCCAGACTAATTATAATGTCTTTATAATACCAATAATTAGTCTATTAATCATCAAATACCGGAACAGCAACACAACGACAACGATAATCGGTGCCAGGCAAACCAACTACAGGTGGATCTGAGTAAGAAAAGACTTTATTGCTAAGCTCACTATGCGTTTTCCTCACTCGTTCATCTTGGGAAGTTACCCACTTGAACTTACTCACACCCATTTGCTGGTGCCGTTTAGCGGTCATCTGTCCCATAATAGAACCTGTTTGGTCAACAGCAATAAACATGGCCCGTTTACGAGTCATGCCTACACGTTCAACCAATTGGTCCCGTATTTTCTTTGCACCGCTACCATTCTTAATGCCTTGATAAATAATGCTTTCAATTCTAGGAAAGTATTCATCCCGAATCGTTGTAATATAGCTTGTATTCTCTGCTACAGACGTTCTCATAAAGCTCTCTAGCCATGGCTCATATTGCGTAGGGTCAATCCCCTTTATTTTGCCTTGAGCCTGCATGTTGTTTGCATTAAACAGGTTAAGAGAATTCATAAAGCCTTGAGCAATACTCTGAACCTTATTCGAGTTAAAAATGTTAAGAGACAATCCCTTTATCATATCAATAGCGGTTCGAATTACATCAAGTGGAGCATCTTGTCTGAAACTATCCGCTTCATAAAGCTTAATCTGCTTGCGTATATGCTCATCAAACATGCTTAGAGTGGCTTTCCCTAGCTCAGTAATCAATTGGTTTATGCTCCGATAATAAGCAACAGCAACGGCATCCGGGTAGCGTGTTGGCGGTACTCTCCTAGCCATTCTTCCTATGCTCCTCATGAGCTTTATAGATTTCATCAGCTATACGTTTTAAGTCCGCTTCATCACCGCTGAACTTCGTCTCATTCGTTAAACCAAATTGTCCAAAGCGGGTTTCTCTCAATTCATCTGCTGTGACAACTCCATTTACTAAATAAATAGAATCTGTTTCAGCTGTTAACTTACGAATTTCAGCATCTGTTTTAGAATCAACAGACCAAAGGGGGTTGAACTTAATCTCCCACTCTACTGTATCAGGATCTATACGACCACCAAGCTCGTCTTCACACCATAAAAGCATGCGAATAAGCTTTTCGAGATGAGGCTTCATTTCATTCTCTTGTGCAGCCGCAATACGTTTGTAATAGTTCATCACATCATATTGAGCACCTGTAATGGTTCCTGCTTCTTGCCCTTTGATTACAGTTTTAGGCATACGAACAGAACCTGCTAGCATGTCCCATACATAATCCAGCAAGTCTTTCATACCTGACGTATTTGTTGATTCTTTTCGAAGCTCTTCATTGCCTCCAATAATAGCTAGGGCTTCTGTTCGGAACATATAATCTAAGAGCATAGTAAGCTCATTCTTTTGTTCTGTACTCATCCCATCGACTGCATCTGATTTATAGATTTTGAAGGCATAATCGTAAAGGATTTGACCAACAGACCAAAGAGAAGTATCAAGCACTGTGATAATGTCATAGAGCGGTTCAAGAATGGATTGTCCTCTATACTCATCCTCCAACTTTCTCGTTTGATCATGGAGAACACGAGAAGAATGAACGTGATTTTGTTGTACACCCATTACCTGCTCACCGAATTTAGATTGTCGATTGATTTCAAAGGATTCAACTTGTCCGTATTTTGGACTAAACATATCCTCATTCAAGAGAAAATCTTTTACTTTCATTCCGCTAAAAGCATGAATATAATCTAACTTCTTTAACTTATCTTCTTGAATGGCTTGCGATAAAGTGAAATTAGTAGATTGAGTAACACCTAGAGAAATAAAGCCATCACCACGTAACCGCTCGTATGAACGCATCTGTTTAAAGGCAGACTTCGCTTTTAGGTCTGCAAGCTTACTCATGATATTTCGTTGCAACTGGTCATCCTTCATCCTCAATGTAAACCAGCTACTTGTCATATCTTCCGCTGGTATATCAATAATATTTTGAACAATGCTATTGTTAGCATAAAGGTTAGACAAATCTACATCCGTTAACTTTCTTCTCACTGCTGGTTGCTGACGAACAAGAGCATCCTTTTCATTTCCTTTCCCGTGTCCTAACATGAAGTCATTACGAAACTGTTTGGCTTGATCTATTGTTTTCATATCCTCACCCCCTGCCTGTTAAATGCTTGTATCTATTAATCAAGCTCTTAGCATCAGACACCTCGTAATCATCAAGCGCATACCAAATAGCACTGAACGTATGAGGGTCAATGTTAAATTCATCTGGAATGATCTCATCCCGCTTATTCTTTTTATACGTTAGTGGTTTGAGCTCATAGATAGTATTAGTACAGCGGTCGGAACAAACTATTTTCTTAAACCGCTTAACCTTTTTCGTATATTGTAATCTGGAGCCCTGAAACTTCTTAGCCCCTCGTATGTTGAAACCATTCTGTTTAAAGAACTCAATCGTTTTTGGTTCAGCAGAATCAGCACGGATTAATTCTCTTGTTTCCCTGAATTCTTTCAAATCCTCAGCTGTTTTGTCATCCGTCATTTTGTTTTTATAATACTCCCAATAAATATAGAGAATCTTTTTCTCTTGATCTATTGCAAGACGAACAACCGCGTTATAAGAATCCTCAAATCCAAAGTCCATCCCTACACGTTTCAATGGATTAATAGTTCGTCTGATTGTATCCATTACTTCATCATGAGGTTGTACTTCAAATTGTGGTAAAACTTTTTCTCCATTCACGCCAAAATGGCCTTTCCTTGCAATGCGATAAAGGTCTGGATCATAATCTTTTAATTCATCTAACTGAGCAACATAACTTTCAGGAAGAAAGAAATTATCGTCAGCGGTAGAATGGTGATAGTACGTGTCATTGACTATAACAGTGCGTTTCTTATACAATTCTGCATCATCTAAAACCAAACGGTTATTCATTTCATCTTTAAAGAAATGTTTAAATGACCAGTTATCTTCTCCTACAGGGTTTGTAGAGAGAATCATATGAAGCTTTAATGTTGGATGTCTTAAGCGCCCTAAAAGCTCTTTAAAACCTGCATATTTAATTTCTGAGCACTCTTCCAACCAAACTAAAGAAATGTTATTGATAGACTTTAATTTAGCAGGCTTATCCATTCCCTTGAATATAATCTTGCTCCCATTTGGAAAGCGGATTTGCATAGGAGAAGTCATACACTTTACGCGACCTTCTAATCCTAAATCAATGACCAACTCTTCCAGTAGAGAATAAGTAGAATCTCTGTGAGTATCGTATACCTCACGTACCACAAGAGCCGTTCTCTTTTCGCTCAGAAGCTTTAAAATAATCTTCAATGCAATATGATAACTCTTGCCCGAACCGTAGCCACCAACAAGGAATTGGAACTTTGTAGACCAATCAAAAAGGAAATCATCAAAGTGTGGACTTACTTCTTTTTCGAGAGTCGTCATGTGTCCTCACCTTTTCTCTTGATGACAATTTCAATTGGGCCATCATCCTTCTTAGTGCTTAGTTTATCAAGTTGAGCCTTTGATTTATCAATATTTACTTGCATTGCTTCAAGTTTCAAGCGGCGCTCATCATCTATATGAGCCTGTTCATCAAATTGCTTAATTAAATTACGAAGCTCAGCCATAGCTCGAGATTGAGCAACTAAAAAGTTTGCGTATTTGTCCCAAGCAAATTGAACTAAATAACCATGTTGTTCAGTTTCTTGAGAAGAAGAAGATTTTCCTGTAGTCTTATTTGAACTACTACGCATATAGAAATTCTCTTCTTTAGTCATGTCATCTTTATCTTTAACAAACATAATTTGTTGCGCTCGAATAATAGCAGCGTATTGAAGTTGTATCTGTTGCCATATCAAATCAGTGGAAGAAAACTCAAGCATAGCGTCCATGATTTCTTGTGTCTCTTCTGGAAGAAACTTAGAGAACAGACCATGCTTCTCTGCTGCTTTGTTCCGTTTTGTAAATTGATTCTTTGGATTAGGATTGCCACTTCTTTTTCGCTTAGGTTTTGCATCTTGAGTGGATGCAACCTTTTTGTTTTGGGTTGCATCCTTTTTAGTTGGATCCCTTGACCATCCTTCACGACTTTTACGACTTTTCAATGTACCAATTTTGATATCATGCTTTTCTGCTAATGCAGCAAGAGTAATTTTAGTGGTTTCCCATTCATTTTTAATATCCTCCCAATTTGTCATCTCACATCACCATCCACACCTCCAAATAAAAAGAGACCAGCCTTTTTCTAAAAAAGATACGGTCTCTCCTTCTAATTGTAGCTCTTTATTCTAGCTACTATATTCCTTCTTTCATGATTATCCCGCTTTTCTTCCATCCCTTATTTTTATTAAGAGTCTTGTAAACACATAAGGAATCATAGCTAATCCTACATCAATAATAAAAAAATGATACAGTTTCATCCCTTTTTTTAGCTCACCAAGATGAAAAAGATATCCTTCAATAGGATCTAAAACAAAGGAAAATAAGGCACTTAATAATAGCGTAGATAAAAAGAACTTTCTTATATTATTGCTGTAACATTGATATAAAAGCAGAAATCCTACCGGAATTATAGATGCAGTTATATTTAAGGAAATAGGTAGTTGTGGGATCAAAAAATATTTATAAGTAAAGTAACCATCTCTCCCAAGTACAAGATTTATGTATGTACCAAGGAGATGTACTGTATATCCAAAGAAGAATAGTTCAAATATCCGTTTTCTGTCCACTGTAAAGCATAACAAGATTAGAGGCAATGTTAGTGAAGCAAATAAAAACCAAAACTGCCATGTACTCCAATCGGAATATTTACTCCAATAGGAAGTTAATAAAGATTGTAATTCCTCATTGGTTGTATTTATTTTTCTCCAATACTCATCATAATTCATATTCTCACCTTCCTATCTAAAATCCCTATTTATCATCTATGCACTCATAATTAACTTTTTATACCGAAAGGATTCTATTACTATTATTTCTTACAATAAAAAAGCACCCTCGAAAGGATGCTCCTAATTAATCTAAATTTCTTACTTTCATATCTTCAGTTCCTATTCCGCGTTTTGTATGGCTATACAACTCTTCTAAGTATTCCTCATAAGTGATAATACCTTTTTTCTCTAGAAGGTCTATAAGAGCCATAATATGGTTGCCAATTATCGTAGTTGAGTCTAGATCATATTCCTGACAAAGCTTCTCGATTTTTGTAGATAGTATATCTTTTTTAGTATCCATTGCTATCACCTCCCCCTCATCCATTATATAGGATAATAAGGAATATTTACACAATTATTACAATTATTGAACTTATCCCCTGTTATAATTTTCAAACAAGGAGGTGACATATGAACGATTTAGAACAACTTCAATTATTCCTCAATCAAACCCAGCTTCGATATAAGAGATGCGTGAAACGCTTTGGCTATTCCTCGCCTATAACTGGTAAGGCTGGCCAACAACTTATAATCCTTCTCAAAGTTATGCACGAAAGCTTGGACAATTGAAAAAACACCCCTAAAAGGATGCTGGTTATATTTAAATATACGAATATTCCACAATTTAAAACATATACATCAATTAAAGGGAGGTCCTAACTCCCTTTAATTTCCCTCCTAGAAAGGAGGATCTTAATGAAGTACACAGAATTTTTACTCTGCATTGTAAGTGTCATAGTAAGTGTACTTGATTTCATTCTACATGTCGTAGAATACCTGCAGTAACTATTATTTGAAGGTTGCTTTGACACAGGCATGTCAAAGTAACCTTTTTTCTTTATACAATATCCTATGACATTAACAAAAATAAATTACATAAAAAATAAAATAATTATATATTAGTAGCTTTTCTTAACGTCCCATTACGCTAATTTCTATAAAAATTAAAAAGGACGCTCCGAAGAACGCCTCAATGACTTATTAACCTAATATCATAATAGCACGGCAGAACGTGAAATCTTTGCCAACGTTCTGCCGTTTGTCTTTCGGTTTTCTGCCATTTATTTTGCTTCCAATAGGTCTTCTTCAAATATCTTCAGGTTAAGAGCAAAAGCTAATTTATAAAATGCTTTTCCTTTCACCCTGTAGTAACCACGTTCACTCATTCCAAGCTTGTTATACACTTCATAATCATATTGCTCTTCTGGTAACATATAACGCTCTATAATGATTTGACGCTCTTTTAGGGCTAAACGATTAACCGCTTTTTGAATTCGTTGCAGAAATGCATCTCTTTGTCTTTCATAATCTACTTTTTCAATAGCAGCACTTTCTGTAGAAGAATGAAACTCATTCCCGAAATGAGGAGGAACAAGTGAGTAAGTTGCTGTTACTTTCGGTAATTTTGTCTCTGGTACTTGCAATAAGAATAAACGATATTTCTCTAAAATGCCTTCCACCGCTTTTTTTGTTTCTTCACGATCAATTTTAGGTAAAGTAAAGGTTAATTGAGTCATCATTGTTCCTCCTCATTTTATCTTAGTATCTTTGTTTCCAAGCTCCGCCAACGCCTCTTGTTAAACCACGGTTACGGACACCCATCAAATCTTCTAAATCACGTTGCGACAATTTCTCTTTATATACTTGTCTATTTTTCTTTTCTGATCTTTTATCTATGTTGAAATGCTCTCCTAGTTGTTCGTGTAAAGACTTTCTCATGGTCTTCATCTCCCTTTGAACAAATAAAAAGAGGACACCAATCAAAACACAGTTATCCTGTGTAGAGATTAGCGTCCTCCAGTGAGCTGGTAGAACTTATTCTTTTATAGACTTGAGAATAGATAAATAGAGTATACTCCTGTTTTGATCCCTAACAATAAAAAAATAAGCAACAACCGACAAAGATATAATTCCAAAAACCCAAATATTTCCTAAATAATTAAAAATATTACTATAGTCCATCAGATTGTATTTTTCACTTAATTTCGTTGCTTTAACCAATAATTGAATGTTTACATTATATAGAAATACCATAAATGCTAGAATAAAGGAACTAATTATAGTAATGAAAGATATTACTAGACTAAGAAAAAATTTATAAAATTCATTTCGTTTATTCAAATTTAGTTCTAATTCTATTACCATCATTTTAATTTCTTCAACAGATAAGTTCTTTTCTAGGTATTTTCTAAATGTCACTTTATCTTGTTGACTTCTTATTTTATGACTTAAAGCCAACTTCTCTAGCTTTTTTAAGAATTGCAAGGAATCCTTGCTATTTTTTCGAGAGTTTATAAGGTCTAAATTCAAAACTCTTCCCCCTCATCAAACTTAACGCGCTTCACCTTACCTTGATGAGTGATGATTTTGGTCTCACCATGTTGGGGCAATGCTGTAAGCTTTGCTTTACCATCGCTAAAAATAATGGCAAAGTTTCCTTTTTGCTCCATTATATCAACTTCTAGCCTCATTGTACTAGGATCTATCCCGATTTCTTGTAATTTCATCTGAATTCCCCCATATGGTATACTTTGTTCAAACGAATTTAGAGAAACTCATTCGAGAGACGCTCCCACCAGAGCGTCTTTTTTTATAAAGCCATATCTTCAAAAGGAAATACTCATCCTTATTCAAATCAATATCTTTATTGCCAGTCACACAAGATAAATTCATTCTGCTTCCTCCAATACCTTGATAGCTGTAGTTAGTTCTTTCTCCCTTGTTTTTAAGGTTTCAAGTGCCTCTTTTTCATCTTCAATAGATTTAATTAATTGTTTTATATGGATTTCTTTATCCTCAATCTCCTGTTTTATGAGCTCTTTTTGATTTTCTAACATTTCCCTTACCATTTTCACGTTATCCACTCCCTTAATATCCAGTATCTTGTCTTTCATGATTTACTTTATTCTTATCTAAATAGGCTTGTTCAATTCGTTTCCATGTGAAGCCAAGCTTTTCTCCTAAAAGGATAAATTGGGTAAACATATCATGATACTGATCTACAATACCCGCTGGTCTATCTAACCAAATGTTGCCTAGTAAATCGGAAATGGATACAAACACGCTGGTGAATTGTTGAATTACATTTCTATTTTTATTAAAACGTTCATTTCGTACAACATTCCCTGCTATAGATAGCTCCAATCCAATTGACAAGATAAAATGTAAGCAGTCAACGTACTCTTCAAGAAGTGAATTTTTATCTTTTACAAAACCAGTTTCTTCGCAATCATTGCAAGACTCTGTCTCATACTGAGATTCAAATGCGTCAAAGAAGTCAATAAATCCTTTCCCTTTGCATATTGGACATTTCTCTTTAACTCTCGGTTCCTGATCATTACTCCATTTCTTAAAGCCTCTATGCTCATTGGCGCATTCACCTAGTTCAACTTGTAAAGCAAGCAACTTCCATTCTAAATTATTTTGACCTTTTAATTCTGGGTGCTTATCTAGGATTTTTTCATCTAATACCTTTTGAATTTTAAACAATCTCTCCAGGTTCATTTAACGTTCTCCCCCTTTTTAGCTTCTGAGGCAATTTCTTATAATGCAAAGAATGTATCCTGACCAAGCCCTTGAGCAATTAGCAAAGCTTCACGCGGTGTTTTTCCATCCTCCTCAACCAATGCTGCCAAACCTGTGATAATCAACATCTCACCTTTTGAATATTTCATTTCAAAACTCTCCACCCTCACCACTCCTTATATAAGTGTCAACTGTTCATACTGCTCTTTCCGTTTAACAACTGGCTTCCGTTTTCCTTCCACTTCGATATGATCCATGTAAGCTCCGCAGCATGATAGTTTAATAACTGGTTTTGAGTATGTTTCCTTATGTCTACAAGCCGTGCAAAAATAATAGTATGTAGATTCGTAGTTGGGTAACGGCTCGATTATATGTTTTTTCACTTGTACGTCACATTCATCTGCTGGCCTTGCTCAGACATTTTACGAATGTGAATGTGTTCAAGCTCCGTTAGTGTTAACTCGTATAATTGGCACCCATCTAAGCATTTTGTGTAGCCGAATTTATAAATAAGACGATTGATTAAATGGTCCTTTCGTTCTTCCACGCTTTTCATTAACCGCACTGTTTATCCTCCAGTTCCCAAATAGCCATAAGGCCTTGTAATCTTTTCTGTTGCAAATGTAAATCGATGTTTAGATAATGTCTGTCATTTGAACCTAACTGCGTGCAATTTGGGCAAGCAGCAAATTCATATACCCCTATATGACCGTGATGAACAGCTCCGACTCCATTACATAAATGACACATTGCATTCTCCCCTTTACGATAAGCGATGATTTAATTCGCGACGACTCCCTACAATTTCAACTAGATACGATTTACACATTTGATAAATTCGAGATCCTAACGCTTCATCAATGTCTAGTAAGTCATCGATAAGACATTCAGATGAGATTAAGAGTGGTTTATGATTGAGATAACGATAGTTGATGACTGAATACATGGTCTTTACTTCAAACTCCGTAGCACTTCTTTTAAACAGGTCATCGATAAAAAGAACCTCTACTTGTTTCATTTGCTCAATTTTGCCTTCCATAGAGTCAAAATCATCTTTGAAAGCATCAAAGCCTTCACGGAATGGAAAGTATAGAACGGGTACCTTCTTCTGTAGCAAATTGTTCGATATGGCTGTGAGTAAGTGTGTCTTCCCTGCTCCTGGATTCCCTAGTAGAGCAATGCTGTTCTCCCGTGACTCCTTTAGTTCACCATAACGCTTTACATAAGCTAACGACGTTCTCTGAGCATGTACTACTGAAGAGTGCTTACCTTCTAAGCTGAAATTCTTAAACCCTAACTTCGTAAACTCTTCTGTAATATGAGAAGTTTTAAATAACCGATCAATCTTTCTTTGCTCTCTGCAGCTGCATATCTTAGCAGTATCGTTATTAATGAACACTAGCCCTTTATCTTTACAAACTTCACATTTATAAGAGTTCATTGATGCTGTCGTCGATGTTGTGCTCGACTGGTTTGTGGAAGTCACTTTGTTTTCGTTCGCTTTCCTGCGTAGATCGTTGAGCACTTCTTCCATAGTGTTGAACTTTCCCCTTGCTTTGGCCATTTCGTTTCTTCCTCCTTTTCTCTAATTCCAGAGCTCGAATATCGTCCATTGTTCGAGCATTTTTTCCGTGCCAATCCTTTAAGATAGCTTCGATGTATTTCCAATTCCTTGCGTTATGCTCCACAGCTACTTTCATAGCAGCAATGATAACTTCCTGATTTCCGTCAAAGTCATCTATCCATTGATTAATATTTTCAGCAATCATGGGGGCTAAAATCCCTATCTGTTGCTGGTAAAAATCATGAGTATTTTCTTCACTCTTAACTGGGAGCTGTGGCGCTTCTGTTTGGCTCTCTTTAGGCTTTTGATATGTTGTAAGCTTTTGGTATTCGTCATAATTTTTGACTGTAATAAGAATGCCTCTGTTTTGTTTGAGCGTTTCCTTCTGAATAAGGTCCTGACTCTCCAAACGTTTAATAGAATTTGTGATAATATTAGCTGTTACTTTCATTTCTTTGGCTAGATCCTTCACCACATATCGTTGCTGGCCCCGTTCGCAATAATCTGTAGTAGCAAAGTTCGCTTCATCTACAAACAACCCGTACAAAGCTTTATCAAATCGATTTGAAAAGGATAACCGGGGCTTGATGACGTACCCCGATGTTAAATTGTTCATGCCCCGTCTCCTCCTACTTTTTTATACAAATAGCGTGATGTTTTGTGATACTGACCAACTCAAGATTAGGATGATATTTTGCTAGAAATGCCTTGATGTATTGCTCATATTGTTCTGCATCTGAAGACATCCACTTATAACAACTTGGAAAAGAAACTTCATATTGCATCATTTGTTAAACGGTAGGTCATCATCTTGGATTTCGACACCATCAAAAGCGCTTGGTTTTTCTTTTGAAATAGGAGCTTCTAGTTCACTTACTGGCTCATCGTCTTCAAGCTTGTACTCTGCATCAATAAAGGATTCACCGAACTGTCCTTCTTTTACCTGACTGATAGAGTTATCTTGATTTAGACCTTCCATAACCGTTTTTGTTTCTTGCTGCTCAATTGAGATAGGAGCTGTTTTTAAGAGCTTAATAAGAGCTGTTTTCTTCGCCATTTCTGTAAAATGGTCTTTCCACGGACCAAATACATTTCCGTTCTTTTGGCTTTTTGTAAAACGATCACGATGGCTTTCTACTTGTTTGCGACTCATTACTACAAAGTCATAAGCACCATCTTTTAATTTGTACACCGCATAGAAATGAGTGATTTTGTCTTCATCATCTTCACCACAAGGTTTATGTTTTAAATCCTTTTCTAAGCCATAGCTGTAATCAAATTCATCACCTTCATATACTTCATGAGCATAAACACTTGTGATTTCCCCTGTACGTCTTGCTAAGTCAATCAAACCGCGATATCCAAGCTGAAATTGTGCTTCCATCTTTTTTGTTTTTCCGTTAAAGAATGGAACGATATAAGCGTGACCTAGAAGGTTTGGTTCAACACCAAGTACTGAGCAATTCACTACAGCCCCCACAATCGTTTCTGGCGTACATTCCATTAACTTAGGGTTACGACTTACGGCATTAAGTCCGATACGCACTAGACGTTCAGGTGTAACGTGTTTTGGAGCAATTGATTTAATAGCTTTGAATTGGTCTTTGAACATATCGTTCAGTTGCCCTTGGAAGCTGTTTTGTTGCTTTGCAACCCCAGTTTTTTTCTTTGCTAATTGATTTTTAATTGTCGTGTTTGTAGCCATTTATAAAATCCTCCTTATTTAAAACCGAATCGACGGTGTGAACTTGTTTTTGTATATTTTCCAAACAAATCTGGATGGTCTTTTTCAAAAGACTTAGCATCGAACCGATTGGACTGAATGGTTTTCCATATGACCATATGATTTTTTGTTACGCCCCGCTCATTTTCCCCTAGCATGGCTTTTAAACGATTCTCAATTTCTTTAACTTTAGTGTTTGCTTCTGCCCTGGACTGTCTAGCTTCTTCATACTCTTCTAGCAAGCTATCAACCGTATCAGGAAGCTCAATTTCCTCGTCTATACCTTGAGGATACATATGGCTTAACAAATCCGTTGAAGCGTCTGAACCATCGAATAAAGGCGGCTCTTTCATGAGTACATGGTCATTCCAGAAGCTAACCTCAATGTCTATGAGTTGTTCAATTAACTCCTCATCACGATCAACTTTTTTATAAACGAATTTGTTTCCCCCAATAAGAACAGCAATCCACCAAGCTTCATATCCTGTCACCGCCATATAATGTTGACATTGAATAAGATAAGCAGCTGGTACTTCATCTTCTTCCCATTCACCCTTGAGGTATTCAGAAGCTGTTTTACACTCCAGGCCAATTCTTTCGCCAATAATCAGGCGATCTACGTTTGCTAGGATAAAAGGATGTTTTGGATGCTGTAGCATTGCATTTTTGCGTCTTACCTTAAGGCCTGTACGCTTAGAAAACTCTTTTGCTACAAAGTCCTCTAGCTGTGTTCCGAAATAAGCAGCCTCACTATTAATATCTTCATCTGGTGCCTCACCGATTTTTTCAAGATAGACCGCTACAGGTGATTTCCATTTACTTAACCCTGCAATGGCAGCTGCATCTGAGCCACCAATGCCCTTTTTACGTTGTTCAAGCCATTCTTCACGGCTCATATCTTGTGTAGAAACCAAAACAGTTGATTCCATGGCCTACCTCCTTGATTTTTAGAGGTCCATACGCTAAAATAAAAACAACTTAACATTTCGTATGAACCTGAGCTCGTAGTTACCGCTACGGGCTTTTATTCTGCCTCCGAAAACTTAAATTCATAAACTTCTTTGAGATACTTCTCCAAGTCTTCTTTTAATACCACTTCACCAGTCGCTGGATCTTCTACAATGTCATCACCAGCTAAAAGCTCTGTTCCGAAGTAATCAACACCTGCATGTTCTGATTGTTCTACCATGTTTGGATAGCCTGTCCTATTGATTTGAGTGATTTCAGGATGCTCCATTTACTTTTCCTCCTCTCGCATGTAATTTCCAAAAATGCTGTTGCTTTTTACGAGCAAACTGAGCGACATTGAAACGTCCTTGCAAAATCATTCGAATCTCAAATTCCAGAAAGAAAGATGACAACTCCGACGCTTTTACGTTATTCAATTGTTTAACCTCCTTCGTCTGTCTCATCAGTGCCAGGCGACGAACCCTGACAGACTGGGGAACCCCCCAGTTTCGACCTTGTTTTATAAGGGTTTTCGTGGTATAATTTAAGCATTCCAATATATGTTTCAACCTTTCAGCAGTAAGCTACTTCCGATAGCTTGCTGTTTTTATTTTGCTTAAGTGGGTATCGAGAGACGATATCTACATCAAACCCTTGCGCTTGTAATTTCATTGCTAGTTTGTGTGCTTCTGTTGGTGCACTAAGTGTTTGAAGATGTTGAGCAAGACAGACAATTTGATAAGCCTCATGTTCAAGTTCTCCCTCGTTTGTTTGAGTAAGTATCCATAAATCTTCCGCAAGTTCTTTTAATTGTTGAGCAGTTTCATGAATCTTTTCCATGCGCTCGCTGTTCCTCATTGAACAAGCCCCCTTGATTTGAATGACAACTCCATTTGTTGGTCCACTTCTTTCAAAGAAAATCCATACTGATCACAAAACGCTGCAAGTAAGTTATATTCCGCGGCTATTTTTTCAGCGTATTCTTTTACAAAACGCCTTGCCTCTTCCCTTTCCGTTTCGTTTGCAAATTCAGCTGGTACGTGCCAGAAGTCTTTATCCCAGAACTCCATTGCTTCACGACGTTCTTTTTCTACAAGCATCCTGAGCGATGCCACATCACGTTTGACGCGCTTACCATCCATGAAAGGAACTAAATTAATACCGGTTGTTTCTCTGAACGTTGCTACATAATATTTGAAACTATCAATCCCTCTTGCAAGTATTGGCTTTGCATCCTTTCCTACTGGGCGAGTTCCGTTTATCCACTTAGAAATAGTTGATTGATCATAGCCAACCTCCTCCCCAAATTCCATTTGAGTGAATCCTTTTTCCTTAATTGCTCCTTTTAAGTCTGCTTTACGTTTCATACTGATTCTCCTGTCCTATTAAATTGTATTTTTCTGTTTGAACAGCCATAAAACACTGGTTTATTGATGGCGGTTTCGCATGTTACCCTATAATTAAGAGCTATTAAATAATTTTGCGATTGGAATGAGTGTTATCTTCAATCCAACGTGTATTGTTCTCGATCCAAATAATAAATTTATGTTTAGGAATTCTCGTTCCAGCTAACTTGAATACCGGGAAATCTGAACGATTCATCAATTCTGACATCTTTGTTTGCTTGATTCCTAGAATCTCTCTTACGTGGGCAGTGGTTAACATACTTGGGTATTCACTTAACCACTCATTTTCTGTAGGTGATGGAGTTACACTTTGTTTGAACTTTTCTAACTCTTGTTGAAAGATTTCTCGAATTGATTCTTCAAAACTCATTTATGAGCGCCTCCTTTACGCCAATTTGTGAAGCGTTCCTTTTCTTCTATGAAGATGTAAATGATTAGACCAACGCTGAACCAGAATGCTGGAACTATCAAGAAAGCCATTTTTAAAAATTCTGACATGGACATATATGGAACCCCCTATTAAGCTGGTTTTGAAAACTGTTTAATGAGTTTATTAATAAAATAGACTTGACCTTTACCTGTGATTTTAGGTGTTCTCGTTTTCTTCATTTCGCCATTTGAACCCGTGCGTATTCCATGTTTGATGACAATGACACCAAGATCTAAAGATTTTTGAGTAGGCATATTCCACATATCGCCCTTTTGTTTGCAAAGGTAGCCGTTAACACGTAACCAGCTGAACAATCTGTTAGCTCCGATATCAAGACCCTGTTGTTTTAGCGTGATCGCCAAATCCTTAACTAAAACCGTGTCTTCTGATACCGTTACAGCTTCTGCATAAACCACTTTAGGTTTTTGTTCATCAATTAACCGTTCAGCTTCCATACGTTTCTGCTGCTCATCTTTTAATTGAGTTGCAAGATTGATAATGGTATCTGGATTAAGTAATGCTCGTTCAATGGTTTCTGGTGTCATATAAGCACCATGTTTACGAATTGAAGGAATAACTTCTTGTGTAACCCAACGTTTGAATTGTTTTGCTTGTTGTTTACGACTCGTGAGGATTAGACAATAAAGACCGGATTCATTAATAGCTGTCATTTCTTGTTGACCACCAAGGGTGTCCACTACTACCGACTCCCTTTCATCAAGATCTAAGCGAGATATTGCATCTCGGTACTTACTGATTTCTAGCACTTCACAAACATCTTTAGCAATGAACCACGGTTCGTTATCCTTAACAACCGTTCTGATTTGATGGTTTTGATACTGAAACCATTTAGTTAACTTGTCCACGTTATAACTTCCTAAGCTAAACTCTTTTTATTCAACTTTACGTGGAATTCTTCTTCAAAAAAAACTGTTGCTGGAACCTCTAATGCCTTTGCTATTATTTCTAATTCATTTGTAGTGATAGGTCTTTTTCCAGATTCTTTCATACTGTACCCCGATGTTGTCATATCAATCTTCTCAGCGATGAATGTTTGAGAAACGCCTTTAGACTTCCTTAAAAGTCTAATCTTTTCGTGTAACTTCATATCTTTCACCTCCTCTAAATTCCACGTTAAGTGAACTTCTTAAACTTAGTTTAACTCCACGTTAAGTGAAAGTCAACAACTTTATTTAACTTTTAGTGGAATTTATTTAACATAGCGTGAAATATTGATAATCTATTATATATCTCGTGTAATACACTGCCTTACACGAATGTACACAAACATTCACGACTTTACATAAACATTGGAAAAATGAAACGGTAGGTGATACTTATGATGACTTTAGGTAAGCGCCTAAAAGAAGAAAGGGAAAAACGTAAGTGGTCTCAGAAATTTGTTGCTGAAAAGCTAGGGATTACTAATACTGTGCTTTCTAACTACGAACGTGACTACAGAGATCCTGATACAGAAAACCTAAAAAAGCTTGCAGAACTCTATGAAGTTTCGACTGATTATTTGTTAGGTAGAGAGACACCTTCTAAGGAAAAGCCAGATGTACAAGGTCTCTGGTTCTACGATATGGATGGTATTTCTAAAGAAGATTTAGAGGATATTGAAGAAGAACTCACTGAATATATGGAATACTTACTTGCTAAGAAGAGAAAGAAGAAATAATTTTTTTAAAAAACAGCGTTAAGCAAAAGTATCGAAATGGATTCTCGTTTTTTATACATTTGCTTAAGGCTATTCCTTATCTTCTTCTTAATACGTTATTGACGTTATTAATGACGTTATTAATATAAGTTCATTACTTGTTCATTCTTGGTTTATTACTTGTTCATTACTGTAAAAAAATACAAGTGGTTAAACCTTAGAGCCACAAGGGATACAAGATTTGTCCGTTCATTACTTGTTCATTCTTGGTTCATTCCTTCATCATTCTAAAGTGTTTTCCTTTAGAACAAGAAAAAACCTGATATAATAAGGTTTCGAAGAAAACATATAGAAAATTTCGAAATTTATAGTTTAGGTTTTCATAGAGAGGTTAAGGGAGAAGTAAGTACTTTTTTTGCACAAAAGGTTAACTTACTTCTTTACCTTACAACGTATTTATCAAGGGGGCGCATTTATATTATGGATTATCAGTACGTACCAACTCATCTAGAGGAATGGATTTCTAATGAATATATTAAGAGGCAGATTCTTACGCCTGAAGACTTAATAATTGAAAATATTGCCAAGTGCTTTCAAGTAGACTTATTCATTCGTGCTGGTCAAATTTATTCAGCTGAAGTAAACGGACAGTTTGTTATTTTTTTGCGTGAAGAAGAAACGCCACAAAAGCAAAAGGAGAGATTCTTCCATGAATTGTGTCATCTCTTAATTCATTCTGGAAGACAACCAGACATGCCTATTCTTTTACGTGAGCTTCAAGAGAATCAAGCGGAGAATTTTGTTAAGTATGCTTCTCTCCCCTACCACATGTTATCCTACCTCAAAGAAGATGATATGTATCATACTTCCGAGTTATTTAATGTTTCTATTGACGTTTGCAAGGATCGTATGATTTCTTTGCAGAAAAGAAAACCCTATAAAAGAGGTTACATATTCCATCAATTAGTACCAGCGCTGTCCCGCTGTTAATTTTTTACCCTTTTGTTGGTAAATTAGTCCTGTAGTTCTATTTTAATATTAAACTTCCAAAAATCTTATACTCAGGGGGAATTTACGTTGAAAAAGTTAGGAATTACATCATTAGCATTAGCTTTAACTCTAGGATTAGCTGCTTGTGGAAACTCCGAGAAAAGTTCTTCTGAAAGCTCAGAAACGAGTAGCCCTGATACAAAACCAGTAAGTCAACAAGAAGTATCTGTCAAAGTTACAGATAAAGTTTTCTATACTTGGGAAAACGAAGCCATTGGCGACATTCCGCAAATTGTAGCTTATGCAGCTTTAAAAAACACAGGTAAAACATCCGTAGATGTAAGAAATACCAAACTTACCTATTTAGATAAAGATGGTGGAATACTACAAAGCACTTCTGCAAGTCAAACACTAATTACTAGTATTGCCCCTTCAATGATTGCTCCAGGAGAAACTGCGTATCTAGCTATCTCTGAGGATGTTGGAGAAACATTTAAAGATGTTGAAGATATTGAAGTTGAAGTATCTCCTGAACCTATTGATTTTGGTCTTAACACTTTGAAAGCTGAAAATGTAAAGGTAGTAAAGACTGATGACTGGGGTGGAGATATACACGTTACAGGATATTTAAAAAACAGTATTGATCAAGAAGCACCTACGGTAGAGGCAGCTGCTGGGTTATATGATAAGAACAATAAATTCATCGGTGCTATCTTCCCTGGCACTGATCATCAAATAAGTCTCCAAGCTAAGGATAAAACTAGCTTTCAATTAGGGGTTCCGTCATTCCCTTCTGACAGAGTCGAAGATGTAGATCATGCTGAGATTCAGGCAATGGCTGTAAAATTTGAATAAATTATGATTTGCCCTTTCGGGGGCTTTTCTTATAAAATTAAACCGAACGTAGGTTTGTAAAGGAGGAGCATATATTGGCGTATTTTCGAAAAATCAAATCTAAAACAGCTAAAAAAGGTTACACTTGGGGTTTTACTATGGATGTAGGGATAGACCCAGTCACAGGAAAACGAAAGCAAACTTCAAGACGTGGCTTTACAACTAAATCCGAAGCAGAAGTCGCTTATCACAAATTAAAGGATCAGATTTATAAAGGCTTGAAACTCGAATCAAATGACGTTTTGTTTAAAGATGTATTAGCAGACTGGTTAGAAATGTATAAAAAGACCGTAAAAGTTAGCACTATCAAATCACGTAGAAATTTAATTAATCATCTACTTCATTATTTTGGAGATATGAAACTTAAAAATATTAAGCGTCCTATGTATCAGCAAATGTTGAACGATTTTTATAAAAAAGGTTATTCTCTCAATTCAATATCCAGTCTTCATACGACTGCAAATATGATTTTTAAACGTGCTTTAGAATTGGAACTTATCCACCAAAGCCCTACTGATTTTGCTAAGTTACCTAAAAAACAAGTGACTGTAGAGGAAATAGAAAGTAAAGAGTCAAAAATTCGGTTTCTTGAGAAAGAAGAATTAATGGAGTTTCTCAAAATGGCTAAAACAGAAGGTTTATACTTGGATTATCAATTATTTTCTACCCTTTCCTATACAGGAATGCGGATTGGAGAAAGTTTGGCTTTAAAGTGGACAGATATCAATTTTGAGGAAGGTACAATTAGTATTACAAAAACGTTGTTTAATCCAACAAATCATGAAACGAAATATCAATTACTCACGCCTAAAACAAATAAATCTATTCGGACTATTTTTATTGACGAATCTATTCAGGCTATCCTAAAGAAGCATAGAGTACAACAATCTCAATATAAGTTAATGTCAGGTACCGATTATGTAAATGAAGACTTTGTATTTGCTAAGTTAAGTGGGCATCCGTTAACAGTAAAACTTGCTGGTGAACGGATGAAACGAATTTTGAAGAAAACATCTTTAGAAAAAGATATCACGCCTCACTGCTTACGTCATACACATACTTCCCTTCTTATTGAAGCAGGAGCTGGGATAAAAGAAATACAAGAAATACTAGGCCATGGTGATGTACAAACAACTATGAACATCTATGCTCATATGACAAAAGATTTAAAAGAAAAGACCTCTCAGAAATTCGGTGAATTAATGAAAGGCCTCTCGGAAAATCTCTAGTTTTTAACCAAATGTGGTCAGAATGTGGTCGTTTTGCAATCAAACCTCTTACGAACCTTGTTATATCAAGGTTTTCTTCCCTTTCAGGAACCATTGGGAACATGCCTCCTCCCCATTCATCAAAAGCACTATGAATATCAGAGTGACAAATTCCACTGAACTTAATATCAATTAACACATCGTCTGGACGTAATGCTCTTCTTTCTATTGTTGTTGTTTCAAATGGTGCTTTCGCATTTGCAACACTTAATACACGTGTTGGCGTTGTGTTTGTATGTTGATTACACATAAGGAATAACCCAATCCTTTCTCAATAATTTGTTATGCTGTAAGGTTACAAAACTATCATAATCCTTAAAGTACACTTTAAGGCAAGAGATTTTCCTCAAATATTTTAAATCTATGGAAAAGAACCTTCTTTTTCTCTATTTTCTTTGCAGAAAGCTATTAGAGAGAAAATCTAATAAAGTTTCTTTCAAAGTAAGATGCTCATTTTATAGATAGATTGTTTTTTCTCTACTATATTCTCTTTTCTAGGCATAAAAATAATATAAATTGTCACTATTTAGAGGGGGGAGTTTTTAACTTTGAATAAAAAAGCAAATAAATATCATCAAAATCTTGTTGACCAACCAGGATATGTTAATCATATGCCTGCTTCTCATTCTCCTATTTATCCCATTGCAGGGGTTCCGCAACCTAACCAATATGTAACAGGATTAGATCCTGTATTTGTGCAGCATCTAAGTAGACATCAAGGTCAAAAAATTGCGGTGATGACAACAGGAGGTAGAATTGAAGGAATAAATGCTGGAGTTGCTGTAGATCATATTCAAATTAATCTGGAAGACCGTTCTACCCATATCCGAATCTCACAAATCATTTATTTTGAAGGTCCTTTGGCTTCTTACAGAAAATAAATAATTGATAATAACATCTTGACTTCTTTTCATAAAAAACAACTACCTTTGCTCATTTCAAGAAAAGGTTGTTGTCTCTTTTTCATTCTATTTAAAAATGAAAAGTAGATAGTTAGTATGGTTTTTAGAAGGTTCCGCTTTCTTCATATTACTTCCCCTTATAAAAGGTAACCATCAAAATACAGTATAGTACTTCTACTACTAATCAATAATCGTTATTTTTTCTACAATATCTTCACGCGGCTGAGCCTCTGGAACGTTATCGAATTTACCAACCATTAATATACCGACAATCTTTTCGTTTTCTCCTACTCCTACGGATTGTTGGAAGGATGAATTGTGAATTAATTTTCCAGTTTTCCATAAAACACCGATTTTGTTTTCCCAAGCTAACAGAAGGAAATTCTGAATTAAAGCAGCTACAGCGCTAAGGTCTTCTTCTTGTTTTAAAGGATCTGTATTTTCAGGCATGATTACCACAATATTAGCCTGAGCTTGAGTGAACTTTTCTATTTTCTTAGAAGGAATATTATCGGATGATTGAAGTAAAATATCCCTAAGTTTTTCTTTGCCATCTCCATGAAACAATACAAAACGCCAAGGTTCACGTAACTTATGATTTGGAGCCCATGTTGCGTCTCTTAGCATCTCAATTATGGTATCTAAAGAGATAACCTCATTATTAAAATTTCTAATTGTTCGTCTCTGTTTAATAATTTCCCTTATTGATGTAGTCATATTGTTCTCTCCTCGTATTATGTAATAACCATTTCTCTGTAACATTTTTTAAAGCTAAAATGGACAATCAATGTTTAGACTTAAGAGGTTTTATCAGTGTTATTCTTTATAAAAAAGCGAATAGCTTGCGATATATCCATCTTATGTTTTGAACAAAAGTTCAGTAAAGCTTCATACGTATTTTCATCTAATCTCACATGAATAGAGTGGTTAAGGTTCCCCTTCTCTTCTTTTAGAAAATGTTTCTTTCCTCCATGTTTATGTTTCCCTCTTTTTCGATGAAAAGAGATAGTAACAGACCCCTGTTCCTTAATAGCCTTATCACCTTCATTTTCTATCCAAACCTCTTGTATGTGGTGTTCATAGTTTTCAAGATGGTTGTTTAGTTCTTCTCCTTCTATCCCTTTTCTTTTCGCTTTATGAACAAATTTTCTTTTCATAAATTCTTCATACTGGGTATAACTCTTAAATGTTATGGTTCTCATTTCAGTTCACCATTTCTATTCTTTGTATATGGAGGTCCATCTAATTGATAACAATTATTTTGTGTAACGATAATTGTTATCAATTAGATTAAATAAATCATAAGCTAGATTTTATTACTTGTCAATGCATGATAAAAAACTGCACCTCCAATTATTAGCTTTGTCTAACAATTGGGGTGCAGTTTTTTATCAGCAGTTTCTTATATTCATTTACCTTGTATCTGCTCTATATGCTTCTTCATAAATCTTCTCAATTTCTTTAACCGTTAACCATCTTGGATTATTGTTGAGCAGACGATCAATTTTACTTGCTTCTTCTGCGAGGTTTGGAATATCTTCCGCAGTAACCCCTACATCTTTTAAACTAGACGGAATTTCTATATCTTGGGCTAATTGCGTTAATGCGTAAACCGTACAATTAGCTGCTTCCCTCAACGAAAGACCTTCTATATTTTCCCCTAATGCTTTTGCAACTTCTGCAAATTTTTCTAAATCGGTCACCACATTATATTTCATTACAAAAGGAAGAAGAAGAGAATTTGCGACCCCATGAGGAACTTTAAATTTCCCGCCAAGTGGATAAGCAAGTGCATGAACTGCTCCAACGCCTGCATTACCTAGTGAAATACCTGCAAGCAAACTACCCATCGCCATATCTTCACGTGCCTGTACGTCTTTCCCATTGTACACTGCTTTGCGTAAAGAACGAGAAATTAGTTTAATCGCTTGTAAAGCGATTCCATCCGTTAGTTCTCCAGCGCGAATAGCTGTATAAGATTCAACAGCATGAACAAGAGCATCCATCCCTGTTGCTGCAGTTACTGATGGAGGAACAGTTAACGTTAATGATGGATCTACAATTGCTACTTTAGGAAGAAGATAAGGACTAACAATTCCTTTTTTCACCTTATCCCGTACATCTGTAAAAATAGCGTTGTACGTAACTTCAGATCCTGTTCCAGCAGTAGTAGGCACTAGAATTGTAGGAATTCCTGCATTTTGGACCTTTTCAATTCCTACCAAGTCTCGTACATTCTCTTGATTAGTTAACATAATGGAAAGAACTTTGGTGGCATCAAGCACGCTCCCTCCTCCTACACCAATAAGGAGGTCATATTCTTTTTCTTCAAGTTGAATCATCATTTGTTCTAAGTTCTCAAATGGAGGCTCAGGCATTACTTCATCCATAGTGTCTACAGCTAAATCAATCTCTTCTAAAGAGGAAATAACTCTAGATAGGAGACCAGTCTGTTGAATAACCTTATCTGTTATAATCATAGCTTTTTTTGATTCTAACTTTTTAGCTTCTTCCCCTATTTTAGAGATAGAGTCCCTTCCTGTAATTAAAGTTTGAGCTGTTCGAAAATAAGAAATGGTCATAATACTTCCTCCCTATAGTAACTTGACACTCGTAAATTTAAGTTCAGTTATACTTTGTTTCTTAACTTAACGCTGAATTTTTTTAAAAACTTACTATTAAAAGAAATTTTCGTTTTCTCTTTGGAGACCTTTAAAATTGGTACATTTGACGAAAAAAGGCTTTGTAAATCGTTTGGATTACATAGGAGGAAATGCTTTTATTTCATAGTTAGTGGAGGGGGTTTTTTAGAGAGTCAATGAAACTATAAAAAAGGAATCATAGCAAAAGCCATTCAAAACTTATTCTGAATGGCTTTTGTCTTAGTAAACAAAATAATTATTTTTATATATGATATACCACCTAAATATCATAATATCACGGCAGAACATGAAACTTTGCTAACGTTCTGCCGTTTATTTTGCTTTTAATAGTTCTTCTTAAAATACCTTCAGATTAAGAGTAAAAGCCCCAACTTATAAAATGCTTTAACTTTCTACGATAACAATCACGTTCACTCATTCCAAGCTTGTTGAACCTTTCATAATCCTATTATTCTTCTGGTGACATGTAGCGCTCTATAATAGTTTGAGGCTTTTTCAACGCTCAACGATTAACCGCCCCACAATCGAGTGATCACTTTATCTATTTACCTGTTTCCTCTATATTATCTCTCAATTAAAAAATTTTCTTCACAACAATCTCCTGCAGAAGTAAGAAAACACTCCACCCTCCAATGCCCAACATTACGGATACTATTAAAGGGAAAGAAGATTTGAGTGAGATAGCTACAATGATGAGAAGAACGGCTGTTGCTGGAAAACCCCAAATGACTCCTAAAGCAAATCTACTGAGTTCTGTTGTGGTTTCTCCCTGAATAGAAAGCCAAACTAAGCTTAGTAAACTTACTAATGGCAAAGCCGCTATAATTCCGCCATACTTAGGCGAAAGTTGAGCAATTCCTGAGACAATTCCAATAATGAGCGCTGATACCAATACTTTAAGAATTAAAAACATTTTTCGCTTCCTCACTAAGAAGCGAAAAAGCTTTTTCAATAGCTTTAACTTCAGACACTTCCATACTTTCTAATAGTTTCTTTAATTTCTCTGTATCTAATCGAGTATGTCTATGTAGAATATTTGTCCCTTTCTCTGTTAACACGACAAGTACTTGTCTTTCATCTTTTGGACTTCTTTGTTTAGAAACAAGTTCTTTTGCAATAAGTCTTTTAATATGTTCAGAAGCGGTATTATGAGAGACCTGCAAGTATGCAGCTAAATCCCCTATTTTTGTTTTAGATTTCTTTTCGATACGTTGGAGAATACGTATTGCTTGATGGGAGATATTCTCTTGATGAACATAGTGTAAATGATGATAAATATCTGTCCAATTCTCATTTATATGAGTGATAGCTTTTTCAATAGTCATCAGTTCAGTTTTTCTCCTTTTTATTTACATCTTAGCATACGATACAATCGTTTTAAAAGATACTTTTTAATACTATTAAAAATATAAAATGATGTTCCTTTATGAGATAGAAAAAACAGCCTTTTCAAAGAGGCTGTTTTTTCTATAGCAATATATAAAGTTTTATTTCTCTTTTAATTGCTGATATGAAGTAAATAAGCTTGGATAAATAAGAAAACTAAGCATAACGCATGTCAGCGTAGCAGAAGCCATCATCGTAAATACGATTAACAACTGAAAACGGACAGCTTGGACAGGATCAGCTCCAGCAAGAATTTGTCCTGTCATCATGCCTGGTAGTTGAACAAGGCCAATCGTTTTTTGGCTTTCTAAGGTTGGAATCATACTTGCTTTCATACTTGCTTTTAAAATATGAGAAATTGCTTGTCTAGTTGATCCGCCAAGCGATAAAATAAGCAAAACTTCCTCTTTCCTAATTTCTACTTCTGAAGATAGACGATTTAGAAATAAACTAGCAAGAACCATAGAGTTTCCGATAATCATTCCACTGATTGGAATCATGTACTTTGGTGTGGGAGGAATAATGCCTAATAAAAGAAGCAAACCTTGTGTTATGCCTTCTACAACAATAAGTGTAAGCAGAACTTTCCAAAACACGCCTTGCTTCTTCTCCTTTTTTTTCACTACATTTTGAGCTGCTACTAATATCATGCACAAAATCATAATGATCGTAAAAAAAGGATTATTTAAGTTAAAAATGAATGTTAGGAGATACCCAATGAAAAGCAGCTGAATGCTTGCTCGAATTGTCGCAATAATAATGTCTTTTTCAATGCCGATTTTAAATGATTTTGATAGAAACAGAGCAATAAATACAAAAACAATCGTAAATAAAAGTACTATAAAGTCCATGCTGCTTCTCCCATTAAAAATTGCTTTGTTCGTTCATGTGTAGGAGCGGCGAAAAAATCTTGAACAGAAGCTCTTTCAACTAAACGTCCATCTTCAATCAACCAAACTAAATCTCCTACTCTTTTGGCTTGCGCAAGGTCATGAGTAACCCAAACAACCGTTTTGTTCTCTTCTTTATTCAAACGCAACACAAGATCCTCCACTTCGTGTGTGGAAAGAGGATCAAGAGCAGCTGTGATTTCATCTAAAAGAAGGATTGAACTATTATTAGCAAGCGTTCGTGCTAACGACAACTTTTGCTTTTGCCCTCCGGATAGACTTCTAGCATCTTGTTGTAAAAGGTTTTTAGGAAGACCTGTAAAAGCTATCAGCTGTTCAACGCTGTATGTCTGTTTCTTATGAAGTTTATATGTAAGCAAAAGATTATCCTCAACAGTACCGTCTAAAACAGGCGCATTTTGAAATGCAATGCCTACATGCTGTCTCAACTTACTTATATTCCACTCCCGCACCTCCTTCCCTTCTACAATAATTTCTCCTTCATTAGGAGAAATGAGCAGATTACAAAGAGAAAGAAGTGTACTTTTTCCTGATCCAGATGGACCAACAAAAACGACAACAGAATTTCGCTGAATCGTACCAGAAATTCCATGAAGCACAGGCTTCCTTTCCCCATTTTGGATAAAATGTTTACTAACAGATTTAAATTCAATAACAGGTGACTGAATCATGGGTTTTACACCTTTCTTCTCTTTTTATATGTATATTTTTCATACTTTACTTTTCGTATGAATCCTAGTAAATTTTATCATTTATTGCACCTTATAGATAAGCCAAAATATAAGAAAGTTCATTTTAAAAAAGATGCTAGTACAATTTTGCCGTCGCTAAGTGTTAACTAAATGTAAAAGAGGCCTTTATCATTAAGGCCTCTTGTGCATGTTTTCTTTCTGCTTTTTTCTTAATCATTCTCTATTCTTTTACAATTAGCTTCTGTTTTTATTACATATTTATTTTGTTAAACATCATATGTCTAACAATTATTTCTTGCGTCCAAAAGAGGCAATACTAGGATAAATCTTCAACTACACGCCCATCTTTATAAATATGATACCATCCAATTGTACCTGTACCACCTTCATCTATCCAGTCCTTATTGGCTGCTTTAAATCTGTAATAAGACTGCTTTTTAGAGTCTTTTAGTAGTCTACCATTACCACCAAATACAATATTGCTCCCTAATTCCTTCTGCCCTAATGCAATGGCATCATCGACGGTAAACTGCTGTCTTTCCACTTTATTCTGATCTAAAGCAGCCCATGTTGCAGGGCCCACAATTCCATCTGAAGATAGATTGTGATCGGCTTGAAACTGTTTTACTATACTTTGAGTTTTCGGGCCAAAAATTCCATCAATCCCTGTATTATACTTCACATCTGTAAGACTTTGTTGCAGGATTCGTACATAACTAGAGTGAGAACCAAGACGCAAAGTCGGTCGTGTTTCAGCTTTTGTTGCAATCTTTTGAGACTCAGCTTTAACTACTGCATGATTAGGCAATGCTCCCATTGTTAAAGGTGTTGTGACAAGCATGAAAGTTGGAATAACAGCTAACAATTTCTTCTTCATAATAACTAACCTCCATGTCTAGTAATACGGTCCATTCCTTTTTCTAGTGTTCTAAATAAATTAACTTGATCAGTTATTTAGAACGCAATAAAAAAACAGCTAAACAAACTACTCTTCCCCTGCCAGTAGTGAACCATTCGTCAATTAACTTACCTATATATAAACCTAACTATAAACATCCTTCATTTAAAAACCAGTAAAGGAAATTTATATAATAATTACAACGTTTATACTACAACCATCACATAAATAAAACAACATATTTTTTAGAATAATTAAAATTTTTTGATCCCCGAAAGTTATTCTCTAATATATTCTCCCTATCCTTTATAAGTTATTTCCCATAAGAGTGCTCTTTCCTGACGTTGTTTAAATAACTTCTTTGTGACTTCGACCCCTCTCATTGATTTAAAATTTATCTTTTTTAGAAAAAGTTACGCAATGCATACCCCTAATCAAAAAGAGAACAATAAGCTAGAGGTTAACTTTATGACGGCAGATTTTATTCGAGAACCTGCTAAATGCTGGTCCTGCTGATTATCGTTGGTTATGTTGATTAGTACGTTGCTGCGTTGAATGCCTAATCTACTCTCTAAACAATTCTTTAGAGCAGTGTCCAAATGTCATTGTTTTTGGTCTTAAAGAGCTTCCTTTATTATTTTAAATTCATAAGAAAATCTTCATTTATTTAACTTGAAGATAACAAGTATTGTTAGGTGTGAAACAGATGTATAAAAAATTATTAGGGTTCTTCGGATTGATGTTATCTATTACAGTAGTGTTGTTAGAAAAGGATACTTTGTTAGACATAATAAAAGAAGGCACAATGAGGTCTATAATCCTCAGTATTTTATTTATAGCTATTGTTTCTCACTTTCCCATTATTCCTTTCTTTTTAGCTGTTGGTATTATGGGGGCCATCTTCGGTCTTCTGAAAGGAACTTTAATTTCGTTAATAGGCGTTATAATAGGTGTCTTGGCTGTTTTCTTTCTTACAAGATACAGCTTTCGAGATTTGATAAGCAAAAAAGTAAAGAATTCTCCTACAACACGCAAATATGAAGACTATTTTGCTAAAAATGCTTTTACATCCATCCTGTTTTTCGGAGGGATACTCCCTCTTCTTCCTTCATTATTCACAAGTAGTTTATGTGGTTTGAGTAGTGTACGATGGACTGTTTTTTTTCTTGCCTCACTAGTCGGTCAAATTCCAAGAGTTTTTGTTATCACAACAGCAGGTGTTTATTTTCCTACTAACAAGCTAATGTCATTAAGTATATATGTGGGCTATATTGCCGTTACTTTATCGATGAGCTTTCGAAAGTTTCCAAATTTATTTAGAATACCAAAGGGAACAGACAGAGGAATAATGAAAATGATAAATAAACGTATCAAATAAACCAAGAATGTATACGAACTCATCCTTGGTTTATTTTTATCAACTATTAAAATGGTTACTTTGTCATCTCCTTTAAACACGCTGTCTTAACTTCAATATGAATTTCGTGAACCAATAAGCAAGAAACACGATAACGAGATCTATGATATAAAAGTGAAAAAGTGTAATTCCTTTTTTTAATTCAATTATGTTAAGTGCTCCTTCAATAGGAGCCAGAATAAATGCGAATAGAGCGCTTAAAACCAATGTATAGAGAATAAAGCTTTTCTTGTGATTTGTACAATACTGATAGAGAAGTAAAAATCCTATCGGGAGAACAGATGCCGTAATATTTATAGAGCGAGGTAACAAAGGAGTTAAATAATAACCTCTAATAACATAGCCGCTATTTGTTAACGCAAGCTCCGTATACGTCCATATTATATGTACTGTATACCCGAAGAAAAATACTTCAAAAATCCGTTTTCGATCAACCGTAAAGTACAGTAAAATAAGAGGAATAATTAAAGAAGCAAGAACTAACCAAAAATGCCAGTCACCAAAATCTGTATACTTTTCCCAATAAGAAGAGAATAAAGAAGACATTTCTTGCCCTTTACTATAGATTTTCTCTAAGTGCTGCTCACGATTCATAAAAGAACCTCCTAGTGAAACGTTCTTTTTAGTCTTGTTACAACACTTCTTTTTTATACACAATCCTTCTTCTACTCTTTATGTAAAAAAACATGAAGCAAAATAAATTTCTTCATTCGTAACTTATAAATTCTGTAAGAACTGAATAAACTTTTTCATACTTTGAGATCTTTGCTTTCCTTTTTTCACCACAAATTGAATTTGAACATCTTCTGAAAGCTCCTCAAACTGTACGACTTCCCTACTCAGGCAAGAATGTGCTATATCCGCTGGGATAATGCTCATTCCAAGTCCATTAGCAATCCCTTGCAAGATCGATTCTAATGAATCAAATTCCATTAAAACTGGTTTATCGAAATGATGGTTTTGAGAGAACTGTAATATTTTCTTTCTATATATACAATTTGGGTCACTATTTACGAGTAATGTTGGGGATGATTCCCTTTTATCATGTCCTTCACAAGACAGAAGAACAACTTTTTCACGATCAGAATAAACTTCTTCAAATGGATTTTCATCGTTATCTCCACTAAAAAAAAGTCCATCAATTTCTCCATACAAAAGTTGCTCTTGCAGTATTTGTTTTGTATCTGTTTTAACTTTTACTTTTATATTTTTATTTTGTTTTAAGAAATCGGAGAGAAAATGAGGAATTTTAAAGGCAGAAATAGTTTGAGAAGCTCCAATTGTTAAAGAGCCCTCTCCTTTACCCTCCTTCATTTTTGCTTTTACTTCATCCATTAAAAAGAGAATTTTTTCTGTATACTCTAACAAAAGAACTCCTTCATCTGTTAATGTAACTCCTCGGTTTGTTCGACTTAATAATTTAGTATCTAGTTCTTCTTCTAAATGTTTTATTCTTCCACTAACATTTGGTTGAACATAGCCTAATATTGCTGCAGCTTTTGATATTGATTTCTGCTCTGCTACGCATTTAAAAATTCTTAAATCTTGGCTTTCCAAAGGTAAACTCACTCCTTTGATATCATTTAAAATGATACTAGTCTTATTATTAACTATTATATCTTCTTTACATAATAAAGTTATAATAAATTACAATAAAGAGAAAGGAAGGATAAAAACATGAGCGATTTTGAAAACAAAGTATACATTATCATTGGCGGAGGCACTGGTGTCGGAAGATCAATTTCCTTAAAATTAGCAGAAAGAGGCGCAAAAGTTATTATCAATTATCGTAAATCAAAAAAAGAAGCAATGGAAGTAACCGAGAAAATTACAGAGTACGGAAGGGTCGCTCTCCCTTTTAAAGCAGACGTTGCGATAGAAAAGGAAGTGAGTGAAATGATTTCACATGTTATAAAGGAGTTTGGGCGAATAGATGGATTGGTAAATAACGCTAGTATTACTACTCAAATTGCTATGAATGATTTAGAATCTGCCACAGATGAAATATGGGATTCCTTGTACGAGGTAAATGTAAAAGGTATGTTTCATTGTATAAAAGCTGTTGTTCCTTTTATGAAGAAACAAGGCTCAGGCGCTATAGTAAATTTAGGAAGCGTAGCCGGAACAACCGGAATTGGCTCTTCTATCCCCTATGCAGCAACGAAAGCAGCTATTCATAACATGACAAGATCTCTTGCAATTGCTCTTTCTCCTCATATTCGAGTAAACTGCATATCTCCAGGTGCTATAGACACAAGATGGTGGTCTGGCAATAAAGATAAGATGTATGAGCTTGTTGGGAATCTACCACTTCAACGTATTTCATCACCAGACGATATTGCAGAGGCTGTCCTGTTTCAACTCACGCAGGCGTCTGTTACAGGGCAAGTGTTTACTATTGATAATGGTCAAACTCTTTAGTTTTAAAGATGAGTTGTTTTTATATTTTTTGTTTTATATTTCTTTTAGAACAACGTTTATTTAGATAAAATTGCTGCTTTACAACCTATTTTCATTTAAATTTGTAGTTATTTTCAGTTACTTCATTTTAATAAATAGAGGAAGAAAGTAAACTATCGTAAATTTAAAAGCCCTCATCCTATATAGAATGAGGGTCTCCTTTATATAATTGTCCAACCTTTGGTGGATTTCACTTATTTTTTATTTTTGTTAATGAAATAGTCTCTTCGCGTTTACTCTATCTTCCCCTCCCCTTACAATGTAGACTTAACTATCCTAAAAGTGTAAAAAGTTATTTGGAGTAACACGGTTTTTTCTACTGTCCACTAAAGCAATACAATGAGCCAATCGCTCTACTCCTAGTTCAATTTTACTCTCGTTCACTTGAGAGATACTTAATCGGATAAGATTTTCCTTTTTATATTCTGGTAAAAAAAATCTAGAGGCATCATCAACATATACATGCTGTTCGTTTAGCATATGAACTATCTGTTTTGCTGTCACCTTCTCAGGCAAACTGATGGATAGATAGAATCCTGAAGAGGGCTTAGAAAAATGAGTATTAGCCGGTAGCAATAATTCACATGCTTCTTGCAGGATATGCATCTTTGTACGATATATCTCTTTTACTTTTTTTAGATGACTATTAAACATCCCACTTTTCAAATAAATTTCAAGAGCCCCTTGAGAAAGTGCTGGACTATTAAAATCTGAACTAAATTTATATCGTAAAAAATCGTTATTCATTAATGGAGGAAGAACGACAGTAGCAATCCTTAATCCCGGGAGAAAAATTTTCGAAAAACTTTTAATATAAATCACTCTTCCATAAGGATTAAACGAAAATAAAGGATCTGATTTCGCATTTGGATCAAGGTCTCCTAAAAAATCATCTTCTACTATATATACATCGTATTTTTCAGCTAACTCAACGATTTTTTTCTTTTCACTATTTGTGTAACAATGTCCAAGAGGATTGTGGAATCTCGGGATAATATAGAAAAATTTTACATCATTATTTCGAAAAATGTATTCTAGACGATCAAGATCGATCCCTTCCTTCGAAAACTCAATTCCAAAAGTAGTCGCTTGGTGCAGAGTGACAGACTCAATAAACCCAAAATAAGTAGGCTGTTCAATAAGAATATTATTTTTTCCATTTGGAAATGGCATAGACACTAGTAAATTAAGGGCTTGCTGCGAGCCGGATACAACTACTAATCTTTCAGGTTGAGTGAACACCTGTAAATCCTGCAAATATTTCACTATCTGCACTCGTAATGAATAAAACCCTTGCTGATCAGAGTATGTAAAAAGTTCTTCTTTATATTGTTCAATTGCTTGATTCATACAGTGCTGAAATTCAAGATAAGGCATCACGTTTTTATCTGGACCCGCAGATAAGAAATCAATGATCTCATGTTCATTCGTTGCATTTTGAAATTCATTCACAACATAGTAACCACTTTTCGGAACGGAATAAATTAAATGCTCTTTTTCTAGCTCAGCATATGCTTTAATAACTGTATTCTTGCTACATGAAAAATTCTGGGATAGCTGACGAACAGAAGGTAGCTTACTACCTGCAATAAGCGATCCATCCTCTAGGCGACGCTTAATCCCTTCCATTATCTTAATATATTTTGAGCTCATATATTCATTCCCCTTTTAATTGTACCAGTACAGATAGGTGAAAAAACAATTTATTTTAGGATATGTACCCCATTATTATTTTAATTATATCAGAACTGTTTTTTAGAAAAGCAGAAAATGATACAGATATGGTACAAATTTAAAAGATAGGGGTAGAATGCTATGCAGAAAGAAACCAGAGAGAAATTTGGATTATTATTAGGGTTAGCAGGCGTCATTTGTTTTAGCTTAACGCTCCCTTCTACAAGCATTGCAGTAGAGTATTTTGGGACTACATTCGTCGGTTTAGGAAGAACAGTGGTTGCCGCGATTTTAGTAGCTGTCGTATTGATTGTTCGAAAAGAAAAACTACCTTCTCTTCACCAATTCAAAAGTCTATTTGTTGTTGCCTTTGGTGCAGTTCTGGGATTTCCTCTCCTCACTTCTTGGGCAATGGAATCTTTGCCTGTTTCTCATGGTGCTGTGGAAGTAGCCCTGTTACCATTAGCAACAGCTGGATTTGCTATGTTTAGAGGAGGTGAAATTCCCTCACTCAAATTTTGGATTTCAAGTGTAATTGGTTCTTTAGCTGTTATTATATATGCTCTTCATCTTGGATTTGGGGGATTACAATTTGCTGATTTAGCTTTACTTGCATCCGTGCTCATACTTGGACTTAGTTACGCAGAAGGTGGGAGATTAGCAAAAGAATTAGGTAGCTGGCAAGTTATTGCTTGGGCAATTATGATCGGTGCTCCATTTTTTATTGTTCCAGTTGGGCTAAACCTGACAACTGAAATGATTCATGCTCCAATACATGCGTGGGTTAGTTTTATTTATCTCGCAGTGGTCAGTCAATTTCTAGCATATGTTGCTTGGTATAGCGGAATGACTATGGGCGGAATAGCAAGAGTTAGTCAGATTCAATATTTACAACCATTTTTAATGATCCTATTTGCAACCGTATTTCTAGATGAATCCATCACATTTTTCACTCTTTTAATAGCAGTAATTGTTGTCTTTTCTGTAATATTAGGTAAAAATGCTCCCGTAGCAAAAAAGAGAACCTCATTAGATAAAAACTAACTGTATGTTCAAAAATTGTGAAAAAATCCACTTAAACTAAAGGGTACATTTGATAATATTAGTTACATATAATATGGAATGGCCCTTGATTTATATATTTCTTTTAAAATTAGGTAATGATAAAAATTCAAGTTTAGATAGACTATAAGTACAAAAAAGGTTGGGCTTCCTTTGGATACCTAACCTCTTTTGAATATAACAAGATAACTTTTTGCTTTTTCAGTACCATCTATTCGGAAAACTTTACTTATTTATATTCTTCTTAGAGAATTTATTTATATTTCTAGGCAAAAACAGGTTTTTGACGCATAGTACTCATCCAATCTTCGCTTTAACAATTTCATATGATATTACATATAGAGTCGAGGAGGTGAAGATATCTATGTATGAATACGAATACGAGTATGATAGAAAAGACTATTATGATGATAAACATGACAAACATGATAAAGATAAAAAAATGAAATGTTACTATGAAGAGTTAGAGGAACACCCTGAGTATGATGAGTATTATGGTAAATATGATCGTAAACTTGACAAGCATTACAAACATGATAGATATACAAGGTTAAAATGTTACTGGGAAAAACCAGATAATGAGTATGATGAATATGACAAATATAGTAGTAAATATGATGATCAAAAAGATTACGAAGAATGTGACTGTAAAAAAAGATATTACTAAAGTGATTCTACTTTAAAACATCTCCCAATGATAAAAAAGGCTAGTCCAAGAGTTCAGTTTTAACTCTCTCTTGGACTGGCCTCTTTCCCTTCATTTTCTTTATAAAAACCTCTAAATTACATAAGTTAATAAAAAATGAAATTAGATTTACTAATAATAAAACTTCCCTCCTTCATCAAGCTTCACTCCCTTCACTTTCCCTTCATTTGTAATTCAAAATACTTACTACAGCGTTATAATCAAATTATTTAATGGTAACAAGCCTCCCTTTAAAAAGGACAGATTGTTTTAGCTGTTTAAATACACATTAAAACAAAGTTCGAATACGCTAGGTACTAATACAAATAATACTAAGCTTAAAATGAGGGATAATATGATACAAATATTTGGGATGCCTTTTCAACAAACTGACATGTGGCCATCTGGTAGCATTGAAAGTATGATCGTTCAACGAATGAATGAAGACCAAATCGTTTATTCGTATCAATCTGTCGATGAATTATCGTTTGAACTCAAATTGCGGGAAAATATTATAGCAAGCGCAAGAGCCATGAATGAAGGTCATGCAGATTTTGAAATCTTTGAAAACTCTCGTTGTAATCCTCAGTACTGGCATTTAACGCGTTCTGGCGGATTCCAACTGAAGCGTGATGTAATGCCATCTGATGCAATTCAAGATATTTACAAGAACAGTTCACTATATGCTTTTGAATGTGCTACAGCAAAAGTAATTATCTATTACCATGCCGTTCTAAACAGTATTGGTGAACATTTATTTAATCGATTGTTCCGTCCTCTCTATTTATACAGCTGGCATTTTGATCCTGATCTTGGAATACACGCTATTAAGACGAGGCATTTCTTACCTGGAGATATTGTTTATTTTAATAATCCGGATTTTGATCCAGAGGCCTCCTGGTGGAGAGGTGAAAACGCCGTTGTTCTCGAAGATGACACTTATTTTGGTCATGGGGTAGGAATTGGAACCGCTGAACAAATCATTGACGCTCTGAATCAAAAGAGAAAGCCAGGAGAAGGTAATCAATCAGCTTATCTGACAAATTCAGTCGCAAGACCATCTTTTAAACATCTAGCGAACATTTCGATGCTGCCTCGAGGTTATAGAGATTATAAAGTTCAATATATTAAAGTGCATCATAACGAAATTTCGATTTCATGTGATCGACATCTATTCTATTTAAATGAGGTATACAAGAGGATAACGTATTCCAACCCATTTTCATAATGAAAATGGGTTTGGTAATTTTAGAAATCAAATCATTTATGAAAACTCGTAAACTGAGGGCTTACAAAATGGATAGCAAATTATTTTAAATAGAAAATCCAAGAGAACAGATTACCTGCCCTTATTCTGTTAACATGACAGTTCAGCAGAAGGACCTTTTTGTTAAGAGCATAAGAAAAGAACACCGTAATTCCTTTCGCACTTAAAAAATTCAAGTGTGAAAGGAGTCAGCATTCTCTCTTTATAAACAATGTTAAGATTTTCTTTACAAGTAATCCTGTAAACACCCCTGGGATTACAAATAACATCGGTAAAAAAATAGGCCCTAACAGTAACCCGAAAATTTTAATTTTAGTAGAAAACATCAAACCTACAGTAACAAAATACGCAGAAAAAACAAATGGCAAAAATAAAAGGGTCGAATTTTCGCTCTCTTCATCCGCGTCTTTTACAGCATCCCACATCGAAAAAAAATATAAACATGGGTAAAACATAAGCCACTGAAAATCAATTACTTCAATAGAATGATGAATATTTCCAACAAAGCTTGAAATGATTGCCGTGTTAAAGTTGGATTGAATATTGACAAAAAGCTCTAAGAAAATCAACAAAATCCCTTTTACATATTTATAATTTAAAAGTTGTCCAAAACCGGGAAAAGCAATAGACCATAATAATCTTTCAAACATATCCTTGTTCACATTTTTAGCATCCTACCTTCTTTTATCAAATTAATAAATAAAAAAGTTATTTCAACTAAATACTTTAGCTTTGATTTTCTTCTGAGGATTTTGAAAGCCCTTTTCTGTCAGGAGCTGTATACGGTTCCTCAAACCAACCATGTTCAATCATCATATTTACGCCATCATTATTAAATTTTTCAACTAACGAAATTAGCTTTATAAACTCAGCTGCTAAGTCATGTCTTAACATTTGAGAGAGTGCAGCACCAAAGTTTTGTACAGCTATATTTCCTGCTAATGACGCATGGTACCTCATAAGTTTATCTGAAAAAGGTGATGTGCATCCATTAGCTTAGGAGCAGGCAAATCTTGACTCATTAGATGATCAGAAAAGTTCTTTATTTGATTTCCTGATAATTCAGCTCCCTTTTGAAAATATTTTCTAATTTTACTTGAGGAGGCAACCTGACCAAAACCTAACATTAATGATTTACCTAGAACATTGGGATTAATATTGTATTGCAAATGCTTAATTTCATTAGCTGTCAGTGGTCGATCTCTACCTGTAATAACAGAGATAAAGCTTTTTTTCTCTACAAAATCAACTTTTTTAGCATAGGGTATAGTTGGAAAGCTAGGATCCTTCCCCTTTGAGAGCAATAAATGCACTCCTCTTTCATAGGTTTCGGCCGAATCATTCGTACAGTTTCGAAAATATTTTAGAATGTCTTGTCGTGTTGTACATGAGTAAGCATTTCCATAAATCACTACAGAAGCACTTGCCATCTGAACAATGTAAAAAGCCATGAACATATCACTAAAAAGACGAGGAGCGTCTTTTCTAATATCCTGTTCTCCAAATCCAACAGGAATAGGAATATTTTCTGTTTCAAAAATGTCCTGAATTTCCTTCACATGCTTACGGGAGAATTTTAATGCAAAGTTCAACAAAGTCTTTAATTTCATCATCTTGTACGACTTGAAGAAAGTGCTCAAACATACAACTAAATAACGAATCACCCATCTAATTACTAAACAAATCAGCCAATTCAGCTGAAGTTAACTGTTTATTTTGTTGATGTTCTTTTATTTCCTTTTCAGTCAATGAATCTTTATCCATCTTACCCCTCCATTCGTTTATATTTATATTATCTGTAAATAAAGGGAAATTATTTAAAGAAATGAAAGAAGGTAGAAAAAGCGGCTATCAAAATTTATTACAATTAGCATTCATTTTGATAGGGAGAAGCACTCTTTTCATTGGGTATTTGTCACAAAATGAAACGTCTCTCATACTATACGTTAGATTAAATATTCAGCGAAGTGGAGATGAGAGCACGTGTCAACGTCTTATATGGATTATACAAATGCTAATGTTCAATATTTCTCTGATGTAAACAAGAATAGATTAAATACTAGAGATTCTAAAAATTTTATTAATCGATTAGGTCGGGATGTTTTGAATACGCTTGGAAACGTTTCGTTACTTGATATTTATTTAAGTGAAGATCGAGTTGTAGAGCCACATTACCATCAAAATGCGGCTGAACTCGTTTATTGTATTTCAGGCGCTGCTGTTGTTTCTTTAATCAATCCGTTTAACAATAAAGTAATTAACATTTCAATCCGTCCTGGGCAAGTTGCCAATATTCCTCAAGGGTGGTGGCATTGGGAAGTTGCTTCCGAAAACAATACTCACTTGCTAGCTATTTTTGATGCTCCGTATCCAGAGTATATTTTTGGCTCAGATATTCTTACAAAAACTCCGATAGAAGTTCTTGCTCATACGTATTGTTTGGATGCTGAAAAATTAAAAGAAACGTTGGCTCCTTTGAAAAATGAAACGATTGTAATTGGACCGACTAATGAGTGCATCTCAAAGAAATCCAAAAAGAAAAGCAAATATGCCCGCTTCACCTATCCATCTATCTCAAGTTACCAACAGCCGAGGCAAGGACATCATTGGTATCCTTATTACTATCAGTAAAGAACAAACCTTTGTTGCTTCAATTTCGATGTGAAAATCTTTTCCCAATTTAAAACTTTATGGAAGCATTACACTATAAAATCGCATTGCTTCTGACGTTTCGTTTATCTCTAAAATGTTATTTGTAATCAAATGACGCAGTCGATATTCACAATAATCATCACTGTGATACTCGGGGATGTGACCAACAAGCTCACCAATCATTCGTGCCGAGGGAAGGAAATCTCTGTTCTGTTATTCTTTATATAAAGAGAGGCATGTATTAAGAATATAATGATCATAATAGTAATCTACCATACTATGTATGTGATTGTTTTCCCCTATTCTTAATACTTCTGCTGTTTGAGAGCGCATTCTCCATTCCTTCTCAAGCTGACCTCGTTTTTGCGATGAAAGAAAAGTTACCCCCTCTTCACATTTATATATTCCCTCCAATTTTTCATGTCTAATTGTCCTGTCCCATTGATTATGTGCTATATAAGAGGCCTAGCTTCTTTAGACCTCTTATAAGTTTATGGTAGTTCAATCCCTGCCCCCTTTTTTTCTATCATAAGCTTTCATAAGCTTTTTTTCGAAAAGCTAAATAAATGCTGATTCAATCAACTTTATAACTTCTTGTTTTGTTTTGCTCAAATATTCATTTGTCTTAGTTGAGATAAGGGTCCCTATAAGCAAATTTGGTTGAAATTCGTTGACATTAAAAACAATATGGTCTTGTTTTAGAGCCGTTCCTTTAGGAATAATTCCTATTGCATCTTCGAACAACATGTCGGGAATGAGATGAAGGGCACTGCAATTATAGACCCGTTTGAATACTAGATTGTTCTCTGTCAAGAAGGCACGAACAGATTGAGTATAATAACAGCTGTTTTCTCCCATTAGGACAGGGTAATCGACAATATCTGAAATTCTAACATTCTCTCTTTTCAAAATTGGATGTTTAGAAGAGTTAACAATGAACTGAACTTCTTCTTTCCACAGAGGGTTAAATGCTACGTTAGACATGGTTTGATTATATCCACAGACAGCAAAGTCAATTTTATTTTGATTTAATAGCTCTGATAAAAGGGCCGTGTTTCCTACCGTAAAATGACAATGAATATATGGTTTCTCTTTGTTTAAATAGGCTAATATTAACGATACTAGCTTTGTAGAGAGCGATTCTACAATGCCAATTTTTATTGTTCCTTTTTCTTCATTACTAATCCGCTGTGCTTGAGAAATAGAATAGTCCCAATGGGCTAACAAGCTTTCTACCTCTTCTGCAAATAAAATTCCTTCATTTGTTAACCGTGCATCCCATCCTCGTTCAAATAATAAAAAACCAAGTTCATTCTCCAATTTTTTGATATGGGTTGTTACAGTAGATTGGGCATAGTTCAATTTTTGAGCGGCACGTGAAAATGTTCCTTCTTCTACAATCTTTTTAAACGTATGTAACTCTTTTATTTCCATTTGCTCTCCTCTTTATCGCTTTTTTTGATAATTATTTAGTATATTTTCAATTATACAAATAGAAAAGAGAGCAGTAAAATAAATTCATACCGAAAGGAAGTGTTCAGATGCCATTTGTTCATGTTTATTATCCAAAGTCACAGTGGGAAGAAAAAGAACTGAGGGAAGTGAGTGAGGAAATCCACAAATCTTTAATGATCTATTTTAACATTCCAACAGAAGATTATTTTCAGCTCTTTTCTTCTTATGTATTAGGACAATTTTATTATCATTCTAATTATCTTTTAGAACATAAGGCAAAGAGAACAGATAGAATGATACTTGTTTCAATTACTTGTGCTCCAGGTAGAACTGCCGAGCAGAAAACAGGCTTATACCAAGCTATTGCTGATGCTTTTAAAGAATATTTAAATATTCCTATTGAAAATATTTTTATCACACTAAATGAAACTCATCGTGAAAATTGGTCGTTTGGTCAAGGAAAAGCACAGATGATTTCGATTAAGGAGGAAAAGAACAATGAATCATCCTATTGAATCTAAAACGTCAAAAGAGATGAAAGAACTAGCCCCTATTTTTGTAGCTTACGGAGAAAAAATATTATTTGAAGAGGTGTGGCAAAATTCTATCTTAACATCAAAAGAAAGAAGCTTAGTGACACTTGCCGCTCTCATTAGCATGGGTAATACAGAACAGCTGCCATTTCATCTTCAATTAGCTGAAAAACATGGGATAAGTGAAAAAGAAATTGTTGCTTTAGTTACACATATGGCCTTTTATTCAGGATGGCCTAAGGCAGCTGGTGCTTTAAATGTTCTATTAAATAAAAAAAACCTCTAGAGTCATAACTCTAGAGGTTTTCATTTTCGCCTTATTCTTCTATTCCAAATTACTATGTTGTTGAAATGCGTCGCTATGGCTAACTTGATTCAACTGTCCATATTCTAAACAAATCGTATCAAACACAACATGTGCACATTGATCAAAAAGTGAGCCTAATGGTTGAATGGATGGTGCTTCATTTTCATTACGGTATTTAGTTGCCGCCGGAATATGAACAACCTCTGTTGCATGTTCACTTAAAGGTGAAGCAAAATTTGTTGTAACCGCAATAACAGAGCAGCCTAATTGTTTTGATTTTTGTGCGACAGTGACAACTTGCTGTGTTTTACCTGAACCGGACACGGCTATTAATAAATCATTTTTAGTAATAGACGGTGTGATTGTCTCGCCTACGACAAAAACGGTTGCTCCTAAGTGCATAAGTCTCATTGCAAACGACTTTGCCATAAGCCCTGAACGTCCCTCACCAATGACGAAAATACGCTTTGCTCTATGAAGGGAACAAGCAATATCATCAAGGTGTTGTTGGTCGATTTTATTGATAACTTTTTCTATCTCTTTTAGAACATTGTTTAATTTTCTCATTTCACTACCCCTTTATCTTCTATTGTATTTTTAAATGCTTCCGCTGCTTTTTCAATATCTTTTGCTTTTGTAATAGAGGCTCCGATAATAACAACATCTGGCGTTAATGAGGAGAGAGATGACATTGTTTCTAGATTCACGCCCCCTGCAACAGCGACTTTGGCCCCTTCAAAAAAAGGCGCTCGTAAGTTTGTATAAGAGCGAGATGACTTCCCTCCTATTTCTTGTTCATCTTTACTTAAATGATGACAAAAAACGGCTTTGTTATAGATTGCTAGTTTTTGCTGCGTTTCCTGTGTTGTATTCAACAAATCAATCATCATCATTTTGTCCCATTTTTGTGTAACGTCATAGCACGTATGGAGTGTTGCTTGAGGTGAAACACCCATTACGGTCGCAATGTCTGCTCCTGCTTGGTAACATATTTCAAATTCATATTTTGCATTATCAATTGTTTTAATATCAGCGACAACGGACTTGTGTGGAAAAGCGTTTTTGATTTCATAAATACTTTCCATTCCAAATTCTTTAATAAGAGAAGTTCCTACTTCAATCCAATCAATGGATGCTTCTGCCTTTTTAGCAATGTTTATTGCTTCTTGAATTGTTAAGCGATCTAAAGCTAGCTGTATTTTCATATTAAACTCCCCTTAGCTCCTGTTTAATAAACCGGTTTAGTAATAGTATAAAACAAATGTAAGCGCTTCTCAATCATTAAAATAAAAAAGTGAGCCTTTATAACTCACTTTTTTATTTTAAGAGGCTTTGGACCCGTTGTTTCGCGAATTATTAGCATGCATTGATACTCATTTTGTTCAATTGGTGTTGCCTCTTTTTGAATTTGACGAATGAGTAAACTTGCTGCTTTTTCTCCCATTTCAAAGGCTGGATGTGAAACAGTTGTAACAGAAGGCGTAGATACTTCTGCATGCGGAATATTATCATACACAATTAATGATAAATCGTTTGGAATTGATAACTTCTTACGTTTAATATATTTTTGCACTTCAATGAAAACTAAGTCATTTCCAGCAAGCAAAGCTGTTGGAGGTTCAGAATAAGAAAAAAGCTCGTCTAACTTCTCTTGCATGCGCGTTTTTTCACAGTTAATAATAAATTTTTCATCTACAGCAACATCTCGTTCTCGTAAAGCTTGTTTATACCCTTCTACACGTTCGATCCGCGGAGAAATTGTAAGAGGCTCTGTTATAATCGCTATTTTCTCATGACCAAGATCTAATAAATGGGAAATAGCTTCGTGCGTTGCTTCACGGTTATTAACAAAAATAGATGGAACTTTCCCTGTGAGCTCCTCTACTTTTCGGTCCATTACAACAATGGGGTATTCTTCCTTTACCATTTGTTCATAAAGCTTAGTATTTTCTCCTGTTGGAAACAAAACAAGTCCATCCACTTGTTTAGCTTTTAACATTTCAATATATTTCTTCTCTTTTTCCGGGTTATCGTCTGCATTGCAAATGATGGCGTGAATATCATACTTATGGCAGTAGTCTTCAATCGCACGAATTACTTCAGTTGAAAGGTGATGCATAATATTTGCAATAATAATGCCAATCATTGATGTGCGTTTTTGCTTTAGACTTCGCGCTAGATAGTTTGGCTGATAGCCTAATGTCTCAATTGCTTGTTGAATTCTTTTTTTCGTCTCTTCTCCCATATATTGATATCTTTTATTAATATATTGAGATACTGTACTTTTGGATACATTTGCTGCTTTTGCAACGTCAAGCATCGTTACTTTCTGCATATCATCCGTCCTTTTTCTATTTCTATGTTATGGGTGAAGCTGTTTATTAATAGTTTAAACAAAACGAACAGAAAAAGAAAAGCTTTCAGCACCGGAAATTCACGAGGCTTTCCAACTTTTCTTTCGCATTAAAAGAACAATCAGAGGGATGCCTCTCTGATTGATGATTTACGCCATTTTTTCAACGTGTTTTACAGCTTCTTTCTTTCCTGGCTTTTTTGTTGCAACAATCGTAAGGATGGCTGCAATGAATAAGGAACCAGCCATAAATACATAAGAAGCACCGAATCCACCTGTTAATCCGTTCAAATATCCAACAATATATGACCCAAGGAAAGAACCGAGTGCTCCCATACTATTAATCAATGCCATTGCTCCTCCTGCTACATTTCGAGGTAGAATTTCAGGAATAATTGCAAAGAACGGACCGTATGGTGCATACATTGTTCCACCTGCAATAACTAGCAATGTAAACGAAAGCCAAAAATTACTTGTACCAATAAGGTATGATCCAGCAAAAGCAAGTGCTCCAACTAATAGGAATGGCCATACAAAAGCACTTCTATTTAGAAACTTATCAGAAAGATATGAAACCGCTAACATTAATACAACGGCTAAAACGTATGGAACAGAGGAAAGCCAGCCTGTTTTTACTATATCCATGTTTGGCGCTGCTTTAATAATAGATGGTAACCACATTACAAATCCGTATACTCCAATGCTCCATAGTGCATATTGAATACTTAATAAAATAACAGTTCGATTTTTAAAAGCTTCCTTATAGCCTTTAACAGGTTTGATTCCTCTCTGTTCTTTTTCTAACTCTTCTTGTAGATCTCTCTTTTCTTCAGATGATAACCATTTTGCATCTTTTGGTTCATCACTTACTAGCTTCCACCATAGAAATGCCCAAATAACAGCAGGAAATCCTTCTAAAATAAACATCCATCTCCAACCAAATGATTCCAATAGATAACCAGATACAATTGACATCCACAAAACAGTAGCTGGATTACCTAAAATCAGAAACGTGTTTGCACGGGAACGTTCAGCTTTTGTAAACCAGTGGCTTAAGAAAACAAGCATCGCTGGCATAACAGCGCTTTCAACAACCCCTAAGGCAAAACGAATAACAAATAAGAAGCCAACATGACTAACTAAACCTGTCGCAGTCGCAAGTCCTCCCCATAAAATAAGTGACCAGAAAATGAGTTTTTTCGCACTTTTCTTTTCAGCATAGTGTGCGCCGGGAATTTGGAAGAAGAAATAGCCTAAGAAAAACAAGGAACCGAGCAAAGACGAAATAGCTGGTGTAATATGCAAATCTTTTGCTAATCCAGCAGCGGCTCCAAATCCATAATTCGCTCTGTCTAAGTATGCTAAACTGTACGTAATAAATACTACCGGAATTAATCGTAGCCATCTTTGTTTTGCAATCTGTTTTTTCATCTTTACTTCACTCCTTGTGTATGCGATTGTAAATAAGATTGTAGCTCTTTCTCTGTTGGGTATCCATCGTTATCTCCTTTTGTACCAACAGCAAGGGCTCCAATTGCATTTCCTCTTCGGATGGAGTCCCAAATTGATTTTCCTTTTACTAACCCGCTAAGCAAGCCGCATGCAAAGCCATCTCCTGCTCCAACGGTATCAACAATGTGTGGAACTTCAAACCCTGCAACAGTTCCTTCTTCGTAAGAAGTTTTAAAATAGGCCCCTTGTTCACCTAGTTTAATCACAACAACCTCAACCCCGCTATCTAAATAATACGACGCAATGTCTTCGGGCTGTTTGTAACCTGTAAGTAGCTCTCCTTCATGAATACCAGGTAAAACATAGTTTGCTTGTTTAGCTGTTTCATTTGTCACTTTAATCATTTCCTCCTGAGATGACCAAAGCGATGGGCGTAAGTTTGGATCAAAAGAAACCGTTTTTTGTGCTTTTTTCATAAAGTTTAAAGCATATTGAGCAAATTCACGTGTTTCGTGAGAAAGTGCAAGCGGAATTCCTGTCATATGCAAATGAGCTGCTGAGTTAAAATACATATGATGAAAATCACCTATATTTAAATGACTCGCAGCCGAGTTCTTTCGGAAATAAAAAACATCTGGATCTCCTTCTGTTACTTTTGATTTCATTTGGAAGCCTGTTGAATGATGTTCATCATACAATACTCCATCAATATTAACATTCTCTTCTTGAAGTCTATTCATAATAAATGTTCCAAACGGATCACGTCCGACCTTGCTTACCCACGCTGACTGGACGCCTAAGCGAGCTAACCCAATTGCAACATTTGTTTCTGCCCCTGCTAACTCTTTTGTAAATCCATTAATCTCATGTAATAGTCCTTGTTCATTTGCCATAAACATGGCCATTGCTTCTCCGAACGTAATCACATCTAACTTTTTCATACGAATTCCTCACTTTCGGTTACTGAGTTAATATGTTTTGCTAGTGAATCAATGTGGTGAATGGACTCAATAGGAAATTCCAGAGCTTTTACTGTTGCTTGTGGAAACGCTAACAAAATATCTTTCCACTTTTCGTACAAATCATCTAAAATTGACACAGTGACTAACTTACCGTTTAATGAATAAACATGTTTTAAATGAATGTACTGAACATAAGAGCCTAGTTTTTTTATAGCTTCTAAGAAGGATTGATTGGTATATAGCCAGTTGCCGCTATCAAACGTCATAGCTACGTTCACACTAGATTTAGAAGCCTCTTCAAAGAATTTTTGCAATCGCTTAATATTACCTCCATAAGAAGTTTGATCATTTTCAACAAACAGTTGAAGAGTCCGATAATCACTTAAAAAGTGCTGTAACTCCTCTAAGCTTGATTTCCCTTCTTGATAAAAACCTAGCGAAACTTTAATCCACTGTGCGTGAAGCTCTTCCCCTTCTTCAAAAATCACTCTTAGTTCGTGTTGATTTAAGGAACCATCTTCTAACCATAATTGGATTGGTGCAGAGTACACAATAAATAAGGAAGTTTCTTCAAGCCTTTTTTTAGTCTTAGTCCTATCATTCTCTTTGTCTCTAAATAATTCTCGTCTAATTTCAACCCCGTACACGCCCTTTTCATGTAACGGTTTAATAAATGAATGTTGACCGTTTTCTTCAAGCTCATTTTGTGGAAATGCGTTTAAAGGAATAATTAATTTTTCCATAGACATGCTCCTTACATTATACAACCCTCTTTAGAAAACCGGTTTAGTAAAACGGTTTAGTTAGATTATAAAACTATTGTAAGCGCTTTTCAATAGTTTTTTATGAAAAGTCTGATATTGATAAATTTGCCTATTTTCTATCCTCCTTTTTAAACTAACCGCACTCTTTTATTTCAAACAAGAGACTTATAAAATGATAGATACCAAAAAGAGCGCGAAATCCTTCAAAAAAAGGTTTTCGCACTCTTCTATTTTAATGAGTAGTTATAAAGAAATAGCACCTGTCAGTAAAGCAACAATAATCATAACTGTACACGTTCCTAAAGCCCACTTTATTATAAATTTTTGATGATCTCCAAAATCAACCTTTGCCATGCCGACTAATAGATGAGTAGAAGCAATTAAAGGACTCATGGCGTGTATTGGTTGTCCGAGGATAGAAGCTCGCGCAATTTCAACTGAATCTATCCCGTAAGCTTCTGCGGTTTGCGCAATAATCGGGACTACGCCAAAATAATATGGATCATTTGCCATTACGTAAGTGAGCGGAAGACTCGTAATGGCTGTAATAAGCGCAAAATAACCTCCTAACTCTTCTGGAATAATGGCAATTAAACTGTTGGCCATCTCATCTACCATATGTGTTCCTGAAAGAATTCCAGTGAACACACCAGAAGCAAAGATTAAAGCAACAACGATTACAACGCTGTCTGCATGAGCACCGAGTACTTTTTTCTGAATGTCTAGATTAGGATAATTAATTAATAAAGCTAAAGAAAAAGCGATTACAAACAACACTGGTAAAGGAAGTATCCCTAAAACTAATGCTACAATTAGCGCAATCGTTAATAGTGCATTGAACCATGTAAGATGAGGTCGTCTTAAATTCGACTCTAGAGCTGCAGCTTGTTGATGCTGAGATAAATCTCTAGATAAATCTATATTCATGACGCCTAATCGTTTTCGTTCTTTTTTTCCAAGAATATAGGCGGTGAATAATACCCATACAATACCTCCTAGCATAACCGGAACAAGAGGAAGAAACACATCGTTTACATCAAGCTTTAATGCACTTGCAGCTCTAGCCGTTGGCCCTCCCCATGGAAGCATATTCATGACGCCAAACGACATCATGGATACACAGGTTAGAATAAGGGGATTCATTCCTAAACGCTGATATAGTGGTAACAATGCAGAAACTGTAATGATGTAGGTTGTGGTGCCGTCACCGTCTAAGGCAACAAGACCGGCAAGAATTGCCGTTCCAAACACAACTTTTAAAGGATCTCCTTTAACAATAGATAAAATCTTAGAAATGAGTGGATCAAACAAACCGGCTTCAATCATAATCCCAAAATACAGAACGGCAAACATGAGCATAATCCCAGTAGGGGCAACACTGCTTAACCCTTCTAAAATCATTGGTCCTAACTCTTTGGCAAACCCACCAATAAGCGCAAAAACTAATGGAACCACAATTAATGCAAGTAAAGCTGACATTTTCCTTGTTACAATTAAAAAGATGAAGCAGGCCATCATTGTAAATCCCAATAAAGAAATCATCATATCCCCCCTATTTGAATACGCTTACAAAATGAATTAATATAAATCTCAAAAGTCTTTTTTATAACAATAGTGGGAATAAGAATCCAAGACACACCTTTATTCTTGAATTCTTATTTCACTCTTCGTCTTTTTAGGTAAAATGCTACTCTAATAATTATCTCTTAAACTATTATTGAATCATCTTTTAGTGAGATGTCTGGGCTGATTTCCCCTTTTGATTTATCATTTGACGTAAGACGGTTTGCATAATCCCACCGTTATGATAATAATCAATGTCTACTGCATTATCCAAACGTACGATCACATTAAATTCAAAAGAAGTATAATCTTGACGAATAGCTTTAACTTTTATTTTTTGCTTTGGTTTAATCTTGTTGCATAGCCCTATTGTTTCAAACGTCTCATCACCGACAATCCCAAGTGTTGACGCATCCTCTCCTTCTATAAACTGAAGAGGAAGCACTCCCATTCCGACTAAGTTGCTGCGATGAATTCTTTCAAAGCTTTGTGCTATTACAGCTTTCACCCCTAGTAGATACGTTCCTTTTGCTGCCCAGTCACGAGAGCTTCCTGTCCCATATTCTTTACCAGCAATAACAACCAGTGGCGTTTTATCTTCTCTGTACGTCATAGCCGCATCGTAAATAGACATAATTTGCCCTGTTGGTAAATACTTAGTTATCCCTCCTTCATAACCTGGAACCATTCTATTGCGAATTCGAATGTTGGCAAAAGCACCTCGAATCATAACTTCATGATTTCCTCGTCGCGAAGGATAAGAGTTAAAATCTTTTGGACTGACTCCTTGCTGTTGGAGATACATTCCTGCCGGGCTATCAGACTTTATGGCTCCTGATGGAGAAAGATGGTCAGTTGTGATAGAATCACCAAGTAAAGCAAGAGAACGGGCCCCTTTAATATCTTCAATATTTCTAAGTTTTTCAGGTACATCTCTTAAAAATGGTGGTTCTTGAATATAGGTAGAAGATGAATCCCATTCGTATAGATCTCCTTCTGAAATATGGATTGCATTCCAGCTTTCATTCGCTGTATATACATTTTGGTAGCGTTCACGAAAAAGCTCAGGACGAACTGCATTTCCCATCCATTCTTGAACTTCTTCAGAAGATGGCCAAATATCTTTTAAGTAAACAGGCTTTTTGTTTTGATCATAGCCAATTGGATCACTAGTCATATTAATATCCACTGTTCCTGCTAGAGCATAAGCAACAACAAGTGGAGGAGACGCTAAGTAATTAGCCTGAATTTGAGGATGTACACGACCTTCAAAATTTCGATTTCCTGATAAAACTCCCCCCACAGCTAAATTGTGATCACTAATAGCCCTACTTACCTCATCAGAAAGCGGACCTGAGTTTCCAATACAGGTTGCACACCCGTATCCTGCAACATGAAACCCTAATTCCTCCAAATATCTTAACAATCCAGACTCTCTTAAATAATCCGTCACAACACGTGAACCAGGTGTTAACGAGCTTTTTACATAAGGAGCTTTACGAAGACCTTTTTCGACTGCTTTTTTGGCAACTAATCCTGCTGTGATAAGAACGTTCGGATTTGATGTATTTGTACAGCTTGTAATCGCCGCAAGAACAACAGAACCATTTTTTATAATGGACTCTTCTCCATTCTCATGCTTTACGACCACTTCTTTTGCTAAATCGCTCTCACTAAGATCATATCCGCCCTTTTCAACCTTTTCACGCATTACATTATGATATTGTTTTTTCATCCTAGTTAATTCAACTCGATCTTGCGGACGTTTAGGACCAGCAAGACATGAAACAACAGTAGATAGATCAAGCTCAACTACATCTGAATAAATGGCTTCAGGACTGTTTTCATCTAAAAACATTCCTTGAGCTTTGTAATACGATTCCACAAGAGCTATTTGTTCTTCACTACGCCCAATGAGTTTTAAATAGTTTAGTGTTTCTTGATCTACAGGAAAGAAACCCATTGTTGCCCCATACTCAGGTGCCATATTGGCTATTGTTGCTCGATCTGCAGTGCTCATCTTCCCTACACCAGGACCGAAAAATTCAATAAACTTACCAACAACACCCTTTTTCCGCAGCAAATTTGTTACTGTTAATGCTAAGTCTGTTGCTGTTGCTCCTTCAGGAAGAGACCCTGTTAGTTTGAACCCAACAACTTCAGGAATAACAAAATATAAAGGTTGCCCTAGCATTGCTGCTTCTGCTTCAATTCCCCCTACTCCCCAAGCTACTACTCCTAGTCCATTAACCATTGTTGTATGGGAATCTGTTCCAACAAGAGAATCAGGATAAATTTCAATATCGCCGTCCCTTTCTTTTGTAACTGCAACTGATGATAAATATTCCATATTAATTTGATGCATAATGCCTGTTGCAGGTGGAACGACTAGAAGATTGTTAAAAGCGTTTTGAGCCCATTTAAAAAAGCGAAACCGTTCCTTGTTACGTTCAAAATTAATCCTTTCATTTAATTCCATTGCATCAGGTCTTCCGAAGTAGTCCACTGTTACAGAATGGTCGACTACAAGATCAACAGGAATTAATGGATTGACTTTTGAAACATCTTCTCCAAGCCGTTTTACCGTCTCTCTCATTGCAGCTAAATCAACAATGGCAGGAAGACCTGTTGTGTCATGCAGAAGAATACGTGAAGGTTTAAAAGGCACTTCTTGGTTGGAATCACGTTCAACAGCCCAATTGGCTAATCTTTCCACATGCTCTTTCGTAATATTAACTCCATCGTATTCCCTTATGACAGATTCGAGCAGTACTTTTATTGAATAAGGCAACCGAGAGATGTTTCCTATCCCCTTTTCCTCTAATGAATTTATTTTGTAATAGCTATAAACTTTTTCACCTACTTTAAGAGTGGCTTGTGTCTTAAAAATGTCTCTTTTCTCATCCATACTTTTCAACCCCTTAGGTCTTTCTCTATTTTCCATAGGTTTATTGTATTGTAAATAATGAAGTCATAAAAATATCAATATTTCATAGTTATGTATGCAACTTTTTCATGACAAAGGTTTGTCCTTCTTCTTTTTTAACGGGGCTTTGTGTGCTATTGTTCTAGTAAGCTATCCATAAAATAGCCGTCATAAAGACCGTTAAGCAAAGGGGGAACATCACGTGGATAATCGTGATTGGCTTATTTTACATACGTTATTTCATGAGAAAAACATCACAAAGACGGGGAAAATCCTGTATATTGCTCAACCAACGTTAACAAAACGTTTAAAACAAATTGAAACAGAGTTAGGAGTAAAAATTGTTGACAGAGGGATAAAAGGAGTTCAATTTACACCTCAAGGAGAATACATTGCAAAGCGTGCTGAAGAAGTGCTTCATATCTTTCGTGAGATAAAGGAAGATATTGATAACTTTAATCATAGTGTGTCAGGGACGTTAAGATTAGGTGTATCAAACTTTATTAGCAAGTACAAACTTCCCATTCTATTAAAGCTGTTTAAGGAGCAATATCCTGACGTCGAGTTTCAAGTAGACACAGGTTACAGTAAGGATATTTTTAATTTAGTTTACACTCAATCTTCGCATATTGGGTTTATTCGCGGAGAATACAGCTGGCCAGATCAAAAGCACTTATTATTTGAAGAAGAGTTATGTATAGCGTCTAAACATCCCATTCAACTTGACAAGCTTCCCCATTTACCGAGGATTGACTACCGAACAGATCAGCTGTACAAACAGTTAGTGGAAAATTGGTGGACAGAACACTATTCCGAGCCACCATACATTGCGATGTCTGTTGACCAAGGAGATACATGCAAGGAGATGGTGTTAAACGGATTAGGTTATGCCATTATGCCCTCCCTCTTTCTGCGTGACATAGAGAATATTCATAAAATTCATCTAAAAGATAAAGAAGGAAAAAAGATAACTCAAAAGACGTGGATGTTTTATTATAATGAATCAACAGAGTTAAATGTTGTCAGCGCATTTGTAGATTTTATAAAGGAATTAGATGTCTATCACCTTTAATCCCCTAAAAAAATAATAAAAGGGACAAGCTAAAGATTAGTCGTTCCAACGTTGTTGAATACAACTCTCTTTCTGTACTAGTCTGTCCCTTTTTTAATATCTTTCGTTTTCACCCTTTCTTTTACTTTGAAAGAAAATGATCTAGATATTTTATAACTTCTTCCCGATCCCCAGAAACCTTCTCTTCTCTTTTTATATCTAACGCTAATTTATCTAATGCTTTATCAAGAACTTCTCGTTCCATTGCTTGAGGCACTACTACGACCCCATCACCATCACCAATAATAAGATCGCCAGGAGAAATGGTAACCCCTCCACAAGAAATAGGCACATTTAATTCACCATTCCCTGCTTTTCCACTCGCCGCTACTGTTGTTCCTTTACAAAAAACTGGAAAGTCTAGTCTTTTAATTCCTTCAAGATCACGGATAACTCCATCGACAACAATTCCTTTAATTCCTAATGTTTTGGCCATGCCTACTATAAAGTCGCCGGCAATTGCCCGATATGTATCCCCTTTTGCAGCAACAACTAATATATCTCCTGGTCTAGCTTCTCTAATCGCTCGCAAAAAAATGAGATTGTCGCCTACAGGCATTTTAACGGTAAAAGCTCTTCCCATAACTTTATACTTATCTTGTAATGGCTTGATCGATGAATCTAAATTATTAAGACCTTCCATAGCATCAGAAACACAGGTAGTTGAAACCTCTTGAAATTTATTCTCTATACTCATCTGTTATCTCTCCTCTTTCCTCAATAAATGCGTTATCTTTGTGAAAACCAAATGTTCTATCAAATATCTTTTTTCTAGCTACATTTCTTTATATTCGGGTTAAGAGATGTTGAATTTATTTTAACTTAGAATTGTATAGCATAAAAATCGAAACAATTCATACCTATATATGAATTTTAGGAATGCTAGTTTACTCTTAATGTTGGATACAAATGCTATAATGACAGCTGTCAAACGTGAAAATACCCTTAACTAAACCATCGAGTAAATAAAGTAATTAAAGTTTGAATATGAACAAGGATCCTCCATATTTTGGCCCCCTTCATTAAACGATTATAAGTCTGCACTTGTTAGATCACCGGGTTGAAGATGACATTTAAATAAGTATTTTGATTTTAAGTGAGGAAAGTCAGCTTTATTTAAAGGAGACAAATGGGAAAATGACGTTTAAAAAATTCTCATGTAAGAATTGAAAATTAATATAAGGGCAACATAATGATTATTAATTGAACACAGGCTTAGACAAAAAAGATATCGAGGATTATTCCGAATAAATAAAGAGTTGAAAATTTCCTTGTTCTAATCTGTGATTTTCTAAAAGGAATTGAGGTGTTGAGATGTGGACACTCCTAATTGCGATTTTTCCCCAATGAAACAGCAATTGGCAGAAGGAATACAGCAAATTTCGACTGAACTTCAACATAGTATAAGTGTACTAGACAATGAAAGCTATTGTCTTTTAGGGAAACTAGAGGGTATTAAAGAAAAGTTTATTAATATTGAATCTGTCGCTGCTTCTTTTTATTTAAACTGCTATTTAGCAGCTTTTACAGACAAATATGCGGAGCTGTCTCTTTGTGTTCAGCGACTGTCCGACCGGCGTCATGGTGCATTAATCGTCGTAGAACGTCGTGATGTCCTTGATTCTTTCATCCAAAAAGGAACCGATATAGGAGCCAATTTAACTCCTGCATTGTTAGAAGCTATCTTTTACCCTGGGAACCCTCTCCATGATGGTGCTGTATTGATCCGCTCTAACCAAATCATTTCAGCGGCGAATGTTCTTCCTCTTACAGCTACCGTTATAAGTGGAAAAAAACTAGGTACCCGACATCGTGCTGCACTAGGCTTAACAGAGCGAAGTGATGCGCTTGTCCTTATTGTATCTGAAGAGACAGGAAGAGTTTCCTTTGCGCTTAACGGAAAACTCTATCCTATTATTACGACTGCCTCGTTATAAAAAAGAAGGATCATTGTAACGATATAAATCTCCCCCTCTAACATCATGTACTTTACAAAAGTCAAGAAGGCACAAATCATTTGAGTAATAAGAGATTTGCGCCTTCTATTTTTATGTCCATTGTTGATATATAAGAAAGTGAATTTCTCTATGTTTTATTGGGCATAAAAATCATGCTTTTTGATTAATAAAAAAACCGCTTCTTCTTCTTTTTAAATTTATACTAAGGTTATTAAAAAAATGTTCTACCCCTTTAATGAAATATATATTTCATGTTATAATTAAAAAAGAAATATTTATTTAAATAAAGGGTGGAGATTATTTTGACGAAAGGTCAAGAAAATGGATTGTTATCCGAAAGCACGCAAACATCAGCAACTCTATTTAAAAAAGCATGTAAAGTAATTCCTGGTGGAGTGACAGCAAATATTAAATATTTTAATCCTCATCCAATAATGATGGAAAAAGGAAAAGGAAGTAAGCTCTTTGATGTAGATGGAAATGAATACATTGATTACTTATTATGTTATGGTGCTCTTATTTTAGGCCATGGTCATCATAAAGTATTTGAAGCTGTAACAAAGCAAATGATGGAATCTGGTACAACTATCTTCGGTACACCACACAAAATGGAAACAACGATGGCCGAAAAATTAATTGAGTTATATCCAGGTATTGAAATGGTTCGCTATACAAACTCAGGATTAGAAGCAACACTTTTAGCTATTCGTACGGCTGTTGCCTACACAGGTAAACAGAAAATTGCAAAATTTGAAGGGCATTATCATGGCGGCTATGATCAAGTACTTGTAAGTGTTAATCCTGATATGGATAGAGCTGGGGAACCATCAGCTCCTAAAGCAGTAGGTGAATCAAGAGGATTACCAGATTACTATCTTAAAAATACAGTTATTCTCCCATTTAATAATTTAGACGCAACAGAGAAAATTCTAAGAGATCACGCACATGAATTAGCAGGTGTTATTCTAGAACCAATTCAAGGTGGTTTTATCCCTGCTAATCAAGATTTTATGACAGGTCTTCGCAAAATTACAGAAAAGCTGAATATTGTATTAATCTTCGACGAAGTAAAAACTGGGTTTAGATTATCACTTGGTGGTGCACAAAAAATTTATGGGATTAAACCAGATATTACAGCTTTAGGAAAAGTTCTTGGTGGTGGTTTCCCTATAGGAGCTATTGGTGGGAAGAAAGAGATGATGATGATTAGTTCTGCTAGAGATGGTCGCGACATTTTAACAGCAGGTGCAGAAAATACCGATAAACAAGACCCTCTATATCATAGTGGAACATACAATGGTCATCCAACTATACTTTCAGCAGGATTAGCAACGATTAATGTACTAGAACAAGAAGGTACAATGGACAAATTATTTGCAAGAACTCAATTACTAAGAAAACAGTTAGAGGAAATCTATAAATCTTATGGATTAACTATGCAAACACTTGGCATGGGGAGTATTTTTAATATTATCCTTGGTGAAGGAGATATAAGAAATTATCGTGATATGAGCAAAACTAATACAAAATTACGAAAACAAATTGATTATGAATTGTTGAAGTTAGGTATTTATACAAAACCACTTAATCGCTACTCAATGTCAGTAGTGCACACTGAAGAAGATGTACATCGTACAGTAGCAGCTCATGATGAAGCCATCAAACGTGTTTTAAATAAATAAGCGTTCTTCACTAAAGCTAAAGAAGGAAAAATAGAGCTATAACAGGTGTGTATCCTTACACCTCTTTATAGCTCTATTTTCTATTCAATGAGTACAATCATCTCTTTTTTATGAAAAAATATTTGAATAAGTAAACAGATTGTTACCAACACCTTTTAGAAAAAATTAAAGGCTATATACTATAAGATAATCCTGAAATATGTTTCCCCTTTAAAATAAGAGAAGAATTAGCTTCTAGAAATAATATTTTAAAATCTCGAATTCACCTTATTCCTTATATAGGTTTGCTACGCATTTAGAATGATATACAATCTATATAAGATGAGTATTTTTAGTTTATAATCTTAACTATATCCTTCAAACTAAAGCCTTAATATAGTTTATAACATTAACAAAATAAGGAGATTGTCTAAACCTATGGAAAATATATATATACACATCGCAGAGCAAATGCCTAGTATGAGTAAGGCAAATATGAAAATAGCTAAATATATTTTAGAAAACCCTAATACAGTTCCCTTTTTAACCGCAGATAAATTAGCAAAAATCACAAAAGTTAGCCATGCCACTGTTGTACGGTTTGCCACTTTTTTAGGTTGTTCTGGTTATCCAGAGTTACAACAATATATACAAAATTCTGCGCAACAACAGTTGACAACAACCGATAGATTAAAAATTTCTAAAGAGGTTTACAATGATGAAGACCAAGGAATATATGATATCTTTTTAGATGATATCTCAAACATAAAATCAACTTTTGAGAAATTGGACATCGATATGTTTAAACAAGCAGTAGACAGGCTTATACAGGCTAAAAGAGTGTATATTGTAGCGAATCGAAGCGCTACAGCCTTAGGCGTATTTTTACAATACTACTTTCAATTTCTCTTAGATAAAGTTGAGCTGATACACTCAATAGAAACAGTGTCAGAGCGTTTGTATGATTTGAATAAGGATGATGTAGTTATTGGCATTAGCTTTGCGAGATATACGAAAAGCACCATACAAGTTCTAGAGTACGCCAAAGAAAGAGAAGCTTCTACTATAGCAATAACAGATAATCTTTTATCACCTCTTATCCCATACGCAGACATGCCATTAACAGCATCGAGTCAGATGCCTACTTTTATCGATTCATTTGTGGCACCCCTTAGTTTAATAAATGCCCTTATTATATCAGTAGGGAGAGGAAGAGAAGAAAAATTCCAAAATAAATTAGAATCTCTTGAAGAAATATGGGAGAAATTCGATATTTTCTATAAAAAATAATCTTTAAATGTCTTACAATTACATAGTGAATAAGACAAAGCAGATTCATGAAGTATGAAAGCACGCTTTGTCTTATTACATTTTAATAAATGTACTTAAAAACCATCAAAGATTTTGTAATTCAATTCGATCTAATTCTTTTTGTCTTTTCTTTTTAAAACGTTCTCTTCCTGAAATCCATGTGCTTAACAGTCCACATAAAGCAACAATTAGGATGACCCATGTAGAAGAATTATCATTATTATCCATTAATCTATTAAAAAAGAGGCTAATAACACCTATGTATACAATGGGAAGAATCCCACCTAAATAAGGGTTCTTTCGCGTTGATAAATATTCTTGAATAAGCAAAATAAGAATGACTACTAGTATTTTCACTATATAATCCATCATTAAACATCCTTTTCTGTTTTATATTTTTCAATAATGATTTTAGCCACATCGAGGCTCAAACGTTCATCAATAACAAAACCCTTAATCATATTTACAAATTCTACATCTTCCTCTTGACTATGCACTTCAATTTTTTTTATTAAACGATCTAGTTTTGCTCGTACAGTTGGATAAGAAACATCATAGAGACTAGACATGTTTTTTAACGAGCCTGAATTCAAAATAAATTTCCTAATAAATTCTAAAGACTCTTTATCTAATGCAAGAACCCATGAAGGAATTTCTCCTCTTTCCATAAATAACCACCTCCTTATATAAATAATGTTAAATTAAAAATTAATTTTATTCAAGTTTAAAATAAAAATATTTAAAATTATTTCAATTATGTTATAAAACTTGGTTGGTATTATCGATAAAAGATATGTTGTATATGATATGAATTTCTAGTTTGGATAAAACTTCTTCAATAAAGTAGTAAAAGCTCAAACTCGTTGCCATTCAACAAATTTGAGCCTTTTCTTTCCCTTTAGTTATACTTTTAAGGACGTGAATTAAATGAAAAAATGGTTACCAAAGTTAAATGCCGGTCTTTTCATCTTATGATTATTCATTATGATTAAAAATGATTCTCAAATTTCCTTTTACTTTCCCGTTCCTTAAGTACGTAATCTAATGTTTTGTTGTTCGTTCATAATACATTTTAAATTAAATCTGATTACCGTTTTTCCACGTTATATCGTAAAGTTCTTTTCCATTACTTGCCCACTTATTAGCTATGTATACCCTTTTTATTCGTGCCGTTTCATCATACTTATTTTTAAAATAAATTTCTATCTTATCAGGACCAGCAATAAGATGATTTTCGATTTATGCAAGTTATACTTTATTTAGATGATGGAGAGATGACGATTTTAAAAATGTGGTTTTTTTAAAGCTACTCCAATAATATAATAAGCCCAACAAAAGATCAGTCTTATGAAGAGTATTAAAAGAACTATAATAAGTTTTTCTGTTATAAACTCTCATTTCTTGATGGTTTACCGAAATAGGAGTAACACTCCAATCTTCAAGGAAATAACTTCTAAAGATTATATATTAGATACGCTGGGAGTGAAAGAGGATACTAATTTTATAGGAATAGCGTCAGGAAAATATGGATTTATAACTTTAAGGAAAATTCAATATTAAAAAGCCTAATTTCTCAATTTAATGCGAAGAAATTAGGCTTTTTCCTTAATTCATTAAAGCGCCCTTTAGTAGAAAATGGGTGCGAGAATCAGCATTGGTACTGAACAGAAAATCATAAAAACACTGTTAGTCTCTTATATTGACTTACTACTATTGCTAATCCTATAGATTAGGTACAAAATGACCAAAAAGACGAAGCTGTTTCCCTTAAAAAAGGCGACTTAGAAGTTTTATTTAAAGCTTTACTTCTACCTCAGTTCCATCCTTCAATCTCGTTTCAACAAGGATAACTCCACTGTACTTAGAAAATCCTTGCAGCAACAGCTTCAAATCTTTTCTTTCAATTTCCGGGAATATGAATTTGCTGCCGTCTTTTTCAATTGCTTTATTTATTAAGCGATTAATCCTTTTTGATGTAACAATCAAACTAACCAAATTTAAAACCGTATAGGGAACGGGAATGGAAAATCGTTTATCCTTTACTTTCACCTTGACTTTTAACATAATTTACTCAATCACCACGAAGACTTTATCACCCTTGGATGAGGTGATGTCAACAATCTGTCCGTCCAATTCATTTTCAATTGCTTCAATGAGCAGGTCAATGTTAATATCTTTTACATATTTTTCTGCCTCAGGTATTTTTTCAGCAATGTTTGTCCCTACTTTCAAAACAGCCTTTACCAGATTAATTGGTAAATTCACATTTACATTATCTCCTTCTTCAGAGCTCACACGAATCTTTAACATTTTATTTCCATATGGGACTTCTTTATTTATTGTCACTAGCTCTGGCTGATCTTTACCTTGTAAAATATTAATTAATTCACTTGCTTTTTCCTTATCAATCTTTCCTTCCTCCACCAGCGTTAAGACTCTCGAAATTTCGTCCTTCATTATACTTCCCCCTCTTTTAATAACTGAATGGCTTTCTCTGCCGTAATTTCGCCTTTTTCCAATAGCGATACAATTTTTTTCTTATCTACTTCCGGTTTCTTTTGAGAGGAATATCCCAGGGTAGAGATAATTTCATCTAATTTTCCTCTGACAGTCGGATAGGAAATTCCAAGTTCCTTCTCGACTTCTTTTATATTTCCACGACATTTAAGAAAAATTTCAATAAAATGCAGCTGTTCCTGACCGAGAGCCGCCAGTCTTGAAACTTCAAATTCGTTTTCTACCGTTGTCTGGCAATGGTTACACTGTAGCTTAGTAATTTTAAGCGCCTTCGTGCAAACCGGGCAATTAGTGAGTAAAGGATATGCCATACTGTTCTCCTTTCTTTCATTTAATCATATCATACACTACATCTTTTAATTTTAAAATAAATATTTAATATTTTTATAAAAAATCACGATTTTATTTAATAAATCAAATCACAAATTAAATAAATTAATTTTCCAACGCATGATTTAAATTAAAAAACAGACTCATTAGAGAGTCTGTCTGATTGTCGAGAAAGGGATAAGAGCCTATTTGACACTTAAAGAAAGGTTCTTCGATCTATAGTGAGTTCATTATTTTAGAACATTTTCTGAAACTTTTGGAAGACACTTTTCTTCATAACAAACATTACTATTTTATCAAGAAAATCAAGACCATAAAATTAAAACAAGATGAAATCGAAAAAGAGTTTGTGTCGTAAGTAAAGGAGAGCTTCATAACGCTCTCCTTTTTATTTTAATAAATATAAGAATAAATCAACCTACAATCGTCAATTGGTAACAACACATCAACAAGGCATTTTTCTTAATAAAATCACTTAATATTTTAAATTTCCGTTATCTTACCAATTGCAAATTTAAACTTTATTTTGCGTACTTTTTGCATTTTACTTTGTAGAAGGATTAACACCCTGTCCGGAAAACTAGGATTTCTTATATCTTCCTATTTTTTTGGACAGCCCCCTTTTTCCACCAGTTTAAGAAAGACTTACTGATCCTCTGATTCTACCTCAAGGCTTTCCACTTTATTATTTTTTTTAACTTCTAGACGCACTATCTTACCTTGAATATCTTGAGATTTATTGTCAACATCCTTTTCAAAATCATTTGCTTTTGTATAAGTTTTTTTACCATTATGTACTTCTATCGTGACTTCATTACTTGTTTCATTAATTAGCTTTCCAATTACGTTGTAATCTCCATCTGATTCTTTTTCGTAAATACCCTCATCATTAGCTTTAGCTTGAGGGGTTAATTCTAAGCTTTCAGCATTTTGACCTTTTGTGTTTACCTCAATTTTCACCAATTCCCCTTTTATGTCCCCATTTATTTCATCCTCTTTTTCAAAGGTATTTCTTTTTGGTATTTTGACTTTTTCATTATCAATGATAAGGGTTAATTCGTCTTGTGTTTCCTTATCCAGTGTTCCTACTAAATCAAACTCTTCATCTTGATTACCATTCTTTTCGGGATACTTAGTGTATTTCTGTAGATTTGTTTGTTTTTGAGAGGTATCAGTGTTAATGGTAGGAGATTTTTCTTCACTAGCACATCCAGAAAGACTGCTCATAGTAAGAGCCCCCACTATTGAAACACATAGCACAACGGTTTTCTTATTCATATAAACTTTTCCTCCTTCGTCTACTTATGATTATATTGCCCGTCTGGCTAGTAAATAAACAAAAAGAGGTTTAAATCAATAGATACGTCTAACAAAAGTGCAATGAATCTCTAAAACTCCTTATATCTTCATTAAATTGGTTTATTGAAAACAAAATTCATACTCTATGGTGAAGACTGTTCAATTTAAGAAGTCCAGAAGGAAATATTTTTTTATTGATGAGTTTTGAAAAGATGTTTTACGTAAAATATATTCCAGACAAAAAATCAAAGAGACCTATTATTTAGTCCTAACTACATCGTTCTTACCTCTACATTATTAGGAATGTAAAAAACGATAGTAAGATAGAGGTGATAAACATAGCAATCAGTGGCTTAAAGGCTTTTGTTCGGAGATCTTTTAAACTTACGTTTAATCCTAATCCCACCATAGCCATAGTTAAAATAAAGGTTGTTAGACCTGAAATATCATTCATAATATTCTTAGATATAATAATGTACTTTCCTAGAACATAGCTTCCAAAAACACTCATCATAATGAATCCTATTAAAAACCAAGGGAATTCAATTTTTGTATCTTCCTGAACTTTTCCCGTACGTTTCATCCAATACATTAAGATAAAACTTAATGGAACAAGTAGGAAGACCCGACCTAATTTCGCTAATAGACCTATTGCTAAAGCATCGCGTCCACCAGGAGCTGCGGCTAAAGCTACATGTGCAATTTCATGTAGTCCAACCCCTGCCCAAATGCCATATTGAACATCTGTCAATCCGATATAAGGTCTTAAAATTGTATATCCAATAGCAAATATTGTCCCTACCAAAGCAATTATACCAGCCCCTATAGCCGTATCTTTTTCTTTTGCTTTCAAAATCGGAGAAACGGCTGCGATAGCAGCTGCTCCACAAACTCCTGTTCCAATTCCTAAAAGGAGAGATAAAGAAGCATCTGCCTTTAGCCATTTAGCAATTAAAACTGTTAAGAAAATTGAAAAAACAATGGTTCCTACATCTCGGACTAGTAGACCTAATCCCTGATGAATGACTACATCAATATTTAACTTTAAACCAAATAAAATAATAGCAAAACGTAATAGTCTCTTGGAAGAAAATTCAACTCCTGAGCGTATACTTTCAGGATACCCCCACATCTGACGGTAAATTACAGCAATCACAATAGCACAGGCAAGTTGCCCAACGTGATTAAAACCAGGAACTTTAGCCAATCCATACCCCATTAATGCAATAATAAAAGTAAACCCAATGCCCACAAACCATAAGGCAAAAGAAGAGAGTTTCTTAACTTCTGTGCGTAATAACATTGTATTTTTTTCTTTAGCTGTCATATTCTTATCCCCAATACTAATTATTTAGTTTTAAACTAAATAATTTATTTATACTTTTACTATAAAAGGAGATAAAACATTAGGGAAATATAGATAAATTATCTTAATGATTAATAATGTTAATCGTTAACATTAGGGGAGAGGAACTAGGGTATTTTTATCAACAAGCAATTTTACATCACGAATATTGTTCTATGCTACTTAGAGGATTTGACCAAGTTTTTACCCGCTGCCAAAAGACAACAGTCTTTCTTTCTAAAAATTCATTAGGGTATGCCTAGGAGTAACATTCCCCTCCCCCATAAAGACTCACGTGCACGGTCTGTCGTTATAATTTTATCTTTAATTGAAGACTGTCAAACTAACTTACACATCATCTTTAAGAATCTCAATTTACACTTCTACATATAAAAAAATAATTTGAGACTTCTTCTACCCACCATAATTTCTTAGTTTAAGATAAAGCCTCTTCAAGAAACTAATAAAAGCTCAAACACGTTGAATGCCCACTTGCTTGAGCTTTTTCTTGCTTTTTACATATACTTTTACAAAAGTCTAGCAGCTCAATGAATATTTATCTCTTTTAGGTGTTAGAGGGTTAGATCATTTTTATGTTTTAGATAAAAAGTTTTTAAAAATGCTTCATCATGAATTGCTTTCACAAAAGATTCTACTGTTTTACCTTTATTCACAGGACAAACCTCCTCGTATAAAACCAAATATTATACAGGATAGACGGGGTGCTTACGCTCAGAAAAAATTAGGTATTTTGAAGAATATGCTTCAAAGCGTTTAGTTAACTCATCGCGTAGTGAGTTTGCCGGAATGACTCCATCAATAACCATTTCTGAAGCAAGCCGGTAAATATCAATATCTTCTTTATATTCCGCACGCTTTTCAGCAATAAATGCAGCCTTCTCTTCTTCAGGTAATACAGCAATTTTGTTGGCATACACAGCATTGACGGCTGCTTCTGGTCCCATCACGGCAATTGAAGCGGAAGGTAGAGCCAAACAAGCATCGGGTTCAAACGCCGGGCCGGCCATTGCATATAGACCTGCACCGTATGCCTTTCGAACGATAACAGATATCTTGGGCACAGTTGCCTCCGCCATCGCAGAAATCATTTTTGCACCATGTCGAATGATTCCTGCCCGTTCTACCTTTGTGCCAATCATAAATCCAGGCACATCAACTAGGAACAATAACGGAATATGGTATGCATCACAAAGATTAATAAATTTCGCAGCTTTGTCAGCACTATCATGGAATAGCACGCCACCCTTTACACGAGGCTGATTAGCTATGATGCCGATCGGTTTTCCGTCCATACGGGCAAGACCTGTAATAAGCTCGGTAGCAAATAATTTCTTAATCTCAAAGAAAGAACCTTCATCAATAATTCCATTAATAAGGTCATGCATATTAAAGGGAGAGTTTTGATTTGCCGGAATCAGCTCTTCCAATGATTTCTTCATTTGTTTAGGTGCTACTGCCTCATGAACTGGCGGCTTTTCTGAAAAATTTGCCGGAAAGTAAGAAAGATAATTGCGGGCAATGGAAATAGCTTCCTCTTCATTTTTAGCGAGTACATCACCGCACCCTGATACTGAACAATGCATACGAGCGCCGCCCATTTCTTCCAATGTAACTTTTTCCCCGATAACCATTTCGGCCATCCGTGGTGAGCCAAGGTACATTGATGCATTTTTATCTACCATGATAACAATATCGCAAAATGCCGGGATATAAGCCCCACCTGCGGCAGATGGACCAAACAGAAGACAAATTTGCGGTACTTTTCCAGATAGTTTCACTTGATTGTAAAAGATTCTGCCTGCCCCGCGACGCCCAGGAAACATTTCTACCTGATCTGTAATCCTTGCTCCTGCTGAATCTACTAAATAAATTAGTGGTATGCGAAGTTTCTCAGCTGTTTCTTGAATTCGAATGATTTTTTCAACCGTCCGTGATCCCCAGGAACCTGCTTTAATAGTTGAATCATTAGCCATCACACAAACAACCTGGCCATTAATCTTCCCCATTCCTGTCACAACTCCATCGGCAGGAAGTTCCCCCGCCATGCAGTTTGCAAATAGCGCATCCTCCAGTTCAAAGCCAGGATCGAATAACTGTTTTAAACGGTCCCGAACAAAAAGTTTTCCTTGTTCTGTGTTTTTTTCATGATACTTAAGAGCACCCCCTTTTTTAATTCTTTCTACTCTTTCTTCAAGTATTTGTTGTAGAGGTTTCATATCCATTGTCTTTCCTCCTCTATTCATTCCATTTTTTTATTCTCCAATATATATGGGGGTTCTTTTTTCCTTAAAGGCCTGTAAGCCTTCTAAACGATCCTTCGATGGAATCGTTACTTCATAGGCACTTTGCTCAATGGCAAGACCGGTGTTCATATCAACATCATAGCCTTTATCAATGGCGAACTTTGCTTGCGCGACGGCAATTGGACCATTTCGGACAATTTGCCCTGCGATTTCTAAAGCTTTTTTAATCAAATGATTTGAAGGGGCCGTATGCTCTACTAACCCAATTTCTAAGGCTTCTGCTGCATCAATACGTCTCGCTGTAAAAATAAGTTCCTTAGCCCGTCCTTTTCCTACTAATCTCGGTAAACGCTGCGTCCCGCCTGCACCAGGTATAATTCCCAGCGAAGTCTCCGTTAGACCAAGCTTCGCTGTTTCAGAAGCAATACGGATATCACAAGCTAGCGCAAGTTCTGTTCCCCCACCTAACGCAACACCATTCACAGCCGCAATAATTGGCTGTGGTAATGATTCTAAATCATTGATATTCTCACGGATCAAAGCAAGCGTCTTCCGTACCTGAATCTGGTCCATATCTGCGCGTTCTTTTAAATCAGCACCCGCACAAAAGGCCTTTTCTCCACCCCCTGTAATGACTACACAACGGATTGTCCGGTCATATTTACATAATAGAACCGCTTCTTGAAGTTCCCCTAGCATTTGAAGAGATAAAGCATTAGCCGCTTCAGGGCGATTTAATGTAATCATTACGATTCCGTTTTCCAGCCTGTTAACTAATATCATTTTATTCATATTTTCACCTTCCTCACACGGTATTAATGTCTATTGGGAGGTTGAAGCTTGAAGACTTTTACTAGGTAAAGGTCTCCCAATCTTCTTCTGAATAAATTGGGATGCAGATAAAAGCTTTTTCTGATCCACCCCAGTGTGGATTTCCATTCCGTGAAGCATATAAAGTAAATCATCAGTTGCCACATTACCTGATGCTCCAGGCGCATAAGGGCATCCTCCTAATCCTCCAATGGAAGAATCAAAAGTGGTAATACCCATTTCTAACGATACTAAGACGTTAGCTAAGGCTGTTCCCCTTGTATCATGAAAGTGCATCGCTAATTTATCTGCCGGAAATCTTTTCAAGAAAACTTCCAATAACTCTTGGACCTGCTTTGGATTCGCAACACCAATCGTATCTCCAAGTGACAGTTCGTTAATCCCCATCTCAAATAAGGTTTCTGAAACTCTTATAACCTCATTTATATCGATAGGCCCTTCATACGGGCATCCAAAAACAGTAGAAACATAACCTCTGCTGGGTTTTCCTACTGCAAGGGTTTTTTGGACCAGATTTCTTAAGATAGGGAATGTATCGCTAATCGATTTATTAATATTTTTTAGATTATGAGTTTCGCTGGTTGACATAAATACAGCTACTTCATCAACATTTGCTTCAAACGCCCGTTCCAAACCTTTTTGGTTTGGAACGAGAGCCGTATAGGTTACACCTGGCACTTTTGTAATGCCTGTGGCAACCGCAGTGGCATCTGAAAGGGTAGGAATCCATTTTGGATTGACAAAGGAGGTAATCTCAATCGATTTTAATCCGCTAGCAGACAATTGATTAATCAAGGAAATTTTATCTTCTGTTGAAATGAAATCCTTTTCGTTTTGCAATCCATCCCGTGGACCAACCTCTTTAATGGTTATATTCTTGGGCCATTTCATTGCTTTATCACCTTTCTTCCGATGATTTTAGGACTTATTCAACTTTTACAATAATGTCTCCTTCATTCACAAATTCACCCTCGTTCACTTTTACTTCTTTAACAGTCCCACCAGATTCGGCTGCAATCGGAATTTCCATTTTCATTGATTCTAAAATCACTACATCTTGGCCTTCTTCTACTTGATCTCCAACTTTAACAAGTACTTTCCACACATTTCCTGCCATGCTTGCTACGATTTCACTCATCATTATTCCTCCTCTATTCCGCGTTATTTGTTTTTTTAGTTTTTAAATACTTTCCAACAAAGTCCGTTGTCGTATCACCTGAACGAAATGCCGGGTGGGCAATGACTTCTTTCAGCATTGGTATATTTGTTTTAATTCCTTCGATATGATAATCCACTAATGCCCCGTGCAGACGATTTATTGCGTCGTCACGATCATTCCCTTTTACAATGAGTTTTGCAATCATTGGATCATAAAAAGGCGTAACTACAGATTGATCATGAACCGCTAATTCATGCCGAATTCCAGATCCTTTTGGCAATTCTAATTTGGTGATTTTCCCTGGAGAAGGAAAAAATGTTTTTGGATCTTCTGCGTAGATTCTGACTTCAATCGCATGACCTTCACGCTTTACCTCTTCCTGAGAAAAATCCAGTGCTTCATCCCCTGCGATTTTCAATTGTTTTTCCACTAAGTCCAAACCTGTAATTTCTTCTGTAACTGGATGTTCCACCTGCAAACGGGTGTTCATTTCAAGAAAATAAAAATTTTGCTCTTCATCTACTAAAAACTCAATTGTTCCTGCATTTTTATATCCAATTGATTTTGCCGCTTTTACTGCTGCCTCCCCCATTTTTCTGCGAGTAGTTTCAGAAAGAAAAGATGACGGAGCTTCCTCAACGACTTTTTGATGGCGACGCTGAATTGAACATTCACGTTCCCATAGATAAACGGTATTGCCAAAACCATCTGCCAGGATTTGAATTTCAATATGCCTAGGGTTTTCCACAAATTTTTCAATGTACATGGTACCATCGCCAAAGAAATCAGTAGCCCGTTTTTGATTCCCCGCAAACGCTTTGCGGATTTCATCCCCGCTATGGACAACCTGCATTCCGATGCCGCCTCCTCCAGCGGAAGCTTTTAGCATTACAGGATAACCAATAAGGTCAGCCGCTTCTACCGCTTCCTCTGCATCAGCAAGAGGATAGGTAATCCCGGGAACCACAGGGACTCCTGCTTCTTCCATCGCTTTTCGTGATTGGATCTTGCTGCCCATTTTGGAGATAACCTCTGGAGAAGGTCCAATGAATATCAGGCCTTCCTTCCCACAGCGCCGGGCAAATTCGGCATTTTCGGAAAGCAGACCGTATCCAGGGTGAATAGCCTGTGCTTTTGTTAAACGGGCGACTTCTAAAATCTTATCGATGTTTAAATAACTTTCTGCTACACGCGAACCTCCAATTAAATGGGCCTCATTCGCCATTTTTACATGGGGAGCGTCCGCATCAGCTTCTGAATGTACAGCAACTGTAATAATTCCTAGGGCCTTGCATGTCCGAATTACCCGAACAGCAATTTCACCACGATTAGCAATCAAAACCTTTTTGAACATACTTTCCGCCCTTTCTATCTTTTATTTAATGGGACTTTTCGGTATCATCATGAAGCTTAAAGTTTTATGTTATGGAGATATGTGAATCTATTTATAGCTTCATCTTTAACTACCAATCTAGTGATTACAAAGAAAAAGATTAAATGGAATGAGGCATTTGCCGATCATTTTATGAACAAATGACCGACCCGAATAAAGCATTATATAGCTGATAATTTACTAGCAACGATCTTCTGGATTTCTACAACAGTTGATGGGTCTTCAAGCCCTGTAATGTCACCAGCTACCTTTCCTGTTGCCACAATTTCCTTTAATAAACGCCGCATAATTTTCCCACTTACTGTTTTCGGTAACATATTAGTCATAATTATTGCTTTTGGACTGGCAATCTTACCAATTTGTTGGATGATACTCCTATTTATCCGTTCTATCATCTCTTCATTATCTTCAAAACCATCAGCTAGACGAGCAAATACTAAAGGAACTTCCCCTTTTATTTCATCAGGAATCCCGATGACAGCGCATTCAAAAATACCTTCGCATTCAAGTACAGCACTTTCCATTTCCAACGTACTTAATCGATGTCCTGCCACATTAAGCGCGTCATCAGAACGGCCAACCACCCATATATATCCATCTTTATCTATCAATGCAAGATCGCTGGCATAATAACTTCCTTCTACTTGGCTAAAATAGGATGCGTAATATCGCTCCGGTTCTTTCCAAAGTGTACGGCACAGCATAGGAAATGGTTTTCTAATTACTAAGTTTCCTAACTGACCAGATTTAACTGGATTGCCTTCTTCATTAACAACATTAAAAACTGCACCTAAAAATTGAGTCCCTGCAGAACCAGGTTTCATTGGCGTCAGCCAGGCTGCGCCTGCGATAGGAGATCCCGCTGTTTCCGTTTGGCCCCAAGTATTATTGATATATACCTTTTTCTTTCCTAAAACTTCATATGTCCAATGCCATGTTTCAGTATCAAAAGGTTCTCCCACAAGAGAAATGACATCAAGACAAGATAAATCAAATTGTTCTAGTGGTTTTTCTCCCATACTTTTTAACATTCTCAATGCAGTTGGAGCAGTAAATAACTTATTCACCCGGTATTTTTCAATAATTTGATAAAAGCGGTTCTTTTCTGGATAATCAACGGCTCCCTCATAGACAACGGTTGTTACACCATTTGCTAAAGCACCAGTAATACCCCAAATATGCATCGTTAACCACCCAATATCAGCAGTACACCAGAAAACATCATCATTGTGGTGATCCATATGATACTTGGCATATGTGTAATTTTGAATAACAAAAGCCATTCCAGAATGGACGACACCTTTAGGTTTTCCTGTCGTACCACTTGTATAGAATACAATCCCTCCCTCATTTGCTTCTATTCTCTCAGGTTCACAAACGATGCTTGCTGTTTTTGTAAGCTCGTGCCACCAGTAATCACGCCCTTCTTTCATTGGAACTTCTAAACCTAAGCGGCTGACAACAATGACTGCTTCAACAGATGGAATAGTTGGTACAACTTGATCAACTTTTTCTTTTAATCGAATAGCTTTACCCCGACGTTCTGTTGCATCCGCAGTTACCACTATTTTGGGTTCAAAACTGATGAGACGGTCTTTCAATGACTTTTCGGAATAACCTGAGAAAATAGTGTTGTAAATAGCACCAATACGAAAACACGCTAACACGGCAATACATGCTTCGGCCAGGTTTGGAAGAAAAATAGCTACACAATCACCTTTTTTCACCCCAAATGAACGAAGAACATTCGCAAATCGATTCACTTTTGCAAGAAGCATATTATAGGTATAAAATTTTGTGTCTCCGTTTTCACCCTCCCAAATGAGAGCTGTCCGGTTACCTGCTCCATTAGCTATATGCCGGTCAAGTAAATTGACACTTGGGTTGCTAATGCCGTCGACAAAAAAACGAAAATCAGGGAGTTGTCCACTAATGGTTTCTTTCCAAGGTTCATACCACACAAGGTCCCGGGCTGCGCTATCCCAAAAAGCAGCAGGATCTTCTTGAGATTGTCGAAGAAGTTCTTGAAAAGCTTCTATGCTTCCAATAGAGGTAGAGCGTACCTTTTCTTTATTAGGAAAAATAAGTTTACTGTTTGCAACTACTTGTGAAATTCCATTGATATCCATGGAGTTACTCCTTTATCTTTTTTTGAAAGCCGTTACAAAAATGAATCTAGCATCCTATTTGCTTTGCAATTACCATACGCTGAACTTCGGATGTTCCTTCCCCAATTTCTAGAAGCTTCGCATCACGGAAGAATCGCTCAACTTGATATTCTTTCATATATCCATAACCACCATGAATTTGAATAGCTTGATCACATGCGCGCATGCATATTTCGGAAGCAAATAATTTTGCGTATGCTGCCTCTTTTTTAAATATTCGGCCTTGCTCCTTCAACCAGGCTGCTTTGTAAACCATATTCCGGGCAATTTCAATATTCATTGCCATATCGGCCAATTTAAATTGGATTGCCTGGAAGTTCGATAGACTTTTTCCAAACTGTTTTCTTTCTTTCGCATACTGAAGTGATTTTTCATAAGCGCCCTGTGCGAGTCCAACGGCCATTGCCCCAATTCCAATTCTTCCACCATCAAGGGTCGCTAAAAATTGCTTGAAACCCTCTCCTTCTGTTCCCAACAGATTATCTTTAGGAACCCTTACATTTTCCAAGATTAATTCTGTTGTATTTGAAGATTGAAGACCCATTTTTTCGTAATTATTGATAACAGTAAATCCTGGTGCGTTCGTTGGAACGATAAATGCGCTAATTCCATTAATTCCTTTTGAGCGATCTGTTACAGCCGTAACGGCAAGATGTTTGGCATAGCTTGCATTAGTAATAAAACATTTTGAGCCATTAATGACCCACTCCTCCCCATCAAGAACTGCAGTTGTTTGTGTTCCCCCGGCATCGGAGCCTGCATTTGGTTCAGTCAAACCAAATGCCCCAAATGACTCTCCTGTACAAATTGGCGTTAAGTATTTCTCTTTTTGCTCATGGGTACCAAACAAATTAAGAGGTTCTCCCCCTAATGAAATATGAGCTGAATATGTGATTCCTGCTGATGCACAAACACGGCTTAACTCTTCAACGACAATGGCAAAGCTGATCGTGTCAGCATCACCACCACCGTATTGTTCTGGGAATGGAAGGCCCATGATTCCTAACTCTGCTAATTTTGAAAACATTTCATAAGGAAATGCTCCCGTCCGATCTCGTTCATCTGCTCCAGGAGCAACTTCTGCTTCCGAAAAATCCCGAATTAACTTACGTATCATCTCTTGTTCTTTTGTTAAATCAAAATTCATTTTTCAACGACCTCCATTTATTGTCGTAACATTCTAGTTATTATTGATGAATTTTTCCACCTTCAAAAATATACATAATCGACTTTCCTTTTTAATAATTATCAAAATAACAACAAAACTCTATGCACCGACCCCCTTTCGATATTTTTTAATATTTATAATTATCAATATTAAAAAAATATAAATCTATGTATACTTCTATGAAAAATTTGTGTGTTTTACACCAATAAACATAAATGTATAAATATATTAAGTTCTAAAAGTAAGGATGATAAATGAGGCAAGATACATTAACTCACCTGAAACTAAAATTCCTCATCCCTGTTCCAAACGTTATAAATTCTTCCTTAGATATTAATACGATCTTTGATTCTATCAATAAATGAAACGATTTCTATCATAGAAGTTACAGACGGAAGGTCTATTTGGATATTTGACAAAAATCAAAAATGATTAATTGTGGAGTCATCTTAATGATTATTTTATCTACATATTTTTAAATCTATTAAACTACATAGTAGTGCATTAATAACCAGCATGACTTTGAATACAAAAATGCATTTTCGGAATAACAAGGAAATAAAACAGGTTCTAGATACATTAACTTTATATAATAAAGACTTATTAGACAGATCAATATCAAATAACTTTGATTTTATACCTGTCATTTCTTCTCCCCTTTTACAAAAGGGTAAGTATGAATAAATTTTAAATATTTTATATTTTTCATCTGAACGTATATCTATGTTACGATCATGTACGAGTCTATTTATATTGATAAATGGGTATTGTACAAAAAAAGGAGGAAATATAGAATGGATCATGTGATAAAACCAGCGGGATTTTGGATACGCCTTTTAGGCAACCTATTAGATGGTGTAATTGTCAGTATTCCTTTAACCCTCATTGTTTTTTTACTTACAGGAGAAGTCAATGAAAATGACCCTGTTATCTCAATTTTAGGGTTTATCTATACCGTTGCTGTACCTATTTTATGGTCAGGGTATACAATTGGAAAACGAATCGTTGGTGTTAGAATTGTAAAAGTAAACGGAAAGAAGCTTGGAATCGGAGCGATGCTATTACGGGTTCTTGTAGCCGGAATTGTTTATAGTCTTACGTTAGGTATTGCTTTAATTGTGAGTCTTTTTATGGTTGTTTTCCGTAAAGATAAGAGAAGTCTGCATGATTTAATGGCAGGTACCTATGTTACATATGCAAAACCTCACGAAATGGAAGATAAACATACAGTTGCAAGTTAAGTAGGTACCAACTCTAAGTATTACAAACTGGAGGTTTTCACCTTACTTAATCTGTACAATTCTGATTCAAATTTTTACATAAGAACACCAAAAAATAAGACTCCCTCACAGACAAAGGGCAGTCTTATTTTTTTGATGGCGTATATTCGGAACTAACCAACTTAAAATCCCTAGGCGCTCAAGGGATCTCATCTTTATACAGATAAAAAAAGAGAAAGGTAAAAAGTGACTTAATACTTTAATATGACTGCTTCCTTTATTAGTCGAGATTATATGAACTAAGAAATTTTAAAAATAAAAATCACTTTATGCTGCTGGATATAAACATTGAAGCGTCTTGATTCATAAAGATATGATTACCATGATAGAATGTCGTAATTTTAATTGATTTAAATCCAACTTCCGATAATGTTTTTTTCAGTTCTTCATGTGAAAAACCGTTGTGAACTTTCGGATGATTTATCTTATGATTTTTATCAAAATCAATAACAACTAGCTTTCCCTCATCATTTAAAACGTTAAACAATTCTTGTAAAATTTTTTTAGTATCTGGAATATGAAGAAGGACTAGTGACATTAAAACTATATCTGCTTTGAGGTCAGGAGTTCCTTGAGTAAAGTCTGAATAAAGTACCGTTGAATTAGTAATTTCTTTTTGAGAAATTTTAGCTTCCGCAACCTCCAACATTTGCTTTGATGAATCAACCAACAAAATAGAATCTACTAAATCTGATAATTCTAAACCAATTAGACCAGTACCACTCCCATAGTCTATTAAAGAGCTTGATTTACTATTTTGTAATTCTGTTCTTACTTCCTTAACTATAATTTTAGCTAATTCAATTCTTTCTTCTGTATCATATCTTTTTGCTATCTGTTCAAAAACATTATTTTCCATATCTCACTCTACTTTCCTCTTTATTAAAAGCTAGATCTACATAGTGTTCATTATATCAAAAAAACAAAAATTTTAAAAATCACAAAATAGTTAAATCATGTACAGTAAATACATGGCTTTCATTTTATACAAAAGAATTCAGCATGAATGGTGTAAAAGACAAAAACATACTAAAAGAAACATTATCGTTGAATAATTAGCAACGGGCATGAAAAGTTGATTTTGTAACAAAGAAATCAAGTGAAGATGAAATTGAGAATTTGCACTAAAAAAATGATAAAGTAATCTAATTGTTCTTCTGTAAAGTAGCTATATGTATCATATACATTAGATTAAATTATTCAATGTACCACATAGTGCCATTGAACACCTATTTTTAGTGAGTAGAAGAACCTACTACATATAGTAGTAGGCTTTCCTGTTCATGAATGTATAAGATATCCAAATTTAGTTGTTAAATTTTAACTATATAAGCGTTTATTTAAAGTATTATTACTATAAAAAAATATAACGTTTACATAATGTTGGTAATAGGTAGAAAAATCTTATTAGTATCAATAAGTTTAAAATGTCGTAACTTATTTTCAAACAACATAATTTTTTATAAACATAACGACTTTATTTTAAATCTACAGTAGAAGATTAAATGTTACAGTAAATAGTCCTTTAAAGATTGCTGTAGTGTTCCTTTTGTTATTGCCTTTTGATTGAAATTAATGCCAAGGTGAATCATCTCTCTCACCAGTTCTGGTCTCAATCCGGTAATAACTGACTTACACCCCATCATATTAATTCCATCCAGCACTTTATGAAAATGATCGATAACAACCACTTCCATATCCGTAATACCTGATAAATCCATAATTAATGTATGAATACGGGTTCTTGCGATATCAGTTAGTACCTTTTCTTCAATCGTGTCCATTCGATACGAATCAATGGTTCCTATTAAAGGAAGAATGGCAACGGTAGGACTAATTGGGATAATAGGTACAGATAGATGTTCCACATTTTTTCTTTGCCTATGAATTAATTCGTCTTTAAAATCTGAATAGCTTAGGAAAAATGTATTTAGAAACTGATCAATGTTGTTATTGATTCGTTCCTCTAACTCAAAAAAATCTTCTCTAATACTAGGTAAGTTAAATTCAGATTGATATTCATAAATTGTTTTCCATAAGGATCTTCTTATCGCCTGAACCCATTCAAGTTTAAAAGCTAAAGTAAGCGAATATTGAGCCCAAGCGACCCCTTCCTGTTTAGCAAATACAACAATATCTTGATCATTGTTTTCTAAAATATAAACAACTAATCTTTCAGCATTCTTTAAGAGATCAATATTACCTTGCTTTAGAATATCGTGAATAACCTCTGCAACATTTACGGCTTCTGATAACAACTTCTGTTGAAAATCTTCTCTCTTAGCCTTAACATAGTGAATCATCTCTTGAATATCATTATTGCTATTCCTCATTGAACGTAACCCCTTTCAGAACAACCTTATAATATCCCCCTAATTCTGTATTATAACTCGAATATACAAGATATCGCTAATTCTAACCGGCCCCTATAGTAGAAAAAATCCCGCTTCCTTACGACAACCACTCTTATTGTACCTTTAACAAAGGTTTAACTATATAATTATATATGTATATGAACCTACGAAACTGTTCATCATATTCATGTATTTCCCAAAACGAAAAAACTACTGATTAGGCACAGTAGTTTTCTATTTCTATCTTTCCTTCATAAATTTATATTTTCTTTTTTGCCACCTCTGTACTTTTTCACCACGATAGATGCTATTGGTACACCTACAATAGTGGGTAAAAACCAAAACCACAATTTCGGAAGTTTATTTAATAAAGGGAGCATATCTCCAATGTTAACTAAAAGGGCTGTTACAGCACCGATATAAGAACCCAACATACCTCTAATATGATGATTAAGCCAATTTCCCCACCGTCTTTTACCTGCAAGATAACCATAAATCGCAAAGGAATAAGAAAAAAGAGCTACATAAAACAAATAAGCTATTTCTTCCCATCGTAATATAGATAAAGTAATGGCAGTAATAAATACTCCAACGTAAGAAGCATGGTAGACTTCACCCCATTTTGTATGAATCCCTCTTCTTTTGGGGGCTGACATGGCTAGGAGCCCGAAAAGCAAACATATTATTCCACACACAATGTGAATGATTAAAATTATGTTAAAAATCTCCACAATAACTCCTCCTTATTTTATCGTTAGGAGTAGAAAAAACGGCTATTTATTTGATTTAAACGTACGTTAATCAACTAAAATCATCTTCTCCATATGACTATTATATAACCTTAACATTTTAAAAATTAGTGCATTATCTCATCATTGAGATATGAGATTTATCATATTATTTTTAGTTCGCATAATGCTGTTTATCAGGATCTATCTTTATATAGGCAAAAGGCATTTAAGAAACATCTTAAATGCCTTTTGCAATCTTCATGTTATTTTTACTTATCGATGATAATAGTATCAGCGTTTTTATCTTCAAAACAGAGATTTATCGTTCTTTGTTTAGCTCTAGTCCTATGAACAGTTCCAGCTGGAATAAGTATTGTATCATTTGGTTTTAAAACAACGGTATCCTTATCTTTGAGATCAATTAACAATTCACCTTCTAAAACCATAAATAGTTCATCTGAATTAGAATGATAATGCCATTCGTATTCACCTGAAAAAACGGCAATACGAAGACAGTGATTATTGACATCAGACACGGCAAAATTCACATGTTGATCTTTAATATCCTTTGTAATCTCCAGAAGATTGATCTTTTCCAAATCTATTTTTTCTATCATCTTAATTCTCCTTTGATTTTTAAGGGGATTCTAATATAATAAACTATGTTGTGTAACTATAGTTTATTTGGAATTTCTGCAAAGGCTCTAACTGGAAAAGTCCCAAAGTCTTTGATTTTTGGGGAAACAGCATAAAATAAAAAGTTTTCAGTTGAAATTTGTTTTAAGTTGCATAAATGTTCAACGATGAAAATTTCTTTCCCTAATAAAGTGGTATGTACAGGACGATCTTTACCTGACGTATTATCTATATTCACAGAATCAATCCCAACTAAAGCAGCTTTTTTATCCACTAAATATTGTGCAGCTTTCTCCGTTAAATATGGATGATTTTCAAAGTATTGATCTGTATTCCAGTATTGGTCCCAACCTGTGTGAATAAGGACGGCTTTTCCTTCAATATCAAGGTCATAAAACACGTCTTCATTAATCTCTTTTTTATTTTTATCAATATGAATGGTAACTCCTTCTAGACCAGCCATCTTATCAATTGGTATTTCCGATAGATCTTTGCCATTAGCATACCTATGAAATGGAACATCAATATAAGTTCCTGTATTAGACACCATTTCTATTTTTCCAATTTGAAATTCTGTTCCTTCTCCATAATGTTTTCGGGATTCTTCTCGACTTAAATAATCACAAATGATTGGAGCAGGAAGCCCTTTATAAGTTATAATGCCATCTTGAATCGTATGGCTCAAATCAATATATTTTTTTCTCTTCATATTATAATCACACTCTCCTTTTATATTAATAAAAGCGGTTTACATATGGAAATTTTATCATATTTTTCTTTTTAGAATGTATATTATATAAACCTAGGTTACATAAAACTTTTCAAGGAAGTAACAAAAGCACAAACCCGTGATTAACAACAAGTTTGTGCTGTTTCTTTTCCTTAATGTATACTTTTGTGGACGGTAATTAAATTGAAAAGTTCGAATATTATTTTTGAGATTCTGTACATAAAGATATACAGAGAAGAAAATTACTATCTCCTCGTCTTCATTTTAGCGCGAGAGGTTTTTTAGATGTTTAATGGCAAGAGACAGAAATTCTTCCCCTCCAAAACTACCTGATTTCAAAACTATTAGCATATGGCGTCCGATGGCTAATCCTGATGGTAAACCTGTTTCAATCTCTTTCAACACATAGTTTCCCTTTATGTCCAACTTTCTACTGACTGTTCCAGCAGTATCTCCACCTGCTACAATGAGTCTTTTTAAATCAACTTGATCTACAATAACCTTTGTGATATCTGAGATTGCGGCAGATACCATCTTGCTAATTGAAAGAGGGTCAATTTCTAATTTTTTGCCCATCTCCTTAGTCTCTAAGATAATGTCTTTATTGTTGTCGGCCATGATTAAAACATCTTCTCCTTGAATTAACAGCTTTTGAGATTCTAGGGAAACACGCATAACTTCTTTATCATATTCAACAGGTGAAAATACTTTTCTAGAGTCAAAAACTTTATAAGGGACTCCAGAAGAAATAAGGTGTGCTGTTTGCGCTCTTGTTTGAGGAGTTAAACTTCCTGAAACAACAAGTACTCCATTTTGATCTTCAATGTTTAAATCGGTCACTAAGTTATGTGTAGATCTTTTCCCTAAAAATTTAGGCAACTCTTCGGCTATAGCTGAACTTCCACCTAAAATTTTGTAATCATGGATTGCTTCAGCTACAATAGTTAAATCTGATTGAGTTTCGCTATCAATAATACAATAATTGAAATGCTTTCTTATTTCTTCAATTGTCCGTCGTAAAACTGTTGCTCCTTGTCTTACAATAGATAAATCTACAAATGTCACTTTTCTAAGGGTTTGCTTTTGTAAAATGGATACTAAATCTGACTCCTTCATAGGATGCACAGGATCATTAGCAAATGCTGAATATTCTAATGGCTGTCCATAAACAGTATGCATTCCTCCTATTGTTGTTCTCCCATTCTTCGGGAAAGCTAAACTAATAACAGCAAATTCCTCACCGAGCGCATCTAGCATAGCATCAAACTCTTTGCCAATATTTCCACGGAAAACTGAACATGTCTTCTTGAAAAACATAGAACATCCTGTCTCTTGTAATTTCTCTGTAGCTCCATACACTTTTTGATAGCTTAAATTATCCAAGTCTAACCGACTATCTGTATCTACAATAACGACATCAGCATCCCCTTTAACATTCATTTCTTCCTCAAATATTTGAACTTTAGCTTTGTATCCCTTATTACTAAACATAATTCCTATATCGTTTGCTCCAGTGGTATCATCAGCTACCACTCCTATTATTTGTCCCATTACTATCCCTCTTTTCTATCTTTCATTTATTACTAGGCTTAATAGAATGATTCACTGTCTTTCTTGGTTTATAAAAGGACTCATTTAAAAAACTTTGTACAGTTTTCTGTGGAATTAAGCTAAGTTTAATCCCTGATTCTTTTGCTTTTAAAATCATATGACATGCCATCTCTAAAGTTTGTAGTCTCATTTGAGCTTCTAATAAAGACTCATCCAATACTACTACCCCATGATTTTTCATAATGATGATATTGGCGTTGGATGCTTGAGCAGTTACAGCCTCAGCTAATTCTTGTGAACCAGGGTGAAAATAGTCTACGTAAGCAATATCCTCTAGATAATACATCGTTTCTACAAATAATTTAGAAATAATGGCTTCATTACTACAAGAAAACAAAGTCGTATAAAATGGCGATGAATGTAAGACTGCGTTTATGTCTTCACGCTTCTGATAAATTCCGAGATGCATGGGTGTTTCTTTGGAGGCTTTCCTCTCACTGTAATTCTGACCTGTAGAAATATTAAACTTTACAAAATCATCTTCCGATAGATTAGCCATATATGTTCCGGAGGCCGTGATAAGCATTTCATCAGGATCAGTCCTAACGCTTATATTTCCTGATGTTCCCCATGCTAGCTGATTTGAGATAAGATACTTTCCTGTATTCATTAATTGCTGTTTGTAATTCATGAAAAAACTCCTTTTATGAGATAAACTTTTAGATGGAACACCTTCAACAATTTATTAGTTGTTTGATTTTACAGTTATACTACTGTTCATGTAGATGACATATTATCATGATGCAATTGAAATAGCTCCTGTAATTAAGGCAAACACGATTAACATGAGGGATAAAATAATAACTGGAATAAGCGCATAACGTTGAAATGCTCCTAAATCTCTCCTGATAAGCTCTAATAATACCCACAGCGGGGCAGAAGTTGGACCCATAGAATGTAAAGGCTGCCCAATTACTCCTGCCCTTGCTATTTCGATAGGATTTATTCCATATTCAGAAGCCGATTGAGCCAGAACAGGCAAGGCACCAAAGAAGAATGCATCGTTTGACATAAGAAAGCTTAATGGCAGACTAATTAATCCAACAATAATGGTGAAGAAAGGCCCTAAGGATTCTGGAACAATTTGGAGTAAATCAGATGCCATTGAATCTACCATTTTTGTTTCAGATAATATCCCTGTGAAAATTCCAGCTCCTAACACTAACATGACAACTGGCACAGCATGACTAGCATTTTCTTTAATCACGCTTTTTTGTTCTGCAAGATTAGGATGATTAACAGAAAGAGCGATTACAAAACCTATAATAAATAAAATAGGAAGAGGTGCTAGACCCAAGATTAGGGCTATCATAAGAGCAAGCGTTAATAAAAAGTTAAACCAAATTAACTTAACATTTTTAGGAGGATTGTCTGCAACAGTTGCGGCCATTTCATTGTTGCTCTCCATACTTTTATTGACTCTTTCTAAATGTATAATTCCAATCCTTTTTCTCTCCATTCTCCCCATTACATATGCGGTTAGAATAATCCAGGCTGCACCAAATAGAATGGTAGGAATTAACGGTGTAAAGTACTCTGTAGAATCCAGTCCTAAGACACTTATTGCCCTTGTTGCAGCTCCTCCCTACGGTGTCATTCCTGAAACAGTACCTAAAGACATAACAGATATCGTAGCTAATACGAGTGGATTAATACCTATTTTTTTATAAATTGGTAACAAGGCAGAGCAGATAATCATGTAGCTTGTCGTTCCATCCCCATCTAAAGCCACTAATAATGCTAAAATGGCGGTTCCTATTCCAATCCTTACAGGATCACCTTTAGCTAGTTGTAATATCTTTCTAGAAATCGGATCAAATAAACCTGCATTCATCATAATTCCAAAATATAAAACGGCAAATAAGAGAAGTATAGCTGTAGGTGCGACTATCTGGATTCCTTCTAGCATCATAGAACCTAGATTTTTACCAAATCCTCCTATTACAGCAAATATGAATGTCAATTCTCCCCAAACGTTTATAAGCCTGATCAACCATGGAGTAAATTTGGTTAACATTTTGGATATCAGCTATCAGATAAGAGCAATTAGGATTAAATTCAATAAGTTCGCCCGTTGTTTTTTGCAAGTCTTCTTCGTTTCTGCCCGTAATAATCACGTCTGCGCCTAGTTGAACGAAAGCAAGTGCTATATCCTTCCCAATCCCCTTGCTTCCACCTACTACGAGGACTTTTTTTCCTTTAAGTTCAGAAAAATAGTTCATTTCCTTCCCCCCCATTTTGATAGACTGAGAATTTAAGGTGTATTGTTATGTTGTGGCTAAGGATGGAGATTCTACTGTTCCATATGCTTCCTCATAGATGTTCTTAATTTCTTTAACGGTTAACCATCTAGGATTATTATTAAGCAGTCGATCAATTTTCTTGCTTTTTCTGCTAGATTTGAGATATCTTCAGCTGTAACTCCTACATCTTTCTTTGAGGCTTGTTGGAATTCCTACATCCTGAGCTAACTTAGCCATGGCTTGAGCAGCACAATCTGCAGCTTTACTAAGAATCTCTGCACGGCGGTAAGCCGGCATTTTTTTCATTGTTTTATGGAAAACCTGATGTGCGGATTCAATCGCCTTTTTAGCATCTTCTTTTGAAGCTAAACTTACTTTCCCTACTACTTCTCCGCTAAAAGAGTTAATAACTTCCATTGTTTTTTCCTGTTCCTGCGTAACGGGTTTTCCCTCTATAAGTGAAGTAACTTTCATTAATTCAGTATTTATCATAAAACTATCTCCCTTTTCGATATTTCATTGACAATTGCTTTTACACTTATTTGTGGACTTGTTAGGATAGGTGTTGTCACACCGTCTATACTTTTCAAAGCTCTTGCCATACTAAATTGAGCAAAAAGAATAACGTCACAATCTCCACTCAGCTCTTTTACCTTTTCATGGATTAGTTCATCATGCTTGGCAGTGTTTCGATTCTGTAAGGCTTGGAATGCTTGTGGGATAACCTCTGTTTTGACAGAAATCTCTTTTCTCTTTTCACAAGATATCTTTTCTAATAATTTTGTTGTTGTTGGACCAGCTGCCTCTACGGTAGCGATAACCCCTATTCGATGTCCTATCTCTATTGCACGCTCTAACATACTTAAATCTGCGCTTAGTACGGGTACGTCGAATAAATGGCTAATTTCTTCCACGGCAGGAGTAAAAGATGAGCACGTTAGTAAAACACCATCTACGTCACTTTGTACCGCTTTTTCTACCAAATTTAATAAGCGTCTTTTCATATCTTTTGTGACAATGCCTGTTTCGTTTAATTCCACTATAAGACTTTCATCCATGAAATTTATTAATCTAACTTGAGGTTCATAAACTTCAAAAGCCTCTAAGATAGGCTGAACTGAGTTCATTGTGGCATGGACGAGCCCAATTTTATAATCTTTACTTGCCAACTTATTACCTCCTAACCAATTGTTGAATTCACTTTCAAAAGGTTTCCAAGAAAATAAAGTCTCTAAACTTTTTCTGAATACACCTGAAAATAAAAGTTGTAGTAGTGATAAAACAAATGTATTACAATGATAGAAATTAATAAAATATTAAATTCCTATCAAAATCAATCGAAAAAATTAATTACAGAAAAGAGGCTTACTCATGGATAAAAAGGATTGGCGGATTTTAGAGGCCGTTTATGCAGAGAAAAACATTACAAAAGCTGCTGAGCGTCTATATATTTCTCAGCCTACTCTCACATACCGTTTGCAACAAATTGAAAAAGAATTTAATATTAAACTTTTCTATCGAGGAAGAAGAGGAGTTGATTTTACGGATCAAGGAGAAATGTTAGTGAACTATGCTAAAGATATGCTAAAGCAAAGACAAAAAATAGAAGAATTACTTTGGAACTCAGGTAACGAAATACGTGGAACTTTACGATTAAGCGTTTCAAGAACATTCGCCTTCTATCGATTACCGCAAATCTTAAAAGCTTTTAATGAGAAGTTTCCTAAAGTTGAATTTAATGTTAATACGGGGGTAAATATTGAGGTCCTTCACTCTATATATCAACAAGATTCACATATTGGAATTGTAAGAGGCGAGCATAGTTGGCCAGGTAAAGTTGTGACATTAATGCAAGAGAACATCGCCATTTTATCTTCAAAAAAGGTTAATTTAGAGGGCCTCCCGTCTATGCGTAGAATTAGCTACAAAACGGATCCCACCTTAGAAATGGTCATTGATAATTGGTGGAAAGATAACTTTTCTACTCCGCCTATTAGTCATATGAATGTTGACAATGTAGAAATAGCTAAAAGAATGGTTTTTAATGGATTAGGTTATTGTATTGCTCCAAGTATTGTACTAGAGGACAATGATGAGCTATACAAAATTCCCCTTAAAGATTCGAAGGAATCCCCAATAATATGGAATACACGTATCCTATATAGGGAAGAACTTCTAGAATTAGAGATGGTAAAAGAGTTTGTTCACTTTATTCAAGAGTACCATCAATATTAAATTCCTCTCTAAGTCTATTTTATGTAGAAGATAATTACTAGTTTAAGTTCGGTGTAGTATTTAGTATATACCTAATATTTTGAAATATAGAGAGCCTGCTTTTTTATTAACTTAGTTTATAAGATTCCAAATATCCCTCTATTTATTTTTAGGTTCACCTACGTAACTGATTTAATGGTTCTTTCTTAATACACTATATTTTGCATTAAAGTTCTCTCTTTAACATTAGGGATTAAAAATTTCTATTTATAAACATAAAAAAATAATATTTTATTAATTTCTATCTTCGTATTACATTAATAGTATAAAGTTCAAGTTATTACAGGACTATTAAATTACCCTACTATATAGTGAAAGGATTGTTAAAAAATGACCACTTATCGTTTGGGAGTGCTAGCTGGAGATGGAATTGGCCCTGAAATTGTAAGCGCTACAGTTGAAGCGTTTAAAACAGCCGCAGATAAGGTTGGAGTAAATATTGATTGGATTGATTTACCGATGGGATGGGAAGGAATAAAACAATATAATGACCCCCTTCCAGAATTCACTACAAATGCTTTGAAGGATACTCATGGATGGATACTTGGTCCTCATGATTCCGCTGCTTATCCACTAGAACATAAAGTGAAACTTAATCCAAGCGGTGCCCTTCGTCATACGCTCGATTTATTTGCTAACATCCGCCCTGCTAAAACAATGCCAGGGATTAAAAGCGTAGTAGGAGAAGCTGACTTAGTTATCTTCCGTGAAAATACAGAAGGTTTTTATGCCGATCGAAACATGTTTGCGGGACATGGAGAATGGCAAATTACGGAAGACGTTGTTGTGACTTCAGGTGTCTTCACAAGAAAAGCTGTGGAACGAATTGCTCATGCCGCCTTTAAAATGGCGATGAAGCGTCGTAAAAAAGTAACCATCGTTCATAAAGCCAATGTTCTTCGATTAAGTACAGGGTTATTTTTAAACGTTTGTCGTGAGGTCGCAAAACAATATCCTGAAGTCACTGTAGATGATTACCATATCGATGCAATGGCCGCTCATTTAGTACGTCGAGCGAAAGACTTTGATGTGATTGTAACAGAAAATATGTATGGAGATATTCTTTCAGACCTAGCAGGTGAACTTGTTGGAAGTCTCGGATTAGCTCCTTCCATTAATGCAAACGCAACTGTAGCTATGGCCCAAGCAGCCCACGGTTCTGCCCCGGATATTGCGGGTTTAAATATAGGAAATCCAACAGGGATGATGCTTTCAACTGTCATGTTAATGGAATGGCTCGCTGAACGGCATAATGATAACAATCTTGAAGAAATAGGTAAATTGGTTGAGCAAAGTCTTTATCAATCACTTAAAGATGGAATTAAAACGAAAGATTTAGGAGGCAATGCTTCGACTTCAGAATTTGCAAAGGCTATCTCAGAAAGAATTAACCAAATCTTTGTAAATTAATATAATCCCTGTCTGATTTAAAAGTTAATTTTCAAATCAGACAGGGATTTCTATTTATGTATGGCCACTGACTACTGAGGGTTCTGATTTATATTTTTGTCATCTATTTTTTAATTACCATAATGTTCGTTATCCATATTAAAAAACTAATTCTCAGTTTGTATCTGATTTAATTTAATTAAAGCCTCTGTTACTGTTTAATGCTGGTTTAACACTTCTAAAGGGAAGTTTATGATTAACATAATACCTGAATTAAAAAAAATTCAACAAGCAAGATGATAAAACCTATAATAAAGGGTAAAAGAGAAAATTCTTCACCCTCTTCGTCTATAGCAGTTTGGTTCTGAGATATCTGCTCTTCTTTAACCAATTCATCTGGTGTAATAGCATAGATTTTACTCAGTTTAATCAAATTATCCATATCAGGATAATTCTTATTTGTTTCCCATCTGTAAATGGCTCGCCTAGATACATTCATTTGTTGAGCAAGGTTCTCTTGAGACATATTTTTCACTTCTCTTAATTTTTTCAATCGCTTACCCAAAGCCACTTTCATCACCTACCTTTCACTATTACTCTATAACAGATAAGTGAAATTATCTATAAACCCTTTGTAATAGGCATAAATCTTTAGTTAACAAGGTAAATGTTAGATATCAAAGATGTATTTTTAGTTTATAGAGAAACAATTCAAGGAAGCTAAGAAAGCTTAATGCCCTTATAAAGGTAGAGAAATTTGTAAAGTCTGTAAAACCCGATAAACTATTAATGTATTCCCCTATCCTTAATAAATAAGAAAATCCTTTGCAATTTATGGGCAAAGGATTTTTTTTTATTAAGGGCTAGTCATTATAAGTAAATTACCAAGAACCCTCATCATTTACAAATCAATAACATATAATAAATGTTCTTGATTTATACGATATAGAGGATCTATATCTTTATTCATGTATCCTATATCTTTATTAGGTCATCGTTAGAAAAACTTTTCTTGATTCAGTGAGAGCTCTATGAACATTTACTAACGGAAAGGATTGAGAAATTTGGCTAAGTTGTAGAGTGTCATCTCGAATCATTTGTATAAGTTGATGAAAAGTAGCGTGCCATTCCTTTACAGAGATGTTTTTATTCCAATGCCGAAGATGAAAGATATCCGCTTGTGTTTGTGTACGTTCCATAATTTCCCGATAATTCAGAGAAACTCCTGACAGCAACCCAATACTTAAAAGGGTTCCTTTTGGTTGTAAGCAGAAGGCTAGATGAGTTCCTTCTATTCCTCCAATAGAGTCAATAGCAGCTGTAGCTCCTCTTCCCCGTGTTAAATCCATAACAGCTTCCTTTAGAGGTATCTCTTCTGTGTTAATAACATAGGAAGCTCCTATCTCTAACAAGGAGGCTGTGTGTTTATCATTTCGAGTAATAGCAATAAGTCGGAATCCTATAATCTGAGATAATTGGGCAAATATACGCCCTATAGAGGATCCACATGCATTGACAAGGAGGATATCATCCGGTTTAAGCTTTAACACTTGATTACAAATGACCCACGCTGTAATTGGATTAATATATAACTGTGCAGCTATATGATTATGAATATCCTCAGGCAATATAATCGCTAATTTTGCTGGCGATGTCACAAATTCCTGCCAAGTCCCTTGTCCTCTCAAAGGAAGGACTCGTTTGCCAATAAACCATTTCGAAACGGAAGGTCCGACATCCTCTACAATTCCTACCCCTTCATAACCAGGTATGCTTGGCACCGTGATTCGGTTAGCGTATGAACCTGTAATCGGAATAATATCTGATGGATTGATAGGACTCATCTCCATTTTAACTAATAACTCTCCCTCCTGAGGTAATGGAACATCTATTTCCTCTATACGTAAAACATCTGAGGGGTTCCCAAATTCATAATACTTAATACATATACCTTTTAAAGACATCATGTCCCTCCTTGTTAAAATTCTCTATTGAATTGAAAATACTTATCTTAGATTAAGAATATGATATTTTTACTCCAAAGACAAAAATTTAAAAAGAGAAATAATAACATGAGGGAATGTTGAATTAACATACTCAAAGCTATATATTAAAAAAATAAGAAAATGTTTAAAGGGATTATTTTTAACTTTCGTTTGAAGATAATATTATATAGAATGAGTTAGCATAAAATCTATTATCAATAGTATTGGTGAATTAGGAAGCATAGTTGATGATGTTTGGTATTACAAAACTACCGATAGCAAATAATAATAATACAATGATTATAAGTGCGAGAACGTATTTGTCTATAACTAATTCCCCTCCCCAGTACTACTATTAAATATTTATTAAATGTTTAAAATTCTTTTTTATATCCTATACACTCATAGTTAACATAACTTTATTATTGGAAACAAAAAGATGTAATCCTATTGTATAACAGCACGTTTACGCCTTTCCTTTTCCTTTATGTGTATTTTATAGAACCCACTAAGTCATAATTACTACTTTTCTTTCTATGCCTTTTTCATCCTCGAAATTTAATTTGAATAAAAAGCAATTAATCGCTTTTTATCGCATAGCATTCAATATACTTAAAGAGTATCATCGTTTATTCTTCGATTATAACGTGAATTTCCCACCATGATAGCAATAGTAATTTTCAGCTTTAAGATTTTTAATCTTTATCAGAGACTGTTCAGCTTTCTCAACATTTAAACAAAACTGTGGATTAGCAATGACTAATTCATGATTCTCTTTAACAGCTGCATCACCTGTAATTATGCTTTTTAACCTTGGAAAATATAATGAAATATGCCCTGAAGTATGCCCTGGTGTTGCTACTACTCTACATTCATTATCTAAAATCACATCTCCATCATTTACCTTTTTATTAATTAAAACAGGCTTCAAATTCTTTAGTTGTTGTATAAACCATTTACCAAATTCTATATCTTCATTTGACATATTTTCTAGCAGTTCTTCAGCTTGAACCAATCTTTCTGCCTTCAATTCACCACTAATGTATTTTGATTCAATTTCACTAGCTATAATAGTAATCCAAGGATACTTTTCTTTAAATTCATATAAAGAACCTACATGATCATCATCATAGTGAGTAATAATTATATTTTTTAGATTATTCACTCCATATCCATTTTTTAGAATTTCACTTTCGATTAAAGTTAAAAAATTAGTATATCCTGTATCGACCAAGGTTAGTTCCTTATTCACTATAATTAAGCTAGGATAAATATAATTTTTTTGTCTATTAAATTCATATTCAATTGGTAATTCTATTATCTTCATTTTTTCTTCCTCCATTGATTTCTTACTTAATTTTACTATTCACCTTAATAGAATTTTTACATAATCTCATTACTTCACTATGTATAGATTATTCATTTTCAGTTCACATAGTGTTCGCTATAGTTATCAGATAGTCCTGTAATAATCAACTTTACCAAAAGCGGGATGTCTATTAAATAGACATCCCGCTTTTCAGGCACATGCTCTCACTTATTCATTTCTTCCCATTCACTAAAGGAAAGTTTGTTTGTTATATGTCTTAATTGTTCAGGTACTTCTACATAACACATTAACATCTCGAATTGTTACCTTTCCATCATCGCTATTAAGTAACCCAGTAACAATTTTTAATAAGGTACTTTTCCCAGCCCCGTTCGCCCCTAATAAGGCATAAACAAAACCTTGCTTTAAAGTAATATTGACATCTTTTAAGACCTCATTTCCTTTAAAGCTCTTTTTTACATTTTTGATTTCAAGAACAGTTGAGTTCATGGCTCGCTCCTTTATTTAATAGAATTTCTTAATTCATTTCTTAGTTTGTCAATCCAGGTTTCTTCAGGAAACTCAGCTAAGAATGAGTCGGCAAATTCTGCAATATCATTTCCTACTACTTCTCGTATACTTAAACCATCACTGGCACTACTCTCAAACATCTCTAAAATATTGGTTAAAACCTCAAACATACCCGATCCCTTAGCAAAGCTCCACATATAACTTTCAATTGCTTTCATTGCCTTTTTGTATTCTTCAGGTAATTCATTCACTCTTTTTTTATATGCACGATATTCTCGTTTTTCTTGAATCATCTTTTTAAACATCTCTTTGCTCCTTTATTCCATTCATCTTTTCAGCCAAAAATGACCATCTTATCCAGAAATCATTTAATTCTTGTTCTCCTTTGGCATTCAGGGTATAGAATTTTCTCGCAGGGCCAAGCTCAGATTTTTTCTTCTCAATCTCCACAAGCCCTTTTTTCTCTATTCGAACAAGAATGGTATAGACTGTTCCTTCCACAATATCATCAAAACCTAACTCATTTAGATACTTAGTAATTTCATAACCATAGGTTTCTCCTGTTTGAATTTTTTGGAGCACCACACCTTCAAGAACTCCCTTAAGCATTTCCGTTAAATCTTTCATATGTCCTCCTTACAAGCTACTCATCATTACTTAGTACCACTATATAGTATTACAAAGTAGTTAGATGTGTCAAACAAATTTATTCATATTATTTATTTGGGCAGCTTTACTCTTGCTAAGTCTAAGCATTAAGGCAGTTTTTATGAATAATAAAAAAAACCGCTTTCTCACTACAGGAGAAAGCGGTTTTCTCAAATCTGAAAATTTGCTTGATAGAAATTTTCAGACGCATGATTTAGTTCAGTATAAAGTACATCCCTGTAAATATTACCACCTCAAAGTGCAACACTTGATCTCTTAATGAAATAACCTAACTGTCGATTTTAGACATCTTTATTATCTCTCAACAGGCATAGGATTAAATCTCCTCTTCATATATTAAGTGAGAGTGAAAATGGTATATAAAATGAGAAGTCTAAAGGGAGTACAGTGTTGAAACTATTTACTTTTGTTCTTATTATTGGTGTAATCATGTGTTCTAGTATAAGTTTACCTATAATGCTACAACAGAAAGACAACAATTATGGTCAACCAATTAAAAAGAAAACAGGTAAAAATAAAAAAGAAACCCATAAATCATGGGAAATAGTTTGGCATGAAGATTTTCGAAGGTTTGATTCATCAAAATGGACTAAACTTCAACGTAAAGGAAATATCGATGAATTGCAGTTTTATCTGCAAGAAAATGCATTGTATAGAGATGGGAAGCTTTATATAATAGCAAAACAAAAAAAGCACCATGGTCAACAATACACCTCCTCTAGAATTACAACAAAAGAAAAATTTGAAGTTAGATATGGGAAAATTGAAATCATAGCTAAAATCCCGGAAGGTAAAGGGTTATTCCCTGCTTTTTGGATGCTGCCATCAAGTGGAGAAGAATTGCCAGAAATCGACATTTTAGAAGCTATAGGAAGTAATCCATATAAGGTGTATTATGTTAACCACTGGGAAGAAAAAACAAAGTATCGGTCTTATGCTACATTTAAAATTGATAATGTCGCCACTTTTCATAAGTACTCCATTATATGGAATAAGCATTCAATTCATTGGTATGTTGATGGTAAACATATTTTCACTTCTAAACAAGGTATTCCACAAGAACCAATGTTTTTTATTTTAAATTTGGCAGTTGGAGGTACATGGCCAGAAAATCCAAATAAACATACCAAATTCCCTAGTTACTTTATCATTGAAGATTTAAAAGTTTATAAACAGATTAAAATAAAAAGAAAAAAGCCTTCGCGTTCATTTAACCATGATGGCTTTAGAATATAGCATAGAGGTTATTTAAGTTCCATTTGTTTTTAATCGATCTTTCTTCTTGAAACGATTACGAATGAGGGTAACAAGCAGCATTAGCAATGGAATGAAAATATGGAAATAAATAATAATATAACGGGTAAAATAGATACCTTCCTCTGTGTGTTCTGAATAACTGGAGGCCATAGCCATTGACAAAAAGATGATAACAAAAGCAATAGGTAAAATAATCTGCTGATGATTTTTTAATTTGAACAAATCTACGATTCCAATTAGGGCACCATAGAAGAAGATGGATGCTTTGAAAAACACTGTAATCAACAAAGTAAATACAACAATAACATCTAGGCGTTGGATAAATTCAAGAAGATTGATCTTTCCAACCGTTAACAACAAAGGAAAAGTAGATTTTTTCACTTCTTCCACACCAAGGATAGCGATATTTAAACTTGCTGTCCAAGATAAGATAAGCCCGCCTGAAATCAAGGCAGACAACCATACTTTTTTTACTAATCTAGGGCGATTTAAATAAGGAAGTAACGTCATAAAGACAATCAATTGATTAAAAGGAAAATTGCTAGTCTCAAGAAGGGCCGTCGTTAAGATGGGTGTCCACCCGTTTTCCAGAAACGGCTGGACTTTATCTAAATCAATATCGCCTGAAACAAGAGCAAGAAAGTTTCCAGTTACCCCAAATAAAACTAATATAACAATAAATACTTCCGCTGTTCTCCCTACTACTTCAATCCCTAGATAAAGTACATAACACATGGTGAGAACGAATAGGATAATGATGGCTAGTAATGGGGTTTGCGGTAATATCGATGAAAGCAGCAAATCCCCGAAACTACGTATATTGTCGGCAGCATTATACAAAAAGTAGAGAACGTATAACAAGCCAATAATCCACCCTAGGTATTTACCAAATATTTTTCTAGTATGTCCAGTAAGAGGTAAGTTGGGATATTGTCGAAATAAAAAGTAATAAACGAAAAAAAAGACTACTCCTACAAACATTCCTAAAAGAATGGCCAGCCAGACATCTTTTTTCGCATTTATTCCATAACTTGTGACAACTGCAGTCCCCATCTCAAATATAAACATCAAGGCAAATAGCTGAATAACGCTAATTTTAGCTTTCTCCACCGTTTAGGAACTCCCCCCTTTATCCTATTATTTAACCTGCACGCTTGTATATCTTATCTAGTCATTCATCTATCTTCTCCTACTTTCCTATTTTCAATACTTTTACAGATGTGTTGTAATGTGAAATAATTAAATAATAAAAGGATTTCATGAAGAGCAAGAAGGCTTTTTCATCGATCAACCAGATATCTTTAGGTGATTTAGAAGAGGAAAATAATTTGTTAAGAAGCTGATGGAAGAACAAAATCCCGCGAAAAACTTTGCTTTTTAAGCTTTGTACCATTTTTAATTTTATAAATCATAAGAAATATCAAAAGGAAGAACTTGATACCTCTTATAATTTTCTTGGGGAGTGAGAGAAATGAATGCACATGTATTGTTTTATGGTTTGGTGAAGACATGTTTCGTCAAATGAACTACTTCCAGTCATGTATCAGGCAATAGATATATTTAGATATGGTGAAAGAAAATAATGCAGTAACAAAGTATATTTCTAAAAATAAAGATTTACCAACACCAGAATTAAGAAATAGGTTATTTAATCTTTTCCCAACAATAAGATATGGAGATTCACAATACATAGAGCTTATTAATAAAACGAGATAAAAAGAACAACCCCATCACACATACCTACGGTGAAATGGGGTTGTTCTTTTTATCTAAATTATCTTAATACACATCACGCTGATAACGTTTTTCTTTTTTCATAGCCGCTAGCTGTTCTTCGGCATCTTCACGACTCATGTTTCCTTCTTTTTCGATAATGGAAATCAATGCTTCGTGAACATCTTTCGCCATATACTCCTTATCTCCACAAACATAGAAATAAGCTCCATCTTGTAGCCATTGATACAATTCCTTGCTGTTTTCAAGCATTTTATGCTGTACATATACCTTTTGTTCTGTATCACGAGAGAACGCTGTGTCTAACTTTGTAAGTACTCCCTCTTTTTGATACTTCTCTAACTCGTCTTGATAAAGGAAATCTGTTGTTGAATACTGATCACCAAAGAATAACCAAGACTTCCCATTACCTTTATTGACTGCACGCTCCTCAATAAATGAACGGAATGGTGCAATCCCAGTTCCTGGACCAACCATAATGATATTTGTTTCTTCTGATTCTGGCAGATGAAAATGTTTATTTGGTTGAATGAAGATTGGAAGTGTATCCCCTGCTTCTGCACGTTCTGCACATTGAACGGAACAAACTCCTTTTCGGTCCCTGTCGTAAGATGTATAACGTACAACACCAATTGTTAAATGTACTTCATCCGGATTTGCAGCTAAACTGCTCGCAATGGAATAAAGGCGTGGTGGAATTTTTCTTAAAAGAGATACGATTTCTTGGGCAGAAGCCTCCCACGGACCAAAGTCACGTAACATATCAAGTAAATCGCGTCCATAAATATATTCCTTTACCTTACTTACATCTTCAGCATCTAAAAGCGCTTTTAGATCTTCACTTTCTGTAAACTGTGCTGCTTGTTGTAAAATTTTCTTTGTTAGTAACGTAATTTCGAAATAAGTTGTCAACGCTTCCTTCAGTGGAAGTGTATCGCCTTTCTTATTAATCGTTACAACTTGTTCTTCATCCCATTGCATTTCTGTCAGAAGTTCAGCTACTAATTCTTGATCATTTTCTGGTACGATACCTAAAGCATCACCTGGAACATAAGAAAAGCCTGAATCTTTTAAAGATAATTCAATATGTCTTGTTTCTTTATTAGAGCCCTCTTGATTTAAATTAATATTTTTAAGCACCTTTGCTTGAAAGGGGTTTGTTCTTGAATATACTGGCACTTTTTTGTCTCCCTCTGTTTGATCTATAGTAAGTTTCATATTGTTCACCTCACTAAGTTTATCACATAATTATAACATTGAAATAATTCCCTATGTGAAAATAAAACCTAAGTTTCTTAAATTTTTTCTGTCTGATAAATTGAATAAAGCTCTTCCCCCAAAACTCTCAATGTAAGTCGGCAGAAGCTCGTTCAATGAAGAGTAATTATATTAAAAGGATCAGTTATGTAAGACCTTTGCTCATGTGGAGCAAAAGCTTTCTTTATGAGTGTAAAATAACAATAAACCGATTGATAGTCAACCGATTTATTGTTATTCAAACATTTTCTTCTTAAAAAAATCCATAAATACAGACTCTGATTTTCCTTTTAGATATATAAAATCAATACTAATATTAGTCTTTATATCTGGGTCCATTTCTACTCTGAATAATTTATTATGTTCGATCTCTTTTTGCACACAATGTGCAGGCAAAAAACTAATACCTAATCCTTGCAGTACTAGATTTTTAGCAGTTTCCATATTGTCTACTTCTAAATATATATTAGGAGTTATTCCTTTGTTTAAGAATAATCTATGAATGAAAAGCCAATCCATAGAGCCGTAATCAAATAAAATAAGAGGGTGCTCTCCTACGTCTTCTATTGTTACTTTTTCTTTTTTTAAAAATGGATGATTCGGTGGAACAAAAAGGCCTATAGGGTCATTATAAAGACGAATAGATTCAATTTGAGAATGAGCCTCCGTTCTTATAATTCCGAAGTCGACTTCTTTGTTAATGACCTTACGTAGAATATCTTTAGAATGCCCTGTTAAGAGTTTTATTCTAACATCCTTAAATTCAGATTTGAAAGCTGGCAGGATATTTGGCAATACATTGTTTGAAATTGATAAGGCACTCCCAATCACTAACTCATAAGGAATAAAGACTTGTTGTAATCCATATGTTGCTTCTTGATAAGATTGAAGAATTTTCTGAGCATGTGGTAAGAAATACTCCCCTTTTTCCGTTAATGATGTTTTATTCCCGGCTCTATTAAAAAGTTTTATACTCATCTCCCGTTCTAATGACTGGATACGAGCTGTAACAGAAGGCTGAGTTAAATAAAGAGCTTCTGCTGCTTTGTTGAAACTGCCTAGTTGACAAACGTATAGGAAAGCTTCAATGTTTTCAATATTCATTTTCTAATTGCTCCTTATTTATATATAATGGGCGGATATATTTTATTATAACGACTGTCTATTCTTAATATTAACCCCCTCAACACTTTATCAAATCATTGGCATTTTCGATTACAGCTCGAGCTAAAATCTCTGTTGGATCAATAATTACAGAAGCGGAAGAGGATTTAAGAACTAAAGGAATTTCCGTACATCCTGCTATAATGGCTTCTGCTCCTTCTTCAATTAAGCTTCTTGCAATTTCCGAAAGATAAGAACTACCCTGTTCTAACTCCCCTCCTTTAATGGCATAAATCCCTTTCATGACTTCCCTTTGCATTCGCATAGTTGGTTCGATAACTTCTACCTTATAATGATAGCAACTATGTTGGTACAGTTTTGTATTGATGGTTCCATCAGTAGCTAATAATCCTACTTTTTTAAAATGACGTTTCTTTAAAAACTTAGCCGTTTCTAATGGCATATGCAAAATAGGGATACTAACAGCACTTTCTACTGATTTAACAAAGAAATGAGCTGTGTTGCACGCTACTACAAGAAAGTCTGCCCCTGCAGACTCTAAACGGTGTGCAGATTCAATCATAAAAGGAGTAGGATCTGTTCCTTTTCCTAAAATAGCTGTTGTTCGATCAGGTATTTGAGGGAAATTATCTGTTATAAGGTGAAGATGATCTTGGTCTTTCTCAGCAGGGGTAAACAAGATTATTTTTTGCATTAAGTCAACCGTTGCTAATGGACCCATTCCACCCATAATTCCTACTACTTTCTTCACTATATTCACCACTTTTATGTTATTTTGAATCTTGTATTTCCAATAAGTGAAACTATTTTCTTTATTATAGTTTTAGTTTCAAGGTGTGAATTATAGAAATAATCTATATAGTAATAGAAACTGTATATTGATAGAATTTTTAAAAGTATGCTGAAAATAAAAAAATTACCGATATGTACTGTATAACATCAATTTACTTAACGTGAATTCCAGGAAATGAAAAGGATAGATCTCAAATAACGATGGTTTTTGAGTTAGTTGATATACTAACTGTTTGGTAGGAAGCTTGTTCAGCCGTTAAAAAACCGCTGTTCAACTTTTATAAAATATAAAGCAGATTTATAGACATGAACAAGGTGGATCTATTATATTTCAAGTCAGATACATTCTAATCCTAAGGAGGAATTGGATGAAAGAAGTGACAGAATTAATTTCATTGGATTCAATAGATAATTTTATAAACAATCACAAGTTAAGTTTCTTATATATCTCAAAACCAGAATGCGTAGTATGTTATGCTGTTCTGCCACAACTAAGAGTATTGTTAGAGCAGTTTCCAAGTATCAAATTGGGTTATATAAACGCTAACAATGTAGAAGAGGTTGCTAGCAAATTTTCCGTTTTTACTGTTCCAGTACTTCTTTTGTTTATTGAAGGAACTGAATTTGTAAGAGAAGCTCGTTTCGTCCATTTTGAACAGTTGGAACAAAAATTAAAAAGAATCTATCAGTTATACAAAGATTAATTTATGAATTTTGCGTATGGATCTCTTTACATAAAAATAGCGCCCAATTAATTGGGCGCTATTTTTATGTAAAAAGTCATTTTAATTATTTAAACAATCGTTTCGATCCTAATAGCACTCAATATTTATTTGAATAATGAAATAAACCATCTTTATTCAAATAAAAAAGGACATTCCTTATATGCCCTGTTCCCTTGTATCAGCCCCACCTACGCTAAATACTGTGACAGCCACTCATGCCATCCTGCCTACTCTTAGTATAATTGAAAGCAGTTACAAATTAAAAAGTTATTTAACTTTTATATTTTTGAAATGTATATCCTATTCCTTCTTAATCAACATTAGTAATCTAAAAGGAAACTCCTCACTATCTAGGATGTGGGGAACTTTCCTTTAGATGAATAAATTTATCACTATGTGATTATACATCCCTTAATTATGTAAAAAGGATTTTATTGAATTGTAATTTTCATTAAAGATTATCTATGAGTCGGGAAAATCGTGAATATAGTTGCAGTTGCTCCTATCCTTTTGGCTTTGCCCCTCTGCATTGAAAGCTAATCTCTTTCTATTATCCTACTTAGCGTTTCATAACCAGTGTTGAGGGTATTGTCGTTTGGAAAATAGATTATTATAAAAAATTGAAATAAAAATCAATAGTAGGACCCCTAAGAAAATAGGAACTAGAAATCCCCACCCTGTTTGATTGTTCACTACAACCAGTGCGCTAGCTGCTGCAGGAGGATGAAGAGTGTTAGTAAGAGCCATTAAGATTAACACAATAACTAATACTATCCCTATAGAGAACAAACTTTTACCTAGTAAACTCCAAATAATAAGGGCAGAAGTAGTAGAAAGTAAGTGTCCTCCTATCACATTTCGTGGTTGAGACCACGCACCTTTATGAGCCTCAAATATGAGTATACAGCTGGCTCCTAAAGGTGCTATTGCCATAGGGTAGCTTAAATGAAGAGTCATAAAACTAATGATAATAATAGCGATAAGTACACCTGTAGCTGAAACAATAGAATCCCTATAGTTAATTTTAATTTTCCCTCTACTCTCTCCCTTCATTTTTCTTAAATATGTGTTTACCCCTATACTTACCCCATTACTTACATTCTTTTCAAGTTTCTTTTCCATCATAATATCCTGCTGTCCTTTCTACTTCTTTTATAAATACTATGTTAGACTTTCTGTCATTTAGAGTTATTCTATATGAAAACTCTGAATATTTAAAGATATATTCCAAATAAATCTTTTACAAACTTAAAAAATTAGGTTAATAAAGAGTTTTTCAAAAGAGGAAACAGCAAGACTTTTAAGAAAAGTGATAAGTTGTTGAGTTGATTTTGACCGATTTCAATAACTTTTACCCTTCTTCTCTTTTAGCTGATACATATCTTATATCTCTCTTCTAAAATACTAAACAATCTAATCTCTTTTTAGAGTGGTGCATTTATTACAATTAAAGATGATTTGCAGAGCTCCCCTCCGGCCTATTCTCCATATATCTTTAACGTAGACAAACGATAGATGAATTTGTTAGACCGTTTTTATAATCTAAAGTCATATATTGATGTAAACCTTTCTGTAACAAAATCCCATATTATAATGTCCCTTCCTATTAACATAAAATAAATTATTGACAAAAATACGCTTGAATCAAATGATTCAAGCGTATTAAAACATTAACTATAGATTACTTAACATTTGTAGCACCTTTATTTCTCAAATTCTTTCCTTTGTAAAAAGAATTAACTATGAATATAAATGTACCTAGAAACCAGCCTACAATAGGAGAATACTCAAACACATTTTTTAAGGCCATGCCTAAAGAAATAGAGGCTAACCCTAACATTAACAAAAGGATAGTAATACCTTGTTGTTTTTGCATATACGCCACCTCTCTCCAACTAAATTTCACCACAAAATAACGTTTTACAATATAAGTGACTGCTTTACATAATGTGAGTTATCGAAATCCTGTAAAAAAGAATACTTCTTTCTAAAAGAGTTCGTTTCAGTAATTTTTATCTATTAAGGGTTTCCTTTTCACGAAAAATCGTATAAAATTCTAGAATCTATAGCTCACACCGCAAAAAGATATCTTTAAATTTTTTACACATCGTTTAATGATTAGATTCTTGATGGAAAGTATAATTACTTCAATTGTCCTTTTGTAGCATAAGGATAAACTTTTTTATGATAAACAAAAAATATCTTGAAAATTGGAGGTCATGATGAGAAATATTCCTGTGAACTTATTATGGTTTATGTGTTCCATTATATTAAACGCTTTAGGAAATAGCTTTATGATAACTTCTAACTTAGGAAGTTCCCCTTGGGCAGCCGCTGGGCAAAACCTTGCGTTCATATTGCCGCTTTCCACTGGTGCTTGCATTATTATTTTAAATTTCTTTTCGTTTATACTTAGTTATTTAATAAAAACAAAATTCACCCTTGTGATGATTATCAAAAGTATGGCTCTTACCTTTGTTTTTGGAATGTTCATTGATTTGTTTGTATACTTACATCACATTATGTATGTACCGGAGAATCTATGGATCCGTGGTTTATATTCATTAATAGGGCTCAACCTTATGGCAATCGCTGTATGCATTTATTTTCAATCAGGCTCAATATACTTACCATCTGACTATCTTTTAAAAGCATTTGGAAAGCGCATGAAAAATTATACAGTAGGAACAATGATTTGTACATCGATACCATTATCTATTAGCATTGTGATTATTCTTTTTCAACACCATATAACTGGTTTAGGTATAAGCACCTTCTTATTTATGTTCGGAATTGGATTTTTAATTGATCTTTATAATCGCTGGATTGTGATTGATAAAGTTCCCCAACAAAATATGTACTCAGCATAAAAGGTATACAGACCAATTAGATCACGTAATAACTATCAAGATAGTACAAAATCATTCCCTTAATAATATCACTATAAGTATATCTTTTAAGGAAATAAAGGAGCCTACACGCATTGAGAAACAATACGTTTGGGCTTTTTTCCTTTAAATATACTTTTACGAACCTCGCACCTTCTCTATAGGTTCTCTCTATGTCCTTATAAAGTTTACTATAGAGATATATCGCGTAAAATAAAGTGCACGAATTAGCCTTTAAACCTTTTTTCTCATTATAATTTTATCATAAACAACTATCCCCAAATATCAAATGGAGGAGAGATTAGCTGAGAAATATAAGAGAGACTTTTATGTTGATCTATTGCTATTATTCCATGGATTATGAGAAGAATATGATTAATATATATTTGTTGAAAATAAATAAAACTTAACTATTAAATACTTGAATGTGAGGATGAAATCATGCAGATTCGTGAAATGAAAGAAAAGGATAATCAAAGAATGGAGCAAATTATTAAACGCTCTTTGGAATCATTTGACTTGAACATCCCAGGAACAGCCTATTTTGATCCCGAGCTGAGCAGTTTATCACAATATTACCAGCAACAACCAAATGCGAAATATTGGGTTGTAGTGAATGATCAAGATGAAGTGATAGGCGGTGTCGGAATTGCACCATTTGGACAAAAAAAAGAGGTCTGCGAGCTGCAAAAGCTCTATATTTCACCCGAAGCTCAAGGGAAAGGTCTGTCGAAAGAATTGATGAAAGTAGCAATCGACTTCGCAAAGGAACACTATACATGCTGTTACCTAGAGACATTTAAGGAACTCCAAGCAGCTAATTTCCTTTATATTAAATTTGATTTCCGACAACTCGAAAAACCACTAGAGGAATCAGAACATAATGCCTGCGACGCTTGGTATATAAAAAAATTATCATAAAGCTCCTGAGTATGATACTAATGAGCTATAAAAGTTCAGGGATTCTATATATGTAGGGCAATCTAAGAAGCTTGACAAACTATTAACGTATTTCCCTATAATCATATATTCAAAAAACCTTTGCTAAGGCTGAGCAAAGGTTTTTTTCCACAAGAAATTTACCCTTAATTAGTTACCATAAAAACTATTCTCGATAGTTATTCTAATTAAGTAATCATTACTTCATATATTTTCTATTACTCTAGCAACACGATAACTGTTAAGTTTTAATGTTTTAGCTCCACAGCGATTAATAATTTCATCGTTAGTAGTTTGGACTTCATCACGCCCTGAAGCTTGAAATGAATTAGACCAAGCTTCTTCCGATAGCCACTGGGCATAGTTAATAACTCGCTTACCGTCTTCACTAGCATGAAAACTTGATGAAATAAACCCATCGTAATCCTTAAAATATGTTTCAATTTGATTTGTAAGACCATTAATTAAGTCTTGCTGATATTTTGGATTAACTTCCCATTCAATAATTACCGTAAACAACTGATTTTCTTCAATTTTTGGCATATGAACTCTCCTTTATTAATCCCGATATTTATAGTGTATTCCAGTAAAGTTATTCTAGCGTCAACAGTATGAATCCTTCTATAACTTTAGTACAGTTAAAAATGTGTACAATTATATACTAAGCAATTAATTAGCTAGTACAGAAGATAGAAGTGCGGGGATTAATAAAAGGAACTCAACATGAATACAAGATTTATAAAACATAATCTTCCCGATACAATCTTTTCAATCAATAAATACCTTAGTTCCTACAACCTTGATTATGAGACATAAAACCTCTTAGGAGAACTTTTTAAACTATATATGTATATGAATCTATAAATTTGGACAAACTACTCATGTATTCCCCTATTCGTATAAATAAGAGAACCCTTTGCTAACGATAAGCAAAGAATTCTCTTATTAAAAGTAATTCCCGATAAATTAGTTAACATAAACCATCTTTTTCATATAACTACTTTGTTACGTTTACCCTGTTTTTTACGGACACTCTCACAGTTAAAAAAGATCTCACTTAAACCGTAGATGAAGCAAGATAAGGACTATTAAAATAAATAACCTCGGTAAGAATCTTATTTCCTTCGATGTCTTCAAAAGCTTCTCTTGCTTCCTTCTCTGTGTTAAATTCAAACATTTTCGTGTTCTTCCTTGAATGAACCGTAATCACCCACATGAACTATTCCTCCCCCATTTAAAATGGTCCCTTGTACATGTCCTCACTCATATACAAGGAACACTCAAAGACATTATGAACAATATCATACAAAATGAAAACCCTTTCTACAAAAAATATCAAAATATTACAAAAAAATAATCGCATCATAGGAAATGAAGAAGCTTCAATGTTTATTTACAATAAAATAGATTCTCGTACCAAAGAAGGAATTAAATAAAAAGTATTATTCACCTTCAAAAGAAAACTTGTAGAATATAAATAGTTACCTAAAAAGAATACCAAGCACCCTACGTAAACGTGAGGCTTGGTATTTTATAATATTCCTGTAAAGTCTATCTCCTCTGTTACTTGTAGAGTAGCGTAGATAACAAAGTTCATTAAGATTACCTCTAATGTTACTATGATTATTTCTAAATCAAAGCACTTGTTAGATTAAAAGTTTTAAACTTCAAAATCTTTAATTTTAGCATCTGGTCTTAACACTTTTTCTGAATCAAACTCTACTAATGGTTCCCCCTTTTTGACTCTATTGACCCAATCATGGTTAGCAAGAGCCCCTTTACCTAAAGTAATCAAATCGGCTTCACCTTTTTCAACAATTTCTCTCGCCTTAACAGGATCCTCTAAGTGCCCGTTAGCTATCACAGAAATTCCCCCATACTTTTTTGCAAGAGCCGCAAGCGATGCCCCGCCGTTGTCCAAGGCTGAATTAGCTGCAATTGTGGATTTATCCATTGGAAATGCAGGTTGCCATGCTTCATACTCCGTAACATGAATAAAGTCAAGACCTGCACGCCCTAACTGACCAAAGATAATCTCCGCATCTTTTTCTTTTCCTTCCCACTTGTGGTTATAATCATTCACCTTTCCTTGTGAAATCCGAATACCAATAGTAAAATCTTGGCCAACAGCCTCTCGAACTGCCTTGGAAACTTCAACTAATAATCGGACTCGGTTTTCAGTAGAACCACCGTATTCATCTGTACGTTTATTGGTATAATCAGTAAGAAACTGATCAAGTATGTAACCATTGGCCCCGTGAATTTCAACTCCATCAAACCCAGCAGCTTTTGCACGTTTAGCCGTATTAACAAACCCGTTTATCACTTCTGTGATTTCTTCTTTTGTTGCTTCTCTTGGGGTTGGGTACAGGCCTTTTCCTATATAGGCTTCCATTTGTTTTCCTTTTGGCTGAACGGCAGAAGGACCGATTGTTTCTTGAACAAAACGATTTCCTTGTGAAAGGGCTCCCGCATGCATTATTTGTGCAAACATTTTAGCACCTGCTTGATGGACAGAATCTACCACTTTCTTCCATGCTTGTGTTTGTTCCCCATCAAGGAGCCCTGGCTTATTAAAATACCCTTGACTATACTTGTCATCAGTATACATTCCTTCTGTAATAATTAGTCCAAATCCTCCACGGGCAAATGATGTGTAATAGGATACCATCTGCTCGGTTGCCACTCCTTCAAAACTTGCGCTTATACGCGCCATTGGGGCAACCCCTATCCGGTTATCTAATGTTATATTGCCTAATGTAACAGTTTCAAATAACGATTTTGTATTAGTCACAGTGAAGACTCCTTTCTTTTTCAAACAAAAAAACCTGTATAAAAACTTCATTTATACAGGTTTAGGTTACTCTAAAATAAAATTTCAGATGGACCTTATTGAAATGATGCAGCCCTTATTTCAATAAGATGTTTAATTTGGCTGAACAAAAACTTCTCACATATTATTTGTTATCAGCAACTTGTGTTGAGATTTGCCAAGTTACACCAAATTTGTCTGTTACTTGTCCATATGATGGACTCCAAAAAGTTTCTTGAAGTGGCATGTTTACCTGACCACCTTCTTTTAATTTTCCGAACACTTCTTCTGATTTCTCTACATTGTCTATTGTAATGGATACTGTCACTTGTGATCCAATTTGGTATGGGTGACCTGGGAATGTATCAGAAAGCATTAAATCATTATTGCCGATTTTTAAATGCGCATTCAATACACGGTCTTTTGCTTCAGCAGGAACAGAGAAGTCGGGTTTTTCAGGCATGTCTCCGAAAGTTTGAACTCCAATAACTTTTGCACCCAGTGCATTCTCATAAAATTTAACAGCTTCTTGTCCATTTCCGTTCATAACTAAATAAGGAAAAATTCCTAAAATCATGAAAAACACCTCTTTTAAAGTTTTGTTTAACAAACTAAAAGCTATAACTAATCACAAAGAGAACTTACGTTCCCCATTATACTAACATGCAATATATACCTATACAACAACTTTATTAAACTATCCTGCTGCATGATTGATTTTCAGATACTTATAGATAAAAAAAGAAGACCATCTAAATTAAATGTTCTTCTTTTTTTATAAAATTAATCTATATTACCTTAAAACTGGGACTTATAGGAATGAATAAAGAAAAAGAATCCTTACTTATCAAGAACTCTTTGCAAGGTAGTTAAATTATTCTTCCCTTTCTTCACAAGATTTTAAGTTACCTCTTAATATAGCTGGTCCCAGCTTTTGAGTTTTAGAATTAGAAAGCCGTACTTCTACATTAACATTTCGCATTTCTGCTGTAATTAAATCAAATCTTCCAGCCCAAGTAGGACTGTCTTCTTCAGCCGTGGGATAAAGTTTAAAACGCCAACTAATTTCATTAGGTATTGAAGAAAAACCTTCATAGCCATCATAATTACCAAAAGAAGATGGATTAGGAAGGTGCACAGCTAAGATACTTATATTAGTTCGAGCAAAACTCGGTGGATTCAATTGAACTTTGTAAATTAATCCTACTCCTTTAGCGTTTTTAAAATTTTTATCTACAGGTTCTAGAATTAAACTACAAGGCATTTTACTGGCATTTGTTTCAGTTGGATAAGCAATTACAATAATGGATAAGAAGATAACTAAAATAAATTTTTTCATCACATGTCCTCACAGTTTTTAGTTACTATCCCCCTTTGATTGCTAAATTATTATAGCCGTTTGAAATTAACCCATAATTTATATTTAATACATATATAGTTATCCTAATGTTGATTCTCTACAGCTTTTATAGACGAATTTTAATCATTCACCTGTTGAAAGTGACAAAGTATAGAAAGTAAAAAATAATTCTTAAGAAAAGGAGCCGGGTAGAAATGACAACTTCAGAAAAAAAATTAAAGATTTGCAGCAAAGGACATAAATATTATAAAAGTAGCGACTGCCCAACTTGTCCGACTTGTGAGCAAGAACGTAAACCTGCCGATGGATTTCTTTCAAAACTCTCATCCCCAGCAAGAAGAGCATTAGAAAACAACGGGATAACTACTTTATAAAAGCTATCAACATTTAGTGAAAAAGAGATTTTGCAATTCCACGGGATAGGACCAGCTTCTTTACCTAAACTTAAGGTCGCTTTAAAAGAAGAAGGATTATCCTTTAGAAAATTAACTAACGAGAAGTAGTATAGTTACAGAATTATATTTTAAGCTAAGTTCATTAATACATGAAAAATCTCTACTTCTTGATCACAAGTAGGGATTTCTTATGTGTAAATTTATTAAAGTATTCCAAAGAACCATAAATACTATATTCACGTAAAGTTCACAGAATCAATATTATCGCCAGAAAAAACTTACTCCATCTTGAAGTAAAGCTCCCTTTCGTTTATATAAATTATTCTAAAAATATAAAAAAGCTTACTCAAAGAGTAAGCTTAAGTTCCCCTATAAACGCTATCACATGTTCCAGGTTTTGGTTCATAATAACAATGATTTTTAAATTGACCAGCAAAAGGTTGACCGTACCATGTTGGAGGGCATGGAGCATAGGGGTTAAAATACCAAAGAGCATATTTCCCTGGGTGTTCCCTCCAATAATCCAAGTTCTTTTTTGCTAATCTTTTTTCAACAGGTCTCGCTCTTTGATAAAATTCGTTACCTTTTTGAACTGCTTCAAAAGAATAATTTCCTCCTTGGACTTGGAAAATGACTTGTCGAACTGTTCTTAAGTCTTTAAAGTCTAAACAATTTGCTTTAAGACGATTAACAATTACATTTCCGACATATAACATTCCTTGTTTTCCTTCACCTACAGCTTCTGCTCTCATCATCCTTGCCATTAAATTAACGTCTGCATCTCGGTAACTTACTCTTGGCATTTTCTCACCTCAAAATATAGTATGAAAAAAAGCCTATATTGATGTTAGCGTTTATAAAATAAGTGTCTAACCAAATCATTGCCACACTAAAGAGAAAAATCAGTTCACATAAAACGGACTAGAAGAATTCAATACGAAAAGGGAAACCAATACACTTCTTTAAACATTCTAAAAGCCCTATTTAGAAGCTCATGGATTAAGAAAACTTCTTACAGCGCCTAAAAAGGCTGGCAAATTACCTGTATGCACATCATGCCCAACATCCTCTATCGTCACCAATTGGCAATTTGGAACAATCTCTGATACTTCCCTCAATTTATCTTGAGGAATATGACTTGATCCCCCTCCTATGATAAGGGTAGGTGCTACGATATCTGTAAGGTTTGCCCACCATTGAGGATTAGGGTTATTTAATTGTCTTAGAATTGAAGGCACAACCTTCCAATCAAATGGTAGAGGACCAGGAGGTTTAGAAGGAACTTCGAACTGCTTTCCCGAAAAAGGAGGAGGTGTATCTTCAACAATCAACCGTTCTATCCTTGAGGGGAATGTTTCAGAAAAAAGATAAGATACCGTTCCTCCCATAGAGTGCCCTATTAACGTAAAACGTTCCAAATTCATAGCATTTACAAACTGAAGCAAGTCATCACACATTAATTCGAACGTATAAGTGTCAGTTCTAGCACTCCCACCGTGACCTCGTTGATTTAAAGCGAGAACCCGATATTTTTCTCCTAATACAGCTGCTACTTCGTCCCAGGATTCTGCATTCATTCCCAAAGCATGAAGTGCAACAATTGTCGGTGCTGAGGCTTCCCCAGTTTCGCGATATTGAAAAGTTAAACCGTTTAATTCTATTTGATTCATCCGTATTTCCAAATCAAATCATCTCCTCGTTTAGATTTTATTCATTAAAATCTAAATTATTTAAGGTTCATATATATATTAGTCAAGGAGTGAAAATCCCCTTTGTATATCCCACATCCTTCCTTGGATTTGTTGCAGGATACACCATGACACCTATATATTTTATAGATGAGGGAAGTCCTTCTTCTGCCAGAACGTCACTATAGATCTAACCTCAATATTTACTACTCTTGGTGGTTCTCTTAAAGCTGCTGTAATTTCATCACTAGAATACTACTAAACCTAACCTGATCGTATGATCTACGACTTTATGTTGTGTCAAAAAAAAACAACCATCTGGAATGGTTGCTCACATAACATATATTAAAAACTAAGCAATATCTTTTACCTCTTTTGGTTTGTTAAGCGCTAGCTTTTCTTTAAGGGGAGGAATAATCATACCATCTACACCATATCTTCCTGCATTCATAGCAGACACAAGAATAAACAGGGATAATAAAACAAGTTGTGGATTTATGCTTATAGCACCGCTAAACATATAAGAAAAGTTCATTGTGATTCCAAAAAACACGGCTGTTTTTGTAAAACAACCTACTAAGAGACCTAGACCTACTAATAGCTCTCCCCAAGGTACTAGGAAGTTAAATAATTCTATATTAGGAACAGCGATATTTTGTAGAAATACACCCCACCATTCTTGAACAGCCGGCTGTTCTCCTGTTGTTTTTGCCAAAGCCCCCTGTATAAACCCTGAAGTATCAAATGATCCACCTGTGATTTTTCCTAAGCCCGCCATGAACCACGTATATCCGAGATATACACGTAACACAGCTAAAAGTATGGAAACTCTTTTATCCCGTCTTAAAACATCAATAATCATGCTTATCCTCCTAATCAAAATAAGAATTATTAGAAATATAATAGCATAATTGATAATGATTTTTATTATCAATTATGTAACAAATATGTAAAGAATTTAGATTACACGCAAAACTAATTTACATAAACTTGATTCTAAGTAATAAAATCAACAAAATTAATGACCATTTATATGTAATAAATATCTTTGAGAATAATATTTTTGTTTAAGAACTAGGAAAGAAAAAACGTAGATAATAAGAATGAGTCTATATTTGGTATTGGACTTCTCACCCTATTATGAACAACCATTTATACAGCAATACTTTCATCACAGGTAGTGGCTACTAAATATAGAAAAACATAAAAACTAGTTTTGCTGGGAGCTAATTATCATATTTTTTCCTTAAAGGAAGTTTAATATTCTATTCACAAGATTACAGAGCTTTTTTCCGGCTAAAACTTTTAATATTTAAACAAACTACTCAACAAACCTTAGGATGAGTCTAAAGAAAAAGCTATTGTTGAAATCAATAGCTTTTTCTTCTTTAAATTTATATACTCTCTGAAAATCTATTAAAGGAATAACACTCTAAGAAATTAACTTTACCCCTACAGCTGCTCCCAAAATCATTACAATAAAGAGAAGTCTTTTCCAATCTTTTGATTCTCCGTAAAAAATCATCGATAATAAAGCTCCTCCTGAAGCTCCAATACCGGTCCAAACTGCATAAGCAGTGCCCATAGGTAGTGTCTTCATTGCATAGGCAAGGAAGATGAAACTTGCACCAAATCCAATAATTAAAAGAACAAGCGCTCGCCATGTGCGTTCTTTATTGACTTTATTGATCATTATGACGCCGAACATTTCACATATCCCGGCCAATACTAGGGAAATCCATGCCATTATGCCTTCCTCCCTTCTTTAGACTTATCTTTGGTAACGAGCTTTAATCCAACTACACCTATTAATAACAAGAGAATTAAGAAAATTTTAGATACTTTAAATGCTTCTCCGAAGAAGAAAACTTCAAATAACACAGTACCCGTTGTACCCAGCCCTACAAAAACAGCGTAAACAGTCCCTACCGGAAGCTTTCGTCCTGCTGTTATCATCAAATAAAAACTGATGAAAATAGCGATTGCTGTTCCAGACCATGTCCAGAAATCAAAAGCATGTTTTAGTCCAACAACCCACCCTACTTCAAATATTGCTGCTACAATGACTTTAATCCAATTTTTATCCATGTCAATAAACCTCCCTTTTTAATAAAATAAAAAAGCCTGAGAGACAACTGATACACAGTTTCTCCCAGGCTTTTATCCTTCCGTGGCATAGTTTAATCAACTATGAGTTTTCTCTCGGACCAGGCTAACGTATTCGTTACGGAACCCTAGAAAACATGTTTCTTATCTAATTATCTTATAGTATACACACATTAAAAAATTATTCAAGGATATCGTATTTTTCTAGTTCATACGCTATATATCAATGGGCGGAATATATATGTTTACCAAGTATTGTTTCTATATTCACCTAAGAAACAAAGAATATGAATCTATGTTAAAGATAGCTAGTTAATCTAACTCGAATTATTGATACTGTACTGGAACTGGAAAAGGACCTTCAAATGAAGATCCTTTTATACTAGTTGTTGTAATAAACAAATATGAGTTAACGAATATTAGCCTTGCGAAAACCATCGAATACACTAATTGCCGCTGAAATTATAAAGAAGAAAATCCCGCCGCTAATTATCCATGTTTTAAATTCATTACCCGTAATAGTAAATAAATCCGTCATATAAGCAATAAAACCTTGGTTGAGTAAATTTGAATTTACTACTATGACAATAAACACAACGGTACCAATTAGCTGAAGGATAGTATTGGAAATTGCTATTCTTTTCGTCCACTGTCCTTTTATTAATTTATAGAGGGATAATGCTATTTCGAACACAATGACAATAACGACGACTGGCCAATACTCCATTAATACTTCTTGATTTAAGGCTGATGTCACAAATTCAAGTCCGTTTCCACTGTCTCTATATACACCTACAAGATGATTCGCATAAAAATAAAGGGTTGCCCAGATCGCAGTCCACATTAAACTTCCAAATACTTCGAACTTTGAAATAGCCTTTTTCTTAGGAACATAAGCGATGTTTTTCAAATCATCAGGAGTCCATTTTTGTAAGCTTGCTGTTAATGGCTGCTCATCTTTTCTTTTATCCGTTCGTTCCAAAATGGCAAAAACGATTGTTAGCCAAAAGAACACTTGGATACCAACTTCAATAATTTTCCACACGCCGAAACCAATGATATCTAAGACTACATTTATTAAGGCTTCCTCACCCTGATACCCTACAAAGTATTGGGCAATCATTGAGATCAATGAAATGACAGCAGCAATCGGTAAAATCATTTTTAGTAATGTGACATATATATCAAAATAGCGGGGGCCAATTAAGTGCATTGGACGATCTCCATAACCACTAGCTAATGTGGCTGGGTTCCCCAATTTTTCAAGAGCTACCTTTATATCTTTTTCACTGTAATCATCAGGTAACATATCCTCAATAGTCGATTGTAACTCAAGTGCAATATCTTCCCGATTTTTTTCAGGCAGCCTCCGAGTCACTTCATGAATATAAATTTCAATTAAATTCATCCTCTTCATCCCCTTTTAATAAGTCACAAAGCCCTTTAGAATGATTGATCCATTCCTTCTTCAAGTGTAAAAAAACCTCTAAGCCATATTCACTTAAAACATAATACTTACGGGGTCTACTCTCAGATTTATCCCAGTTACTTGTCACCAATTCTTGTTTCTCTAAACGGCGAAGCAACGGATATAAAGTACTTTGATCAATAACAATTCCTGATTTCTCGAGTAATTGAACAAGTGAATATCCATACTGAGGTGTTCGTAATTGACTTAAAACAGCTAAGGTTAATGTCCCTCTCCTAAGCTCTGTCATTAATGAATTTAATAAAGTGTTCATTTATCCACCTCATTTCCACTAATACTATATGTCATACAGTATATGATTTATACTATGTATCATACAGTATAATTGTTACAAAGTCATTAATTCATAGTTCATATAAAATATCTTATAGAAAATAAGGTGAAAATTTTTTGGAAAGGAAATAGTCTTCCGCTAGAGAATGGAATATAGGAGCAACTTTCATTTCTCTAATACAAAAAAAGGTGGGAAATCCTGAATGAATGAACAAATACTAAAAGTGGACAAAGTGGAGATTTGTACTGAAAGCTTTGGAAACCCTGAAAACCCTGCTGTACTTTTAATTATGGGAGCAATGTCCTCGTTAGACTGGTGGGATGAAGACTTTTGTATCAGCCTCGCTGAACAAGGGAGATTTGTAATCCGTTACGATCATCGTGATCTAGGTCGATCTACAACTTATACGCCTGGTACTTCAAACTATACAATAACAGACCTTGCTGATGATGCAATTGGAGTTCTAGATGCTTATTCTATAGAACAGGTCCACATTGTGGGAATGTCTCTTGGAGGAATGATAGGCCAGATTCTTGCTCTCAGATATCCAGAACGCATATGCTCCCTTACTTTAATTGCATCAAGTGTATTTGGAACTGAGATGGAAAAGTTGCCTCCTATGGATCAGTGTATACTCGATTACCATTCAAAGAGTTCCTCCATAGACTGGTCAAATCGTGAGGAAGTAGTTCACTATCTTGCAGGTGGATGGAAAACTTTAAGTGGAGCAAAACTTTATGAGCAGGAAAGAGTATATAAACTAGCAGAAAGAGAAGCCGATCGTGCAAAACAGCTACCGAGTAGATTTAACCATGCTTTGCTTCAAGGTGGAGACCAATACTATGATAGATCGAATGAAATTAGTATACCGGCGCTTATCATTCATGGAACAGAAGATCCAGCACTACCTTACGAACATGGGCTTGCTCTTGCAAAAGCCATTCCCCATGCTAAATTAATAACTCTTGATGGTACAGGACATGAAATTCATAGTGAAGATTGGGAACAAATGATCAAATCAATTGTAGAGATTAGCTCGTAATAAAAATAACTAGTTCATGTTTTAGAATTCAAAAGAGTTGAACAATTTATGAGAAGTAACTGTTTTCAGAAAGTAGGCTTAAACCTGCTTTTTCACCTTATAGAAAGGTAGTATGATACTTTTTAAGCGTTATACTGAAAGTAGATTACTTCTCTAATAATTAGGGGAGGTTTATGCAGATGGAGGTAACATTTACAGTAGACAAATGGGATGAAAAGCCAATTGATAACACTAGACAAGAATACCCTATTAATATTGCTCATGTTGAATATAATATTGATGGTGAATTAAAAGGAAAAGCTTTTGTTGAATATTTACTATATTATTTAGACTCCAATGTAGATGATGGTCACTTGGCCACGTCCAAAATCTCTGGCTTTTTGCATTTTGAGGGAGCTTACAAGGGGAAACGAGGAACATTTACAGCTATAGAGCAAGGAATATTTGATAAAGGTAATTTAGATTCTCCAGCAACAATTATCAAAGCTACTGGTGACTTAGAAGGTCTAAAAGGGTCCTATAATTATAGATTTGCAGGTCAAACTAGTAAAATGATTCTAGACTTTGAGTTCTAGCAAAACAGCCTATAGTTTAGTAAAAGGAACCTTTCTTATAATATTAAGAATATCTTTTTCATCGAAAGAGCCATTCAACTTTCCTATTATGTTAATTGCACACAATCGTAGATAATCAATGAATATTTTATACGAATCTAGTTACTGTAATTTGGTAAGCACGAAATAAAAGAGCAAACCCATTAAGTAACAACAAGTTTGCTCCCTTTCTCTTAGGTATACTTTTATGGACTGGTGTCCAGTCTATATTTCTGTAAAAACTATTAAAAAAAGAGACCATGTTATGAAGTCTAGAAGTCCACCGAATAGATTGTTGTATGATAAAGACTAATTATAGACAAGCCATGATATTCTTTAGATAAATGAAGAGTGAGAGATTGTTAGCTGCATTAGATTTTATAATGCTATCCCCTATTTTAGTTGTGCCTCCTTCCTGCTGATTGTATAATCAATTTTTGTTCTGTTTTAATATCATTAGGGATTGAACAAGATTTCATAGTAACTGTATCTTTTGATTTTTTACACCCTAACGGTAATTACTGTTCTTTTGAAATATTATTATTTCTTTTTACTAAGAGAACGATGGCAATGACAAAAGCAATTACACTATATATCCAGGTAAACATAAAAGCTAATCCCAAACCGATATTGGCATCCACATAATGATTGTTCATATCATCTATGGCTAGATAGAGAAGTGGTGCGCCTCCAATAATCAGCAAGGGTATTAAGAGAATATTCTTTTTCGTCTTTCTAGTTGTTAAGAAAATGAGCAGGAAAGACGCCAAAAGAAAGAATTCTGAAGCTATTGTTAAAATTAACAGTTTGTTCATACTAAATTCTCTCCTTTTCAATAGTCTTATTTATAAAAACATATGTAATGACCCAAACTTATTTAAAAGACAGACAAATGAATGGTGCCCCTTTATAAGCATTAGACGATAAAATCATTAAATAGGTTTTTCTCTTTTTGAATATATTTTTCAAAAATGCAAATGACATTACAAAATGAGTTAACATAACACATTCCCTAGGAATTTAAAAACTAGTTTCTTTCATTAGCAGTCAATTATGACTTAGAGATTCCATATAATGTACATTATGAGCAGGAAAAGCCCTTGAATTCTCAGGAAATCCAGGGGCTTTGTCATATAACTACTTTGTTATGTTTACCCTTTTCTTTACCAAAAAAAGACCTCACTTAAACTGTAGATAAAGTAAGGGTTATTAAAACAGACAACCAAAGATACTTATATTAAGAGAAATAAAGAATCCTTAATATTTAGTTTATATAAAATTGACAGTAGTCTTTAAACAGTAAAAAAAACAAGCAGCACTTTTATCACACTGCTTGTTTTAGAGAAAATTACTAGTGAACCTTATAGTTTTACTTTCCGCGTCACACTCTTTCGTATATTCATTGTTCTATTTCTAAGTATTGCTTTTGAAACATACACATTCTTATTGCATTATGATAGCTACCGTCAACGAAAAACTCATCTTCTAACTCACCTTCAACTGAAAAACCAACCTTTTTGTAAATGTGAATAGCCTTAGCATTTTCTTTATCTACAATTAAATACAGTTTATGCATATTTAATACGGAGAAGGCATATTTCATAGCTAATTTAGTGGCAATCATCGCATAACCACGGCCTTGATGCTTAGGGTCGATGATAATTTGAAACTCTGATCTCCGATGAATATAATCAATTTCTACTAATTCAACTAACCCAAGCATTTCACCATCTTTTTCAAGTATAAAACGACGCTCTCCTTGATCATGAATATGCTTATCATATAAATCTTGTAACTCTACAAAAGCTTCATAAGGTTCCTCAAACCAATAAGACATGATGTTTGCATCATTATTAAGTTCATGTACAAATTTTAAATCTTCACGTTCCAAAGGACGTAATTTAAGATTCTTACTCATTTTTTATTTAGCCTCCATAAATTTGTGATAGCTACAGCTTTTTGAATTGCACCTTTCACTTCTGCTCTCCTTTTCCGGTTCTAACTTTATAAATTCATAGTTATGAAGTCACTCCAAGACCAATAACCCCTATTAAAATAAAAAGCAATGATAAATACTGAAAAATGTTCAATTTCTCTTTAAACCATAACATTCCAACTAGCGCGATCCCAATACTTCCAATACCTGTCCATACTGCATAAGCAACCCCAGCTGGGATAACTTGCATTGCCTTTGATAGACATAAAAAGGATAAAATAAAACCAATTGACATTGTAAGGATGGCCCACTTTTTTCTTTTTCCATTTATATATTTCATCGCAATCGTAGCAACAACCTCTTCAAGTCCAGCTAATAATAACAAACCCCAAACCATTACTTTTCACCTCTAGCTTCATATGTCTCTTTTCCTGTGAATACTTTCATTCCTATTATCCCAACTAATAAAATACCTAAAAAAACAAGTTGTTTAATTGAGAAAGAATCTCCTAAAATAATTCCTACAAGATATGTTCCAACTGTTCCCATCCCGACAAACACTGTATAGGCAGCTGCAATAGGAAGTGATTTATATGAATAAATCAAAAGTATAAAGCTTACTAGAATGAGGATAAAAGTCCCTCCCCATTGGAATCCTGTTTCAGCATGTTTCAATCCTGAGGCCCATACTACCTCTAAAAGTCCCGCAATAAATACAAATAACCAATTCATATCCTCTCAGCTCCTTATAATAATGAATGAACGTCATTCATTTTTTGAGTCATAAAAATTACTGGGTATCCCCAATAATTTTTATTCATTAAGTAATGATCTCTTAATAAAATTAAACAACTCTGCCTGATACTTTTCTAGAGATTGATCTTGTTCTTGGCCTATATAATATCTTTCAGCTGCATTTTCAATCAGATTGATAATCGTCTTGGAAGTCCACTTGACGTTTGTTGTACTTCTAATCTCATTTTGTTTAACGGCCTTCTCCATTACATTCCCAATCCAGCTGTAATAAGGTTCGTATACTAATTCCCATTTGTCTAAAGAATGATTGAAAGCAAGCCCAGAATAAACAAGCACAATGATATCCTTATGCTTTTCGGTAATCTTAAAAGTATCAACAATTAGGACTTTCAAAGTATCCCAGAAGCTCTCTCCTTCCTTTACCTCTTCTTGAACGCTTTTCAAAGTGAGAGTCAAAAGGTAATCTGCAATAGCAGGTATCAAGTCATGTTTTGATTTAAAGTATAAATAAAAAGTTCCTTGTGCAATTCCAGCTTGTTTAGCAATTTCTGATATAGATGCTTTATGAAGACCTTTCTCAGATATAACTTCTATAGAAGCTTGCAAAATTCTTTTATATTTATCATCTGATTTCTTTTGCATAAGGCATCTCCCTTCTTAAATGAATGACGTTCATTCATTCTAACACATTATTTATAGAATTTCTAGGTAATAATGATACAGAAAAATTTAGGGTTATTACCTAGCATGAATGAAAATCATTTTCATTACTAATAATACAAATCATAAAAGGTAACCAGACTTCTGGTTACCTTTTAAAAAATTAATGCTGTGGTTTAAATGTTTTGCAGTCTGTTTCTTCACTATTTGATGCTTCTTCACCCTTATGACTTACTACATAAATGGCATCTGCCTGACACTTGTTTCCAGAACCCCAATACGTACAATTGCTGACTTCGCAAAGAACATCTTGAGCCATCGTTTACACCTCCTTTTTTGTTATTATTAACAGATATAATATAGTCAATACTATTTGTGTATCTTATACAAATCTAATTACCATAATGGGATTTATCAGAAGTATCCCTTTAGAAGTAATGATTATAAAAAGTTTCGGATTAAAAATGATCAATAAATTTTTTCTTATAATTGTGCTGGTTATTGAAGAACAAAACAATTATAGATATCTTACAATGTCGATCAGTAAAAATATTTTATTGGATAATTAATAACCATTTGAAGCACAATTTAATTATAGAAATGGAGGTAAAGTATTGTGAAAAATAAAAATCCCATAAGTGCTTCAGAACTCGGTACCCTTTGGCTTACATATCAAGAAAAAACCATGATTTTAAGAATATTAGAGTATTTCATTGAAAAAGCTGATGATCAACAAGCTAAAAATATAATGGGAGGCTTATGGCAAGAACTAAGTTACTATGTATCAAAGATAAAGAACATTTTTCAAGAGCAAGGTATAACTATACCTATTGGATTTACTGAAGCAGATGTTAATTTAGAAGCTCCTAAGTTATATGACAATGGATTTGATATTATGTTCGTGCGTATTTTAAAAGAAATTAGTATGGGCATGTACACACTTAATATGAATATGTCCTATCAAGATGAGGTTATGGAAATTTATGAAGGTTTGACTTCTACCACCCAAAAAATTTATAAATCATCTACTCTTTATTTACTCGAAAAAGAGATTCTTACCCGTCCACCTAAGGTAACAATGCCTAAGTCCTCTGAGTTTGTTGAAAGTAAAAATTATTTAAATGGATTTAATCCCTTTAATAAAAAAAGAGCTTTGAATGACATTGAACTAGGTTATCTTCATCATGGAATCGAGACAAATAATATTGGAATGCAGTTGATTACTGGATTCGCACAATGTGCAACAAATAAAGAAGTTAAACAATATTTTGTGAAAGGAAAAGAACTGGCTAAAAAACAGATAAAAGTATTTGAAGACATTCTTCTTCAAAATGATGTTCAGTTTTCTGCAACTTCTGGAAGTACTGTAACAACTTCTAAAGAGGCTCCATTTTCACAAAAACTTATGATGTTTTGCATTTACCTTCTAAATGGTTTTGGACTTGTAGGAAGTAGTTTTGGAACCATTTTCAGTCTGAGAAAAGATATATCGATGAAAACGATATTAATTGCAAAGGATATCTACTTCTATGCTGATGATGGAGTTAAAATTATGATTGAAAACGGTTGGTTAGAGGAACCACCACAAATGGAAGATCGAACAAAATTAATGAAGGATTAATCATAACAAAATTAGATTGCATATGAATTGAGCACTCTAGAAAAATAAAAAATAGAAGTGAAGAAAATGACCAAAAAGGGATTAGAAAGTATTTTTTGGAGCATAGCATTACCAGGTTTTCCTCAACTAATGAATAGGAAACTTGTAAAAGGAATTCTATTTATTGGATTAGAAATATTAATCAATGTTCAGTCTAATTTTAATACAGTTATCATATTAAGCTTTCAAGGAGAAATTGAAAAGGCAATTGAGCAAACCAATTACCAATGGTTAATGTTTTACCCCTGCCTTTATTTTTTTGCGATGTGGGATGCTTATAGAGATGTTGAGGATGAGCATTCCCCTTTCATGTTTATTCCATTTGTATTCTCCGCCTATGTTGTTACAGTTGGAGTCATTTACTCCTCTACGTTTACGATAAAGAATATATTATTAGGACCAATATGGCTATCCTTTCTTTGTCTACCAATTGGCTTACTAGTTGGAATGACTATAAAGAAAATAATTCTTTGGAAAATAGAACACTCCAGCTCATAAAAAACTCTTTTTCACCAAAAAGAACAGACAGTAAAAATTCTGTCTGTTTCTCAAAATCTAGCATGTGTATTAAAAATAAAAGATGAACTTCTTCTTTGTATGATAGTCTATTGAACATAATCAAGAACTTTTTGTGTTCTTATTTACATTGCTACCCTTTTCATTGTTGGATGTGTTAGCTATCTTTTTAACATTAGAAGATGTAGAAGCTTTTGATGATGCAACGATATCATCCGTCCACTCAAACAGCTCATCTAAGTCATAATCCCCGCCGTGCGATTGGTCCCAAGGCATAGAGAAATCAACATTGAACCCGTTGTTTTCCAATTTTGCTGATAAAAGAGTTGGAACGGCGAGAGAGGTATCATTATCTACTGTGCCCTGACGAATACGCCAATACGAAGAAGTAGTAGTTCCCTTTGCTCCGATATAGTACAGCGGGTTCATCATTTTTATTAGGGAGGCGTCCGCAAGTGTACTGCTCACTGTGCTATTCTCTAAACCATACTGAGTAAAGTGCTGAGCCTTCGTAGTTGACGTACCAAACAGCTCGTTCTCAGCATTGGTTAAATCCAAGCCATCAAACGCAGACGGAGTCTTCATTCTGCCGACGTATTGGATGTATTGATCAAAATCAAGGTTAGTCACTTTTCCATCTTTAATTGTAATCCATGTAAGAGAAGATAAATCGGTCCCGCTGTCTAGTGCTTTTTGCGCGGAATTCATAACAAAGGATTTAACATACTCTTTAAACGTACCGTTACCATTCTTATTTAATGTTAATGGTGTTCCATTAGAATCGGTAAGCTTTAGACTATTTACATAGTTAGGGAATAGAGCACTTAGTTCGTTTGAGACTTGGATTTGATCGTCGGTCAACGTTCCTTCCACCATTTCTCTTTGAATGTGATAGTCGGTATCGCTAGAAATGACAAGCTTCTTATAATCATTAATACCATTAAATAGCCACTCATAGGCAATATCAGCATGATCTAAATCTGTGATTGCAGCGTAGGAAGATACGGCAAAGATATCGTCACGCTCATTTGCTGCTCCAAGTTTCTTTAAATAAGAGTCGTAATCCTTACTATTACCAGTAGCACCAAGCAAAGCAGAGAGTGCACCACCTGCGCTTGTCCCATTTGAAATAATTTTCTCAGCATCACCAGGCATAATTTTATCGTTATAACGTAAATAACGAACCGCAGCTTTTAAGTCCACAATAGCCGCAGGAGCTTTACCCGTATATTCTCCACTTTCATTTTGCGTTGTTCGACCGCGTGCACCAGACTCTGCTACCACGTATCCTTTTGATAGTGCCACAAGTGCCGCATTTGGTTCCCCACTTCGTTCATCTAGACCAGGACTTCCCGGCTCTGCAGGCATATAACCCCCAACTGTATTTGGAAAGAAGATAGGCGCGGTATCTGCATTGTAGCTACCAATGGATGTTCCATCATAATACTCTTCAGGCACATAAATATTCATAATTTCATACTTCGTGTCAACAGGATTCTTAACATAAACGATTTTTTCGTAAGCACGATAAGTAATCGTTTTTCCGTCTACTGTTGCCGTCTCTTCTGTGTAGTTATTCGAGTTAAATTTTAAACTGTACTTTGTAGTTGTATTAGTATCTGAATTAGCAGCAGAAACATTCATCAATGGCGCGCTTAGAAACCCACACACCAAAACAGAAGTAAGTATTTTTTTAGCTTTCATTTTTTAATCTCCTTCTTAAAAACTATACTTTTTCCTTTTAGACGGGCTTCCTGTATTAGAGGTGTATAGTACAACATCTTTGTACCCTCTATTATAGATAGCTTATATCAAATTTCTCTCCCATCATTACCTGTACTAATAAAAATATTAAAGTGAATTTAAATGAAACTAAATAAGAACTAGTCTCCCTCCTTTCATGTGAAACAGCACCTCTAGATTTAAAATTTATTGACTACACGTATTATTGCGAATAAACCTTAAGAAAACCTTAAGATTTTTCTTTTAGGAATTGAAAGCAAAATAAAAAATCACGCTCTGCGTGATTTTTTCATCGAACTCTTTGTTTTCGCATCCACTGAGTAGCGACCCATTTTTCTCCTTTCACAACAGGCGCTCCGCCGTGAAGGGTGAGTTCATTAAGTTCGGTATTTTCATAAAAATATTCAAAATACAAGCCCATTCCTTTTTGGGGAGATACAGAGAAACCTAGCTTAGGAAAATAAGTTTCTCCCCCCTCTTCAACATCGTTTAAGTACATAATTAATGTACTAATGCGATTATTTTTAGATGCTTTGCTTGTAGAAGCAAAATAATCATGATGTGCTTTATATTCCTGATCAGGTAAGTATTTTAAAATTTGGAGACCTTCAGCATGCTCAATAGATGGGCCCATAATATCAGAAACTCTCATTTCAATTGCATGTACAAGTTCGTTTTCGCTTTCTTCAAAAAACATGCCGCTACTCGTTCTCATATTATTCACTTCACGTGCAGCGCCAATTCTTGAACGTTGCATTTTATCTTTGGATAGTTGTATGAGTTCATCACATTCTTCATTACTTAGGACATTCCCTAACACTAGAACAAGAGGCTCTTCTAAACGAGTAATAATATCAATCTCTCTATCTTTTAATTTAATTTTGCTCCCCAAATGGTTAAAAATTGTTTGTTCTTTAGTCATTAAAGATGTATGATCTAGCTTCATCTTTCACCGGCTCCTCAAAAGAATTATTTTTCTGAATCTTCACCTAACTATATGTAATCGCTTACCTATATGGATTATATCATAACAGACAAGTGAATTCTGCTAGTAAAGTAAATAAAAAGACCGCTCTCATTTCAGAAAGCAGCCTACAGTCTATTCATTCATTTTTCTTTAAAAAGTTTCTTATAAAGCGATTAGCTTCTTCCGATTTCTCATGTTGAGGCGCATGTCCTACAAGCAAAGATCTCTATCATCTTATTCACCTACACCAAACCAAAAATTATCCCATATATTTTGTATTCTTGATTCCATCTTTTCAGGACCATAATAGGAAAATTCAATAAATATTCCGTCAATTAAACATAAATAAGACATAATTAAGTTTTCAATATTTCCTGGACGTATTTCTTTCTTTTCAATACCTTCTAAAAAAATAGCATGTAAAATAGACGAAAAAGAAGATTCAGACGAGAGAAATTTCTCATTTAGAATATGTTTTAGGTGCTTTGGCGGAAAAATCATAGCTCTTTTCAAAAAAGCTGATTTATTTTCATCGTGTTTATAATATTTACATGTGTCAAGAAGAATGGACTTTAGTTTCTCTTTGGGAGCTAATTCGTGAATCTCTTTTATAAGTTGATTAATTTTATAGATATGCTCTTCAAGAATAAATTCAAAAAGGCATAAATAAAGATCTTCTTTACTCTTAAAATGATTATATATTGATGGCTTCTGTATCCCTACTATCTTCGCAATTTCTGATAAGGTCGTTCCATCATATCCATACTCAGTAAAAAGTTTTAAGGAAACGGCTTTAATTTTATCCTTTGTCATTGTTACCCTCCATAATTTCTGATATCACTATATAAAATTATAAACACGTTTCCCCTCTAAATCTAATTCTTTTCATATTCTCACTCATTATAGAGAGCGAGAATACATCATCTCATTACGAAGATGCCTCAGAAATCGAGACTTCTTTCTTTTCATAGACAATATTTCCATCCTTTATTGTAAGTTGCACTTTAGTCTCAAGAATCTCATGTGTTGGCACTTCAAAAAGATTCCGATCCAAAACAATAATATCAGCAAGTTTTCCCACCTCAATTGTGCCTAGCTCATGTTCCCTAAAACATCCATGTGCTGGTCCTGATGTGTAGGCTTGTAGTGCCTCACCGATAGTCAACTTTTGTTCAGGAAACCATGTATTATTTGGATCTCCACTATTATCAATTCGTGTAACTGCCGTATATATTTGTCTCATAGGATTTAGTGATATAGAAATAGGATAGTCTGTTCCCAAACATAAATGAGCTCCAGATCTTAGAAGATTTTTTGCCTGAAAGATATTTCTCTCCCTTTTAGAACCGATAATAGCAGAATACACATCTCTTGATGAAGCGGCCATATGATCTGGTTGCATAGAAGCCATAACCCCTAACTTTGAAAATCGTTCCGTATCCATAGGATCAAGAACCTCAATATGTTCTATCGTATGCCTAGAATCTCTTTTCCCATTCTTTTCGATAGCCTTTTCAAAGGCATCTAAAGCTAAACGAATTGCAGCATCTCCAATAGCATGAAACCGTATTCTAAAACCGAGTTTGTCTGCCTCGATAACTCTATTAACTAAAATTTCCGCATCTAGAGCTGGGTGTCCATAAGAATTTGGTTGATCAGAATAAGGTTCTAGAAAATAAGCGGTATGTCCTGTTACTGTTCCATCTACAAATTGCTTTAGACCTGAGAATTGAAGATTTTTTGATTGATATTTATCACGAAGAACCTCTGCTTTCTCTAAGTCACCATCTAATTCGGGTGTAATATGAAATCGAGTTGTTAATTTTCCTTGTTGGTCAAGTTTTTCATAGAGGCTGTAATCTTGAATAAAATCGTCTATTGGAGCGTATAGGTCATTAACAGAGGTAATGCCATATTGAGCCGTCATTTCTAAAAATTTTTTTAGTAACGTTTCTTTTTTGCCTTGCGTTAATTTTAATGCTTCTTTTAGAACTACCTGTTGAGCTTGTTCATATAAAACCCCTGTAAGTAAACCGTTTTCATCTCTTTCAAAGCGACCAAAGCTTGGATCATCTATATCTTCGTTAATTCCTGCTAAACTCATAGCCTTACTGTTTACCCATGTATAATGACCTTCAGCATGAAAGAGAACAACAGGTTGATTTGGAATCATAGAATCAAGGATTTTGTAATGTGGTTCTTGTTTATCATCCCAATAACCAGCATCCCATTGCATCCCTATAATCCATTCACCTTCCTCACATTCCTTTGAAAATTCCCCAACCTTTTTAGCTACGTCCTTAGCTGACATAGCGTCAGATAGATTAACACTATTTATACTTAATGAACCAAACATAATGTGAAGATGAAAATCATGAAATCCAGGCATAATGAGTTGATTTCCATAATTTAATATTTTAGTCTCATTTCCGATAAGATGTTCAATTTCAGTTTTTGACCCTACCCCTATAATTTTATTATCTAAAACCGCAATTGAGCCTGAAGTTGGTTTCTCCGTAAGTCCCGTAAATAAAGCATCACTTGAAATCACCATATCTGCTTTTTTCATATCCATATAAATTACCTCTTTCCTTATAAAATGATAAATACATATCTATATATAGGCTCTTACATAGAGCTTATATTTTTGTTTTGCAAATCAAATTCTGGAGGACGCTTTTGAAACATTTTGGTTAAATATAGTAAATAAATAAAACCAACCAATAGCCAAGTTCCTCCTAATAATAGAGAGTAAATATTTAACTTCGTTATAAACAATAAAATAATAACAGCACCTATTAGAGGAATGAGTAAATTAAATATGCCACTTCTCAGCGTCCTCTGCTTTCCTCTTATAAAATAGTGAACAATTACAGCAATATTCACAAACATAAAAGAGAATAGAGCTCCAAAGTTAATGAGAGAGGTAGCTGTTTCTATACTTAGAAATATGGCACTTAATGCAATACAAGCAATTATGAATAAGTTATAGATTGGTGTTTTAAAGGTTAAAGAAATATAACCAAACACTTTTTTAGGAAGAACATTATCTCTGCCCATCGCATACAATATCCTCGCTCCACTAGTACCTGAGGCTATGGCAGATGAGACGGAAGAGGTTAATACAACAGAAACAAACAGGCTATTCAGAAAATTACCTCCAGCATATTTTATGACATCTACTATAGCTGTATCAGGATTTTGAAACGTACTAAACTTTGGAAATATAGCCTGTGCGAAATAAGTTGCAATGACGAAGAGTAGACCTCCTATTAATGTAATAGCAAAAATAGCCTTGGGGAGTGCTTTTTTAGGATTTTTAGTCTCTTCAGCCAACGTAGTAATCGCATCAAACCCGAGAAAACTAAAACATAGGAGAGGAACAACAGATAGAATGTTATTCCAATCAACACTTGCACTATAAAAAGGTTCTCTCGTAAATAGTTCCCCTTCCCCCTTTCCTGAGATCAATCCCTGTATACAAAAGAAACTAAAAATGAGAATGAAAGAGATTTGGAAAAAGACAAGAAAGGTATTAACATTTGTAGCAATTTTAATTCCCAAAATGTTAACTATCGTTACAATTACCACAAAAAACACAATACAAAGTTCGATTGGAACTTTTGGAAAATACGCATTTAGCATAGTTCCAAAAAGTAAGGAACTAATCATAGGGCTAAACATATAATCTAGCAAGATGACCCATCCTACTAGAAAACCAAGATGTGAATTAATCCCTTTCTGAACAAAAGCATAAGCAGAACCAGTGGCAGGATAAACTTTAACCATTTTGGCGTAACTATAAGCAGTGAATAAGATAACCATTAAAGCAATAATATAAGCTGTTGGCACCATCCCTTTAGTTTGATTAATAGCGATGCCATATGTGCTAAAAACAGTAATAGGGGCCATAAAAGATAGACCAAATAAAACGATATGCCTTGTATTTAACAAAGGTTTCAACTCAGATGTTTCTTTTGTCATAACACTCTCCTCCTTCATTCAATAATGTCTTAAAATTTATATAAATCTCATTTTATGTAAATACTAAAATGGCACCACAAAGATTATTAAAACGATGATAATTATCTATATACTGCGGAAGAAATGAGAGTTTTTAATAAGGAAGCTAAAATATACTTGTTTATGCAGGATAAGATTTTATAAGTAGATGTATAGGAGTAGATCATCATTTATTTTTATTTTTGACATAACACCCTACCCAATATTAACTACCGTTAGTTAGTATAGGCAGGATGTTGATTTATGACTAATCAGTTAATCGAGTGACTGCACATTAAGAAATACAATTGTAAGGCATTTGAAGAGAAATATGGTTACTGGCTGCTGGTTGTTTTCCATTCCAAGAATAGCATATAGATATATTTTATGTTGAAATTTGTCATCTTGTCTTACATAGATAAGATGACAAATTAACTTTTAATATGGTTTTTACTTAATAATTTTTCTGAGACGTAGATGCAGGTTGTTGTTGTGTAATACAATGAATATTTCCTCCAGCTATCGGAAGCTCACGCGTATCTATTAAGATGACTTTTCGATCTGGATAAATTTCCTCAAATTTCTTTCGAGCTTTATCATCACTTGGATCATCAAATGAAGGAACAATTACAGCTCCGTTGCATAGATAGCAATTAATATATGTGGCAACAAAAGGCATGCCTTCTTCACGCTTATAACTAGACGATGCAAAATCAATATTCTCACTGGCTTCCTTAGAGAGAATAAGTTCATTAGGTAATTCAATTTTATGAATGATTAGAGGTCTGCCCTTCGCATCTGTAGCTTCTTTTAGTATTTTATATGCTTCCTGATGAACATGGTATTGAGGATGATTAACATCTTCTGTCCAGCCAATAGCAACTTCTCCTGGACGAACAAAAAAAGCCAAGTCATCTACATGTCCATCTGTTTCATCTCCTATCAATCCATCTTTAAGCCATATTACTTTTTCAATGTTTAAATACTCCTTTAATCTATCTTCAATTTCACTTTTAGAAAGATGTGGGTTGCGGTTCTTGTTTAATAGACATTGCTCTGTTGTAATTAAAGTTCCTTCTCCGTCTACCGTAATAGATCCACCTTCTAAGATAAATTCTGTACATTCATAACAGTTTTTGTTTTCGATTTCAAGAACTTTCTTTTTCACCATTAAATCAAGATCCCAGGGAAAGTATAATCCTCCTTGAAGTCCTCCCCAAGCATTAAACCCCCAGTTTATTCCTCTTATCTCTCCCTCCTCATTCTTTACAAATGTAGGACCAATATCTCTCATCCAAGCATCATTTGAAGAGATTTCTACAACTCGAACATGATGAGGAAGCATAGCTCTTGCATTTTCGTACTGTTCTGCGTTCACACCTACGGTAACAGGTTCAAACTCAGAGATAGAACTTACTACTTTAGCAAAAACTTGTTGTGCAGGTTTTGCTCCATTGCGCCACGTATCTGTTCTAACAGGCCATAACATCCATGTACCTGCATGTTGTTCAAACTCTCCGGGCATTCTAAACCCGTCCTTTTTAGGTGTACTATTTGTAATTGATAAACTCACTGTAAATTCCTCCTTAAACCTTTCAGTTTCTGTCAGTTATTTATAATGCAAGTTTTGTGCCAATTCATTTTCAATTTAATATTTAGAGATTCGTAAATAAAAAGTTAGGAGATATCATATTTTTTCATTCGACGTACAACGGCAGATTGAGTCAAGCCAAGCTTCTCTGCCATTTTACGAGTAGATTTATATTTAGAATAAGCTCTTAAAATCATCTTACGCTCTATACTATCTAAATACTCAGAAAGACTTTTTCCTTGTAACTCCTCTTCCTCTGCTCCTAATGAAGCTGGTTCATCGTCAGTTTTTAGCATGTGGTATGGCAAGTCATTTTCCAAGATTTTTTCTTGCCTTACTGTAATAACAAGTCTTTCGATAAGATTTTCTAGTTCACGGATATTTCCAGGCCAGTTATAACGATAGAAAAAAGGCTGAACTTCTTTTGATAATACGACATTTCTTTGATATTTATAGTTATACGTTTGAAGAAAGTGATGTGCAAGTGGGAGAATGTCTTCTCTTCGTTCTTTAAGGGAAAGAATCTCTATAGGAATGACATTTAACCGATAATACAGATCTTCTCTAAAACGTTTTTCTTTTACAAGCTGTAGTAAATCCTGGTTTGTTGCTGTAATTATCCTTGTATCAGAGTGCTGTAAAACTGTAGAACCAATAGGAAGAAACGACTTATCTTGAAGAAATTGAAGCAGTTTAGGCTGTAGTTCTAGAGGGAATTCACCAATTTCATCTAAAAATAAGGTTCCACCAGAGGCTTCTTCTATTAAACCTGTTTTTCCTCTGCTGTTAGCCCCTGTAAAAGCTCCTTTCTTATAACCGAACAATTCTGACTCAATTAAATTAGCTGGAAGAGCTCCACAGTTTACTTGAACAAATGGTTGATTTCTTCGGTCACTTAAAACATGGACTTCTTTTGCGAACACGCTTTTTCCGACTCCTGTTTCTCCTTGTAATAGAATAGTAGCGTCAAAATTAGCAACTCTTCTTAAAAGATCCATTACTTCATTATGTGCGTCACTCGTTCCAATAAGTCGCTTTTCTCCTGTTTCGACCCTTTTCTCACTTTTCATTTTCTGTATTTCATTCCAGTATTGACTCATAAGAGTTTCTGCTTTTTTAAGTTTAAAAGCATTTTTAACCATCTCAGAAATATCTTTAACATGCACAATTACGTATTCTTCTCCTGTTTCCTCTAATTCAATTAAACTACCTGTAGCTAAATATTGAATTCCTTTTGAAGTTTGAGCTTTAGATATTGTTTTTCTTTTCTTTAGTACAATTTTTGTGACAGAAGGAGTAAATAAATTTCGTGCTTCTAGTTCATCAGCTGTTTTCCCAATAATATCTTTTCGCTTCACACCTAGTTGTTTTTCACTTGTTTGATTAATCCATAATGTTACTCCATTTTTATTAGCTATATAAATACCATCTTTTAATTGATCAAGCATCATTTTTATTTCTGAGCTTAAAAAGATAGGGCTCATAGCTTTCCCTCCAATCCTATCTGAGTCGATATCGATTTGTATTTGAATCACTATCGATTCATTTTAAATTATTATTCTGAAAATTTCAATTAAACATCACCTTTTTATGTTGGCACGATACTTGCACCTAATTACAGTACGGAGGTGATTTAACAAATATGAATGGTTTAAATATTAATCAAAAAAGACTGCTCCAATCTATAAAAGAAAGTTCAGCAATTGGAGCAACTCCTAATGGAGGCTTACATCGTTTAGCTTTAACAATAGATGATCAACAAATGAGAAATCTACTCATCAATTGGTTTGAAGAAGAAGGATTATCTATTAGAGTAGATGATTTTGGCAATATGTATGGTAGACGTGAAGGAAAACATCCTCATCAAATGCCTGTTGTCATTGGATCACATCTCGATACTCAGCCTTGTGGAGGGCGTTTTGATGGAGTTTTAGGTGTATTAGCAGCTTTGGAGGTTGTTCGTTCTCTGAACGAGGCAAATGTACAAACAGATCGTCCAATTGAGATTATTAATTTTACAAATGAAGAAGGAGCAAGATTTGAACCACCAATGCTAGGATCTGGTGGAGTATGTGGTGTATTTGAGAAAGATTTCATTTATTCTCGCCAAGATAAAGATGGAATAAAGTTTCGTGATGCCCTTTCAGATATTGGTTATAAAGGACTAGAAGAGAATAGGTTACAAAAAGCAGAATACTTTATAGAACTACATATCGAACAAGGCCCTATTCTTGAAGAAGAACAATTAGAAATTGGAGTTGTAGAAGGTATTCAAGGAATTAGTTGGATTAGTGTTACAGTGGAAGGTGAGATGAATCACGCTGGTCCGACGCCAATGGAAAATCGTAAAGATGCAGTTGTAGCAGCAGCAAAGATGATAGAGAGCATAGATAAATTAGCACAAGAATATGAAGGTTTAAAAACTACGGTTGGACAATTAAACGTCTATCCTAACGTACCTAATGTTATTTCAGGAAAAGTTGAGTTTATCGTTGATATTCGCCATGAAGATGATGAACAGAGAGAAAGAGCTCTTGAAGTCATGAAACAGCAATTGAGCACAATCTCAGGTTTATGCGATGTAGAACTAACTTTTCATACCTCATGGGAAAATGATAGCGTTACTTTTTCTGAAAAAGTTATTGAGACAATTAGCAAATGTGCGGGAAACAGAAATTTATCTACTAAACGAATGTTTAGCGGACCTGGGCATGATGCGAAATATATGGCTGAAATAGCTAAAACAGGGATGATATTTGTTCCAAGCCATCGAGGCATTAGTCACAATGAAGAGGAATTCACGAGAGATAACGACTTAGTAAATGGCGCCAATCTTTTGCTAGATGTTGTGTGCCAGTTATCTGGGGCAAAAATCCCAAAAACTATTTAATGAATAGGAGCGATATAAATGAAAAATCAAACGCTTTATACACTAGCTGAATTGGATAAACAACATATTTTACATCCTTCTACGTCCCCTGCTTTTAATCGTAATAATGGACCTACGATTGTTTTTGAGCGAGGTGAAGGACTTCATATCTTTGATATGGATAACAACAAATATATTGATGGTGTGTCTATGTTATGGAATGTAAACGTAGGACACGGTAATAAAGAGTTAGCACAAGTTAGCTTCGATCAAATGCAAAAGCTAGCTTACAGCTCAATGTTTTATGGGTATTCAAATGAACCGGCCGTAAAACTTGCTGAGAAAATTACCTCTATGACACCTGGGGACTTAGACAGCGTATTTTACACCTCCGGGGGTTCTGAATCTAATGATACAGCTTTTAAATTAGCTCGTTTTTATTGGGAAAGAAAAGGATTAGCAAACAAAAAGAAAATTATTTCATTAAAAAGAGGATACCATGGGGTAACGGTTGCCGCTCAAAGAGCTACAGGTATTGAAGTATATCGTGCATTTTCAGGCTCAGGAGATCCCGACATTATAAATGCGGAACCTCATTTAACTTCTTGTGAACTTGGTGATATCAATCACCCTTCTTATCAAAACAGTATTCGCGGTACTATTGAACGAGAAGGTGCTAATCATGTAGCAGCTGTTATTATAGAACCTATTCAAGGCGCTGGTGGCGTCCACGTACCTCCAGAAGATTATTTACAGGCTGTTCGTAAATTATGTGATGAGCAAAACATTCTCCTTATTGCAGATGAAGTAATTTGTGGTTTTGGTCGTACTGGTCGTTCCTTCGGTGTAAATCATTGGGACATTGTTCCTGACTTAATGTCTGTGGCAAAAGGAATTACAAGTGGATATGCTCAACTTGGAGCGGTTGTAATGCGAACACCTATTATGGATGCTATATGTGAAGTACCGGATATGCTTGCTCATGGATTTACCTATAGTGGTCATCCTACAGCATGCGCAGTTGGCTTAAAAAACCTTGAAATTATTGAAAGAGAAAATCTCATTGATCAAGCTGATCAAATGGGGAAACTTCTTTTAAAAGGATTTGATTACCTCAGCGATAAATATCACTTCTTTCAGAATGGTCGAGGACGAGGGTTGTTAACGGGGTTTGATTTAATAAAAGACCCTGAACAAAATATCACATTTACACCAGAGGAAGCTGCCGCAATGAGTATTGTTGAAGAATGTAAGAAACGTGGATTGCTTATTAGAGGATTTGATTTCGAACCTGGGATGAACATTGTGGCTATCGCTCCCCCTCTTATCTCACAACAAGAGGATATCGAGACCATTATCTCAATTGTAGATGAATCACTCTCTACGTATTCAAAACGACTTGGGCTATAAGGAGGAAACACTCGTGTTGAACATAACAAAAGAAGTATTAGCTTTCTTAGAAGAACCTAAAACACTATTTATCAATGGAGAATGGTATTCATCTCCTATGACTCGTACCTTTGAAACATTTAATCCAGCTACCGGCGAACTTCTCGCTCAGGTTGCTGAGGCAACGGAAGAAGACGTTGATCGAGCTGTTTATGCAGCTCGATCTGCATTCGAACATGGAGAATGGGCTCGGATGGATGGCTCAATTCGTGGTCAATATTTATATAAGTTAGCAAACTTAATGGAAAGAGATATTCGCATTTTAGCAGAGATCGATACACTAGATAATGGAAAACCTATCGCAGAAATGCTAGGTAATGACTTACCAAACGCTATTGAGCAGCTTCGTTATTATGCAGGTTGGACAACAAAATGGGGTGGCCAAACGATTCCTATGTCTCCTCAATATTTCACTTATACACAGCATGAACCAGTCGGCGTTGTAGGACAAATTATCCCTTGGAACTTTCCTATTATGATGGCGATTTGGAAAATCGCACCTGCTTTAGCTACCGGATGTACTGTCGTATTAAAGCCCGCTGAGCAAACTCCCCTGTCAGCTTTATATCTTGCTAAATTAATTAAAGAAGCTGGGTTTCCAAAAGGAGTTGTAAACATTATAAATGGAAAGGGTTCTATCACAGGTGAAGCACTTGTACAGCACCCTGATGTCGATAAGATTGCTTTTACAGGCTCTACCGCTGTTGGGAAAGCAATCATGCAGAAAGCTGCACAAACACTAAAGCGCGTAACATTAGAATTAGGAGGAAAATCTCCTAACATTATCTTACCTGATGCAGATTTAACAAAAGCTATACCTGGTGTATTTTCCGGAATTATGGCTAACCAAGGGCAAGTTTGTTGCGCCGGGTCTAGGGTCTATGTTCAAAAAGATTCTTATGACCACGTTGTTCAAGAGTTAAAACATTATGCTGAAAATGTGAAATTAGGAAATGGTTTAGAAGAAGATACAGAGATGGGACCTTTAGTATCGAAAAAACAACAAGATACAGTTCTTTCCTACATTGAGCAAGGAGTTAATGAAGGTGCAACACTATTAGCTGGTGGCCAAAAGTTAGATAAAGGTTGCTTTATTACTCCTACTGTTTTTACTGATGTAGATGATGAGATGACAATTGCGAAAGAAGAGATATTTGGTCCTGTTGTTGTTGTTATCCTTTATGATACACTAGAAGATGTTGTGTCTAAAGCTAATAACTCAATTTACGGTTTAGCAGCTGGAATATGGACAGAAAATGTAAAAAACGCCCACCAATTAGCAAGTAAATTAAAGGCCGGAACTGTATGGGTCAACTGTTATAATCTTACGAATGCAGCTGTTCCTTTTGGAGGTTACAAACAATCAGGATATGGAAGAGAAATGGGATCGTATGCATTAGAAAATTATACAGAAGTTAAAAGTGTTTGGGTAAATTTAGATTAGAGAGGTTATCCTTGGATGAATAATTCAACTAAACAAGTAGCTCCGGAGCGTCAATTGAGGATGAAACATGTAGTAGCGATTGGCTTTGCTTATATGGCTCCTTTTGCTGTATTTGACACTTTTGGGATTGTCTCACATGTTACAACTGGACTTGTTCCCCTTGCTTATTTTATTGTGTTTATCTCTATTTTATTTACAGCCCTTAGTTATCGGAAGCTTGTGCAAAAGTATCCAATAGCAGGTTCTGTATATTTATATACGAAGAGAATTATTCACCCTTATGCCGCAATCCTGGTTGGATGGGTATCCTTTATCGCTTATTTAGCCTTACCTATGATTAATGCTTTACTAGCTAGCGTTTATTTATCATCAGGGTTTCCAAATGTTCCAAAGTGGGTGTGGGTCATTTCATTAATTACTTTTATTACTTTAATGAACTGTGTAGGAATCAAAATAGCGACAACCCTAAATACTTGGCTTGTTATCTTACAATTCATTGTTGTAATAGTTTTTATAGGTCTTTGTCTCAAAGATTTATTAAATACATCAGCTCAATTTATGCCTGTTCATGATTTATTGCCAACACCTAATGAATTTCCTACTCTACTTCCTGGAGCAGCTCTCCTTACGTTATCTTTTGTAGGCTTTGATGCCATCACAAATCTATGTGATGAAACAATTAGGCCAGAAAAAACGATTCCAAAAGCTATTATCTTACTAGCAATAGGTGGACTAGTCTTTTTCGTTACTGTTACCTATCTTATGCAATCTCTTTTTCCTAGTGCTAGTCAGTTTAATAATTATGAAGCAGCTTCTCCCGAGATTGCCGTTCATTTAGGTGGGAACTTGTTTCTTGCTTTCTTTTTAGGAGCAGCTTTATTATCTTGCATTGCTTCTGGATTAGCATCACAGTTAGTCGCATCAAGATTTTTATATGCAATGGGACGAGATGGGGCATTGCCTAAGAGAGTGTTCTCTTATTTGCACCCTCGTTCTAAAACACCCCTTTTTAATATACTAATAGTGGGATTACTAGCAGCAACTGCGCTTTTTTTAGATTTAGAAAAGGCAACAGCCCTCGTTAATTTTGGGGCTTTCTCGGCTTTCACTTTTGTTAACATCTGTGTTTTATATGCCTACTTTAAGAGGAAAAAGAAACCTGCTTTTTTGGAGAATTTCCTATTCCCTTTCCTCGGCCTAGTTTTTACTGGTTTTCTCTGGATAAGTCTTAATCCTTTTTCTTTACTTATAGGAGGCATTTGGACTTTGTTAGGGATAGTGTATCTGACTAGTACAACGCGTTTCTTTAAGAAAGCACCTGTTGATCTTCACTATGATGAACTAAGTGGCATGTAATACCCATATTTACCAATTAATTAAAACTAGTTTCACACTTAGCTAATGACGGAGATGCTAAATCACTTGTTATCCAATCTCAACAGGTCACTGAAGAACATCAAAGATATGCTGATGTAAGGCTTAATACAATTTGCCTATCCATTTGTTCTTAACTTGATTTAAATGAAGCGTTAGAACAAAAAAAGGTCATAAGGAAAGAACACTTCAAAACAGAATGATTGCTCCTTTTAACTCAAAGTGTAAAAAAACAGGTAATTCCCCTAGGGAACTGCCTGTTTTTTTATAAGTTGTACTAAGAAAGCCTATCAGTTTCTTCTTGTGTAAGAGCTATATTGTTTCACTGTCTTCTCCTAGGATTGTAGTCATAACTTGTTTAAGAATTACATTAGAATGCAATATTCTCTCTTTTGTACGCCATGCTACAAAACCATCCGGTCTTATTAATACGGCACCTTCCGAGGAAACATTGTACACGGATTCCCAATTCCCCTCATACTCAACCAGATTACTCTCTGAACCAAGGCCATAAACATCGATACAAATGCCTAGGTGAGAAGCTACATCCTCAGCAGCAGTGCGCCAATATTTATTATCTTCCCCTGTTAATAAGACAAAGTTTTCATCTATTAAATCTAGAACAGATATATACTTATCTCCATCCTTCAACCACATATGTGGAGCACGTGTACCTGGTTTTCCATTTAACTCTAATCGATCCATTCTATGTGTAGTGAATTTTTCCTCAATGATAGCTTCTGAGCTATATTTATATCCTACGGTAATTGCAAGATGATCCATATTATTAAGAGTGCTTACACCTTTATTCATCGCCTTAAATAACAAATCACTAGCATATTTAGTCGTTTTTTCTACAACATCGTATCTTTCGTCATGATAAGTTTGAAGCAATCTTGGATGCGCTTTTTTTTGGATGACTGCTGCTAATTTCCAAGCTAAGTTATGGGCATCTTGAATCCCTGTGTTTGAACCAAATCCTCCAGTAGGCGGCATAAGGTGTGCGGCATCTCCAGTTAAAAAGACTCGCTTATCCATAAAACAAGTAGCTGTATGTTCTACAGCTGCCCAAGGTAAAATACTGAAGATGACAATATCAATAGTTGAAACTCCTATAGCTTTTTTTATGATTTCACGGCATCGCTCTTCAGAAAAATCTTCCGGACGTTCTCCATTTGAAGGATTATAGGCCACGTGGTAAATCCATTCATCACGGTTATTAACCGTGATGAATGCACCGAATGCTTCCGGATTTAAGATTTGAATCCAACCAAACTGGCTACCTTTCAGAAAATAACTTAGATCAGCCTGAAAATAGATATTAATATAGTGGCCTCCTATAACTCCTCTTCCTGTGGTTGGAATTTTCATATGTTTACGAATTGTACTTTTAGCACCATCTGCTGCAACTAAATAATCACTTCGAATGATTTCTTTCGTTCCTGTCTCTCGATCCACGATAGTGGCTGTTACACCTAAATCATCTTGCCTATATGCTACAAGTTCGGTATTATAGCGTATATGCCCTTTCCCTTGCTCAGCAGCTCGAAGAAGGATCGGTTCTAAATCCATTTGATAACAAGATGCTGCTTTTGAAGGGCTAATCTTTTCAATCCTTTCAACTATTTTTTTGTCAATTTCCCTCTGAGTACTCTCTCCCTGTTTTAATTCTGTTAGGTCTATGTTTTTGATTGTTTCTACAGCAATTCGTCCCCGAATATGATCCAACGGCTCACTAGCAGTACGGATGGCTTTCTCTAATCCTAATTGTCGAAATAATTCCATCGTACGAAACGTAATTCCTCCGGCTTTTGGATGAATAGCTGTACCAGCATGCTTTTCAATGAGCAAATAATCAGTGTTATGACGTGCAAGAAAAAGAGCAGAGGTGAGTCCAGTAAGTCCTCCCCCAACAATTAAAACTGGGACATGTTTGTGTTTCATAGACAATTTCCTTTCAATATTATATTTATCCATGGATCTTACTGAATTCAGTAATCAAACTATAATATAAAATTCAATGAACTTATAGACTTTTTTTGCATTATGTTTTATCATATAGATAGAGTACGCCCCTAATAAGGCGTGCTTTTTTCATAACAAATAATGCTTATAATCTCATAAAAATATGTAACTAATACATATTCTAGATAAACTACGCAAAGATGCTGTGAAACATCGATTAATTATATGAATATCTAACAACCCTCCCCTTCTCTCCTAAGAAGTTTCTTCTTTTTTAAAGATATACCTTACATACTTTCAGTTACCGTTACCACAATAATCAAAAAGTTTCAAAAAGCGAATCTGTATGAAAGCTCAAAAGGAGGGCAAACTATGAAAAAATAGTTTTTATACGGAGGAAAAAGAAATTGCAAGAGAATAATCATTTAACATCGCCTGAAATCTCAAATTTATGGGCCCATTATATCCGTGAAACCTTATCTGTATGTGTAAATAAATATATGCTTCAAACAATTCAGGATTCTGAAATACGGCATCTCTTCCAATTAGCCTTAAACCTTTCATCTAACCATATAGAAACTTTAAAGAATTTATTTAAGCAAGAAAATTTTCCTGTTCCTAAAGGATTTACAGAAGAGGATGTAAACCTAGATGCTCCTCCTCTATTTACAGAAGTTCTGTGTCTCAAATCTCTTTATACAATGACTACCCATGGCCTCAATGAATATAGTTTATCGTTTACAGCCTCCACCCGGGAAGATATTGTGGAATTTTATTATCAATGCAATCTTGATGCGATGGAGATTTATAAAAAAGCGAAAGATCTTCTTATCTCAAAGCAACTTTACCTACAACCACCTACATATGTAACACCAAAGAAAGTTAAGATTATAAAAAACTATAAGTATGTCACAAATATTTTGGGTAAACGTAGACCTATGAATGCCGTTGAAAGCGGACATATCTATTTTAATTTAAGTAAAGCCATGACTGCAAAGGCAGTAATGCTCGCTTTCAAACAAGTTGCTAAAGACCCGACTGTACGTACTCTATTGGAAAAAAGTCTGCAAGTAAAAAACAAGCATATTGAAGGGTTCTCCTCCTTATTAATCCAGGACAATCTTCATCTTCCCCAATCGTTGGAGACAGAAGTTACAAATTCTACGGTTTCTCCTTTTTCAGACAAACTTATGCTTCTTCAAACAGGGTTCCTTTTTGGGGTAGCCGTAACTTACTATAATGCTTCTGTCATTTCAAGTATGAGAGCCGATATTTCAGCACACTGTGAAAAGGCCGGGTTGAATAGTTTATGGATATATAGTCGTATTGGAAAAAGTATGATTGATCATAAGTGGATGGAAGAACCACCTAGAGCAGAAGATCGTAAAAAATTAGATGGTTAAATCTTTTTTAATGTCTAGTACTTTGAGGAAATCCTTCAAGTTGCTATAGACTATCTTCCTTTACATAGGTGTATACCATTTACAATTTTAGTTCATATCATGTTGCTTACAGAAAGCTATAAAGTAGAAGAGAAGATTACATTCGTAACCTTCTCTTTCTTTCTACCTAAAAATATTTATTACACGCCTCTATCAACATTATTTTTTAACACAGGTATCCATATTTCACTTTTAAAAGTTGGTGACGTTACCTCTTTATGTTCATTCCATAAAATTTCTGGTCCTTCTACTTGTTCATAATTCGAGGATGGAAACCATTCAGAATAAATTCGTCCCCATACATCTTGTAATGTCTCTGGGAATGGCCCAACTGCTTCGAACACCGCCCACGTTAAAGCAGGTACTTTAAGCTGTTTCAGATTATCTGGACATTTCTTTGTTGTTGCCACACCAATATAATGGTCAAGCTCCCCTTTTTCTTCCATTCGCTCCTCAGAAAAATTCACGGATGCGCTAAGCAGTCCTAATGGTTCGACATTAGAAAGGTTTTTGAGTTTATTTATCGTTTCCTCATTTAAACTTTCCCACATAGCAGCAATATGTGGGTTAACTCCGTGAAAAATGATCGGGACTCTTTCTTTAATACCCACTATACAAAATGCCTCTTTTTCTTCAATTCGATAGTTCATTTCATTTCCTCCTTTAATTGATAACTCGAAGGTCATTCGTGGATAGGCTTTAAGTGAATGGCCATTCTTTTTAGCTTCTGAAGGAGTTATCCCATGTAAATTTTGAAAAGCTCTTGTGAAAGAATCCGGTGAATTATATTGATATTTTATCGCAATATCAATAACTTTCCTGTTACTATTTTTAAGTTCGAATGCTGCAAGAGTAAGGCGTCTTCGCCGAATGTACTCTGACAACGTAATGCCCGCTAGGAAAGAAAACATTCTTTTAAAGTGATATTCAGAACAAAAAGCCCTCCTTGCTACTTCTCTAAAATCCACATCGTTAGTTAGATTCTCCTCGATATATTGTAAAGCTCCATTCATATTCCTAAGCAAATTCATTTATATGACCTCCTTATGATCAGAATAGCAGAATTTAAATTGAGCTATCCGACATTTTGTGCACCATTATGTAGGTTTTCCTCGTTCTATTGGTCTTAATTAGCCTTTCGTTATAGCTTTCCTCTATTACACCTAAAAACTGATTCTGTGGTGAAGTAAACCCAAAACATGAATTTCACCTTTTTAAATTGAATTTCAACACAGAGCTACTTTGTTCATAACAAAGCTATTTCACCAGATATAGTAAAGAGTACATATAACAAATCTATCATTTCATCTATTTAAAAAACAGAAAAAGGAGGCATGCGAGATAGAATATTAGCTCACCTAAATCTTTTCTTGAAGTTAAGAAGGTCCAGTCCCTTAAGCAACAAGGGCTGGACCTTCTATTTATTCTTCTTTATACAGATTTTTATCCATCTTAGTGTATCAAGCTTTCTCTCGTTCTCCGCCATAAAATACTGCATGATAATGAATGATTTTATCCATTTCTTCGTAATATGTAATCCTGAATCCTCTTTAGAAAACGTTTCCGATTTTATATCTCTTGTATCATTCAAAATGAAGAACTCATGTATATGTAATCACATTGCTTTGAAAAGCCTACCCTTCTTCCCTAAACTCAAAGCTACTTTAGCATACCTGCACCCCTTTAATATAATCTGTGGTTATTCTTTATTAATCGCCTCTTTATGGTTACATTGAGGAAAAGAAACACATCCAAAGAAACGTTCTCCATTTCTATGACGTATGCCTAGCGAGTTTCCGCATACAGGACATGTACGAGGCTCTGGCTTGACCTCTCGATAAATATCTTCGGCTGTATGTATAGGATTTACCTCTAAAATCAAAGTTTGAAGAGCATGACGATCAAATAATTGCACATGACACACTTCGGCCAACACTTTAGCCTGCTTTGTAAAAAAACTATTTGTCATCACCCATGCTTCATCCGCTTCATAATAGGCTTGAGCGCCATAGACTTCTTGAACAGCCGACTGGCTAACCTTGTTTTTAACGCCGTAACGCTTGGCTTGAATGACAATTTTCTTTTTCCCTTTCATAATTAAATCCGCCCCAAAATCTCCTGACTGAGGGGCAAGCTGTGCCTTATATCCTAACTGCTGAAATAAAGCTTTTAAATACATCTTAAATTGAAATCCGTCCATCTGGTCAATATAAGGAATCCCTGATTGCATTAAACGCCTCAATGCTTGTCGTTTTAGTACCGTACGATAGACATAACGCATGAGTTGAAATAATACAAGCAGGAGAAAAAAAATGATAAAGATAAATACGCTGTTTGTCATTTTGTTCAATCTCCTGTTCGTGTATAAGTTTATCTCTTCTTCTCATTTGATTAAAAATTTCTTGTTATCGTCTTTAAATACTCTTCTTCACCTCCTCATTTTAATCTTTTTTAGAAGAATAGTAGATGGAAGCATGTAATTTTTTAATGATACTAACTATCACAACTAGTACTATATTAAATCAAAACTGATTCTGAACATAATTGCTAAAAAAACAAGCATTCAAGAAAATGAGTACTTGTTTTTTTAGCAATTAGGTATTTGATAGATGTGACTTTGTTTATATTTCTTCAACATCTTCGGAATCTTTGGATTAATATTACTGTCCCTTGTTGTTAATGAGAAAAAGGAAGGAGCCATACAGGAACCTCTCTTGGCAGTGAAAAGAGATAGCGTGCATTGCATTCTTCTTTCGTAAAAGGCCCTTCAATAAAAGAAGCAAAGTATTCGGCATCTTCTTGACTTCTCGTACCAAATAACCCTTTAACACTATACTTTATCATCTGTTGTGTAGCTTCTTCGCCGTATAAGTTCTGTAAAGAAGATAAATGAAGCACCGTAAGAGAGAAATTTACATTATATTTTCTTCCTGATGCTAGGAATAAAGGAAGATGAGGAACCTTGTAGGCTTGAGCTTCGTCCATCAAAACATGGATGCCCTTATGATAGAACCCTTGTTCTTCAATCGTCTCATATAATGTATTTATCAAGTTGGTAAACGTCTCCTCTTTCTCTTTATTCCCCTCTCTATGATCAAACTGGAGATAAACCACTGTTTTTTCTTTAATTAGAAGCTGTGCTATATATTTTATTGTTTCTTCATCCAATGAAAGAACAGGATAATCTTTTACAATATACCCCTGTTCTCGCTTTTCCCCCTGTGTAAAATGATATCTTGTACCCCGAGGATCAAATACAAGTAAGCTTTTCTCTTTTTCTTCGAGAATATTCGGCAATATATAAGTAGAGGTTTTGCCTGTAGCTACTTCTCCTATGACCACAACATGTTTATTTTCTTCTAGCGAACAAGAATCTCTTTCCTCTATTCCGCCTGATGTAATCGCTGATTTCTTGATTTTATCAGTCTTCATTTTATTCTCCTCCTTCTATCATAGAAAGGCAGTCGCTTTGCCCTCTTCCTCTTTCACCGACCCTTTTTCTTTATGATCTTGTAGGAGGTAGATTTCCTCCAACGTCAAATCCAATGCCTTAGCAATTTTTCGAATCGTTTCATACGTAGGGTATTTTCGATTTCCTCTTTCAAGTTGAGAAATCGTACATTGAGGAACCCCCGATACTTTCGCTAATTCTAACTGAGTCCATCTTTTTTTTATTCTCTTTTCCCTGATGATATTAATCTCTTCCACCCCCTTAATTTAGACCGGTTATTTTTAGAGAATATTAAATATATAGACCATATAGTCATTGCCTACATGCTTCTGTTGAAGAGTATGGATGAATTAGATTCTACTCAAAAGAACCCTTTTTCTTAAATTTATAATGAATAACAAGTCTTAACTATATGATATAAAGTTTATGCAATTTAAGGTAGTGTCATTTTTCGAGGCTCTTCTTTACCAAGAGGGGTTATAAATACTCACCCTTTTTTTTAGATGGGGCTATAAAAAGTAGTCCCTTTATACTTGAGGTTATTACAAAATAAAAAAGGTGATTACGCTTCATCGCGTAATCACCATAAACCTCCTGATTTCACTTTTCTTATCGCCTCTTTGGAATTAGAAACAGACATCTTTTTCAGTATATTTTTAATTTGGTTTTTTAGAGTATTATCTGATTTCATTAATTTCTTTTGAATATCTCTTCGTGAATGGCCTTGCTCTATCAATTTGTAAACTTCTCGCTCTGCATTAGTTAGATCTTTGAGCTGCTCTTCACTCTTCATACGTCGATAGTCTTGTAAAATAACTTCAACTGGATTAGATGGTTCATGATAAATGGAACGGATAATATGTGGTATTTTATGTACATCTTTTTTTAGAATGTAATCCGTTGCTCCTGCAATGAATGACTTTTGAATGATATCTTCATCAGACATTGACGTTAACATTAATACTTTCCAATCACCACTGCTCTTTAACTCTAATGCTGTGTAAATTCCATCCAAGTTATTATCCGTTAGATTAATATCGACAAGGAAAATATCAATATGGTCCAGTGCCTTCGATAAGTTAATAGCTTCTTCCTTTGTAGTGCCACAACCAACTAAAACGATATCATCTTCATTTCCTATAATTGTTTCCATAATATTTAACCAATCAATATCATCTTCAATAAGAACTACTCTAATGGGATTCATAAGCATCATCCTTTTAACGGGAACGTTAGCGTCACAGTTGTTCCCTTATTTAGTTCACTTTCAATGTGTAGATTACCATTACTTTTTAACATTACATCATAGCAATAATGTAAACCTAAACCAAAGTTGGTCCCCCTTCTCCCTTTCGTTGTAAAAAAGGGCTCTGTGACATGTCTTAGATTTTCTTCTGATATACCACTACCATCATCCGTAAAAGAAACCGTAATCTGATTACCATTACCTTTAGTAATGACTATCCTTATATTACCACGTTTATCCATTGACTCTATGGAATTTTTAATTATGTTTAAAAATACCTCTTTTGTATGAGTACCATCACAATAAGCATCGTTATTGGATTCATACACCTTATCTATAGTTATACACTTTGCCTCAATTTCTTTTTGCACATAATTTAAAGTTTCATCCATTAATTCACTTAAATCACAGTTATTTTTTTTAACTTGAATCTCTTGAGTTTGACTTTGCATTCTATCGACCATTTCGATTAAATGATTAGAACTTTTATTAATAATCTCAACTGCCTTTTGACATGAGGCATCAAGATTGTGACTGTGAGGTTGTATAATTTGCAGGCTTGAGTTAATTTTATAGATTTGATTTTTAATAGAATGATTTAATAAGCTTGTTCCTGAAGTCACGACTTTACTTGTTTTTTCTCTCGCTTCTCTTTCATAACGTAATTTAATTCCATTTAATGAGCCGCTCCCTAGAGCTTTCCATATAAAAATAAAAAACGAGATAACAAGAAAAAACACCACGTATCGCCAAATTTGATTACTACTATTAAAAGCTCTTACGATATAGTTTAAAATTAAGGCCGTTAATATAACTGGAAACATGAGAGACAAGGTGATAAAACGACTCTTCTTCTTTTTTTCATCTTTCTCTGTTATATATGCGTAAATGTGAATAATACATGCAATACATATATAAGGGACTGCCCAATAGAGCATAGAATCAAAATCAGGGACAATGTCTGGAACATATACAGTAGTCTCAACCATAAAAGGGATTGGAATTAACAAAATATATTTCAAAGTTCTTATAACTTTAGATGTAAACCTCCCACTATAAACAACTGCATGCATTAAAATTCCATAAGGACAAAAATAAATAGATACAAAGCCCGTGAAAATCCTTAGACTATACAAAAAAGTATTAAGTAAATCAAAGTTCATATCATTCTTGTTTAAAGCCGGGATAAATGATTCTACAATTGCACGCGATAAACCAGCTAATGACGAACATATTAGCAAAAATACGACCCATCTTAAAGATGGTGATTTAGGATCATAGCGATAACAAAGGATAGCGAATATAGCACTAACCAAGAATAAAGCAATCATTTATTAATTCCTTCAATAGTTCTTACAATGTCCAAAGGTTCCTTCACTATATAATCCGGTTGGGCTTCTTGCAATAGCACCTCAAAATCATACCCCCATGTAACAGAGATAATTTTAATATCACTCTTTTCACAAGCCATAATGTCCCGATGTTCATCACCAACAAATATAATGTTTTCTCTTTGAACATTATTACTTTTTACGTAACTATTAAGTGTGATATGGCGACCGAAGAAGCGATGAGATCTGAGAATTTCATCAAAATACTCCATGTCATTTAGTTTTAGAAATTTTTTAATGTTTTCTTGCGAATTTGCAGAAACTAATATTAACTGAAACCCTGATTCTTTTAATGTTTTCAAAACAGATTTTATGCCATCAATAGGTTCTAAATGTGGAATCTCTTCTTTATATTTCTTTACGATATCAATGGTCAACATTGGGATCTTCCACAAAGGAACATTAAATTTCTTAAATCGTTCTTTAAAAGTGATAGTACGGATATAATCACTCTGTTCTTGGGGCATTTTCGTGTATTTATATTTATCTGCAAAACTATTAAAAAGATCAAATACTACTTGTCCTGATTCTACAATTGTTCCATCAAAATCAAAAATTACTGTTTTAATCATTTTTCACATCCACTTTCATAATTCTTCTATGTTTAAACAGAACTTACATTATATATTTATAATACCATATTCTCCTTTTAATTCTGTTAAAATATTCTACTATTGTTTGGAGAAATTCTTTTAACAGATGCTAAATTTTTTTCTTCTTATTGGAAATTAAATAAAAAAGAGTTCATTAGCCAAATTGTTCACCTAATATTATAAGAAAGAATTAGAATTAAAATTGAAACTAAAAACCTAACTCTTGGCTGCAACATAGATTAAAACCTTTGGTCAACTTATTGAAGTAGTTAATTACACAAAAACAAAGAAATAGAACTACTTTTATACCTTGAATTTATCGGTTTCGTAAGCCGTATTCATGTTGTGAAGATAATTAAAAAGCCTTAGTTTTCTTAAACCAAGGCTTTTTAATCTATTAATTCACATAAAATTAGGTATAAGAATAAGTGCGCTTTCTAAATTCCATCTTATTGTATGATTAGCACACACACTACTTCTGCTTATTCTTCTTCTCAAAGCTTAAGCCAATCGTTACTCCAAAGCAAAGGCCCGTTCCAATACCTAAACCAATATGATGAAACCGAGAGCCCTACAAAAATCCAAAAGATAAACCAATTCCTAGCCATAGTGCTAAATAATTTGTACTTCTCTTTTTGTCTTCAGAGAAAAAACCGCTCCCTTATATTATCATTTTTTCTTATAGTTACTAGTACGGAGCAAAATGATATAGGTTCCATAGTTTAAAATGAATAACCTCGTTTTTTAAGGCTTCATTTTGAATATGTTCTGTATGAGAGGCTAGCCAATTCTGTAATTGCGCTCTTAAAAATACCCATGTTAGCCTGCATGATGATTAGTTTGTTTTTTGGAAAATAGAACTTTCATCGCACCTATAATAGCAGCGGGAAGTAAAGTGACAAGGAAAACTGCTGTGAATAAGTTGAATGTTGGATTTTCATATGGAGCAAACTGTTCGTTGAAAAATTTAGCTTCAGTGAATTTGCCTAACACTGTTCCCTCATCATCTCTGAAATTCATTGACCATCCATTTTTATCACAGACAAAAAAGATTAATTGCAAAACGAGTAATGCTATAAGGGGGCGTACCCATTCTCGTTTTAAAATAGAACGTCCTTTTTTTAATTTATTTTTCATTCCACTAGTTCTCCTTTTTATAATTTAAAATGAAATAAATTCCCCTTCTTCAATACGCCTTATATCATCTATAAATTATAACGTTTATTACAAAAAAAGGAATATAAAATCTAGAATAACACTTATATATCTCACACACCTAACTTCTTTCCCTACAAATGTAGTGATAAGGAGCCGCTATTCTGTCTTAAGGAAGTAAGAGAAATATAGTAAAAAACCTAAAAAAATTCTCCTTTACTAAAACGAATAATCACCTTATTGTTATAGTTCTTGGTCAACTTAAAAACCTTTCCTCTTCAGCATCACCTATCACATGACTGAAGAGAAAAGGTTCCTTTAATGTTTAATTCTGACTCCATAAATTGACAAGCTCGGTAGAAAATTAGACTTTTTCTATTGTTTCAATATGTCTAACTTGTTTTTCGTTTATAAGTGACGAAGGGAATACATATTATCCGTAAACAGGTCTTCTTATAATATAAATGGTGGCTACATCGTTTCTGCTAATCTCCAAATGGCAAACTCTTGATTTTTATGTTTTTCAGCAGCCGTTAAATCTCCATTTGCTGTATCAAGAACTCGCCTATAAATTTCTTCCCCTATCTCTTCGATAGTATTAATCCCTTCTACAATTTTCCCTGCATTTACATCAATATGTTCAGACATAATTTCATACAACTTAGGGTTTGTGCCAATTTTTATAACAGGTACAATAGGTGATCCTGTAGGAGAGCCTTTACCAGTGGAAAATAACACAACTTGAGCTCCACCTGCTGCAAGTCCTGCTACAGATTCAACATCATAGCCGGGTGTATCCATAAAAATAAATCCCTTTTCAGTTGGAGGTTGCGCATAGTTGACAACTTCCATTAGGGGAGAATCTCCACCTTTTTTTATACAACCCAAAGATTTTTCTTCTAAAGTAGTTAGGCCTCCAGCCATATTTCCTGGCGTAGGATTTGCAGACCTCATATCCTCCCCTGTGGCTCTAATTCTCTTCTCATAATCTCTTACAATTTTAAGGAAATCTTTTGCTATATGAGATGTGACCGAACGATTAGCTAATATATGTTCCGCTCCAATTGCTTCGGTTGTTTCCGCTAGAATACTAGTTCCACCATCTTTTATAAGGGCATCAGAACAAACTCCTATTGCAGGATTTGCCGTAACTCCTGACCAAGCATCAGACCCTCCACACTCAAGTCCAATCGTTAACTCCGTAATATCAATGATTTCTCGTTGTTCCTGCTTACTCCGTTTGACTGCTTCTTCTAGCCATAATTTTCCTTCTTTAAGAATGTCAGTGATTGTCTTATCCCTATAGAAATAAATAGCATGAACGTAATGGCCCTCATCTTTTAAAAGCTCAACCATTTCTTCAGCAGGATCTCCTTGCCCCATTCCTAAAAATAAAGCGGCACTTACATTCGGATGACCGGCGGTTCCTTTTAGAGTTCTCAATGTCTGTTGAAGGTCTTCTGGAAATTGCGCTTTTCCCGTTTGATGAGATACAGGAATAACTTCCGGTACAAGCTGTGCTAGCTTTTTCGTGAAGCTAGCTAACTCTCCTACCGTATTAATTACAATAACATGATTTCGAACTCCTATTTTCCCGTTCTCTCTTCTATATCCTTCAAATGTTTTCACAAATTTTTACCTCCTTTATAACTTTCTACCTCTTGATTAGTCCCCTACCTTTTTTATGCATTAAAAGAAGACGATTGTTTAAGTATATCTACTCGCTCTTCTTCTTTTAGTCCCCGAACATTTGATATATGAACATGGTATCCTTGATAGATATCTTCAGTCGAAATTCCCATACATTCTCCATATTTTATAATTTTCTCTTCTTTATTAATAAAAACGGTTGCGATTTTATGTCCATAAGGAATGTTCTCCATAACTTGTAATATCTTGTCTTCTCCTTTAATAGAAAGATACTCTCCTTGTTTAATATTCGTTAGCGCCACAGCAACGTTATCAGCTTTGTTTAACTTAATTGCATTAAATGTTTGATTCACTATACTTCCCTCATTCCTCTGTTAAAATGTAGTTCCTATATGAGGAATAGCAAACTCACCTAAGCCGAACTTTTCAAGACTCGTTTGCTTCCCAGAACAAATATCTATCATCATTTCAAGCACTTTCTCCACATGATTAACATTCATATTTTCCGAAACAGTATAGTCCGTCAGCTCATCAAAAGGCACATGAGAATTCTGTGGGGTGATCATCATACAAGGAAGCGCAATGGAACTGGCGAGTAAACCTCGGGTACTTACAATCATCACCATGTTACAGCCACTTGCAGCCATATTTGATAAGGCTTCTACTAAATTGCTTGGAACGGTTAATAGATGAAGACCTTTTTGATTAGGTTGTTCCGTATAACCCAGCCACTTGTAAATAGGCTTAGAACCTGTTAGGTGAGCTTCAACAGCGGCATAAGATTTCTCTGATGACGAAAATTCGTCACATCTACTTGACGTGTTCGTAATTTCTTTCCATCGTCTCCGTTTTAATCCCTCTCCTGCTTCTTGAAGCCTTTGTTGTAACTTTTCACCTATTGCCCGTTTAGACAAGAGAGCACCTGCTGGTTCTAAAGATTTTGACATTCCCACAATCACTGTTGCCTTGTGGTCAACTAAGGTATCTACAACATTCCCAATAACAGGTGTTACTTTAGTTAATGATTCCTCATCTATGTCAATAGCTAATATGCCTACTGTTAAGGAAGATAGAGGTACCTCTACTCTTTTTTCTTCTTCTACTTCTTTTGCCCATTCTTCCACAATAGTTTTTCCTTTAATTACGGTATTCCTACCTCCAGCTAATTGTTGGATTCCAATTCCTTCAATAGGTTTTGTTTTCATGGCGCTTTCAAGAAGCCCACTCACTTGGTTTGTTTCACATCCTAATCCTATAAAAAGTGTCGAATGCAGATTAGGATTCGCGGATATGCCCAACAACGTATTTTTAGTTAATTGAAAATCATCTCCTAATTGAGCACAGCCATTTGTATGAGTAATAGGAATAGCTGCTGGTACTTTGTCTGCAATTTCTTTTGTAATAACACTTGAACAGACGACTGAGGATACCACTCCAATATAATTTCTGATCCCTACCGTTCCATCCTTCCGTGCAAATCCCTTAAAAGAATAGCTCATGTTTAGCTCACCTTTCTTTTATAAAAAATAATGAAATTTTAATTTGAAGTCTCTTTTCATCATTTGAATGCTAACTGAGATCAGTTGGAGGCATTTTAGCGTTAACTTTTACTTCATTAATAGAATGATCTTCTACTTTTCCATCGATTCCTCTTTTTCTTTGATATTTATCAGCTAAAATAACAGCAATCGGGACGAGAACGGCTGTGCTAATTGAGGCAATCGAAATTTGTGCTGTAGCGATACTAGCTATACTTTGGTAGGTTTGAGCTTCTGCAGCTGTCATTAACCCTGTGCTACTTGCAACCCCCGCTGCTGCTGCGATAGCCGCTGGGGTTGCTACTGCATTTCCAGCTGTCGATGCTTCTGCCCAAGGTGCAATAACGCTTTTCTCCCGGAATACTTTAAAAGTAAGAGCCATTACTCCTCCTGAAATAAATACTGTCATGAGAGCTAAAGCAATGCCAGCTCCCACTACTTCAGGATTGAAAAAATTAGATAGATTCATTCCGGCTCCTAATGTAAAGGCAAAGAACGGAATAACAAGCGATTCTCCAGCAGATAAGAAAGTGCGAATTTCACTATCAAGATTTCCTAATATCATTCCTATTAAAATAGGTAAGAGAACGGCAACAAAAGCGATGATCGGAAAGTTAGCTCCCATCATCCCAAGCGCCATTAGTGTAAAAAATGGACCATCATTAAGTGAAAGAACAGCTGTTGCCCCTACATCAGAACGATTCCCATATTGTCCTGTTAAAGCAGCGAACATTCCACCATTTCCATTTGTCATAGCTGCAATAATTGCCATTGTGGATAATCCAAGGAAGCCATTGATTGGGTCTGACATATAGCCCCACAGTAAACCAGTTCCAAGTCCAGCTAAGTATTTAGAAGTAGTCAATAACACCCCTTTTTTTAAAGCTTGTCCTCCCACCCTAAGATTCATTTGACTACCAGCACAAAACAAAAACAGTGCACATAATGTAAGGGCCCCATCTTTAAATAGAGCTTGTGAAAATCCCCCTATTTTTAAAAACTCATAGTAGCCCTCTTCTGTAGGAGCAACCCCCAGACTCTTTAGGAAATTCATAATAAACGGTAAGTGAAGTTGATCAATTGTATTTATTAAAGCACCAACAAACAGCGGAACAACCATCAAACCACCAGGAACTTTGTCAATCCTTTGCTTGATTTTCATCGCTTTAATCAATCCTCCAATTTATAAAATCTTTCGAACTTGAGGCTTAAAGCTTAATCAATTGGCACAAATCGACATTTGTTAACGCTTACAAATTGATCCTTAATAAACTACCTTAATGCTTACTTGCTGTTGAATTTACATAAGAGGGATGCTTTTCCACAGAATTGTTCAAGGTTCCAATACTTTCAATTGTAATCGACAACTCGTCGCCTTCTTTTAACCATACCTGTGGAGTTCTACCCATCCCTACTCCAGGGGGCGTACCTGTTGCAATTAAATCACCAGGCTTTAACGTCATTGATTGCGATAAATATGAGATAATATATGGAATTTTAAAAATCAAATTTTTTGTATTTGATTTTTGCATTACTTCGCCATTTAAAGTTAGCGAAATGTCTAAATTATGAGGATCCTTTACTTCATCTTTCGTTATAATATAGGGACCAATTGGGGCGAACGTATCTGGTGATTTTCCACGTGTCCATTGATTATCTGCAAACTGAAGGTCTCTTGCGCTGACGTCGTTCATAATTGTATATCCAAAAATGTACTCATCTGCTGTTTCTTCCGTAACACATTTTGCCTTATCCCCAATAACTACTACTAATTCTGCTTCAAAGTCTACTTGATTTGAATTAACAGGGAGTTCAATAGCATCGTTATCTCCAATAATTGCATTTGCATATTTTGAAAAAATGACGGGTGTTGGAGGTGGATCCATCTCCGTTTCTTTGCAATGATCAAGATAATTTAATCCAACACAAATAATTTTTTCTGGCTGTGAAACAGGAGAAATGATCTCTACTTCTGAAAGAGAAAATGTCGTTTTTATATCGCTTGTTCCGTGGTTTTTATGATATTCCATCAGCTCTTTAATATAAGGAATCATAGTATCATGATTTTGAATCAACGTTTCCATTGTATCCGGAATAGCAGAACGGCTTTCTATTTTATGTTGATGCAAATCATGAAGGGTTGTTAAATTCACAATTTTATTGTCTTGTAAAACACCTACATACGTATGGGACTGAGAACGAAATGATAGAAGTTTCATATTTTTTCTCTCCAAACTTTAAATTTTTTAAACACCGCTCTGATATTTCCGCAGAGCATAAAAACTCGTAAATTACTCCTTTATGACTTTAAACTATGGGAGAAGAAACTAGTGTGGGAATACCGAGGTCTTTAGTACCGAGTTTGGATGTTTTCGCTTCTGGGCAATAACGCTCAATCATTTGAATCCCTAATGCAGCACGGTGAACTCGTTCTTGCACTAATGAAATGTTGGTTGCTTCCCATTGCTTCCCTGAAGGATACACATCTGGATGATTACGAAGCCCAAATTTAATATATACGGGTGCCAAAACACGAATAATTTCAGGTATTTCATAGTATCGTAGAAACCCGCCAAAATTATCCGGAACTTCAACATATAGATCAATTGGTATATCGATAGATTGACGAATGGAGGCAAGTTTAGCTAAGGTGAGGGCTGGTGGAACATTATAAGTGTCTGCTCCTAAGTCCTGCATTAACTTCACGGAAACTGGATTTGCTGATCCCATTTGAACTGAAACCTTTATAACAAAATCTTCTGGAAGATGACCTTGCTTTTTCATTTCTTTTGTAAGCAGTAAAAGTCCTTCATCTGCGATAAGAGCGCCACGAAGCCCAAGATTTGCTCCCCTTTTCAAATCTTCCATTGCATAAACTAGCTGATCAGCCCCTTCATGCCGTAACCCCTGGGTCTTACCAGCAGATGTTAGAGGACCTGCGCTAATATCCCATGTTCCCCTTGGCCCAACAAACAGACTTAATTCCATTCCTCTTTTGGCAGTGAGCTCACACATTTGTTTGATTTCATCATCTGTAAGAAGCATAATTCCACTTCCTTGTGAGATGCGATGAATCGTTAATCCATAACGATCAATCTCTTTTAACATCTTTTCTAAAGCAATAGGTCCTTCTGTGCTAGGAAGTTCTATACGGTATTGAGCACCATCTGGAAATGTCTTTGTAGAAGTCGGAAGGTCTCTTAGATCTGTTGAAGCATAACCTAAACGTTCTAATAATTCCCGAGATTCTTTCATATCCCTATTCCTTCTTTCTTTTCAAATTTTTTTAGAGATAATAAAAAGGTTCATTTTTATTATGTGCTTTATCTAAATAATGTCTGCATAACAATGTTCCTCTTTTTTTAATTTGAATCCGCCTTCATTTTTTACTAGAAATCTAAGGAATTTCTTAAATTCCTAGTAAAAAGCTCCATTATTCAATATTTTGTCTTGCCTTTCCTGTATAGCCCGCAAGCTGTGATAAACGATAGGCTAGTTTTATAATTTCTTCTTGTGCAGCGTCTTTTTTTGTATTCCAACTATTCTCTAACATAGTAAAGCTCACACCGGCAATTATCTTGTTCTCAAAATTATAAATCGGTGCGGCTACACAGTGAAATCCGATTGCTGATTCCTCATTCTCAGTAGCATACCCTCTCTGTTTTGCTCTTTGAACATTATCATAAAGTTCGTCAATATTTGTAATTGTATTTGATGTCTTTTTCTCTAACTTATGAGAAGCATAGATTTGTTTTAGTTGCTCTTTGCTATATTGGATAAGCTGTATTTTACCGATAGCAGATGCGTAGGCAGGAAAACGCATGCCAGGATCTGTTACAAGACGAACTCTTGAATCTCCTTCCATTTTCCCTAAATACACCACATCCCCTTCTTTTAGAATACCTAACTGGATATGTTCATTAATACTTAGAACAGATGAACTCGCCTCTTTATAAAAGGATTGCAGAATATCAAACTGGTGGAAGTATCCTGCACTAAGTGCCCCTAATGAATGTCCAAGTGAATAGGTATCTCCTTCTTCTTTAGTAATCCAACCTAAAATTTCAAGCGTGTTTAATAAAGAATATAATGAGCTTTTGCTAATTTCTAGCTTTTTGGATAAATCAATTAAACGTAGCTTTTTTGGATGTTCACTAATTTCCTCTAGTACTTTGTGTGCTCTTTCTATTGCTGGGACCCAATACTTTTCTTTCATAAATTCTTTTTCACCTTCTAGTTTAGTTATAATATGGTTCATTATAAAGAACTAAGTTCTATATTAAAAACTAATCTCATTATAACATATTGTTTTGAATTTTCAATAAACTATAATCACTTTTCCCGAAATAAAAAATAAGGAATACCTATCTGCTATCTCTTCCCTTTTCCTTTATTACAACTGTATAACATCCTTTTTACCCCTTATAGCTAGAAGGGGCGTGAATAATAAAAAAAACGGATTAAAGGATACACAGAAAAAAGGCGTTGAAATGAGGAAAATTGGCGGAGCTATGTTATGTCAATAGACAAACGATTAATGAAATTGAAAATAATAGGTAGAATCCTAGCTTACAGTTAGCATTTGAATATCACTAAATATTTGGGGAGGATAATGAAAGAGTTAGTTCCCCATTGGAGAACGGAAACAAAAAATAAATAAATCAAAAACAATTGGGGGGCAGTTCACAGTAGAAAGTTTTTTCTGCTTTTTAACTGTATATAATATTTATTTTCATTTTATGTAATATAAGTTATCAGAAATGTATCTTTAAAATATTCTCTAATTCAAAAGACAGCACCTATTTAATAGATGCTGTCTTTTGAATTTTAAGCTCACTTCTTTAAATTTATACTTTCTTGTAAAAATCCCACTATAGCCATGACATAAGTAGTAGAGATATACCTAGGGATTCGTCCAAACTCCGTTTCTCTTGATTCACCCCAGCTAATTCCTTTTTCAAAAACATAATCTAGCCCTTTATTTAACGATATCCTAATCATCCTGAGAAATACCCTCTCTTTTTATCTATTTCTAAAAAGAATTATAGAAAGGATATGGAAAAAGTTTATCAACTATTTTAGAAAAGAAAATAGAGAGGTAATTTATAATGTTTCTCACATAAAAAGCAGCCAAGACTTTTAAGAAGTGCTTGGTTACTTGGTTAATCCTGGATATACTTATGGGGCAAAATCCATTCTATTAGGAAAACCCTCCCGAATGTAAATTCGTTTTACTTTTTAGGGACCAGTGGTTAGCTAAATAAGGAAGTACTGTGCATAGGCTGAACTTTTGCTGTAGGGTCAATATAAGCTTTAGCATTATTAATTGCTGTAGGACCTTCACCAAATCCTGAGGCAATTAACTTAACTTTTCCACCATATGTACAAATATCTCCAGCAGCATAAATACCTGGAATGTTAGTTTCCTGCCTAGAATCCACTACAATGGCATTTCTCTCGATGTTGAGGCCCCATTCTTTAATTGGACCAAGCGAAGAGATGAAACCATAATTAACAATTAAATCATCTACATCAATTACCTCTTTCTGCTTAGTCTTATTGTGTTCCAAAATGATTTGGGTGATTTGATCTGCCCCTACTAGCTCTGAAGGAATATAGGGTGTTTTGACTTCAACAGAGGAACTTACTAATTGTTTTACACTATGTTCATGAGCTCGAAATTTATCTCTTCGATGAATCAGCGTTACTTTCTTAGCGATATGCTCTAGCATAAGTGCCCAGTCAACAGCCGAATCTCCGCCACCTAAAATGACTACTTTTTTATCTTTAAATTGGTTCATATCATTTATAAAGTAATGTAAGTTCTTGTCTTCGAACCCTATTGCATCTTCTAGTTCTAGTTTACGAGGCTGAAAGGCTCCATTTCCTGCCGTAATAATAATGGCTTTACAAAAGTGAGTATTAAGGTTTGTAGTGATTTTGAATGTTCCATCCACTTGCTTTTCAACCTGCTCAACGGCTTCTTTGAGACAGATTTTGGGGTTAAATACGTACATTTGCTTTTTTAAATTCTCTACTAACTCCTGAGCCCTTACTTTTGGAAATCCGGCGATATCATAGATGAATTTCTCGGGATAAAGAGCTGTGAGCTGTCCTCCTAATTGAGGAAGGCTCTCTATAATTTTCACACTTGCTTGCCTCATTCCCCCGTAAAATGCTGTAAACAAGCCAACTGGGCCACCTCCGATAATTGTTATATCGTAAATCTTTTTTTCTTCTATCATTAGTAATCACCTTTCATTGGATCCTTATTAGAATTCCTGTTTCAGATTGAATATAGGGATATGAAACGTAGGGATGGATTGATAATATTTATTGAGACCACTATATTTTTTCCCTTCTCAATTAGCTAAATGTTTGATACTTATTCTATATTTCATATTCTCTTAGTTAAAAAATACTTTAATTTCAACGAGACATATTAATCTAATATCCTCTAAAATATATAGGGAATTTTATTCAAATTTATGAGGATTACAATTGAAAGTCTTTTCAGCTACTTTAATTGATCCTGTTGGGCATCCTTCTAAAGCATCCATCATATCGTCTACCAACTCATCAGGTATAATAGCTGTTCCTTCGTTATTATCTAATCTAACAGATGCAATCCCTTCCTCATCATAATCATAAATGTCAGGAGCAGCAGCCCCACATGCTCCACAAGCAATACAAGTTTCTCTATCTATAATTGTATACTTTTTACACACCTTCATTTTCCTTTCCCCTCTCCCGGCACCCCGTTTATTATGATGCTTTTCTAAATAACATTTAGAAATCTAAGATAATGTCGATCTTTTTTATTTATCTATTTTCATTAAGAAATTCTATAATTCTTGAATTAAACACTTCAGGTTCTTCTTGATAACATAAATGCCCGCCTTTTGGAATAATTGCGAGCTTGGAATCTATGAGTTCCTTGTGAATAGCTTTTGATTCGTTTACAGGAGTAACGATATCAAGTTCACCACAAACAACAAGAACAGGAACGGTTATTTGAGGTAACAAACTCATTTGGTCTAGATGATAGAGAGAATATGCTACTGAACGATACCCTGCCAATCTTACTTGTGACATAATCTCTTTTACTCTCTTATACACTTCTTTTGAAGCATAAGGAGATAACAATGCTTTTATTCTCTTGTCTGCTATCTCCTCTGGAGAAAGATTTTCAATTGAAAATAATCGATTTTCTAACTTCCTCTTATTCTCTTCTTCATTCAAAGCAGCAGCCCCTCTGGTCGGGTCCGCTATAATAAGTTTTTCAATTCTATTAGAATAAGAGCTACAAAATTCTATGGCAATGGCTGCCCCCATTGAATGACCAAGAAGATAGATTTTTTCTAACTTTAGCTCATCTATCATGCCTTTCAGAATGTGGGCAAACTCTTCAAAGTATCTGAATTCTTCAGCTGGATCTGAACTTCTCCCATAACCTGGCGCATCCCAAGCAATCACTTTATAATTATTTTTTAATTCACGTATTTGTTCTTTCCATGACTGTGAATTGTTGCTCATTCCATGAAGCAATACTAATGGCTCTCCAGTACCTTCTATCTCATAATAAATACTTAAGTCTTTTACTTGTACATAAGGCATAATACAAGTCTCCTCTATTCATTCTTAACTTTAAGAAGGATATTTAATTTTTAATTTTCAGAATTCTGGTTTTTTACTTTTCTATAAAAAAGGGTAACTCTCATAATATTTAACCAAGTCCCCGGACTGATAATCCACCGTCACTCGAAATAACTTCACCTGTAATTGCACGTGACTCATCAGATGCTAATAACACATATGCTGCAACGTGATCTTCTGGTAGCTGGGCAAGTTGAAGAGGGTTACGTTTTTTTATGTTACTTGCTTTAGTATTATTATCTATGATTTTTACAAATGGACTTAGCGGTGGAATGACTGATAGTTCTGTCAGTGTGCCCCCTGGTGCTACTGCATTAACTCTTATATGTGGAGCAAGTTCGAAGGCAAGCTGGCGCATTAGTCCGATTTGAGCATGCTTGCTCGCTGTGTACCATACACCGCCACCGTCGGGATAGAAACTTGCACCAGACACAGAAAAAATAATATTTCCATTTGTTTTCTCCAACTCTTCAAGCGCTGCTTTCGCTCCGAAAAAAGAGCCTTTAACATTAATATTAAGAAGAAAATCATAGGCTTCAGAAAGCGCATGTGGAGGCACATCGGCGAATTTAGCAAATCCATCGAATACACCAGCATTAGCAATAAAAACATCTAGCTTGCCAAATTGATTAATAGTAGCTTGAACAGCTTGATCATTGTCTTCGTATTTGCTGACATCTCCTTGATAGGTAAGAATGTCTGTTCCAAATTCTTCTTTCATTTTCACTAGCTTTTCCTTAGAGCGGCCCATAATGCTCACTTTTGCTCCTTCTTGTATAAAACGGCGTGTGACAGCTTCCCCTATCCCCGAAGCTCCGCCTGTAATCAACACTACTTTATCTTTTAGCATCATTGCCATTGGACACGACCTTTCTTCTTATCTTTTATACATAATGAACTGTTATACAAATATAGCGAGATTTCTTGTATTTATTGTTGTTTGATCTACAATGAATACACGCTTTGAAAGTTTCCACTTTCCATCTTCAAATGTAAACTCATCATTTCGTTCACCAGAAATTAAATCATGATGAATGTCTTTGCTTCGGCTTCGATAAATAAGTAAATAGCTTTTTACAACTGCTTTTTCTCCTTCAACAAAATCCTTGACACACACATTGCTGACAAAGCGGCGTGTTCTTGAAGGAGGAATTTCCGCCCATGCATAGTCCGTTTTTAAACGTTCTACTCGAAGCTTTAGCAACTCAATATCATCATTAAACGTGAACATATCTGTTGAATAGTCTGGACGCTCTGTTCCTTCTTTATTGACACGTACAGGCATTTGATAACGCAAACTAGAATGCATTAAACTAAACCAGTCATCAAATTCAATGTCATCAAGTAATTGTGCTTCATGATATAACCATTGTTCAAACTCACATTTCACTAGCATTTTTTCTATATTCATTTTTCCCTCCTCCTCTCGTTTATCACTTTGTCATGAGTTCCATCCAGTATTTATAAAAATTCCGCTGATTTGCTTCTGTGAATTTGTCATCATAAGCAACACCAGGTCCAACAAATTCAGCAGGTTCACGGTGCAAACCCATTGTGTAGTTATAAGTTAATTTCTTTTGAAAAGGCATAGCGCCTTGGGCAGCTTCTGTAATATCTGTGAATACTTCTGTATCATCTTGTTCAAAAATCCCGGATGGACTAAATGTCAAAATAAATGAATCTCTTGAGCGCTCTTTCCACTCTTTTGGGGCATTTTTTTCAACAAACATCCAAGCAATCACTTCCATCTTATTAAGACCAATTGGTCGCCACATTCTTATGGAAGTGTTAGAGATTAAATGATCTTTTATTTTTGTATGTGAGATTAAAAACGATAAGTTCGGAAAAACATTTCCAATCATATTTTTTAAGTTTGATAATACTTCATATTGGTCTGGGGACAAATTTCTTTTATATTCATCTTTTAATTCTTCAGGAAAAGCGAAATCTGGGTTAGGGGTTCCGAGGTTTAAACCATGTCCGTTTTCTGTATGAATTTGAAAACCGCGTTTGGAATACGTTGCATTTGGCACCATCCCTAATTTTGCAATTGAACCATGTGTAACCATCGTATGGTAAGAATCACCAACAAAGTTATCAGAACCAACTTTCCAGTTAGAATGAACAACAAATCGTTGTGGAGCTCCCACGACTTCCATTTCCGCACGTCCTACAAGGATATCTAAATACCATCTGAAGTCACCTAGAAAATCTTCAAGCGGTTCTGCATGATCATTCCATGTTCCAAATAAAAGCCCTTTATAAGATTCAAGCCTCACTTGGTGGAGCCCCATTTTGGAACGGTCTATCTTTCCGCCATAAGTATCTTTTTGAAGAGGAACGCCAACAAGATCACCCGTGTTTTTAAAACTAAATCCATGATATGGACATGTAAATAAAGATTTGTTCCCTTTATCAGCTCGACATAATTTCATGCCACGATGGGTACACATATTATAAAAAGCATGAATTTCATCATTATTATCACGTGTAATAATAATGGAGTATCCGGAAAGTTCACGGGTCATAAAGTCGCCTTTATGAGGAACTTCGGATTCATGACCAACAAAGATCCACGTTTTTAGAAATACTTTTTCGTGCTCTAAATCATAAACCGTTTGATCACCTAAAAGATAGGCTGGAATGACTCCTTCCTCAGGTTTGACTGTCTCATTCAGATATTCAATAACTTGCTCTTTCGACATTTCCTCTAAAGGTCTATCTGTTTTAATCATTTTATCCTCTCCCCCTCGATGAGCTTCATTATCCAATTTGAACCATTCTCTCTTTGTTTTGCAATGTCGCTAATATACTTAATGAGGCTAAATAACTTGTTTTTGGATTATTTGGCATTGGGTCATTTTCAATTTCAACCTTAAGGTTTCCAAACGAACCCCATGCTTCAATAAGATGATTATTTTTCACGACATTTGGGTCAGCAATAATAGTTACTTTTGTGTTTTCAACACCAAGACCAGCCAAAGATAACACAATCGCAACATTAATATTTCTCGGAAACTGCTTAATAGCTTCCGCTGCAGAGCCTTTAAATAAAATCGTTTCGTTTTCTAATGAAACAGCTTCTGTCAAGGCACTTGGTGGTTTTCTCGTTGTAAGAGATACAGACTTAAGTCCGTTCACAGCTTTTGCAGATTTAAGGATATCAAGTCCTCCAATTGCTCCAGAAGGAAGAAAGACCCTTACCTTGTTTTTGCGACACAGTTCTCCTGCTTTTTCTTCAAAAGTAGCATCTGCCATAACTCCTATGCTACTTAATAACAAATCTTTTTCAGATTTAAGTACCTTCAATGCATACTCCCTAGCAGCTTCAATTGTCGCTACCTCAATAACTAAGTCGATGTCAGAGGTAAGAAATGACTCAATATCACCATAAAACTGGGCATCAAATTCTTTAGCTAGTTGAGATGAACTTTCTTTGCGGCGTGTATAAATTGAACTAATTTTCCCCCCAGGGAGAAATTCATCCTTATTTATGGCCTGAAGCAGAAATTTACCGATATTCCCGCATCCAATTAACCCTAATTTCATGTTCTTTCATCCTTCCTTAATTAGCAAACCCATAGGAGTCTGTGAAAAATTCCAGTCCACAATGTCTTGTTTCCCTAGAAACACCGCTTTCTTTTAAACCTGGAAAATCAAGAGCCAAATCGTTAAAAATAGTATGATTGTTATGGAAAACAGCTCCTGCTTCAAGACGATCAGCCATTTCAATAGCTAATTTTTCATTTTCCGTCCACACCGAAGCTCGCAGACCAAATTTGCTATCATTCGCTAACTCTATAACTTCATCAATATTAGTGAAAGGCAACACAGGGATAACTGGTCCAAACTGCTCGTCCTGTACGATCTCGCTTTTTTGATTTGCTCCTGTAACAATAGAAGGAAGCATATAATAACCTTTATCCCATGTTTCTGGATTAAGTTGAATACCAGTAGTGACCACTTCTGCACCTGAACGAGATGTACGTTCAATTAATTGACTAACGTAATCAAACTGTGCTTTATTATTTAATGGCCCCATTGTTACATCAGGTTGTATCCCATCACCTACAACAACTCGTTCAAATTCTTTTGTTAACTTTTTCACAACTTCATCATAACGTGATTTGTGGACATACACTCGTTTAATAGCTGAACATACTTGGCCTGATGCTCGTAAAATACCTGTTTTGAGTCGTTTGATTGCTTCTTCATCAAGATCGGCATCGTCCAAAATAATGGCTGGATCATTTCCCCCTAGTTCCATATATACTTTTTGGAGGTTTTCGGCAGAATTCTTCATAATATCTTTTCCTGTTGTTGTGCTGCCAACAAAAGCGACAGTACGAACACGGGAATCAGAACAAAGGGTGTCACCAATTACTTTTCCTGAACCTGTTACAATATTAATGACGCCTGGGGGGAAATGTTCGGCAACTACTTTTAAACAGCTCATAATTGTTAAGGGACAATTCGTAGCGGGTTTGACAACAACCGTATTACCAGCTAAAATGGCCGGGATAACTCGTTTAAATGTTAAAATCATAGGAGAGTTCCAAGGGGTAATCACGGCTGTAACGCCTCTTGCCCGTCGTCTAACTTGGACTTTTTGGGTTCCTGTAAGTACTTCCGGGTTCCACCAGTTAAGCAGTTCCGCTGCCCCGCCTTTCATAATCTCAACACAACGTAATAAATCTTTCTTAGCTTCTACAAGCGTTTTTCCATTTTCCCTCACAAACAAGGTGACATTTTCTTCGATGATATTCGCTAGTTTTTCTGCCGCTTTGTTCATTAGAGCAGACCTGTCTTCTACATTAGAGCGAGACCACATTTTATAAGCTTTCTCTGCCGCTTCTATTACTTCATTTACAATTTCTTTAGAACATATTGCAACTTCCCCGACTACTTCTGACGTGTTTGCAGGATTGATGACATTAGCTGTTTCTCTTATTTCTTTCCATTCTCCGTTAATAAGATATTTTCCCGAAATAACAGGATATGTCGAAATCATTTTTATGTCCCCCTTTATCGTTTTTTTGGTTTAAATGCTTCCGCTGCTCCTGGGGGTCCGCCGAATGGCTTTGCCATTGGCCCAACAGCTTCCATATCAACTACAATCATTGAAGGGTTACGTCTTTCTTGTGCTTTCTTTAGTTCGTTGACAAATTCATCTCCAGAACCAATTCTCACCGCATCAAAATGCATGGACTGAGCAAGCTTCACAAAGTCTGGACTTAGTAAATCAACAGCTACTTGACGTCCATATGCAGCTTCTTGAATATTACGAAGAACTCCGTACCCTGAGTCATCAAATAATACAATAATAAGGGGTAACTTTTCTTCTGCTGCAGTCACCATCTCTCCAACATTGAGCATAAAGCCTCCGTCCCCAGCCATTAGCACAACTGTTTGATCTTGACAGCCTATTTGTGCACCAATTGCTGTTGGAAGACCTTGGCCGATTCCACCTCCTGATGCATGAATAGAAGTTCTCGGTTCATAAATTTCGAATAAACGACTTCCCCACACATTTGCCTGTACAGTTACATCTCGAACTAGAATCGTATCTCTTGGTAATATGTCTCTCATTCCATCTACAAATTGCTCATATGGTCCAAGCGTTTTACGAAGTTTGCCGCGTACTTCATTTCTAAGAGAACCTATTTCTTCTATATAAGTAGAAACTGGCGAAACCGATTTTTCTTCAAGTTTTTGAATAAGAGCCTTTAACATTTCTTTCGCATCGCCCACTAATCCAAATGTTGCTTTATAGTTACGATTAATTGCTTGAAGATCTGCATCGATTGCGATATGTTCTTCTGGCACTACCGCTTTCCAGTTCGACGTTTCATTGCCCCTAAACCGCACTCCTACACTAATTAATAAATCTGCATTTCGTAAAAACTCTCTTGTGGACTCATATGCCATAAAATGTCCTATGCATTGCTTATGATCTTCTGGGATCGAACCTTTTCCTGATTGACTTGTTATCACTGCCGCACCAAGCATCTCCGCTAATTTTTGCAATTCTTTTGAAGCATTAGCAGAAATCACGCCACCACCTGCCCAAATTACCGGCCGGCTTGCTTCTATAATTTTTGTCACGGCTTGTTCGGGAATTAATGCTGCTAATGATGATTGGGACGCTACAAGCTGTACTTCTTCAATAGAAAGATCTTCAATGATTGCTGATTGGAAGTCGATCGGGATTTCTAAAGATACAGGCCCCATAGGTGCAGTTAAAGCTTCTTTAATAACCTTTCTCACTACCGAAGCTGTTTGCTCAGGATTTCTAAGCTGAACAGCCTTTTTACATGCACCGCTCATCATTGAAAGTTGATCTTTACATTCATGTATGTAGCCTCTCCCTGTACCAAGATACGCAGAGGCTACTTCACCAGTAAGATGAAGTAGTGGAACACCGGCAGACCATGCTTCCACTAATGAACCAGCCGCATTTCCTGCTCCTGTTCCTGTGCTTGTAATTACCACACCTAACTTCCCAGTCGCGCGAGCATAACCATCTGCCATATTAACAGCACCACTCTCTCCGCGCGAACAAATCAGTTTAATGCTTCCCTCTCTAAGAATGGCATCATAGATAGGCATATTATGAATACTGACTACACCAAAAGCAGCTTCTACGCCTGCTCGTACTAATTCTTTTACAATGGCATCGGCAGTTGTAAACTCTATTATTTCTTGTTTTTTCATTTTCATATCCTACCTTTGTTCAGTGATATAATTAAAGGGCTTTGCCAATTGCTCCTGCAGTTTCAATTGTTGAACCAGCTACATAACTTGCTTTATCTGAACCGAGAAATACAATCACACTAGCAACCTCTTCTGCCTCTCCGACACGACCGAGTGGAATGTTTCGTTTTTCTGCAAGCTCACTGTAATACCTTTCCGGATCCATATCAGGCGCATTTTTTAACCTTCTGCGTTCCCATTGATCCGTTCGAATTAATCCAAGGCTAACGGAATTTACTAAAATGTTATCGAAGGCCAGTTCTTGAGAAAGCGTTTTGCTTAAATTTAAAAGACCAGCTCTGGTAGCAGCTGTAGCAACCATATGACGTTCAGGTTCTTTAGCTAATGTAGCGTTAATATTGATAATTCGTCCCCCGCCTCTTTTAACAAGATGTGGATGAGCTGCACGCACTGCATAGATGATAGCGAAATACTTTAACTGAATTTGTTCTTCCCACTGTTCATCCGTGATATCGAAAAAGTAACCCATCACACTTTGTCCAGCTGCATTTACTAATATATCAATTCCACCAAATCTTTCGGCTACACCGTTAATAAATGAAGCAACGTCTGATTTCGAAGTAACATCACAAGTTGACGTAAAAATATCTTCTTTATTGCCATATGAAAGCAATTGACTTTTTGCCTTTTCCAGTCGTTCTTTGTTCCTTCCACAAATCGCTACTTTTGCTCCTTCGTCCAAAAACATTTCCGCAGTTTTTAATCCGACACCAGATGTGCCGCCCATAATAACAGCTACTTTTTCTTTTAAACCTAAGTCCATCTCATCATTTCCTTTCATAAGCAGCTTCTCTCTAAACGTTATATTGTTGGAAAATGAACAAGATGTGAAGTCTTACTTACAACTATAACGTCTTGTTTTGATGATAATAAGGTGAAGCATTTTTCTAAATTGATCCTATTTTTAGTTATTCCTTTCATTAACGAATGTCAACTGTTTCCTCTACCCATCCTGGATCCGGATCTCCCTTCATTGCTTTACGGGCTTTAGGTTTTGGTGGACCTGCAATTCCCCATTGATCCATTAAATGAGGCACACGTTTCCATACACGTGCTCTCCACTCCGACTCATCTTCAATTGTCTCAAGATAGCACGTATACTCCATAACAAAACCACCTGGATCTTGAAAATAACAGAAGATGTTATCTCCTGGCCCATGACGTCCAGGTCCCCATAGCTCTTCCAGTCCCGCTTTTCGAACGTTGCTTATACCACGCATTAGTTCATCAACTGAATCAACCTCATAAGCAATATGGTTAACTGAAGCATGCTCATCTTGATTGAATGCAATGGAGTGATGTTTTCTATTGCATCGTAAGAAAGACATTTGGTGCTCGCTCCAATCTGTTACTTTAAAGCCAAGTACATTAGTATAAAATTCTACAATCATATCTAGGTCTTTTGTATTCATCACAACATGATTCAACTTCACAGGATCTACATTTTTCTTATTCCAAGTAGACGTTTGAACTTCCACCCAAGCTGAAAGTTCTATTACACGGTTTTCTGGATCTACAAACTGAAGACCATATCCAGCTCCTGCTTCATCTAAATTACCTGGTTCTTTGGTAATACGTACACCTTTTGATTTTAATATTTCAGCTGCACGATCCACGGCATTCTTATCGACCATTCCAAATGAAATATGGTGCAACCCGCGCTTTTCTCCCTTATGAAGGCTTACAATGTGATGTTCTGGTCCTGCACCGCGAAAGTAAACAGTATTCTTTTCTTCCGGAACATCTACTCTGTCTAACCCCCACACCTTCTCATAAAAATTAGCTTGTTCATCAAAGTTCGGAGTAATCATACTAATATGTCGCAAATGAGTAATTCCAAGCACTATTTATCCCTCCTATTAGATGGATCCCTCTTTATAGAAAGCGCTATCATTTATCATTCCACTTAAAAGGGGTACTGCATTATTTTCATAATGCAGCCCTTCCTCCTCTACTTCTCTCGTTAATCTTTAATAATAGCTTCTCTCTCTTTAGCACGTTGTTTACGGAGTTCTTCAAGTTCGCTACCTTCTGGATATGTTGGTAAATTTGGTTTTACCGCTCCAAGCATAACGAGCATACGTGCCTCTTCTTTTCCATGGTTTCTAATGCCACGATATACTCCTGGCGGACTGCTAATGCAGTCTCTCGCACTTAGTTTAATTTCATGCACTTCACTGTCGCTATCTTCCTGAATCAATGCTGTAACTTCTCCCTCAAGGATAAAGAACACTTCTTCTACATCATCGTGAAGATGTAATGGTCCAATACATCCTGGAGGAAGAACCATTGTACTTAGAGTAAAATGTTCTGCTGTAATAACATTTGAATCATTATTAGCTGTAGCACCGCGCCCAATATACCTCATTTGTGCACGTCTATAAGCTGGATCAATCTCTTCTTGGAACTTTAACACATTCCAATCAAGTGTACGATCTTGCAAGCGAGCCACATATTTCTTTTCAAATTCTTTTACGGAAAAAGTTGCTTTTGTCATTTTAAAAATCCTCCCTTTATTAGCTATATATAAAACTATGTTTTGTTTTATATATGAAACTATGTTTTATCTTTGAGTTAATTCTAAAATGAAAATATTATATTGTCAACAAAATTTTCAGATAATTTAAAAATTTATTTAGATAGATCTTTTTTGTGAATAATCTAAGTAGCTAGTTCAAACTATTAAAATACGACCAAGCAGCTTCTCACCTCTAACAAGCATAAAAAATCCATTTAGAAAATTGTTCTTTAACTTTCTAGATGGATTTACGAACTGATAAATATGAAAAAGTGCACAAAGCTCGTGATCGTGAAATCTTCATACATATGTAAATTTATACTCTTTTAAATAAAAAAAGTGTGATTCCCCTTAACAATTGAGGATTCACACTTTTTCAAAAAAGATAATGAGTTTTATAAAGACGGCCTACTGCTTTTTAGTAATCTTTTTAAATAAACGCTTATAGCACCGTTTTACCTCCACTGTAGCCCATATAATCTGATAGTAAGTGAGCTACTTCAAGCAATTTTGGCAATGCTACTTTATCAATAAAGTCTTCCTGATAAACCGATTCTACGGCTACGACATTTAAAGCAGCTACAACTTTCCCTGTCCGGTCAAAAATTGGCGCTGCAACAGAGTAGATATCAGGAAGGAATTCTCCACTTGTTATCGCATATCCTTTTTGACGAATGGATTCCAAATGCTGCTGAAGCTCACCTGGGACTGTTGGAGTCTTATCCGTATAAGGAGTAAGATTTGAAATATGAAACATTTCCGTTACTCTCTCTTTCGGTTCATATGCAAGTAGTAATTTTCCATTTGCTGTTGCATGAGCTGGGAGCCGTAAGCCAATATTTACATTAACAACAGATATTCCTCTAATCGGAGCACTTCCTACATATACAACTTCCTGTCCATCCAAAATGGATAAATGACAAGAGGCACCGATTTCATCACGTAATGTTTCCATATAAGGCTGAGCAATCTCTGGAAATTTTAAACTGTTTAAATAACTAAAACCTAATTCAAGTACTTTTGGCGTTAGACTATAACGCTTTGTATTTTCATCTTGGGAAAGATAACCAAGGTTTTGAAGTGTAAATAACAAACGATATGGGACCGTTCTGCTTACGCCCAAGTGTTTCGCTATTTCTGAAAGCGACAAACTAGGCTGCTCTTCATTGAAAAGCTTTATAATTTCTAATCCTCTTGTTAATGCGTTGGCGCTATATTTTTCTTTCTCTACGCTTGCCATTTAAGTACCCCTCCTGTTGTTTATTATTCTAACTTTCTGCCACCTTAAGCTTACTATAGAAGTAAACTACCTTCACCTTTCTTTCTCTAAAAAAGGTAAAAGCTCCCCTGACAGCCTCTTTTTATCAGACCATCTATCGTCACTATAAATAAGAGTAAAAACTAAGTGACTCTAACTTCCATATGCTTTAGTTAATCATTTTTCAAAAGGTTTATATTAAAGAGTTATGTACAACATTTCTAGTTTTCTTTGCTTAAACCTCTATTTAACCTCTGATTATACAATAATTTCATAGTTAATCGTTAATCGTTCATATCCAAAACATTATTTATATGTAAATTATAGGTTTTTATAAGTTTGAATTCAACACGAATTATGGATTCCTTACAGCCTTAATATTATTTTTTGTAATTACAAGAAATAAAGTTGTCGATGACATAAGTTTAAGTAAAAATGTCAACTCTAAAAAATATTGAATTTTCAAAATATTAAATTGACAAATGATTCTTGTTATCTTATTGTTAAAAAATAAAAACAAAGTTTTATAAGTGAAACATAAATAATAATCCTATTTATTGTGTTTTCATAGAAAAGTAAAGAATGAGGAGAATTATTACTTTTGCTGAAGAGAATAAATCTTTCTTTAGTGTCCCCTTGATTCATTTGCTTTTCGCTTTATATCATAAGAAATTTAATATTTAATAGGGAGAGGATAAGATGTTGCAGGGACAAAAAAGATGGTTGTATATTATCGTACCCGTTTTCTTTTTTTGGTTCTTCGGACAAATCGATAAGGTTGGGATTTCTGTCATTCAAACAGACCCTGAATTTTTAGATGCACTTGGGATAACAGGTGAAAATAAAAATGCAAAAATTGGCCTCCTTTCATTTGTGTTTACTATTGCATATGGGGTGTCAAATCTCTTTTGGGGCTTCATTATCGACAAATTAGGTGCACGAAAAACTGCTATTGCCGGATTATGCGTTTGGACGCTTACTATGATTTCATCAGGTCTCAGTACTTCATATGAAATGTTTTTAATAAGCCGAATTATTCTTGGATTTGGAGAAGGAATGATGATACCTGTATCTGGTAAGTTTATTTCTGCATGGTTTAATAAAATTGAATTAGGACGTGCTCAGGCATCATGGCTTACAGGAAACTATTTAGGGCCTGCTATTGGATCCGTTGTACTTGTACTCGTTATTTCATCATTTCACTGGCAAGCAGCTTTCTTTATGTTAGCAGCCTTTAACTTATTTATTAATATCCCTATGTTTATCTTCCTCACAAGAAATACACCAGAAGAACATCCTGGAGTTAGTAAAGATGAACTCGCTTTTATCCGGCAGGCGGATTATGAAAAAGAAGAAAAACTAGCCGAGAATAAAAATTTTGCTCAAGATTACCGTTTCTGGCTTGTCTGGATTGGGATGCTAGTAAACTCTTTTCTCTTCTTTGGAATTAGTATTTGGCTCCCTACATATCTCATAGAAGCCAAAGGATTTGAACAAGAAGGCATGTCAAGCATTACTTCACTTTCCTGGTTATTTGCGCTTGGGTTTGTTTTAGCATGTGGTTTTCTTGCCGATAAAACAAATCGCCCAAGTTTAATGGCAACCATTTTATTTTCAATGACAGCCCTTTTTTTAACACTAGCTGTTTTTATCCCTAATCCAATTTTAGCGGGAGTTTGTATGGGACTAGCAATGGGCTGTCAGGGAGGAGTTTTCCATCTAAGTAATATGCTAATAGTAAAATATTCAACGCCTAAAACAGCTGGACGGGCAGCTGGTTTGTTAGGATTTGCAAATATTATGGGCGGCTTTTCAAGCTATATTATGGGATGGCTTCGTGATTTATCAGATGGTGACTTCAGTACATCAATTGCTATGTTAATTTTCACATCCCTTCTAGGTGTAAGCGCTTACGTATTTACTATTAAGAAAGAATCTTCTGAACTTCATGAAAATTACTTGTCTATTCAAAAAACGAATGGTCCTGACTCTAAAACTCTTTAATAGCACTACAGAAACTTTGTAGCCTTTACAATGATAAATCATATCCAACATAGAGCCTATTTTTAATAACACAATCATTATATTATAGGTACCTTATACGTCTAACCTTTCATATCTTTAAAATTTCCTCTTTTAACTGTTTAATAGGTAATCATTAGACTCTTTTTATGTCTAATAATAGGTAAGAGGTAGAGTGCCAAACAGCCAAGGCTATTTCGAAAACGCACTTGGCTGACTAGGTATCACTAGATTTATCTACAAGAAAGGCAACCTTCTTTGTTCTTGAATAAACGAACTGATGTCAATATATTAGGAGGTAATGAACTGTGCTATTTCGTTTTATATTCTTTTTATGTATATAAAGCAGTTAAACGTAAATACTGTAACTGTTATAAATGAGAAAGGAGGCTATCAGCATGGATGCGCAAAGAGCACAAGAAATTTCTAATTCAACGGACATGGCAAATATAATGTATAATGGAAAAAGTGTTTATATTGAACATGTAGACCAAGAAAATGGGACAGCTACAATTCATAATATTGACGAACCAAATAATAAACAAAGTGTTTCTATATCAGATTTAACAGAACAATAATTTAGTTAAAAAGATATATAACACAGTGTACTTTTTAAAAAGACTCCTTAAAAGAAGTCTTTTCAGATCGTAGACAAACCCCATCCTAATCTAAAGTTAGGATGGGGTTTGTTTACATATCTGGTAAAATTCTTTATTGATTAGGCTGAACATGGCCTCATCATTTGCAACTAATCATTTAAAAGTAAATTGGCCTCTATATAAAAGCATTTACGATATCTGCTGTCTTTAGTTCTAATAATCTCTTTAGAAATTGTATAGTTTTCTTAGTACCTTCGTTTTCCTTCATATCAGAATTGTTTTGTTCAAATTCAGTAAGATTTTGAGTAATTGCTGCTTTATAACCTGTTGTTTTGATAAACCATTCACCTAAAAGTTGCTTAGTAGCTTCTCTCTCTTCTTCATTTTTAATAGCAAATAAACTTTCCATCTCAGGCTCTTTTAATGTAATTGAACTGAGGTTTTCGTCCATAACAATCCAAAAAGAATTTTTTTGATGTTCATAATGATGCTCATAATGTTTGTGTTCTTTTAGTAACAAATAATCAATTTCAAGCTTAACCCCATAAAAAGGGTTATTTACAGTTGGAATAAGAAGTTCCTTAATATTAACGTTCTTTACTAGGTCCACATATAGTTCTACACCATGTGTAGTGTGAATTCCTTTAGCATCTAACAAACTCATCTCACTTCCCCCCACTCATATTAAAATAAAGTATATTCATTTAATTAATTTACTTTTTAACTGCTTTTTCCCAATCAGCTGCAAATTTTTCAATTCCTTGCTCAGTTAAAGGATGCTTCACTAATTGCTCAATGACAGCATAAGGGATTGTTGCAATATGAGCACCTGCAAGTGCCACACGCGTGACATGATCAGGATGTCTTACAGATGCAGCAATAATTTGAGAATCTATATTTTGAACTCGGAATAGTTCTGCAATTTTAGATACTAAATATACTCCATTTTCAGAGATATCATCTAGGCGTCCTAAGAATGGAGAAACATAAGTTGCACCAGCACGAGCTGCCAAAAGAGCTTGATTCACTGTAAAAATAAGTGTTACGTTTGTTTTTACACCTTTTTTAGAAAGATAACGTGTTGCCTCTAATCCCTCTAATGTCATAGGAAGTTTAATGGTTATCTTTTTATCTCCATTGTTAATTTTAATTAATTCTTCAGCTTGAGCGATCATTTCTTCGGCTGTAACAGCATCTGGCGTTACCTCTGCAGAAACGGATTCAACATCTGGTACTATCTTACAAATTTCTTCAATACGGTCTTCAAACTTTATGCCTTCTTTTGCAACTAAAGATGGGTTCGTTGTCACCCCAGATAAAATACCGATTTTGTATGATTTCTTAATATCCTCAAGGTTTGCAGTATCAATAAAAAATTTCATAATTTTATTCCTCCATTATTTTAAAATTCATATGAGTTTATCTTTTTATTTTTTTTCTACAGCATGACCGCCAAATTCGTTTCGGAGAGCTGCTACAACTTTTCCTGTAAATGTGTCGTTTTCTAATGATCGATAGCGCATTAATAAAGACATTGCAATAACTGGAGTGGCTGTCTGTAAATCTAAAGCTGTTTCAACTGTCCATTTTCCTTCACCTGAAGAATGCATAATACCTCTAATATCATCCAATTTAGCATCTTTAGAAAAAGCATTTTCTGATAGTTCCATAAGCCATGAGCGAATAACCGAACCATTATTCCATACTCTTGCTACTCCTTCATAGTTATAATCAAATTCACTTTTTTCTAATACTTCAAATCCCTCACCAATTGCTGCCATCATTCCATATTCAATACCATTATGAACCATTTTTAAGAAATGCCCACTTCCCGCTTTTCCTGCATAAAAATATCCATTTTCTACAGCTGTATCACGGAATATAGGTTCGACTAAATTCCATGCTTCAGGATCTCCACCAATCATATAACAAGCCCCATGACGAGCCCCTTCTATTCCACCTGAAGTCCCCACATCCATAAAATGAATCCCTTTTTCTTTTAACTGATTATAACGGTTAATAGATTCTTTATAGTGAGAGTTACCTGCTTCGATTACAATATCTCCTTTTTCTAACAGAGGCGTCATTTCCTCAATAACTGAATCTACAACAGTATGGGGAATCATCATCCAAAGAACTCTAGGTGTTTCCAATGAATGAATAAGTTCCTTTAAACTAGATGTGCCTGTACCTCCATACTTTCTCATTTCTTCAACAGCCTCTTCATTTACATCAAATGCTACAACCTGGTGACGTTGGTCTAATAGATTTTGACCTAAATTTATACCCATTTTCCCTAAACCAATTAACCCAATTTTCATCATGATTGCCTCCTACCCTTAATATTTAGCTAAATAAAAATTGTTATTTTCTATTTAACGGTCTAGCTTTTTCGATTTTTAAATATTTGGTTTAAAAAAGCTGTTGTGCTTCTTGTCTTTACATGTTTTTGATTTAGACATGTATTATCCTTTTATTCATGTGAAGAATATTTCCAAATGATTCACCTATAAAGCATATCTCATAGGCGTATCACCAATAGAAATCCAGGATAATCAGATTTCTCCTCATTAACAGTATCGGTAGATAAAACTCGAATGATATTTATAGCAAGTGGTTCAATGTTAGTATTCATAGCTATTATTCCTTCATAACAACTTTTTTATTTTTTTTGTAGAGGTTAAACTAATTTTTACGTTCCACATATTCTTCATCAAGCCACCATTTGAAGCCGTCTTCATCTAGTAAATGATTAGCTTCATCTGGACCATAGGAACCTGATGAGTATAAATAAAGAGGCAAAAGATTTTCTTCAAAGGCTTCTAATATTGGTTGAATCCACTCCCAAGCTAATTCAACTTCTTTCCAATGAGCAAAGAATGTGGAATCACCTGTTAAAGCATCGAAAATGAGACGTTCATAAGCTTCAGGTGCCCCTTTTTGATCTGCTGCAAACTCCACTCTAACCGGTTCGATTTTTCCATTTTTTAATGGGTTTTTACTATTCAATTGTAGAGCTACATTTTCATGGGGGTTAATTTCAATAATTAAGAGATTTGGTTCAACTGTCTCATCCTGATTTTCGTACAGATCTTTTAAGTAGTTTTTGAATTCAATGACAATTCGAGTTGACTTATCCTTCATTCTTTTTCCAGTTCGAATGTAAAAAGGTACTCCATTCCAAAAGGAATTATCAATCCATAAGCGTGCAGCTACAAATGTATCATTTTGAGAAGAAGAATCAATTTTAGGTTCATCGGTATATTTCACAACTGGTTGACCATGAATTTCACCTGCATCATATTGACCTCGGATAATATGCAGACCTACATCTTCTTTCTTTATTGAACGAAGTGACTCCATCACTTTCCTCTTTTCATCACGGATTTCGTGTGAACTAAGTTTTTTAGGAAGATGCATAGCAGTCATCATTACGAGTTGTAGCATGTGATTTTGAACCATATCCCGAATTGCGCCTGCTTGATCATAATAATCAGCTCTTTTTTCTACTCCGACCGTCTCACTTGCTGTAATCTGAACATTAGCAATATGTTGGTTATTCCATAATGATTGAAGAATAGGATTGGCAAATTCTAAAGCCTCCAAGTTTTGAACCATCGACTTTCCAAGATAATGATCAATTCGATAAATTTCATCTTCTTTGAAGGCTTGACTTAATTTTTCGTTTAAATCTTGCGCAGATGTCAAATCATGCCCAAATGGTTTTTCAATAATAAGACGCTTCCACCCTTTCGTAGAACCTAATCCACTTTCTTTAATATTTAATGCAATAAGATCGAAAAAATCTGGTGCTACCGATAAATAGAACATCCGATTTTCTGGAATCCCTAGTTCTTCTTCACGTCGCTGAACAAGATCTAATAAATCTTCATAGTCTTTATTATTTGTCGCATCTAAGGCTTTGTAACAAAAAGAGCTTATAAAATCCTCTATTTTTGAATGGTTATTTATCAATCGTCGAGAAAAAGTTTCTACTGATTGTCTCACCCCATTTTGAAAATCTATATCAGACATTTCTTCTATACCTGACCCAATAATAGAAATAGATGGAGGGATTTTCTCATCTAAAAACAGATTATACAGAGCAGGGAAAATTTTTCTTTTTGCTAAATCTCCTGTCGCTCCAAATAAAACAAAAGTCATCGATTCCATTCCACAATCCTCCTTTTAATAAATTTTTTTTAATTTTTTACATTAACTATGAAGAACCCTATCTCATGTCTCCCCCGTTTAAATAGTTCTTTATTGATTTCACTAGGAACGATTTCATGAGAGGATACCAATAACTGACAAACGAAATTCCTTTGTTTTTAGGAAGTTTTCCCACTTTGAAAAGTTTGTCCCTTTGCTTTATCAATTATGTACATGATAGTAGGATGGATAAAAGATATCAGCAGAACAAGACAATGCTTCTTCCCCCTTTAAGCTAAAAATGTTCTAGTAAGAAGCTGAAGATTTATTTCTTACTGAACTAAAGGATATTAATGTAAATAAGTAGCAAAAAAGGACCTTCAACTGAAGATCCTTTTTTTTCCCTAAATATTTTATGATTTAATTCTGCTTATTTACGATTTATCATAATGACAAGCTTTTCTTAGATAGATACCATTTGAATGTAAGCTTAGCGTCTAAAACCATCCACGTATTGTTTAGGAATTTCAGTTTCTTTGTTTAATTTTTTCGATGCTTCTAATGCCCAGTAAGGATTTCTTAACATGCCTCGGCCAACCGCAATGAGGTCTGCTTCCTCATTTCCAATCACTGCGTTAGCAAGTGTTGGTTCATCTAATCTTCCTACAGCAATAACAGGAACATTAAGCGCTTTTTTTATTTCTCTTGCAAGAGGTACTTGGTATCCCGCGTGTGTTCCAGGACGTCCTCCTGCCCCGATTGGACCTTCTCCACCTGAAGAGATGTCAAAGATATCAACGCCTTCTTCTTGATATTTTTTTGCAAATTCGATGCTTTCTTCGATATCATATCCAGCTTCTACATATTCTTTTGCAGAAATACGCATTATTAATGGCATATCTTCTGGCATTTCCTCTTTAGCTGCACGAAGAACTTCACAACCAAACTTCGTTAAATCTTCTCCATACTCATCATCACGTTTGTTTGTTAATGGAGAATGAAATTGATGAATTAAGTAGCCATGAGCACCATGAATTTCAATCGCATCAACGCCTGCTTTCACTGCACGTTGTACCGCTTTACGGAACTTTTCAACCATTTCCCTCACTTCTTCAGTTGAAAGTGCACGAGGTTGTTTATAATTTTCATCAAAAGCAATGGCGGACGGTGCTACAGGAACTTCTGCATCTTCTGCTTTACGTCCTGCGTGGGCAATTTGGATGCCTACTTTCGCTCCGTATTTGTGACAAGCCTCTACAATGCGTTTGAGTGCTGGAATTTGATCATCAGACCATAAACCTAAGTCGAAATCTGAAATTCGTCCGTCTGGTTCTACATCTGTCATTTCAATTATAATAAATCCAGCTCCACCGATTGCCCGACTTACATAATGTAGATAGTGAAAGTCTGTCGCAATTCCATCTTTCGCATTTACTGAATATTGACACATGGGAGGCATAACAATACGGTTTTTCATCTCCAGCCCTTTTAGTTTATAAGGCGTAAATAAATCGTTCATTCTAAAAACTCCTTTATCATTTTTTTCTGTTTTAATAAACACCCAAAATAAATGGAGAATGAAAAATTTTCTCCACATCTGACATCAGCGATCATCTTTTGGACTATTTATTGTCCATACACTTTAATATGCATGTGCACGCATTTAAATTATTATCCCTATCATGCTTCTATTAAATGATATTTCATCATTCAATGTAGTTCAAAGACCAATCTATATAAATACCGCTAATCTTAAAAGTGATGAACTTAACATGCATGCGCACGCATATAATTTACCATCTTATTTTTCTTCTGTCAAACGCTAATTCTACATAAACTTTAGTAGAAATTCATGTATTACTATAACGATTGAGTGAATACTTAAATGTTAATAATCCCCATTCATTATAAAGTAAAATGGGTAGGAGATAGAATCAAGAGCGCCCTCATATTTATTTCTATCTTCTTATACCCATATCCTTTATTATTGAAATTTGTTTAGAAACGATTGCCACTCACTTTGCATTTTTCCTTCTGCTAAGATTGATTGAAGAATTTCTTCAAAAGTAGCTAAAGCTTTGTTTAATTTTTCTTCCCCTAGTGATGTTAACCGAGTGTAAATACCTCGACGGTCATCTTCACATAAGTGTCTCTCTAATGCTCCACAGCTTTTTGCTTCCATTCTTCCAACTAACCTTGAAATCGCACTTTGACTCAATCCGACCATCTCTTGCAACTGCTGAAGTCTTAATTGCTTATCATCTGTCTGTGATAAAAAATAAAGAACATAAAACTCTTTTAATGATAGACTGTATTGTTCCTCTAGTGCACGTTCTAATGTATTTGCAATGTTTGTTTGGACATTAATGATGGATAGCCAATTATCTAGAAGATTATGTCTTTGATTGCCCTCCATACAAACCCCTCCTGTTTTATCTAAATCATTTGTTAGCTCACTGAACTACATAATAGTTACTATAATAGCATATAACCTACACTCATTATTAATATTTTAGTTTACTAAGTCAAATTTATAAAAATAATCGAGAGCTATTAATATGATCATGTTTAGCTTACTAAAATATGCTGTCTTCCCTAAATATACATTTTTGGACGACGTTTTTCTATCGCACATAAAGTGAAGTAACATGTTCAAGATGGGCGAGAATGAGATTGATTATAATATAAAAGCCAATTCCCCTGTTAAGGAATCAGCTTTTTAAAAAAGGATAATTTATAGACGATCTATATTTCAAATTCTTTAATTTTTGCATTAGGTCTTAAAATTTCTTCTTGATTAAACTCTTTTAGTTGTTCACCATTTCTTACTTTTCGAACTCAATCGTGATTAGCAAGCGCTCCTTTTTCTAAAGTTCTTCTACTTATCTTTACATTGTTTTAGTTAACATAATATTTTTATAGAAAACTTCATTCTCTATGAATTTTATTATTTATTAAAGCCTCTTGCTTACTGTTCTTCCAAAAGCTGATTTACCTTACTTACATTCTCCACCAAACAGAAGATGAATGTGATATCTCTCCTGTTAATTCAACAGTTTCTCCAATCCTAGGAACTACCATATTCACCCCCTCTTTTTGTGCTTCTATTAAGGCCCGTTCGACAGGTTCCGTCCAAGGATGAAAAGCAAGTGTAAAAGCTCCCCAATGGATTAACATCATCTGCTTTCCCCCTACATCGATATTAGCCTGCACAGATTCTTCGGGCTTCATATGAATATCAGACCAGCGTCGATCATATTGGCCACCTTCCATCAAGGTCAGATTAAACGGTCCATATTTTTTTCCGATTTCCTTGAAATGGGCATCATATCCCCCGTCTCCGCTCGTATAAAAACGTGTTTTTTGTCCAAGAACAACCCATCCTCCCCATAGAGTTGTATTTCGATTAAAAACCCCTCTTCCAGAAAAGTGTTTTGATGGTGTTAGCGCTACTGTTAAGCCGCGAAACTCCCTTTCCTCCCACCAGTTTAGTTCAGTGACTTTTTCTTTGACAATGCCCCACCGAAGAAGGTGCGGCCTAACACCGAGAGGAACAAAGAAATGTTCCACTTTATTCTTTAACTTTCGGATTGACAGATAATCAAGGTGGTCATAATGATCATGAGTAAGAAGGACAGCATCAATACGAGGTAACCGTTCAATAATTGTTAATGTATCTTGGCTATAACGTTTACTTCCTACGAACGAAACTGGTGAAGCCACGGAACCTAACATGGGATCGACGAGCAGTTTTTTCCCATCAATACTAAGTAAAAAAGCAGAGTGACCAAACCAAGTTAAACTATCCTTTTCACTGTTGACTTTATTCCAATCAACCTCAACAATAGGGAGGTTTTGATTCGGTTTGCGCTCTTCTCTATTCCTAAAAGAATCTTTAAGCATAGAGAACATATCACCAACACCCACCTTCTCATTCGTTGGTACTAAATTTATGAATCTTCCATTTTTATAATTATTAAGGCTACTATAATTCTCCTTTTGTTCTTTCTTTACACTTCCCCCAAATACAGGATGAAAGTTGATAAATAATACAATGGCCAGACATAATACAAGTAAAACAGCGATTAAATAAATCATCACTAGTTCCCCCATTCCTTTCAACTTTAGCTATGTATTTTATGAAGATGTCTCTTGCTCCTATTAGTATACTCTTATTCTTGTAAATTCAGAAAATAAAAAAGCCTAACAACCATTATAAAACGGTGTTAAGCTTTTTATTTCTAGATTCTCAGCTCATTTAAATGAAATTTCTGAATTTTAATCTCGTTGATTTCCATTTTTATTTGAAGCGCTTACAAGTGTAGAGTTAGTTTCTTTATATTTTTAGTTCTGACTCTCTTTTAAAATTACGCTCAATCTGTTCTAATGATAACCCTCTTGTTTCTGGTAAAAACTTAGCAATCATAATTAAACCGATGATACCAAAAACAGCAAATACGAAAAATGTTGCTGAGATTCCAACTCCACTAAGCAGTACAGGGAAAAACAGCCCAACTAAGAAGTTCGCAAGCCATAAACATAAAACAGCAATTCCCATCCCTAGACCGCGTAGGCGCGCAGGGAAAATTTCTGAAAGTATTAACCATGTTAATGGACCAACTGCTCCTTGAAAAAAGGCTAAATAGAGAACTGTCAAAGATAAGGTAATGTAGGGGAGCATTGAAGATCCTTCCAGTACAATAGAAGAAATACCAATTAAAATAAGAGACAAAGTTACACCCGTTAAACCAAAGAGAAACATAGCACGTCTATTCACTTTATTCATAAGCGACATTCCAATGATACACGCAATTACCGCGATCAGTCCGTTGGCTACATTGCCGATTAAAGCGGCTTTTGTACCAAATCCTGAATCTTGAAGAATTTTTGTGCCGTAGTACATAATGGAGTTAATACCTGTAAATTGTGAAATGACACCAATCCCTATTCCAAGGAAGACAATTCGACGAATCCACGGGGTATTTAAATCTTTAAATCCAATTTTTTCGATTTTTTTCTCCGCTTCAATATATTGATTAATCTCATGTAACTCTTGCTGGGCGTGTCCTTCTTTTCTAATTTTTTGAAGAACTTGCAGTGCATCCCCTAATTTTCCTTTTGTCACTAACCAGCGTGGGCTTTCAGGTAATATTGCTACTCCAATCCACAATGCAATGGCTGGTAATGCAGCAATCACTAACATATAGCGCCATACATGCCCTGTGTCTCCAAAAGTATTTCCAATAATGGCGTTAATCATAAAAGCAAGAAACTGTCCTGTTACAATCATCAATTCGTTTTGAGTTACCATTCTACCACGCCTATCGGCAGGAGACATTTCAGCAAGATATGATGGAACAATAACAGAAGCGCCACCAACAGCTAGGCCTAATAGAAAACGAAAAAACACGATAACAGCTAAATTTGGCGAAAATACACAACCAAGTGTAGAAAAGAAGAAAAGAATGGAAAGATACATAAGGCTTTTTCGGCGTCCTTTATTATCTGATAAACGACCACCAAATAATGAACCAAAAGCAGCCCCTAATACTAAAGAACTTGCTACTACTCCCTCAGTAAAAGCCGTAAGATTTAACTGATCAGGCTGAGCCATAAAAGGAAGTGCTCCATTTACAACTCCAGTATCATACCCAAACAATAATCCCCCAAAAGTTGATACAATAATGACTAATGTTAAAAACTTTCGAGGATCTTTTTTCTCAGGAACTTTTACTTGAATTGACTCATCGGAAACCTTCACATTTCGCATAGTTAAAATCCCCTTTTAGTGATATTGATTTTATCTATCTCATTACCTCATTAGCGGTAATGAACATGCCACATATACCTCTTCTATATTTAAAAATATTGCAAGTATAGGAAGGAGCCTATTTCATAGGCTCCAATCCATTAACTCATGCCAATAACTTTTAAGTATTCTCTTGTTCTTTTCGCAATTGGGAATGGTTTGTCAAACGGTGCAGGGTACATGTCCTGTTCTACAATTGCCCAACCTTTGAAGTCAATGCTTTCTAACACTTCTACAAATGCTTTCATATCAACAACACCTAGTTCTGGCTCACACATAATATCATTGCTTACTGCTTTAGCGAACGGCCAATTTTCTCTCTGCATTTTTTCTCGTATTTTTAAATCACAACTCTTTACATGTAAATAAGGTATTCTTTTGTGATGTTTTTTCATAAATGCCCCAGGATCTCCATCTGCGTAGGCATGATGACCTGTATCAAGGCAAAGATTAATATCTGTATCATCTAAAAGACGCTCGATTTGTTCTTCTGTTTCGATATGACTTTGAGCATGTGGATGGAATACGACTTCTAAGCCATACTGTATTTTGGCATAATCGCGTATTTTCAGAATATTACTCACAAAATTACTCCACTCAGCATCGTTCAAAGTTCGCGGTCTTACTAGCTCACCTGTAAAAAGGTCTGTGTAGCAGTCATCGATTAAAACAACATATTTTGCACTTTCAAATTGGAGCTGAAGTTTAGCCATCTCATCTAGTAGATCCATCATCTCTCTTGTTTTCTCTTCAGACATAAGATCTCCTACAAGTGTTGTTGCCGTCAATTCGAGATTCCTTTTTTCAAGTTCATTTTTTAACTTCTCATACTCATTCGGAAGATATCCCCATGGCCCTAATTCAATACCTTGATATCCTGATTCCGCCATTTCATTCATGCATCTTTCCCAATCAATTTGCTTCTCGTTTTCTGGAAACCATACTCCCCAAGAATCTGGTGCTGTGCCAACTTTAACTTCCATTTTATTTCTCCTCCTTTATTTCACTTCTACTAATGTTTGAACGTCTACCCACGATTGTTCTGAAGCGGATTTTAAAATAGCGCTTACAATCTCATCAATTTTCCAACCAAATTCAAAATCGCATGCATATGGTTTACCTTCTGAAATGGCAGCAAGCAGCTCATGTACTTCTAAAACTTTCATGTCATTGTACCCAATTGCAATTCCGGATGCTGGATAGAATGCACTGTAACCTTTGTGATCTGGCCCAAGGAATACGGTTCTAAATCCTCTGTCAGCACTGTCATCAGATGCAAAATAAACATTTACTTCGTTCATTCTCTCTAGTGAATAGCAAACGGAACCTTCTGTACCTTGAATTTCAAACGTTAAGTAGTTTTTTCGTCCTGTTGCAACGCGGCTTGCTCCTATTGTACCAACTGCCCCGTTTTTATACTCGGCAAGAATCGTAATCAAGTCATCATTTTCTACATCCGCTAACTCTGATGAACCAGCTTGTACGGGTCTTTGTGGAATAACAATTTTCGATAAAGCATTTACACGGCTAATATCACCAAGGATAAACTGAGAAACGCTAAGTAAGTGAGAGCCAAGATCTCCAAGAGCACCGCTTCCAGAATGTTTGTTAACATGACGCCATGTGATCGGCAATGTCGGGTCTAGCAGACCGTCTTGATCATATGTTCCAGAGAATCTCATAATCTTACCTAATTTTCCGGAAGAAACAAGTTCTTTAATATAAGCGTTTGCAGGATTCATTACGTTATTGTAACCAACATAATTGACAACACCTTTTTGTTTAGCAAGTTCGGCTAATATTTTAGACTCCTCTGCAGAAAGTGTCAGTGGTTTTTCACAATATACATGTTTACCATTTTCTAACGCTGCTTTTGCTACTTCGTAGTGAAAAGCATTTGGTGTCGCAATATCAATGACATCCACATTTGAATCTGTCACAACTTCTTGCCAATTATTTGCCCATCTTGCAAAACCTAATTTTTCGCATGCCGTTTTCGCTGCTTCAACGTTCACATCTGCAACAACTTCAAAAACAGGTTTTCCTGCTTGTGGGCCATACAGCATTAGTGCATTTAAAAACGCGTTAGTGTGAGCCTTCCCCATCCATCCAGCACCAACAAGTCCAATTCTAATTTCTTTCATATGTATCTCCCCTTTTTTGAATATTACTATTACTTATTGCTTTCCGTAAATTCATTTTATTATAATAAAAACACAAATACACTAAGTTATATTGCTTAGTAACTTAACAATATTGCTATACAGGGAAGCGTTTTCAAACATTTAATAAATCTACATTATAATGTAGCTAACATCATTTCTATTAGAAGGAGAACTAATATGAAAATCATTGAAAAAGGTGTACTAAATCAATCTGAAATCTTCTTTCATATCCCAAGCGAGTTTGCAAAGAATGCCCTTTACTGTTTACATGATTCAGGGCTATTCTACTGTAACAATACATATTTTATAGAAAGAGAGCATTACAATAACTACCTTATGATGTTGATCAAAAAGGGATCAATGACAATTCGATACCAAAATCAGGAGTTTCAAGCCCCAAAAGATACGCTCGTTTTTCTTAACTGCTGTCAGCCTCATATGTACCAGGCAAATGAAGACGTATTTTTTGAATGGTTTCATTTCTCTGGCATACCTAGTGAGCATTATTTTAATTTACTCTTTGAAAAAAGCGGCTGTACTTTTTCAATTAAAAACAATTTTGTGATTCCAGAATGCATGAGTCAAATTGTCCGTATGGCAGAAAAAGCAAATATTAATGAGCATTTAATCTCTATGAATATTCATAAAACCATGTATGAATTGAATGAAGTCTCACACGAAACAACGGATATTCAAGAAAGAGTAATTACACATGCTATTTCATATATTGAAAATCACTTTACAAATGAGATTAACCTAAAAGAGTTAGCTCAGTATGTTCACTTAACTCCTTTCCACTTTTCCCGTGTATTTAAAAAGTACACTGGCTTCTCACCATATGAATACATTATCAACTTCCGAATCAACTATGCTAAAAGGTTACTTCAAAACACAAACATATCTATTAAAGAAATTTCGATTGAAGCTGGATTTAATAGTGACACCCACTTTATGACAACCTTTAAAAAACATACAAGCTTAACTCCAAAACAGTTTAGAGAAATTCAATTTTAGGTGCTCTGTATAAAAACTTAATTGATAAAGTTCTTATTTAAAATCTCTATAAATAGAAAAAAGCAACTTGCTATAGAAGCAAGTTGCTTTTTTCTATTTTATTGAACTGCATCAAATTTATTTACTTTCCATTGTGTTCCCGCTTTGTAGAATGTTACAGTACGTTTTACAGTTGCTCCATCAACTGTTGGAACTGTAAACTCATAAGAACGAACTGTCGATGTTTGATAAACAAGTTTTGCTTTCGCTTTTGTCCACTCTAGCATGCTGAATCCGTCGCCAACTGGGTGAGCAAGTTTGCCATTGTATGTGATGTAGCTGTATTTTGTTAATCCTTTTTCAACTGCGTTATTTGTAAATGTTTCAGATAAGTAGTTTGTTAATTCTGCTTTAGTATCAAATTCTGGGCAAAGGTATGTGTATGGTGTTCCTTTATAGTTAAATGTGCCTTGTGTACATGGTGTTTTTTTATAACCGTGTAGGGCATTCCAGAAATGATCGCTGGCGCTAGCGGCGATTTTAATCGCATTTGCATTTGTTAGTGTTTGAGAATTTGTCTGGGCTGTAGCTCCTGTGCTTAGAGCAAAAAACATTGCGATTGATGATAATACTAGTCCAATTTTCTTCATTTCTAAATCACTCCTCAATTTTAAATTCATATCTTTATGTAACGTAAATTTTCTTTGTATTACTTTTGTTACATTTATATTACAACAGTTTTTAAAAAAAGAAAAGGTTTTTCTCTCTTTTTATGAAATTTATTTACTATTTCTCTATTTATTACGTATTAAGAGAGAATTTTTGACTTAAGTTAAAAATAAAACGGTTTTTGTGTGACAAAATTGTTACAATAAAGACATTTTCCGACTTATTTTTTATTTACCCTTTTCTTTAGAAAAAAAACTAATAAAAACGGCTCTCATTTATTTTCCATAAAAAGTTTAGGGAAGGTTCTTAGTCTATTCTTGCTCTGATGCCGTATTCCTTCTTCTTATGTTTCTTTATTTCAAATTCTCTACCCTTCTTAAAAAAAGAGAGTTATATTTTTGTTAACGCTTACAAATATCTTTCCCGCCTTTTTACATTTCAAAACCCTATAGAAACCACATTATATTTATCAAGATTTAAACAGAATAGTAGCGTTAGTATGATATAGTAAAATGTATATTCTTTCGCAACCAAAAAGCGACGATGACTCTTATCATCGTCGCTTTTTGGTTTTTAAAATGGAATAGCTCCTGTTAAAACAGCGATTATTGTCATAACTACAGTTGTTCCAATCGCCCATTTTAACAAGAATTTTTGATGCTCTCCAAAATCCACTCCAACAAGTCCAATTAAAATAAATGTTGCTGGAACAAGAGGAGATAAAGGAAAGCCTACAGTTGAATGTCCTAAAAGAGCAGCTCTCCCCACTTCTGCTGGATGTACACCAAAGTTTGCTGCTGTTTCACTTAAAATCGGCAAAATTCCAAAATAGTACGCATCAGGAGAAAAAATAAAGTTAAGCGGAAGACTTGTTAGAGCTACAACTAATGCCAAGTGTGGTCCTAACCAATCTGGAACAATTGAAACAATGGAATTTGCCATAGCATCCATCATTTTTGTACCGCTGAAAACTCCAATAAAAATACCTGCTGCAAACACAAGAGTACTGATCGTAACAAAGCTATGAGCGTGACTCAAAATTTTCTCTTGTTGCTCTTTTGGATTTGGAAAATTAGCAAATAGAGCAATTGTAAAAGCAATTGCAAATAAAATTTGAATTGGCAATACTTCCATAACTAAAAGAACCATAAGCGTTAATGTAAGCAGTAAATTAAACCAAAATAGGCGTGTCCCCCCTTTTTCAGCTGCTATAGCTTGTTCTGCGAGACCTTTTGTTTGAGTTGTTTCTAGATTAATAACACCTAAGCGATCACGTTCTTTTTTGCCAAGTATATAAGCGGAAAAGAGCGTCCATAAAAGGCCTGAAATCATAACAGGAATAAGCGGAATAAATAGATCTGATACTTCAACCCCAAGGCTTGCAGAAGCTCGTACTAAAGGTCCTCCCCAAGGAATAATGTTCATAACGCCCGCTGCTAATGCAACAACACAGGCTAAGATCAGTCGATTCATTCCTAATCGTTTATAAAGAGGGAGCATGGCTGAAATTGTAATCATAAAGGTAGACGAACCGTCTCCATCAAGCCCAACAATGATTGTAATAATAGCTGTTGCCATTACAACCTTCAGCGGATCTCCTTTTACAAACGTAAGAATACGAGAAACCATTGGATCAAATAACCCTACATCAATCATTAATCCAAAATATAAAATAGCAAAAACAATCATCACCGCTGTTGGCGCGACAGTTATAATCCCATCCATCATCATCTCGCCCATATTTGCTCCAAATCCACCTATGAGAGCAAAAGCAACAGATACAAACACAAATGCAACAACAACCGAGAGCTTTTTAAAAATAACGAGAAAAAGAAAAGTAGCGATCATACAAAAACCTAACATCGACAGCATGACCCAAATCCCCCTTTGTATATAAAACAGAAAACTTCGAAATCCACCTTTAAAAGACTAAATATTCTAAAAATTTTACCTGCACATGTTCTCCCCCTCACTTTTTTTATAATAGTGGAACTAGTATGTAAGCCTTATCATAGAAGATTAATGTTCATTATAGCATCTCTGTTAAGCCTTTTTCGTAAAAAAGGTAAATTTTTAAAACTTTTTAGAACGAATCTCGTCAAAAATTATATATAGATAAGGAGAGAGAAAATGGAAAATTTTGTTTGGGCTGTTTTCATTTGTATTATCTTTCTATTAAACATTTGCTCTTTTATTTTTTTGAAACGATCACGATGGCGATTTGTTTTATGGGGAGTCTCTATCATGCTCTTGTCCCCTATCATTGGATTTTTAAGCGGTAGTTTGCTCTTTCATTTTCAACATCTTGAACAAGGGGAAACTGGAGAAGGAGCTGCGTACGGAGGCGCTATTTTAGGGCTTTTCACATGTGCAAATGGATTTCTAATGGTACTAAGCGGTTTTATATATGTACTAGTTCTTAAACTTCGCACGCGTTAAGTAAAAAATAAACAAGGATGAATAACAAAATCCCTCGTTGTTTGCTTTTTCTCTATTATTAATAAAATGTGATGAAATACATGCCATAGTCTGTTTTCATAGAGCTCTATACATTTCTATAGAATTTCTATAAACCTTTATTATAGTAATGAAAAGAGCGGTTTCTATATAAATTGACTTTTGTTGATATCCATAGATTCAGATAAAATTCGTGGTCATTTTTCGAGCCAAACTATGTATAGCATAGTAAGCAGATAATATGGAATTAAACGGAGGGAGAATTGTTTCTTATTACAGTATGTATCAGAGTTTTTATCCTTCCAGATTATCTTTTATGTTTGACCAGGTTAAAAACAGACGGGGATAGTTTAAAGGGAGAGAAATTTGGAATTCATTATGATTTTATTTGTTTTTTTTATTATGATTGTCATTAGTTCATTCTTAAATATAATTTTTAAGCTGACAGAAAAAAAAGATTGGATTATATCTTTGTTATTAAGTATAGTTTTATCAATTATAATAGTTGCGATTTTAGGAGTACCATAAAGAGAGAAACTAAAATTCTAATTTGTAGTCATACATATTCAAAAAGGCATTGGAACTAAGAATTCCAATGCCTTTTCTTCCGATAACATGGTTTTATTAATTATTCTTATATATTATATACATAGGTGTAACCTTCCATTAATTTAAAATAATAGGAGCTTTATTTCATAAAAAAGGATTAATTTTAACTCCTTTCATTTGCTTGCCATGAATAGCTATATTTTTAGTAAATATACTTACAATAAACGTTACTATCAAATTTATTAATAATGCTATAATACCTGTACTAATGTCATTAATTACATGTGGCACATTTGGCAGAAACGTAGCAATCTTTACGCCTGAAATTGTCGCATATAAAACTATAAGTACCCCTGAAATAATTCCTGCAATTGCTCCATACTTATTAATAATATTGTTCTTGGGTAGGCTAAAAAACAACGCTGGTGCTAATTGAGTAATTAAACTATATGACATGATATTCAAAATAGCTAGTGCGTCTCCACCTGTTATAGTTACTATTAAAGCAACGAGAGATAGACCAATAATAATTAGTCTTGAGACAATTAGTTGCTGTTTCTCTGTAGCTTCTGGTACCAGAGCTTTGTAAAAACTGTTTGTTAACCCAACTGATGCAGCCATTAGCATAACAGAAGCTGGCACTAGAGCCGTTAGTAAGCCAGCTGCCCCAATTAAACCAATTATCCATGGATCAAAGGTTTGAACCGATAATCTTAAAAGAGAAAGATCTCCATCAGCTCCTCGCAAACCTGGAATTTGCACAATAGCTGCAAAACCTATAAAAAAGACAAACAGTAGTAGCAAGGTGTATAAAGGTAAAGCAATCGCATTTTTACGAAGCGTTTTTTCTCCATTTGACGATAAAACTACCATGAAAGTTTGAGGTAATAAATAAAAACCTACGGCTTGTAACAAAACGGTGGAGATGAACCAGGATTGACTTAACCCTTGATCTGATAATGTAAACATTTCGGGTTTAACAGCCTGAACTGTTTCAAACATTGGCTGAATTCCGCCAAAGTAGTGAACAGGAATATATATACCTAAAAATATAACAACTACCAAAATCATAAAATCTTTAACTATAGCAGTCCAAGCAGAGCCATGGATACCTGATATCATTACATAAGTAGTAACAACGATGGCACCTATAATACTTGCGGAAACTGGTGAAATAACCCCGTAAGAAGTTTCTGAAACAATTATTCCTAATCCCTTAATTTGTATGACTATATAAGGTATTAGGGCCAAGCTTCCTAAAATAGCTACTATAATCCCCATTGTACGACTTCCATATTTAGATGCAAAATAATCAGGTTGGGAGATAATAGAGTGTTCTTTAGAATATCTCCAAATTTTGGGCAATAACCAATAAGAAAGTACATAAGCTAAAAAAATATATGCAGGAACATAATAAGCAGCTGCTCCTTTTGAGTAGGCCCACCCACTTCCACCTAGAAATGTAAACGTCGTATAAATTTCACCGGCAATTAGTAGGAAAACAAAAAATGTTCCAAAGCCTCTGCCTCCTATAGAAAATTGCTCCATATCCATATCCTTCCCTTTTCTTGCTTGTATGCCTAAATAAAGGGCTAGGGCTAGGAAAATAAAAATAATAATTAATGATATATTCATTTTTCATCACAACCTTTGTTATCAGGATCAAACCTATATACGATTGTTAAAATAATTGAGGATAGCACCATCCAAAATGCAACCCAAAATAACAGAAAAGGCATGCCCAATACGTAAGGTTCAATCTTATTTGCAAAGGGCAAGAAACCCAAGAATCCAATAAACGGAACGAAAAGTAAAAGTTTAATAACTTTCAAATTATACCTCCCTAATAGTTAGTCGATCTTCTGCAGGCACTAACTAGCACCCTAATTTCATGAAACATTGTAGTTAGCTCAACCCTATTTTGTACTATCTGGATTCAGAGTTTAAGTTATATTGACTGTATTGGTATTACAAGAACACTTATTTTAAAAAACCCACATAATACTACAAAAATTACATAGAGATACTTGATGCCATATTAGATTTTTGGTAATTTTTCCCTCGGGTAGATAATCTCGCCATCAATAATCGTTGTTTCTACTTTTAAATCTTTAATTTGATTTGGATTGATACGTAAAATGCTATCATTTAATATAACTAAATCTGCCAACTTTCCGACCTCTATACTTCCTTTTATCTCCTCATCAAAACTCGCATAAGCGCCATTCCAAGTATATAGTTTAATGGCTTCCATTACGCTGATAGATTGATTATCACCAATTTTCATTCCGGACTGACTTTTTCTATTAACAGCAACGTGAATTCCTAATAAAGGATTATAATCAGTAACTGGCGCATCCGATCCACCTGCTGCCATGATGCCACTATCAATAAAATCACGAACAGCATACATGTAATTGACACGTTCACCATAGTGCTGGACATATATCTCCCCAAATTCATATGGAAATGGAGGGTTCGGAATAGGAATAACCTGGAGTTTTTTCATTCTCTCTTGTAAGTCTGGTGACGAAACTCCCGCATGTTCAATCCGATGACGATGGTTTCTTCTTGGTGAGTCCTTTAACGCCTTTTCTATACAATTTAAATACATTTCAATGGCCTTATCCCCTTGTGCATGCACAGTGATTTGGTAACCTTTTTTATGTGCTTCACCTAAAACTTCGTAGATTTCTTCCTCATTATAATAAAGAATGCCAAAATTATCAGAATCACTGGAGTATGGCTCACGAGTTGCAATTGTAGGTCCAGTGCTACTCCCATCTATGAACAATTTTGCTGGTCCAACTTTGAATCTCTCATCTCCCGTACCAGTTACTACACCAGCTTCGACCATTTTATTAACAAATTCATGGGAGTTATTTAACGCACCTATCATTGCATATATACGGACACGAATATCCTTACTCATCACAGCTTGTTGCAGTAAACGGTAACTTTCAGAGCCATATCCACCTGCCTCATGTATACTTGTTATACCTGCCGCAATGAAATGATCAGATGCAATCTTTACAGCTTTCATTAGTTCACTTCCTGTATAACTTGCAACCTCGTTCATTACCATATGTGCTGCTTCAATTAACCTCCCTGTAAGCCTTCCTTCCTGATTCTTTTCAATAACTCCCCCATTAGGATCCGGGGTATTTTCGTGAATTTGCGCAATTTCTAACGCTTTGCTGTTCACCACGCTTATATGGTTACAAGTACGGGATACAATAATGGGATGTTCTGTTGAAATTGCATCAAGCTCAGCGATCGTTGGATAACGCTTTTCCTTCACAACGGTTTCATTGAAGCCCCAAGCACGTATCCATTCCCCTTTTGGAGTTTTTAGAGCTTTCTTCCTCAAGTTGTCTAACAAAGACTCAATAGAGTCCATGTGTTCAGCTTTACAACTTACCGCCAACTGATTAACCCCATATAAAATAAGGTGAATATGAGAATCAATGAATCCAGGAAGAATCGTTTTTCCTTGTAGATCTATTATATCTGTTTCTTCTCCTATAAAATTCTTGACCTCCTGATTTGAACCGACAACTATGATACGATTATCTTTTACTCCCACAGCTTCGACTACTGTATTCTTTTGATCTACTGTAATAACTTCTCCGTTTATCAATACAACATCAGCTTTCACAAACATACCCCTTTCATCATTACTCATTTTTTTGACTAGCTAATTCCAACCATTGACCATTCATGAAGTTCTTTACTGTTTTAATATCTTTTTTCACTACCATTGAAAAACCTCTTTTAATCATTAAGTAATCAAATATTCTGACAATATAATCATATTGGTATATAGTTTCTCTTTCATTGGACAAAATGTAAAAATATTAGGAAACAAATATAAATTTTTTAATTAAGTAAAATATGATTTAGTTAAATTATGTTGAACATAGAATCAAACAAAGGGGTCATAAAAGTATAACTAAGGGAAAAATAAAAAGCGTAAAACGTTTGTTACTCAATAGTTTTACGCTTTTTTACTTCTGATAAGATCTATTATGATAACTAGAATTGTATAGGTATTTATTCTTAGCTCGCATAATGAGAATTAAGTATCTCTTTCATAACTCCCCTTAGATAAGAGAATATCAATTGATTTATTATAAACATCCATCGCATACATATTACATTGATAGTAATAGTGCCGAATGTCTTTCCAAACTGAACCACTAAATGACATGCTATGTCCAGATAATCCATGAGTCGTCACAGTATGTAGGTATTAGGTCCGTAAACAAAGGAGGCTTCTTGGGTAGATTGCTCAAGTTTTTATTTGTTATTCGATAAATTATTCATTAATTCAAAAGAACAGGTAATAATATAATTTAAAATATAGTTTAAGGAAGGAATTTTATGGCTCATTATAGTAAAAAAAAGACTTTTTCTTTAGCAATGATAATCATTCCCTGGCTAACAGTCCCTTTTATGGGGAAGAAATCATTTCTTAGATTTTTACCTGTGGCAAGTTTTATTAATTTATTTTTGAGTTTACTTAGCCTTAAGGCAAACAAAAGAAAATGGTGGATGAATAAAAATCCTTTATCTCCTGGTTCTGTAGATTTTTCGTATATATTAGGGCCTTATTATGTAGCTACACTATGGATATTTAAATTAACATATGGGAATTTCCCTAAATATTTACTTACTAACATGATATTAGACTTTATTAACGCATTTCCTTTTGCTTCTATTTGGGAAAAAGTTGGTATATTTAAATTTCAAAAAATGAAACATCTTACATGGTATTTTGTATGTGTATTCTTGGCAGTTCTTATTTACGGATATCAATATTTAGTGGAACAAGCAATTAGACAAACAAATAATTCTCAATCTAAGTTATAAGGGACTTTTACTTAATTATTAGTTTGTTTTGTTTATGGATTGAAAAAAGATCTTCAATCTTAAAATCCTTTTTTGATGGCGATAATGCGGATTATGGTAACTAATCACTGTTGAATTTCCCCCAATAATAAAAAGAAACCCTTTGCTCAGTCCCACTTATAAATGAAGGTTTTCTTTTATTGTTAAATGTGTATTTCTGTTTTTTTATTCTCCATAAAATGTCTTAGTGGGGGGGGTATGTCATTTTGTTGACAGGCCCCCCGCAGTCAATCGTCTATTCCTTTATTTTACAATATATGATATATTATGTTAAAAAGGAAAATTAATTTTATGATAGGACTTATTATTACCATTATTCTTGTTAATTTTATTGCCTTTAAAACAAATAAAAGGTTAACAGCAAATCAGATTGTTCATCTTTGGTTGTTTACAATCGCTTTTCAAAGTAATTTCGATGTGTATATAGATTTGAAATATCATGGGTACTGGTATTTTACAGACGGTGCAGATTGGAAAGGACTTCTTGTTCATACTGTGTTAATCCCACCTGTTAATATGATGTTCCTCAATTGGTATCCATTTAAAAGCGATTATATTAGGCAAGTTCGATATTTTATTTTTTGGTTGATAGTCATTTTGCTTTATGAAATGTTTACATTATTACCTGAGCCTTGGGGTTATTTCCATTATGGTTGGTGGAATTTATGGCATTCAGCTATTATCAATCCTGTACTTTTACTTATCTTACTAGGCTATTATAAGTCAGTATGTAAGCTAGAGGACAGGCTTTTAACAAGAAAGAAATAAAAATAAAAAGCGACCTCAGCGTTGGCAAGCGAGGTCGCTTTTTTAGGGATACTCATTAGTTTTACCCCATCTTATTCTAGCAGGATTATACAATTTTACACTCTAACATTTTAGCGTAAAGGAATGAATTTAATTTAATCTATTCTTTCAATTATCATCGTAAAATCGCCATTAAGATTTTCAAGCTTTTCTATGCCCGATTCAATTTCACCTAGTTTAATGAGCCTATTTGAATATCCAGAATCCTTATAAAATATAGCTAAGTTCCCCCATGGAGCATAATAAGTGAAGTCCCCAATTGCAGGATCAGTTCCTGCCGGTGCCTCTTCAGTAGATAATTTATTAGAAGGGTAACTAATTTTTTCTGTGCCTGCATAATCCTCAAATGTTAATGTAAATGGGAGTGATGATAAAAATCTTTACTTGCTGGATTATCATACATGTTAACAACGATTTCTTCATTGTTAATTTTCAACTTTTTATAAGTGATGCAAAATTTTATGGTTAGAATACCACTTAGAGTTAACTCTGATTCAATTAAAATATTTTATAGTTGACCTTCTTGGTTTCCATAAGTGAGATGGTCATTCATCCAACAAGACAGCCAATTTAAGATACATAATAGAACGGGAATCTAAATGAGACTCCCATTTTACTTTTTTGATAAAAGTGATAGCTAAGTGGATGTCTTAATTATGCATGTAACGTAATAAGAATCCCTATTGGCTAGTTATTTTATCAAAACTATCGACATCTATTTCAACTTCCCCTAATTCTGTCCTATCGATTAACAGTTCCTTTGATATGCAAAGTTCTCTATGCCTTTCAACAAAATCATTATTTTTTCTTCAGATTTTCTTTGAAGAAGAACTCAAGTTTGTCAAAGGGAATTAAATTCACTCGGTCGTACAGATCCACATGACCTGCACCTGGCACAATGTAGAGTTCCTTCGGTTCGCCTGCTAGCTTGTAGGCGTCTTCACTGAACTCTCTGGAATGAGCATTTTCACCTGCGATGAAAAGCATTGGACGAGGAGAAATTGTCTCTATGTCTTCGAATGGATAAAAATTCATGAATTTGACGTTGCTGGTCAGTGTCGGGTGCGTTGTAAGTTGTGGCGACTGATCCTTAGGCGTGTATTCCCCTCTTGAAGTACGATAGAAGTCATAAAACTCACGCTCAATGGCGGTAGAGTTTTCATTTAGTTCATGTACTGTCCCACTAGTATATTTGGTTTTACCGCCTGTGAACTCGACATAGCGTTGCTCTGCTGCCTCTTTGAGAATCTTCTTTCTTTGCTCGAGAGTCTGCGAGTGTTTAAGCCCGTTACGGTTGGCGGCACCCATGTCATACATACTAACCGTTGCAATGGCTTTCATCCGCGGATCAATCTTAGCTGCGCTAATGGCAAAACTCCCACTGCCACAAATCCCGAGAACACCAATCCGATCCTTGTCAACAAACGACTGGGTGCCTAGGAAATCTACCGCAGCACTGAAATCCTCGGCATAAATATCCGGCGAAACAGAGTTGCGAGGCTGACCCTCACTCTCTCCCCAGAAAGACAAATCCAAGGACAACGTAACGAATCCCTGTTCAGCCATTTTCTGGGCATACAGATTCGCACTTTGTTCTTTTACCGCGCCCATAGGGTGCCCGACAATGATCGCGGGATTTTTGGTGTTCTTCTTCAACCCTTTAGGAATAAAAAGATTCCCTGCCACTTTCATGTTGTATTGATTTTCAAACGAAACCTTCTTCTTCTTTACCTTGTTGCTCTTGTAAAAGTTGTCTGCTCCATTGGACATGTCCGGCTTGTATGAAACATTGGTTGTGGATGCAACTGCATCGCCAGTTTTGGATGTAGCATCAGCATTATTTTGGGATGCAATGCCAACAATGATCACGGATAAAAGCAAGCCCAATGCTATCACCGTGAATACACGCTTGATAATAGATTTTTTTTCATTTTAAAATAACTCCTTTCTTAATTTTTTACTGTAAAGCTTTAATAATTTGTGCTAAACGATCCCATTTTAAATTTTCTGAAAGTTTAAACCTAATAGAAAGATGAGATAGTAGACTCATTCAACGAAAATTATTAACTGCTTTGCTATTTATTCTAGCGTGCTCTTTGTATATATCAAATACTTATATCTTATATCGAGAAATTCCTTTTAGGCATTTCTTGAGCATATAAACTAAAGCGCTATTAAGGAGGAGTTTTATATGGAATTAAGAGTTTTGTATTATTTTCTTACTGCTGCAAAAGAATTGAACCTTACACCGTATAGAGAGACTTATACCTTTTGTAGCATGAAGACCCAACGGAACATGATTGTTTAAAGAATCCAATATCAACGGGACCGAAGAACTTCATAAAAACAACAAAATAGAAATCTCTATTACTAACTAATAGAAAGAGCCACCTGTATTTTAGATGAATAAATACAGATGGCTCTCTTTTATTATTTCTTTATAGCTTACGCTTTCCTAAATGTAACAAATTAGAACTTTGAGGCTTACGAAGATAGTTGCACTTGTAGAAGAAAAACAAGCTAGTTCGCTACCCTCTAAAATTATTAAAATTCTCTATTGCATTAGAGTTAACTCTATGGAGTAAACTCACCCTATATACAAAGGAGGAATAAAGATGGCAATTGAAAATAAAGTAGTTATAATTACTGGAGCTTCATCTGGAATTGGTCAAGCAACCGCAAAATTATTGGCTAGTAAAGGTGCTAAAATTGTTTTGGGGGCTCGTCGCGAAGACAAATTAAAAGCATTAACTGAGGAAATTCAAAAAGCTGGGGGAGAAGCTACTTATCGTGTCACAGATGTTGTTAATCCAGATGATAGTCAGCAGCTTGTTCAACTAGCTAAAGACACTTTTGGTGGCGTCGATGTCATCTTCTTGAACGCTGGAATCATGCCTAATTCACCACTTTCCGAATTAAAAACTGAAGAGTGGAACAGTATGGTTGACATTAATATTAAAGGTGTATTGAATGGCATCGCCGCAGTATTGCCAACATTTACATCACAAAAGTCTGGACATATCATCACTACTTCATCCGTAGCTGGGCTTAAAGCTTATCCAGGCGGTGCAGTTTATGGCGCAACAAAGTGGGCTGTTCGTGATTTAATGGAAGTGTTGCGCATGGAATCTGCACAAGAAGGTACGAACATCCGCACAGCAACGATTTATCCAGCTGCGATTAACACGGAATTGTTGGATGCGATTACGGATAAAAATACTTCAGAAGGTATGACTGCGTTGTACGAACAATATGGTATCACACCTGATCGAGTTGCCAATATTGTGGCATTCGCAATTGATCAGCCAGAAGATACAAACGTTAATGAGTTTACAATTGGACCGACAAGTCAACCTTGGTAATAATTAGATAAGATAAAACTAAAATCTATTCATTTTCTAAAGATTATGCTGTCGAGAAGACCTCGACAGCCTTTTTATTTTTCCTCAGTATTTTATACAGATTTTGAAGTACTACTTAATAAGATAAACGTCATGGTGATTGGATTTATTAGACTTATAAAACAAGAGGAATACATTATAATAAATAACTTCTAATATGTTTACGAGATTTTCCTATACATCTGATAAAATATTTGAAAATTCCACCTGCATTTTTTTAAAAAACATATTAGCAGCAATGGAAAAAACCTGATGCTTTTTCCAAACAATATTTAAGCCAGATTCAAGTCTAGGCTCTAAAGGTTTAAAACAAAGGTTACTATCACTAGACGTATCCACTATTTTATCAAGGGTTATAGCATAACCAAGGCCTTCTTCAACCATAATAGCAGCATTATAGGCAAGATTATATGTAGTGACAACATTTAATTTATCAAAATCTTCTCCAAACCAATCCGCGAATTCATTTTTGGAATATGTCTGTTTCATGGCTTGTCGTGAACAGATTAGTGGAACATTTAATAAATCCACTGCTTGAATAGTATTTTTAACAGCAAGGGGGCTGTCTTTCCTCATTACAACTCCCCAAACATCTTTGGCTGGAATATTAATATAATTGTACCTTGATAAATCTGCGGGTTGAATTAAAATGCCAAAGTCAAGCAATCCCCTATCAAGTCGATCAGTCACGTCTTCTTCATTTCCACTGTAAAGGTGATACCGTATGTTGGGGTAATTTAACTGTAACTCTTTTACTACTCTTGCAATCTGTCTCATAGCATCTGTTTCCCCACCACCTATGTAAACATCACCACTTATTGTTTCTTCCATAGAACTAAATTCTGCCTCTAATTTATCGACCATATCAACGATTTCTTCAGCTCTCTTTCGAAGAAGAATGCCTTCATCTGTAAGAATGATACTGTGACTACTACGAATGAATAGTTTTTTCCCTAACTTTTGTTCCAGCTCTTTTAATTGTCTTGATAACGTTGGTTGGGTAACATGTAGAAAATCAGCAGCTCTGGTGATGTTTCCTTCTCTTGCAACTGTCAGAAAATAACGCAACACTCTCAATTCCATAAATAAATCCTCCTTATTATTGTTTTAGTATATACAACTTAGAAATGACTGTGAAGCATATGTAGATATAAGATATAAGCATTAGCTATATAAAAAAAGTACGCTAGAATAAATAACAAGAGAATTTATATGATGGCTTATATTCCGGACCTTTTGAAAATGCAGGAGAATTACAGCATTCCCAACCTAAAGATAAGTGAATATTATAGTAATTTAACTTTAATCCATTAATAAAGTCAAAAGAGTAAGGCTATGGACCAGTTTTACGTAGATCTTAGCTGACCCACCTCTAACATTTAAAGTATCACTATATCTTTTTAAAGAAATATTTAATACAAAGTTAGCTATATTACCAATTATACGAAGTAAAGAGATAAGAACAAGCAGATAGAATAGGATGAGAGATTATGTTGATGAAGAAGCTTATAGTTAAATTACCTCGAGGACTTCAAGCGAGACATACAGCTTTATTTGCACGCAAAGTGACTGCGTTTGAGAGTAAAATCATTCTTTCTAAAGATGGAAAAACCGCAGATGGAAAAGATATCATGAGGATTATGGATTTAGTAGTCAAGGAAGGAGATGAAATCACACTACTGGTAGATGGGTGTGATGAACAGATGGCAATGGAGACTTTGGAAGTTTATCTTTTAAACATTTCATAAATATAGTTAGCAAAATTCTATTGTTACCCGTTATTTTACTATTCCTGTTTTACTTTTAGTTTACATAAAATAAATTATAAAACGTTACAGTACAACAAATAGGGAGACCCTTTAAAGATCTCCCTATTTCCCTATGTTTTAATTAGTGACGAAGCTTATCAATTTCATCCCGTGATAGGCCTGTAAGTTCACTTATAGTTTCACTGTCTATACCTTTTCGAATCATACCTATGGCCATGTTTCTAATGGCCTCTTATTTTGGCTCGTTTTAATGCAGACTTTTCACCCAATAAGGCCTTTCTTCTCGCTTCATAAGCCAGTAAAACTTCAGGGTCTTGACTCACACGCTCCCATTCATCTATTGCTTTCTTCAGTACTTGATCTTCTTGCATCGCAATCTCCTTCAGTACTTGAGTGATTTCTTCATCTTCCGATGCTTCAAGTAATAATAGTCATCTTACTAATTGATCTTCTCGAGGATCTATCTCTCTTCTACGCCACATAATTAAAAGTTTAGGCAGTTCCATAAAATGAATTTCTAACATGTCCGTTAATAGTAATTTTTCTTCTCGTTCAGATAACTGGAAAACGGAATGATAATGATTGATATGAGACAAATAACGGAAGTTTACAATGTTAATGGTAATCGTTTGACATAGCTCACCACAGTCCATTCCTTCCTTCATCTGACTGCTATACATCTTGGACCAATAATAAAGCGTTCTTTTTTCCATATCATGCTTATATTGAGTTGAATTTCAATGTTTATACGAGTTCCATCTTCTAACCGAGCATGGACGTCCAAGATGGAGCGTTTATCTTCTTGATTTGCTTGATTAAAGGGTGGATCTAATAAGTGAACGATCGTAATTTTCTTTTCCTCTGGTAAGCGAAGGGCTGCATTTAAAAAAGCAGCTAAAATAGATTCATTTCCATGAGTCTCAAAAAGAGATTTAAAGGTAAAATCGACACGTAAATCTAAGCGCTTTATCATTATGTTCTCCGTGGTTTCTTCTTTTCTTTTATTATAACATGAGTTTTACTTTTTCCTCATAAGTATACTTTTACGGACGGGTTGTTCAGCTATTCATTTGCTTGATTAAATGATTCTTTGTTTAGCTCTTCTTTCGTAGGTTTTCTTAGTTTAGCAATGTGTATAAAGTCACCTTTTACTTTTATTTTATATGTCTGCTGTACTATTTGCTTTTGAACTTCTAGCGTTAGCTGAAATTATTAAAGTTTTGGGTATTTGATACCAGTAAACACTTCTATCTAATCGGAATAGATAGCCTCATAATCACAATCCCCTCGTCTTACCATTTCCTCAATTCTTACTTCACGATCATCAATTACATGTTCATGAAGCACTTATCCCTTCAGGATTAGTATGACAAGATTATCTTCCTTTTTTAGGAAGTTATGATAAAATTAACGTGGGAATATGATTAGAAGGTCAACTGATTTACTGGGAGGAGTTCTTATGAATTTGTATAAGGATAAAGGAAAAAGCTTATCCCAAAAAATAACTTTACTATTCCTTGAAACAATTATTTTAATTATAGGCGGATGGCTTTTATTATTTCAGGGTGGACAACAATTAAATAAATGGATTGGATGGGGGTTTTCAGAAAGTAATCATACACGAAATACTATCTTATTTATTTTGTTTTTAATTGTATATGGGCGTATGTATGTTACAATATTTTATCTATTAAAAAGAAAAATTCCATGGGGGGAAGCTTTTACTATCCCTTTAGCTTTTTCGTTATATTATATTGGTTTTTCACTTTTTTCTCTAACGACTAATAAGTCTCTAACACTACTAGATATAATATATATTTTCCTATTCTTATTTGGTTCATTTCTTAACACCTATTCTGAACTGCAACGGAATGAATGGAAAAAGAACTCTGATAACACAGGGAAATTGTATACCAAAGGGTTATTTAAATACTCCATGCACATCAATTACTTTGGAGATCTAGTTTGGGTAACAGCTTTAGCCTTATTTACTAGAACACCTTGGGCGATGACCATACCGATAATTTTGTTCTGCTTGTTTACTTTTTATAACATACCCCTTTTAGATAAGTATTTGTCAGAAAAATACGGAAGTCAATTTGACAAATACAGTAGGGTTACAAAGAAATTCATTCCATTTATTTACTGAATATTATTCCCCTAGAACCTTTACAGATACCATTCACTTTGTTCAATTACAGGACGCTTTAATAGAGCAATGAAAAACGCCTAACTTCTTCGCATTACATTGAGAAATTAGGCTTATTTTTAATATTGAAATTTCCTTAACGTTGTAAATCCACATTTTCCTGACGCTCCCCCCATATACAAAATTAGTTTACATAATAGATCTTACAGGAAGTAAAAAAGCGTAAACCCATTGAGTAATAACGGTTTTACGCTTTTTCTTTTCTCTTTGTTACACTTTTATAGTTATATAATAAGGGCATTAATATAAGGCATGGCAAAGCTATCACGCCTTATATTTTTATGTGTTATTTTACCCACTGCACGACCTGATCCATACTTCTTCTTGTCTTTTCACGCTTAGGTTCATGAATCCGGTAGCCAAACGCTACCATAACGGAAATATCATATTTAGCTTCTTCCAGTAGACCTTCTTCTTTTAAAATTTCATGGACTTGATCATAATTAAACCCTTCAATTGGACAAGAATCGATACCAATTTGAGCAGCCGACGTCATCATATTTCCAAGTGCAATGTATGATTGTTTACTTGCCCAGTCAAATAAAGCTCGTTCGCTTTCAAACAAATGAAAGTCATTCTCTTGGAAGTCCTTATAGCGAGGCATTAATGTTTTTAATACATCGTCTGGCACTTTTTTTACATTCTTTTGAAGATCTAAAACGTATTCAGAATCGTATCTTGCATCTGTGCGAGCAAGGATAATAACGAAATGACTGGCTGTAGGGATTTGACCTTGTGCTCCCCAAGAAACAGCTTTTAATTTCTTTTTCAAATCGTCATTTTCAATAACCAAAAACTTCCATGGTTCATACCCTACTGAGCTTGGAGATAAGCGACCCGTTTCTAAAATAAATTGAAAATCTTCATCGGAAATTTTCTTGGTTGGATCAAATTCTTTTGTGGCATGACGAAATGTAAATGCGTCTAAAATTTCTTGTTTCTTATCTTTGTTGTTCATATGAAATCAATCCTTCTTTAAATATTAAGTAAAGAACCATTTAAAGGAATCTTTTCTCTCTATAGCGTGCAACTAAAGACTAGTCAACATGCAATTTTATATAATTTCCGTTTGTACATTTATAATAAATCCTATAAAACGCCTGAACAAGTACGCACATTTTTGTGGTATAGTATACTTTTTTATACCAATATACATGTTTATAGTGTCTTAAGAGGGAATTTTATAAAAAGTTAGAAATGATGAAATAAAGTAGATAAAGTTTTGCTATTGTTTCAGAGAGTATTTTACTCTAATATACTTAATCAACATAATACAAATTATCGGCAGAAACAAAAAAGCCCCATTATAAAAAGGGGCTTTTCATTTTAATACATATAAGGCATAATTCTCCTCATTAAAAAATCCTAGTTTATTGGCTAACACTTTTGATGATTCATTATTAATATCACAATCCCAAGCAGGTAGAACATTTTTGTCTAAACATTGCTTTATAAACTCCTGCCCTACTATGGTTCCTAAGCCTTGCCCTCTATAGTTAGGATTCGTAATAATATCTATTTCAGCCGTCTTCCCACTGTGAAATATGGAAACACATTCTGCTACAATATTCTCTCTATCCATAATACAAACACCTAAACCATTTTTATTAAAGTTACTCTCTGTTCCCCAATACTCCAATATATATGATTCATTGAAGTTGTCGCTTTTCCTTAAGATATTAGGATTAAAGGTTTTTAAATGATAGGAATTTGGCAGGTTATATTTAGAATCAAATGTTGAAGAAACAAATTTATACTTAGAACGCCTCATTTTTTGTACATAAGGTTTAAATGTACCATCAAAAAAAGACTCCCATTCAGTTGATGGAGTAAAAACAGTAAATCGTTGCTCTTTACCATAAATATTCTCCATAAAATAGCTATGAAAAGCTTTATTAAACATCGAATCATTTGCTTTACCAAATACAAGATAGATGCCTGAATGTGTTCTAAGAAATCCTGATGATGGATTTACAATATCATTTATGTAAATCGATCCTTGAATAATATGATTGGCAATAGCAAAAGCAAATGTTGGAGTCTTAAATGATTCTTCTAAAACATTATGTATCTTACCGTAATCTTTTGGTTCTAAGCAATACATCTTCCCCCCCCCTTTTTTATTAAAAATAATATCATATAAAATCTTCTACGGAATGAAAATACTGCGCCTACCTAGTTAGCATAAAATACAAAAACAGAAGTTAGCTATTGGATTCTTTTATTTTCATCAGGTATATTGTTAAAGACATCTTCCTCTGTATCAAATCCCTCGGGATTCCAACATTCCTCTGGATATCCTTCTTCCTCAAATACTGTTCTTAAATGTTCAATGGCTTCATACCAAGTATCAAATTGCGAAAAGGAATATGGAGGATGACCTTCATCATTCCAAACAATCCATGTCTCCTTTGATAATCGTGTGGCATAATAAGAAGCATCAGGAGGGATTCGAAAGACTTCAAACGTACTCTCCATGACTTCATTCCAGGATGCAAAACCTAATTGCTTCGCAAAATCCTTATAGTTTCCACTCGAAAATGTTTTGAGGAATTTAAAGATACGGTCCATTAATTCCTTTCCCCCTTTTTAGCATTTAATCTATAACATATAAAAACTTAGTTACATAAGCTAAGTTATAAGAAGTAAATTAACTCTTCATTTTTCATCCGACCAAGGACTATACTTTTTTAGTTGATTTTTAGCTTCTCTAATGATCTCTTGAAGCAGCACTTCCTCTGTTACTTCTAAGTCATTATCCTCATACTGAAAATTATCGATCAAATCACTTATATAAACCCAGGCTACTAGCTCTTCGGGACAGTCCAGTTCGCAAAACATATTATACAGTTCATAAGCTTCCGTTATAGCCATGTCTTCATCTTGTGTAATTTTTTGAAGTCGCGTATAGATCATGTAATCTATACATTCTTGTTCAGAGGGGATAGTTATTTTTAATTCTCCTATAGCCCGTTTAAAGTACTCTTCAACCTCAAATATATTATATGGGCTTTGAAGGGATGCTAAGATGTAAAGGGATGGAGATTCATAATCCTTCTCTAGCATGCAAAGGGCCCAAGGTAAATAATGTTGTTCTGCTGTTACATTATTTCTGTAAATATCATAAAAGAGTTTCCGTGTATCCATAATTCATCTCTTTTCTAAATTCTTTTAAATTCCTTTTAGATATATGCAATTTATTAAGGTTAAAATGATTTTAAGATTGACCTTAGATTACCCAAGGCACTTCTATCTCAAAATTCAGCTGAAGGACAGGATTAGTGAATCCATCAGGAACGAATTCTAAATCATTTGAAAAACTAACCTTTAGAGTATTGCTTATTTCAATGACTTCATCCGTCCCTATGGCTTCAGTAATGCATTCAGGAGAGATTATACCTACAATATGATAGCAGCCGATATATAAGTGTAACCCATTCTCTTCAGGTTCAAAATGAGAAACATGATTACATTTTGAAGGATTAACACCTAATCTATTAAAAATTTGAAACTCTACTTCTGATAGAGATTCCATAGCCTGATAAAAGTTTAAGCAATATAAACAACCACATAAATCCCAATCATTTAAATATTGTTTTTTAGTTCCTTCAATATCAATTTCCAAAATCCAATTGTTTATTTTTATCGTTTGGTACAAGGTCTTCACTTCCTCTTCTCGTCTTTACAAAATTTAAATTGTACATATTAGACAATAATAGCTAACCTCTAGTTATTTAGTTTGAAATACAACAAAAAAGAGGGTAAATTGTTATATAGTAAATCATCTATATCCCCTCTTAAATAAAGGGACATAGATATTTATATTACTTTATCTAAATTAGAATTGTCTGTCAGCTTCATCTATCCAATGGTAGTATTTTTTATAAAGAGGATGTATTCGTTCTACATCGAGAGCGATAAGTTCACACCCTCGGTCATCGTAGACAAAGAAAATAATGTCTTTTGTAATGTTTACAAAGAAAACATCAGGATAACCAACGGGGTAACCTCCGAACTTTGGTTTTAATGGAAAGTCTTCATTACTTGCTGCTTTTAGTAATTCATTTACACGTATATCCTTACGTTTGCATAGTAGAGAAAATTGTTACATCTCGTATTCTTCTGCTTTATCTACCTCGAATGGGTAAGGGTATGTCTTCACCTGAATTTGATTTAAATAACGTTTATGCTTAAGAAACGGTTGATATACCTTCAACTTCCTTGGGTATTTCCCTTCCGTTTTATGCTTGTATACATTTGTTACAAGAAATAAATCATCATTTGGTTCAAATAATTCATTAAAGATGGTAAAAGTTTGTTTATATACAAGTCTAAATAGATCCAGATTCAGTTCGTTATTTTCTTTAAATTGATAAATATCCTTACCAAGTGAAAAGTGGATTCCAGTGTTCCATTGATAATAAATACTAGGAACTAATTCGAGAGTTGGAAACTTTATCTCTAAATAATCCTTTATTTTCATTTATACATTCTCGCTTTCATTTATATGGGATAATTTATTATTGTATCTAACAAGTATATAATCTTAACCTATTATAAGTTACATTGGTGGATAAGAAGATAAAGAGTAGGCCTATAAATGAAGGAGCAATTATATGGAATTTAATAAATTAATACCAGAACTATCAGTGAAAGATATTCAGAAATCAAAAAGATTTTACTTAGATATACTTGGATTTCAACTTATTTATGAACGTATAGAGGACCAATTTGCATTTATTTCATTAAATGGTGCTCAGATGATGATTGAGCAATGTAATGGGCATTGGCAAACTGGTAAACTTGAGTATCCGTATGGTCGAGGAATTAATTTTCAAATTGAGATAGAAAATATAGAAATTCTTTTAGAAAATTTAAAGAAACATAACATTCCACTTTTTAGGGATCTTATGACAAATTGTTATAGTGGATTTACTCAAAAGGAGTTTATAGTTCAAGACCTCGATGGCTATTTGTTAAGATTTTGCCAGTCATACTAAGGCGCAATTATTGAATTATTTTTTCTCTTTTGAACATAAAACTATTTTAACTTATATACATGATATATAAAGTTGGTTTACATAAAACATATTATAGGAAATAAAAGCCGTTGGAATCCTTATTTCCAATGGCTTTTTGACTATGTATAACTGCAGATTAAAACTTTAGTTTCTCTCTTCATATTACCCCTAAAATAGCAACTATTATAATTGATAAAACTATACTTAATAACAAAGATATAATCCAATCTTTTTTTGCTGTCAGCTTAAAAATTATATTTAAGAATGAACTAATGAAAAACAAAATAAAAAAACACATAAAAGCATAATAAGTTCCATTTTCCCCCTCCTTAAATCATCTCCATTTCCTCTCCTTTAAATTCCTTTTACTTCCACTTTATTAAAAAGTAAACCATAAAGCACTATATATAAACTATACAAACGAAAACCTCGTTGAAGAAAAACAAAGGTTTTAATACCGATTAATTCCTTTTCAAACTTCTTTTTTATAAAAAACATAAAAAATAATAAATCTGCCCAAACGTACGTATGCAGCACTAAAATACTTTGTTACGATTTATCTTGTTCAATAGATTGATTATAGAATTGAGAGGAGAATGAAATGTCTAGATTGTTATATAAAATAGGTGGCTGGTCTGCCAAACATAAGTTTAAAGTCCTTGGTGGTTGGATTATTATAATGATTGCCATCCCAGGAATTGCCTTTTCGATGAAACCAGCGTTCAATGAGGAGATGACCATTCCGGGCACACCTTCTGAAAAAGCAGCTGATATCATTTCTAAAGAATTTCCATCTACACCTAATTTCGGGTCGATAAGGATGATTTTCGGTGCTAGTGAGAACGAGAAACTTGATTCAAAAGAGGCTCAAAAAGCTATCTCAGATGCGCTTGCTAAAATCTCGCAGGATAAATCAGTAAAATCTATTGCGAATCCTTATGAAGTAGGCACCATCAATAGTGATGCTACTGTTGCCTATGCCGATATTACTTATAAAGAAAAAGCTGAAGATATAACTGAAAAAGCTAAAGAACTAGTAAAAGATAGTGCCAAGATGACAGAAGATCAAGGTATTCAAACAGAATTAAGTGGAGATATTACAGCTTTCAACCTTGAGATTGGAGGCATATCTGAAGTAATCGGAATTGTTATGGCATTTATCGTGTTAATTGTCATGTTCACTTCATTTCTGATAGCAGGATTACCTATTTTTACTGCTTTAATTGGATTAGCTACAAGCTTAGGAATTACATTTTTAGCTACTAATTTCTTCGATATCTCGTCCGTAAGTATGACACTATCCATTATGGTTGGTTTAGCAGTGGGTATAGACTATGCATTATTTATTTTCTCTAAGCACAGACAACAGCTATCTGAAGACATAGATATTCATGAATCAATTGCCCGAGCAACGGGAACAGCTGGGGGAGCTGTTTTATTTGCTGGTTTGACTGTAATGGTAGCGCTCTGCGGTTTAACTGTAGTTGGCGTACCATTTCTCGCAGTCATGGGTTTAACAGCAGCTATCAGTGTTTTAATGGCCATGCTTATCTCTATTACGTTAGTTCCAGCTGTTTTAGGTTGGATAGGAAAGAGGATGAAACCTAATCAGAATAGGTCGGGCATTTTTCGATTTATTACAAAAGGAAGAGAAAAGAGACAAAAGCAATCAACCAACTGGTGGGGAAGATTCCTCAAACGTCAGCCATTGTTGATTACTATTATTAGTATTTTACTTCTATTGACTATTAGTGTACCTGCCCTTCATCTAAGATTAGGTCTTCCAGATGATGGAATGAAAGCTGAAGACACGCCAGAAAGACAAGCTTATGATTTAATGGCAGAAGGGTTCGGTAAAGGAGTTAATGGTCCACTCGTTGCCTTGATTGATGCATCTAATACAAATGGAAATAAAATAGATGTGATCAATACAATTGCTAAAAAATTAACAGAATTAGACAATGTGTCTAGTGCAACTCCCCCCGTACCAAGTGAAAGTGGAGACTACGCAATTGTCAATATCACACCTAAAACTGGACCTAACGATGAAGAGACGACAAACTTAGTACATGATATTCGAGATATTACGGCATCAGATAGCAAAGGTAGTCCACACATATATGTGACGGGTATGACTGCAATTAATATTGATATAGCCGAAAAACTAAATGACGCTATACCGTTATTTGCTGGTTTAATTGTAGGATTTGCTTTCTTACTACTGTTAGTTGTATTCCGATCTTTACTCGTTCCACTGACTGCAGTACTAGGTTTCCTATTAACTATGACGGCTACGCTAGGATTTGCGGTCTTCATTTTACAGGATGGTTATTTGGGTAAATTATTCGGAATTCCAGCAGAAGGACCTATTTTAGCCTTCCTACCCATTCTTGTAATAGGTATCTTGTTTGGTCTTGCTATGGACTATCAAGTCTTCCTTGTTAGCCGTATGAGAGAGGAATACGTGAGCACAGGAAATGCAAGAAAATCTGTTCAAGCTGGTATCAAGTTCAGTGGCCCTGTTGTTACAGCTGCTGGATTAATTATGATTTTCGTGTTTGCGGGCTTTATATTCGCAGGGGACGTAATGATTAAATCAATGGGATTAGCTCTCGCATTTGGTGTTTTATTTGATGCTTTTGTTGTTAGATTGACCATCATCCCAGGTCTTATGATACTTATGGGTAAAGCATCTTGGTACTTACCAAAATGGTTAGATAAAATTATTCCAAATGTGGATATTGAAGGACATAAATTAAACGAAGTACTCAAAAAAGAAGCAAGCGAAAAAGGAAAAAAGCATAGCTTAAGTTATGACAAGTAATAAGGAGACCTCTACCTGGTGTAGAGGTCTTTTTATTACCTGCTTCATTATTTTTACTTACTGATATTCCAGAAATCTATTTTAAACATTTCTAACTTTTTATTGGAGGAACTGTAGTGATACTTATGATTATTTATTCAGTGAATCTTAGCTTTCTATATGTATTATTTATAATAACCTTAAAAAGAAAATCATAGTTAAGTCACAAAAAGAAGAGATGAATCATCTCTTCTTTTTTCTTTGCGAGTCCGCGTTCACTTTATAAATGAATGATACCGGATTGAATGGCTACAGCTACAGCTTCAGTTCTTGAATCAACTCCTAATTTATTATAGATACTGGTTAATTTAGACTTTACTGTTCTCTCTGCAATCCCTATGTCATAAGCAATTTCTCTACTTGTAGAACCATGTGCAACAGCTTGTAAAATGGTCATTTCTCTTGGTGTTAACATTATCTTAGCTTTACTTTGCTCTTTTCGAAGTTTTGTCTTATAGTTTTGAATTCGCTCTGTGATTTCAGGTTGTAGCAAAGTCTCTCCCCTAATGGCTGAATCGATGGATTCAAATAAAGTATCTATACCTGTATCCTTTAATAAATACCCCTTCGCTCCTGCTTCAATTCCTTCCATCATCAATTGATCCTCGTTATAAGTAGTAAGGATAACAATAGGGATTTCAGGATTTGTTCTTCTTATTTCCTTAATGGCTTCTAATCCACTCATTACTGGCATATACAAGTCCATTAAAATGACATCTGGCTTTAGTTTTTCTACTAGATCAATAGCCATTCTCCCATTTTCGGCTTCCCCTACAATTACATATTTATCACTTGTTTCAATAAGTAGTTTAAGACCCTCTCTCACTACAAGGTGATCATCTACAATTAATATTCTATGTTGCATTTACTCAGCTCCTTGCAGTGGGATGTTAATTTGTACATTTGTTCCTTTATCCTTCTTACTATCAATGTCTACTTTTCCTCCTATAATACGTACTCTTTCTCGAATACCTAACAAGCCATAATGACCATCCTTGTTTATTTTCATATCAGTATTAAAACCGATCCCATCATCTTTCACTGAAATGAAAAGAACCTTTTCCTTTTCTTCAATCCTTATCCAAATATTTGTGGCTTTTGCATGACGTGCTATGTTTGATAAACATTCGCTTATAACACGTAAACAGTGTTCTGATATCGTACTGGAAAGCTGTTGCATCACCCTGAATTCAAAATGACATTCTAGTCCGGTTGCAACAGTAAAATGCTGTACTTCCTCTATAATAGATTGTTGGAAGTCGTACTTTTCTTTAGTATTCAGGCGTAAATTATCAATCGTTAATCGAGCATCAGCTAATAATTCACTCACTCTCTTCATAGATTGCACGATAATTTCTTTTGCTCTTTGATCATTTCCCTTAGTGAGGTAGACATTCGTTGCTTCTAATTGCATTTTTAGTCCAGCCATCCCTTGTGCTAATGTGTCATGTAAATCCCTTGCCATCCTTTGACGCTCGTTATGTAGCGTGAGCCGTTCAACTTGTTGGTGAGCCAATTCAACTTCTTCTAACATATACTGTGTCCGTATTCTAGCATTAACCTGGTTAAAGAATATGACCGCATAAGACACAATAATCACCATGGTAGGTAGTGTAATAAGCAAAAATGTATCAATGATTTCAAGAGGGACCATAACTAATGTATTTATCGTGAATAAAACAAGAATCATCAAAAATAGATAGTTTTTTTTGCGTCCTGTGGTTCCTATTGCTTGGCCAACTAATAAGGGATAAAGAGTAATGATTATTACAGGAATATCTTGTGTGAAAAAAGCACTGATATATACGATGAATGACTGCAAGACAAAATACATCCAAAATCTCCCTGGTAAAAATAAATTAGAATAACAATAGATAGTTGTAAAGAGTAAGATGAGTATTGTAAAAATTACATATTGCTCGATTGCAGGCACGGTTTTAATTTTTAATATTAAAGATACAGTATAAGCTATTACTATCCATATTAGTCCAGGTAATCTCGCAGCAATCATGTTGTTATATTCTTTCTCATTCGGTGTTTTATCGTAAGATGGACTGTTCATAACTACTCACTTCCTTTAGTATTAAACATAATATAAATTCTCTGCTTATATATGCCCTTATGGGCAAACAAAATTTCTTGTGTGTTGCCCCTCATATTCAAGAAAGAAAGCTTGCCACACTGGACCTTTTAATTATACGTTTTCCACTTTTTTATTAAACAATGGGAACTTAATTTCTGTTTATATAAATGCTTATTTTAATTGAGAACTTTAAAAATATAACCATATGGCCTAATAGTCACTATATGATTTTAAATAAGTATGCATAAAAGCAAAAGGAAATTTCAAATTTTTAATGCAAAAAATGAAGTTAACATAATAGATTTTATCGGAAATAAATAGAGGAGAGCTTTTGTAGTAAAAACTCTCCTCTGCTATTATTTCAATTTTTTCATTTTCTTTGTACCAATCAATACTTCTAAATCAACGGTTATATGGTAAACATCCTTCTCCATAAACGAGTTCATTTTGTCTTTCTTCACAGCCCATGTCAAAGGCGTCATTCTCAGCAACGATTGTATAGAAGGTTTATTTAATATCACTTTATAATCCAAGCTTAAACGACCTAGCAAATTGAAACTTTCTTTAAATCGTTCAACTGTTTCTTTATTAGAATAAGATTGCTTTTCAGCTTCATTAAAAAAGGCTTCTCTTAATTCTTTTAAATATCCCTTTTGAGGAACAACCTTAATGATTACTCCGTCATCTTTTAACAGTCGGTTGAATTCCCCATAATTTGAAGGAGACAAAATATTGAGGATAACATTAAACTGTTTATCTTTAAAAGGTGTATTTGCAAGATCAGCAACCACCCAAACCTTATGGCTATAACTTCGAGAAGCTACTAAGATACCCTCTTTAGAGATATCAATACCTACCCCTATAACATCCTTATCCTTATAAGAGCTCAGTATATTACAGACAGTAGATAAATGAGAACCTTCACCACATCCCATATCAAGTATAGATAGGTTTTCTTTTTTTACATCGATCTCTTTATTTATAGCATGAACAATGGTTTGACTTAGGGGTTCAAAAAATTTGTCATCTACCATAAGTTTTTTTCGAGCTTCAAAAAGTTCTTTATTATATTTTGTTTTTATTGGATGATTCATCAAGTTGAGATACCCATGTTTAGCAAAATCAAAGGTATGATTATGTGAACAAATTAAACTTTTAAATTCAAAAACTTCCATAGGTGAATCACAAATAGGACATTTGAAAATGTGTTCAAAATGGCCTACATATTGTACATTCTTTCTTTTTTTATTCTTTCCAGTCAAAGAAGACACCTCATTCATTCGTTTTATAGATAAATGAAAAAGGCATAGACAAATAAACCCACAGCATATTTTTTAAAAAAATATGAGTCGGTTGTAAAAGTAGTCTATACCTCTCATTATCTATAGCGCATGAATTGAATAATCATAGTAAAGAACTCCTTTGAAATTTAAGAATGGGATTTACCCCAATAGACATATTAACAATTTGTCGTAGTAATAGCAAATAATTATTAACATATACCTGAGAGTTCAGTAATATATACGCTATTCATTTTTAGTTTACATAAAACATGCTCCAGGCAGAAAAAAATCGCAAACCTGTTTAATAAAAAACGATTTGGATCTTTTCCCCAATATGAACGAGCATAACTCCCCTATCCATTAATTACCTCCCAATTCTACAAAAAGGAAATATAACCATATAATTCGCAAAGTGAACGACCTTAAAAGTGTACTTTTACGGATATTTCCTTTTAATGTGAAGTATATAGATAAAAATAAACAAAAATTCTAATATAACTTGTAGTTTATTACCAATTTAGGAACATATGTGATATTATTGTGAAATTGTTTAATATATAAAGTTTTAGTTATAAAGGAGAAAAAGATGAAGAAACTTTTAAAAATTACGTCCCTCACTTTATTAGCACTTATTGTAGTCGGATTTTTTGTTCTTAAATTAATGTACAATCCTAGTGAGCAAGAAGCACAGAATGAAGACTCAAAATCTATTGAAACGACTAAACAGGAGAATCCAGAAAACTCTCAAGTTGCAGATGAAAACACTAATAAAAAGACTCATGAACAAGAGAAAGCATTTGAAGTTCCTGAAAATCCTACAGGAACAGACATTGAGAGCATTATGCATAAGATGACTCACCAGAAAGTAAGAGCTGAAAGAAAAACGGGAGCCGTAAGAATGACTCCAGAATCTATAGACGAAGTTATTGAGTTAATTAACAACGTTCAACCATCTAATAGTCAAGAGCTTTTAAAAATGGCTAATCATTGGAAGAACGGTAATTATGAACATATTATTGAGGAACATAACTACTTTTGGAATCGTGAAGGTGGAGGCGTGGGAAAAGCTTATGGACGCCTGACTGTAACAGAAGAAACTGAATTTATTCAGCAAAATTTTTTAAGGTAAAAAAGGCTCAATAATATAGTTTATATAAACTATATTATTAGCATTAAAAAAGAGCAAACCTGTCGTTTACCAACGGGTTTGCTCTTTTATTAAGATTCACTTTTACAACTCCATTGTGTACAAATAATACTATAGAATGTTCTTTCCACCTTATATCCTATTTAGTAATGATAATCAAATTTCATTTTGCTCTCTTGATCCTTAAAATCGTAATCTAATGTTTTAGTGATTCGTTCATAATTCATCTTAATTTGAATTTGTTCGTCGTTTTTCCACGTGATTTCATACATTTCCTTCACATTACTTGCCAAATGATTCGCAATATCTACGGTTTCTACTCGTTCTGTATGATAATACTTGTTCTCAAAATAAATTTCTATTTTCTCAGGACTAGCATAAAGACTATTTCCAATTTGAACAAGTTTTACACTATTGATTTGATTTGGAGACGAAGATTCTAAAAATGTGGTTTTCTTATAACCACTCCAGTAAATATAATAGGCACAGCAGGAGGCTAACAGTATGATGATTATCAAGAGGATTATAGGGAATTTCTTTCTGTTGTGAACTTTCGTTTCTTGATGATTTAGGGTAATGGGGTAACACTCCAATCTTTAAGGGAATATCTTTTGAAAATTATATCTTAGATACGATGAGATCGAAAGAGGGTACCAACCTTATATTAACATATTCCCCGAAAGAATTTCTTTTCATCTAAGATAATGGATGATAAATAATTCTCCGAAATGTCAAGCCACCAAACATCCACCTGTAAGTACACTTATTCATAAAAAAATCATTATTTTCCTTCAACTACTTCATTACTTACTTTTACTTACCTTGTGATTCCATAAAAAGTGAACTCAAACAGATAGTTCATAAAGTGCACGTCCATAAAAGTTTACTTTTAAAGACTTTTCTCTTTTATAACAACTCTAGCCCTTTTAATGTTTGTTTAAGTTGAAAATTAAATTACGAATGTCCTTGAAAATACATATGCTTTTACGAGCGTTTTTTAAGAGAATAATAAGGAAAATTAAAAAGGAAGTATGAAAAAGAAAAAAAGGCTCATTCATATTAGAACAAGACTTTTTATCGCCCTATAAATTTACATATCCCGCTAACTGAAAACATATAAGTGTGAGCTAAGCAAATAGCTGACCATAATAATGGATATATACACTTTTTTATCAGCCATCTCTCCTCCTCTGTAAAATTTCATCAGATAGGCCCGCGTACTCGTAAATTTCAAATCAAGATTTTCATATTTTTCTTCTGTATGATCCATCATATCTTCAAGACCCCCACTATAAAATACATCACACTTTAAATTAAATGATTTAAACCTTCATTCGTCTTATAACATCACATGACGTTATGGTATAATCAAAGTTCAAAGTTGTTTAAAAGGAGGGAAAACATGAAGCTAAACACTCATAGTTCGACACCTTTGTATATTCAATTAAAACAAACGCTTACTGAAGATATTAATAAAGGCGTTTACTCACCAGGAGAGAAACTACCGATTGAAACAGATTTATGTGATATATATGGAGTAAGCCGTATTACTGTCAGGAAAGCTATATTGGATTTAGTCGAAGACGGACTTCTTACACGTCAGCAAGGAAAAGGCACATTTGTACAGTACCCAAAAGCAAAAAGAGAGCTATTCGCTGTCAATGGACATGCGGAATATATGTCTGAAATGGGAAAAGCGCCCAAAACAAAAATGCTGTCTTTTGGCCTTAAAGCAGCAAAAGCAAACATTGCTGATATTTTGTCCATTTCTCCTGAAAGTGATATTCTTGAGCTACAGCGTATTTTATTTTACGATGACCAGCCCCTCACCTTAGAAATTTCTCATTACTCTTTAGAATTGCTACCAAAGTTAAATGAATATGTTCATAATTCTGTTTCAATGTATGAAACCATTAAGAAGCATTATAACGTAACCCCTGTTCATAACAAAAAGTTATTAAATATGGTATTTGCTAATGCCGATGAAGCAAAGCATTTAAATTGTGAAGTAGGAGAACCTCTCTTTAAAGTGGAGAAAGTGGCCTATGATGCTCAAAAAAGACCCATTCACTCTTCTTTTCTTTACTACCCTGCAAATCGCGTAACATTTACAATTGATAGTTCAATGTCAAATGAATAAAGAAAGACTCTGCTAAACTAGGCAGAGTCTTTCTTTATTGAACCATTTTATAATTTGGATTATACTCTTTTCCATATCCAAAAGCTCCATAACTTTGACACGTTTGGGAAGCAACAGTTGCTCCTTTTTGCATTGCTTTAACTACATCTTGCTCTTCCCCATAGGAAGAAAGGAATCCTGCAATAAAAGAATCTCCTGCTCCTAATGTATCAACAACTTCTGTGGGAATAATCGGTTGTTTAAATATCTTATCATGAGTAGAAAGCAGAGCCCCTTCTCCACCTCGTGTTATACAAACCATTTTTGTTCCTAATGAATGAGCTTTTTTCATTAGTTCCATACACTCTTCTTCAGATAAATCACTTCCTGAGAAAAAGGCATAATGAATGTATGGACAAACTCTTTTTAAATAGTCGTCTTCATAGGTTGTCGAGAAATCAAACGAAATATCGATAACCTTATTCAATTGTGGTAAACGGTATTCTAAACGACTAAATACACTTGTATGAAGAAGATCGTGCTTGCTAATATAATGAATATCTTGCTCATCTAAAATAAGACCAAGCCTTGATTGAATGCCTCCTTTATTTGAGCCTTCAAAAACACGGTCTCCATCTTTATCTAGAGCAACAAAAGCCATTCCATTTTCACCAATTGCCCTTCTTACTCTACTAGTATCAACTCCTTCTTGCTTCAATGAATCCATAACATGTGCAGCACATTCATCGTTTCCGACAATGCCCATATATGCACAAGGATCATCTGTAAGACGATTATAGAAAACCGCTACATTTAGAGCATTTCCCCCTGGATAAATCTTTCCTTGATCTCTGTAATAGTCAACAACGTTATCTCCAATGCCAATTAATTTCACTGTAAGTCCTCCTTTATTTGACACTTCCACTAGCAATGCCTCTGATAAAGTATTTTTGCATAAATAGAAACAAAATAACGATTGGTGCTGCTGATATTGTTAAGCCTGCTAGCAGTACGCCCCAGTCTGTTTGCAAGGCATCTCTGAACTGCATTAATCCAGCTGGAATCGTGCGTAAGCTATCATCATCAATAAAGATGATTGCAAACATAAACTCATTCCACGTGTAGTACGCTGTTAAAATAGTTGTTGTTAACAAAATAGGCACGCTCATTGGAATAAAAATCCTAAATAAAATACCTATACTTGTACAACCATCAAGCCGAGCTGCTTCTTCTAATTCTTTTGGAATGGATAGAAAGTAAGCTCTAATAAGCAAAATTGTAAGAGGGATACGATATGCTACATAAGGCAAGATCAAAGCCCAATGTGTGTTATAAAGCCCTAGTTTTTGAATAATGTTATATAAAGGAATTAAGCTTACTTGCGGTGAAAGCATTAATCCTCCTAAGCAAATCACAAGAATAAATGTTTTTCCCTTAAACTCAAAACGTGATAACCCATAGGCACCTAGCGCACTAACAAAAATCGTTAATATGCAAGACAAGCCTGTAACGATTACGCTGTTTAAAAAATAGGAAGAAATTCCGCTCTCCCATGCAGCTACGTAATTTTCAACTAACCATGTTTCCGGAAGTGACCAGCTGTTTGTGAAAATTTCCTCTGTACTTTTAAAAGAGCTCATTACCATCCATAATAATGGATAAGCAATAATAAGAAAGTAGAAAATTAACCCAGTATAGACGAATGTTACGCTTTTATATCCTTTTTTTCTCTTTACTCTTTTCACATCACTTATCGTTTCTGGAGTCATCATACTTTGTTTAGGAACTTCCATCATTCATCCCCCTTCCCTGTTTTAAATGCTTTCATTTGAAAGAGTGAGAGAAGTAGCGTAATAATTAAGATAACCGTAGCAATTGCAGAAGCATAGCCCATCATATCTTGAGAAAAAGCCGTTTTATAAAGATACGTACTAAGAACTTCAGAAGAAGTACCAGGTCCTCCTCCTGTTAAAATATAAGGCTCATTAAAAACCGTAAAGGCTCCTGTAAGAGTTAAAATGACAGCTACAAATGTCATCTCTTTTGTTTGGGGCACTGTAATATGAAAGAAACGACGAATTTTATTTGCGCCATCAATTTCTGCTGCTTCGTATAGCTCAGGCGGAATTTTTTGAATAGCAACAATGTATAGCATGGCAATATAGCCGATAGACTGCCATTGAGACACTGCAATAACAGCATAAATAGCTGTATCACTATCTCCTAACCATGGTTTTGCTAGACTTTCTAATCCAATCATTTTAAGAAACTGATTTAACAATCCAACTTCAGGATTATAGAAAAAAGTGAAAAGCAAAGCAATAACAGTCATTGAGACAACGACAGGTAAGAAATAAACCGTTCTAAAAAGGGGCGAGAATCTACGAATTAATTTATCTTCTAATATAGCCGCAATAACTAATCCTCCGAAAACTTGAAAAACAATCGAGATTACAGCATAAAGGACGTTATTTCTTAAAGCCTCATAAAAGACAGGATCTTTGAAAAGGGTAATATAGTTATCTAATCCTACAAATGCTTTTTCAGGAGAAAAGGTACTCCATTCGTATAAGCTATCAAAGATATTTTGAAAGATTGGAATATAAACAAGCAATAAAAACGCTAAGGCTGGAAGAAGATATAAGTACGGTATTAATCGATTTAATTTCATTCTCGTTTTTTCACTCCCTTATAAAAAAGGAAGGAAGAGTAACTCTTCCTTTACTTTTTAGACTCCGCACGCACGCTATTTGCTGCTTTTTGCACATCCTTCATTACTTGCTTCGGTGTTTTATCACCGTTTAACATAAGCTGTGTTCCTGTTAAATACGCATCCGCAATACGACTATCAATCGCCATATCAAACCATGGCGCCATTTCCTCTGCTTTTAAGATGTTATCTACAGCATCAAGCTGTTCTGGCGTTGTATTTTCACTATTTGCCGTATTTTGTACAGCACTATATTTCCCAACATCTTTGACAAGCTTCTCTCCCATATCTTTAGAAGCTAGAAACTTAAGAAACTCCATTGCTTCTTTAGGATGCTTTGTTTTAGAAGAAATCATAAATCCCTCTGGTGCTCCTGTTAAGTTAGTTTGATTTCCTTTTCCATCTTCTACTTTAGGAAAATTAAACATGCCTAATTCAAACTTGATTGGTCCAAAAAGCTTAATCTCTGCTGTTTCAGCGAAAATCATGGCTGCTTTTCCATTTGAAAACTGCTGTCTTGCATATTCATGATCAATCGAGTTTGTATTTTTATTAAAATAAGGAGTTAGTTCTTCAAACTTTTCGAGAGCCTGTATGTAGCCTTTATCTGTGAACTTGCCTGTCTCATTTTTATAATCTTTTGCAAGCACGTCTTCTTTTACAATGCGCTGATTTAATGTTCCAACATAGTGAGAAATTGTCCACGTGTCTTGACTACCAAACTGTAATGGTGTATATCCATTCTTTTTTAATACTTTTAATACATTGATAAGTTCATCCCATGTTGTGGGTGGTTGTAAATTCAATTTTTCGAAGATTGATTTGTTGTAGAAAAACATTTTTCCGTCCATTGTGACAGGAACACCGTAAATTTTTTGATCTACTGTGTACGGTTTAACTTGGGATTGGACGAGTTGAGAAGACCATTTAGCGTCTTTTTCATAGTAAGACGTTAAATCTAGAGCTTTATTTCCTCGTACAAATTGGCGAGCAAATTCATCGCTCCAAGAGAAATAAATATCAGGCGGGTTGTTTGTCCCAGTCATGACTTTAATCTTATCTTTGTAAGAATCATTTAAAACAGCTTCTGTTTTAATTTTAATGTCAGGGTGTTGTTTCTCAAATTCTTTCACAACATCATTGAAGTATGTTTTTTCTGGCTCTTTTGGCCATCTATGAAAGAATGTTAACACGGTCTTTCCATCCTCTGACTCTGAAGTTGTTTCTTTACTAGAACATCCACCAAGCAGAAGTGCAAAACTTAAAAGCAGAAGTACCAAAACCTTTGTCTTTTTCATTTCTTATCCCTCCTTCAATAAGATCATATACTATTAAGTTATACTATAATGTTATAAAACATTATAGTATAACTCGTAAGTAAAATATACAGATTTTTCAGTATGTTAGACTTAATATTCGACTTTCCACATGTAGCGTCTTTTACTTAAAGGATGATTGCGTGCTTCTGCTAGTTCCTCTGCATACTGTCTGAGGACGCGATTTAGAATAAGCGGTGCAATATAGCCTTTCATTTCTTCGTCAATACCTGAAAGGTCGTATTCTTTTGCATCGAGTACAGTAAGTTTCTTACCGTATCGTTTTGAAAAAGATAGAGCTCTTTCTTCAAGTGGACGAGTTTCATCTAAGCCTAGTAAAATCATAAATGGCACATTTTCATCAATAATTTCAAACGGTCCGTGGAAGTATTCCCCTGCATGAATAGCATGTGAGTGAATCCACTGCATTTCCATTAAAATGCAAATACTGAAAGAGTATGCTGCTCCATAGTTTGCCCCGCTTGCCATTGTATAAATCACAGGCTCTTCCTTGTTAGCTTCAGCATATTTTCTTGCATTTTCTTTCTCATATTGAAGTGCTTTTTCATAAACAGATTGCAAGTTTTCTAGAGAAGAAACAGCTTTAGCGAACTTTCCGTTGTTTTCTACAACAGATAAAACACCGAAAACTAGTTGATAAAGAACACCTAGATTTGTTTCAAATGCGTCAACATCATTGCCCCACTCATATTTGATTACGCTATCTGCATTTTGAGCAAGTGGAGAAGTTGGTTCGTTTGTTAGTGCAACAGCGTAAGCTCCTTTACTTTTAGCAAACGTTGCTGCTTCTGCTGTTTCAGGAGTTGTGCCAGACATGGAGCATAAAATGACGAGAGATTCTTTTCCTAGTTGTCGAGGGTTACGATGAATGAATTCATTTGAGCTGTATAAGTCTGAAGTAAGGGTTGTAGCTTCCCGATCTAGTACATATTTTGCTGGATACATAATTGCTGAAGATCCTCCGCATGCTACAAAGAAAATGTTTCGAATATTTTTGTTTTCTAATTCATTTAACACCGCTTGCACATCACTTTTTACATTTACAACAGTTCTACTCATACTTTCACTCCTCTAATTTTTAATAAGATATATAACATTATGTAATGTTATATATTGTTATATTAATCTTTAATGTTTTAAGCGTCAATATATTTATCAGAAAATTTAAAAATATTTTTGAATCCGCTTTTGCTCTTTGATACTAATATTTATAGTCACTAATGCACTCTTCCGTATCAATATCAAAGAAGCTGGCTTTTTCTAACTGAAAATGAAAGTGAATTGTCTCTCCAATAGTGAATTCTTTTGGAGAATTTACGCGAGCTACAAAAGCTTGATCTTCTACACCTGTATATAAAATAGACTCTGCTCCAAGCATCTCTACGACTTCTAGCTTTGCTGCTACTTTGGCTGTGTTTTCAAGTTGAACATCGCTATAAACAATATGCTCTGGGCGGATACCTATAATGACTTCTTTTTTATCATACTTTCGAGCTTTTAACATTTCTAACTTGCTTTGTGGAATTCTCATTTTCGTTTTTCCGACAATAAAATAGCTGTCTTCAATCATCCCTTTGAAAAAATTCATAGCAGGAGAACCAATAAAACTTCCAACAAATACGTTTTTAGGATGATGATAGATTTCTTGCGGAGTTCCTATTTGTTGAATTACTCCATCTTTCATGACAACTAAGCGAGTAGCCATTGTCATTGCTTCAACTTGGTCATGTGTAACGTAGATTGTTGTTGTTTGCAATCTTTGGTGAAGCTTAATAATTTCAGCACGCATTTGCACTCTTAGTTTTGCATCTAAATTAGAAAGCGGTTCATCCATAAGAAAAACCTTTGCGTCCCGCACAATCGCTCGTCCTAAAGCAACACGCTGACGTTGTCCACCAGAAAGCGCTTTTGGTTTTCGATTTAAATAGGTTTCTAATCCTAAAATTTTAGCAGCTTCATTTACACGTCGCTTAATTTCTTCTTTCTTTACCTTTTTCAATTTCAATCCAAAAGCCATATTATCATAGACTGTCATATGTGGATAAAGAGCATAATTTTGAAAAACCATGGCAATGTCTCTGTCTTTTGAAGCAACATCGTTCATTCGTTCTCCATTAATGTAGAAATCTCCATCTGAAATTTCCTCTAGCCCTGCAATCATTCTAAGAGTCGTTGATTTGCCGCATCCTGATGGCCCCACAAAAACAATGAACTCTTTGTCTTGAATATGAAGATTAAAGTCCTGTACGGCAATATTCTTTTTGTCATACACTTTTTGAACCTTCTCCAAATCTAAAACAGCCATATCAAATCACTACCCTTCTGAATATTCAGATATCTTTTAAAGCATTCCCACTTTTTCGTTACTTTCCTTAAAAATAGGTTCACTAACTTACTCACTATCTTAATGAAATATCGCTTAAGGAGAAATAACTGTGTAAAGTATCATAACAAAAAATATCCAAACTGTGTTATATGTTTTTTAAATTTAAGACAAAACCTCCTTAATCTCGATTTGTAAACGTTTCCATGAACCTATTATAGGAGAGGTTATGAGAAATGTAAATATTCATCATTTAAAAAAATAAAATGCTCTTTTACCTTCTACTCTCAAAAATAGGTTCAGTGAAAAAAGAGTCGCTTTGAAAAACGACTCCCTTTTTTAAATTTGATTATACGCTCTTTCCAGTATTTCCTGATAATCTTGTGCCGTTATTTTTCGAACATTGCTACTTGTTGAACCGTTCTGTACAGCGAGTTCGACAAGGTGAGCAAAATCTTTTTCTTGTACATAGGGTAAATCTTTTAACTTCGGAATACCTAGCTTTCTTGTGAAATTTTCAATTCCCTCTATCAACTTTTCGACTGCTACTTCATCCTTATCATTATCTTCAGCAAAAAGCATATAGCGCGCAATCTCAGCATGCATTTTTTTATTTTCTTCAGCGTTAAATTTTAAGACGTACGGAAGAAAAACCGCATTTGCTACTCCATGCGGGGTGTCATAAAGTCCACCAAGTGCTTCAGCCAAGCAATGCACAGCTCCTACATCAGAAGAACCAAAACAAAGACCCGCAAGTAAACTACCTTCTAACATGTGAAAACGAGCTTCTTTATTTCTTCCCTCTTCATATACAAGCGGCAAGGAAGAAACAATTTTTTTCATTGCACTCGCCCCTAACGCTTGTGAAATAGGATTTGTTTTTTTACACGTGTATCCTTCAATCGCATGAACAAGAGCATCAACTCCTGTTGCAGCAGTTACTGAAGAAGGAACCGTAAACGTTAATTCTGGGTCAAGAACAGCTAAAACAGGACGCAGAACTTCATGTTTTAACGTTATTTTACGATGTGTTGTTGCTTCTGTAATAACAGACGATCGTGTTACTTCTGATCCTGTTCCGGCTGTTGTTGGAACGCAAATAAGCGGCGCTACATTTTTGTAATTTCGCTTTCCATCAGCATAATCTGTTGGCGTTCCCCCATTTTGTCCGCACAATGCAATGGCTTTTGCCGTATCCATTGCACTTCCTCCTCCAATAGCGATAACGGCATCAGCTGTGAAATCTTGAAATTGCCTCGCTCCTTCTACGCAATGAGCAAAACGAGGGTTTTGGGCGACAGAATCAAAGATTGAAACACGATAGCCATAAGCTTCTAAATCGTGTTGAATCGGCGTAACAAGTCCTGCTTGAATAACTCCAGGATCGCTTACAAGCAAAATTGAAGAACCAATCTCTATAGATTCTAACAACTGTGGTAGTTTTCGTGAAATTCCATTCCCCATTTCAATTCGCGTCGAACAAAAATAGCTATATGATTTCATTTATATTCCTCCTGTTATGTAAACAAAGTGTTTTCTTTTTATTTCTACTGTTCTACTCTTTTCCCTTTTAACGCACATTTTAACAATCGAAAAAAATAAAATTAAAAACCATGTAGAACATCTTAAACATGCCCTTTTAAGAGAATTTATTGAAAATTGATTGTTGACAAAAAATAATTCGTCCTTTATAGTGATTATTAATTCGAAAGACCTAACAAACACAACTACATGTATAAACGCAATGAATGGGAGTAGTAAAAGTTTTTTCGTAGATTCAGAGAGCTGCGGGTTGGTGCAACGCAGTCTATAAACACTTTGAACTCGCCCAGGAGCAGCAAGATGGAACGGAGTGGAAGTTCCCTATATTTTGACGAATAACCTACGTTATAAGGTATACGAGCAGGATTCGAAAAGAATCAACAAGAGTGGTACCGCGGTTTGCCTAAGAAGCTTATCGTCTCTTTTTTCATTCAAAATGAGAAAAGAGACGATAAGCTTTTTTGTTTTTTAAAACGTTATCCGGCCGGAATAAAACATTGAGATATTAGAAAGCTTGATTATGGAAAAGTGGAGGTAAGTGTTATGAGAGACAACCAGAATTTACAGCGCACAATGACTTCTCGTCATATTATGATGATGGCATTAGGAGGAGCTATCGGGGCTGGTTTATTTAAAGGAAGCAGTTCAGCCATTGATATGGCAGGCCCATCTGTTGTTATTGCATATCTTATTGGAGGCATTATTTTATTATTTATTATGCAAGGTCTCGCTGAAATGGCGGTTCAAAACAATAAAGCAAGAACATTTCGCGATCTTGTTCAGTCTCATTTAGGCAAATATCCTGCTTATTTCTTAGACTGGATTTATTGGAAGATGTGGGTGCTAAACATTGCAGCTGAAGCTGTAGTTTCCGCAATATTCTTACAATATTGGTTTCCGCAGTATCCAATTTGGTTTTTAACATTACTTGTTTCTGTCCTAGTCACTGTTGTAAATCTACTTTCTGTAAAAGTTTTTGCCGAAACAGAGTATTGGTTGGCTTTGGTTAAAATTAGCGTTATTATCTTGTTTATCTTAGCAGGTGTATTGCTTTTATTCGTATCATTTGGCAGTCATGAAGCAGTTGGATTTTCAAACTTAACAAAGCATGATGGATTTTTTCCAAATGGTTCTGTTGGTTTAATTACAGCAATGCTTGTTGTTATTTATTCTTACGGAGGAACAGAGATTATCGGCGTTACTTTAGCAGAAACTAAAAATCCTGAGAAAGTTGTTCCAAAAGCGGTTCGCAGTACGTTAACACGTATTATTGCCTTTTACATTTTTCCATTTTTTATTATCGTTAGCTTGATTCCTTGGAATGAAGTAAATGGCGTTCAAGAAAGTCCGTTTGTAATGGTATTTAAAATGATTGGAATTCCTGGTGCAGATCATATTATGAATGCGGTCATTTTACTTGCTATTATTTCCTCTATGAATTCAGGGTTATACGGTTCATCTCGCGTTCTATATACACAAGCTGTTGATGGTCGCCTTCCAAAAGTATTTGCTAAACTATCAAAAAGAAAAGTTCCTGTTTATGCAATTTTAACATGTACCTCTTCTTTATATGTAGGAGTGATCATTTCCCTTGTTGCAGGAAGTAAAACGTTTGATTACTTAATGGGCTCTTTAGGATATACTGTTCTATTTATTTGGTTAATCATTGGTCTTGCTCATGTGAAGTCACGTAAGAATTCGTTTGAAGTTAGCTCTTATCATGTGAAATGGTTTCCTTACACAACTTGGTTTGCGATTATTGCTTTGCTTTTAATCTTAGTTGGCGTTATTTTTACAACTTCTTTTATTATTACAAGTATCACCCTTGCTATCTATCTTTTGATTACTTTAACGTATTTTTTCAAACGACATCAAATTCAGTAAGGTATTGGAAAAGGTTTGTTTCATATAACTATTGATTAAGTAGACCGTTCTTTATAACTAGCAAAAAAGCATGGACATAAACACCATGCTTTTTTGCTAGTTTTTTAACCATTGATAGACATCTATTCCATAGAAAAGTAAAAGCCCGCTTCCTATCCCCCACACGGTGATGCTTATGACTTGCCACAGAACTATATTTTCTTTTCTCGCACTTGCTGCCACAGATACTAGTGCACTAATATGATTAGCTCCAACAATTGGGCCTAACAGCGCTAGACCAGGTACGCCATACTTATCAAAGTAATGTCTTGCTTTTGCAAACCGTCTGTTTATAGAAGGATAACGGTCATGGTGGTTTAACTTATCCTTGATCAGAGTAACAAACAAGACAACAAGTAACACAGAAATAATATTTCCTCCTATACCTAAAAATGCGGTTAAAACAAATGGTAACTCCAATAAAATACCTAAAGGAACTGCTACATGAGCTTCAAGAAATGGAATAAATCCAATCACAAAAACCATCACAAAACGATACATTAACTGCATTTCTTTAATTCTATACAAAATTTCTTCAACCAATCGATCTCCTCCGTCCTACCTTTTCAATAGGTAAATCTTACAGTTTTCAGTATAAAAGGTGACGTGGGGAGAGGTTCAAGCCATTTTCAACAAAAAAAGAAGTTCATTTTTTGAACTTCTTTTTCTTGCTAAAAACTTAATCGCCCGATTTTATTACATTCTTGGGCAAACCATAGCGCCCCATCAGACCCTAGGATAATACCATGTGGTTCAGCACTTTTTGTTGGAAGTTGATATTCTTTAAACTCCCCTTCTGTTGTAATGCGCCCGATTTGGTCTCTTCCCCACTCCGTAAACCATAGCGCATCATCAGGGCCCGTTGCAATGCCATGTGGACGAGCATGTGATGTAGGAATTTTATATTCTGAAATTTCTCCATCAAGGGTGATGCGTCCAATTTGATTCGCATTGATTTCAACAAACCATAGGGCATCATCAGGGCCTCCTGTTATACCAACAGGACCGGCATTCTCTGTTGGCAAATTAAATAGGGTTATATTTCCTGCTACCGTAATTCTTCCAATCTGGTTACTCTGATTTAACGTAAACCACAGTGCCCCATCAGCACCATATACAATATACGATGGAAAAGCAGCCCCAGCAGGTAAGCTGTATTCAGTAATCTCTCCTGACGAGGCAATTTTCCCAATCCGGTTCCCTTTTGTTTCTGTAAACCATACATCACCGTCAGGTCCTTTTGTAATGCCAAATGGAGCTGAGTCTTCGTGTGGAAGAGGATATTCCTTTATCTCTCCTTCAGATGTTAAGCGCCCAATTTTATTTCCCTTATTTTCTGTAAACCATAGTTCATCATTATATGAGGACGTAATAAGCAATACACCTGCATCAGCAGTCGGAACTTTTGTATACGTAAGTTGTCCATCTAGCGTAATCCGTCCAATGCTGTTTGCTTTATGCTGTGTAAACCACAACTCTCCATCCGTCCCTGCCGTAATTCCATAAGGACTTGAGTTTTCGAGTGAAAGGTTATACTCTTTATATCTCATCTTCATAAGGAACCCTCCTTTTTATGTATAGCTTCTTACATGCTTCTTCATAAAAGGAAAGAATTCCTGTACAAAACAGTGCTTCACACAAGTTTTTTCTTTTCAAACCGCTCTAGTGAAAATAGCGAAAGATCTTGTTCAGTCTCTCCTTTTGTTACAAGCTCGCTTAGCGCTTTCCCAATGGCACTGCTAAATTTAAATCCGTGTCCAGAAAATCCAGCAGCAATCGCAACATTTGGATAGTTCGGATGAGAGTCTACAATAAAATCTTCATCAGGGGTCATCGTATACATGCACGTTTTGCCATACTTTAAGCTCGGTTCCTGCACAATAAACTGTTTTAAAAAGCTTGTTAAATCTTGTTCATCTTCCTTATAGGTAGAAAATTCTTTTAACGGATTATTAGGGTCTACAGGATGTCCTGTATCATGACGGCCTACTTTTAACCCCGCCCTGTTAATGCTCGGAAAACCGTAATACATGCCTTCTTCCGTCTCAAAACCAAAGGCTGGGAACTCTCTTTCGTTATATATTTCCTCATCACTATTAAACCAAGCGAATGTTTTGCGAATCGGCTGTAGCGGTAAATCTAAATGAAGCATAGAAAGCAGCTCATTTGAATAAGCTCCCCCTGAAACAATAAGAGATTTCGAAGTAAACGTTTCATTATCTGTTTCTACTGTCACCCGTTCCTCACTTACTATAAGATTTATCACTTTGCGATATGGCAAAAGAGTCGCTCCTTCCTCCTCTGCAAGCTTACGATATGCTTCAATACATCTCTCACTATGAAGAACACCTGACGTTGGCTCAAAGCACCCTGTTAAATGTTCATCAATTGAAATGCCTTTCCACTTTTCATTCACTTCTTTAGCTGTCATAACGGTTAGTGGTAAATCGTAGGTTTTGGCACTTGAGATGACGTTTTGGACAAATGTCGAATCTTTCGGACCAAGGGTTAAAACACCTGTTTTCGTAAATAAAGTTTGTCCCCATTCTTTTTCAAGTTCAGCCCACAGCTTTTTAGACTGTAATAACAGGGGTACATATTTTTCTCCTTCACCATATGCATAGCGGATAATCCTCGTTTCTCCGTGATGACTTCCCTCTGTGTGTGGAGGATCGAATGCATCAAGCAATAATGTGTTTTTTCCGCTTTTTGCTAAGTAATAGCCAGCTGCCATCCCCATGGATCCAGCTCCAATAATAATGATGTCATAATGCATAGTGATGTCCCCTTCTCTTTTATCGGTTTTTAGTTGATTATAAGATGTATGTATAGAATATTCTCTCTATTATAACAAAAAAGTAGAAGAACTAAATATTCTTCTACTTTCTTGCTATATTAAAGCTCTAAAATCCTTTTTGTTAACTCTTTAAATTTCTGGTCAAGTTCCTCATATTCTTTATGTCCTGGGGCTATAAAACTAAGTTTCCCTAATACTTCTTGCCTTTCCGTTTCAAGTTTTAACTTCAATTCTTCTCTATTGTCTCTTTTTTCGGGTATTTTATTGAATTGTTTTTGAATAGTTCCATTTGTTAATAAGAGCTTCGTCTCTGTTGTTTTCTCAAGAAAATAGCGATCGTGAGAAACAATAAGAAGCGTACCGTTGTAATGAGAAAGCGTCTCTTCAAGCTGTTCACGTGATGGTAAATCAAGATGGTTTGTGGGCTCATCGAGAATAAGCACGTCTTTTTCTTCTAATATATACATCATTAACTTACATTTTACCCGCTCACCCATGCTCATCTTTTCGATTGGCTCTTTCCACTGTGAAGACATAAAACCTAAGTGTTTCATTAAGTTTTGAACTTCACCTCTTTCGGCAAACGTTTCCCGGTAAAAAAGTTGCTCTGGTGTTTGCGCAAACGGCAGGTCAAATACTTCTTGTGTTAAATAGCCGATATGAGCAGATGGCGATATCCATACGTCTCCTTCTGCTGTTTCTTCTCCCATTATAATCTTCAACAAGGTTGTTTTCCCGCTTCCATTTTCCCCTGTGATTGCTACTTTTTCTCCGTGCTGAATCGTAAAATTCGCATTTTGGAACAGTATCTTTTCGTTAAATGCCTTTGTTAACTTTTTAACTTCTAAAAAGCGTTTTCCAACTTTATGATGAGAAGAAATAGAAAACTGTACCGTATATTCATCTTCGACACGCTCCACTTTCTTTTTATCTAACTCTTTTTCAAGCCGTTTTCTTTTAGACTTTATTTGAGAATCCGTTCTTTTCGCTTTCACACGATGATATTCTTTAAAGCCTTCTTTTTTAGTGGACTCAGCATGTGCTTTCTTTGACCATGAAGAAAGTTCATCCATTTGAGATTCAATCCGTTCAATCATTTTTTGCTGTTTTTCATATTCACGCTGCTCAGCGCGTCTTCTTTCTTTTCGCATTTTCATATAGCTGGAGTAATTTCCATGATGCTCAATAAGCTGTTTGTTTTCAATAGCCCATATTTTAGTTACCACATCATCTAAAAAAGCACGATCATGGGAAACAAGAAGAATTGTCCCTTTATAAGCAGTAATTTTACTCTGTAAAATATTTAAACTTTCTTCATCAAGATGGTTTGTGGGCTCATCGAGCAATAAAAGATCACTCTCTTCTGCAAATCCATGTGCAAGGCGCGCTTTTAACTTTTCTCCACCGCTTAATTTTGAGAAATCATGGAGCGGCACTCTCCATTCGTTTAAAAGTTTTCGTTGTAATGGGAGTTCATAGGTCGAAGTGTACGCTTCCTTTTCCTGTTCAACAAACACAACATTTATATTTTTTTCGAGCCACTGAATACGCCCCTTTGTTGGCTGTATCTGCTGATGAATTAGGTTTAGTAACGTAGACTTTCCCGATCCATTTTTACCAATAATCCCGATTACTTCTCCTTTATGAACCGTTCCATTGATTTTGTCAAACAGCTTATTTTCCGTCACTTCATAGCTTACATTCTGCAATTTCAACATTTCTTTCATAAAATCCGTCCCTTTCTATAATGGGAGGACAAAAAAATCCTCCCAAATTAATTGGAAGGATTAGCCGTACCGATACATAGACAAATAAGCTACTGTAAAATAGCTAAAGAGTTATAAAAGTGGGCAGACTAATCCTATTTTGTGTCATTTGAAATATCCGATTTCAAACTAAAAAAATAAGATTAGTTAATCATCGTCCACCCATCACTCCTTGTCATAATATTACTGTTAAGTATAGCATACATTTATGAGAGATAAAACCGTGTATTTACTTTTGAGTCATTAGCCGTTTTTATAAGGAACGTAGTTACGCAAATATTGCCTATTATTCAGAAGTATGAATTCTAAAACATTTAGCCATCCCTATGCTTTACGTTTGAAAAAAAGACCATCTGGACGGTATAATTATCAAAGAATAAAAAAGACCGTCCGGACGGTTTTATAGAGGTGATTTTATGACTACAAAATCTGAAGAAAAACGAGCGCTTATTTTAAAAGCAGCTACAGAGTGGATTGTTGAACATGATTTTCACAATTTAACACTTGAAGCAGTTGCTAAAAAAGCAGGCATTAGTAAAGGTGGGCTTCTTTATCATTTTCCAAGTAAAGAAGATTTATTAGTTGGCTTAACACAATCTATTTTTGAGGAATTTACCCTGTTACTGGATGAAAAAGCAGAGAATGATCCCATTGAAAAAGGAAGATGGTCTAGAGCCTACATTGAGCTTTCAAGATGGGATCTTGAAAATAACTCAAAGCTTAATGTAGCAGTGATGGCTCAATCACTTTTAAATCCAGAAGCTTCTAAAACAATGGTTAAAAGCTATGAATATACTCAAGATCGGCTGTTAAACGATGGACTAGACCCCGTTATAGGAGCTATTATTCGCCTAACAATAGACGGTCTTTATTATTCACAGCTGCTCGATATTGCACCAATTGAAAAAGAGTTAAAAAAGGAAACGTTTGAAAAATTATATGAAATGACAAAGTAAGGAGGATTGGAATGAACGCTATCATTCTTTTAGCTTTTGCGATTATATGTGAAGTTTTTGGCAGTACAATGCTCAAAAAATCAGAAGGATTTAAGAAGTTTTTGCCTTCGATAGGAGTTGTAATAGGAATGGGACTCGCCTTTTATTTTCTATCTTTAGCCATTCGCACTCTTCCTATAGGAACGGTTTATGCGATATGGGCTGGCGCTGGTACTGCTTTAACTACGCTTGTCGGCGTAGTTGTTTTTAAAGATCATTTTAATCTAAAAAAAGGAATCGGATTAGCTTTTATTATCTGTGGTGTTATCGCCTTAAAAATCTCTACAGGTCAAGCTCATTGATTCATAGCAGAGGAGGAATTGAAATGAAGGGATATATTTTGCTCGCTCTCTCCATTATATGTGAGGTTTTTGGAACAAGCATGCTAAAGTTATCTAACGGGTTTACTGTTCTACTTCCTTCTTTTGGGGTTGTCTTAGGATTTGTGCTTGCTTTTTATTTTTTAGCCCTTTCTCTCAAGTACATTTCCCTAAGCCATGGATATGGCATCTGGGCTGGTGCTGGTACTGGATTAACTACACTTGTTGGCATCGTCTTTTTCAAAGAAGCATTTAACGTTATTACATTTATAAGTTTGGCCGTGATCATTCTAGGAGTATTTTTGTTAAACTCTTCTAGCTCTGATAAGGAAGAAGAAAAGCCATCATCAGCTTAAGATGATGGCTTTTCTAATAATATATCAACTTTCTTCCCTTCTCTCCTGTTGATAAACAAAAGGTGTTATCTTCATCACTTTTTTAAACTGATCAATAAAATAACTCGTACTATTAAAACCTACTGCATACGCTACATTCGTCACGCTCGCTTCTTCCTCTAACAATAGGAGCAGGCTCTTTTGAATCCGATATTCCGTTATATAGCTGACTGGAGTTGTGTGTAAAATTCGTTTGAAATATCGACAGCACTCAGAGCGGCTGAGTTGCCCTGATCTGGCAATATCATTTAATGTAATTTTCTCTTTGTAGTGCTCATGAATCCAGTTCAGCATCTTTTTCATACGCTCATTTTTCAGCGTATTTGTCTTAGGGTAATTTTGTTGAAAAGCATGAGAAACTAATTTTTTCCATATCATTGTTAATTGAGTCACAATATCGATTTCAAAGAAAGGAGCTTTTTCCTTTAAGAGCTCTTTCACTTTTAAAATCGATTCTATTATACTTTTCCCCCATCGCTCTGTTCCATCTATAAAAATATACGACAAATGAGGAGCTTTGACATATGGATAACCATATGTTGTATAAAGCTCTTGAGATAAAAATAAATGCGGAAGTACATTTAAACAAATATAAACACAGTTTGACCCTTTCTTTTCTTCTGCCATGTGCAAACAGCCACTGTTTATAAAAAGTGCATCTCCCTCTTTAACAGCCCTTTGGTTTTCATTAATTTGAAAAACGGCTTCTCCCTTTAGGACAATAATAAGCTGAATTTCTTCATGCCAATGAAGCGGAATATAGCCGTTTATATTTTCGCTAATGGTTGTTTCGTAGCATGCAATAGGCAATGTCTCTGTACGGTGTTTTGTGATTTCCTTTAAGTTTACATCAATCTGAAAACTTCTCTCTTTCAATAAGGTCACCTCAATATTGTTATATTTTTTAATCCTATATCGGTATTCTTAACCTTTTTGTTCTTTTATTATAACAATATCGTAGTATAAAGACAGGAGAGATATAATGAATGAACAAAATCGCAAAATAGGGTTATTTTTAGTCATAACAGGAGCTATTTTTTGGGGAATTGGCGGAACGGTCTCTAAGAAACTTTTTCAAGAATATAGCATCGATGTAAATTGGCTTGTAGTCATTCGCTTACTTATCGCAGGACTTCTACTTTTAAGTCTTAAATGTGTGACGAAAAATCGGGGCGAAGTTTTTAAGGTGTGGAAAGATAAAAAAGTAGCCCTTCACCTTATTATTTTTGGAATCTTTGGGATGCTTGGTGTTCAATATACGTATATGGTAGCCATTGATTATGGAAATGCGGCTACCGCAACGCTGCTTCAATATTTATCACCTGTGATGATTATCGTATATCTTCTTTTACGAAAGCGTATTGTTTTCACCCTGAGTGACATGATAACCGTTTTGCTCGCTCTTTTAGGGTCTTTTCTTTTATTAACAAACGGGTCGCTTTCTCAAATGTATGTCCCTATTCCAGCTATCGTATGGGGTGTGTTATCTGGAGTTGCCGCTGCTTTTTATACTTTATATGCAGCGCCGCTTTTGAAGAAGTATGACTCTCTTGTTGTTGTAGGATGGGCAATGGTTATAGGTGGAGTTGCTTTAAACTTTATTCATCCTTTATGGGCAGCAGCGTGGACATCCTTCACATTAAAAACTTATTTATACCTAGCATTTGTTATTGTGTTCGGAACAATGATCGCTTTTTGGTTTTATATTAAAAGCTTACAATCTCTCTCCCCAAAAGAAACGAGTCTTTTAGGAAGCTTAGAGCCTTTAGCAGCTGTTATCACAACTGTCTTTTGGTTAAAAGCACCTTTTGGAACGTTTCAATGGCTTGGTGCATGTTGCATCATAGGAGTTGTGTTTATTTTAGCTTTTTGGAGCAAGAAGCCTGCTAAATTAAAGAAAGGACAAAAAAATGTTAGCTCAAAAATTAGCTAACATAATGCTTTATCACACGAAATCTCCTATTATTAGGAGCTTTCGTGTGAATCAATTACTAAATAATAATGACATTCTTCTTTACTTTCATTAATAAACCGGTGCTTTATATCCCCCTCAAAATAAAAAGAATCTCCTTCTTTTAACTCTTCTAAGAACACGCTGTTCCCTAACTCAATCCTTAATGTTCCTTTAGCTACAAATATATATTCTTTTACCCCTTTTTTGTGTGAGGGAAAAGTGCCTGATTCTTTGAACGGAGGGACAACATTTAAAATAAATTCCACTCCTTTTGAAGGAAGTGAAGGCGATAATAAATGTCGCTCAAATCCTGACCGTTCATCACGGTAAATAAGACGTTCCTTTTTCCTTATTGTGATCGTTTCCTTTTGCTGTTGCTCTTCAATAAGGAACGATAATGTTGTATGTAATGACTCTGCAATTTGGCAAGCTACTTGAAGCGTGGGGTTTTTTTCCTCACGCTCAATTTGTGAAAGCATCGAGACGCTCACATTACTTTGCGAAGAAAGCTCTTGAAGAGTCATCTTTTGTTTTTTTCTCATATTTTTTATATTTGATCCAAAACCCATTTTCATCACACCTTCTACACATTTTCTCAAAAACAAGGGTGGAAATTAATTATACTATAGTGTAAAATTTTATTCTATAGTATAAATACAGATAGGAAGTGTTGTTATTCTCGAGATTATTTTATCTTTTCTTCCTCTTTTCAGTATCTTGTCACTTCTGTTCTTTTTCAAAAAGTCTTCTATTTTCACAGGAATATTCACTCTTATTCTAACAGCTCTGCTTGCTCATTCTCCATTCTTTCATAAGAGTCCAACAGCGTTGCTATATCCTATGGTTAAAACTTCTTTAACAACCTTTATGATTTTCTACATTTTATTCTTCGGTATTTTACTTTTTCATCTCATGGAGAAAGCAGAAGCTATTAAAAAAATTGCATCCTTTATCTCTTTATCAACAAACGACCGAATTTACCAAGTATTAATGTTATCACTAGGACTATCTCCTCTAATAGAGTCTGTTAGCGGGTTTGGTCTAGCTATTATTGTGATCGCTCCTATTCTTATTGCTTTAGGTTTTAATGGTATTCAAGCTTCTCTTCTCTCTTTAATTAGCTTATGCGCAATACCTTGGGGAACACTAGCTTTAGGAACAATTATCGGTGCTGAATTAAGCAATGTAAATTTAGATATGCTTGGTATAGGAAGTGCCTTAATGTCTTTTCCTCTTTATATCTATTTTGCTATTTTAGTATGTACGATTGCTGCGGGAAAAAGGAAAGTTCTAAAAAGATTACCCGAAATTATTTTTGTAAGCTTAGTTCTCAGCAGTAGTATTTTATTATGCAATAGGTATATAAGTGTTGAACTTGCAGGCTTATTTGGGTCACTTATTACAATAATTGTTGTATTTACACTCATTAAAATACAAAATAAAACACCTAATATTTCTTGCCTAGAAAAGTTAACATTCATTAAAAATATAAGCCCTTATCTTTTTTTATCGTTTATTCTTCTTACTTCTAGAATGATTCCTAGTTTTAAAGTAAATTTAAATAATACCTTTAATATAAAAATGGAAAACTATGATTTCGAACTTCCATTGTTATATTCTCCAGGTTTCTTTCTCGTTTTGAGTTGTATTTTCACGACCATTCTTTTTAAACTCTCGATACCAAACATCTTAGAAAGTTTAAATTTAAGTGTTAGGAAATGTTTTCCGGTTATTCTTACAACATTTCTATTTATCTTCATTTCAGAAATTATGGCAGCATCCGGAATGATTCATGTTCTATCAAACTTTGCCGCTTATTCCTTTGGAGCATATTTCATTTACCTTTCTCCTTTTATTGGATCTGTTGGCGGATTTCTCACAGGAAGTAATACAGCTTCAAATACAATGTTTATTAAGCTTCAAACCCAAACAGCTGCTGAAATTAGCTCCAAGCCTCTTTTAGCAGCCTGTACTCAAAATGTAAGTTCTTCAATGGTTACTATGATTAACCCATCTAGAGTTACGTTAAGCACTTCTGTATGTAAAGTTGGAAAATACGAGAGTAGCATTCAAAGGAAAATGACTTTTATCGTAGCAGGAACGCTAAGTTTTTTAGCTTTTGAAATTCTTCTTTTGTCACTATGCATTTGAAAAAACATAATCAGCTACAAACACTATAGGTTAAAAGATAAGCGAAAAAACCTGCTTGTGAGCAAAATTGCAGGTTTTTTGAAAGTTACTTTATTTTGAACCTCATAGAAATCCATTTTTTTTAATGCTCAAGCAATAGGCGTGCCGTTTTTTACAAACTGATCTGGCTTCAATAAAACCACATCACCTTCCTCAGGTACGCCGCCTATAACAAGTACCTCCGATTTAAAACCTGCAATGCGCATAGGAGGAAAATTGACAACAGCAATTACTTGTTGATTTATTAGCGTTTCTGGTTTGTATCTTTTTGTAATTTGAGCTGAAGAGCGTTTAATTCCTATTTCACCAAAATCAATTTCTAATTTAATTGCTGGCTTTCGAGCTTCTAGAAATGGTTCTGCTTTAATAATCGTACCAACGCGAATATCTAAGTTTAAAAAATCTTCGATTGTTGCCATTGCTATTCCTCCAAGACTTAGTTTGTTTTTGTTGATTTAACAGAGTATTTCGGATATTTATGAGGTAATAAAGTGAAAGACTACACTTTCACTAGCTTTCTTTATTTATGGATAATTTCTAATATTTTATATTTGTTATCAACAGGAGATCGTTCTGTTTCATTGTTTTAATAACAATTCGATCTGTTGTTCCATAACGTATCCCAATATGTACTGCTTGTTTTTCTTTTCCAACATATGTCTCATCTTCCGCGACTTCAATAACGTCTTCTAGTGAACTATGAATTGTCGCTAATCTCCATTGAATAATTAATTCTTTCTTTCTCTCTCTTTTCGACATTCATGTCTATTGTAATTAATAGCCCCACTTCCTTATAATTACATTTTAACATATAAAGGAAAAATAAAAAAAGGCTGACTAAAAGGTAATTGTTTTAAGACCTTCTTTCTCTCATAAACCTAATGAACAATGAAAAAAGATGAACATCAAACTTTGCTTTAATATAAAAAAAGACGTTCAAGATAATGTTGAACGTCTTTTTATTTAATACGCAGCTTCTACTCTACTTGGTTCTTGTAAGCAATCTGAAAGAAGACGATAAGCAACCGTGGTTTTCTTATATTGCTTAAAAACGTCCACATGATCGTTATAGCGATAAACTAGAAATGTAATATCTTTGCTTCCTTTTTTCGTCTCAATCACAAGAGGCGTACCATCTGTTTTAGGAAAGAGATCGTAGCGGTTTAAAAAAACGGCTTCGTTAAACGAGCGAAGAACCTCGTTTTTGTCTTGCCCTTCTATTTGATTTTCTCCTACACGAATTGTCACATCTTTTTCTTCAAGCTTTGGATGAAGCTCGAACTTTCCTACAAGCCGTTCTGCCAGAAAGTTTGGCGGACAGGCAATTATTATTTTAACTAAACTAATTACAACTAATGAAATTATAAAAAACCAAGTCACACTAATCATCTCCATTATAATTCAATTACCTATGATATTTACATTCTTTATCTTACCATACGAGCATCCCTTTATCTTTGTCATATTCGTGACATCTCTGCCCTCTTCTCCTCAAAAATAACAGTCATTCATAGTGAAAGAATTCATTTTTCATAAAAATAAAAGATGAAAAATATACCAATATATAGTAATCTCTTAATAAGACATTTAAAGGAGAAAGATATGATTGAACTAAGTGGAAAGTACAACAAAGCAAAAGTATTTACTACGAACTTAGACAACAAAGCAAGAGAACAAATTGTAGAACTTTGTGATCAGGAGTTTGTGAAAGATAATAAAATTCGCATTATGCCTGATACTCATGCAGGAGCTGGATGCACAATTGGAACAACCATGACAATTGGAGATAAAATTGTTCCTAATTTAGTTGGGGTTGACATTGGTTGCGGGATGGCTGTTGCCAAGTTGAATGTAACAGCAGAGCAGATATCTTATGATCAATTAGATGAAATGGTCCGCAAACATATTCCAAGCGGTTTTTCGATGCGTCACAATCCACACTCTTTATCAAATGCGATTCCATATAACGAGGTACGAGCTCCGATTAATGTCCATCGAGCGAAATACAGCATTGGAACATTAGGCGGAGGTAATCATTTTATAGAACTAAATCAAAGTAAACATGGTGATGTTTATCTTGTCATTCACTCTGGCTCCCGCAATCTCGGCAGACAAATTGCCGATCACTATCAAAATCTAGCATATGAAAGATTAACAGATTTAAGCGAACAGAAAAGAGATCTTGTGGAGAAACTAAAAGCAGAAGGCAGACATGGTGAAATCCAAGATGCTTTAAAATCAGTCGCGACCTCAAACATCAAAAAAGCACTCGCTTACTTAGAAGGTCAAGGATTTGAAGATTATATGCATGATATGAAGATTGCCCAAAACTATGCTCTTTACAACCGTCGCGCTATGATTGAAGAAATCGTTCATCATATGAAGTGGAACATCACCGAGCGATTTGATACGATTCATAACTATATTGATATGGACAATATGATTCTTAGAAAAGGAGCAATTTCTGCTCAAAGAGATGAAAGAGTAATTGTGCCAATGAATATGCGTGATGGAAGTATACTTGCGTATGGAAAAGGAAATCCAGACTGGAACTACTCTGGTCCTCACGGGGCCGGAAGACTGATGTCACGTACGAAAGCAAAACAAGTCGTACCTTTTGAAGATTATAAAACAACAATGAAAGATGTCTGGTCAACATCTGTTGTAGAATCTACGCTAGATGAAAGTCCAATGGCATATAAGACCATGAAGGAAATTATCGAGCATACAAAAGACGCGCTGACTATTGAAGAAGTAATTAAACCACTTTATAATTTTAAAGCACATTAAAGAATAAACATCCTAAAAAGGAGACTAGAATACTAGTCTCCTTTTTCTCTCTAATTCATATACGTCCCACCGTTAATATTGATTGTCTCCCCTGTAATAAAGTCAGCCATATCTGAGGCTAGAAACAATACGCTATCTGCAACATTTTGCGGTTTACCTAACTTTCGAAGTGGAATGCGCCCTGTTACAGATTGACGATATTCCTCTGTCCATTGACTGCTCATATCTGTCTCAACAGGACCTGGACATACGGCATTCACATAAATATTGTAAGGTGACATTTCTAAGGCAAGGTGCATCGTTAAATAGTTTACCGCTGCTTTAGATGCTCCGTAAGACGGGGCCGCGTTTTTATGCGCTGTTTTTGCTGTTGTCGAGCTAACGTTTACAATTTTTCCTCCATTTTGTTCTATCATATGAGGTAAAACGGCTTTGCAAAAATAGAGTGTACCATTTAAGTTTACGTCAAGCACGCGCTGCCAGTCTTTAATTTCCATTTCGAGCGTAGATGATCTCATATTCATCCCTGCATTATTGACTAAAATATCTATTCGGCCAAATGTATGAATGGCTACTTCGACAACTTCATGAGCTACATGTGGATCTGCTACGTCTCCCGCTTTTACAATACATTCTCTTCCTAATGTTCGGATTTCATCTGCCAAATTTTCAAGAAGTTCAACATTTGTTCCATGAATAATAAGAGAAGCTCCTTGTTTGGCAAGCGTTAGGGCAATGGACTTCCCAATTCCACGGCTTGCTCCTGTTACAATCGCTATCTTATTTTCTAGCAGCATCGCAAGTTCCTCCACTTATCGTTTAATTTCTTCCTCAGTAAGCTGAACATACTTGATTGTTTGTCTAAAATACGTAAACGCAATATGAAGATTTCCATCTCTTCCTTGCTTAATCGATGGATAGGAATATTCTCGGTTAAGTTTATCCTTTGAGTTATTTGTCATCGCATAGCCGTCTCCAACTTCAATATCCTTCACAAAAGGCCATGTCACCCCGTTGTCTTCTGAAACGGCAACCGTCATCGGAGCACGAGGAGCTCCCCAGAATGCTTCTCTCTCTCCACTATCCTCTACCGCTTCTGTCACTACATTTTCTTCACTTTCTTCGTCCTCAATATCGTCGTAAAGAGATGCTCTTCGTTCCGTGCAATTTTCAGCGTTCATGTTGTTGAAAACAAGAGCCAAATGGCCATTTGCTAACTTTGTAAACTGAATCGAAGAATTGTTGTTTGGCAGTTCTGTCGGCTTAGGCTCACTCCATGTTCTTCCACTATCAGCTGAATAGCTGATGTAAATATAATCTGCCCACCTGCTTCGAAATAGGGCTAAAAGAGTTCCATTATCAAGCTTCTCAATATTCATATGAACACATCCAGTGCTGTTTGGCACTTCGTATTCTTCCCATGTTTTCCCTTCATCTTTTGAAATTTTTACAGCACTTGTATCTTTATGGCCCGTCCACTTTCTCCCTTTCGTTGTATGACAATAAAACACTGGAAGAAGCCATTCACCATTATCTAACACAACAATTGGCTGACGAATAAATGTCCCTGCTTGATCAAATAGCGTTTTAATAGGGCCAAACGAATGCCCATTATCTTCTGAGATTCGGTAGCGTACAATCGCTGTATCTTGATTCCCCGACTTTTGGGCTGTATACAATAACCATATCTTCTCGTCTGGAGCTTTAAATAACACAGGATTTTGTTCTGAACGAGTTGGATCATCTGATACTTTAACTGCTTTGCTCCAAGAACTTTCTCCTTTTTTTAACCGAGATATATAAATATGAATGTCCGGGATTCCTTCTTGCGTTCCCGCAAACCACGTGCATAGTAGATCTCCATTATCTAGTACAAGCAAGTTTGCGGCATGATTTTGAATGCAATCAGAAGGTAAATAGGCTTCTATCCTTTTTAACCCTTCTGTTACCTCTTTTAATTTTCCATCTGAAATAATAACTGTTTGATTGCTCATTTTTTGCCACTCCTTTTGGTTGTTTAAATTTTCGCACCCTTTAATTCTGAACTTTCAGATATATTTCGTTTTTTATTTCCTCCGATGTAGCGATCAATCACCATCACAATAAATGGCGTGATAACAGCAATATACATATTATCAATGCCGTATGGATCTCCAAGTAAATACCATAGGGACGTTAATACACCTGACAAACCAAGTCCAATCGTTGCTCCTCGATTTGTACTGAAAAATGGAAGATAAAATCCCATAGCAGCTACAACAGCAATAGATGTTCTTAATGCACGAGTGAAAAATGACAAACTTAGCAATTCTGGAGCTAATACAACCCCAATTAAAGGCACAAAACCAACCACAATAGAAACAATACGCGTTACTTTCATAAGTTTTTCAGAAGATGGTTTTGCTTTTGGAGCATAAAAGTCATCAATGATTAACGTTGTTGTTGCAAGAGCAACAGTTGATACTCCTACAAAAATAGAAGCGACTAGAGATGTTGCTACAATAGCTGTTAAGATAGGATTCATATGCTCTAAAAATACTGGAAAAGCATAGATAGGGTCAATATTTGGGTACAAATAGCGGGCACAAACTCCGATAATTCCAATGGCAATCGCTAATGGTAAGCATAACAATGCAGCATACAAACTTGATCTTTTCGCTTCTTTTGCACTTTTGGATGAAGTAATTGCTTGAATGATAAACTGTGTGGAAAAAATAGCACCCATATTTCCAATAAGCCAAGCAAAAATTGTTGCACCACCAATTGTTCCATCCCATGTAAAATAGTGTGTGGGAAGCTCTGCTGCTACAGGCTTAAATCCACCGCATAAATAAATGGCTACCACTACTGTGATCATGATTCCCGCATATTTAACAAGTGAGTGAAGAATGGTAACCCATGCTACGCCTTTCATTCCCCCAAAAGTGAAGTAAAACGTACTGACAATTGCTGTAATAATAGCGCAAGTCATAAGCGGTAATCCTAATATAGAAGCAATAGCTGCTGAACCACTTAAATAGTTTCCTAGATTCACAAGAAGAAGGGCTACAATCATAATAACGGATACTACCATCTTTGTTGACTTTCCAAACTTTTGTTCAATAATTCCTGAAATTGTATATTTTCCAGTTCCATAAAACTTATTTACAAGAAAGAAAGAAAAAAGGAAAAAGGCAATTGTTACAGTAATCAGTGACCAAGAGGAAGCAATTCCGTTTGTAAACGATGATTCTGCCGTTCCTACTGTAGACTTTGTTCCAATGAACTCTGACATTAATAGAATTCCAACAACAATCGCTGGCAGTGATTTTGCTGCATTGTTGAATTCAGCACTCGATTTACTTCGCAACCTCATTGTTAGCCATGTTGTAAATAATATATATACGACAATAACACCTAGTACAAAAGTTAAACTCCCCGGATTTAACGTTTCCATCCTCCGCATCCCCCTATAAGGATCTTTTCCAGCTTTTAAAATCCTTGTTTTATAAATCACCTTACAACTCTATCTACCCTATAAAAGATAACGCTTACATGTGTATTCCTAAAGGAGAAGGCCTTAAAAGCCTCCACTTCCTTATGCTATTTCACCGCTTCTTTTGGAGCTAATTCCGCTGCTGAAGCAATAGCTGCCAGCATACTACGTTCATCAACAATCCCAGTTCCTGCAATGTCAAAAGCTGTACCATGATCAACTGACGTTCGGATAACTCCCCCGTTTAATCCAACTGTAATATTAACTCCTTCTTCAAGTCCTAACACTTTGATTGGCACATGCCCTTGATCATGATAGCAAGCAATCACAATATCAAAATCTCCTCGAACTGCTCGGAAAAAGAGGGTATCAGCCGGATATGGTCCTGTAACATTCATTCCTTCGTTTGCTGCTTTTTCAATAGCAGGAACAAGCTTTTCTTCCTCTTCTCCTTCACCAAAGAGACCATTTTCTCCAGCATGAGGATTAATCCCGCAAACGGCGATCTTCGGATCACTGTACCCAGCTCTTTGTAGTGTTTCATGCGCTAATTTCACCACTGTGTACGTTCTTTCCGGATTAATTAAATCAATCGCTTTTCTTAATCCAACGTGAGTTGTAAGGTGAATCACTTTTAGTTTTGGGGATGACAACATCATAGAGTAGCTTTTTGTATCTGTTAGTTCTGCTAAAATTTCAGTATGACCAGGATACGAATAACCACCTTTATGAAGCGCTTCTTTATTTAACGGTGCTGTGCAAATAGCGTGGATTGCTTTCTCTTTGGCTAGATGAATGGCTTTTTCAATAAATTTGAATGCAGCGCTTCCTGCCTCAGGTGAAACCTCCCCAAATGGTAAGTTCTCTGGAAGAAGATCAAGACTAATGCAATTTATCACACCATGAATAAATTTCCCTTCGGTAACATTGTGAATCTCTCGTATCTCTGCAGAAGACTGTAGCAACTCTGCAGCTCTTTTCAAAATTTTTGCATCGCCAATAACAACCGGGTCACACATTTCATAAACCGAAGAATGAGCAAGTGCTTTGACAATAACTTCAGGTCCTACCCCAGCTCCATCTCCCATTGTAATTCCAATAATAGGTTTCATAATAGCCTCCTCAAGCTTCAAATTTCAAACCGTTTTATGATTTAAAGCATCTAAACGATCGCTTTTTCTTCCTTGCAGTTTATAAAGCGATTTCACCATTGCTAGTTCAGTTCCAAAGCTTCCTGCTTTTGTAACGGCAAAAATCTCTTGATTATCAAGCTTTCCGAGTGGAATCCCAGCTTCCACCTCATCCATGAGTTGAAAAGAGTTTGCGTTTAACCTGTTTAGTACTTGCTGAGCGGTATCTCCCCCTGTAAGAAAGAGGTTCTTAAGACCGTAAACTTCTATAAGTTTGCACGAAACGTCTCCAAGCATAGCTGAAATTTCGTTACTTATTCTCACAGCACTATAACCATATTTCTTCGCCATTTCTTGTGTTTCTTTCACTTTTGCAGACGAGAACAAGGCAACATTTTTCCCGTATTTAAAAGCTTCGCCAGCTTCAGTTAGAATGCGATGAATTTCTTTTCTCAACCCTTCCTTTGGCTCTAGAATGTTTTTCGGGTTTATTTCTAAGCCAACTGTGTTTGTTCTACATTGGAGTGTGTGAAGCTGATTTCTACCAACTTTACTTACGCTTCCTACAACAAATAAAACTGGATTGTTATTATAAGTAAGCTGAAGCTGATCTCTTTTTTTTTGTAATCCGTAAAGAGGCGGTAAGTAGTTAATAAGCCCTGTCGATCCGACCCAAACAACAGAAAGATCTGTTTGAGCAACGGCTGTGACAAGAGAGCTTAAATCTCTTTCTTCAATCGCATCAACTGTTATATATGAAATTCCTTGTTCTTTAAATTGAGCAAGCTTCTTACCCACATTTTCACTGCCGATTCGCAAGTCTTTATAAAAAAGGTGACCAACCTTTCGTTTAGCTTGTTGTTCAATTAAATGTGAAATTTCCGACTCTCTTACAGGAGTTTTAGGGTCATTTGCTACTTCTGTTTCGTGAAGCTCCTTTTGATGCAGAAAGTGAATACCATCTACAACTTGACGTCCTGCTTTAGGAAAAGCGGGTGAGATTAACACAAAATCGGGACAAAAAACATCCGCAACAGCATTGATTTCTTGCCCAATGTTTCCTCTCATTGTGGAATCAATTTTTTTGTATACAATATCAAATGGTTGTTTCTGAACCCACTTCGCTACTTTTCTCACTCTTTTATAGGCTTCATTTTCAGCTAAAGCACGGCTATCTGTATTAAAGATAACAGCTTGGTTTTCTTGAACTTTTTCATGATATTTTTGCAGAACAACAGATACATCAAGCCCATATTGGACTAGCTGACCTCCGCAATCACTTGCTCCAGTTAAATCATCAGAAATTACGGATATTCTCATCAATCATCATCACCTTTACGTTAAACAAGTAGTTTGCGGTAGATTGTTTCCATATCTTCTAAGCTTAGCTCTTTTGGATTGTTATTTAAAAGACGCGTTACTTTTGAAGCCGAAACTGCTAATGAAGAAACGTCTTCTTCTGTTACTCCATACTCTTTAAGATTTTGTGGAATTTCTAACAAGTTAGTCCATTCTACGATTTTTTCGACTACTTTTTCTGCTGCTTCTCTTTCGGTTAACTCTCTTGTGTCAATTCCCATTGGTTGGGCTACTAGAGAGAGACGTTCTTCAATTGCGTCCATATTAAATTTCATTACGTGTGGAAGGAGCATAGAGTTCGCAACACCGTGTGGAATTTTAAATTTGCCTCCTAACGGATAAGCTAAGGCATGAACTGCTGCTGTTCCTGCGCTTGTTAAAGCCATTCCTCCGTACATTGAACCAAGAAGCATTTTCTCACGTGCTACAACAGAAGAACCATTTTGATATGCTTCAACAATGCTAGCTGAGATAAGACGAATAGATTCCATTGCTACCATGTCACTAATTAAATTTGCTTTATTTGAGATAAATGACTCAAGCGAATGTGTGAACGCATCCATCCCTGTTGCAGCCGTAATTGGGCGAGGCAAACTAAGCGTTAAAATAGGATCAAGAAAAACAAGGTTTGGAAGAAGATGCTTACTGACTACCCCTATCTTCAGTTCTTCATCAGGAATAGTTACAATGGCGTTTGGCGTTACTTCAGAACCTGTTCCTGAAGTGGATGGAATTAAAAGTGTTGGAATTCCTGGTTTCTCCACTAAATCCGTTCCTAACATGTCTTTAAGGGATTGTTTATTTGTTGCTAGAACAGAGAGAATTTTAACTGCGTCAAGAACGCTTCCTCCCCCAAGTCCAATGAACACATCATATTGTTGATGTTTTATAGATTCGAAAACTTCTTCAATATTCTGAAGTGTAGGTTCTGGAAGAACGTCAATGTTTATATCTGATTCAATTCCATGTTTGGCTAAGTCATTCTTCACTTGCTCAACAAAACCCAAACGTTTCATCGTTGGCTGTGTCACAATTAACGTTCTTTTAAGCTCTTCCCCTAAAAGATGAAGATACTCTCCTATATTTTTGAGACTATCAGCACCTGAAATAATATGATCAGCTGTTTGAAATTGATATAAGTTTGTCATCTACTCGCCCTCTTTCCTTTCTATCATTCACTTACACTTTATTTTTTGTAGCCCTCAACCATCTTCTGAATATGAGCAAGTTCCATTCCTGAAATCGGTTGAACAGGGAACTTCGGTGGCCCGACCGGAAGCCCATAAAGTTCTACAGCCTTTTTTAAAGCTGCTGGTAACGTTCCATATTGAAAAGTATCACGTAAAGGATGTAACTTTTGTTGGGCTTCTTCTGCTTTATCCAGATTACCTTGGGACCAATTGTTGTAAATATCAACAACTATTTCAGGAATCATATTGGCAGTTGCTGCTATTGCGCCAACGCCGCCTTCTTGTAACGTTTTTAGAATAAGAGAATCTGTACCTGCTAATATGCTAAAGTCTTCTTCCTTTGTTTCATAAATATACTGTTTAATATTTTCGAAGTTTCCACTGCTATCTTTAATTCCGATAATATTGTCAACCTTAGCTAAAGTTGCCACTGTTTGCGGATTTAAACTCATCCCAGTTTTTGAAGGAATGTTATATAGAAGAATAGGTAGAGAAGTTGAGGAAGCTATTTTTTGAAAATGAACAATTACCTCTTCTTGCGTTGGAGTAACAAAATAAGGGGTAATGATAGAAAGAGCATCAACTCCTAATCTCTCCATCTTGTTAGACAAAGAAATCACTTCTTCTGTGCTATTTCCTCCTGTCCCTACAACAACGGGAACTCTTCCATTTACTTCTTCTACAAGCACTTCAGCAATTTTTAATTTTTCTTCTTCTGTTAATAAATGAAACTCACCGTTTGTACCTAGAGCAAAGAGCCCGTGTACTCCTGCATCAATAAGCGAGTTTGCTAGCTGGCGCAATACAGGTTCATTAACTTTCTGTTGAGCTGTTAAAGGTGTTAGTAACGCTGGAATGATGCCTTTTACTTTCATTTTGATTTCCTCCTTATTAAAAGCGAGCTTCATTGTTTATTTTTAAAACACAATGTGTTTTAAACTATGTAAAGCGTTTACAATATTCATTGTATTACCTTATGTTTAATTTAGCAACATTAAAATTATAATTGTTTAAAAAATAACGAAAATTGTTTAAAAATAAAACAGTTGCCTTTATTAAAAAAGGCAACTGTTTTATTTACTTTAACTTTCGCCATAGGGTTGTGCGGTTAATTCCAAGTCTCTGAGCCGTTTTCGTTTGGTTCATTCCTTCTTCTTTCCATACTTTTTGGATGATTTTCCGCTCAATCTCTTCTAATGTGCCGTTTAAGTCTATATTGGCTGAAACTTCAGTTCTTTCTTTTATTACAGTAGCTTTCTTAACGTCTTTGTATTCTAAAAATGGGCCTTTGGCAAGGACCATACTCTCCTGGATAAAGCGCTTTAGTTCATTTAAGTTGCCATTCCATTTCAACCGTTTCAGTTCTTCTACTGCCTGAGGACGAATTCCAACAATTTGTTTTCCAAGCTTTATATTTAACTCTCCAATAAGCAAAATAGTCAAGCTTTCAATATCTTCCGTACGATCACGTAAGGAAGGAAGGGAAAGGATCGTTCCAGCTAAAGCATAGTACAATGGCGGATATAACTCCTCAATTTCTAGCAAGTGTTTTGGGTCTTGCTGAGATGAAGAAAGAAAACGAGATGCTTGGGCCTCATTATTTACATAAAAAGCGAGTTTTTTTTGAAGTGATAAAGGGATATATTCCACATTTTTCAAGAAAATACTGCCATGAACATGATTAGAGAACAAGTGCTGCAGACTTTCGTTGCTTAGTAACTCTTCCCATTGATCAGCATCTACAACATTGCAATCAATCACAACAAGCGGATACTGGCGTCTACCGCTATTAAAGTGAATGTATCGTGCAAGTCTGCTTTTTCCTGTTCCCTCTTCACCACTGATCCATACGGATACATCTGTATTGGCACACATTTCAGCATTTGCGATAGCTTCTTTCATTACATTACTTTTTGTTGCTATTCCCCCTAAGCTGTTTTTGGTTATATATTCAGTTGAAGGTGAAATAACAGATATACCATTTGCCTGCTTTTCATCTAGAAGCCCCTTCGTTATTCGAAAAACAAAAAGCTCTGAACTCTCATTTCGAAGTTTGTTCCCTGTGATGTTCCAGAAAGATCCGTTCATCTGTAACATCGTTTTGAATGTTCCTTGTGTTGATGCGTAACGGATGGCTTCTTTTAAATTAAATTTGTGCTCGAGTTCATTTCCAATCTTCTCCGAGAAAGAAGGATTAGAGAATAGAGCAGCTCCGTTTATATCATATACAATAATTGCTTCTTGCTCTTCTTGTAGAAGCTGATGCGATATTAAATATTTTTTGTGTAAAGAAGAGAGAAAACGATAACTTCTTTTCGCTTGTTGAAACGATTTTAATACGCTCTCTTTTCCAGACGTTAATAAAATTCCGTTTAACCCTAATTCTTCTGCTTTCTTTGTTGTACTAGCATCACCAATAATATTTTCATAGCCCTTTTGCTGTAAATTAGCTAAAATAGGCTGAATTTCGTCTTCTTCTGTTATTTTAAAAGAAGAAATATCAATATCTAAGATTTCGCAAATTGTAGCTGCTCCCTCTGAAATAGGAGAAAACCCTACAATAGCTGTTTTACCCGGGTAACCTTTAACAAGGGTTAAAACACGAAGCATATCGTAACCTGAAACTTCTATTTCAACAACGGGAATCGAAACCTTTCTTTCGATAAGCTCCGCTGTTCCACCGCGACTAATAATTACATCTACCCCGTGATCACAGGCTTTTTTCGCAAGCGACAACCCTTCCTCTAAATCTCCAATCTCTACTTGAAGTTCGAAGTCTTCCTGTTCTCCTAAACTTATCATTAATTCTTTTAGCCCTGTATAAGGTGCAATGGCCATTACCTTCATCTTATCACCTTCTGTTTCTGTTGCAAATTTAAACACATCTTTAATATATCAAACTTTCCTATTTATTCAAAAGTAAAATAATTGTGGAAAAGAGATTTTAAAGATAGAACGATAAGCAACATTCCTTTAGACGATGAATCGTTGCCACTTATATAGAAAGTTAGCACCTATACTATTTATAGAAAGAAGTTCATCACTATCCAACAATCAGAAAAAATGGCATAATAAAAGCAGCTATCTTATGAGGAGTCGAAGTATGGAAAAAAACAAGCAAAAAGAACAAAAACTTGCGGAATTTCAGGACGTATTTCAAAACGTATTTCGAAAGCTAAAAAAGCAAAACGACCTTTTCCCTAAAACAAAATATAATCTAGCAGATGGACATATTTTAATTCTTCTCTATCTTTCTAAAAAAGGAAGATGTACAGCTTCTGAAGTGACGTCTTATTTAGGAATCACGTCAGGAGGGGGTACAGTGTTAACGAGCACCCTTTTTAAACATCATTTAATTGACCGAGTGCGTTTAGAAAGCGATCGAAGAGTTATTCAACTTTCACTCACTGAGGAAGGAAAAAAGGTTGTAAATGAAGTGATAAAGCAACGAGCAGAGGCATTTATTGAACTTTTTCGAGATATGAAAGATGAAGAGATTGATCAAGTGACAAATGTGTTTAAAAAGTTGGACAACTTGTTAACATAAAGTAGAAAAGCTGGCCTTTACTAATAAGGCCAGCTTTTCTACTTTAAAATATTTTAAGCAAAATATTTTTCCATGATAATATACGATTGCCCTCCTTTTATAAATTCCTTACCCTTTTCATATAATCCAAACTTTTTATAAAAATTGATCTTATGCGCTCTTGCGTTACACCAAACTTTACATGCTCCCTCTTCTTTAGCTCTTTCTAGTGTATACCTTAACAACTTGCTTCCATATCCTTTTCCTTGCTCTTCTTCGGTTGTTGCAAATTTTCGAAACTGCGCTTGTTCCCCATCTATGAAAAGAGAAACTACAGAAATTAACTTTCCTCTTCTAAAAAAACCAAGATGAATGCCAGATGAATCATTTTCTAATTTTCTGTACTCTATGCTTTTATTCGGCCACATCACTCTGTGCCTTATATCCCAAGCTTGTTCTTTCTCTATATTAACTATTGTCCACTCCATTTTCTCACTCTCCCAACCGAAAGATTGCGATTAAGCAAACTGAACTGTCAATCCCCCCTTCTTAATAGCGCAGTTCAGCCGTTTATTTATCTCCTTTAATTCCTGCTCCGCACAGCGGAATTACAATACGCTCACTTTTTGCACCTTCATATTTGGAGTAACCCGCATAGTTTGCGGCCGTTGTAGGCTCCACGTAAAAACCTTTGTGAGCTAATTCGACGCGCGCTTTTTGAATTTCTTCTTCTGCTACTGTAATAAACTGACCGTCTGTCGCACGAACAGCTTCTAAAATTTGCGAAGCTCGAGCAGGCGCTGCAATCGCTATTCCTTCTGCTACTGTTTCTTTAGTGTCTTTTCTCTCTTGTTTTTCATTATCACTAAAGGAATCTGCTAAAGGTGAACAGTTTTCAGCTTGAACAGCAATTAGTTTTGGCAATTTATGAATTAGCTTACACTCTTGTAATTCTTTTAATCCATAATATGTGCCTAACAGTAACGTTCCATTTCCAACAGGAATAATAAGTGCATCTGGGAGCTTTTCACTTTGTTCAAAAAGCTCATAGGCATAAGTTTTGGTGCCTTCATAAAAGAATGGATTGTAAACATGGCTTCCATAAAATACTTTTTCAAGCTCAACAGCTTCTTGAGCCGCTGAAGCTACTTCTTCTCGTGTCCCTTGAATAGCTCTTACATTAGCTCCATGCGCTTTAATTTGAGCTATTTTCTTAGGAGATGTTGATTCACTAAGAAAAACATCACAATGAATCCCTGCACGTCTCGCATAAGCAGCAATTGACGTTCCTGCATTCCCGCTGCTGTCAGCAATCACCTTTGTAACGCCTAATTCTTTTGCTTTCGCCATTAAGACAGCTGCTCCTCGGTCTTTAAATGACAAAGTTGGCATCATGTAATCCACTTTCACAAAAGTATGGGGCACATTTTCATCTAATCTAATAAGTGGTGTATAACCCTCTCCCATTGTAATCGTCTTCCATATCGAACAATCTTCACTAAATGGCATAGAAGAAACATATCGCCACATTGTACTTTGTCCTTTTTTCCATTTCTCTGGATTTATCTCCCCTTTCTCTTTCTTTAAATCTAACAAACCTCCACATTTACATTTCCAGATCATTTCAGTGACATTATATTTAGTTTCACATGAATGACAAATATACTGCTCTTTCATTTCTAATCTCCTTCTATATTTAGTCTTCAAAAAAGGTTATCTCTCTCTTAAATTCATCATTTCATCTATCTATTGGCACAATAGAATTCAAAATTCTGTCTTACAAAACTATTAAAATTCTTCATTTAGCTATTCCGATTTCTCATATTATTACGGAATCAGTTTAAAAATCACTTGAAATACTCTTCATATAAACTCAATTAATAATTTATAAAAAATTATACAATATTAAGAAAATATAATGTTTATACGTATAATTATATAAAAAAATATACAAAATTCAACTAATATAATCATTTATATACTTTTTTCTATCAATTATTGTATAATATAAAAAAGATTATAGAGCAAACAAGCCTATATCTAATAAGAGGCCAATACAAGGTGGTTATTATAAAGTGAATGTTTCTAATCAAGAATTAAAAAAATATATCCCTATTGCAAATTTAATTGCTAAAACATTTGGAAAAGATTGTAAAGTTGTAATTCATGATTTAACGGTTCCTCAAAACTCTGTCATTTACGCGGTCAATAATCATGTAACAGGAAGAACTATTGGTCAACCTTTTGATCACTTAGTAAAGGAAGTATTATTATCTCGCGAATTTCATGATGATTATGTAGCAGGTTACAAAACATATACAGAAGATGGGGAAGAAATAAAATCATCGACGGCTTTGATACGGGGAACAGATGATAAAGTAGTTGGAGCTCTTTGTATTAATTACAGCATAAAAAATATGATTCATCTCCAAGCATTCTTGCAAGATTTTATAGGAACTGATCAAGAAGAGACAAAGGTAGACACAATAGAGCCGGTAGAAAACGTGGTTGAAATTGCAGATGATTTAATTGAACGAATCATTTCAAATCATAATCAACAACACTTGAAAAGAAAAGATAAAATTAAGCTTATACAATTTATGGACGAAAAAGGGATCTTCCTTATTAAAGGCTCTGTTGATAAGGTAGCCGATAAGCTTGGAATTTCAAAAGTAACAGTATATAGCTACTTAGATGAGATTAAAAAGAATAGCTTTAAATAACAAGAGAAACTCCTTTAGGAGGGGTTTCTCTTGTTATTTTACTCTATTTCCCCTATAAACCAAATCTCACTTTCCTCTTTCCCTCTCTTCAATAATTTGTTCTTTGTAGCCTCATATTTTTAATTCATCAGAAATGGAGAGCCCCCATTTCCTAGAGTTGTCCTCTCCTAATTCTAGAAGCCATTTTTGTTCTTCTTATACTCTAAGATAAAAGGAAGTCTAGGAGAGAACAAAATAACCTCTAGCTTTACAAAGACGATTAAGCAATTATCTTTTTAAAATTCCCCATCATCGCCCTGAAATCTGTTAATAGTCCGTTGCCCCACTCCCTCTGTTCCTTTACACTTAAGAAAGTGAAAAAACAAAATCATTCAAAAGGAGGAAATGAGCGACATGCAAGGAATTTTATTTGCCTTTTTAGGAGGAGCATGCATTACTCTCCAAGGCGTTATTAACACACGAATTAGTGACACAGTCGGCACATGGCAAGCTGTCTCACTTACCCAATTTGTTGGGTTTCTGCTTGCCTTATGCATTTGGGTTGTAAAACGAGATGGACATATAGCTCAAATTAAAAAAGTAAAACCACTTTATCTTTTAGGAGGTGGCTTTGGTGCTCTTATTATATTTAGTGAAGTTACCGCTATTCAACATATTGGAGTAACATTTGCTATCTCTATTCTTTTAATCTCTCAGCTTTGTACAGCTTTTTTAATTGATATAAAAGGTTGGTTTGGGCTTATAAAACAGAAGATGAAGCTTCCTCAATTTTTAGGGATTGCGATTATGATTGTTGGTGTTCTTATTTTAAGTTATAAATAAGCAAGATACATATTCATCACCTCATGAAAGAAGGCATTGGAATGTTAATTGGTATTTTGCTCGCTGCACTTGCAGGAGCCGTTGTAAGCCTACAAACGGTTTTTAATAATAAAGTGAACGAAAAAACCGGTTCATGGACAACAACAACAACTGTACTAGGAATGGGATTTTTATGTTCTTTCATTGTAAGTTTGATTGTAGAAGGAAAAAATACGTTTGAGCTACAAAATTTACAAACATGGCAATGGTTTGGAGGAGTAATTGGAGTTGGAGTTGTTTTTTGTTTAGTACAAGGGATGAAACGCCTTGGACCAACGTTTACAATCTCCATTGTTTTGACATCACAGCTCGGAACCGCTCTTTTATGGGATTCGCTAGGATGGCTGGGATTAGAAAAAATCCCCTTTACATTTAATAAGCTATTAGGAGTTCTTGTTATTATTGCTGGTATTTTAGTATTTAAGTTCGGAAAAGGGAAAGAGGGAAAAAACTAACGATCACTTTTAATCCTCTATACATACATGAAAAAGGCAGCCAAAAGGCTGTCTTTTTAAATACTTTTCATTTCTATCTACCCTTTTACTTTCCTTTGTCCTTTATGTACTGAAATCCATATAAAAGCAGAGAATCAATAAAGAAAATGAGAGCTAGCCCCCACTTTTTTAGGCGTACTAACGACACAATTCCTTGCTTTTTAAAAAAATCTACTAATACAAAGGTAAAAAGGGAATCAACGAACAGATTCAGCAATAAAAACTGAACAAAGCGACCATATGTTAATTTTAAAATCCACATTGAGCCTATTAAATAAGGCCCCCACATTAAAGGAAATTCACCAGATAATTTTGGATGAAGTTTTTCTTCCCAGTGCCACCAATTCTTTTTTTTTGCTATAAAATGAACGATTCTTACAACAAGAGAAATGCATAACGCTGCCGGCAGATACCTCTTAACAGCTCTTTTACCAAGCAATGGTAAAGAGAACCAAGGTAGAATTAGCGTTAGAGATAACAATACCTTTGGGAATTTTAAGATGCTCAAAATCTCCCTCCTTTTTTCATCTGCTAATAGTATTTCCAGAAAAGAGAGAAATATGAAAGTTTGATTCTATACTATGCATAGAAAAGAACATCATAAGTAGGAAGTTTCCTTAGTAAAATGACTCCATTTCCTTCCCATCAGTAGTGTCTTTGAATCGTTTTTATGAAAGGTAAGCTGATTGAAATAAGTGACTCATAATCTAAGTTCCCTGCTTATTTCTCTTAACGAAGAACCTGTGCTACTTCCCTTTGTCGGTGAAATTGAAGAGGACCGAGCTAAACTGGTTATTGAAAACACTTTACAATCTTCCATAAACTTAAGGGTACATATATTCCCGTTGACTTATCAGGCGTATTGACTGTTAATGAAATGGTGGCACATTAATTGTTCCAACTTATACAGTCGCTAAAATTAATTGACGTAAAAAGTACGCTTTCTGGCATTCATCCTGAAATTGCTCAAACGTCAGTTAGAATTGGAATCGAATTTAATAACTTATCAGTTTTGTTAAGCACTTGGAAAGCATTAACTGCTTACAAAATATAATACTAAAAAAACCCTCAGACAAGCTGAGGGCAGAAGTGAATTTATGGAATATGCAAGGAGCATCATGAAAAGCTAATGCTCCTTTTACATACATATGAAAGGAAAAGAAAAGATGTGCACACATACACCATATTAAAAATATTGGAACTAACACATATTTTTTCCTTCTGTGAGCTGGATTGTCGTAGTGTTTCAAGTCATGAAAAAATACATTTTTTTACTAGAGTCACTGAATACATTATGTTTCTTTAAAATTTTAGACTCTGAGTACATATCTTACATTCTAGTCAACACTTGAAGTTTTTCTTTCTTCTCTGACAACCTTAACCATACTCCACCCATTAGTATTGCGCCTGTTAATAAAAGAAATGGAATACCATACCCATGGAAAAAGTCGACGGACAATCCAAATATCATAGGAGACAGCACAATTGCTAATTGGTTCAAAGTCAACGCAAAGCTAACTGTCAAACTAATAAAATGTGACGAAGCTTTCTCGGAAACTAAAACAATAAATAAACTGAACCAACCAATTCCTAAAAACCCAACAAAAAAGCAAAGTACGGTGTTTCCTGCTATTGATAGATGACTTGGTAAAAAGATAAGAGCTAATAGAAAAAAGACTGTGGCCAGTATTGTAAGCTGCAACGGCTTGCTCCGATTTCCGTTAAAAACGGTATCACTTATAAAAGCAAGCACAATTCTTCCGATCATGCCTCCAATTAAACAGACACTAAGCAGAAGACCTGCTGTACCTAATCTAATATGGAAAGCTTGATGAAGATAACTCATAAGATGGGCAACAAGGATGATTTGAAACGAAATCATCGTCACGCCAATGAAAAAAACAGGATAAAGACTTTTGTTATTCTTAATTTGGTGAAGTTTCTCCATAAATCGTTCTTCTCTTTTATCCTTTCTTTCTATTTTCATATCTTTATAGAAAAGAAGAAAAATAATCCCTCCTATTATGGCAACAACAGATTGCAGAAATAATGCAGAAGCTAAATGAAACTGGTAAAAAACAATAGGTAAAAATGCGGAGGCTAAAGCTCCTCCAATTGGAATTCCCGTCTGTCTAATCCCCATCGCAAGGCCTCGCTGTTTTTTAGGAAACCATTTTATAATAACGCTGCTCCCCCCTGGTTGGGCCGTTCCGTACCATACGCCAACAAAAGTGAGTACTACAATAAGGAAAGCATAATGATGAATAAAAGCGGCGAAAAAAATGTTTAAACCAAGGATGATTGCTCCTCCTCCCACAATCCACTTTTCACCAAACTTATCCATTAAATCTCCAAAAAACAACATTGAAAATATCGGACCAATGTTAACGGCAGAAACAATTAAACCTGTTTGGAACTGTGAAAGAGCATATTCTTGTTGATAAAAGGTCGCGAGCGGTCCCATTCCATACGTAACAAATGTTGCCGCTGTTTGAGCAACAGTGGCAATAAGTAAAACAATCCATTTGTAGCTTGTTTTTTCTAAAAGGTGCTGATTCATGTAAGAAGGTGGTAATCCTGATTTGTCAGCCATTGTACCAAGCTCCTTTTAATTTCTAATGTTTTTAGAAAGAGACATAAAAGTTTAGCTCCCTTTCCTTTTGAAACAGAGTTAAAATTAGTATAATATCTTATATCTATAAATGGTAGGGTTCTTAAGGAAGGAGTTTTTCATATTAAAACAATCGCTGATATCGCCAAGCTCGCTGGAGTAGCAAAGAGTACTGTGTCTCGCTACTTAAATGGCGGCTCGGTTAGCTTACAGACAAAAAAGAAAATCGAGCAAATTATTCAAGAACAAAATTATATTCCAAATACGTTTGCTCAAAGTTTAAAAGCTAAGAAAACAAATATGATCGGAGCTATTGTCCCTCGCTTAGATTCTTATGCAACTTCGCAAACCTTAACAGGAATGGACAAAGAACTAAGAGTTCAAAATTATCATTTGTTAATTTCGAATACAAACCAAGAGCAACAGCGTGAAATTGAGGCTATCTATGATTTTGCAAGACAGAAAGTTTCCGGAATAATCTTGCTTGCTGCAGAAGTGACGGAAGCTCATCTAACAGCCCTTAAGAAAGTTGATATTCCTGTTATTTTAGTTGGGCAAAAACACAGTCAATTACATAGTTTAATTCATGATGATTTTAAAGCTGGCTATATAATGGGGAAACATATTTTAGAAAGTGGCCATCAACAAATCGCTTATTTAGGCGTAACAGAGAAAGACGAAGCAGTTGGAATAAAGAGAAAACAGGGATTTCAAAAAGCCATTGCCGAACACCATTGTGAGATTCAATATTATGAAACAAGCTTTAAAATTAAAGATGCGATAGAAGTAGCTTCAAACATTTTTGATGCCTCCCTCCCTTCTATTGCTGTGTGTGCAACAGATAATATTGCACTTGGGGTCATGAAAGCTGCCCATGCGAGAGGCATCCGTATCCCAGAACAACTCTCTATTACAGGATTTGGTGGCTATGACACATCTGAAATTGTTCATCCTGCTCTAACAACTGTGCATTATGCTTACCTACAAGCAGGGGAACTTTCTGCCCAACAAATTATTCAGCTCGTAGAAGATCAAAGCGTTAATATGTGTTCTACGCTAGATGTTACACTAATTGATCGAGAAAGCGTTGACAAACGATAACGTATCTATTATGATAGTCACAACGAAACCGGTTCCATTTCTTGAGTAGAATTTGGAATTGGTTTTTTCAAAAATTTTATTGGAACCGGTTCCTTAAACACCTTAAGATTCAAAACTGGATGATGAGGATGAAAAAAATGAAAAAGATGACAAGAGAAGAGAAGTATAGGTATATTGAACAAGCTCCTCCTGGAGAGCTTGAGCGCTTAAGAGAAAAAGTTTCAAAAAGTCCATGGCGTCAAAAATATCATATCCAACCTCAAAGTGGATTATTAAATGATCCAAATGGGTTCTCTTATTACAATGGAGCTTATCACCTCTTTTATCAGTGGTTTCCCTTTGGTCCTGAGCATGGAATGAAATATTGGTTTCATACGATTTCTAAGGATTTAGCTCACTGGGAAGAAGTTGGCATTGCGATTAAGCCTGGCGGACCCTATGATTCTCATGGAGCGTATTCAGGTAGCGGAATTGTTAAAGATAACAAATTATATCTTATGTATACAGGCAATACGCGTGATCATTCTTGGGTAAGACATCCTTTTCAATGTATGGCAGAAATGGATCAACACCATTCAATTACGAAATTTAATCAACCCGTGATCTCTCACGTTCCATCTGGATATACAGATCATTTTAGAGATCCAAAAGTATGGAAATCAAATGAAGACTATTTTTGTGTTATTGGCGCACAGCGGGATAATAAAACAGGTTGCGTAGTTCTTTATCAATCTAAAGACCTCCTTCAGTGGGTTTTTAAAGGTGAGATTCTTACAGACCTTAATAAATTCGGTTATATGTGGGAATGCCCAGATTACTTTGAAATGGATGAACACGGTATCCTCCTCTTTTCTCCCCAAGGGATTGAACAAGAGAAGGAAAAATACAACAATATCTATCAATCTGGTTATCTCGTTGGCAAACCTTTAGATGTGACGTCAAGAATATTTGAACATCAACCATTTAAAGAGTTAGATAAAGGATTTGATTTTTATGCCCAACAAACAACCGAAACTCCTGATGGTCGTCGAATTTTAGTTGGATGGATGGGGCTTCCTGATTTGGAATATCCGACAGACAAAGAAGGATGGGCACACTGTTTAACACTTCCGAGGCAAATTAGTATAAAAGATGAGAAATTAATTCAGCGCCCTGTTTCAGAGCTAACTCTTCTCCGTAAAAAGGAGAAAAATATAAATATTAATGTTCATAATGAAACGAAAAAATTAGGGGATTTTCACGGCACAGCTTATGAGCTTATCTGTGATATTGAAGACATAAAAGCAGAGCGAGTTGGAGTAGAATTCCGAGCGAGTAATAATGAAAAAACCGTTCTATCCTACGATTTTATAAATCGCGAGCTTGTTCTAGACCGGTCTTTATCTGGGCTCCCTTTAGGAAATAAAAATGGAAACATACGTCGCTGCTCTTTCAATGCTCAAACACTTAAGATTCACATGTTTGTAGACGTCTCTTCTGTTGAGATTTTTATAAATGATGGTGAAGAGGTTTTTACAAGTCGAATTTTTCCTAATGAGAGCAGTCAAGCTATTCGTTTCTTCGCTCAAAAAGGAAGTGCTACGTTTAAAGCTGTGAAATGGGATTATTAAAACATAGTAGGTGAACAGATGGGAACATTATTTGCAATTGGTGAAGTATTGATAGATTTTATTCCTTTAGAAAAAGGAATGGCTTTAAAAGATGTTAAATCATTTGAACGAGCGGCAGGAGGTGCCCCAGCAAATGTGGCGGCTGCAGCTGCTACATTGGGAGCCGACGCTTCGGTCATTACAAAACTAGGTAACGATCCATTTGGAGACTTCCTAATCGATCAATTATTACGTGTTGGCGTACAAACAAACCTTATCAAAAGAACAAATGAAGCCAACACAGGCTTAGCTTTCGTTTCATTACAAGCTAATGGAGAGCGTAATTTCTCTTTTTACCGAAATCCTTCTGCCGATTTACTTTTAACGGAAGAAGAAATTGATTCAAATTCATTTACAAGCCAAGATATTTTACATTTTGGATCTGTGGATTTAATCGAGTCACCAATGAAACACGCTCATTTGCGAGCAATTGATGAAATGAAGAAAAAAGGTGGACTCATTAGTTTTGATCCTAACGTTCGCCTTCCTTTATGGCATGATTATGAGGAATATCGTCGTACCATTCAATCTTTTATTCCAAAATCAGACCTTTTAAAAATATCAGAAGATGAATTAGAGTTTATAACTGGAATTCAGGACAAAAAGAGAGCCATTTCCTCTCTTTTTATAGGAGATGTACAAGCTATTCTTTACACAAAAGGAAAACAAGGCTCCGAGCTTTTTCTAAAAAATCGAAGTTTTGGTTCAGACGGTTATCAAGTTGACGCACAAGATACAACAGGTGCAGGAGATGCTTTTATGGGAGCTTTCTTATATCAGCTGCTTCAATATGATGTACAAAAGGAAAAACTCCATTCTATTCTACTAGAACATCATGAAACATTGCTGCAATTTGCTAATGCAAGTGGAGCTTTAACAACAACTCAAAAAGGAGCTTTTCCAGCTCTCCCAACTCTTATAGATGTACGACAATGTATGAGGAAAGGAAAGGAATGAAAATCAATGTCTGAAAATCAAAAAATTGCAAAAGAAGTATTAGAAGCGATTGGTGGGAAAGAAAATATCGCATCTTTTGCTCATTGTGCTACTCGCCTTCGAATTATGGTTCATGACAAGGAGAAAATTGATCAAGATAAAGTTGAAAATATTGATAAAGTAAAGGGAGCTTTCTTCAATTCAGGACAGTTTCAAGTCATCTTTGGAACCGGTACTGTCAATCGTATTTTTGAAGAAATCGAAAAGCTAGGAATTGAAAGTTCCTCAAAAAAAGATGTGAAAAAAGAAGGAAATGCTTTTCAACGAGCAGTTCGAACGTTTGGAGATGTCTTTGTTCCTATTATCCCTGTATTAGTTGCTACAGGATTGTTTATGGGCCTGCGAGGGTTGCTCACTCAAGATGAAATCCTTTCATGGTTCGGAGCGACACCTAAAGATATTCCGCCAAACTTCCTTCTATATACGCAAGTCTTAACAGATACAGCCTTTGCCTTTTTACCTGCTCTTGTTGCATGGTCTGCGTTCCGCGTTTTTGGAGGAAGTCCTGTACTTGGAATTGTTCTTGGACTCATGTTAGTAAATCCTGCCCTGCCAAATGCTTATGCTGTTGCAGAAGGTACCGAGAAAGCGTTAACAATGTTTGGTTTTATTCCAGTTGTCGGCTATCAAGGCTCTGTTTTGCCTGCTTTCTTTATTGGTTTAATTGGAGCGAAATTTGAAAAAGCATTAAGAAAGCGCATACCTGAAGCGTTAGACCTTATTTTAACTCCTTTTATTACACTAGCCGTTATGATTACATTAGGACTTTTTGCGATTGGTCCTATCTTCCACTCACTAGAAGAATGGGTGTTAACAGGCACAACATCTGTGCTCAACTTGCCATACGGAATTGCAGGACTTGTAATTGGTTTCTTTCATCAAATTATCGTTGTAACAGGTGTTCATCATATCTTTAATTTCTTAGAAATCCAACTCCTTGAGAAGTATGGAAACAATCCGTTTAACGCCATTATTACAGCTGCAATGGCTGCCCAAGGTGCTGCTTGTTTAGCAGTAGGACTAAAAACAAAAAATAAAAAGTTAAAAGCACTAGCTCTCCCCTCTTCGTTCTCAGCTTTTTTAGGAATTACAGAACCTGCTATTTTCGGAGTTAACTTACGCTTTATGAAACCATTTATTATGGGGTTAATTGGCGGTGCTGTTGGGGGATTTCTTGCTTCCTTCTTCGACTTAGCTGGAACAGGTATGGCCGTAACTGTAATTCCTGGTACACTCTTATACTTGAATGGTCAACTTTTTCTTTATATTTTAACAAATGTTGTAGCAATAACCGTAGCATTCACTCTCACATGGTTATTCGGGTATAAAGATGCACCTCAAGAAAGCTCTCTAAACAAAAAGATAAAAGAAAAGGAGACAGTCAATAAAATAAACAACTCGCTCACATCGCTAGAAATTCCTTCTCCAATTAAAGGAGAAGTGATTAAATTAGAAGAGGTTCCAGACCCTGTTTTTGCTCAAAAACAAATGGGAGAAGGAATGGCTATTCAACCGTCAGAAGGAAAAGTCTATGCTCCATTTGACGGTTCAGTCGGTCTTGTAGCTGAAACCAAACATGCTATTTTCCTAGAACATGAAAGCGGTACCCAACTATTAATTCATATAGGAATTGATACAGTGAACTTAAAAGGCAAAGGATTTACGTCCTATATCAAAACAGGAGATACGGTAAAAGCCGGTCAGCTGATTATGGAATTTGATTTAGACGTAATTAAACAAGCAGGTCTTTCATCCATTACGCCTGTTATTATCCCTTCTGGACTTCCGTCAGTCAAAGAAGTATTACCAAAAAGAAAACACAGTAAAGAAACAGTACTCGCTGTTCAACTTAGTTAGCCTCTTCAAACAAAAAGAGTAGATAACAATATCTACTCTTTTCGTTATAAAAATATTCAAAATACTCGTTGAAGTTTAAACACTAGGGAGAAAAACAAAAACAATTTTTTGAATAATAGTAAGAACAAGAAATCCTAGTATGAAAGATAATATTCCTCCCCATACGATACTATTAAGGTCTTTCAATATATTCATATTGTAAACCTCCATATTCTTTTTACTTACTGTTCTCCTCATAGACTTTTTAAGAATCACTGTACATCCATCACATAAGGGGATTTACTATATATAAGCAATAATAAATCTTATAATGATTTAGCCTTATCTACATTATATTTTCCAAAGTGTCCTTAAATTCCTGCTCATTCTACATCATATTCTAAATTGTGCTATCCTGTTCTTTGATTTTTAGGGAACGTAATTTCAAATTTTGTTCCTTCTCCTAGTTTGCTTGTTACCTTCACTTTTCCATAGTGTTTATCGATGATCCAACGAGCAATAGAAAGACCAAGTCCTGCTCCACCTTCGTCTGATCGGGCTTTATCCACTTGATAAAACCGATCGAAGATTTTCGGAATTTCTTCTTCTCGTAAGCCGATTCCATTGTCTTTTACTTCTATATTGATAGCAGAAGCTGTTTCACGGCAAGATACTTCAATGCGTCCATCACTATTTGTGAATTTCAAAGCATTGTCTAATAAAATGATCATTAGTTGATGAATTCGTTCTTTATCTCCCTTAAAATGAAGTGAGTCCTCTATCCTCATCATAATAGATTTACCTTGATAAGATACAAGTTCCTCATAGTATTCATGAAGTTCCTCTAGCAAAATGCTTAATGAAAAGGTCTCTTTCTCCATTTCTAAACTTCCAGAATCAGACCGTGCAAGCATTAGTAAATTGCCAACAAGTTTAGACAAGCGCCGACTTTCCTTTGAAATCAACGAGATATCCACTGCTTTTTCTTGAATGGTGGCAGACGGAGATTTCCAAAGTAAGTCTGTTCGTGATTGGATAACGGCAAGCGGTGTTCTTAATTCATGAGAAGCATCTGAAACAAAGTCTTGCTGTTTTTGCCAGGCCGCTTTAATGGGGACAAGCGCACGTCCTGCTAGTAGAAATCCTGCTCCAACTGCACAGATACTGCCAATAATCCCTCCTACAAGGAGAAGCAGGAAAAGAGTATGAAGCATTTCTTGCTCAGACGTTACATTTCGAACAAATTGAACAGTTACCGTCTCTTTGCCCATTTCTGTTTGAACAGAAAGAGCACGAAATGAGAACTCCTCTGCCTCAATTTCTTGAAACTCGCCTAGTTTTGTAGGAGCGAACTCTTTTTCATTTTCTGCAAAAATAGGCGATAATCTATCTAACTGATTCATGATTTCATTTTCATCATTCCAAATGAGAACAATCATACGAGGGTCTTTTTCAATTCGAGGAGTCTCTTCTCCCCTTACATCTGTGAAGCGTTGAGCAGAATGTTGCAAGTCATTATTAACATCTCGATTTAACCGAGAATCAGCATAAGAGTAAATAATAACCGCAAGAATCCCCATCAAAATAATAAAGACAAGAGAGTTTACAATTGTAAGTTTAAGCCTAGTTTTGTGAAACATAAATCCACCCCTATTATTCCTTCAACATATACCCAATGCCACGTACAGTTTGTAAGTCCTTATGATATCCAAAGGGTTCCATTTTCTTTCTAAGATGATGAACAAACACTTCAACAATAGCAATTGTTGTATCAGAGTCAAAGCCCCATACACGATCATAAAGTTGCTCTTTTGTTAGAATAGCTCCTTTATTTTGGATAATGTATTCAAGCATCTCGTATTGTTTAAATGTTAATCTAACAGGAGTTTCATTTATCATTACTTCTTTTTCTTTGCCAAACAATTCGATCCCTTTATAACGGATTGTTTGACTTCTCGTTAAACTCCCGCTTCGACGCAAAAGAGCACGAATTCGAGCTTGTAGCTCAGGAGCTTGAAATGGCTTAACAAGGTAGTCATCGCCCCCAAAATCAAGTCCTTTCACACGGTCTTCCAAAGAATCTTTCGCTGTTAGAAATAAAACAGGTGTCCGAATATCTGCTTCTCTTATATGTTGAATCACTTCAAATCCGTCCATTTCAGGCAGCATAACGTCTAAAACAATCAAATCATATATATTTTGAAGAGCAAGAAACAATCCATCTTCTCCATTCTCTGCTCCATCAACTTCAAATTCATTTGATAAAATACTTTTAATCGACTCAAGAAGCGATCGATTATCTTCTACAACAAGTATGCGCACTGCAGTTCTCTCCTTTACTATTTATCATCATACCAAAACAAAGCGGTCGCAGTATATACGATCGCTTTGTTTTTTATTCGTATCTCAGAGCTTGAATTGGATCTAGTTTTGAAGCTTTGTTTGCTGGAAATACGCCAAAAACGATACCGACTAGAAGAGAAAAAGCAAAGGACATTAGGATAACAGGAACCGAGTAGACGACAGCTGTCCCTGTTATCTTTGTGAAAGCTTCTGCACTTACTAGTCCTAATCCAATACCAATTAGTCCTCCAAAAGAACTTAAAATTACAGCTTCAATTAAAAATTGAAGAAGAATATTTCCTCTTTTAGCTCCAATGGCTTTTCGAATTCCTATCTCTTTTGTTCGTTCAGAAACAGATACAAGCATAATATTCATAATTCCAATTCCTCCTACAATAAGAGAAATAGCAGCACTTCCCCCAAGCAGAAGAGTTAAAGTATTATCAACAGAGTCTGCTGTTTCCATTAAATCTTCCTGACTTGATACACTATAGCTGTCTTCTTCTCCAATAACTCCCCGCATTGTTTGTTCAAGTCTGTTCGTAATAAAGTTTATATTTTCTTCATCACGAACTTTCACATATACAGACTCAATGCTTGTTGTTGAAGCTAAACGTTGGCCTGTGCTTAACGGAACGATAACCGTACTGTCTCCACTTGTTCCTAATGAACTACCAACAGATTGAAGAACTCCAATCACCTTATACGATGAACCATTAATCCCTATAGATTGTCCAACTGCATTTCCTAATCCAAAGAGCGTCTGTGCTGTGTCTGAACCAAGAACAGCTACTTTGGAATGGTTATCTTGATCAAGGGCTGCAATAAAGCGACCAGATTGAAGCTCTAAATCTCGGACATCTAAATAAGAAGATGTTGTCCCTGTCATGGACACTTGGGTATTTGTTTCTCCGTTCTTCGCTGTTACACGTCCTGAAACAGTCGGAGCTGTAGCATCTACTCCGTTTACTGTTTCGAGCTCTTTTGCATCATCTTCTTTAAAAGTCACATCTGATCCTGTAATACTTACAGTCAAAACATCTTTACCTAAACTGCCAATTTGGCTTTGTACTTCTTGAGTTGAACCTTGACCAATGGCGACCATTACAATCACAGACGAAACCCCAATTATAATACCTAACATTGTTAAAAACGCCCTTATTTTGTTCCCTTTAATGCTTTTCCATGCCATGGAGATGGAGTTCACGTTTATCCCTCCTTTCTTCATAAAGCTCGCCATCATGAATATGCACAATCCTGCTTGCTTTTTTGGCTACTTCTAAATCATGGGTGATTAAGATAATCGTGTGTCCTTGCTCGTGTAAATCCTTCACAATTTTTAAAATATCATCACTTGTTTTGTGATCTAACGCTCCTGTTGGCTCATCAGCTAAAAGGAGCGGAGGATCTCCAGCAAGGGCTCGAGCAATAGCAACACGCTGCTGCTGACCGCCTGAAAGCTGGGAAGGAAGATGATTCCACCTATCTCCAAGGCCTACCTTTTTTAGAGCTTGCAAAGCTTTTTCTCTTCTTTCTGTAACTTTTACTCCACGATACACAAGAGGAAGCTCAACATTTTCGATAGCTGTTAATTTTGATAAAAGGTTAAAGTTTTGAAAAATAAATCCAATCTTTTCATTGCGAATAGAAGCTAACTGAGAACTCTTCATTTTTCCAACATCTTCACCGTCTAATAAATACTCTCCAGCATCTGGACGATCAAGGCAGCCAATCATGTTCATAAATGTGGATTTTCCAGAACCTGATGAGCCAATAATCGAAACAAAGTCCCCTTTTTCAACTGTAAGCGAAATTTCTTTTAGGGCTGTAACGGTTTCGTCCCCAAGCTTATACGTCTTCTTCATTAAACGAACATCAATAAGAGGCTCTGTCATCTTTATTGCCCGCCTCCTTGTCCACGTCCACCAGCAGAAGAAGGTCCTCCATTTGGTGCCTGTCCTGGATTTCCTGACATTCCTCCACCAGATTCGTTTCCAAAGCCACCTTTCATCATTGCTTTCTCATCTTGAGAAGAAGTTTGATTTGAGCTAACCTTTGGAATTTGAACTGTATCTCCTTCCGATAATCCTTTTGTAATTTCAACGCTTGTATCGTTAGAAATTCCTGTTTCAACTGTTACTTTCTTTGTTGTTTGAGAAGAGTCACTTGAACTTGTTGGGACAAGAACATATTTCTCGTCTCCACTTTCGTAGACGGCTTCAACAGGTATATATAGAGCTCCTTGTTTACTTTCAACTTCAATGCTTGCTTCTGTTGACATGCCTACTTTTAAATTCTTTGGATCTGTAATTTGCACTGTAACATCAAATGTCGATACTCCATTTGATGATGTCCCTTCTGAAGCAACTTCTGTTACCGTTCCTTCAAATTTTTCATCAGGAAATGCACTTGTTGTAACTTCTACACTCTGTCCTTCTTCAATATTTGTAATATCGAGTTCATCAACACTTATCGTTGTTTCAAGAGAACTGTAATCAGTAATATGTGCAACTGTTGTTGAGCCTTGAACAGAGTCACCACTCCCAGCAGCAAGACTTGTAATTGTTCCTTTAGATGGAGCTTGTAAAATACTTCCGTCTGTGAAAGTCATAAGCGTTGTTCCTTTATTTACCGTCTGCCCTTCTTTAACATTTACAGTATCAACAATAAGTCCACTTCCTCCTGAATTATTTCCACTCTCTTCAGTAGTTGCTCCTTCAGTAGATGAAGTTCCTCCTGTTTCTCCAGCCGCACTTTCGGTTTCGGCTCCGTTTTGCCCTTCACTATTTTCTCCTGAGTTACTTTCACTTTCTGTTGTTGTTTCAGATGATGTTGTATCAATTGTCGTTCCATTTCCTCTTGTAATAGGAGAAATAAAACCATCTTCATTTTCTATTCGGAGTAAGACAGTTCCTTCAGATACACTGCTTGCGCTCGTTATCCCAACAGAGGTAATTTCTCCGTCAAATGGAGCTACTATCGTCTCCCCGTTTTCAAAAGTTAATAGCGTATCTCCTTTACTCACACTTTCTCCTGACACAACGCTTACGCTTTTCACACCTAATAAAGTGTTCGCCGCTGTCACATCTTGATCTGTAATCGTCGTTACAGAACCAGATCCTGTAACATTTACTTCTAAGTCTCCTTTTTTTACCGTTGATGTTTGAACAGTAGCAGTCGCCATTTGAGGTTGCTCTTCATTATGTAGAAAGAACCAACTTCCTCCTCCTACCGTTGCTACTAAGACAGAACCAATAATCCATTTTTTCATTTCCTTTTCTCCTCCAACTTTCTTTGTTCCGCTTAAAACGTTTTATTTTTTGATTCCTTTTCACGCTGTTTTTTTGGAATAAAGCTAGTATGCAGGTGATTCCTTAAGATTTCCTTAAGAAATAAAGGATATTTTCCAAAAAATGTTTTTACTTATAAGTAATGGAGAATATTGTCTTTTTAAAGCCTATATCGAATATAGAGCTTTCTAAGATTAAGCCTTATTTCTCTATATTTCTTCATTTTTCGCCTTTTTTGCGTGAAATTTGTCTAAACAATAGTAGAGATGCTCTATTACATTCCTCTTTTGAACCTATTAAAATTAAGATATAAAACTAGATTTGGGGGAATGATTGATGACGTTAAAAAAGAAAATTTTATCTCTTTCTCTATCAAGTATAATGGCATTAGGAACCGTAACAGCTGTAGCTGTACCTGCTAGTGCGGTTGGAAATGGGCCGAATGCTGGAAATGGATCTGTTCAGACGTCCATTTTACATACATACGAAAGTATGGTCAGTTATTTAAAAGAACAAGATAAAAAGCAATCTGCCATGGACCTTGAAGTAATTGGGCAAACGGTAAAAGGTCGCGATATTTATATGGCAAAATATATATCAAATCCCGACAATCCCACAATTTTATTTTTAACGCAGCAGCATGGAAATGAGCAACTTACAACAGAAGGCGCTTTAGATTTTATTAAACATTTAGGAACAGGCAAAACGAAAGGTGTATTAGACAATGTAAACATCCTTATCATTCCGATGTTAAATGCAGATGGAGCAATGGGTGATGTAAACTTCTCGCTTGAGGATTATATAGCAGATGGAGACCGGCATTTAACACGCTATAATGCAAACAATGTTGATCTAAATCGTGAACATGCAAAAGATATTGGGGAAATGGAACCAGAAGCCAAGTTCTTATATGAGAACGTGCTAGAAAAATATCCGATCGATTATATGATTGATCTTCACCACCAGGGAACGCTTAGTGAGACAAACGGTGAACTTGTTTCAGGTTCTATTCTTTACCCAACAAATTCAGAAGTAGACGCTGAAGTTGTTGAAAAATCAAAAAAGCTAGGTTCTGTTGTCTACAACACACTTGAGCCTAAAGGATGGGGGCACATTGGGCAATATAACGGTGGCTCTGGAGCTAATATTGGGCGAAATGGAATCGCCCTTCGCTACGGCGTTGCTACCCTTTTGTTTGAAATGCGTGGTATGTCTGACCACTATATTGAATCTTATGCTCTTGGCCAAAAAAGCAACGGCTACCTTATTAAGCAAACCGTTTCAACATTAGATGCGACCGTTCGAGCAATCGCAGACCGCTCAATTGAAAAAGAGGATACAAGTTTTTGGGATACACTACCAACACAAACAAACCGTCAAAATGATGAGTAGTCCTCTCGTCAAAGAGAAACCGAAAGTTCTCCTTTCGGTTTCTTTCAATATGTCAATTTTAAAAGCCTTTTTCTTTCAATTTGAAAATTTTAAAAGCCTTTTTCCTTCTTTATCGAAAATAATACCATTGACATCGTATTAAACATTTACTATTATAAGAAAATACGTAGAATAATAATTTCATAATGCAAAAGGCAATGAAAGGAACATTAGTAGTTTTAATCTCCCTGTACTAGAGAGTTAACGGATGGTGAAAGTTAACACAAAGATTAAAAATGAAATTCACTCCTTGAGCTTCTTTCTCTATTAACATGAGCAAAGACGGGTAAAACTGTTAACATAAATAAAGAGGTAAATATTTATTTACAATTTAGGGTGGTACCGCGATAATTTCGTCCCTGCTGAAAACTCAGCAGGGACTTTTTTATGAATTTATAACCTTGGGAGGAAAGCATGAAAGAACACAACACGTCGTCAACTCAACTTAAGAAACAACTATTGCCGCGTCACATTCGAATGATTGCAATTGGAGGTATGATTGGAACAGGCATTTTTAAAGGAAGTGCCGATACTGTTGGACTAGCTGGACCAGCCGTAATCTTTCCATATTTGTTTGCAGGATTACTTCTTCTTATCATTATGGGCGCCTTATCAGAAATGGCTATTGCTTATCCTGGTCACAACATGAAAGACTTAATTGAAAGAGCGTTTGGCACTCGTTTTTCCTTTATTGTTGGCTCTATTTACTGTTTCATGTGGCTATCTGTTTGTGTTATTGAAGTAATTGCAGCAGGTAGTTTCTTGCAATATTGGTTTACATCCATTCCGCTATGGGTGTTATGTCTAATTTGTTCTCTTGTGTTAATTTTAATTAATGTAACAAGTGTAAAATCGTTTGGAGAAATTGAGTTCTGGTTTGCAGGAATTAAAATTTTCGTTATTATTGCTTTCATTATTGTAGGAGGAGCCATTTTACTTGGATTGATTCCAAGCGATAATAGCGCTCAGCATTACTTACACAACTATACAGACTTCGTTCCAAATGGATGGACGGCTGTATTTGCGACACTTCTTGTTGTTCTTTTCTCATATGGTGGATCAGAGCTTATTGGTCTTACGATTACAGAAACAAAAAATGCAGAAAAAGTACTGCCTGGTGTTGTAAAAGGTGTGCTTGTGCGCGTTGTTTTATTTTATACTCTTCCAATCTTAATTATTTGTGGATTGATTCCGTGGAATGAGATCGATGCAAATGCAAGTCCATTTGTTCAAGTATTTGAAACGGTTGGGCTTCAAGGTGCATCACATATTATGAACTTTATTTTATTAACAGCTGTTCTTTCAGCCGCAAACTCTGGTATTTACGGTTGTACACGAATGATGCACTCGCTTGCTCAAACAGGTGGGGCACCAAAACGCTTGTCATATGTAAATAAACAAGGTGTTCCGATTTTTAGCCTGTTAGTTACCGTTGTTGTCTTGCTTTTTGGCACATATGTTGTTTATTTATTATCTGATAAAGCATTCACATATCTTCTCGCACTTCCGGGTTTCACTGTTTCACTTGTATGGATTTGTATTTGCTTAGCACAGCTAAAGCTTCGCCCATCATATAAGAATGAGCCTTATTTTAAACTGTGGGGCTTCCCTTATTTAACTATTTTCGCTGTCTTAGTGTTAAGCATTAGCTTTGTTACTTTCTTGTTTAGTGAGACTAATCGTCTAAGTTCAATTGCTTGTGTAACATTCCTTATTTTAATGGTTATATGCTCATTCTTTGTCAAAAAAGAACATCGTGCATAATAAAAAGAGGTTCCTATTATAGGAACCTCTTTTTTATACTCCTTGCTTCTCAACGATCTTTAACCTCTTTATAATCTCATTTGTTACTTCTTCTGTTGTATAATTCCCGCCAACGTCAGGTGTTAAAATACTGTCGTTTGTAACGCTTTCTACAACGTCTAATAACACGCTTCCTAACTCTTCTTCTCCAAAATGATCTAACATCATCTTAGCTGTCCAAATCTGTCCAATTGGATTAGCTATTCCTTTTCCAACGATATCAGGAGCTGATCCGTGTACAGGCTCAAACATGGAAGGGTATTTTCCGTTAACATTAATATTTGCCGCTGGAGCAACTCCAACGCTTCCCATGATACCAGCACCTAAGTCTGTTAAAATATCTCCAAATAAGTTACTAGCAACAATAACATCAAACTGATGCGGACGAGTAACGAAAAAAGCAGCGAGCGCATCAATATGTTGAGAATCTGTTTGGATTTCTGAATAATCTTTTGAAACATCTTCAAAAACGCTGTCCCAAAATGGCATAGAATAATAAATTCCATTTGACTTTGTAGCGCTTGTAACATGTTTTTTTCTTTTAGACGCTAATTCAAAAGCAAAGCGCATCGCTCTTTCAGTCGCTTTTCTTGAAAAAATAGCATTTTGAATGGCAATTTCGTCTTCTCCCTTATAAATGTTTCCGCCAACAGAGCTATACTCTCCTTCACTGTTTTCGCGCACAACAATTAAATCAAAATCTTTAGGGTTGAGGAGCGGTGAACGAATTCCTTTTAATACTTTAGCTGGTCTTATATTAATGACTTGTTCAAATTCACGGCGAATTTTAATCAACATTCCCCATAATGAAATGTGATCTGGAACTAGTTTTAAATTTCCAACGGCTCCTAAAAAGATACTATCAAAGTTTTGTAATCGCTCAAGTGCATCTTCTGGCATCATTTCTCCATGTTCTAAATAATGCTCACAGCTCCATGGAAAGTCTGTGAAATTAAACTGTATCCCTCCGTGAATATCTGCAATCGTTTTCAAAACTTTGTTAGCTGCTGGAACAACCTCTTTTCCAATTCCGTCTCCTGGAATAGAAGCAATTTTGAATGTTTTCATTCTCTCTCCCCCTCTTTTAAATGAAGTACTCTTTCATAATGGAGATATTAATCAACACAGTATCCGGTCGACTGTATCTACTCCTATTTTATAGATGAATTTCCTTTCAAGCAACACTTTTCTTAATTTTTAGTTATAACAACATAAAAAAGAGCACGAATGCATGCTCTTTTAGTCTTTCTTATATGTTTGAAACAGCTTTGTATTGTCAGGAACATTTTCGAGATAAGTGATTTTCCCATCCTCATCTAGCTTTGCTATATCTTTGCCTGCTTGTGTATAAACTTCTCCAGAAGCCCGCTTTCCACAAACGGCCCACCGGGTCTCATATGTACGCGTTTCATCTCCCTGAACTTTTTCCCATCCTTGATACATATGTTTGAGATCTTTATTTTCTGTATAAACCATCTTCACAAAATTGCGCCAGTTTTTAATCCCAGCCTGCTTGTAGCCATTTAGCACAAACTCCATATCATCTGTAAATAAATCAGCAAGCTGTTCAAATGCTTCCTCACTTGTTCTAGATTGATCAAATAGCATAAAATACTTCTCCAAGTTTTCCATAATATCTCCTTTTTCCTCCAGAGTTACTATATCTTTTCCTAATTAACAACTTAGCATAACAAAAGAGGAAGGGGAAAAATATGAGCTTGTAGGAAAGTAAGATAAGTAAAAAGTTTACTTATCTTTATTACTTCTTGGAAAAGAGTAATCTCTTGATAATTTGGACATAATTTACAAGAGTTCAAAAATAAAATTTCTACTTAGAGGTTAATCCTAATTCCCGTAATTTATTGAATAAGGTGATAAATTGAAAAAGAAATTAATCTTAATTCTCAGTATAGCTTTTGTAATTTTTATGACCGCTTTATTTATCTTTTATCTTGTTAAAGACGACTCTTCTCGTTGGGAAGTATCGCTAGGAGGCATATTTGTAAGTGCGTTACCTCTGTTATTGTTGTTTTCAAAAAACATCCCTTTTCCCTCTTTGATTATTATCGGTTATTATCTTTTTCTTTTCTGCACGTTATTTTTAGGTTCTATTGAAGAATTTTATAGCCGCTTTAAATGGTGGGATGCGACTCTTCACTTTTATAAAGGGATCTTTATGGGCGCTATAGCCATTTCACTGTATAAATTATGTATCCCTAAACAAACGCGAGACCATGTTTCTAAATGGATCCTCTTCCTTTTCGTGCTTTCTGTTTCAGTAAATGCTACAGCTTTATGGGAAATTTATGAGTTTGTAGGAGATTTAACGTTTACACGTACAATGCAATCAGGAGGCAATACAGATACTATGTATGACATGATTATAGGAATAGTAGGAGGTCTCCTCGTTGCAATTTATTCTATAGTACGGAGAAAAACACTATAAATAAATATGGAGGTGTAAAAATGAATCGCAAACTTGTTCTACTATTGAGTATCATTTATGTCATTTTCATGGGGAGTTTAGCTGTATTTCTTTATATAGATGATAAATCATTTAAAGCATTGGTTGCTATAGGAGGGGTTATCTGTGGGCTCATTCCTCTTCTACTTGCTCTATTTACTAAGTTTACCTTTAATTTACCTCTTGTTATTTCTTACTTAATTTTCTTATTTTGCTCACAATATTTAGGTTCTATTTTAGGATGGTATGGACTAGGTTGGTGGGATACATTTTTACATTTAATAAGTGGAGCTCTTATTGCTTTTCTTGCGATTGCTTTGTATGAACGACTCATACATAGAAGTGCAGGGAAAAGTATATCCGCATGGTTTATTTTTCTCTTTGTTTTTTCTTTTGCTGCTCTCGGGGGGATTCTATGGGAGATTTATGAATTTAGTTCAGATCAACTCTTTGGAATGACTCTACAAGGAGGCGGAAATAAAGATACGATGGTTGATTTAGTTGCTGATGCAGTTGGAGGTCTTATCATCGCAATATGGGCAGGGATACGGACAAAAGTGAAAAAGAATAAATTGAACTAACCCCCTTTACTTAAGATCTTACACTTAAAGAAAGGACTACAGGAAGTTTATATTTGTAAAAAAAGACTTAGATAGATAAATGTCTAACCCTCTCCCTCAGTATTATCGTAATATCAGAAAAGTAATATTACGACATCTTTATGGTGTGTATCATGATATTTTCCAAATGTATACAGTTTATGTTTCTTGCGAAAAAGATCCTTCAGTCAGAATTGTAAAACTAAACACACATAAAGAATATACACAATAGGAATCAAGACTTAAATGGTTGATATTCATTAAAAAATGGGGTTATAATGAAGGTAATAAAAGAGCGCTGGCTGCAACCAACGCTCTCTGTACAGTTTCACTGCTAGAAGAGCAGTGGTCCATATATCATATAAAGAGTACTGAAAAAAGTAATAACTCCCTTTATACTTTAGTAGGGCTAAAGGGTGATATTACTTTTTTTTCGTGACAGCAATAATCGCAACAACAAGAGTAGATAACGAAATAGCAATTGTCATCGCTTCATACACAGTCAACATGCAGGGCACCACCCCCTTTACTCCGGGAGTACCGCTGCTCACCCTAAAAAACTGTACTCTATCATTATATCATATAGGCCTTTATCTTTTCATAAAAGCGAACATATTTTCTGGTGAATAGTTTTGTTTTTTAAAGATGTTTTCCTCTTCTCACATATTCAGTTCGTAATGCTTCCACTGTGATTCTACCCCTCCCATTTTTGCGTATAGTTTTTGAGCTACAACATTATCTTTTGCCGTCTCCCATGTCATACCCCCATATTCATGTTCCTTAACATATGTAAAACATGCTTGAAAAAGCCGCTCTCCTACTTTTTTTCCTCGATATGAAGGAGAAACATATAAATCATTCAAAATAGCTTTCTTTTGTAAACTAAGCGTGCTAAATGAAAAATAGAGAGTTGCAAAACCAATAAGCTCTCCTTTATGCTCGGCAACATATTGCACACCTTGATTTTGATGTGCTAGTAAATATGTAAAATGTTGCTTGATTTTTTCAATTGGCTGCTTTCTTTGATAAAAGTCAACAATATACTCTTTCATTAATGGAACCATTTTCAAAACATCTTCTTGAATTACTAAACGAATCGTAATAGAATTCATATAGTTTCCCTCCTAAAGCGTACGCTTGATTTTCTATAACTTTTATTATAAAAATCCCTCATTGCTCACAAAAGAGACAGTTTATAAAAATTATTTAGATACAGAATAATGGAGGTTTTTACATTGGTTCATATAACTCCCTTTATAAAGAAAAATAGTGGTCCTTTATATGTTCAAGTATACGACGACTTAAGAACAAAAATTATGGAAGGAAAAATTCCTTTCGGTAGTAAGCTTCCCTCAATTAGAGGTCTTGCCAGACATTTGCATGTTAGCAACAATACCATTTCACTCGCTTATGATTTACTCGCTGATGAGGGCTTTATCGAGAGGAAACCACGAAGCGGGATATACGTAAAAAAGCAGATAGAGGATATTTTCCCTTTTCCACATTCCTCAGAAGAGGATAGGAAAGTAGAATACAAGCCTTCACCTCGCTATGATTTTCGCTATGGAACATTAAACTCTACCCTTTTTCCTGCTAAAACTTTTCATAACATCGCAAATGCCATCTACGCTGAGAGGCAACAAGAATTGTTTACATATGGAGATGTCCAAGGAGAATTTGGTCTTCGCAAAGAGGTTCATCACTACTTAATAAATTCAAGAGGTGTCAAGTGTGCTCCTGAACAAATTATTATTACCTCTGGAACACAACAAAGCCTAATCCTGCTTTCTCAAATTTTAAATCTGCCAGACAAATTAATAGGATTAGAAGAACCTGGCTACAACGGAGCTCGAATTATATTTGAAAATTTGAATGTAAATGTAGAGCCTATTCCTATAAAAAATGATGGACTTAGTATTGAAGAACTTTACAAAATTAATCCTTATGCTGTTTACGTTACACCATCTCATCAGTTTCCAACAGGCGTCATTATGACGCAGAAAAAGCGTAAACAGCTGCTTCAGTGGGCAAGAGACCATCATTCTTTTATTATAGAAGATGATTATGATAGTGAATTTCGGTATGTAGGAAAACCTATCCAAGCGATTCAAGGGATGGATGAAGCAGAGAAAGTCATCTATCTTGGTACTTTTTCTAAACTTTTTCTTCCCTCAATGCGAATGAGCTACATCGTACTTCCTTCTCCTTTATTAAGTATCTATAAAGAGCGCTTCTCTCTTTATGAACAAACTGTTCCTCGCTTACAACAGTGGATTATGGAAGCTTTTATGAAGACAAATTATTTAAATAAACATATTGCGAGAATGAGAAATGCTTACCGAAAAAAGCATACTGTTCTTATAGCAGAAATCACTAAAAGGTTTGACTCTAATAAATTTGAGATCTTAGGGGAATGTTCAGGGTTACATATATTAGTAAAAGTGTACGGGAAAAGTGAAGAAGAACTTATTAAATTAGCCTTTTCAAAAGACGTTAAAGTTTATCCAACAAGTCCTTATTGGAAAAGAAAAGCTCAATGTGAAACAGGGACTGTATTATTAGGCTTCGGATCGTTGTCTGAGGAAGAGATTCAACAAGGAGTTTCCATGTTGTCTGAAGTATGGATGTAGGATTTCTCCTATCCTCGAAAAACCCCTATATCCTTAGCATATAGGGGCTTTATGGAATATTATATCCTAGCTTTTTAGAAATCAAGTGTGCTCCTGAAGTGACTTTTTTAATAAGGATTGGGAGCCTTTCTGCTCCATACCTTCCTTCAATTCCAGCAATACTAAGGCCTGCTATCACCTCTCCTTTATGATTAAAAACAGGAGCACTAACTGCTGTTGTATAATTCTCAAGTTCTGAAATACTTACTGTGTAGCCTTCCCTTTTTGATTCCGCTAATATTTCTCTTAATTTTTCTTTATTTGTAATTGTTCCAATTCCAATTTGTTCTAGCTCTATGTGCTCTAGGTAGGCTTCTCGTTCTTCCTCTGGCAAATAAGCTAGAATAATACGAGAGCAGGCTCCTGCATAAAGAGGAGATCGCCTTCCAACAGAAGTGTATAGTCGAACAGGTTGAAGTGTATCTACTTTTTCGATATACATTGCTTCGTTTCCATCTTTAATAATTAAATTTACCGCTTCTTCTACATCATCTCGAAGCTGTTCCATAATGGGTTTTGCAATTATTCTTATATCTAATCGATTTGCAACAAGTTGTCCAAACTGTAAAAAAAGAAGCCCTAAAGAATAAAAGCCGTCCTTATCTTTTGCTAAAAATCCCATTTCTTCAAGTGAACCAACCATACGATGTAGCGATGTTTTTGGAATTTCTGAGTAAGTTAGCATTTCTGTAAAAGTAAGCTTAGAATGCTTAATAAAAAGATTTAAAATTTGCATAGATTTAATAACCGTTTTATTATTTGCTTGCATTTTCTCTTCTCCTTTATGTCCCTACTCTAACTTTTTTGAAGCTAACAGAATACCCATCTTTAATTTATAAAGTTCTTGCTCCTTTTCCAAATAGAGCTCTTCCGCTTCTTTTAAAGACACATAGGTAAAAGTAACAGATTCACCAGGTTTTTTCTGAGCAATGAGTGGCAAGTCAGTTGTAATGACTTGGGCAATTTTAGGGTATCCTCCTGTTGTTTGTCTATCTGCTAATAAAATAATGGGGTTTCCGTCAGGAGGAACTTGAATGGATCCTTGAGATACAGCTTCTGATAAAAGCTCTTTCTCCTCTTTTAGTTGAAGGGAAGGTCCCTCCATTCTGTACCCCATGCGATCTGACTGTGTTGATACTTTAAAAGGATTCTCTGTGAATTCTTGCTGACTTTTTGGAGAAAAAAAGTCAAATTGACTGCCATGTACAACTCGAATGCTGTCATTATTTGCTAGTGAAACAAATTTTTCATAGTGAACAGACCATTGAGACGTCACGACCCCTTCTACAATGTTTTGAGCTAAAAAGGATGGTATTCCATTTAATCCATGGGCAAAATGCAATTCGTCCCCTTCCTTTAGAGCTCTTCCTTTGAATCCACCAATCTCACCGCGTAAATACGTACTTTTACTTTCTAAAACTTGCTCAAGTTTAAATCCTCCTTTAACCGTTAAATACGCTCGACAGCCCCTTTTACATTGACCGAATTTAATGGTACTCCCCTTCTCCACAAATATCGGTTTCCACATGGGAATAGCTTCATCATTGACAGTTGGAGACAAATCCCCTCCTGTAATAGCAAGTACACAGTCTTTTTCTACTTGTAAAAGAGGACCCATTAACGTAATTTCCAGTCCTGCTTCATTCTCGTCATTTCCAACAAGCAAGTTTGCTATTCTAAGAGAGTAAAAATCCATTGCACCGCTTACAATAACTCCATATTTCTGAAAACCTCTTCTCCCAAGGTCCTGTACAGTTGTAAGTAATCCTTGCTTTATGACACGTAAGCTCATTTTTCTCCCTCTTTTCGCTTGATTTCTTCATATTCTTCTTCTGAGATAGAAAAGAACTTCACTCTATCTCCTGCTTGAAGTAAGCTTGGTGGATTTTGATTTGGAAGAAAGAGCTGGATAGGAGTTTGACCGATAAGTTGCCATCCACCAGGAGTTGAAATGGGATAAACGCCTGTTTGCATTCCGGCAATTCCAACGCTTCCTGCTGGAATAGAGGCTCTTGGTGACGAACGTCTTGGTGTTGCAACTTTTTCAGATAAACCACCTAAAAAAGGAAAACCAGGTGCAAAACCAATCATATAAGCTAAATACTCTCCATTTGAATGAATATGAATGACTTCTTCCTTCGCTAAATTATTATAGTTAGCAACATGCTCAAGGTCCGGACCATAATCTCCTCCATAACAAACAGGGATTGACACTTGACGATGTTTTAATTCCCCTTCGTCAGACACTTCATTTAATTTTTCTTTTATAAGACTTGAAACGATTTCAAAAGGTGAAATAAAGTCTTTTATTGTGCGCCCTTTATTTGCTTTTATAACTTGAAGTGGCTCATAAAAAATCGTTACATTTGTAAATGCGGGAACACATTCAATAAATCCTTGAAATGGATGAACTTCTAATGTATCCATAAACATTTTAATTTTCTTATGAATCTCATAGTCAATACGTTCTCCAAATGTAACAACAATAGCTGAGTCACCGAGTGGTGAAAGTGTTGCTTGCTGAACTAAATCTGTTTTTGTTGAACTCATATTTTCACCTCTTTTTCTATAAAACGCCAAGCTTCTCATCACGAATGTCTGTAATAAACATATGTCCTGGTGCATGCGTAATCATAATAGATGGCTTTGTTTCCATTGCAACAGCTTGTGGAGTAACGCCACATGCCCAAAATACCGGTGTTTCTCCTTCTTTAATTGTCACTGAATCTCCAAAATGAGGAGTATTAATATCTTGAATACCAATGACGTGTGGATCTCCGATATGAATAGGTCCTCCATGAACAGAAGGAAAGCGTGATGTTACTTGTGCTGCTCTTACCACATCTTTGTGAGGAATAGGACGCATACTTGCTACCATATTCCCTCGGAAAATGCCCCCTTCAACACAGGGGATGTTTGTTTTATACATCGGAACGTTGCACTCTTCCTCAATATGCCGAACTGAAATATCGTTATTTAAAAGAGCATGTTCAAAGGTAAAGCTGCATCCAATTAAAAAACCAACCATATCGTCTTCCCAATACTCTGTAATGTCTGTTACTTCCTCCGTAAGTTCTCCATCTCTATAAATTCGGTATTTTGGAATATCTGTGCGAATATCTCCTGACGATGAAGCGAACTTTGGAAAAGGAGAGCCAACCTCTGTTACATCTAAAAGAGGACAAGATTTAGGATTGCGTTGACAAAACAGAAGAAAATCAAAGGCATGTTCTTTTTTTAAGATTGCTAGATTAGCTTGAGCATATCCGTTTGCCATTCCTGCTGTTGGCTGCACAAGTTTACCTTCACGAATTAAATTTCGAATTTCTGATGGTGTTTTTTGAGATAAGTTTCCCACTAAAATCTCCTCCTAAAACAATAGTCGCCTGCACATAGCAATAGTCTTTACATGCAGGCGCTCAGCTTACTTAAATAACTGTGGAATTTGATCAACTAGTGTATACCCACCCATTAAGGCCATTACAACAACAACAAAGACACCTGAAATTGTTAGCCATAAAGGATGTTTATAGTCACCAACAATGCTCTTTTTGTACGCCGCAATAAGTAATGTTCCAAGGGCGATAGGAAGAATTAAACCATTGAGCGCTCCAACAAGCAAAAGTACTTTAACAGGTTTTCCAATTAGAACAAAGCAAGCAGTAGAAATAATAATAAATCCAATAATAATCCAGTTTGTATTTTTATCGATTTTTTGACTGAATGTTCTGATAAAAGAAACGGAGGTATAAGCTGCTCCAACTACAGAAGTAATCGCTGCAGACCACATGACAATCCCAAAAATTTTGTACCCAATGTTTCCTGCTGCTAGTTGGAATACGGATGCTGGAGGATTCCCTGAATCAATTGGGAGCCCTTTTGCCACAACGCCAAGGACAGCTAAAAATAAAGCAATGCGCATAACAGACGTAATTAAAATTCCAGTAATCGAGCTTTTTGTTACTTGTGGTAAGGCATTTACGCCTGTGACTCCCGCATCTAATAAACGGTGTCCACCAGCAAAGGTAATGTATCCTCCAACTGTTCCACCAACAAGTGTCACAATTGCTACAAAATCAATTTTGTCTGGTGCAAAGGTTTTTACGACCGCTTCTCCAGCAGGTGGTGACGTTGTAAAAGCTACATAAAGCATTAAGCCAATCATGATAAACCCTGCTACTTGCGTAACTTTGTCCATTGCTTTTCCAGCTTCTTTTACAATAAAAATTAAAACTGCAACAACTGCGCTTATAGCTGCGCCTGTTGTTGGTGAAATACCTGTTATAGCATTTAAACCAAGACCTGCTCCAGCGATATTCCCGATATTAAAAGCAAGTCCACCAATGACAATTAACGTAGCTAATACGTAGCCTAAGCCTGGTAATACCATATTTGCGATATCTTGTCCTCTTTTTTCAGAAACGGCAATAATTCTCCAAACATTCGTCTGAGCAAAAATATCGAGAATAATCGAGATTAAAATAACAAATCCAAAACTTGCTGCGAGTTTTTGCGTAAAAACCGTTGTTTGTGTTAAAAATCCTGGGCCAATTGCTGAAGTAGCCATTAAGAATGCCGCTCCTAACATAAGTGACCAATTAACTTTTGGTGCAGCAGAAAGCTCTTTCTTTGGTGTGTTTTTTTTCCTTGGCTCCAATTTCTTTTCCTCCTATCTATGCTTAGCTCGAAATCGCCTTCACTTCGATTTCAGATGTTGTTAATGATCCTTGGATACGACGAGCAAATTCTAACGCATGTGCGCCATCTCCATGAATACAAATTGTATCTGCTTGCAGTGAAACATCAACGCCTTGCTGAGACTTCACTTTTCCTTCCTTCACCATCCGAACGACTTGTGCTAGAGCTTCATCGTCATTTTCAATAAGCGCATTTTTTTCGCTTCTTGCTGTTAACGAGCCATCGCTTTGATATGTCCGATCAGCAAACACTTCACTCGCTGTACGTAATCCAATTTCTTTTCCTGCTTTAATAAGCTCACTTCCTGCTAAGCCGAATAAAATAAGGTCAGTGTCTATGTTATAAATAGCTTTCACAATTGCTTTTGATAAATTTTTATCTTTAGCTGCCATATTATAAAGTGCTCCATGTGGTTTAACATGCTGCATCCTAAGTCCTTCCGCTTTTAAAAAGCCATCTAACGCTCCAATTTGATACACAACAATATCATAGGCTTCTTGAGCAGTAATTGAAAGATTACGGCGACCAAACCCAATTAAATCTTGAAGACCTGGATGTGCCCCAATTTGAACGCCTTTCTGTGCAGCAAGCTCAACTGTTTTTCGCATAACGCTAGGATCTCCAGCATGGAAGCCACAAGCAACATTTACAGATGTAACAAAATCCAAAATCTCTTCGTCATTTCCAATGCGATAAGCCCCAAAACTTTCCCCTAAGTCACAGTTCAAATCAACTCTATTCATTCTCTTTCCCCCTCTTATGTCCTTATAAAATTAAAGTGCAACCAAGCTCTAGTGTTCAAAACAGAATATTCTGTTAAATGTTAGTAGATTGTTCCGTTTTTCGGAACTACAGTACCGTTATTTGGTCACTCTTAAATTCTAACACTAGTATGTAATATAAACAATATATATGTCAGAACATTTGACAAAGTCTATCTTTTGTTATGTTTTTATTTCCTATTCTTTTAAGGCTTTTGCTTTATTTTTGTAGTTAAAACAATTAATCATTATTACGTGTTAGATTTCCTTCTCTTATATAGATTCGCTCTCAGCTATTTAGCATTTAGGATGGTCTTTAATACAAATTTATTTGTTGCAATAAATAAAAAAAGAAGTTCTCTGAAAGAACTTCTTTTAAATGATTAAGAGTCAATTGAATTTTGTTTCATCTCAGGTAATAAAGGACGATTAGCAACTGAGGTGGATAAAATAATAGATGTATTTACTTGTCCAAAAGAAACAAGACGATCTACTAAATTTTCTAAGTGTCGAGTGGTAGAAACAGCTGTTTTCATAAAATAACTACTTGTTCCAGTCACTCTATGACATTCAAGAATAGCCTCTTCCTCTTTTATTTTTTCTTCAAAATGCCGACATCCACATTTCAAATTCCCAATTTGGATGATAGCTTGCACACTTTTTCCGATAGCTTCTGGTGAAATGAGAGTTGTAAATCCTTCAATAACTCCATTTTCATGTAGACGTTTTAACCGTTCATTTATACTTGGACGACTAAGATGTAATTCTCTTGATAACTGAATAATGGTAATTCTGCTATCTCTTTGAAGAAGCTCTAAGATTTTATAATCAATCTGATCCATATTATCTCCCTCTTTTTCTCTTTTGCTCACTATTTATCGTATTTCTATACAAACCGAAAAGCTAAGTCTCAATATTTGTACAATTATGAATATAAATATACCGTGTTTTTTACTATAATGCTATTAAACATTTAGAAAGGGAGAAAATAACTTGAGGCATTCATTGAAAGAAACCATATCAACTAGTCAAGGTATTGCGTTATATGTTGGGGCTGTTTTAGGATCTGGAATTTTAATATTACCGGGTATGACAGGAGGAATTGCAGGTCCAAATGCTCTCATCGCTTGGATTATAATGGTATTATTAAGTATTCCTTTAGCTTACACATTTGCTTTTTTATCAATTGATTATCCCAGTTCAGGAGGTGTAGCGACATTTGCTCACAAAGCCTTCGGATATTATGCAGGAGCTTTAGTAGGCTGGTTTTTCTTTATTGCCGGAAGCGTTGGCCAAATTATTGTATCTCTTACAGGTGGAACTTATATTGCCTTCTCTTTTGGTTTGCCTCATCCTATTGCTTATCTTGTTGCTTTTATTTTGCTTATTATATCCGTAACTTCAAACTATTTTGGACTAAAAACAAGTGGAAAACTTCAGCTTCTAATTGCTGTACTTACTCTTTTAATCTTGTTGGCAGCTATCTTGCTCGCTTTACCTTCTGTTGATTATAAAAATTTAGAGTGGAGCCTTGAACCTTCTACTTTTCCTTCTATCGCACAAAGTATCATGCTTATCTTTTGGTCTTTTTTTGGATGGGAAGCTATTTCTAGTCTGGCTCCTGAGTTTAAACAGCCGAGGAAGAGAAATATCCTTTTATCAACGTTAGGAGCTATTATTATTGTTGGAATTCTCTATGCAGGAGTCGCTTTTGCTGTAATTGGTACACACTCCTACTCTATGGATAGTAACAATATACATGAGGCGATGAATCATGCCGCTCTCTCTGAAGTCGTAAGAAAAGGGATTGGAACAAACGGAAGCTGGATTACGGCTATTGTTGCTTTTGTTATTTGCTTAGGAACGATGAACGCTTTTATCGCTAGTATGAGTCGATTAGGATATTCCTTAGCTCAAAATAACTTTGCTCCTTCTTACTTACGAAAAATAAATAAAAAGCATTCCACTCCTGCACGAGCTGTATTAATAGTCGGAGGAATTGCTGGTGGTGGTTTGCTCACAAGTTATGTTTTTAATATAGGATTAGAGCAACTTGTCCTTATTCCTAACTCTCTAGGAATGGCAACATATATTGTTGGAGCTGCAGCAGGAATCAAATTAATTAAACATCTCATTGGTAAAATATTTGCCCTTATAGCTTGCATGTTATGTTTGATTTCTTATGTATTTATAGGAGCTTTTTTAATTATTCCAATAAGTGTAGGTGGATGTTGCTTATTCTATATTTGGAGGAAAAAACGGAAATCAGAGAAGGAATTTCAAAACTTTTAAGTTTCTAGACTACGTAGAATGTTGGAAACTTAACTTCTATTTCTTTATTTGTATACATTCTTTTAGAACAATATTTAATTAAATCATTTAGATTAACTGTTCACTAACCATACTATTTCTTCCTTCTTAATATTTCTTTCTTAGATAAATATTAAGAAAGGATCTCTCAAAGATTTTCACTCTTAAAACTTAAAAAGAGAGTGTGTATAGAAAGCAATTCACAAAAAAGAAAAGCCTTTGCTCAATAGGAACGAAGGCTTACTTTTTTGTGAATTTTTTCAATTTTTCCAAGTGCTATCTAATTTGTACACATTTAAGGAAGAGAGATGCACCTCCCCATTCTTTGCATAAACTTCTAAGCCTTCACTGGTAGGCTTAGGGAATATTTGATTTGTAAGCACTCTTTCTCCATCATTTCCAAAGACTTCAACAGAAGAACGATCAACAAAAATATGCATTTTAACTTTGTTACCCGCAGCCTTTAGTGGTGCTGCATAAATTCCAGAAAAATTCTCGCTAAAGTTTGCCTGTCCAGATTTTGTACGGTCAACAAATAATTCTTCCCTTTTTACATCGTATCCAATTTTCGTAAATTCTTCATCTCCTTTTCGAGCATAAAAACCAAACTCGTCTGCTGTACCTAATTCAAACTCAGCTACAATTTCCTGCGTTTGTCCGTCTATCTTTGGAAACTTAATGTTGTCTGATTGAATATTACGGTTTTTTAATTGGTGTTTTTTCTCTCTTATTTTCTTCATTTCCTGTATCGGCTTCTGAGTAAGTAAAATTTCACCTTTTTCTGTAGTTTTTAATCCTACTTCTCGAGGAAGGGTCATAGCACTGCGCCAAGGAGATGTAGGAATTTTTTCAGCGTAATCCCAATTATTCATCCAAGCCATCCAAATCCGGCGCTGCTGTGTATTATCCCAAGATTGAGCAGCATAGAAATCCTTTCCATAGTCCACCCAATTGATTTCTTCTGCTTTCTGCTCAGTTTTAAAGGTTTTCCCGTCAAAAGCTCCTACAAAATATTGTCCACCTGAACCGCCAGCAACTGCCCCTGGATTAAGGTCTACTTGCAGCACCCATTTTGTATGATTGGGGTTTCCATCTACAGGTATTTCAAATAAATCAGGACATTCCCAAACGCCCCCTTGAGCTCCCATACCTTCACCAAATTCACTCATATATTCCCAGTTCTTTAGATTCTGTGAAGAGTAGAGTTGTATACGCTTACCTGCTGCTATTACCATAACCCACTTGTTTGTATCATCGTGCCAAAAAACCTTTGGATCACGAAAATCCGCAATACCCGGATTTTCAATAACAGGATTTCCATTATATTTATTCCATGTTATCCCATTATCTTCACTATAGGCAATGCTCTGCTGTTGCGTATCTCCTGCATGAGTAAAAATAGCAACTAATCCGCCCGAACCCTTTTTGAAAAGTCCACTCGTATTATGTTTATCAACAACAATACTACCTGAAAAAATCATCCCTAATTCATCAGGTTTCATAGCTACATCAAGATGCTCCCAATGTAAAAGATCCTTGCTGACGGCATGACCCCAGCTCATATTCCCCCATGTGTTTCCTTTTGGGTTATATTGATAAAAAAGATGATATTCTCCTTTGTAATAAACCAATCCATTAGGATCATTCATCCAATTCTGATCTGGGGTAAAGTGGAATTGTGGACGATAAAGCTCATTATAATAAGGATTTTTAATATTCATTTGAAGTCCTTTTAATTCCTGTATTCCTTTGACTTGTCTAGAATCTTTGGCTGCCGAACTTGTAGGATAAGAAAACAAACTAGATGCTAATGTAACACTCGTAATAACTGTTCCTAAACGATAAATATTTCTCATCATCTCTCTCCCTTAATTTAGTACTTCATGTACGATAAATCTCTGAGATGACTAAAATCATAAAATTAGTAACTATTGTATTTAAAAACTGGCACTCACTATATTGAAGCGCTTTCAATTAGTATAATATGTCAACCGATACCATATGTCAACCGCTTTCATAAATATTGCTCTCTTATTTACAATAAGATAAAAAAGTCGAATTCCTCTATGTTAAGAACCGACTTTTTTACATTATCTTAATAACTATCAAACTCATTATCTTAATAAATCTATTAAAGCTTCATTTTTAATCCTTCATGTGTTGCCTGAAAACCTAAATGTTTATAAAAGCGTAAAGCATCATCTCTTTTTTTATCTGTTGTTAATTGTATTAAATGACAACCACGTTCTTTTGCACGTTGAATGGCCCACTTGATAAGCTTAGTGCCTACACCTTTACTACGTACAGAAGACGAGGTTCTTACTCCTTCAATTGTAGCTCTCCATCCACCTTGATGTGTAATATATGGGGTAAAAGTAATTTGTTGGACGCCAATAACTTTATTTCCGTCAACAGCTACTACTAACTCATTATTAGGGTCATCCTTAATAGCCTGAAATGCTTTGAGATAACTTTCTGGAAGTGGTTGTTCATAACGTTCACGCTTACTTCCTAAAATATCGTCAGCAAGCATGGCCACAATTTGCCCTAAATCCTGTTCAGTAGCTATTCTGAACTCTAATTTCTGCTCCAATTGAGATGCCTCCTTTAGTAGTCAAGCATTTCCTCACTTTTACACTATCCCTCATCAGGACATAAAGTCAGTATAGTAGTGATTAAAAAGTATATTATAGTGCTTCTTTATATATATCTGTTAACATTTCTAAGGAATGGAGCATATGCTCAATCAAATTCGGAATATCTTCCATCTGATTCTCGTTTATTTTACGATTAAAATTGATTTCAATTGTATTATGAATGGTTTTTTCTTTGCCATACTGATATTGTAAAGTCTGCTTTGGCGGGTTTTGCTGTGTCCAAATGTCTCCGAGCACTTTTTCGATTTTCGAACACTGTGCTTCTACTTTATTTCGATCGATACCTACGTAAAAGAATAAACAAAGCGTGCAGCTCGGGTTGCTGTTAGGCTCTTCTAAAAGCTCACTAGCAAGATCTTGTAAGGAAGCGTACAAACACACCTCCGCAGTAACCGCATGCTCATCGGAAAGTTGGAATCCTAGCCGGAATTCCTTTGCCATGATTGCCATTTCCAATGTATCTTTACGAGAAACAATGGTGATTTCTTCCTCAAGATTATCAAGGTCATATAGTTCATTTTCAAATGCAACTTTTAAATTATCAAAAACAGTTGGATCGTACATCGGCAAACATTTCCTTTCAACAAGTTTCTACCTATTATATATTACTTTTTTCGAAAGCACTTCCTATTTCTCAAATCATAAAAAATTGTTAGGCGATTTTTATGAACTTTACACTCCTATTCCTTTTCACTCGTTCATTAACCTATATTGCCTCTAATGTTAACTCAATAAATTTTTCAACTGCAGGAGCCTGCCACTTTTTTGATTTGACAAGCAAGTGTGAGTAAATAGGCTCGAATTTTTCATTGTGCTTCATCAAATTTAATAACCCCTGTTCAACCTCATTTTTCACTGTAACATAAGGTAATACAGCAAACCCTAACCCACTTATAACAGATTGCTTAATCGCTTCTAAACTCCACAGTTCCATTGTTTGAAATTTAGGAAGCTTATGATGATTAAGGTATGTTTCAAACATAGAACGATAGCTGCATCCTTTTTCATTTGTAATAAAGAAGTCCGTGGTTTCTTTGTTTTTATAATAATCAAAGTGTTGATTTTTATCTGGACTCGTTATTAAAACAATTTCTTCTTTGTGGAGTTGATGATGAATACAATCATGTAGTTCTAACTCCGGCCAAATCATGAAAGCAACGTCAACATAGCCACTCATAAGGTCTTTTTGATTTTTCCCGCAAGTTCCGTTACTCAATATAATCTTAACGTCTGGATATTTACTAGAATATTCTCTAAGAATAGGGCCTAGACGAGAAATCGTTAATGATTCAGGGGCAGCAATCTTTAACTCTCCGCTTATTGTGTTATAATTTTTCATTTGAGTTATCCGGTTATACGTTTGCAACAATTCATCAGCTAACGGAATCAATTCTTTTCCTAAAGAGGTTAAGTTTAATTCCCGTTTAACATAAGTGAATAATTCTCCCCCAATCTCCCTTTCTAATGCTTGAATATGAGAAGTAATAGTTGACTGAGTGTACCCTAATTTTGCAGCAGCCTTTGTATAACTGCCAACATCAACAATCGTTCGAAAAGTAAGAAGTTGTCTTATTTCCATCCTTCATAATCTCCTCTCATCTATTCAAAAAAATGATATTAGATATTTGTAATTTCAATTTCACTAATAGATAAATGCATATTACAATAAGTCACATAACTTATTCAACTATTTTTTTATTGAGAGGACAGATTAACGAAATGAATTTTACAGCATTCCTTTCCTATATCATTATTACATCGATTACACCTGGTCCAAGTAATCTTCTGATGATGAATGAAGCGAGAAAATTTGGATTTAAAAGATCTCTTCCTTTTAACATTGGTATACTTTCAGGGTTTATTATTTTAGGAATTTTGACCTCATTATTAACTACAAGTTTGTACAAATGGATGCCAATGATAGAACCTTACTTTAAAATCGTTGGGGCCGTATATTTACTCTATTTAGCATGGAAGATTGCTTTTACTAAGGGAGGAAAGGACGAAGGTATTAATAATCAGTCTTCTTTCTTTTCAGGTCTATTCTTTCAAATTCTTAATGTAAAAAGTATATTATATTTTTTAACGGCAATGTCAACGTTCGTACTTCCTTATAGTTGTTCAAATATTACGATCCTCTTTTTTATGTCTTTAACGATCGTAATAGGTTGTGTAGCACTACTATTATGGGCCGTGTTCGGATCGGCTTTTAAAAAGATTTTTTCCAAACACAATAAGGCTATAAATATAGTAATGTGTTTATTGCTCATTTATTCCGCTATTACGATTTTCTAAAAAGCAAGCTCGTTCCTTTATAAAGGAACGAGTTTGCTTTAACATTTATAATGAAATGCATTTCTAGAATAAGTTCACATAAAGGGATGAATTTCTTCATTTTGACCTTAAAGGGGCATTACAGCAAAAATCGTTCCCTGCTTGATATAGGATAAATTAGCTTTATGTTAGGAAGTAGGGATATATACAATTAAAATTTGTTTATTCAAAACGATGTTTAATCAATAAATACCTCGTTTAGACGTACTAAAAGCTCACCAAACAATTTTTGTTCTTCACTAGACCAGTCTTTCAACATATATTGATAGCGCTGTATTCTCATTCTCTTATCCGCTAAAAGCTTTTCTCTCCCTAGCTCTGTAATTTGAAACAAACTCCCACGCCGATCGGAAGGATCTGAAAACCGGGAGATTAACCCTTTGGCCTCTACGGCAGAAGCTTGTCTAGATAGTGTTGAAATATCTAATTTAAAAGAATCTGCCAGCGTTGTTAAACGGGCTGGTCCAAACTCTTCTAACTGCCTTAGTAATAAATAAACAGCTCGCTCTAAGTCCCCTATTTTATTTTCTGAGTTATCTTTGTAAACCGCCCGTCTTATAAAAGTTGTAAGCTCATATTCAATCTGCTCAATTGCTTTTTTATTTTCTCTTTCCACAGAATTCCCTCCAAAAGAATAGCTCTGTTGCAGTTCTTTATTGACAAATAAAGATCTACTTGTATAATACAACTATATACTTGTATCATACAAGAAAACAGATGGAAAATAAAGCGAATCTTGATTTTTATCATGTTTTGAAAGGAGGCAGGTTGTTCTTAAGGGAAGAACAACTTTTTCTTATGAAAGCAATACGCATTATCTTACAAATTACCATTTTATATGTTTTTTCAATAGTTGGAGAAGCTCTTCATCACTTTTTTCATATCCCTATTCCTGGTAGTATTATTGGTCTTATTTTGTTAATTATTTGTTTATCATACAAAATTGTTCCTGTTAAAGTTGTTGAAGATGGAGCAAGTTTTTTATTGTCCTTTTTACCGTTATTATTTATCCCCTCTATGGTCGGTATTATTAACTATCCATCTCTATTCTCCATTAGCGGCGGTATCTTATTTATAGTCGTTGTAATGAGTACGATTATAACGATGATTGCTGCTGGAGTTGCTAGTCAATTTATCGAAACTAAAACAAAAAAACGAAAGAAGAGAAAAGAATGCAACAAACACTTATCGCGATCAGTATAATTCTAGTAACCGTTGGTGCCTACTTAGTCATGACAAAACTATACACGCGTTTTTCATATCCTATTTTTCTTCCTGTTATTACAACAACCATCACCATTGTTTTACTTCTATTAATTTTTCACATTTCATATGAAAATTATATGGTTGGTGGCAAATGGATTAATTCTTTGCTTGGGCCTGGCGTTGTAGCATTAGCTTACCCACTCTATAATAGCCGTAAAATTTTAATGAATAATATTTTCCCTATTTTTACGGGTGTATTTATTGGCATGCTGTTTGGAATGGTAAGCGGACTCTTGTTTGCAGAAGCATTTGGGATCAATCGCGATTTAATTTTATCAATTCTTCCAAAGTCCATTACAACTCCTGTAGCTATCCAAATTACGACAAGTTTAGGCGGAGTTCCTTCTATGACAGCGGTCTTTGTCATGATTGCCGGTATTTCTGGCGTTGTTATTGGGCCAGCCATTTTAAAATGGGTGCGTATCCATAGCTTTCTTGGAAAAGGAATTGCGTTCGGAAGTGCCTCGCATGCGCTCGGTACTGCTAAAACAATTGAGTATGGTGAATTAGCTGTTTCTATGAGTTCTGTATCTATGACACTAAGCGCTTTGCTTGGATCTATATTTGGCCCAATTGTAGTATGGATTTTCCATATTTAAAGAAAAACAGATAAGATTTTAGCTTGTTTATAATAAAAGAGAACTTCCGTACAGATGAACTGCACTTCTAATTGTTAGACACAACCTAACAATTAGAGGTGCAGTTTTTATATAAATAAATATTTGTTAGACATAAAGGTTTCAGCTGTTCACGACTACCTTCAGGAGGTGAAATCCCCTAAGGAAGTGTCTCAAGCTTATCGATCCAACATCGTAATACTAAAAAAGTGGGTAGCTCGATTTGAGAGGCATGGAGATTAAGCCTCTCTGTCCCAATATACAAATTATCCATTACCATTTAAAATAAACATAATTAAATATACCCGTACCATAAGAAACGACTACTTTCTTCTACCTTCCAGACGTTGAAATGATATCATGTAGATAATCCAGCTGAATTCTAACAACTACATAAAGCAAAATAAACAAAGCAGAGAAAGATATGAAAAACGATCCTTCTCTGCTTCTTATCTTATTTTAAGAAATGATCTTTGAAAAAGTCTAATTGATAATCTAATGTCATAGAATCATTAAACATAAAAGCATTTCCATCGACTTCAAATACGTGATGATTCTTCACAGCAGGCATTTCCTTATAGAGCTCTGTATTTTGATAAGAGTTCTCTTGATCTCTATATTTGCTAAGTATTAAATAGTCACCAACATATTCAGGGAGAACTTCTGAAGAAATTGTATGATATCCCTCTTTGCTCGTTGTTTCTTTTACTTTGTCAGGCATACTGAGCCCCATTGCTTGATAAAGAACTTCGGTTCCTCTTCCCCAGTTATCTCCTAATACCGCCATCTCTTTATTGTAACTTTCAACCACAGTGACTGTCGCATCTTCACCAATTTTCGCTTTAATTTCTTCACCAGCAGCCTTTGCTCGTGATTTAAAGTCTTCAATCCAACTTTTTGCTTCTTGTTCTTTATTGACAAGTTTGCCAATCTCCAAATGCTGAGTTAAATAATCGACTTTACCATACGTATAAGTGACCGTTGGTGCAATCTTTTGAAGCTTTTCCAGATTCTTATTTGTACTATCTCCTATAATTAAGTCGGGGTTTAAATCTATAATTTCTTCAATATCTTCATCTGATACTACAGGAACATTTTTTAACTGATCTTTAAATAAAGGGCTCTTTTTAGCCCATTCTTCTACTCCTACTATATTTACGTCAAGCGAGAGTAAATCTCCAACATAACTAGTTAACACAACAACTCTTTTAGGATGAGCAGGAACTTTCACAGGTCCATTTTCTGATTGATATGTAATGGTTTCTTTATTATCCTTACTTTCTTCTCCTGATGGCTTTTCTGTAGACTTGCTTCCGCAAGCACTCATTACAAGGACAAGAATTAACACAATCGGTATAAGTATTTTTTTCACTGTTGTTTTCCCCTTCTACTAATTAATACGTTAGATATTTTCATTTAATTCTTCTACATCTACTCTCTTTACCGTTCATCCATCCTTTTAACAAAATTAAAAACCTCCTCCCCATTCCTATTTTTTACATCAAAAAAGTTAACGATAATGATAATCAATTTCAATAGATTCATTCATATTATGCTTTTAAATTCCATTCCTGTCAATATACTCTTATAAGAATAGATCATAAATTCCGATCTTTTATCCTATTCTTCACCTTTCATTTTCTAAAAAAAGACCTCTCTTTATATAAAAGAGAGGTCTTTCCTTACTTTTCACATACATTCGTTAAACTAGAACCAATTACATAAGTCCTTGCTTTTAAGACTACATATGTTTACTTTTCTATATTCATACTATTCATATATCTACGCTATATTCTTAGCACAGCACCTACAATACTTGATACTTTTGAAGGTTAATCTATTGAACGCAATACTTCAAGTAACATTCCTTTAAACGCACTCCGATCAATAGCTTCGCAAACTCTTACATTTTTGAAGCGTTCTAAACGATTATTAATATCCACAAGACTGTATCCTCTTGTGAGTTCACCAACCGTTTCAACATCTACGTGATATAGATTTGACTCTGTCATAATTTCTTCGTTTGCTGCAACAGCAGCTAGTAATGTATCTGGATGAGTTGTTCCATTTAATTTATGAACACTTTTATTAAATTTCATAACTACTTTATTTACATCTTCGAAAAATTGCGCACCCTTTGTTGAAAGAGCTTCAATTTCACGATGATCGTTATCATCCATAACGGAGTACTTTGTACACATTTCCCAACCAACCATTGTAATAGGAATACCTGCATGAAGCACAATTTTTGCTGCTTCAGGATCCACAAAAAAATTATATTCTGCGCTTGGTGTAATATTTCCTAATGCATTGTTTGTACCACCCATAATGTACAAATGAGGAATTTTAGGAACGATAGCTGGATCTTTTTTTATGGCCATTGCAATATTTGTTAACGGTGCAATCGCTAATAAATGAATTTCTCCTGGATTTTCATGAATGGTTTCAATAAGAAAATCTACCGCATGTCCTTCCTCAGGAGGCTGGATTGCTTTTTCAAAAAACGAATCTCCCATTCCATCTTTTCCATGCACATCTTCAACTGTCCGATGTTGATTTTCCCCAAATCCCATTATTGGGCCTTCATATCCTTTATAAACAGGGACCTTTCCGCTTTTTCCCCCAACTTGAATTGTGTAAAGTGCATTTTCAACTTGTTGATCAAATTGAACGTTACCACCCGTTATCATAATTCCTTCAACTTTAAAATAATGAAGAGCCATTAAGATTGAAATTGTGTCATCACCGGCTGTATCTGTATCAATGATAACTCGTTTCTTCTCTAGCATGGAACAACCTCCGTCACTTTCTTTGCTAATTCTGTTATGTATTCAAAGAAAGCATCACGATCAACGTCATATACTACATTTACAGGTCGTCCATCAGAAGTTTCAACTGTTCGTCCTTGGCTTGGTCCCTCTCTATGTACGATACTGTTAATTCGCTCCACTTTCACAAGCTCAGGATTACCAACAAACGCAGTTGTTAATACATCCCACAGATAATAAGTCGAGTTTGTTGAAAAATGAACAAGTGGTGGCACCATGGCGTAGCACTGACCAAGAAAATCTACACCAAGATATCTTCGCTCCGCTGCCCAGCGCTCGCGTACATCTAAAGTGAGTGGTACTTGATTCGTACTTTCAAGTGCGACTAAATCAATTTCTATACTGCTGTCCCAAACGCGTCCAGCTGCTTCAGGGTCCCAAAATACGTTCCATTCTGCTGTTCCATCATGTTCAGGTTCATGAACATTTCCCTCTTCACGAAACGTTCCGCCCATCCAAACAAGTCGCTCAATCTTCTCCTCAATTTCAGGTGCTTCGTCTAATGCACGGGCAAGGTCTGTTAGCGGACCTGTAAATAGTAATGTTGTCTTTTCTTCAGTTGCATAAAGCGTTTCTATTAGATGAAGATGCGCCGGTTTATCAGCTACTTTTGTTACCACTTTTCCAGATTCATTTAAAATAGGTAAAGCGTCAACATAAAATGCGTGCATACGCCAGTCTTTTGGAAAAGGGTTTTTCCCACGTGAATTTGATTCAGCTACACTTAGATTACCGTCACCAAAACGGTCAACTATTTTACGACTTGCAAACATCGCAGGTTCTAAATAACAATCCGCTGGAATAACAGAAACGCCTGTAAGTTCAACATTATCCATCTGTAGTAATAAAAATAATGATATTAAATCATCGACACCGCCATCATGATTAAAGTATATTTTCTTTTTCATCTCCACTTCATCCCCTTTTATGAACTTTTTAAATAATCCTAACTTTATAAACGTATAATGTATCATTAAATTATGTCAATATATTTTCAGAAAATATTATAAATAAAAAGCCATGATATGATTATCCAAAATAAAAAGCTTTTAAGGGCTACCATCCTTAAAAGCTTTTTATTTTACAATCCTCCGACCAAAACGATATTTCTATAATTAATGACTATAATCTCTTCTTTTTCTCAATCATTAACGCTATTGTTGTATAAAAATTTGTTTACTCTTTTGATTCCTGATTACTTTTCATAACCTTCTGATCTTTGTTTTTTAAAGTTACTACTATAAATAAGGGTAACAATAACAATTAAGATTGTGAGAACAGCGTAAATATTACTGTAGTTCAGGCTATTATGTTCTAGTAGGAATGGATTAAGTTGAAGACTTGCATCTTTAATTTCTAGTGCTTTACTAATTAAGGTCGTTGCCGTTGCTCCAGCAATAAAATTCATCATCATGAAAATCCCCATGCCTACTCCTGCTTGTTCTTTTGGAAGTGAACGCGACACAGTGTTTCCTAGTGCGATTTGAATGAACGTTTGGCCAACATAAGCAAGAAGAAGAACAAACATAATTAAATATGGAGATGAACCTGCAATAATGGATAAAACTCCATAACCTAAGAAAAAACATAATAAAGCTGTATATGCGACAAATCCATTTCCTTTCTGATCTGCTAACTTGCCTCCTTTTCTCCCTAGCAGAGCGGCTAAAACAGCTCCAGGAAACATAACAAGCCCACTTAATAATGGGGACAAGCCATTGATTCCTTGAAGTAATAAAGGAGTGAGATACGGAATACCAAAGCCAATTCCTGAACTTAAAGCTGAAACAAGAAGTCCTGCTGAAAAGCTTTTATTCTTAAATAAAGAACCTTGAATAAATGGATTTTCTGTTGTACGAATTCGCCAAAGAAATAAAGTAAAAAAAACAATTCCAATAAACGCAAGCAATAAAGATCCTTGTGTAATGGCCAGAAGAAGAAAAGCAAGCGTTCCTGCCAGTAAAAAGGCTCCAATTAAATCTGTCTTACTTTTCACTTTTGCTTCCTCACTGTCTAAGAAGCTTCGAAAGAATGGGAGTGCAATAAGGATAAGAAGCGAAATTACAAAAAGATAGTGCCAGCTTATAAAGTTTGTAACAAGCCCTGCCACAATAGGTCCGACAGCTGTTCCAAACGCTGTTGCAGATGATGTAATTCCTAATGCTCTTCCCCTTGTTTCAGGTGTAAAATAGCGAGTTGGAATAATCATTGATGTTGCAGGCATAACAGAAGCACCCATAGCTTGCAAGATACGGCCTGCTAAAACAAACCAAAAACTCGGGGCTAAAAATCCGATTAATGAACCAACCGCAAAAATAAGTAATCCAATGGTTAATAAATTTTTCAGTTCATACTTGTCAGCAAGCTTTCCAAACATAACAGATCCAATTGCATATACAACAATATAACCTGTTACAATCCAGCCTGCTTGTGATGGCTGAAGGTGAAATTCCTCTGTAATCGTTGGAAGAGCAATATTAAACATCGTTGAATTCATGACTGAAATAACCATTGCAAAGGCCAAAATTAAAATAAGTTTTCTTTTCCGACTTTCATTGTTTTCTAGGATCGTTTCTTTCATTGTTTTCCCTCTTTCTAATTTAGCACAACATTTAATTAAATAAGGTCAGAGAGAACTCTCTCTCTAACCTTTATCATTTTCATTTGTTCTCTTGATTCGCCATCTTTAGATCAAGATTATGAATATTTGCAACTACTCGATCAAAACGAAGTGCCTGAGGTTCAGCTGGGAAAATATGAGCATCGTACTTATCACCTAAAGTACGGAAGAATGGTTCGAACAGACCTGATACAAGTACTCCTACCATTTTTGTATATGGAGAATCTAAACGGTATGAATGAACAGTATGAGCTGGAACGTGCAGAAAATCTCCAGGATTCAACTGAATTTCTTCCCCATCTGCCCACATTGTCATTTGACCTTCTAGGCAATAAAAAGTTTCTGTATGATGTTCATGATAATGATCAACGATGCGATCGCCTTTTGGTCCTTCAGATGAAACAACGATAAATTGTCCATCTGTATTTGTTTGTGCCGCAACAATTCGATGAAGCTGGTCACCTGTTAGAAGACGATCACCTTCTCCCGATTCAAGGACATATGGAACAACTTCCTCAGGACGTGTTGCATTTGTTACAAGTATCGCTTCTCCTTCTACGCTTTGTTCGTTTGATACAAACTCAATATCTGAAAGAGCTGCACCTTGCAAGAAACGCTCATATGCTAATTCTTCTCCATATGGAGGATGTTCCACATGTTCATAAGGTGTACCAATTTCAGTATAGAAGTTCGCAACATTTCCTTTCATTGTATATGAAACAAGGCGGGTGCGATGACTTTGCATTGTGTAGCTGTGAGTTGTGCCTGCTGGAATTTGAGCATAATCTCCTGATACAAGAAGATGTTTTTCTCCATTAAGGATGAGTTCTACTTTTCCATCTAAAACAAGAATGCCTTCATGTGTTTCTTTATGAAAATGAAGGGGAAAAGCATCTCCTTTGCCACCTGCAAGTAAGACGATTTCAAACATATCGCCTGTGCTTTTTCCATTTGCCATAATTGTAGCTACTTGACGTCCAAAGAGATAGCGTGGACCCTCCCCATTTCGTAATAAATAAGGTACTTTTTCTTTTGGTAATTTACTTGTTAATGTTGCCATTATATTTCCTCCTCTATATTAGACCGATCTATATAATTATACTCGCAATAGACCAATTTGCATATTTTTGTGTACCGACCGGTCTACAATTTTTGATTATAAAGCAAAGAGTAACAAAATGCTACCCTTTTTTTCGTAAAATATATGGGATTTGCTTTGAAATAAGAAGAAGAGGCCCTTTATCTTTGTGTGCTAACGAAAACATAACGCCGCCTTCAATCATCGAGTTGATAGTCATTCCAAGATCTTCTGCTTCGTCCTTTTCATATCCATATTGCATTAATTTATCAGCAAAAATATCAGCCCAATTTTTAAAAACTTCCACACATATACATCGCAAAGGTTCACTAATGAGAGCTGTTTCACTTGCTAATAATCCAACAGGAATTCCTTCAATACGTTCTGGATCATTAAACTGGTTAGCTGTTACACTTATAAAATGTTGAATGGCTTCAACAGGGTCTAAGCTTTTTGCCATGCTCTCTTTAATTTGTTTTTCAATATATTCACCTGTATATTTTACAGCTTCAATTGCTAGCTCCTCTTTTCCATTAGGAAAGTGATAATAAACAGAGCCTCGAGGTGATCCACTTTCTTTTATAATTTGATTCAAACCTGTTGCATGATATCCTTGCAATTGAAAAAGATATGCTGCTGTTTGAATAATTCGTTCTCTTGCTTCACCTTTCACTTTCATCAAACTTCCTCCTACCTATTATGAAGACCAATCGGTTTAAGTATAGAAAACGAACGTTCAAAAGTCAAAAACTACTTGTAATCGTTAAATGTATGCTTTTTTCATCTTCTACTAAAATAAACAACTCTTTTAAAAAATGCTTCCCCTAATACAATGGTATATATATTATAACTCTTTTATAAACATTTTGAGTATACTTACCCTCTTCTCTTAAACAATGCTATCTCCATATTAAGTCAATGAGAAAGAGGGATTTTTCTTTCTTATACGTTTGCCGCTCAAATAAAGAAATTTATAAAATTCTCTCTTATAAATTATTGTAGAATCATTTTTATTAATATACAATATGATAGATAAAACGCAAAGAGCTTCCATATATCTCTTGTAGACACAAATACGAGATACTTCGGTATCCTTTTTCAACTGACTTTTCTTCCTGTTTAAAAAGGGGTTCTCTTCATTTTCTACTTAACTGGCTTTTCCAAAATAAAAGCTGAAACTTATGAAGCCTTATCCCTTCTATTCAGTATAGAGAAAGTTTTTTACTATATTGGAGAATATATTTTAGTGAACTTATGTTGATTTGCCTTATTTGCTCTACAAAGGAAATGGTTCTCTTTTTGCAAAACTTATGGAGGGATATATGAAATATTTAGTGGGGATTTTAGGTCTCCTTATTGTATTCGGACTAGCTTTTTTAATAAGCAAAGACCGGAAAGAAATCAAATATAAGCCACTTTTGGTCATGGTCATTTTACAACTTTTGTTGGCAATTGTACTTCTTAATACAAAGTTTGGATTTGTTGTTATTGATGCCATTGCCACAACATTTTCAACGCTATTAGATTATGCCAGCGCAGGGATTGCTTTTGTTTTCGGTGGCATTGCAAATGACGGGGAAGCTCCCTTTTTCTTAACTGTTCTTCTTCCGATTGTGTTCATTTCAGCTTTAATTGGCATCCTTCAGCATATCAAAGTTCTTCCGTTCGTCATGAAATGGATTGGGCTTGGCCTTAGTAAAATTAATGGCATGGGAAAACTTGAATCTTACAATGCCGTTGCTTCAGCAATTGTTGGGCAATCAGAAGTATTTATCACAGTTAAAAAGCAGCTTGATAAATTACCTCCACACCGACTTTACACACTTTGCACGTCCGCAATGTCGACGGTTTCAATGTCAATCGTCGGAGCTTATATGACAATGATTGAACCTAAATATGTTGTAACAGCCATTGTTTTGAACTTGTTTGGTGGATTTATGATTGCTTCAATTATTAACCCATATAAAGTTTCACCTGAAACAGACCTTTTAGAAGCGGATCAAGACGAAGAAAAGCAAACGTTTTTTGAGATGCTAGGTGAATATATTTTAGATGGATTTAAAGTAGCGGTTATTGTGGGCGCTATGCTCATTGGATTTGTCGCACTAATGGAAGGAATTGATAGCGTTTTTGAGATGATTTTTGGCGTTACCTTCCAACATTTGCTTGGCTATGTTTTTGCTCCATTCGCTTTTATAATGGGAATTCCTGCATCTGAAGTTGTTTCAGCTGGAGGGATTATGGCAACGAAGATGGTAACAAATGAATTTGTTGCCATGATGAACTTATCTGAAATGGCGTCTGAATTTAGTCCAAGAACGTTAGGCATTGTCTCTGTATTTTTAGTTTCATTTGCTAACTTTTCTTCAATCGGCATTTTATCGGGAGCTGTTAAAGGACTAAGTGAAAAACAAGGTAACGTTGTAGCTCGTTTTGGGCTTCGCTTACTATACGGAGCTGTTCTTGTTAGTTTCTTATCAGCCATTATCGTCAGCTTCATTTTATAGCCTATAAAAAAAGAACTTCATATGAAGTTCTTTTTTTTCGTTTCAGCACTTTTTAGTATGGAATGCCTAAGTCTTCTTCTCATATTTCTTGAAGTGTATATCTTAATTTATGCTCTGCTTTTGGATAATACTAACGAACATCAGTAGAATGCCGCTTAATAATCTGATGCTCAACAGTAATCTTCTTACGTTCCTTTGAAGATGTTGCAAGCTGTTTCAACAAGCAATCTGCAGCTTCATATCCTAATTTGTAGATATTGATATCAACAGACGTTAAAGAAGGAGTTGAAACCTCTGCGAGCAAGAGATTATTGAAACTTATCACAGAAACGGCTTTTGGAACAGAAATCTCTAGTTCAGCTAAAATATAAAGTACTTTAAGCGCTACAAAATCATCTGCAACAACTAGAGCTGTTGGACAGTCTTCTAAACTCATAAGATATACTATCTCTTTTTTCATTTCTTCTTCTGTTAGCTCTTCATGGACAATATAACGACTCCTTAATGAAATCCCTTTCTGTTGGAGAGCTTTTTTATATCCTAGTAAGCGATCGTTTGTAAACATAAAGCTAATATCTCCACCAATAAAGCCAATACGCTCATGACCGAGTTCAAGCAAGTAATTTGTAGCATCTTTGCCTGCTTTGTAATTATCATTATCAATATATGTAATTTGTTCTTCATTTTGAAACGGCTTGCCAATTACCGTAAAGGGAAAATTGACATCTAAAAGATAATCAATAATTTGATCGTCCTCTCGTGAATAAAGCATAACAATTCCATCAACCCGTCTTCCTTGTACCATGCCAACAACTGCTTCATAAATTTCTTTTTCTGTTACTCCTGTTGAAATGAGTAGTGCATATTTTTCCTCATGTGCTTTTGTACTTATGCCCCGCAACACTTCAGGAAAAAAAGGATTTTGAAAGGCCTTTTCAGCAGAACTTGGCATCACAAGACCAAGCGTTTTGGTTGAGCTATTCGCAAGACTTCTTGCGTTCAGATTAGGATGATAACCTAATTCCTCCATCGCTTCTCTTACCCGTCTTTTTGTTTTTTCACTTATTCTTGTATTGTTTGCAATAACTCTTGAAACCGTTGATGGTGCTACATTGGCTAGTTTTGCTACATCCTTAATCGTGACTGCCATAATCCTTCCTCCTGATCTATCTTCTACATATTATTGTAAACGAAATGCACTTCCTTTTCCAATGGCATGCTACAATAAAAAAGCCTTATATTTAGACACAATGCTTTTCATAATTACGTACACTGTTACATTAATAACCTTCCATTAATTTATCTATTTAAAATTGACTAGAGTGATAAATTTTAATAGATCTTATTCAATCCCAAAAATATAAAACATACAACTAGCACAGGCACACAGGCAGCTTTAAAAAAAGTCTAATATATATAGTACATCTTTAAGGAAGACTGATATTCTTTGTCCTCAAATTATAAAAGGAGACGTTATTACTATTGAAATCCTTGTTGTCCAATTTCATGATTTATCTTCTCCATGTAAAAAGGGTGAATTAATTTCTTCTGTTTTTAAAGCTCCTAACTTACGAAACTAATTTACGTAAAAATATCTTATAATACAGAAAAGCCGCTGGATACAAAGGTTCCAACAGCTTTCTACATAACGATATACCCAGCCTATTAGAATCTTAAAAACTTAGCTTACCCTTTAATAATATCTATCTTTCTTATCCTCATGACGTTTTTTTTCAAAATAGTATTTATCTTCTTGATAGTCTCTATCTTTTTTAGTACACTTACCAAACATAAATTCATCCCAGTTCATATCATGTTTGCTTTCAACATAATATTTATTCTCGCGTTTATCTTCTTTACAACATCTGTCTTTCTTATCTTCACGTTTTCTTTCAAAATAGTATTTATCTTCTTGATCATCTCTATCTTTCTTATTACATTTACCAAACATAAACTCATCCCAGTTCATAAGTTATCACTCCTAAAGTGAAAAATGACTTGCAATGTATTATACGTTTTTTTTAAAAATATGCTTGTACGAATAACTAGTTTTAAGCATTATGCCCTTTAGAGATAAGCTCATATTAATGAACCCTTCGATCATACTTCTTCATGTATGATCGAAGGGTTTATCTATTATTCTTAACTTTAAACATCCTCTTTCTTTTAATGTAAGGGCAGAAAATCAAGGGGAAATGAAGTAATGAACCATCATATTAAATTCGTTTGTACGATTTCCCTCACTATCAAACAAATAATCCATTCTTAACAATGTAAATCCATCAAACCCATGAGTAGAAATCTTTTCTGATGCATTTTTAAATCCCCACTCGTTTCCTGTTAAAGCAAGAGCATTTTCTCCATTTAACGAAATCCCTCGTTCCTTTGCTAGATTAGCAATTTGAGCAACTAATGTTTCAGGAGCACTATAGTAAGGGGATTCGTATGCTTGATTATCCTTCATCTCTAGGCATGTAAAAGTAAGGGCTAAGCGGGATGCTTTAAATTGATCAAGCAGTTTAGCATAGTTATAGTATCCTGCGCTATATTCAGCAGAGTGTGGCATAACCGGATCATTCATCTTCCAATGAACGCCTGAAATTTTAGCTCCAATTGGCACGTTAAAAAGAGGATCAAAGCGCTTATGAGCGGCTTTCGCTATTTTTGATAAGTGCTGTTCAAGAGCTCCTTGATACCATATCATAAAATCTTTTCCATACTGAGAATAATAGACTTCACTATTTGTAAAAAAAGCATCCGCATTATGCGGTGGCTCTATATCTTCCCAATTTTTCAGTTTCTTTCCCCAAGCATTGTTCACATTTTTTAACGTAGCATACTTTTTACGCATTGCCTTTTGAAAATCTCGTTCCGCTCCTTCTGAATAGGCTTGAAGCTTCCCTCGTTCAGGATATTCCCAACTGTCCCCACCTTGATATGAGGGATATCTTATTTCACCTGCAGGCCCTCCGCTTAGATAGATTTTTACAATAAGCTCCCTTTTATCTAAAAAATGACGTGCGAATGATTTATACAATTCGTCATATTGCTTTTCCGTTCCTTTCCACCATGGTGCAAGAGCTTCTCGATTGATATAGCCACTCTCACTTTTAAAAGCCATGTTTTCTATTTTGTCTTCATTCCATAACCACGTTGGAATAGGATAGTCACATTGATCTCCAACATTTCCACCACATTGGTGAGTAGATAAAATAGGAACCCATTTTAATCCAGAAGTTTCAACAACTTCAGCATATTTTCTATAATAACTCCAATCAAACTGATTATCCCCTTCTCCTTCAACAAGCCCCCACCATATATCTGTTGTTAAAGCATATACGCCATTTTCCTTTAATTGTTCTAACTTTCTCTTAAAATCTTCCCAATCTGTAATTTTTTCTAAAGGAGCCATAACATATAGCTTATAATTTTCGTTGGTTTCAGCTTGTGTTGGCGAAAGAAAAGCTGTAAAAACGAGTGAAAGAGCTAAGAAAGCACACCATAATTTTTTCATTGATTAAACTCTCCTTCTTTATTGTAGTGGAAAAATAAATGATGCATTCAATAAGAAAAAACACAAGCGATCCCCTTTAACAGGAACCTTCACTTGTGTTTTATCTGTGCTGCACCGTTTATATTTTTACTTCTATTCCAAAATGATCAGATATAATAGGTTGTTCCCTTCCATTAAAAACCGTTTTTAAACAGCGTGGTTGAATTGAAACGTTTGAAAGAATAAGATCAAGACGGAGGTTTTGCGTATTTTGACTCCACCCATCTATCTTCCCCTCCACTGTTATTCCATGATCTTTTTCTTCTGCCTGATTGTACAAGTCGTAAAGCCCCTGACTTAGTAAGTAATCATAGCCTTCTCCTTTTATACTCGCATCATTGTTGAAGTCTCCCATTAAATAAAAAGCTTGCTCTCTTTTAATATTTGCAAGAAGGGTATCAACTTGAAACTGAAACGGCTCTTCTTTATCATCCCACCAGCCAAGATGACAAGAATAAAATGTGATGTTTTCTCCCTTATAAGAAATGCGAGCTCCAACAACTTTTCTTGTTTTCCAAAAATTCTGGTCTTCACTTTTAGAAATGAAAAAGGAAGACCATTCATTAACAGGATGTCTTGTAAGAAGAGCTACTCCTTCCTCAAATACGCTGTAGCCTATATGAGAAAAATCCCATATAAATTCGTAATGTTTCTTTCCCCTTCTTTCAAGCTCTTTTTTCAATAAAAAAGCATAATTGTCTTCTCTTACATTTTCATGAATGAATGCTGAATCTTTATGCTGACTAACTTCTTGGAGAGCAATCACATCATACTCTTCATTGCTAACCTTTTCAGCGAGTAAGGCTAGTTTATCTAACTGATTGTCTTCCTGCCATGAATGACAATTTAATGTAAGCAGCTTCATCCTGCTATGCCCCTAACACATCTTGAATGTCTGATTTTAATACATCTGCTTTTGGTCCATAAATAGCTTGAACACCTTTATCTTTTAGAATAAGACCAAGCGCTCCGTTCTTCTTCCATTCTTGTTCATCTGCTACAAGGTTTGTATCTTTTACTGTTACGCGTAAGCGAGTCATACAAGCATCAACTTCTTCAATATTCCCTTGCCCTCCTAAAAGGCCAATAATAACAGGTGCAAGTGAATCATTTTTGACAGAAGTGCTTTCTTTTCCTTCCTGTTCTTCTTCAATATAGTTTCCGTTCCGCCCTGGTGTTGGGAAGTTAAATCGTTTAATCATAAAGTTTGCAACAGCAAAGTTTAATCCAAAGAAAACAAGGCAGGCTAGAACGAAGTTGAGTAAATCGAGCCATAATCCTGCTTTTACAATCATTGGTGTTCGCGTAATAAGCTCAATAACCCCAAACGCATGAACACGAACATCAATGATGTCAACGACTGCAAATGCAAGCCCTGTCATAATAGCATAGATAATATAAAGAATTGGTGCTGCAAACATAAACATAAATTCAATTGGTTCTGTTACTCCTGTTAAAAATACAGCTAATCCAGCAGATAAAAACATTGATTTATATTTTGAGCGTTTCTCACGATCAACATTTCGGTACATTGCAAGTGCAATTCCGATTAATGCTGCGCACGATAAAATCATCTGTCCAACTTTAAATCGGGCAGGCGTTACATCATTTAATAATGCTTTATAGCTTTCTGTATCTCCTGCTGAAAGGAAGTTATTTAAGTCTCCAACCCATGCAAGCCATAATGGATCTTGCCCTGCAACAATTGAACCTGCTCCAGGACCCGTTAAAATTTTATATGTTCCTCCAAGTTCTGTATAGTTCACTGGAACCGTTAACATATGATGAAGTCCAAATGGCAGCAAGAGTCGTTCTAATGCCCCAAACACAAACGGAGCTAGGATTGGCGCACTATCACGAGATGTTGCAATCCATTGTCCAAAGCTATTTAATGACCCTTGAATAAATGGCCATATAATCGAGAGAATAAGAGCGGTTACAACAGAACCTGCAATAACAACAAATGGTACAAATCGTTTTCCATTAAAGAATGAGAGCGAATTTGGAAGTTTATCATAGTTATAATATTTATTAAAAAGATTAGCACCTAAAAATCCAGCAATAATTCCAACAAAAACTCCCATGTTTAGGGCTGGTGCGCCTAAAATAGATGTGAAGTAATCTTTTACAATAAGCTCTTGCCCAAATAAAGATTGAACAGTTGCCTCAGGATCTGTAAGCATCTCGCTTTTCACACCAAATATTGCCCCTGTAATTCGGTTCATTAAAATGAATGCGATTAAAGCAGCAAATGCTCCTCCCGCACGTTCCTTTGCCCATGAACCCCCAATTGCAACAGCAAATAAAACGTGAAGGTTGTTAATAATCCCCCAACCGATATCCTCCATAACCAGCGCAATCGTTTGCACAAAGGAGATGTCTGCGCCCATCATTCCTACAAGCTTTCCAAGTGATATCATAATACCAGCTGCAGGCATGACCGCTACAACAACTAATAATGCCTTTCCAAACTTTTGCCAAAAGTCAAATGAAAGAAACTTTTTCATTTTCATTTCTCCTCCCTTTTGAAAAATCTAACCCCTATGTCTGCGCTTACATTTATTAGTCATTTGAAACTCATTTTTTTCAATCTAGTCTATACACTCTTGCTTCATACGGTTGTAGTACAATATGATTAGCATTTTGTTCTTCCTTTATATCATAGTTGCTTAATAACAACTGATATGCGCTCCCTTTATATTCTAAAGGCAAATGGAAGTGAGCACGTTCTTTAAATAAATTTACCATAACAAGTACTTTTTCTTCTCCTAATGTTCTTGTATAAGCATAAATTTTGTCATCTTCTTCAAGAATAAGATGGTAGTCTCCATAAACAAGAACCTCTTTTTCTTTTCTAAGACTAATAAGCTTCTTGTAATAATGATAAAGAGAATGAGGATCATCTAAAGCTTTTTCTACATTGATATTTTTATAGTTTTCATTGACCTTTATCCATGGTGTTCCTTCCGAAAATCCTGCATTTTCTGTTCTATCCCACTGCATCGGAGTTCTGGAATTGTCACGCCCATTTTTCCAAATGATTGGCATGATTTCTTCATGAGACTTTCCTTTTTCTCTTTCTTCCTTATATAAGTTTTTAATTGCTACATCATTATAATCTTTAATGGAAGAAAATTGAACATTTGTCATCCCAATCTCTTGTCCTTGATAAATAAACGGCGTTCCTTGCATAAGAAAATACATTGTTGCTAAAGCTTTTGAGGATTCTAACCAATAGTCACCGTCGTCTCCCCATGTCGAAACAGAACGTGGCTGATCATGATTTTCTAAAAAAAGCGCATTCCATCCGATATTGTGCAATCCTTTTTGCCACTTTGTGAGTACTTCTTTTAATGTACGAATGTCAATCTTTCCATCTATCCCTTTTCCCCAAAGATCTAAATGTTCAAATTGGAAAACCATATTAAACTTTCCTTCTTCTTCTCCAACCCAAAGGGATCCATCCTCAACACTTACACCATTTGCTTCTCCAACTGTCATAATATCATATTTGCTAAATGTTTCTCGTTTTAACTCTTCTAGAAAAGGTTGAATTCCTTCTTTATTCATGTGCCCGGCAAAAGAGGAAACATAGCGTTTACCATCAGGATTAGGCAGATCTGGTAATCCTTCAATTTTTTTAATATGAGAAATAGCATCAACTCTAAATCCATCAATTCCTTTATCTAGCCACCAGTTTACCATCTCGTACAAATTCTCTCTTACAGCAGGATTTTCCCAATTTAAGTCAGGCTGTTTTTTTGAGAAAACGTGTAAATAATAGTCGTCTGTCTCTTCATTGTATTCCCAAGCAGAACCTCCAAAAATAGACTCCCAGTTGTTTGGCTCTCTTGCCTCTTTTCCATCTCTCCAAATATAGTAGTCTCGATATTTATTATCTTTTGAAGAACGAGATTCAATAAACCAAGGATGTTCGTCTGATGTATGATTAATCACAAGATCCATAATAAGTTTCATTCCTCGTTTATGTACCGCTTCTAACAGTTCATCAAAATCGTCTAATGTACCATATTCTTCAGCAATTGCTTTGTAATCGCTAATATCGTAACCGTTATCATCATTAGGCGATTTGTAAATTGGACTAATCCAAATCACATCAATGCCAAGCTCTTTCAAATAATCTAACTTTGATAAGATTCCCTTAATATCCCCGATTCCATCACCATTAGAATCCATAAAGCTTCGCGGATAAATTTGATATGCAATCGCTTCCTTCCACCATTGTTTTTTCATATGAACCTCCCTTTCTATATTTTTAAAATACCACACTCAAGATCATCTGCGCAACCGTTTGCACAAATTTATTATTGAAAAGTTTTACAAAGTTAGAAAGACAAACAACTAGTGTCCAAACACTTTTTTCTATGATGAATATTGTAAAAGGAAAACCTATATAAGGAGTGGTAGTATGACTAGAATCTCAAATTTTCCGGAGCACTTCATCCGCGAGCATGAAACATGGCACCATGAGCATATGAACATGGGGAATCTTCGGGCGGGAGATGGCATTGAATTCCTTTCCTTTCACCGTGAGTTTATGGAAAGATGTCTCGAGTGGTATAACAGCCAAGGATTAAATTTAGATTGGGTTGAACCATGGCGCGCTGTTCCTAATCAAATTAAAAGACATCCGGGATGGACAAGAGAACTTGAAGAAGCTGAAAACCGTATTCGAAGCAACCCTTCTTCTTTCCGTTCTGGTGACGAACTCGGACGCTTTTTGCAGGAAACGTCTTTGCACGATGCTGTCCATGTATTAGGAAGCGAAGTATTTGATGAGCCTGATTTTGGCCGCATTTCTCTCTCTCCAAGAAGTACGCTTTTTTATAACTGGCATCGCCTTATTGATAATTGGTGGAGAAGCGTTGAAAGAGGATAAGAAAAAGGGGAACTTGGTGTCCAAGTTCCCCTTTTTTCATTGAAGAAGTTCTTCTTTTTTTAAATACTCTTTTGCAACTGTTGAAGGTTTTTTTCCTTCCACATTTACTTTGTAATTCATTTCGCGCATTTCATCATCAGTAATTTTACCCCCAAGTTTGTTTAACGTATCGCGAAGTTCAGGATGCTCTTTTAACGTTTCTTCTCGCAATAACGGAGCGCCTTGATATGGCGGGAAGAGATGTTGATCATCTTCTAGCACAACAAGGTTATATTCTCGTAATTCACTATCTGTTGAATAAGCATCTACAACCGTAATGTCTCCTTTTTTCACCGCATTGTAGCGCAGCTTTGGAGCCATCGTTACAACGCTTCCAAACTCAAGGTTATATTTCTTTTGGATGCCTTTATAACCATCTTCTCGGTCTGTAAATTCACCTGTAAATCCAGCTTTCATACTGTTTTCAACGGCTTTCAAATCTGAAATTGTGTTTAAGTTATATTCTTGTGCAAGCTGTTTCGGAACAGCAAGCGCATACGTATTATTATAGTTCATCGGTTTTAATAAAGCTAAATCGAATTTTTCTTTCATTCCTTCTTTAGCTTGATTATATACTTCTTTTCGATCCGTACTTATAGGAGGCTCTTTCAAAAACTCATTAATTGCTGTTCCCGTAAATTCAGGATAAAGGTCAATGCTTCCTGATTTTAGAGCGCTATAGACAAAAGATGTTTCTCCAAACCCAGGCTTAATTTCTACTGTTAAATCTGTATCTTGCTCAATCAAAAGCTTGTACATATTAATTAAAATTTCGGGTTCTGCTCCTAGCTTTCCTGCAATTACAAACTTCTCTTTCCCACCGTTTGCTGCAAAAGGAATAATAATAAGGAGTGCAATAGCTACAATAAAGGTTGTTAAAACAACAATAGACTTCTTAAATGAAAGCTTTTCAAAACGACGCAATATCACATCAAACAGAATAGCTAAAATAGCAGCAGGGACAGCGCCAATAATAATAAGGTTTGTGTCATTCCGATCAATTCCAAGCATAATAAGTTCCCCAAGACCGCCCGCTCCAATGAAAGCAGCAAGCGTAGCTGTTCCGATAATTAATACGGTCGCTGTTCGAATCCCTGCCATAATAACGGGCATTGCAAGCGGGAGTTCTACTTTTAACAATCGTTTTCGACCATTCATTCCCATTCCTTTGGCAGCTTCAATAAGTGAGGAATCCACTTCTTTTATGCCTGTATATGTATTTCTTAAAATAGGAAGTAGCGCATAAACGATAAGTGCAATAACCGCTGGAACTTTTCCAATACCCATTAAAGGAATAAGTAATCCAAGAAGAGCGAGTGAAGGAATGGTTTGCAAAACAGCGGTAATACCAATTACCACCTCTGCTATTTTCGGCTTTCTTGTAATGTAAATGCCGAGCGGAATAGAAATCACGACGGCAAAAAGTAAGGCGATAAAAGAAATTTGAATATGTTCTAGTAGGGCGCTTAAAAGATCCCCTTTTCGTTCTCCTACTGCATCAATAAACTGATTCATGTTTGTCATCCTTTTCATCTTCTGTTTCTGCTAAATATTGAATAACCGTCTTTCGATCAATTTTCCCTATCACAAAACCTTCTTTTTCAACAGCTACTTCCTCTTCGATTTTTAGAGAAGCTAGCACTTCTTTTAAAGAAGCAGTAGCGGAGATTTTAGATAATGACTGAAGAACATCGTTTTCTAGAAGTGCTGAGCTTAAAAGCTGCTCTGCCTTTATTTCTTTTTCTAATGAAGTTTTCTGCAGCCCAACAAACTTTTTCACAAAATCGCTCTTAGGATGATGTACAATCTCTTCTGGTGTTCCAATTTGTTCTATTTCTCCGCCTTTCATAACGCAAATACGCGTACCGAGCTTTAACGCCTCTGTCATGTCATGCGTAACAAAAATAATGGTTTTGCGAATCTTTTGCTGAAGACGAATGATATCATCCTGTAGCTTTTCGCGACTTAGGGGATCAAGCGCACTAAAAGGCTCATCCATGAGAAGAATATCAGGATCTGCGGCAAGAGCACGAACAACACCAACGCGCTGCTGCTCTCCTCCTGAAAGCTCATCTGGTTTACGGTTTCGATACTGCTTTGGATCTAATCCAACCATTGTTAACAACTCATCAACGCGTCCTTTAATCTTCTCTCGACTCCATTTTTTGAGTTCAGGGACAATCGCAATGTTTTCAGAAACTGTCATATGTGGAAAAAGAGCAATTTGTTGCAGCACATAACCGATATTGTAGCGAAGTTCATGGATATCATAATCTTCAATACTTTTGTTATGAATATAAATGGTTCCATCTGATAAACCGACTAAACGATTGATCATTTTAAGTGTTGTTGTCTTTCCACATCCACTTGGTCCTACTAATATAAAAAATTCGCCTTCTTTTATTTCTAAGTTTAGAGAGTGAAGGACTTCCTTACTATCGTATCTTTTAGATACATTGGAAAATTTAATCATCTTGTTACTCCTTGTTAAGTTGTGAAATAATATGCTAAAATCTCTCTCATCTTAAAGTGTTAGATAAATAAGTATAAATTTATCTATTTTACTTTTTAGTATAACAGCATATAACCTTCTCTTTTCAATAGAATAAAATAGTTATCCTCTTTCTGCTAGTTTAAATAGGTAATGAACTTGTTGTTTATGAACAACTAGGAAGATCACAGCTCTTCTTTTGTAAATAATTACTAATAACTCTTTTAAAAAGCCCATGTTCCATATAGGATCATTAAGAAAGTGTGTCACAAGCTAAACCTTTAAAAAAAGCCTGTTTGATAAAATCAAACAGGCTTTTTCACCGTGACTTCTCTTCTAAATTCCCGTCAAAAACAAAGATTGTCATCGCAATATCTTCTCCAATATTAATGTCCGAAAACATTCTAATAAGCTTTGCTCCAACAAGTTTTTCAAATTTCCTTACTAACTCTGGATTCTCATAAATTTTCTTAATTAAAGATGTTCTCGCTTCCCGTACCATCCGTTCTCCGTCTGGGCTTTTAATCATAAATTTCTCCACGTTTGTAAGGTTCCCCTTCATCTCACTAATTGCCCATGTACCAATAAAACGAGTTGTAATTTCTCTTGGTCCATTCCCAACATGTTCTTTACGTGTTTCACGTACTAAACTGCTGAATTCATGTTCAAATGCTCGACTCATCCCTCTATTTCCCCTTTTCTTGTTTTCTCTGTTTTCTTTGTTAACAGTAAATAACTAATGGTAAGAGCCACAATCCCGATTGACAAAAACAAACTTCCAATTTGATAGCTATTGTTTACAATAATAAAGCGGATTGTAGCGGTGATACCAATATACAATAGATAGCTTAACGGAAAGTGGTGACTTTCTTTAAAATAAGTCATAATCGTTGAGATAAAAGCAAAGTAAAGAAAAAAACTTAATACTTTTCCAAGAATATGGTGAACGTTAGTGTTTCCCTCTATTACATCATTTATAATTTCAAAAAGCTCTTTAAATAGAAAAAAAATAAGAATAAAACTAAGTAAAATTAAAGAAAGATTTAATATCCATTGATAAAGCGAGATTAAATAATTCCTTCGTTTCATCACAATCATTTTTAACATGTTTCTTTCTCCTGTTCTATAAAGTTCTTTACCAAGAAATAATATTGATAGAATCCGTTTGACTTCCTCCTTTTTTCATAAAAAAACCCATCATAAAGAAACCTGTGTAAAACTACACAATTTTCTTTATGATGGGTTAATAATTAAGCATTTTATAATACTCACTATCTGTCCCGTTATATTAGAATTACGAGAGAAAAGTTGTCAAAGATAAAGATCATTCTTTATCAATAAACTTCTTTTCTTTTTTATTATACTCTATTGCAAAAAAGTTTCAACAATTGAGCTAAGTAAAAGAAAGGCCATAGTCAAAATGGCCTTTCCTTCACTTATGTTCCACAATAGGTTTGATATGGACGATTAGATGGTGCAGGTAATGAACAGTACTTTTCTTTTTCTATAGCGTAATTATAAGGTTGGGAAAGAACATCTAAAAGCTCCTCCATGACAGTATAGTCTGCTTTGTTAACCGCTGCTTCTAACGCTGCTTCCACAAGATGATTTCTTGGAATGACAAAAGGATTGTTTTTACTCATTAAATCTTCGACAGATTCTTTTCCTTCTGATTGATTTTCTAATCGCATTTTCCATTGCTTATACCATTCCGTAAACTCTTCTTTCCCATAGAGCACTGTATCTTCTGCTTTACCCATTGTTAGTAAGCGGAATGTATTCGTATAGTCAGCTTTATATTTGTGCATCATGACAAGCAACTTCTCAATAAGTGACTGATCATCTTTTTGTTCTTGGAATAAACCAAGCTTTCTTCTCATACCTGAGAGCCAGTTTTGATGATAAAATTCAGGATACTTTTCCATTGCATTTTGAGCTAACTTCAGAGCTTCTTCTTCATTTTCATGTAAAAGCGGCAGTAGAGCTTCGGCAAAGCGTGCAAGATTCCATCCGCCTATTCCAGGCTGATTTCCATATGAATAGCGACCTTGAGTATCAATCGAGCTGAATACAGTTTCAGGATCATATTCGTTCATAAAAGCACAAGGCCCATAATCGATTGTTTCCCCGCTAATTGTCATATTATCTGTATTCATTACACCATGAATAAACCCAACAAGCTGCCATTTAGCGATGAGGGAAGCATGGCGTTTAATTACTTCTTCAAGAAGAGTAAGATATGGATTCTCACCTTGTTCAACATGAGAATAATGGCGATTTAAAGCATAATCAGCAAGTTCTTTAAGATCTTCTACTTTCCCCCAATTTGCTCCGTATTGAAATGTGCCAAAGCGAAGATGACTTGCCCCAACACGAGTTAAAATAGCGCCTGGAAGCTCTGTTTCGCGAAAAATACTCTCTCCTGTTAATACTACAGCTAAACTTCTCGTTGTTGGAATGCCTAACGCATGCATTGCTTCACTTATAATATACTCTCGAAGCATTGGGCCAAGTGCCGCTCTCCCGTCACCTCCACGAGAATAAGGAGTTCGTCCTGATCCTTTAAGCTGAAGATCAAATCGTTCTCCAGCTGGGGTTAGTTGTTCACCAATTAAAAGAGCACGTCCATCACCAAGCATTGTGAAGCCGCCAAATTGATGACCTGCATATGCTTGAGCAAGCGAAGCACCGCCCTCTGGAATTTTGTTCCCGGCAAGTACCTCGATTCCTTCCTCCTCCTGCAGCTTTTCTACATTTAATCCTAGTGATGTTGCTAACGTTTTATTCAGTTTAACCATTTGCGGGGATGAAACAGGATTCGGACTAATAACGGAATAATAAATAGCCGGAAGCTTTGTATAACTGTTATCTAAGTTCCAGTTTTGTTCTTTCTCGTTTGTCATTTGATCTCCTTTCTCTTGCATTTTTATAGTATAAGATGAAAAGTACACGTTTATTTAATAAATATCAGCAGAAGCACGAAATCTCTCCTATTGTCTGCCTCTACTAGCATATTATACCCTTTTTACCTCTTATAAAGTTCTTAAATGCTTAGAATGAAAAAAACACGCTTTTTCTCACCATATCTATTATATTTTCAGGTCTAAAGTCTCTTAAAAAGGCATTAAATGGTATAATTGTTTTTAAATGAAATTGAATAAATGTAGGTGAAATAAAATGAAGAAAAGAGGATGGTTGATTTTCAATACGCTTATTTTTGCTGTAGCCTGCTATATTATTGTTTAATATTTTATTATGGATGGAACGCAAGCTGGTTTAGTGCAGATGAAGCTCTTATTTCACGATAAACTAAGTCCATTATGGTAGATGATGTTATTTATCCATATTACCACTAGCCTTGTTTCCTTAATCATTGGTCCTTTGACATTATCAAAAACATTTCGGGAAAAAATCTGAAACGTCATCGACGACTTGGAAAAGTATATATGGTTGGGATATTATTTGAAGATCTTTCAGGTTTGTATCTAGCTTGTTACGCAACGGGAGGCCTGATAGCAAAGTTAGGTTTTGGATTCCTATCTTTGTTATGGTTACAGTCTGCATACAAAGCGTTAAGAATGATTCGACAAAGAAACATCTCTGCACATTACCATTGGATGATTAGAAACTACTCCTTAACTTTTGCAGCGATCACGTTAAGACTTTGGTTGCCCCTGTTTATGATGTTATTTGGGCTAGTGAATTTTGAAGTTAGTTACGCTATTATCGCTTGGCTTGCTTGGGTGCCTAATCTCATTGTTGGAGAACTTTATTATAAAATACACAAATAGGATAACAAAAGAGTCCTAAGCAATATTTACCCAGGACTCTAACTCTCTTGATTATTTAGCAAAGGAAATAAATTTTTCATTTTCAGGACGAATTCGTTGCTCAGTTGTTTCATCAAAGAAATGAGCTTTATTTAGATTGAAAGCAACATTAATATGCTGTAAAGCTTGAATTTGGGTACGTGCATCAACGCGAGCAACAAAGTTAATTCCGTTAATAGAAGAATAAAGCATCGTTTCAGCACCCAACAACTCAGCGACCTCTACTTTAATATTCACTTTTGTGCCTTGCGATGCCTCGTTAAATACAGGCTCATCGTGAATGTCTTCAGGACGAATACCTAAAATGACCTCCTGCCCGATATAACCTTGCTCTCGAAGGGATTTCATCTTTCCTTCAGGGACTTTAAGTGAGATATCACCAATATGGAATAGTCCTTCTGCTAATGTTCCGCGGAAAAAATTCATAGCTGGTGAACCGATGAATCCACCAACAAATACATTCTCTGGTTTTTCATAAACATCTTTTGGTGTTCCTATTTGATTAATAATCCCATCCTTCATAACGACAAGCCTTGTGGCCATCGTCATGGCTTCCGTCTGGTCATGTGTAACATAGATAGTTGTAGTTTGTAGCCGTTGATGCAGCTTAGCAATCTCTGCACGCATTTGGACACGCAGCTTAGCATCTAAATTTGATAGTGGCTCATCCATTAAGAACACTTTGGCGTCACGAACGATGGCTCGGCCAAGCGCAACACGTTGACGTTGTCCACCAGAAAGGGCGCTTGGTTTTCGCTTTAAATATTCTTCAAGACCTAGAATCTTAGCTGCATTTCGTACACGTTGATCAATTTCACTTTTTTGAAATTTACGCAGTTTTAAACCAAATGCCATGTTATCATAGACAGTCATATGAGGATATAAGGCATAGTTTTGAAACACCATGGCAATGTCACGATCTTTTGGTGCTACGTCATTTACTCGTTTTCCGTCAATATAGAAATCTCCCTTTGAAATCTCTTCAAGTCCAGCAATCATACGTAAGGTCGTCGATTTTCCACAACCAGAAGGACCAACAAAGACGATAAATTCTTTATCATGAATGTGCAAATTAAAATCCTTAACAGCTGTTACATCTTTATTATACATTTTATATATATTTTCCAATTTTAATTCTGCCATATGTAGCACATCCTTTTTTTATCTTCGGAAGCGTTTTCTTTGATTATACACAAATCTATAAATAATGCGCCTTTTTCTTGAATAAGAAAAACTTAGATTACAACTTTCTAGATTCCTTAAATCTCCTTCTATCTTTATGAGAAAATAATAATCTATTCCTGAATAATTTTCTACATAATTTTAGCGAAATACTCATTACATTTTCTATAGAATTTTATTCACACATTCTACAAAAACAATGATAGCTGAGCTACTTAAAATTCATTGATATTTTAGGAGGTCAATGAATTGGCATTGCGTCAGTAATTTCCATTTACAACAATAAGGGTTTATTTGTCAAAATCACTTGAACACTAGAAGAGATAATACTTATTTTAAAACCTCCATGGGGTAAGGACTAATAAAACTCTCTACTATATTTTTTTCAAACCTGAACTTCTTCCAATATTTATTTAGAATCCAGTTCAGAGTAAAAGAATATCAGAGTTTTATTGGCAGTACTACCTAAACCATTATTTCTTTCCTTCTATCCATTTTTCATAAACATTCCTTATTACATTCCAATGTAATTCATGAGTACTTGATACCTTATAGTTTGATTTATCAAGTTCACTACCTACACCAACCGCAAACATTTCACTAGCTATAATTGATTCTATCCCAGCTATAGCATCTTCAATACCTATAGATTTTTGCGGATTAGCTCCTAATGATTTACATGCAGTTAAGAATATTTCAGGGTCTGGTTTAGATTTTTTAATTTTTGCCGCATCAACACAGTAATCAAATGTGTTTTGTAATTTGAGGGCATTTAAAACAGTTGTAGCATTTTTGGAAACTGAAGCTAGTCCTATTGGTACCCCTTCTGCTTTGATATTAGCAATTAACTCTAAAATCCCTGGCAGAACATGCTCTGGTCCTAATTGCTTTAAATAGTTACAATAATTTGTGTTTTTCTGTTCAGCCATTTCTTCTTTTTCTAATAACGTAAAGTCATTTTCACGGTTACCCTCTTGTAAAATTAACTCCAGTGAATCAAGCCGACTTACACCTTTAAGTCTCTCATTAAACTCTTCATCTATCTTTATTCCTAACTCATCTGCTAGTTGTTTCCAAGCTAAAAAATGATAATGAGCTGTATCTGTTATGACCCCGTCAAGATCGAATACAACAGCATCAATATGATTATTTTTCATATCATAATCCCCTCTTATCGAAGTAGCAATGCTACATTTCGAAGTATTCTTTTTATATTTTCTACAAAAACCCGCATGTATTGCATTAGATACCTGACCGGCAGCTAAACTTTCTTTATAAGAATCTGGCGAAATTATAACTTTCCTTTGCTACCTCTCATGTTAAAAGCACATCTAATTTACTTGATATCAGATATTCCTTACCATTGATCTCCACAGTAAGCTCTGGTCCCCTAACGTTTTTTATCTCGATATTTTGATGAGTTATCGTAATGTTCAAAGTTCTACCTTGCCATTGAATAGGAAAAGTGATTTCTCTCCAATTTTCTGGTAATTCAGGATTGAAAGACAATATTTGTTTCCTATTTATAGAAAGATTCGCAAAACCATTGATCGTAGCTAACCATATTGCTCCTAGAGAAGCCGCGTGAAGTCCTTCATCTGACGAGTTAGACTTCGGACCTAAGTCAATTAGGCATGCTTCTTGAAATAATTCATATGCTAGTTTTCTTTCCCCACACCTCGCTGCAACAAGCGCATGTATGGCTTTACTAAGTGATGAATCATGTATTGTACGCTTCTCATAATAGTGTAAATTTTTTGATACCACATCTTTTGAAAATAAATCTGGAAATAGATAGAGCAGCATGACAACATCGGCTTGTTTTAATATTTGCATTTCATTTACTTCTTGACGAGAGTAGTCCAATAGGATGCCCTGGCTGCCTTGATTTTCTTTGTAAGTCGATAGATCAATTTCAGGTTTGCTTAAGAATGTATCATCTTGAGGAATGATATTATCAACGTTAGGCTTCGGTAAATATAAGCGGTTAAGAAAATCTTGCCCCTCATTCAACAGAGTCTGATTTTGATCGGCATACTTGTTCATAAAATAGATGGCCTGCTCAACATTGTAATAAGCCATATAGTTTGTATATGCATTATTATCGATATGCTCTGTATACTCATCCGGCCCAATAACATCTTTAATAAAGAGTTTTCCATCTACCTCCGTCACTCGACTAATCCAAAATAAAGCAGTTTCTTTTAAAAGAGCAAGGCCTTCTTTTTTCATAAATTCATCGTCCAGAGTTGCTTGATAATACTGTACTGCTGTATAAGCAATATCTGCGACAATATGATGTTCTGCTAGTGCGGATGCTACTTTTTGTCGTTTTCCAGTTCGTATGTTAATTGCAGCAAATTCCGGCGTTTCTTCTTTCCCTGTAAAGGCACTTTCCCAGGGGAATAAAGCTCCTTTATAATGATACAAAACTGCCTTTTCTTTAGCTTGGTCTAGATGCAAGTATCTATAACGTAATAATTTCTTGGCTGTTTCTGGTTCAGTAAATAATTGAAAAGGAGCCATAAAAATTTCCGTATCCCAAAATACATGTCCTTTATAACCTTCACCCGTTAGTCCTTTAGCGCCAATACTAAATCGTTCGTCATGGGCTGGTGTCATGCTTTCTAATTGATAGATTGCATAATCGAGTGCCAATTGATCGAAGTCATTTGTTGAGCTGATTTTGACACGTTTTTTCTGCCAAAAATTATTCCAACTATGAGCTGACTTCTTCATTAGCTTGTCATATCCTATTAAATTATGAGCGTGTAATGCATTCAAACCAGCAGTCTGAGGGTCTAATCCGTCGTATTCTTGATCTAGTGATGAATAGACTGTACCTAACTTTTCAACAATGAATGGTGTATTTTGAGGAAGCTCTATCTCCATTGTTGTTTGCAATTTTCGGTTTTTCGCTAAAAAAGACACTTTGCCTTTTATAGAGTAAGAACAACTCGTTGTAACTGCTACGATATGTCCTGATTCAGTGGTTTCATAAATTCCTTGCATCACTTCTTCATCAAACACTCGAACATTTTCTTCAGTAAGGTGTTGATTTCCAAAGTTTGTTTGTTGGGCATCGATACCCGTCATAATGTTAAATGTTACAGCTTTATCCAAACTAGTAACGGTTACTTTTAATGCAAGTAAGTGTAAATCATTTTTAGATACAAACCGTTGAAAACAAAAACGAAAACGATCTCCAAAACGATTTTCCCATACAATACGACGAGTGATTTCACCATTTACAAGATTTAGAGTACGCTCATAAGAATGGATTTTTCCATCTAACAGTGAGAATATCTCCCCATCGATTTCAAAATGAAAATGAGTTATATCCGGTATATTTACTAATTCGGAGGTTCCCTTAACACTCGATTTATTATAAACTCCAGAAATATACATCCCTCTAGTTTGATCGGGGTAATCTTCTTCATATGCGGAACGAAGTCCTAAATAGCCATTACCTAAAGCCATTAAACTAGCATATTTATTAATAAAATGCAAATCAAATTTTTTATCATAAATTATTTGTTGTGTCTTCATATAGATACACTTTCACCTTTTTCAGCAGATTGATATAATGATTCGATTAATTGTTGAAGTATGTACCCTTGTTTTCCATCAGCAATCATTACGTCTTCCCCTAAACATTTATCAACAAAAGCAGTCATACTTTTTTGGTGGCGATCTAAATCAGCCGTTTCTCTAAAAAGTAGAGAGACTAATTCGCCTTTATCATCGGTATAGATTTGCGCAGGAAAAAGAGTAGCACCTGCCTGATCACCACAAAATTCAACATTCATAATTGAAGTTTCTTTTATATTCAGGGCAAAGGATGTTTCAAGCTGCAACAAGCCGCCTCCTTCTAATTCAATAAAAGCGAATAGAGAATCTTCAACTTCAAATTTTTCTGGGTCCCATTCCCCAAATGATCCATGAGATTTCTTGTTTCCTATTTTCTGATACATTTTTGCAGTTACTTTCTCTATTTTTGGATATCCCAATACATATAAAGCTACATCAAGCATGTGAACACCTAAATCTATGAGCGGTCCCCCTCCTTGGATAGATAAGTTTGTAAACCCTCCCCATCCAGGAACCCCGGAGCGACGTAAAGCTTTAGCTTTTACTACATATATATCTCCTAAAATGCCATTTAACACGTTTTCACGTAATACCCTAGTATCATCTGCAAATCTGTGGTGAAAATTATAGGCAAGGATACAATTGTTTTTTTCTGCCTCTTCTTGCATCTTCTTTGCTTCATCAGCCGTTATCGCAGGTGGCTTCTCACACATAACATCACAACCATAATATAAAGCCTGCATAACATTTTCAAAATGAAAACGATTTGGTGTACATATACTCACGATATCAGGCTTTTCTATAGCATACATTGCAGCAGAATCTGTATAATAACGGGGAATTTCATTTCGTTCAGCAAAACTCTTAGCCCGTTCCTGATTTGGACTTACTACTGCAACCAATTCTATTTCTTCCCGTGTATGATAGTAAGAAACGTGAACCTTTTCAGCAACTTGTCCCCCACCAATAATCGCTACTTTCTTTTTCCGCATGATGACACGCTCCTTTTTAGACCAATGACTCTCTTAGATGAAACAAGCTTTTTCTATATTCTGCTTCTAGATCGTCACCTCTTACTCTACATTCAAGTGTTAAAAAGCCTTCATATCCATCTTCTTTCAACTGATCAAAATATTTTTTAAAATTAAGTGACCCACTTCCTGGCTGATATCTGTGGTTGTCGGCGATGTGTATATGACCAATCAAATCCTTATTTTTATGCAAAGCTTCAGCTATCTCATCCTCTTCAATATTCATGTGATAAAAATCTGCAATGATTTTTACATGGTTCAATCCATTGTCTTCTATATAACGTCTGGCGTCTTCCAAATTGTTAATCATATGATCTTGATAACGATTTAATGGTTCCAAGAAAATCATTGTATTCGTTTCTTCAGCAACTTGATTCAAATATATAAGGGATTCACTCACTACTTTCTTATCTTCGCCTTGACTCCGTGGAGGAACCATCGGAGGTAATCGATACGAAAACATTCCCCAAGCTGCCGGTACAACAATTCCCTTTCCTCCAACTTCATTTAATGCTCTTAAAATTTGTTTAATTTCAGCTAAGCCATTTAATCTGCGTTCTTCAATAAAGTCCCCAATCCAACCACTATAACCACCGCAAGCTGTTGTCACAGGGATTCCTGTTTCAATAATTGCCTCTTTTATTTCATTAATATTGTCGATTAAATATTTTCCGTCAATTTCAAAACCCTCAAAGCCTAACTCTTTTAAATATTGAAATTTTTCTTTAATCGCATTAGGGAAAAAATCTTGATTTTGTGTACCTATTTTCACTAAAAACCCTCCTATATACGCTTTTGGGATCTAAAATTCATGTAAGCTATCATTTAAGACATGGTGCCTAAACTACTTTTCTGCTAGATTTGGCACCATTCTAAAAACTACCTATTTTTTATATTCTATTCCCATTTTAATACTTAGCTCAGGACGCTGATCTACGTATTCCATGTAAGCCTCGGCACTTTCTTCAAATGAAACAATTGGATCAATGATATCTTCACAATTAATGTAACCGTTCATCAATAATTCCCAACATGTATCTTCGATGCGTTTTCTATTCCATCGCGGGTAATCAGGATTCGGTTCGCTTGCCGCTCGAGAAAATACAATTTTAGCGTTATTAAAATGGGCTTCACGCCCAAAGTTTAATCCTTCTGGAAAAGGCTTAGTAAATGCAACATAAGAAATTGTTCCACCGTAAGCAATTCCTCTTAATGCAGCCTGAAGAGCCGCAGCATTTCCACTTGTTTCAATAATTGAATCGGCACCAATTTTATTAGTTAGTTTCTTCACTTCATAGCCCACGTCACATGAAGTTGGGTCTAAACAAACATCTGCTCCATTACGAAGAGCGATATCACAGCGATGACTAATTGGATCAATACCTACAACAATGCTTGCTCCCGCTTTTTTTGCTAATTGGATAGCAATTTGACCAATTGCACCTAATCCAACAACTACTACATAGTCACCCGCACGAACATTGGCATCACGTACCCCACTCATTGCAAATTGTGCGGGATCGTAACATACAGCGTTTTGCCACTTGGCTTCATCAGGCATTTTACGTAATCTGTGGTTATCAATCGTATTTACAATGACCGTTTCCATAATTGGACCATACGTACAAACTGTTTCTCCTACTTTATATTCCGTAACTTCTTTACCAATTTCACTAATTTCTCCGACAACCATATTTCCTAATTGGAATTCACCAAATACAATTCCTGGTGTTGATCCTTCCTCTCTTGGCATGAACATTCGCCATTCTTCAGAGAAATGTTCCCCTATAAATGGGGTAATGCCACGAAAATCGATAACTTCTGTCCCGTGTTTAGGTGAGGCAAACTTAACCTGAATCTTCACTTCATTTTTTTCAATAGGACGATCTTTATAGTCTATTAATGCAGCTTCTCTTGGTTTTACAGCAACTAATTTTTTCATAGTGATATAACTCCCTTTCGTTTTTTAAACTATTAACCTTTCACTCCGCCTGCAGTTAAGTTACCTTTAATAAAGCGCTCGGAAATTGCATACATAATCACAACTGGCAGTGCTGTTACTAGTGAAGCAGCCATCATTCGTCCCCATATATAGTCTGGCGTACTGAACAATGCGTTTAAGCCAATTGGCAAAGTGAAATTTGCAGAATCTGATAAGAAAATGGATGCAAATAAATAATCATTCCATGCAACCATGAATGAATAAACAAATACCGATATGATTCCTGAGATGGATAAAGGAATAATAATATAGAAAATAATCTGTACTCTATTTAATCCATCAATCATAGCTGCTTCTTCAAGATCACCAGGAATCGTATCAAAATAACTTCTTAACATAAAAATGGCAGTCGGTAGTGTTTGTACAATCATCGTAATAATTAAAGCTGTCTTCGTATCGTATAAACCAAGACCAGCTATGATTTTAAATAAAGGCACGACAAGTAAAATACCTGAGAACATATAAACAGTATAAAAACTCGCATTGATTGTTACTCTGCCTTTGAAATTTAATCTCGATAAAGCGTAAGCTCCAAACACACCAATTAAAACGGACAATCCTGCCGCAGTTAGTGAAACTAATAAACTGTTTTTAAAGTAAGCTAAATATGGGAAGATATCAGGGTCGAAGATATCTATATAGTGTTGTAACGTCCAGTCTTTTGGAAGTAGTGTTGGATTTGTGGCAACAGCTTCCTTTGAACTCTTAAAAGATGTCATAAGCATAATAAAAAAAGGAAATAAAGAAACAATTAGAAGCGAAATGAGACCCACGTAAAAAGTTAACACTTTTATCGTCTTGTTTTTCTTATTACTAGCCATTGCCATTTAAATTCACTCGCTTTCTTGCTACCATAATTACGATAAACAGAATGATAAACAGAATTACTGAGATTGAGGCAGCTTTTCCTAGATCGTTAAAAGCAAATGCTGTTTCATACAAATAAATTCCCAGTATATTCACTTTATTCGTTAATAAAAATACATCTGTAAACATGTAGAATAACCAAATGGAACGTAAAGTAATAACAGTTAATAATACTGGCATAATTGCTGGTAAAGTAACAATTTTGAATTTATTCCATATTCCCGCTCCATCAATTTCAGCAGCTTCATATAATGAAGAATCTACAGTCTGAAGGATGGCTAAGAATGAAATGAATGCATAAGGGAAATATCTCCATATTGCAAAAAGCACGACTAATATAAAGCTACTCACAGGATTGTCAAACCAAAGAGGTGCTTGATCAAATAAATGAAGTACATCTCCTCCTAAATAATTCACAATACCGTAACCATTATTAAACATATACTTCCAAGCAAATACTAAAGAAATGGAAGGTGTAACATAAGATAAAATAATTAATGAACGTGCTGTCTTACGAAACTTAAATGGTCGATTAAAGAATAACGCAACCACCAATCCCAATGCTGTGCTTCCGCCTACGGCAAGAACAGTATAAGAAATTGTAATTCCTAGTGATTTGAAAAATTCAACATCTGATAGAATATTAATATAGTTATTCAAATCCACAAAAGTCGCATCTAACCGTTGATTAATAGGTTGATCAAAGAAACTAATTTGGATGTTAGAAATCATCGGATAAGCAACAAGCAATAGTAATAAAAAGATACTTGGAGCAAGTAAAACAACTGCCAACTTCAAATCTGATTTCTCTCTTTTTATTGTTTTCATAGTACCTCCTTAAGAAGAAAATATAGATCATAAACACATGAACAGTAGTCTAGTTAATAGTTGAAAAATTAACTTAATAGCTCAACTAACAAGCTGTCTATGATCATTCTGATTGCTTTAATTAATTTGTTCTTATCGATCTTCTAATACCGCTTTGATTGCTTTATCTGCACCCTTAAGTTCATTTTCTATATGTTTCCTACCAACGGTGATATTATTAATTAATTGGGGTATTTCTCCTGAATTAGTTATATCACCCATCTTCACATAGTTTTTACCGTCTACTAAGCCAAAGACTTGAATATCTTCAAACGATGCCGCAATCTCACTTGAAAGTTCACCAAAAGATTTAACAACTTCATTTTCCTGAAAATCAGGATTATCAGTTACTAGTTTATTAACAGGTTGTGATCCACCAGGAGACATTAACACCCAGGATGTCATATTTTCAGGTTGGGACATGTAAGCAACAAATTTCTCCGCTGCTTCTTTTTGTTTCTCTTCTAATCCTGAAGAAACGGTTAACGCAGAAACGGTTCCAAAAACAGCTTTTGTTTTTTCAGTTGGGATTGCAAATCCAATATTATTTGCATTTCCCTCTTCAAAAACTGCTGGTAGTATATAGGTTGAATATACAGCCATTGGTGCAGTTCCATTCATAAATGCATCTTTAACTTCTGTCGTATCATTAGAACCTGGCATAGTATAATCCGATAATTCTTTATAAAACTCCAATGCTTCTTTCATCTCTAAGGTATTAATAGTTAAATTCCCTTTTGCATCTAACACATTGGCATTATTTGATAAAGCAAATTGAGAAAATGCCTGCTCTGAGAATGCACCTTCGATTGTTGGCAAAGCGATCCCGTATTTTTTATTACTTTTATCCGTAAAGGCTTTTGCAATTGTAAGTACGTCATCCCAATTTTTAGGCTCTTTAAAGTTTTTTTCAGCTAACATTTTTTTGTTATACCAGATACCTTGCACCCATCCACTTAATGGAACACCTGTGAAGCTTTTACCATCTTCTGTTTTAACTAAGTTCAGAGCACCCTCATAGTAATTTTCTTTTCCTACTTGATCTAAAATGTTTGCAACAGAATCTTTATCGATAAGTTGATCTTTGTCCATTACTTTTGCATAGTCTTGTCCAACCTCAATTACTGCAGGCAATTCTCCAGCACTCGCTAATGTCACTACCTTTGTATTATAAGTATCCTCTTCGACAGGAACTTGTTTAATTTTTATCATTGGATTTTCTTCTTCAAATTTAGCTACCAGTTTGTCAATTACATCTAAACGCTCTTGTTCTACTGATGAATGCATAAATTCAATAATTATTTCTCCGTTCTCACCTACATCTTTTCCTTTGCAAGCAGATAATGCCATTGCTAGCACTAAAAAGAGAATGATGATAAAGCTTTTTTTTATCATTCTTAATCCTCCCCATTAACTGCCTTTAACCATAAAAACTCATATGGTTTTAAAGATACAGAATTGTCTAATTCTACCTTTTCCCCAGTAATAATATTTACGAAATTGCCGGTTAGATCACAATTCACCATGGCATTCGTCAAATTATGAATAACCCAAAGGTTTTCCTTTTGTTCATTCACACGTTTGAAAGCGAATACTTTTTCACCCAAGTCCAATACCTCCATTTTTACATTTGGGTGGAAAAGGGCCTCATTTTTTCGTTTTTGGATGATGTCTGTCAGTTCAGTAAATACCATGTTTCTTAATGTATCCGTATTCGTTAATTCATTTTCAATTTCGTTCATATCATACTTTTGTCGGTTAATAGAGCGATTCATTCCCGTTTTTGAAACGCCCTCATAGTCATTTCGTGAGCCAAGTATGCTTTGTATATAAACAGCTGGAACACCCGGAAGAGTTAATAGAATGGAATGTGCAACTAAAAATCGTTTAACACGAATTAAATCATCATCCGCTTTTTTATTTAAAGCATCTAAATATGTCACATTTATTTCGTACGGACTTTCACTTCCATCTGAATTTTTTTTGTAAGAAACTAATGCACCTTCTTCTTTCAAGTCCTCAATCATTAAAAGTATTTCTTCTTCAGGTATTATTCCACGGATTGGGTTTACTCCAATTCCATCATGAGAAGCTAAAAAGTTGAAGAAAGTTGTATCGCTACTTGTTGGAGGAAGTTGTCTTGCCCAATCTGAGAGAGCGCTTCCATTTCCATTATGAATTGAATATAGAACTAATGGCGGTAGTGGAAACTGATATACCATATGAGCTTCATCATTACCATTTCCGAAATAAGAAACATTATCCTTATGAGGTACATTCGTTTCAGTAATGATTACTGTTCCTTTTGCCACCTCATCTACAACATCCCTGAATAGTTTTACAATTTCATGTGTTTTTTCATGATGAATACATGTAGTCCCAATCTCTTTCCACATAAATCCGATTGCATCTAAGCGAATATATTCAGCACCTTGTTCTATATAAAAAAGTAATACATCAACCATTTTTAAAAGGACCTGCGGATTACTAAAATTTAAATCGATTTGGTCTTCACTAAATGTCGTCCATATGTACTTTTCCTCACCATTTTCCAAAGTAAATTTGGTTAATACAGGAGTAGCTCTCGGTCTTGTAACCGCACTCAAATCAACATTAGGATCCATTTCTGTAAAAAAATTTTCATATTTGGGATTACCTTTTAAATACTCTTGAAACCAATCACTTTTAGCGGAGATATGATTACATACATCATCAAACATAATTCTTGTTGAATGAGATAATTTTTCTATCTCTTTCCAATCCCCTAGTATAGGATTAACTTTTTTATAATCTATCACAGAAAACCCATCATCAGATGAATACGGATAAAAAGGTAAGAGATGAACAATTTCAAATTTGTCTTCTAAATAACTATCAAATATATTTTTAAACGATTTTAAGGTAGGTATGTTTTTTTCATAAAATTGATCACCATACGTAATAAGTACAACATCCTCTTGATCCCAATCTTGCTTTCTTCGTTTAAGAGATTTAGTTTTAGTTTCAGTAATTCTCTCTTTCATACTGGTCAAAATATTCTCAATATTTTGATTACTATAAATAAACTCAAGCCGTTTTTTCATTTTTTTCATAAGAACCCTCCTTTTGGTACCGCTCCCATGGTACCGCTTTCAAATACTAATATAGTTTATTAAATATTATCTGTCAACTTAGACAATACATAATGTTCACTGTTATTTTTTACCTGTGTATCCGTACGGGTTTTACATTCTTTTAGACTCGTATAATAAAACTACTATTGCAGTAGGAGATGTACATGATTATAATTTATCGTATACCGCTTTCACTACAATTCACTATAGCTTTAAAATAATGTTTGATCAAAATGTTCAACAACCCCCATATTCTACAGACCAAAAAAGAATCCATTTTGAAAAAAGAGACGCAAAAGGATTCTTATCCAACAAATTCAAGTTTGGTTTTTATAAAAATGTTTGATCAAATTATTTTATAAATGCTGATATAATAATGTTCCCTTTAGATTCATCCTTCTAAAACAGTTAAACTTTTTTCAAAATAACACGTCTTTTTGCTAAACAGAACAACTTTATTTTTAATCTACATTACTGAAAGTAGAAGGTATTCTACTAGTGATAACCATCCTTCAAATGTTAATCACTATTTACGTTAACGCTTTCATAATTATTAACGCTTATTTATTAGCTAAAATAATAACCCTAAATTTATACTACTAAAACAACTAAGGGGGGAAATCAATTGAAGCACACTATTTATGATATCGCCCGTGTCGCACAGGTTTCAAAATCTACTGTTTCTCGTGTGTTAAACAATCAAACCAATATATCTGATGAAGCCCGGTATCGTGTTTTAAAGGCAATTGAAGAATTAGACTATCAACCAAATAAATTAGCCAGGGCTCTTTCTGTTGGTTTTGATGCTATTTTAATTGTCTCTAGATCATCAAAAACTACTGAAAATAATCCGTTTTTTTCTGAAATCATTAATATAATCTCTACCAAAGCCGAAGAAGAAAACTTCGATGTTATATTACAAAATTCAAAAAATAGTAAAGATGAAGTTAAAAAATGTATTACTAAAATACGAGAAAAAATGATTAAAGGGATTATTATGTTAAGTTCTCCAGTAAATGAGGATTTTTTTCAACAACTAGATGTATTTAATATTCCTATTGTTGTTATTGGAAAAGTAGAAGGAAGTTATACTAATATCTATTCTGTGGATACAAATAACTACCAAGATAGTTATGAGTTAACAAAATACTTAATTGAACAAGGACATAGAGATATTGCATGCTTTCATTCTCCACTTGAGTATCACGTTTCAATTGATCGATTGGAAGGCTATAAAGGTTGCATGAAAGATAATAATTTGCCACTACACAATGATTGGATTATTAATAGCGGTTTTAACGTAGATAGTGCATTTAACGCTGCGAAAAAATTATTGCTAAGTGACCATCGACCCTCAGCAGTATTTGCTACAGATGATTTAAAGGTTTTGAGTATTTATAAAGCTGCTGCGGACATTGGAATAACTATACCTGCTGATTTATCAATTGTAGGTTATAGTAATTCAAGTTTCTCGCCATATTTATCCCCCTCTTTAACGAGTGTAGAAATACCAGTTAAAAAGCTTGGAGATATTGGAACAGACATTCTTTTTAAAAAAATTAAAGGGGATAAGTCATTAGTAATAAGTAAAGTGGTAACTACAGAAAGGATTATTAATAATTCAGTAAAAACTATATAGATAAAATAAAAGAGTCTATAAATAAAAAAGATTACCTTATAATCTAGTAGGTAATCTTTTTTTATTTCTTTTTTTAAAGATAAAGGAGATTTCTTTCCTTTATCTTTTAACCTCTTATTATATTCTGAATATTAACAATTGACCGATAAATAATGACGTAATATATTAGTAATGTAAATGTAACATTCCAAGAATATACCAGGAGGGATAGTAGTGAAAAAGTTCGTTCGTCTATTTCTAGTTTTAAGTCTTCTTATTGCAGCAGCCTTGCCTTTTCAGCGTGCAGAAGCTAGCACTACCTTTAAAGATGTGAATCTTTACAAGAAAGAGATTCTTTTCCTTGCTAATAAAAGTATTATTAAAGGATATAAAGATGGAACATTTAAGCCTGAAGCATCAATCAAAAGACTTCAAGCCGTACAAATGCTTCTTCGAGCAAAAGGAATAAAAGATTTCAACGCCAAGGATCCAGGATTTGCAGATGTAAAAAAAGGCGACTATGGGTATGAAGAAATTGCAAAGTCTGTAGAACTTGGCATTATCTCTGGGAAAACAGACCCTCATACTGGAAAGAAATATTTTAATCCGTGGGATACGCTCACAAGAGGTCAAATGGCAAAAATACTAAGTCTTTCGTACAATATTAAAGGCTCAACGCTTAGCGAGTTTTCCGATGTTCCAAATTCAAATGACTTTTATACGTATATTAATGCTCTAGCATACAATAATATTACAACTGGTTATGCTGATAATACATTCAAGCCTTATCAATCTCTTTCGCGTCAACATTTTTCGGTCTTTTTAGCTCGCACACTTCAACCTTCTTTTAAAGACAATGGTGCTAATCGCTTTGTAACAGCTGGATTGAAATTAAATCCTCGTAAAACATTTGTCTATAAATATCCAAGCGATAACTATACAGAAACTTGGAGATATGGAGGAAAAGATGAATTTGGAGAGAAATGGACAGCAAGCGGAAGTGAAGGAAAAGAATATTATTCATATCGTGAAAATAACAAAGGATTAGATTTTGGTATCCAAAATTCTGAAATTCTCCTTACAATCCCATATCCACTAAAGCAAAATACAAAGTGGACTTATCAACTTTACGAAGGTGACCCTGTTACAAACTACGTTGTAACTTCTATGAACAAAACAATCACAACACCTGCTGCTACATTTAAAAATACTATTGAAATTAAAGACTATGATGGCATTTACTATTACTATGTTCAAGGACTTGGCCTTGTCTTAGTTGTAGATGCTTCACATCAACCATCTGAACGAATCTTTGAACTACAAAAAGTATATTGATGACAAGAGCCTTATCCAAATGGATAAGGCTCTTTATGTATGGACCAGAATATAGCTTTTCTCTTTAATTCTCCCATCCTTTACAAACATCTATCCATTTTATATATTTTGAATACTCTTCTAATTGTTCTATCGTTAGCTCGATTGCACTGTTTCCGCTCCCGCATGCAGGAAATACTGTTTGAAAACGTTGAAGTGACTGATCTAAATAGACTGACACCCCTTCATTTACAGCAAATGGGCACACTCCGCCAATTCTATGCCCTGTTAGAGGCTCAACTTCATTTGCGCTCAACATTTTTGCTTTTGTTTCAAATTCTTCGCGGTATTTTCGATTGTCAATTTTAGCATCTCCAGCAGCTACAATTAATACAACTTCTTCTCCAACTCGGAAAGAAAGAGTTTTAGCAATTCTCTCTGGCTCACACCCTAGTGCTTGTGCTGCTAGTTCTACTGTTGCACTTGATTCCTTGAGCTGAATTATTTTATTCTCCATTCCGTAGTTCGCAAAATAAGACTTTACTTTTTCAATTGACATATATTTTTCCCTTCCTATCTTTTTGATTGTATCTAATATTTTTTATCATCAATCTATTTATTATATCATTTTCTAAAATATTCGTTAGCCATCACCCTTCTTCTTATTATGATAAAAACCATCAACTAAAAGAGGAATATAGAAAATATTTTATTAAAAAAGAGAAAAGCTCTTATCCGGGAAAGGATAAGAGCTTTTCTCTTTTTTCTGTAGCTCATATTTAAAATTTCTTTTTGCTCTGATTGCAATAATATCCTTCTTTATTCGAAAATTTTTTTTTCTAAATTAAGTGGTTAATCCCTATCCTCCGGAGGAAATCCTCTCTTAAATTCTATTTTTATCAAAGATTAGATTCTCGCTTGCGCCATCTTCTTCTATAAATCCAATCCTTTTTATTAAAAGAAAAACTGTTCATTTGGGCAATTAAAATTCCACATATGATAATAAATGCGCCTGCAGCATCTCTTAATGTGAATACCTCATTTAAGAAAAGAACGGCGAACAACGCTGCAAAAATAGGCTCAGTCGCAAAAATCAAACTCGTATGCGTTGGTGTTGTATAGCGCTGTGCTACTGCTTGACAAATAAATCCTACTGCACTACAGAATATTCCCAGTCCTAAAATGGCGACCCAGCTCTCTCCTGTTGAAGGAAGTGAAGGATCTTCAAAAATCAGACTGAACAGAAGAGCAATTCCTCCTGCAAATCCGAGCTGAAGCACACCAAGTGTTATAGAATCTTCTCCTTTTGTTAATTTTCCTGTTAAGAGAATATGAATAGCATAGCATAGTGCTGTGCCTATGCATAAAGCATCTCCTGTATTAATGCTTAATGAGCCTTTTAACGTTAGAATGCCAATCCCTGTTAAAGAAAATAAAACGCCGAGAGAAATGGGCAGAGACGGCAGTTTTCTAATGATTAGACAGTGAAGAATAGGAACAAATATGACTGTAAGACTAACGAGAAAACCTGCGCTAGATGCCGAGGTCATTCCTACTCCAAACGTAACGGAAGAAAAAACAAGAAATAGCATCATACCAAGTAAAAATGAAAACAACACCGTGCTTAGTTTCGCTTTTAATAGCCTTCGATAAAAAAAGCCTCCTGCAATCAGGAATGCGAGTAAACATCGAAGCGCAATAATGTTAAAAGATTCAAGGGAATCTAGCCCCATTTTCATAAAAACATAGGAAAGTCCCCAGAATACATTAACTCCAACCATCATTAGATTGGCTCTCATTCTATAACTCATTACCCTCTCCCTCTTTTCCTTTCAATGAATATGTAACAACAGTATACAAGAGTGTTTGATATTAATAAAATGAATCTTTATAATTTATTACATGAACAAAATTCATGAGAAAGGAGAAGCATATGAGCTTAGTTAAATTTGAGATTTTCAGCAAAATTGCTGAAGTTGGAAGTTTCACTAAAGCGGCTGATTCTTTACAATTGACGCAGTCTGCGGTTAGTCATGCCATCACAAGCTTAGAAAAAGAGTTTGAACTTACTCTTATCAACCGTAATAAAACGGGCGTTACACTAACAAATGCAGGTGAACACCTTCTCTTCACTATTCGAAAAGTATTGCACTACAATGAAAAAGTATATCAAGAAGCCGCTAGTCTTAATGGACTTTCAAAAGGAACGATTAAAATCGGGATATTTACGAGTGTATCAATGAAATGGCTTCCTGATATTATTAAAATAATGGAGGCAAAATATCCTGCTATTCATATTGAGTTGAAAGAAGGAGATTATTTCGAAATTGAGCAATGGCTATTAAGTGGAGAAATTGACTGTGGGTTTGTCAATATTACACAATCAAATCAGTTTGACATTATGCCCTTAAAAAATGACCCTTTGCTATGTATTGTTTCTAATCAAAGTGAACTATACAACAAACCTGTTGTAACATTTGAAGACCTTAAAAAAGTCGACTTTATCATGCCCTCATATGGTGGCTCTCATGATGTAAAACGACTGTTTGAAGCATATAATGTTCAACCAAATATTCGATTTGAACTTATGGAAGAAACCGCTATTATGTCGATGATTAGTCATCATTTAGGGATAAGCATTCTTCCCGAGATGGTACTTGATTCTCTCCCAAAACAGCTACGTGCAATTCCCCTTGAAGTAAATAGCTATCGGTCCATTGGCCTTGCGACTCGCTATAACCTATCACCTGCAGGCCGAAAATTTGCAGAAATTACAAAAGATTGGCTAAGTGGTAAAGAACAATGAAAAGAACGATATTCTCTCTTTACTCTTGGAGGAAAGAAAAATACAAAAAAGAAACCGTGCACCTCTCTCCTATTCTCGTTCTAATTTGGGAAGTTGAAATCTTTTCGTCCAAAGAAGAAGTTAAAGAATACGTAAAACCGCTTATAAACTTTCTTTACTATAAAAAAAGAAGCTTCATAACAGAAGCTTCTTTTTTATGTGTTCTTTAAGTATATTTCAGGAGCTTTAAGACGCTCCCTATCTGCTTGATGTACAACGCAAGCAGCCAAATAGGAATTTAAAGAACAATAGCAAAAATAAGCGGAAGAGTAACTAAACTTAACAGCGTACTTATAAGCGTTGCGCTTGAAACAAAATCAGGATCTGTATTAAACTGGACAGCATACATTGTCGTGTTAGCAGCTGTTGGCATTGCTGCCATAATGATGATAATTTGTTTCATCATCTCATCAAGGGGTAAAAAAAGGGTAAATATATAGGAGACACATGGAGAAATACAAAGTTTAATAAGAATAGAGAGAGTAACTTTGCTTTTTTGGATGCTCCGAAGCGAGATTTTAGCGAGCTGCATGCCTAAAATAATCATAACAGTAGGAATGGTTGCATCAGCAACTAAATCGACTGCTTTTGTAAGAGCGTCACCTATTGGAATATGACAAATTTGAAAAAGCGTTCCTGCAATTGCTCCATACACCGTTGGCATGCGTCTTACCGAGCGAATTGCGAACTTTATACCATCACCTTCTTCTCCGCCCTTTGCAGCATAATATACCCCAACTGTACACATCACAAGCTGCTGAATGACCATTAAGATAATAGCAAAGTCAAAACCAGCTGTTCCAAAAAGCAGAAGCGCTACTGGAGTTCCGTAATTTCCGTTATTCATAAAAGAAGATGCTAATATCATCCCACATGTTTCGGCCCGCGAGTATTTTTGAACAAAAGCTATTATATACACGATAAGGATTAATACAAAACAAAGAGCAAACGTATATACCGTCAAATATAAATAGTCTAAGTTAAATTCTATTGTATAAAAAGTTCTAAAAACTAATAATGGAGACATTAAATATAGTGTCATTGTTGATATCGTTCTTGTATCAAAGCCAATCTTTTTCTCTCCAATAAACCCAATGAGAAATATGCTAAATACCGGTAATACAACTGTGAAAAATGTCATTTTATTCACCTTTATTATCATTATTTAAAGCTATGTAACAAGCTTTCCTAACACTTTAAAAGCAATCTATATTATTTATAGATTGCTTTGTCAATGAAATACGCTCTTTCTGTTTCAATCTATTTATTCTTTTCGAAAGCATCAATGGATTTTCTAGCATATATAATACCTGAATGTGCTCCCCCATTCTTCCCCTTATCCAATAACTTAATAAACAGAATATTAAATTAACTTTATTTAATATTATATTTCTCTCCTTATAAACAATCAACAGTTATCGTTTTTATTTTCCTCAAGTGTATGAAAAGTGTTTCATTTTGAAACAAATTCACCAAACTCCATTTTCATAACAAAAAACACCCTCAAACTGAAGGTGTTTTCTCATAGGGAAACCCATTAACTTTCTTCATACCGCTTTGCAGCTTCTCTCCCTTCTGGAGCCATGAGCTGATGTCCTGCTGTGGCCAAGAAATGTGAATATTAGCACCCGCTTTTCCTAACAGATCATAAAGCTCTTTTCATTCTTCAGCTGTACACATTCTCCAATAAAACCCCGTATATGTGTTAGATTCGGTAGCTTTATTCCTCTTCGTAGTATCATTGGATGCTGCGAAATGTCACCTTTTAAAGCATCCTCATAGTGAAAATCAGAATAGAGAACTTTTTATCGTAAGCCCTTGCGGAACGTGTAGAGAGCTTATGTATGATTGTGCCCCAGACTGCTACGTCATTTTAGAGGCCTATTAGGAAATTGTAAAAACAAAGATAAGGGAGCTTCTTCCATTAAAATATATAAGGAGTTTTCCACTTTTATTTCTGGAGAGTTAAAGCTTATTTTCTTGTTGTGAGGTTCAGTAAAACTATATATAATAATTTATAGTTTTACTGAGCTTCTTTAATAAACATAACTATCCAATATAGCTATTAAAAGACATATTTTACTTACAAGGAGATAAAGTTTATGCATAGAAACAACCAATTATATCATTTTCTATTGGAACGCACTCGACTATTAACTGAACAATGGTATGAGTCGATTGATAAATCAAAAGCAGGTGGTGTATATGCTTCTGACGATCCAGAAATAATTGAAAGCGTTAAAAAGCAAAATTACGAATTTCATTTACGTTTTTGTAAAATGTTTGATGAATCATCCACACATGCGGAATTTCTAGAGTCATTTAATGAATGGATCTGTGCTGTTTCAAAAGATGAAGAGCATTTGAATACGCCGATTCATCTTATTCTGCGCGAGTTTTTTAATACAGAAGAACAATACTTAGATCTTGTTGAAGAATTTGTAGAAACGAGCGAAGAAACATACTCATTAAAAACTATTAATCGCTGGAATCGAACAATTATCGAAAACTTCAACTATGTTGTGACTGCTTTTACAAATCAAAGCTATAGCCATGCAGAGAAACGTTTAACGGCTCAAAAAGAAATGATTTATGAATTAAGTTCCCCTATCATCTCCCTTAGTGAAGATTTAGCGTTGCTTCCTCTTGTTGGAGATATTGATACAGAACGCGCAAAAAGAGTGCTAGAAAATACGCTGCAGGAGTGCTCGTCTCAAGGTGTTAAACATCTACTTATTGATTTATCCGGCGTGCTTATCATTGATACAATGGTGGCTCACCAAATCTTCCAACTTATTAAAGCCCTAAATTTAGTTGGTGTGAAATGTACGCTTTCAGGCATTAGACCAGAAATCGCTCAGACCGCTGTTCAAATTGGAATTGATTTTAACGATATGTCTGTTGTTTCTAGCATTCAGAAAGCGTTAGCTTTATATAAATTAAGATAATGTAGGGTAAAAAGCTTCTGTTTTATAAATAGGAGCTTTTTATCGTTAATAGCAGTCGTACTTGCCTCTCCTATTGTTCTTATGCTAAAAATCTCTACACCCTATTATAACGTTCACACTAGAAACTTTTGTTTACTTGTTGTTTTCCTTGTGGTTCGTAAAATGAAATTAAAATAAGACCGATAAATGCAGAAATAATCGGATACATCACATAGTCCAACTGAAAAAAACTTGAAGTATTGATGAAATTACCCATTGCTTTTCCTATTCCAGATAGTAGACTTAGCACAAAAAACATAAATAAACTAAGAGCAATGAAAATTGCTCCTATCATAAAAAGCATATATTCCAACACCTTCCAAATACGTTAACTCTCATTGTAACATAGTCCTACTTACTATTCTTTCCTCTTTCTATCTCCCATTCTCTTAAATGTGTGCGAATATTGTACGCCGTTTCTGTAGGGTCTTCCATTTGAAAAATCACATATCTGTATTTTTTATGCCCTGTGAGCTCAATCATAACAAGCGGTTCTCTTCTTTCGTATGATAAGAAGTACCACTCATCTCGATATTTAAAGCTTCCCTCACGAATACTCGTTCCAGGAATAGATGTACCAGGCATTCTTAGCATGATTTGAGGTGCTTCATAGTAGTCAACTAACACACTATCGATTATGTGATAAGGAATTCGTACTTTTCTTTTTAAACAAAAATAGCTTGTTAATCCTGTTAGCTCTAAAATAAGTTCATTTTGTTCAAAACGGATTTTTCTTCCCATGATTCTTTCCTCCCTTTGTATTTTTCTTACAAAAGTGTAAGATGTATTGTTATCACCTATATCTTATAATTAAAACAGTGAAATTCTCAGGAGATAAGTGAGGTGATAGAAATGAAAGATAATCACGATATCCTTGTTCTTTTTGATGGTGTATGCAATATGTGTAATCACTTTGTACAGTTTGTGATTAAAAGAGATCCAAAAGGTCTATTTAAATTTGCTTCTCTTCAATCTAATACTGGATCTTCTATATTGAATCAATATGGATATAGGAAAGATTTGGATTCTATTGTTCTTATTGAGGGAGATACGTTATATACCGAATCAACAGCTATTCTGCACATTATTTCAAATCTTACGGGGCCTGTGAGAATCCTCTCTTTATTTAAGATCGTTCCAAAACCGCTTAGCGATAGAGTGTATCAATTCGGTGCTAAATATCGATATCGATTATTTGGAAAACAAACTTCTTGTATGATTCCCACAGAAGAAATTAAGAGTCGGTTCCTTGATCTTAACGAATAAAAAATCGAGAAAGAAGGAAAATGAGTGAATAAAACCGTTTTTTTATATAAATTAAAAATGAGCACGATTACTACATTTCGTTACTTTTTAGCATTAGCTTTTTTCATTTACGGAGGAGCGAAGATTTATCCTGGCCAATTTTCGACAGGGGAATTTGTTTTTGATTCCACAAAGGATTCCGCTATGCAACTTGCTTGGCATTTTTTCGGATACTCTGACATTTATAATTTATTTATTGCAGGAGGAGAAATTACAGCAGCCTTATTATTGCTTATACCAAGAACTGCAACTTTAGGAAATATTATTTACTTACCTATTACAGTGAATATTACCATTCTCGATTACTGTTTTAATATCCCTGCCCTTGCCATTAGCTCTCTTCTTACCTTTATGAGCATTTCTCTTCTTCTTTTTGAATATCGAAAGCTTAAAATGATTTTCTGTGATTGTCCACCTCTCGTAAAAAAAGAGATGTCACATCGTAAGAAGGTGAATATTTTATGATTATTTTTGTTGCTTTATTTATTATCTTTTCTCTTTCCCTCCTGTATTATTTTGTCATTCAAAAAGATGGGTAATAGATTAAAAGCACAAAAAAGTTCTATGTTTTTGTGCTTTTAATTTGTTTTTAATACTGTGTTTTCCGTTTACTTTCCTGTTTTCACCATTCACTCTTCTTCTGTCTTATGAAACCTTTGACTTGCTCCGGATTCCTTCCGCTTCACATCTTAATTGGTAAAAATACTTGATTATACGATGTTCTTCTAATATAGATTCTTTACTTCTTAATAATGTTCTCTTTCCTACGCGTCGATCCATCATACATAACATCTTCACAATAGCATTAGAGGAACAGAGCGCTTTTTCTACAGGCAAACTAAAATACTCTTCAAGAGCGGAAAAGAAGTCTATTTTTCATTTCAAATAGTTTAAGGCATACTGAGCAAGCAATGCTCCTCCATACGGAAGAGCTTCTTCATCAAGATCAAACAATGGATGATGAAGGGGGTGCACAATTCCTTTATTCTCATTTCGCACGCCTAATCTGAAAAATAAGCCTGGTACTTCCCTTGTATAAAAAGCAAAGTCTTCTCCACCCATTGAAGGATTAACAATTGAAAAGGAATGCTCATCAAGTATCGTCTTAACCGTTTCTTCTAAGGGAGGAATTAAAGATTTATCATTAATTAAAACAGGCGTTTCGTAGTGATAGTGAAACTTGTAATCTCCGCCTAATGATGAAGTAACACCTGATATGACGTTTTCCATCTTTTCTTTCATTGACGCCCTTACATCTTCATCTAATGTTCTAACAGTTCCACCAAGATTCACAGAAGAAGCAATCGCGTTATCTGCATATCCTCCATGAATTTGACCAATTGTTAAAACAGTAGAAGTGAGGGGATCTATTTGTCTGCTGACAATTTGTTGAAGAGAGGAAATAACGTTAGCTGCCATCGGAATGGGATCTTTAGAAAGGTGCGGGTGTGCAGCATGTCCACCACTACCTTTTATTTCGATATTAAAAAAGTCAGATGCTGCACATACCTCTTTTTTAGAACATGTTACATGTCCTGTTTCTACCATTGGATTAACGTGCAATCCAACAATAACATCAACTTTTGGGTTTTGAAGAACGCCGGATTCAATAAGCTTTTTTGCTCCCTTTCCTGTTTCTTCAGCAGGCTGAAACAAGAGCTTAACATTTCCTTTTTTTAATTTATTTTCATTTAACAACTTTGCTGCACAAAGGAGCATTGTTGTATGAGAATCATAGATAACTTTCGGACAAGTTTGTGGTCTTTCTTATCACTTAACATACTAGTAATTTTTTAAAAAAGTCTCTTGATTTTTCCGTGGTCATTTGTGGTCAAATGAAGAAAATGTGGTCAATTTTGTGGTCAATCTGGTCGGTTTTTAAAATATGAAAAACTCCTGTCTACTGGCAGACAGGGGTACTTTTATATTGTTGTATTGATAGTCTTTCCATCTATATAACTATCACCTCTTTCAAGCCAAGCTATTAACGATTAACCTAAAGTACTTTTTAATTCAGCTTGTACTTGTTTCAACCATTCAACAGGTGTTAATTCTAAGGCAGGAAAATATAAATCACAGTTATCTTTAATAAATAGCTCTTTGTCTTGTTGTGGTAAATCTTCAGATAAAAATTTATCAATCTCCTCTATAGTTATTAATATTCTCTTTTTAGTATTTTCCTCTATATACTCTTGTAATGCTCCCTCAGGAGATTCAATATCCTGGTTAAAATAGGCTATTAAAAAATCGCTTAATTCCTCAAATTTTCCCTCTAACAATAGTACTCTCTCCTTACTCAAGAGGATATCTCATTTTCTAACCTTTAGCTATACCTTGCTTGTTTCTTGTCTTCGTTCAGAATCCTGTCAGCTAACTATTCCATCTTCTAAACTAATTTTATAAGGAGTATCATATAATTAAATTTAAAACCCACTTTAATTTGTGGAAAAGCGGGTTTTATATATGCTAAGTTTTATTCATTTAAAAGCGAATGCTAAAAATTTAATCCTTTAGTGAAGGGAGGAGCTTTTTAAATTCTATTTGCATTTGAATTAACCATTCTAGAGGAGTGGTATTTATAGCCGGAAAATATAAATCGCAATTCTCTTTGATAAATTCCTCTTTTTCTATATGTGATAAGTTTGAATTTAAAAATCTATCTATATCATTAAGAAGTAGAGTTGTATTTTTCCTATTAGCATTCTCTACAATCTCTGCCCATACTTCCTCTAATGGTTCCATATCTTGATGGAAGTAACCACCTAAGAATTCACTTAGCTCTTCAAACTCTTCTATTAATAACCACATTTTTTCTTCTAACAATTATTTTCTCCCCTTACTTAGCTAGAAATAGAACTTCCGTCTCGCTTATATATAAAAATCCCCCGCCTAATAATAAAGAGGCGGGTATTCTCATGTTAATATATTATTCATCTTTTCCTTCAGGATATTGTTATGTAAATACTCTATCCTCCAAACCCATAGATGATTAACTCAAATCTACAGCCCCTTTTAATTCATCTTGTACTTGCTTCAACCATTCAATAAGTGTTAATTCTAAAGCAGGAAAATATAGGTCACAATTATCATCTATAAATTGCTCTTTGTCCTGTTGCGGTAAATCCTCATGTAAAAATTTATCAATCTCTGCTATAGTCGCTAATATTGCCCCTTCACTATTTTCCTCTATAAACTCTTGTAATGCTTTTTCAGGAGATTCAATATCCTGGTTAAAATAAGCTATTAAAAAACCGCTTAATTCCTCAAATTTTCCCTCTAACAATTCTGCTCTCTCCTTACTTAGTTGGATATCCAGTTAAAGTAAAACTTCCGTCTCGCTTATGTATAAAAACACCCCACCTAATAATAAAGAGGCGGGGTATTCTTGTCTGGATAAATTGCTCGTTTATTCTTTCTTATATTATTAAATTAGATAATTAGCTATCATATTTTCCATCCTGAACGTCTTGCATAATGGCCTCAATTGTACTTGTTAGTTCTTCTGGTCTGCGGATATATGCTAGCTTTTCAGGTTCCTCCCACTGCTCGTCAATCACAAATATTAATTGAAAACGTCCAGAAGGATCTGCTTCTCTTTTCCATCCTACATCAATAAGTATTCTTCCGTCATCATATGCCAGAAGAAGTAAATCTTCCGTAAAATCGAGCCATGTATCATCTTTTTCTGATATCTCATCAGGGTCAACATTAATACATGTGTTATATTCTATTTTCCAACCTGTAGGAACACGAAAAGGTATATAATCATAAGGCTTCTTGATATCCCTTCTAAGATCAATATTGAAAATCATATTCTCTAACTCAACAACTAAATCATCTTGATGTTGAACATTAACACTTTTTATCATTTCTGAAGAGGAAAGGCGTCTCCAATCAACTTGAAAACTATCTTGAACTACTTTTACTTCTATCTCTTGATCATTTAATTCCTCTTTTAGGATAAGTAGGAGGCCTTCTACATTTTTGTTCTCTTTTTCACATTCTAAAAGGTTATTATATATTACCTTCCATCCCAACATTATATTTAAAGGTTGTAACTTAGAAATTTCTTTATTCACTTATTAGTTCCTCCTTTGTTCAAGATATGTCTCTTTATCAACCATGAGATTGATATATTCCTTCATATTGTCATCATTACGAGGGTGCCCATGATATGTACTTACTCCATCCTTAAATAAATTTGTTACTTCCGCTCTCACCCAGTAGGCTGGTTTTCCCTCGTCATAACCAACGGGATTATCAAATCGTAGAAAGAAATAGACAGCTCCTTTCCCTCTATCTACTACTTTCCCTCTCTTCATAACTTGTTTTTCTAAATCTCTATTATTGACCTCTGGGAGATATTGAGCAGATTGCTTACTAAGTTTCTTGGCTTGTTCCTCAGTCTTTGCTTTTAAATGTTTATTTCCATGAGAAGTATACTGAGCATTTTCTATCTTAGTACGTAATTCTTTGCGCGTATAGTAACCATCGTGAGCAACATAATCATGATGTTCAGATGTTTGCAATACTTTAGAGGAATTCCAATACATATCCTTAGCATTCTGTAAGTAACGTCCTAGATACCCTGTGTTTAAAGTATTATAAGGTGGTGCGCTACCTGGTCGTCCTGCAAACGCCGGTTGGAGTGCTGGCGCCTTTTGATTCACGGTTACTTTATGAACTTCCTTCATTCCCTTAGCTGTTTTGGATACTGCTCCTGCTCCTTTAACAGCTAAACCTGCTCCTTTGTCTCCAAGAGCTGCAAGTCCAACTTCTGTACCTGCATAAGAAAAGAAATGACTACGACTATAGGCATCGCCATGAATAAGTTTCTCATCTACTACAGTAACAACCCCATCTTTTACTGTGTTGTAGGTACGAATGGGATGCTTTCCCGCTTCATAGACTCCTTTAGCCGTATTAACGGTACTGTCTACAGGATGTTTTGCAAAGGAAACGATCCCATCCCATGTATCTGAAAGGGCATCTCCCGCTCCGTCACCTATTCCTTTTAACGATTGTGTAAAAGTATTTTCTTCTTCTTCCCCTTTTTTCTTCTTACTTGCTCCTTCAGCATTTCCTTTAGATGTTTTTTGAGGAGCAATCTCACTATCTAATCCTAGTGCTTCAAGAAGAGCTTCATCCGCCGCTTTTAATTCCTGATATGTTTTTGAAACGACTTGCCCTGCTCTACCTAGCTCCTCACTATAATCTCGTATGCTTTTCTCCAATTCCTGTTGCAGACCCTCTAATTCTCCATTCCATACTCCACTTAGCTCAGAAAGAGCTCCTGATAAGGAATAACTAAGCTGCCCTGGAATGACATCTATTTTTGCCTTCGCATTTTTAGTTTTTTGTTCAAGACTTTTAAGCTCATTTAAGTCTGCTTGAATGGTCCCCATATCTAGAACATCCTTTCCAAGTTTTCCACCAACTAACATTTTACAACTTCTTCACTAGAAAAAAAGGAGCAAAGAGAAAACGAGTCAAAAATGAATCTGGAGAACTAAGCCAAAAGTTCTAACCTATAAAAATACTGGATAGAAAAAGCCCTATCCAGTGGATAAGAGCTTAATTTTATACTATCTATTGGTGAACAAACAGCACAGGTTATGTTTATTTAATTGTTATTATTCACTCGTACCGCCTTTTTGTATAATTTTATTTGGTGTTCATCTCTTAAATCTTTCTGGAAGTTTATTCTTCTATATTAATATCAATTCTTTAAACTGTTCAGTTTCTATTATATTTTCCTTAGGCTCTTTACTTGTGAAAAAATGTTCAAGAATTGCCACATTCTTTTTGATAAAAACGCTTGTAGTATTTAATTGAATCTCAAAATCATCACATGAGCCATTCGAAACTTTTTCAACATATTCAATATATTCATCTGCTTCTTCCTCTGTCGTAATATCTTCTACAAAATCGGAGAATAATTCTATTTCATCCGGTAATTTTATCCTCAATAAATCAAGGTGATCTCTATAAAACTCGTAACAATCTTTCGTGTTTAAACTCCCTTATAAATGGCTAATAGTTTTTTCTTATCCCATTTCCACCACAGCAGATATCAAGATACCCATCACTACTAAAAAGAGAAAGAGTAAGATACAAAGTGCTAGGACAACATAAGCTACGTATTTCCAAACACCTCTTGGGGCTTTTATCGCTAGTATTAACCCAATGACGATACCAGCAATCCCTACTCTCCAATCATATTTTGATATAAACGATGTAATAATGGAGATTATTACGGAGACTAAACCTAAATACTTTTTCATTTTTTACTCCCTAGTACATTATGTATTGAATTTCTTAAACAACTTATAGGTTTTTAATTAACCCACATTCTACACATTTACGTAAATATTGTCCATTCTTACCTTGGTGTTAGAATGAGTATTACCGCAATTATTATTTAAATCAAGGTTTACATACCTACCTTCTACATTATCTATAATACGTACAAGAACTCCACGATTAAATACACGCTGACTAATCCTAGCATAAAGGTCTGCTAAAAGAACCCCATTTCCTATAAGAAGGGGTTTCTTTTCTATTAAATAAAAAAGGACCACTTCAAAATAAGAGGGGTATAACATGGTATCTTTTAATCTATTTTCCACATTATAGTGGGCTACCAAGGCAAAAGTTGCACCTATATCCTACCTGACTATTTTCCTAGAAAATCTTCTTTTCTATCGTATAGTCAACCCCTATTAGTTGTTAGGATAATAGAAAGGATATATACTGGGCTATGTGCCTAGTTAGAATTTCACTAGACAAGATATTAAAAATGAGGAGGATGTTATAATGCACAGAAATAATGAACTATATCATTTTTTATTGGAACGGACTCACTCATTAACTGAACAATGGTATGAGTCTTTAGATAAAAAGAATTCATCCGGCATATATGCTTCAAATGACCCTGAAGTCATTGAAATGCTCAAGAAACAAAATTATGAGTTTCATCTATGTTTTTGTAAAGTATTTGATGAGTCTTGCTCTGAGGCTGAGTTTTTATCCGCCTTTGATCATTGGATTTATGCCACTTCTAAGGAGGAAGAACACCAACGTACACCGATTCATCTTATAATAGGAGAATTTTTCAACAATCAAGAACAGTATCTAGATTATGTGCAAGAATTTGTAGAAACAAGTGAGGAAACATATTCTCTAGAAACCATTAATAAATGGAACCGTAAGATCATCGAGAATTTTAATTATGTAATTACAGCTTTCACAAAGCAAAGTTATGAATGCGCTGAAGAACGTCTAACTGCTCAAAAAGATATGATTTATGAGTTAGGTTCCCCTATCATTTCCCTTAGTGAGGATTTAGCTGTCCTTCCTCTTGTTGGTGACATTGATACAGAACGAGCTAAGAGAATGATTGATAGTACCTTATATCAATGCGCTGATCTAAGAGTGAAACGCCTCTTTATTGACTTATCTGGTGTGCTTATTATTGACACCATGGTGGCCCATCAAATATTCCAATTAATTCAAGCTTTAAAACTGGTAGGTGTAAAGTGTACCCTGTCAGGAATGCGACCTGAAATTGCTCAAACTGCTGTCCAAATTGGAATAGATTTTGAGAACCTCTCTGTGGTTTCAGATCTCAGAACAGCCTTAATCTCTGCTAAAATTACTGAGCCCTCTAAATAAGCGCTTACCTTTTAAATTAGAGATTTTGTAATTATAAACAAGTTACTTTTGGTAAATGGTAACATAAACTAGAAGGTGTGTTACCACATATATATAATGGTGAAATTACCTACACTATAAATAAGGACCTTTCTAGGTATAATTCTTTCCTTTCTTCAAAAAACACCCCACTCGTTATGAGTAGGGGTGTTTTCAGAAAAGTTAATTAAAAGGAGATAGAAGAATCTACCCAAGCAATTTTATTATACATAATTAGAGAAACATAAAAATAAATAAAAGTATGTTTTTACAAATATTTTACATTACAATCCCACGTATACACGTAGAGTAAAGTGATTACGTTATCGATTACTAACGCAATGGTGATAATAGTAAATGTCTTCAAGGCTTTCCTAGGCTAAAGAAAGTGAAAGAAAGAACAAAAGCCTTTCCTATGTATCATACAACATTGTTAATAAAATAAAAGAGCCCCTATCCAATGGATAAGGGGCTCTTTAGGGACGTCTACACTTCATAAGAGAAGAATTGTACGGTTGTACATTTATATTATGTGCAATGCCTACTGTTTTATTCTTTATAGTATAAAAAAGACCCTCTCCCCTGAGAAGGTCTTTATCGTGATATCTGCCTTTTCCAAAAGAGGTAAAGTAGAGGAAATCGACATTTGGTATTATATATTGGAATATTGTTTTTTATTCTTAATTGCATGAAAAAAAACTCTGTTTATTAACAGAGTGCGTAGGAATAGATATCTAGTAGATTTGAATGAGATTTCTCTCATTCATTCTATTATATGAAATAAAATAAAAAGTGTCCGTAATGAATTGAAAATGGATATATGACTTATATTATAAACAAGTACTTGCGACAAGGGTACTCCACTTATTGGGATAAAGAAAAGAAACCTCCTACTCATTTGAGTAAGAGGTTTCCGTTATTAGGGATATACAAAACGAAAATACCATGTGGATAAATATCCAAAAGGTATTTCATCTTCCATACATTATATAAATTAATTTAATATATATGATTCATTTGAATAAAATCTCTTTATCTCCACCATACTATAAATACCTTCTCTTAACATCCATTTTAGTTGCAATAATATCCCTTTTGCAAAAAACAAAAGCCCTTTACTTTGTCGAGTGAGGGCTTTTGTGTATTTAATACATACAAATACGAATAGATAGACGTCGAGAGTATAACAGAATACATCCCCTTGCACCATTATATAAAATTGAACAATAAGTTGTGACAAAGATGCATATAAAATGGAGAGATGATTCATATTATAAGTAGTTGACTTTAACCAAAACGATTTTCCTTTCGCCAACAAGTGCTTTTGGTTTACAAGAGGTATACCATTCGGGCATAAATTTTCGAAGATTTATGCCCTTCTATACAAGTATATAAACCAATCTTAAAAGTATGAATGAAAATAAAAAGATCCTCCCAATAAGAAAAAGGCTATTTATAAACTTCCGTTATGTATATAAAAAAGCTACCTGGGTCATAATATAAATGTAGACTTTACAGCATGTTTTTTCTTTTGAGAAGGCAAAAAAGCCCCCACTCACAAAATGAGTAGAGGGTTTTTTTTGTTTATTTTATATCACTATATGATTTTTATAACATTTCCTATAAAAAATATATAAAACCCATTCATTATTTTTTGGAAAACTAAAAAAGCCCCCTACCTATATTAAGGAGGGAGCTTTTAATTTTCAGGAAGCTACGGGAAAGAACGGGAAACCTCTCCCTTGTTTAAAGTATAACTCATTGTTCCAAGCTGTCTACAAAAGACAACATCAACTATTTACGCTTCTCTCACATAAATCAACCAACCGTATTTTTTGTGAAGCTCTTCAGCGAACTTTTCAGCCGTATCTTTTCCGACAAATGTACCAGTCAGAATTCGATAAGTAGGATTTAACTCTGTGCTATCAGCCTTTTCATATGTTAGCCAACCATAATCCTTTTTCAAACGTTCAATACCGTCTGCAAGGGCTTCCGCATTTGGAAAAGCCCCTGTCATAAGGCGGTATTTACGAGTATCTTTCGGTACATTTTGCTTTGTTTCCTCTCTCTTCGGTTCACTTGTACCTACTTTAATAATTGGAAAACCGAAAAAGGCAGCAACACCTTCAGCATGAGCAATCCCTAACGCTTTTACATATTCTCCATTCTTTAATAGATTGTTATCATCTACGTTAGAAATGAAGAGATTCTCTGTTAATGTAGCAGGCATGTTAGACTCGCGTACCATGTGTAAATTACCCATTTTCTTCCCACGGTCCCTAGTTACCCCAAATTTCTTGTTTACTTCCATAATGGCATCGTGAACGCAACATTGAAGACGTGCTGTAGCTCCTGATGTTCCAGAGAAACGGAACGTCTCAAAACCTCTGACATCCTTCTTACCTGTTGAGTTGATATGGATAGATACAAGCACATCCACTCTTTCACGATTAGCAGTATCTGTTCTTTTATTCAATGACAAAAAAACGTCCTTTGTACGTGTCAATGAAGCATTAATAGCTGGGTAATATTTATCAAGGTGATCCTTCATATACTTTGCAATACGTAAAACCACATCTTTCTCCAAAATATTATATCCTCCTGCACCCGGATCAGAACCACCGTGTCCCGGATCTATTTTCACTTTATAAGTCATAATGTTTCATCCTCCTTTTTGTCATTCTCATCTTTTAATTGTGAAAACCGACTAGATAGCATTTGTGGAACTTTAATATCCAATCGGCCTAAGTTTTCAATCAAGCTAATCCCCTCTGTCCCAATTAAAAACATTAAAATGGCATAACGAACAAACTGAACTTCATTCCCTAGAATAATGTCCAGTTGAGTAGCAACAATGACAAGGGAAAACATGGCTCCCTTTTTCATAAGCCCTCTAAAGGCATTCTTGGAAGATACTTTTTTATCGTAAAAAGCTGCAGCAATTCCAGTGAGATAATCTAACGTGAGTAAAATAACGAAAGCAATTAACAAATGGTCAATCCCTCCAAGAAAATAAGCAATAGACGATACTCCACCACCTGTAATGGCTACCCAGAAAGTATCTGTATTGTGTTTCATCCTTCTTCTCCTCTCCTTTTTGGACAAAATAAAAAGACACTGTTTTAGTGTCTGATAAGTTACTTATTGTTTTACTTTTTCTCTTCCTGTTGCTTTGTTAGTTTCTGCACCTGAGCTTGTAGAATAATATTTTCGTGGAGAAGCTGTGCTACCTTTTGTTTGTATATCTCCATAACATCATTGGCCTCGACTACTATCTTACTCAAGAGTAGTTTCCTCCCTTCCTTTCATATCATGTAGGAAATCTAATAAAGCTTGGGCTTCTGGTTTTTGATATTCTTCAAAGGAGTCAATATCAACATCTAAAGGAAAGTTGCAGTTAATGAAGATAATATGAGGACACCCTTCATGGCTAATTTTTAGGTTTTCATATTCTCCAAACATCTTTGAATATGTTAATTGGTAATCTTTTGGTAAGGCAAAATGATAGACTTTTCCACACGGACAATGAACTTCAAAGGAATGATCTTCATATTTCCTTATAGCAGTACTCATCTTTTCCCCTCCTAACTTACCGTATAAGTCCCCCTCCATTGTTTATAGGATGGCGTGTTGTCTGCTGATTTAAAGTAAAGAAAGAAACCGTCTCTTGTAAGGTGAGTTGTAAAAGCAGGATCAGTTGTAATCCCTGTAATCGCTTCGGTTGTTAATGTGACACTCGTTGGTGTATTCCTCCTTCTCATTCGAAAATTCACACCTACACCTCCTACATTTACACCATACGGAGCATTTGAATACATTCCGAACCCGCATTTTCCCGTTTCAGGTATATTAGAAGTGGGCTCATTATCTTCTGTGAACCAGATATAAGAGGAACTTCCACCAATTCTAAAATCTTTTATATTCTTATTAAAAACAGGTGAAGTATTAAAAGTTAAAGTTGAATACTTGGAGAATTCTACATCACCAAATCCAAAATAAACATTATCGGAGAATTCTGTTTCCTTAAAGGTCACTTTCCCGCGAAAATTAACCATCACTTTTTCCGTGACACTAATATTCGCCAAATCATACTCACTGTCAATGTCAAGTAAGGCTACTTCTCCACCGCCCTGATTTTCTGGAGGTAATCCAATGTAAATAGTATCGGTACGAGTTTCAATGGCCTGGGATTCTAAATATAAACGGTTTTGTCCGAAGACTTGACTTTGCTCGGGGATCACTCCTATTTTCACTTCATCATTGAAATGTATAGTTCGTTCAATATCCGGTTTAAAAGGGTTTCCATCTCCTAAAAATACGTTGTATCCAACTTTCAAATCTGTCGCTACATCAATAGTGGAATCAGAAGCAATCGTTACTCCCTCAATTTTTCCCGCTTGAATGGCTTCTGCCTTTACCCCTTCTCCTGTAATGGCTGTACTATAAGTTTGACCGCCATCAGCAGAAATCTTTAATCCTTCATCTGCTAGTAAAAGACGACTATTTGGATTCCCAGCATTAATAGCAACAAGCCCTTCATTATCCCAAAAGAAGTATCGGTCTGTTCCAACAATCTTAACGTTATTAACGTCAATTTGACCCGCTGTTAGGAGATTAGTATTGATACCTTCATACGTGATGGCCTCTTTAAAAGTCGCTCCTCCATCATCTGATACACCTAACCCGGCACTGTTAAACGTGACAAGGTGATTAGGATTACTCTCTTCCACCGCTAGAATGCCATTATCAAAGGTGAGTTCCGTTTGAGCGCTTTTTAGAGCTTTGGTTGCTAACTGAACACCTTGATCTAGAGCATTATAAGGAAGCTGTGTACGTCCAGTCATTAACCTCTTTACCTGTCTTACTGTGTCATTTAGTTGGACTTGATATGTTTGTCGGATTCCCTGATTAGAAAGTGTGACTTGCTCCCCAACTAGCTGTTCCTTTGCATTGAAGGTTTCTCTTATTTCTACAATCCTTTCTTCTATATCAAGGTTCAATCGCTCATCAATAACAAAGATACGGTCACCTTCTTGAATTGGTTCTTCTAGACCTTGCTGTCGCAAAGAGGATACATCTAGATTAATAGAAAGTTGTAGTGAATTATCGACTTCTTGTTTCAATCGATTATATAGAGAATTATGAATGGTGTAGCGTTCATCACGTACAGGGGGTGCATGTTTAATCCCATAAATTTCAGCTAATGGTGAAGTGTAAGTTGCTCGTAACCCATCTGCTCCAAACCCTTCAATATAAGTCGCAAAGTCCGTTGCATTCGTCTCTACATTAATGTCTTTTAGGTTAAACTTGTGACGATATTGAAAGTCTGTGTCGCGTCCAATTTGCTTTCGAAGATAAATAACTTTCTCCCTTACTTCAAACTCCGCACCGTAAGCTTCTAGCGTTTTTTGAAACAAATTTAAACGAGAAGAATCCCCGAAGTTTTCTAAGTCTTGGGCATAAAAAGAATCAATAATTTGAAATGTATAACCGCTCCCTTGAAACACCATATTTAAACGTGCTGCTAAAGTCATAGAGCCACTATGTGTTTCATAGACCCACTCATCCCTCATATCAATAAAAAAGCGATGAATAGCTTGTACACTTTTTACGGCCCTACTCCCTTTAGATTGAACTTTAGGAATGATGACTACATATTCTTCTTCATCAAATCCAACCTTCCAATGATGATCTAGCGCATGAAACCATTCTTGATTTTGCTCACTTTCTACAAAAGTTAAAGAAAGTTCCTTCTCTCCATTAACTCGTCTCGTTCGCGTTACTTCCCCTTGAGCAAAATATTGATTTCCTTCTAAATCTTCTACATACATAGTTATCACCTACGCATAATAAAACCGAAAATCAAAGGTGATCTCTTGGATGGAAGAAGCGCCTGTGACCATAAACTCATTCCACCCAGGCAATAAGGTAATTAATCTTCGGTTTGTGTTTCTAAAGATGTTTAAGCTATTCTTCTTGTATGTTACACCCGTTAAATGAACCAGATCGTTTGTAGTCAAAGCTCCCTCATAACGCCATGTATCGCCTGTCGTTTGATTGGTTAATTCGAGAAAAGAGTCACACGCGGCCTGAATCTTAATATCGATTTCACAATAACGAGGATCTAATCTTACGTTTCCATCATTATAAATTTGGAACTCGGCTGTGTTATGTGTATAGACTGCTTCTTCTCCTATTTCTTCTACAGATAAGTTCATCGTTTTCTTTGGCGATTCAGCAAAAGGAAGCTGAATGGTTTCAAAAATCAACTCTGTAAAGCCATATAGAAACTGTTGATCAAAGTTAAACTTTTGAAAACAGCGAACAAGATACCGTTTATCGGTTAACGTTACATTCTCTCCTGTTTGGTAGATTTCCCTTCTTCGCTCAATAAGGTAAAACGGCTCAAGAGAAGTGAGAATAGCAAACAACTTATCTCGTAAGATGGGATAGTTCTTCCAATCTTTCGACTGCATAATAAAAGGAACCCGAATCGTCCGAGTTCCATAGTCTGCTCCCATATCCACAGTTCCTGGTCTTCCCTGTATATTTTCGCTATAACCCATAACTTCAATAGAAGAGATGTCTACATCCTGCACAATAATTCCTATGTCTTCTAAATTTATTCCTGTCCCATCTTGTTTTTCTACTCTTACATCCATCTTCTCTTACCTCCCTTCAAAGATTGTTCGAACTAATCCGTCACGAGCTCCTTCTGTTTCAACATGAGTACGAATCACTTCCATATCGGCTTCATTCCGAACTTGAACATGAATTTGAGGAGCAGCCATAGAATCGGCAGACAGTTGCAGTAATTTCTTTTCTGTATGAGCTGTGTGAAGCTTCCCAACAGAAGGTATATCGTATCCTAATTGAACATGAGGAATATCTGGTTTCATCCATTCTCCCATCTTTTGAGAAGTGGTAAGCACTCGACCTTTCATTTGCTCAATTCCTCTCATCCAACCAAGAATCATATTTCCCCCAATCTCATCCCTCATCCAACGCGAAGGTGAATGAATATCAAACAAGCGATAAAATGCATCCTTCACCCAGTTTGCAATACTAGTCACGGAACGAGTTAGATAATTGACCTTATCCCAGAAACCATTGACGAGTCCATTTAAAATGTTACGACCAATAGATCGTAAATTTATCCCTTTCAAATAATTAATGATAGCCCTGAATGTCCCGGAGATGAGAGAACCTAGACCACCAATTGCTTCCTGAATTCCCGATTTCATGCCGTAAAAAGCACTTGTGGCACTACTCGCAATACCAGAAACTATAGACTTTACCGCATTCCAAATGCCACTAAAGACACTTCTTGTTAAATTAGCGATACCTGATAAGCCTGTGGAGAAGACTTGCCTAATGGATGACAAAATCGAACTTACAATACTACGGATAGTGTTCATGGTATTTCCTATGATAGTAGAGATATTACGGAATCCGCCTGACACTACACCCCATACATTTGAAACAAACGTACTGAAGCTTGTTTTCAAGTAATTTAGACCGGAAAGAATCGTACTTTTAAGCCCATTGACTAAGAGTCCTGCTACTTTTATGATTCTGCCGTAAAATGATAGAGTCCAAAGGTTCCAAATGAACTGAATCGCTCCTGAAAAGAGATTCATAACTCCTTTCCACATTTTTGAGAAGTTCCCTGTCAATAATCCGCTGAAAATATCGATAATCCCCATAATAGCCTTGGTTGCTCCGTTAATTATTCCTTTTATAGAATTCCAAGTTCCTTGGACAATCTTTTCAAGAACAGGATAGACAAATTTGAAAATGGATATTATTAAGTCCATCGCTGTATTTACAATCTTACCTATCATGTTCCATGCTTTATCGGTGATTTTCATAAAATCATTCTGGTTTCTGTCCCAAAAAGCTTTTAAACGATCCGTCACTTGTATGACGTACTGACTCACTGCCTGAATGACTTGCGTAATTACTTCTCGGATAGCTTGCCAAATACGGTTTACCTTTGTTCTAAATTCCTCGTTTTTGTGATACAACGTCACCAATACAGAGATGAATGTGGTAATGGCCGTAATGACAAGTCCAATTGGTCCTGTTAATACAGAAAAAGCTGTACGTAATGCTGTAAGCACGCTGCTTGATTGCGTAACTCCTGTAATCAATGGCTTTAACCATCCTACAAGGGTCGTTACTGATGAAATAATTTTAACAATAATAGGTGCTAAGAGTAGAAAAGCTGTTCCAATTTGGGATGCTACGATAGCTACTTGAGCCATGACCGGATTTGTTGTAAGAAATTGATTAGTCAATTTAATAAACACATTGATAAGGTCTAGCACCACCGCTCCAATCGGCGCTAACACTTTGACAAAATTCACAAATAACTCGATAAGTCCCACAAATAATTGCTTTACCGCTGGGAGGTTCTGTTTTGAGTATTCAATGAACTGCTGGAATCCCTTAGAGTCTTGTAATCTTGAAGACCATTCTACAAATCGTTGAGTCAACCTTACTAATCCATTCTGCATATCATTGACTACTGGCGAGAAAGCTACCATGAGATTTAGTAATCCCCTCAATATGTTCCCAAATGCTTTCCCCCATGCTACTAACGAGTTGCCTGCATTTTGTTTCAAAAATTGAAAGAAGTTCTGTAAATCTTTTGTCTTTAAAGAACGGTCAAAAGCATCGAGTAAGGTTAATATACCTTGTGCGGCTCCTTGGATAGCCGGTTGCAGCTTCTCTAATAAAGAACGAACAATTGTTAGACTCTTTGTAAATGCTTGAAGTACTGGCTTTTGAAAATCTTTAGCAAAACTACTATAAAAAGATTTGAATTCTTGAAGAGACTTTACAGCTTTTAATTGATCCCGGTTTAGTCCTCCATAGATAGCACGTAATTCCTTCAAAGCCTCAGCTTTATCCTCACTTGTCACGGCTTCATCATATTTTTTCTGTGCTTTATTAATTTGCGCTTGAGCATCAAAGATACTAGATAGGTTAGGAATGGCTATTGCAGCAAAGCCAGCCGCTCCTACCCCTGCTGCTACAAAAGAAGAAGCTAATCCCATCACACTTGTTGTAGCCACCGCTCCAATTGGAACGAGTGCTGGGGAGAGTGAAAGCAGTACCCTCATTAATCCTTGCCCTTCTTCTGTTGCTCTTTCTAAATAAGCAGATAAAGTGCCAAGACTAGAACTAGACCTTGACACTCTCCCTATTAAACTCCCTAATCCGCTCATACTGCTTCCTAGACGGCGAGTGTTTCTTTCTGTATTGGTTATCTCACCCCTCAATTGTGATAACGATGAACTGGTATTTCGAAAGGTTCGGGAAGTATCGCTTACTTCGTGACTTAACCGTTGCATTGATCCATGTAAGCTATCTATGTCTTGATCTGTGTGATACACTTCATCCCCAAACCGTTGTACATATCGACCGGCATTCAAAAAAGTTCGAGACAGTTCAGATGCATAGTACTGAGTACGTTGTGTTAAACGAGACACTCGACTTTCAGCTTGCTGAAAACTGTTGGAAAGGGTTGAGCCTGCTTGACGGGCAGAACGGGCAAAAGCCGCAACTTGAGTGCTCCCTTGAGCTAATTTACGAGTCAGCTTTGAAATATCTGCTCCAATTTGGACCGTCATACTCCCTAACATTTATGCTCCCCCTTTCTCAAACGAAAACTGCGCCAACCATTGCTGCTGACGCTTCATTTGTTTCTTCGCTTGTTCCATTGTTTGTTCGGTTGCTTTATCGTCACTCGGACGTTTAAATAAATCCTCTTTTTTGAGTTTCTTTGCATGATAAGCTGCTCGCATCATAAGAGTTTCATAAGCCATTTGTTCTTGATAGTCATAGTTTTTTTGTACTTGAACATCCATAAGTATGAGAAACTCTTTATGTGTTAACCTATAGACTTCCCAAGGTTTTAAATCTAAATAACGCCAGCCATCTTTTACATAATCCTCTACTTGGATAACAGGTCGAGGAGTTTCTTCGTATTTTCGTCCGCTTTGAGAAAGTTCTCCACGGTCTTCTTGTAGAAAAAACTATTTTCTAAGATTGCATGGGCCATCGTAATGATTTGAGCATTATCTAATTCCTCATTCATAATGGCTTGTTCAACTTCCGCTTTGACATCTTTGAGCCTGTAGCTTTCCCCTGTATGAAAGAGGCCCGCATGAACGAGTTTAATGAATGTGTCTAAATCTCCGATTAATGCTCGTCCAATAAGTTCCATCGTTCCACCTTGGAAGTTGCTGTTTAAATAATTCATAGATTCGAAGTTCAACTTCAGTTCATGTTCTTTTCCTTTGATTTCAAAACGTGGCATATTATCTATCTCCTTTTTACATTTTTGCAAAATAAAAAGGACCTATTGGCCCTTTATCTTTTACGTTTCTCTTATTTAATTCATTCTTCTTAATTCGGATTTATAATATGTTTCAATTACTTCTCCAAGAATAGCGTCCGAATTGTCCTCATGTATGCCTTCACCAGATGACACAAAACTTTGGCTACACCCTTCTTTTATCACTTCAGCATACGTAGAAATGATGTCGATTTTATTAGTTGGATCGGTGTCATCTTCGAATCCACTTATTCCTCCAACTCTCACACATTCTTTATTAATTTTCGTGCGATTCCCATCTTCATCTACGTAATAATACCTATCCGTTACTGTTCCATAATCCATATCTGGCGTAGAAGTAACAAAATACCCTTTATTATTTATATCATGCACTTCATACTCACCTTCCTTTTCAACCTTTGGTGCTCCCTTTACGTTATAAAAAGCATAAATATATCCTTCATAACCTTCAGGTATTAAGTAGATATCATTTGTTTCCTCATTATCGCATCCCACTAAAGTAAAAAGGGTAAAAGATAAAGCAAGAAGTTTCCCTATCAATTTGTTTTCCACCTTTCTTCTACCCTTTTTTATAATAGATTAGGATAGAGAATGTTCTCTTTAGTAAAATTACCACATATCCATGCAAAAACGATGTTTTCCACATTTTAAACATTGAAAGAGATATCCCTCAGCGCTTCTTTTACTTAACAACTTCTTAAGTTCGTCTACATTGTTTAATCGATAATCACTCATGATACCTTGTAAATCTTTTTGTAGTTCTTCCTGCAAGGGCTCAATTTCAGGCCACCTTCCATAACCGATAAAAGCGCAAAAATCTCCACAATGTGCAAGCCAACGTTCTTGCTGCCATCCAGTGTAACCTGGGGTACGGTAAATGAGCTCTTCCACGAGTCTCTCTTCTTCTACGTCTTCACAACATCCTTCATCCTGAAATTCGCCATCATACTTTTTAGCCGCTGAACCATCTGCTATACACCATGGGCAGATTCCTTCCACATCTTCTACGGAATAAAAATGTCCTGTATACGTATACTCCCTCTCCTTTTCACAAACAGGGCATAACGTTTCTTCTTTTTCAATAAACTCTAGTTCTAAGGCATTCGGATTATATCTGAATACTGGAAGTTCCATTTCTCTTTACCTACTTTCTGTCTATCTTAATAACTTTGAGTTTATCATAAATAGCCTTCTAGTTTTAGAGATTAATTGAAATATTTGTAAAATAGGAAGATTTAATCCATATAAAATAAATTTTTATTGCCTCTATTAAGTAGTAACAGCCTCGCCTGCTCCTGTGGGAATTTCAGTTAGTGCCTCTTCAGTAATGGTTCCATTTAATGTAGCCTCTAAGGAGTACGTTGAAAATTCCCCATTCGAATGAGTTCTCTCAAAAGAAGAAATCATATACATTCCCTTTTCTGCCTTCTTTGTCCGTGTATTGATTTCATAAATCTCAATCATTTTCTTTTGACGAATCGATTTCTTTACGTAATCAGGAAATGGATCTCCCTCTGTGATAATTCCTTCAAGAGACAAAGACTCGGTCACACTTCCATAATCTGAGCCGCTCTTGTCCTTTGTATTTAATTCAATTTCATCGGATTCCATAGAAGATGACCCATCTGTTTGGTTGAAAGGCCGAACTAAAGTTGAGCCTGTATCATTAGGAATCTTTACGGCATATAGTGTTTCATCTCCACGATATTCTAGTGCCATTTATTTCTCACCCTTTCGATATGGTAAATGTAAAGCGAAGAACGCCATGAAAAGCATCTTCCTCTCGTAAAGTTTGTAAGTAATCTAACCGACTTTTAGACACATAAAAACCATTCATCAATTCGAATGGCTCACGCAAGGCTTGTATCACCTTTTGGTTGTACTCATTAATCTCCTCTTTGCTTTTACTTAGACTAAAGATATGGAGAACATGGTAGATTTCCCAATGGATTTTATTCTTCGTAGATTGATCGGTGAGGTACTCTTCTTCCATTTTGACCATAGGAAACGAATATTCCTTTGGTAATACGGTTGAGTACACATTTAACCCTTGAGCTTTTAACTGATTATAGATTGCTATTTGTAGCTCCTCTGTACCAATATCACTCATGAATCTAATCTCCTTACCATCTTCTCTAAATCACGGATAAATTCTACTTTTACACTTAGAAAGGCAGGAAATAAGAAAGGTTGTGGTCGTGTCCCTGGATGATGTACTTCTTTTCCAAAAAATCGCTTTCCATCGGTTAATACCTTAGCCTTCTTTGCTCGTATCATATGAGGTCTGGTTCCAAATTCCACATAACGAGCATAATCCAGCATGGTAAACGTAAATCCTGTAAAACCATCCTCAGCGAACCGACTTCTAATATCCCTCCTTAAATGTCCTTTATCCACCGCTACATGTTGCTTAGCATACCTCTCCATTGCATAGGTATGTTTATGAACTAGTACCTTGGTTTCTATATTGGCTTTCCTACTCATCTGGCCAAGCTTACGAATTAATTCCTTGTCTCCTTTGACCTTAATGTGAATCCCTCTAGCCATGTGGAGTCATCCTTTCTAAATATAAAATCGTAGAGTGCCGAAAGTGTTTGGTCAAAGTTATCTCATATATTTCCCCCTCAAATTCTACTTTCTCAACCTCCCTCACTTTTCCTTTCATATGAAGCTTTACTCTATGTTGAGAAACCGCTCCATAGATTGCAGTCTGTTCTTCAACCGAGAGGATTTGAGCATTGCAAGCTACAGGATAAGGAGTCATTTTTTCTTTTACTCCTAAAGGGGTTTCTTTTTGCTCAATTCGGTATAAAACAGCTCGCTTATCATATCTCATAGGAACTTAGCCTTTCCTTTACTAACTGGCCTTTGTTGTTTTTCTAAGTAACGGTCTAAATGCGGGATAAAGGACTGAAACGGGTCTTCAATATAAGAAGCACTTCTCCCTTCCTCACTATCCGAAGATGTACCTTCTGAGCCAATTCGATTAAAACGAATAACAGATAATTCTTTTACAATCCATGAGAGTTCAGAAGGCACATTATCCTCTCCAATATATTGTTGCACTCTTACAGATTGATCTTGAATGATAGTGGATAGCAATGCATCTTGGAGCTTATCCTCAATTCCTAAGTAGACTTTAACCGCATCTAATAGAGCCATTTTTACTCACCACTCTTTGTCGTTCGCTTTCGTGCTGATTTTTTCTTAAACCCTAATGGTTTATAAAAAATTTTATATTGACGTTCCGTAACTTCTAATTCCTTTCCGTCCTTCTCAATTTTCATGCACTTTACCTCCTATAAGACTAGATGATGAACTAAGCTTGTTCCGGTACCGGGGGGGTTAACGTAGCAAAGGCTTCATCTTTTAGAATCATAAATCCAACTTGCATCGTAGCTCGTAACGCAAACATATCTCGCTCAAAGAGATTGATAGGTTGGTTGTTTTCCCCAATGACAGACGTTAACGTTGCTTCTTGGGAAATGGCATATTCGATGTTTTGCAGAATGCCATAACGTGCATAATCCCAATCCGCTGTGAACAGAGAAACTTTCGATTTATCAAAGGATTTTCCATTCACATAAGCAATTGGTTGTCCTAAGACGGTTTGAGTTGCTCCTTGCGTTGGTTCATTAAAAATAGGTCGTCCAGAGCTGTCCATTTCTCCACGTAACTTCTGGCGTAAAGAACGAGTTGTAGCAAAACCATTTGGATCTAGCTCGTTATCTTCTACTAAACCGAGAAGTCCGTTTAATTGTTTATATAAAGACTCCGTTTCTACTTCTGATACTGCATTCCCAGCAGAAGTTGCTGAGCCTAAAATGTTTTGCAAAAAGGGAGACTCTGTTCCAAACAGTGTTGCATGGTCAAATTTTGTATAAAATGCTTCTGCAATATGAGGTTTGATTTCATTAAAGAAACCAGACACACTATAACGCAAAAACTCTTTTGATACAGGAATAATAACCCCTAGTTTCTTAGACTCCATTCGAGCGGTTAACCATTGTGGTTTAGATGTTTTAATAACCTCAGCCTCATTCACCCAATAAGCTCCTAGTCCACCTGCTAGATATTGGAACTCTTTTACAGGCTTGGACATCGGTTCATATTTTGCTAATTGCATAATAGCTGAGTTCCTCATTACCTCTTCGACAATGCCCGTTCCTTGCTCTGTTGGAATCTTTCCCGTTGGAGCATCTTGAAGTAACACATTATCAGGATTAAAGGTTGGGTCTGCAAAGAATTGAATATTAAGTTTCAGTAATGGTTTTCCGTTTACTTGATATGGACTTTCCATGTTAAAACCTCCTATTTTCCTACGATTCTATTTTTCTGTGCTAAAATGCTGAAATCTGGAGCAGTTGATGTTTTAGCAACATTCCCCGTTCCTGTTTGAGGTGGTTCTCCTTTCAAACGTTCATTTACCACTTGTTCTACTGCTTCATCAAAAGATTTTTTAAAGACTTTAATGTTCTCCAATGTATTTTCTGCTGTGTCGGACATCAAAAAGTCTGCAAAAGAAGCAGGTAGTTTCTTCTCGTTTAACTCTTTGATCGTTTCTGCTTTTAATTCACGTGTTTCAATCTCTTTCAAGCGGTTATTTAACTCTTCCTCACGCTTTTTATACTCTGCCTCCTTGCGTTCTGTAGCGGATAACTTTGCTAAACGCTCTGCTTCTTTCTTTTCTTCTTCTAGCTTAGTCGCAAAATCTTTCTCCCACTTTCCTTTGGCAGTTTCTAAAGCTTTTGCAATTCGCTTATCAACAAAAGAATCTAATTCACTTTGATTCTTAAAGGAAATAGACTCGTCATTTGGTGGATCAGCGGGAGGGTTTTGTTTTGGATTATTTGATGAAGGTTCACCACCTTGAGCAAAGAACTGAATATCGAGTCTTAATTGCTCTAATGGTGACTTTTCCATTACGTTATAAGGTATTTTCATTCTCCATTCCTCCTTGCCCATAGACACAATGACCATTAGATTCTAACCACCTTCTTTCGTTCCTCATACGCTTGATTTAAGCCTATAAACAACAAAAGAGAGGTATTTATCCTCTCTTGGTTAAAATTGTCCCTATACGCTTTTTCTGAGCCTTTTAACGACATGCTTAGGTCAATAGATAACAGGTAAAATAGCAGAACGACAATTGGGATGTAGAGGTGGAACGTTAACGCCTACTTTTGCTTCCTCAATCTTATAAACCTTTCCATCTTTCTTCTTACATTTGTCGGATGTTCGTTCATCAATGTGAGCGGTAAACTCATACTGTTTAAATCCACTTTTCTTATAAGCTCTTAAGGTAGATTGATTCATAACATAAGCCGTCTCCGTTCGAATTACACGCTCCGAAGCATACTTTGCAACGTTCATTTCTTTTTGCAAAGCCTTTGTCATCTCCTCAATTCCATCCCCACGGATTAAACCTTGAGTGATAATACGTTTTAGATTAAACATAAGCTGTTCTTTATTTTTCCAGAGTGTATCGGAGAAGTGAGCACCTGACCATTCGGCATCTACTATGTCATGGATTTCTTCCTCGGTATAAGAAGTGGATACATCTAGTTCTCCACTAATCTGGTCAAATACTTCCTCTACGATATTTTCCAAATATTCCTCTATTAAGTTTTCTTGCTCATGAAAGCTATCAATCATGTCCAATTCAATTTCATTTATGAGAACATCTAAATACGTTTCAGGAAACTGCCGCTCTAGGTTCTCTAATTGTTGGTCTTGATTTGAATTATCTCTCCCTGAGGCATGTTCTTTCCTAGACTGCTTTCGTCTACGTTTAATTTGCTTCTTCAAGCGCTGTATCTCTTTTTGGGAAGGTTTTTGTTTGGCCCTGTTAAGAGATAATTGATTATCCTCACCTAAACGCAGAACTTGAGATTCGACATGTCTTTGAATCTTGTCAGATAGGTAATTTAAAATGTCTCCGACTTCTAGCTGCGTATCTACTTCTACTGCCCATAAGGCTACAAACACAAGTAATAACCGCTCGTATAAAGAATGCTGAGCGTTTGGAGATAATGTATTTTCAATTTTGATTTCAGTTATTTCGTTTGCCTTGATAACTATGGAATACTTGCTCTTATTTTGTTCATATTCCTTTGGAGCTTGAACCTCGACAAGCAAGTATTCTCCAACAACTAAACCTTGAAAGAGCAAAATACCCTTATCATTTGTAGATCCTTTTTGAATTACCCTATTGCCTTGGTTACGTAATTCAAATTGAGCTCCTGCTAATCGATTTCCAGTTGTACTATCTACTTTTACGATCTTTAATGAACCCTTAGCCATTCATAACACCTTGTTTAAAGAGGGGTTGTTGTTCATACATCTCTTGTTGCTCCCGACTTTCCGCTTTCTTACGGTCCATTTCCGCTTGGACGTCTTCTACAAATGGAAGAATAGAGAGTTGTGTTTCTTCACTTACAATGCCTGTTACGTCTTTAGCGGTTTGCACGAGCTCACTTGTATTCGTTGGAAGGTTTGGTGTGAAGACAATCTCTAAGTCCTCAATATTGGCGTCCTTACGCTTAATCTTCCACATTTGAGCAACTAAACGTAAGCGTACCATGAGAGCCTCTTTAAACAATCGCTCTTTCGTAGAACGTAACTGATCGAGAATGAACAGCTTATATTTCATTGCCTCTCCACTTACATTGGAGCTGAACTCTTCATCTGATAAATCGGGTGTAAACGAGAACTTATGAATGTCATTGACGGTTCGGTTTTTGAATGCTTCCTCTCCTGCTACATCGTAGGTCTTAGTAAGATAAAAAGCATTTGGTTGTACACCCTCGTTCGTAGGGTCATCAAGCACAATCACTCGACTCTTTTTCATTTCTTGAATATCTTCAGATTCGGTATTCGGTTGACCCGCTAATACTAAATAAGAATCGGCAAAGTCCTCCATTCCGTTTAATGTATCGGACTGCGAAACATCATACCCATCAATCTGGTCGAGCACCGTTTCAAAATCACCAATACGGTCATCATTGTTCCAGTATTCGATAAGCGGAATACCCTCAAAATAATGTTGTTGCTCTCCTATAAGTCTCATGTTCTCTAAGTTCTCTCCTGATTGGTACTTATAAATTTTCTGGTCGTCGTATACTTCAATAAACCGATCTACATCTTCCCCAATCTGGACATTAAAATAGCGCGCCCCTGCTACAACATTTCCTTCAACGGTTGTGTCATAGATAAGGAACGCTTGAATCGGGTCAACGATGGCCACACATTCTTCACTCTGTTGATTCATGTACACTAGCTCAAAAGCTCGGCCATAGATAGAAAGATTAAGTTCTAAATTACTGTTATGTGATTGTTCTTTGTTGCGATCATTGAATTCATTTAGAGCAGTCAACAAGTTTTCATTTTCATGGTTATACGTAATGGGCTTTCCTAAAATATAACCTTGAATGAGAATGCTAATATAACGAGCAAAATTGTGACTCATCCGATAGTCCGCTCGTTCTTCATCCGCTCTATCATTTCGATATTTAATGTTTGTATGATTCAGAAAGTAGTCTTTTAGTTTCTTCAACCGCGGAACTTGCTCCGTTTCATGCTTTTCAATAAACTTCTTTAGAGCATCCTCGGACAAGTAATCAAAAGACGGTAAACGATATATTTCGTTCGCATTCTCATGAAATCTTCGTCCTCTCATTCGGACCGCTCCACCTATTTCAAAATTCATCGTCTCCCTCCTTTAGATTCCGAGTTTCTTACGGATATTCTTATCTCGTTTTGGTTTATGGTCTTTCATATCATTTTCAAAAGCATAACGAGTCGCATCGATACTGTGGTTATTTTTATCCTCAAGTTGCGGTTTTGGATTTCCGTCTTGATCTGTGGCATAGTCAATGTCTTCAAACTCTTTCGCAATGTTTGGTGTACGATTTGGGTCAATTACAATCTCCTCTAAGTCATCTAGCCACTTCTCTCCATACTCAATAGAACCTGGTCCCTTCTTCGCTCCTTTGATTTTGCGAATACCATGTTCATACCTCATTTCATCAATGGATTTTGGCTCGGCACTATCAGCAATCGTCCATCCGTTATCAAACTTCTGCTTCTTCATCATGGTTGCTACGTTTCGATTGGAAAGCTTCACACCATAGATTTCATCCATCGCATAAATTCTTCTTCGAGCCTTATCATAATGCCACTGAACAAAAGCAAACGGGTCATTCCCATATCCCCAGTCAATCCCTTGTCGAATGTTATCGAATCTCTTAAGCTCTTCATCTGTAATGGTTCGGAACGTAAGATTATCAAACGGAACCACACCACTTCCGATAGCTTCCCCGAGGTATTCCCATCGATATTTGAGCGGTTGTTTCTTCTTCGTCTCTTCCGCTTCCTCAATGAAAGCCTTGGAGATAAAAGGATTCTGTAAATAAGAAGAATGATGAACAAATGTGTTCTTAGGTACAAAAGCAGACTCGTATTTCTTGTTCACCCATGATTGCTTGCGTTTTGGTGGGTTGTACGAGTAATAGAAGGCATAAAAAAGACCATCGGGTAATTCGGCACGTAAGACCGAGTTTTCGATGGTCGATACTTCATCCTCTGTTTTAAATTCGGCTAACTCTTCTATCCATAGAAAGGCAACTGGATACTTACTAATCTTAATAGATTTAATCTTAGCAGGGTCATCCGCTCCACGAAAAATAATACTGTTTCCCCGTGGTAAGTAGGTTAGTTTAAGCGGTGACTTATTGACATGCCAATACGCCTCCACACCTAAAATGTCGATGGCTTCTTTTAACTGTTCAAATACCGATTCCTCTAAGGTTCGGGCAACCTTACGAACACATAAAGTACTGACCGGATACTTCATCATATCCCGAATGAGTTTGAGCGTAATGTGAGTAGACTTAGCGGAACCACGTCCACCTTTTAACACATGTTTGAGGTACTTTCGACTGTTGGAGGCTTTCCAGAAGGATTGAAAGTGAGGAGTAATGATGTCGCTAATTTTAATCGTGTTCAAGATCATCACCTACATCATCAACAATGGTAACCCCCATATTCCCTTCAATTTCTTTCTTCTCTGTCCACATAGCATACCGTTTACCGAGGAGTTCAGCGGCTTTTACACGGTCCTTGAGAGAAGGATTTTTGTCTTCTAACTCCTGCATTCCTTCCCCTACTCCAATTGGAACTTGTTCGGTAAGTTCTCCGCGCATGACTTGTGTAAGAAAAGAAAGGATTTCATCTTGTTTGGCTACTCGTTGAGCACTCTTCTGAGCCATTCTTTCTTCAATATAAGCTTTAACCTTAGGATTTCTAAGTAATTTACTTCCCTCCACAGCAGCTGCCTTATCACTTTTCACGCTGTAGCCGGAATTCTTGTATGAAGTTGTAGCATTTGCCGTTTTTATATATAAATCAGCAAATGCCTGTTGTTTATGGGTTAGTTTAGACATCACATCATCCCTACCTCCAATCAATAAGCTTACTAAAAAAGAACAACCTTTTAGATTGCTCTTTTTTTATAACTGCGATATTTTATTTCTAACTTTTCCTTACTCTTCCTCACGCACTCTATTATATTTTGCATATTTTTATAACAGGCATCCGCAGTCTCCTCATCAAAGTCTTGTTTGCGAAGACTCCCTTCTAAAAACTTTTCGTAGATGTCTACGAGCTCCAGATCCTCATAATCCATAAATTTATAAAGATTAGATTTATTTTCAGATATAACTTTCATAAACTCCTGGACTTTTTGTTTCATCGCAGAACATTTAGCCTCTTGATCCATAATTGCAAATCTATATATTGTAGAATAGTTTATATACGGCTTAAGTTCATTATAAATACTATTGATAAACAAATGCCTTTCAGCAAACTTGTCTAGAAATGCTTCTCTGTCCTTATGCTTTAAAGTCATCTGAACGCCAATGAGTGTAAGTAATCCCCCAATGATTGAACCAAAGAAACCTATAAATGCTGTAAAAAACCCTTTGATATCTACCTGGAATGATTCCATAATTGCATAAAGAATGATTAAATTCAAAACCCCAACTGTACCTAAAATCAAATAAGGAATCATATATTCTAATTTCTTCATAATTTTCGCCTTCCTTACCTATATCCGTTATATTGGATATAAGATGATTTGAATTTAATTTCATATAGAAAAGCACCCCAAAAAGGATGCTTTAGATTTTGTATTGCTCTAATTGATTAATCCAATACTCCGCATAGTCTTTAATATCGTATAAAGAATGTTGCAGTTTATCTATATTCTTAAAAGCTACTTGATTTACTGGAAGTAATGTTGAATTATGTAGCATATCTCGTAGTGCTGGTAAATAAAATTTCGACACTACCCCGACAGTTTCATATTTTTCTAACTGATTCCACTCGGCTTTTAGATTCTCTTTAATACTTCTGTATTTCTCTTTTATTTCGTTTAATATAATCTTTCTTTTTTCTTTATCGTTAATTAAATCTAATTTCCGAATATCCTCATATATTTTTTCGACGTCTTCACTATAGCTACTTAATCTGTTTAGAGCATCGAATTTAGATATATTAACCTGTTGTTTATTAGTCAACTTTCTCACCTCCCTCTTTTATTATAAGGGATAAAAAGGTCTATTTACATAATTTTAACTTAAACTAGGTTGATAGACAGGTATACTTTCCAATAAGGAGGTGACATATGAACGAGTTAGAGCAACTTCAGTTATTTTTGGATCAAACAATGTTTAAGTATGAACGTTGTATTCACCACTATGGTCTTTTTTCAATTAAGACTCAAAAGGTTGGTCAACAATTACATATCCTGTGGGAATTAAAAAATGAATACTTAAACCAAAAGAAGCATCCTGCAAAGGATGCTGGTTATATTCAAATATACGCATATTCTACAATTGAAAAACATATAAATTAATTAAAGGGAGGCCCTAACTCCCTTTAATCTCCCTCCTAGAAAGGAGGAGTTTAATGAAGTACAAAGAAATTCCCCTCTACATTGTAAGTGTCATAGTAAGTGTTCTCGATTTCATCTTACATCTTATAGGATACCTGTAATAATAATTATTTGAAGGTTGCTTTGACACTGGCATGTTAAAGTAACCTTTTCTTTTATACAATATCCTATGTTGAAAAAATTCAACACATGCATAATAATTAGCAAAAATAAAATACATAAGAAACTTTTACTACCTCGTCACACTAATTGCTTTATAATAATTTAAATCTCCCAATATTCCGAGTCAATTCCACTTTTTTCGTATAAACTTTAGATGCCATGGTAAGAAAAAAGCATAGACAACCCCAAAAATAGGTATTGACCACCATATCTGCCATGCTCCTTTCATTACTCCCACTTTACTTGTTAACCATTCAAGGATAAAGGATATAATGACAAAGAACGTAACCAAAGTCCACTTCTTTTCCCTTTTATATAAATTTAAATAAATGATGGATAAACATGAGGGGATGACACCATAAAGTACAATCTCAGATAATCCGGTTTTTTTAGGATGATTTATATCAAATATGTCAAATGGAACAGCTATCGTTGTGTCAATCATCCAGACAATATAACCAATTATCCCGAAAGTTATATAAATTTCCTTCCAATTTATTCTTACTTTCGGCATAAACAACACGATTAAAAATAAAACTGAACCAAGAATTGCAGGGTACCACCATCCCTGTCCTAAATCGAAATCAGGCTGCTTCATAAACTCCTCCGTTTATGTTTTTAGTTTAGTGTTTCCCTTTAGATAGATATTTATTCTCATTAAGGAGACTTAAAAAAGGATGGCAAAATAAAAGATACTCAGATGATTCTAAGTTCTATAACAAATTGGGAAATAGAAATTCTTTTTAATTCATGATATTTACCCCTCTTTATCCAAAAACCTATAAAGATATTTAAATTGTTCCCTTCAGCAGGAAAATATGACTTTTTACACGTTTTCAACAAATAAAACAGAGATAAATTGATATAATTCTCCTGTAGGAGATGTCATATGAATAATTTAGAACAACTCCAACTATTCCTCACCCAGACACATCTTAAATATGAACGCTATACGAAACGTTTCGGCTATTATTCACTTAAAACTCGAAAAATTACTCATCAACTAGAAATCTTACTCCAACTACATAACGAGTATTTCACATATCAGGCACAAAGAAAGAAGCACTCCTCCTAATGAGAAGTACTTTACTATATTTTATAAGCTAATAACATATTAACATGATAAAGTATGAATGTTTTGTCAGTATTCTGTCTCTTTTCTGTCAACACTACTCTAATTATTTCTTGATATGATATACTTTTTAAAATAGGAGGAATGAATATGTGGTGTATCCCTGTACATACTAATAATATAAGCTTCACCCGTAAAAAGTTTTCTTCTCATGCAAGTATCATTACCGAATATACGGATTCCGAAACCGAATTACATTATTTCACATCAATACATACTAACTCTATTACTGATCCTAAAATAGCCTACTATAAATTGCTGGCTATACTAAAATGCTTAAACAGTATAATACGATTACATGGTAATTATGATATTTCGTATCAAGAGGTAGCATTTAAGACAGATTCTAGAGGGAATTTTATAGAAAGATATTCCCCCAAAAAGAACGAGCACTTTGAATTAGTAGAATATGAGCAGTTATCTAACCCTTTTTCAAAGATAGAGGTTGATTATCCAGAACATCTAGTTTCTAACCCTTACCAGGACTTTATGGAACTAGCATCTAAAGATACCATTTTGTGTGCTAATCTTATTTTATACTATCTGGCTAATGAACAAATCCTATTATTTTTGATAAATATGAATAAGATTCTAGAGAATATTGTCTATGATATGGAACGTATTTCCCCTAAATCTCAAGCTCACCCTGAAGTGAAACAGGATGTATTACAATCTTTGCGTAAGAAGGTAAATGAATATAAAGAGAAAGTAAACAACTACAAGCATTTTATGAACACTGAAGAGGGCTCTGGCCTTTTAAGTCGCCATGGCGTAAAACATAAGTGGACTTATAAAGATAAAGAACGACCTAGTATGCAAGAAATGGATTATAATTTAGTTCACTTATTAAATAGTTGGCTAAACTATAAATTATATCTGTTCAAAGGATATTATTATAATTCAAATGTAATATATCAGGAGCATAAAGATTCTGACAATATCCCTTTAGAAAATATAGATTTCAATTTTGATATATAAAATTACTAGCTTGGGAATTAAATCTACATTATAGGCCAAGTTCTCAAGTTAGCTTTCTATAGTATAGATGTTTCTAAATTTAAAATAAAAGCCAACTTATAAAAGGCTCTTCCCTTCACCCGATAATATCCACGCTCGCTCATACCTAATTCGTTATAAACCTCATAATCATACTTCTCTTCAAAGCCCATATAGCGTTCTATAATAATCTGCCGTTCCTTAAAAGATAAGCGATTAACTGCCTGCTGAACTCGTTTTAAAAAAGCATCTCGTTCCCTCTCATAATCAACTCTCTTGATAACAGCCTCCTCTGTAGAAGAATGATACTCATTTCCAAAGTGTGGAGGAACCAAAGAGTATGTTGCTGTAACCTTTGGAAGCTTTGTCTCTGGTACCTGCAGTAAGTATAATCGATACTTTTCCAGAATTCCCTCTACCGCTTTACGAGTCTTCTCACGATCAATTTTTGGTAAGGTAAAGGATAGTTGATTCATTACTTCTCCTCCTTCTTGTCTGCAACAAATCCATATCTTCTCACACAACGTTGAAACATACATAGATTTTGTTTTAACCACGGACAGCCTTTGCATTGCTTTACTGTCACTTTGACTTTCAATCTGATTTCCTCCTTTATAAAATAAAAAGAGGACACCAAACAAATGCTTTTTGCACTCATTCAGTGTCCTCCAGTGAGCTGGTAGAACTTATTTTTCTATAGACTTTAGGATAGATAAAAATAGTATTCTTCTTTTAGGTAGTAAAATAAAACTTATATATGAAATTCCTATTATGATAAAACTTAGAATTAACCACATATCCTTAAGTGTATTATAAAATTTGTGAATACCTATTAATTGAAATCCCCCTCCCTGCTCAGCTGATTTCAGAGCAAGTTGAAGATCAAAATTGTACTGTGCAATACTTAACACTGCAAAAAAAGAACAAATTACTGTTATAAAAGCTACTCCAAAACTGAATAGCAGCTTTAAGTATTCAGTCCATTTATTTTGGTTTAGTTCAATTTCCGTAATCATAACTTTTACTTCTTCAGTAGAAAGATTGCTTTTAATATACTTTCCAAAGATGAACTTATCATTTTGATTTTTAATTCTATGTCCTAGAGCCATTTTCTCCAACCTATTCAAGAATCCTAGAGCATTCTTACTTTTCTTTCTAACGTTGATGATATCAATCATCAAAACTCTTCCCCCTCATCAAACTTAACACGCCTTACCTTCTCCTACTGAGGAGTAACTCCGTCAAATTTCCTACTCTACTTTATTATACCAATCCAAACATATTTTTCATTTAATTTTTGCTCAGAAAATTAAAAAGACACTAAACAAATGTCATCCGTTCATTTAGTGGCCTTTTCCCTTTTTTACTATCACGACAAATAATATAGAAACTAAGAAAGTAAGTCATATTAATCTTCGTCTTCAACCCACAGTATCCCCATTTTATTGTGATCTATGATAATAACCCCCGTATCAAACGTAGATGATGAGATAGAACTCCATTCTTCGAGTCTAAAATGACCTGAGTCTTCGTCAAAATGAGCATTCGTATAATATTCTGCTTGAGAAGAAAGCAAACTTATAAAATAATCACAAAGCTCCCCAGCTATAGGTGTAGAATCCAGATCACTATCATAGGCTAAATCCATTGATAAGATATAGGTAATAATCCTTCTTGCCATTTGCTCATCTACTGAATCCCAATCATTTCCCAATCCTTGATATCCCAGTTGCTTAACAAAATGATTTATATCATCCAAAGAACTATGGTGAGTCCGTTCCCTCACGCTACAAGTCACTTTTCCTGCATCTCTCTTTGTAAATAATACGTCTCTAAATTCCCCGAAGTCTTTGAAAATCACACTAACTCCTCCCTTGATGTAGTTAGATAATCTTTTTATTTTTCCTTATCTAGCCTTTATGTAGAAGTTCATTGTATACCATAGACAGCTTTATTTCACATAAAACCGATTATCGTACGTAAAAAGCCATTGAAGATTTTTCCCCTTATCTTCTTGATTGTTGATTCTTCTTTATACAAAAAATTGCCCATAAAAAAGAGGGATACCGAAGCATCTCTCTTATCCCCTAAAATTAGGAAGGTTATTGTTAAGATGGAAGCCTACCTGCTTCAAAATGCGTTGCCATACTGGCAAAAGGACTTGACGGAAATATTCGACCAGCACCAGAAGATTGGAAGAAAACTTCCACTCTATCCCCAGCCTGTAATTCAACAATAGTAGTCACTGCTAAGTCTGAAGTTCCTATTCCGGGTACAAAACTCTCGTTATCTGTAGCTCTTAGAACGTTGTTTACAAAAATTTGCAGAGTAAGAGCGCTAGTTACATTTAAGTTATTAGGATTAAATGCTACACTCGCAGTAATAGAGTACATGCCACGTTGGTTTGGGACAAATGTAGCTGGAATTTGATATTCATTATTTAAATCAAACTCTACACCTGGATATAAAACTCTTAAAGGGACATTTGCAGCCACTGGCTGGATGGCAGTTCCAAGAGCTCTAAACCCTGATGATATGCACTCACACTGTGTATTATTTCCTCCTGGATTAACAAAATTATTGGGCATACTCTGTCCACCATTTACTACTGATTCTGGGTACCAGGGCATACTCCGACTATTATTTCTTCTTTTTCTCATAATATCACTCCTTTTTTGCTAGAATATGAATACTAATAGAATAGAGATAGGGACAAAGTGTACAATCTATTAAAAATGTGTCTTTATATTATACTTACTTCTGGTACATGCCTATCAATTTATATAATGTATGTATATATCATATTCATACTTAGTTTACATAATCCTTATTATCGGACACGAAAGAGGTTTAGCATCCTTTGGGCACCCATTTTTAAAAGGTTGGGCGTCTTTTAGACGCCCAACCTTTTTTTGTTACCATAATGATTGTTATCGGCATTGAAAAACGATCCTTAAATCGAAGATCCTTTTTGTTGTGCTACTTGTTATACTAATATATCAGGGGATCACATATTTTGTTGCATACCAAGACCCTTCGTGTCGAGTGGACATGAATGAAATAGGAGATAAATATTTCCGCATGATTAGCGCTAAACATGACATTACCGATATATGTTTGTGTAGCCCTCATTGCAATTACTTTGAATATGTTAAATACATCGTTTACTGAGTTAAGATATCAAGTATTTAAAGTAAATTCCCACTCGATTTTTTCTAGACTGCTTTAAATACTCTTGATTTATTCATTGTTCAGATAAATACGGAATCTTGATGCTATCCCTTATACTTTTCTACCTTTTAGTAAAGAAATGAAATCCGAATTCGGTAGAGAGATTTAATGGGTTACGAATCGTAAATTTCCAGTCGTTGAGACCAAATGCGAAATGTTGGTGGTACCCCTAACTTAAGTAGTCATAAAAAGATTGCATTTGAAATGCAGTCTTTTTATAACTAATACCCACGGGGATATATATCACTCGGGCAATATTGGGAGGTAGGTTTCCAACGACCATTTCTGCAATAATACCTCATATCACCAATACAAGTTGTGGACCCTTCTTGTTGACATGGGCCTATATCATCAGGAAAAGAACCATATTTGTGGCCATGGCTGTAGACCATAACCATATGGTGGCCATGTTGGTGTATTATCACTCTGACAATATTGGGAGGTAGGTCTCCAACGACCATTTCTACAATAATACCTTATATCACCAATGCAAGTTGTGGACCCTTCTCGACATGGACCTATATCATCAGAAAAAGAACCATATGGTGGCCATGTTGGTGTATTATCACTCTGACAATACTGGGAGGTAGGTCTCCAACGACCATTTCTACAATAATACCTTATATCACCAATGCAAGTTGTGGACCCTTCTCGACATGGGCCTATATCATCAGAAAAAGAACCATATTGTCGCCATGGCTGTGGACCATAAGCAATTTCTTTTCTGTAAAATTCTTCACTCATTTTATCGCCTCCTATTGTCTTGGGTATTTCCCTAAATAGTGTATTATATAATCTATTTTGAGTGCTTTGTCTCTATTTAATTAGGCTTAATGAAGAAGATGCAATTCGAAACGCATGAGGAAGACCATGCGTTTTTCATCAAAGAAAAATACTTATTTTAAGGGGATAGTAACAAGTTTTTAGACCAATACATATATATAATAGGAAATCTCCATAAATTCACCAAAATTTAGCTATGTTGAAAAACAGAGAGGTCCCACTCCAACCTCTCTGTTCTTATGTTGTAATATAGAATAATTGATACTTTATTGAGCAAACTACTTACGATGCGATATAGCATCGCTCTATGACATCTCATTTTGTAACAGAAAAACCTACTGTGCATGGGGTCAGTCCCCATGGTCAGTAGGTTTTTCTGTTTTTTTAAATGTATACCCTATTCATTTTTAGTTAACATAATTCTCGTTATCGGAAATTTTTTTGTTATTTAATGCTGTACATGCAATTAAATTACAGCTTAAGTCTTACTATGTTTTAGGTCTATGAACGCTTACTTTTACGTTATATACCATTTACAATAATTAGGAAGTAATCGACATAGGGAGGTTTATATGAAAAGTAAACTATTAAGCGTAATCACTATTGTGATGGTAATCCTGAATTGAAGCTATTTAGAGGAGAAAAGCTACTTGTAATGATTAGTTTGCTTGGATTTGTGCTTGCAATTGGAATTGCTCTTTATGCTTATATATTTGGGAATGTGGTTTTGCCAGAAGGAAACTTAGAACGTGCATTTTCCTTTGATGTAGCACTGGCATTGTTTCTTTTGTCCATAGCAGCCATTTTACCACTATCGGGTCTAAGTTCACGCAAACGTGCTGCTATTCGTTGGTTTTTTATACCTGCCATACTCTATGCCTATGCGATCGAAACAATTCAGCACTTTCGAGGGATTAATCCTCGATTTTCAAGAGTTGCTTCTAACACAGTCGAATCAATTGCTGGTAATTTATTCGCGCTTGATTCACTATTGATTATGATTGTAGTTGTGCTGCTTGCTATCTCTTTTTATCGAAAAAGACAGACGAATGAACGTCCACTTGTAGTACTAGGCATCCGGTATGCGTTTTTATCCATCATGTTTGCCTTTGCCGCTGGATTATGGATGAGCGTTCTCCAAAGTCGATATATAGGGGGAACAGGAAATCTAATTGTCCTTCATGGTCTTGGTTTCCATGCTTTGCAGGCATTGCCGTTGTTAGGATGGCTATCCGAGAAGGCTCATATTAAGAAAAGGCATCCGGAATGGCTAATCCATGTTGGGAGTTTAGCTTGGACTATTTCTATTCTGTTGATTAGTATACAAACAGTCATAGGACGTTCTGTTTTTGAATGGACAGCTCTTCCAATCCTTTCTGGCATTATGCTAATTATCTGGTTTTCATCACTTGTTACAGCTGTATTTCATCTGTTTCGGTCAAAGAAGGTGACTCCCGATCTACCAGCGCATAGTGACTAATCATTATTAAAGAAGGCATTGTAAGTAAAGATGTATGTTATATGTAACTAGATCTGTATATCGTATACAGATCTAGTTACATAATATATCTTCATGGAAGTTAGGAAGGCAAAGAACTCTTATAAATAAAGGGTTCTTTGCCTTCCCTTTTTACTTCATTATGCAAGTTCGTATACATTATTGATATAGAAAGCTTTTCTCCCTACTTCAACATAGGAAGAGTGCATAAAAACCTTGTCTTTCAAAACTCCTCCCCTTCATCAAACTTAACGCGCTTCACCCTACCTTGATGCGTAATAATCTTCGTTTCTCCATGTTGAGGCAACTCTGTTAACTTTGCTTTCCCATCACATACAACCACCGCAAAGCTTCCCCTTGGCTTCGTCACATCCACTTCTAATTTCATGGTATTCACATCTATTTTAAGTTCTTGTAATTTCATCAAAGATTCCTCCTATGGTATAATAATAGTAGCCAACAGACTAGGAGGAATCCTGGTCTTTTTTTATTTCTTTACCTCGTAACTAATAGAGAATTTTTCTCTTGCATACTTCACATACAAAGCTTCTAACTCCGACAAAGTTAGCTCATATAGCTGTTCGTTGTACTCTTCCTTGATATATCCTTTGTCAAAAATAAGCTGTTGGATTAATTGTTCTTTTCGTTGTTCAACCGCTCCTTTTAACTGCATTTCCTCACATCCTGTTGCTCCCATTGTTCCATGATTTTCTTTAACCGCTGCCGTTGCAGATACAAATCAATGTTTAGATAATGTTTATCATTCACTCCCTGACTATCACAGTCAGGACAAGTGGTTGTTTCATATATGCCTCCATGATTATGATGAACCACTCCTACTCCCCTACATAGTTGACACATCCTAAATTCCTCCTTCATGCTAAACGGTGATTCAATTGACGGCGATCTCCAACAATCTCAACTAGATACTGCTTACACATTTGATAAATTCGTGATCCCAACGCTTCATCAATATCTAGCAAGTCATCAACTAAGCATTCCGATGAAATGAGGATAGGTTTATGATTAAGGTACCGATAGTTAATGACGGAATAAAGCGTCTTAATTTCAAACTCTGTTGCACTTCGCTTAAACAAGTCATCAATAAACAGTACATCTATGTCTTTCATTCGCTCGACCTTACTCTCTAGGTCTTCTAATCTATCCTTTAACTCATCAAATCCTTCACGATACGGAAAATACAAAACCGGTATTTGTGATTTCATAAGGTTATTAGCAACCGCACTTAACAGATGAGTCTTCCCCGCACCTGGGTTTCCTAGTAATGCAATACTGTTTGTTCGGTCTTCCCTCAGTCGGTGAAAGGATTTAAAATACAGTACGGCTTTCTTAAACGCATCCTGAATCGGTGCAGGCTTCCCTTCTATGGTGAAGTTATTGAACCCTAATTTTCTAAACTCCTCTGTGATGTGAGAGTTACGAAACAAACGCATAATATTCTTTCTCTTATAGCACTCACACCGTCTCGCTTGTTCCACAACTTGCTCTACGTTTTTATAAAACAATCCAGTCTTTACTTTCTCCCACACAAAACCTGTATCCTTACATATCGCACATTCATAAGAGGTCTCCGATGTCGAGGTCAATGTCGTTCCGGTCTGGGGTTGGTTTATAGAATTCGCTTGTCGTTCGTTTGTCTTTTGGCGAAGATCGTGGAGCACTTCTTCCATACTTTTGAACCGTTTGTTGGCTTGAAGCATTCCGTTGTTCCCTCCTTCTTTTCTTCTCTAGAGCCTGAACGTCTTCTATCGTTTGAACATTTTGGGCGTACCAATCTATTAGAACCCGCTCAATATACTTCCAGTTTCGAATATTTCGTTCTACGGCTATCTTCATAGCCGCAATGATGACCTCATGGTTCCCATTAAAGTCACTAACCCACTTAGTAATATGTTCAGCAATCATCGGGGCTAGAATCCCGATTTGTTGCTGGTAGAACTCATGAGCACTTGTTCGTTTAGAACAGGATTCTACTTGCTCTGTTTTTGATTGAACTTCTTTTGGTTTTTGATATGTTGTTAGCTTTTGATAGTCGTCATAACGATTGACCGTAATTAAAATACCTTTATTTTGTTTCAAGGTCTCTTTTTGAATGAGTCCTTGCTGTTCTAATCGCTTAATCGAGTTGCTTATCACATTGACTGTAACTCTTAAGTCCTTGGCTAACTCCTTAATGACATAACGTTGCTGTCCTCGCTCACAATAGTCGGTTGTAGCAAAATTCGCCTCATCAACAAATAGTCCATATAAAGCTTTATCAAATCGGTTTGAGAAAGATAGACGGGGCTTGATGACGTACCCCGTTGTGAAATTGTTCATGCCCCGCATCTCCTTCCATCATTTCTTCCTACATACAGCGTGATATTTTTCTATCCTTACAAGTTCATAGTCTGGATGGTATTTTGATAAAAACTCTTTGATGTACTGCTCATATTGTTCTGTATTGGAAGACATCCACTTGTAACAATGAGGAAAGGATATCTTGTATTCCATTACTTAAATGGCAACTCCTCGTCTTGAATTTCAACGCCATCAAATACACTTGGTTTCTCTGGCTTAGAAGGCTTCGTTTCCTCTTCGAACTGTTCATCTTCCACTTGATACTCGGCATCAATGAAAGCATCTCCAAACTGTCCTTCTTTAACCTTGCTGACCGAGTTATCCTGGTTTAGCCCTTCCATTACCGTTCTCGCTTCCTGTTGCTCAATGGAGATAGGCGCTGTTTTCAGCAATTTAATCAAAACCGTTTTCTTTGCCATCTCTGTGAAGTGGTCTTTCCATGGGCCGAATACGGTTCCGTTCTTTTTACTTTTGGTAAAACGATCTCGGTGACGCTCTACTTGTTTTCGACTCATCACAATAAAGTCATACGCTCCATCTTTCAGCTTGTACACGGCATAGAAATGAGTGATTTTATCTCCATCTTCTTCACCCGTTGGCTTATGTTTTAAATCTTTTTCTAGACCGTAACTGTATTCGAACTCGTCTCCCTCATAAACTTCATGCGCATAAACGCTGGTAATTTCACCTGTTCGTCTCGCTAAATCGATGAGCCCTCGATACCCTAATTGAAATTGGGCTTCCATGCGATTGGTCTTGTTATTCTTGAAAGGTACAATATACGCATGACCAAGAAGGTTTGGTTCAACTCCCAGAATCGAACAATTTACAACCGCTCCTACAATTGTTTCGGGTGTGCATTCCATTAACTTGGGGTTACGACTAACAGCGTTCAATCCGATACGTACAAGCCGTTCAGGTGTCACGTGCTTAGGAGCAATGGATTTAATCGCTTTAAACTGGTCTTTGAACATATCGCTAAGTTGTCCTTGAAAACTATTCGGTTGTTTCGCCATACTATTGTTCTTCTTGGCTAATTGACTTTTTACAGATTGATTCGTTGCCATTTATAAATCCCCCTTACTTAAAACTGAATCTACGGTATGAATCGATTTTAGTGTATTTCTTTAATAACTCTGGATAGTCTTTCTCAAACGCTCTTTTATCAAAACGGTTGGTTTGAACGTTGCGCCATGTAACCACATGCTCCTTGGTCACGCCACGTTCATATTCACCGAGCAGGGCTTTTATTTGATTTTCGATTTTTTTCACTTTGCTTATAGCTTCCGCTTTTGCTTGTTTAGCAGATTGATAATCTTCTAACAAACGATTAACTGATTCAGGCAGCTCGATTTCCTCGTCGATTCCTTCTGGATACATATGACTCAGTAAATCAGTGGAAGCTTGAGAGCCATCAAATAATGGTGGCTCTTTTAACACCACATGGTTGTTCCAAAAGTCGGTCTCAATTTCGATTAATTGCTTAATCAGCTCTTGATCTCGCTCAATCTTTTTATAAACAAACTTGTTTCCACCGATCAGTACGGCTATCCACCAAGCTTGATATCCTGTTACAGCCATGTAATGCTGACATTGAATGAGATATTGAATGGGAACTTCTTCATCTTCCCATTCTTGCTTCAAATATTCGGAAGCAATCTTACACTCTAGTCCTGCCTTCTTTCCGACAATTAAGCGGTCTACATTTGCGAGAATAAAAGGATAGTCAGGATGTTGAAGCATCGCATTTTTCCGTCTTACTTTAAATCCTGTCCGTTTCGAAAACTCTTTTGCCACAAAGTCTTCGAGTTGCGTTCCGAAGTAAGCCGCCTCACTGTTGACTTCTTCCTCTGGAGCTTGTCCAATTTTCTCTAGGTAAACTGCAACAGGTGATTTCCACTTACTTAGTCCCGCAATAGCAGCTGCATCTGAACCACCAATCCCCTTTCTTCTCATCCCTTTCCACTCTTCGTAACTCATATTTTGAGTAGAAACTAAAATCTTTAACTCCATGAGCAACCTCCTTGATTTTGAGAGGTCTATGCGGTAATATAAGGTCAACCAGGAATGCATAGACCTTAGAGCACGTAGTGTCCGCTACGGGCTCTTTTCTATTCTGCTTGGGAAAATTTAAAATCATAAACAACCTCTAAATACTTCTCTAAATCTTCTTTTAGTACCACATCTCCTGTTGCTGGATCTTCTACAATATCATCTCCCGGAAATAACTCTGTTCCAAAGTAATCAATTCCTGCATGTTCAGGTTGTGCCATCATGTTTAAATATCCGTTTCGGTTCAATTGAGTAATAGTTGGGTGTTCCATATTCCTTCGCTCTCCTTTCTACAACTTTTCTGCTCTTTTTTGTTTTAACGAGTAATGAGGTACAATATCAACATCGTATCCCTGTTCCTGTAACGTAAGAGCTAATTCATGTACTCGATTAGGTTTACTCAATTTCTTTAGATGTTGAACAAGATACAAAGCATCAAACGCTTTATCCTGTAATTCATCCATTTTAGAATCTGTGAGTAATACTAAATCCTCTGTTGTAACCTCTAAACGTTTCACCGTTTGATAAATGCGTTCCATCCGGTCAGTATACTTCACTTTACGAACCCCCTTGTTTTAAAAGCTAAATCCCTTTTCTGGTCTACTTCTTTTAACGAGAAACGATACTGTTCACAAAATGCACCTAACAAGTTAAACTCAATGGCTAGCTTTTCTGAGTATTCCTGTACAAACCGTCTTGCTTCTTGAATCTCTCGTTCGTTGGCGGAATCCGCTGGCACATACCAAAAGTCTTTATCCCAAAATTCCATGGTATCTCGCTGTTCCTGCTCAACGAGAACCCTTAATGAAGCAACATCCCGTTTGATTTTCTTGCCATCCATGTAAGGAGCAAACCCAATCCCCGTCGTTTCCTTAATAAGTGTTGTATAATACTTAAAGCTATCTACTGCTCTTGCCAGAATTGGCTTTGCCTCTTTGGTGATGGTTCGATTCCCAGTAACCCATTTTGAGATGGTTGATTGGTCATAACCCACCTCCTTTGCAAATGCGGTTTGACTCTTTCCTTTCTCCTTCAAAGCATCTCCGAGACTTGCTTTTACTCTCATAAGTTCTCTCCTTGTCATATTCGATTTTATTTTTTAAACACCAGCCATACATACTCCCTATTGCTATGGCGAGTTGACCTGCTATCCTAAACTAGCAAACTATTATATTGCTCTTGAATTAAAATACTCCGTGTTCTCATTCACCCATTGTGTATTTCGTTCAATCCATTTCAACAACATGTGAGTCGGAACCATTGGACGTCCCATCTCGCGAGTAACTGGAAAGTCTTGTCGTTTAATAAGCTCGTATGCCTTCGTCACTTTGATATTTAAAAAATCTTGAAGTTGCTTCATTGTGAGTAAAGGTGGATATTGATGTTTCGCTTGGAACTCTTCCGCGGCTTTTGCCACTTCCTCACGAATAGCTTGACGAATTTGATCCATATCGACTTCTACTTTAATGACATTCATTTCATAGCACCTCTTTTTCGCCATTTCTTAAAGTTCTCTATTTCTTCGAGACATACATGAATGATTAATCCTATGGAAAAATAAAATGCTGGGACGGTAATGAATGTAGCTTTCAAAAATTCTTGTAAGGACATAGACAAAACCTCCTTGATATTTAACTTCTATCTCTCATGCAGAGTTTGTTTTACGTAACGTTTCGTTACTTTTTTCTTCAAAAAAAAGTGTCCAATTAAAATTTAATACTCTTGCAATAGATTTGGCTACGGTAACACTTGGTTTCCTAGCACCTAATTCAATCATTGTATAATATGCACGTTCAATATTTGCCTTCTCAGCTACTTTTGATTGAGTTAAATCCTTCTCCATGCGTATATCTTTTAACCAATCCCGCATCTCTCACCCTCCTTTGTTAAACCATTTAGTAACGATTCGTTACTATCATAATAGTATCACTTCGTTACTATGTCAATGCATTTTTATAAAAAAAAGTGTCATTTTGTTACGTTGCATTTAAAGTAACTAACTGTTACATTAAAATAGCTAGTAGAGAAAGGAGTTGAGCTGAATGTTTTCAGTAAGATTGACTTCCTTGAGAAAAAAAAGAAACGTTACACAACAAAGGGTTGCTGATTTCTTAGGGATTACTAGACCAGCTTATACTGCCTATGAACAAGGTAAAAGACAGCCTGACTATGAGACACTTCAAAAGATCGCTAAGTATTTTGATGTCTCTATCGATTACCTTCTAACAGGCAATGAATATAGACCTGAAGAATCTATCCGTTTTGATGAATTACACTTCCATGGAATTGATAAATTGTCCAAAGAAGAAATTGAGGATGTAAAAAAACAAGCTTTAGAACGTATTGAATACCACCTGTGGAAAAAAGAACGACAAGGCAACAAAAATAATGAGTAAGATTTCGAGTGGATGTTGCCTTTCTCCACTCGTTTTTTTATGGATGTCTCTTCTTCTTATTCTTTATATGTTATTGACGTTATTAATGCCGTTATTAATATAAGTTCATTACTTGTTCATTCGTGGTTCAGCACCCGTTCCTTACTGTTAAAAAACACAAGCTATTCACCCTTAGAGCCACAAGGGACACAAGAATCGTCCGTTCATTACCTGTTCATTCGCGGTTCAGTTCTTCATCATTGGAAAGTATTTTCTTTTTGAACATAAAAATGCTGTTATTACAGGCTTTCTAGCCTCTTATACATAAAAATTTAAAATGTCCCTTTTAATCATTTACTCAGGGGTTAAGAAGAAAAATGAAGATAAGTTTTTCTTTATTTTTGTCTTATCACATTTGCAAGGAGGTTTTATTCTATGAATCATTCTTACGTCCCTTCTCATATGGAGGAGCAAATCTCTAAAGAGTATATTAAACGAGATATTTTAAAACCAAGCGATTTAACGGTCTCTAATATTGCAGAGAGATTTGGAATCGAGATTTTCCACTACCCATACGCTTCTTTCAGTATCAAACGAAAGAACCACCATTTCATGTTTCTAGATACTGGGCTTCCAACGATGCAGTTCAAGCTACTCTTTTTCCACGAACTGTGTCATATCATCCGTCATGCAGGAGAGCAAGATCGAATTCCTCCCTCGTTCAAAGAATTACAAGAATGGGAAGCGAAAAATTTTATAAAATATGCCATGCTTCCATATCATATGGTTCACTACATAAAGGAAGATGATGTTGCTCATACAGCAGAGTTATTTGAAGTTCCTATCGATGTGTGTAAGGAACGAATTTCTTCATTATTGGGGCGAAAACCCTATAAAAGAAATTACATATTCACTAAGTTAATACCATCCCTTTCTGGCCTTTAATTGAATTTAATATTTTTAACAGACTGAAATAAATAACAAGCTTATGGGCTTAGTGATAGCGAGTTAATTATCTCCTATTCTATGGATTACATTGACTTAGAATAAAAGAATATAGTGTATTAAAAAATAAAACATACTACCTGTCTGTTTTCGCACATGGAAAAATAAACCTCTTTAACCATACGTTTCAGTCTGTTATAATTTTTAACTGAGTCTTTTTTAATGAACTAAATTACCCAATTTTCCATTTATATTTTTTCATACATAACTTTGTACCCTGTCCTCCCTTAAATTGTTGTTAATTTAGTAGAGAATATAAAAGACAAAGGACTAGGTATCTAATAATCAAGACTATTTTACTGTTATAAAAATAGTAGAATAAGTTTTTCTTTAATATATTTTAGGAGTGAAGGGCTATCCCTTTACATATATAGTTTTTATGGAAGGAGTTAGATTTATGAAGAAATTTTTTAAGATGGGTTGTTTAGGATTCATTGCACTTATTGTCTTAATTATCATTATCGGTGTAGCTATGGGAGGAAACGACAGTAGCGACAAAGCAAGTTCCACAAGTAGCAATAAACAAACTACTAAAGATGAAAGTAAGAAGTCTTATGGAGTTGGTGACACAGTGGAAGTTGGCGATATGGTTTACACTGTAAACGGTAAAGAAATTACTTCACAAGTTGGACCTGCTGTTTTACCAACAGAAGCAAAAGGAAAATTTTTAGTCGTTGATTTAAAAGTTAAAAATAATGGTGATAAAGCTGTAACTGTTGATTCTAGTTTCTTTAAATTAAAACATGGTGATAAAACATTTGACGCTGACTCGGCAGCAAGTATGTCTGCTAACCAAGGGGAAGATGGAAACATTAAAAATAGCTTCTTCTTAGAGCAGCTAAATCCAGACCTTGAAATGGGAGGAAAAGTAGTATTTGATCTTTCTCCTGAAACAGTAGAAGCTTCTGATTTACAGCTTCAAGTACAAACAGGTGCATTTGGCACACAAACAGAAGTTATTAATTTACAATAAGAAAGATTCTACTAAGAAAGCTCGCCTAAGCGAGCTTTTTTATTTTATTTCAGAGAAGAAAAATTATAATAGAATTATAGAACATCCTTACCTTCCCTACATAAATTCTTAACTAAATAAAGTCTTCCCTAAAGCTTTTCTACCAAATAATCATAGACGTAAGTTTTTAAAGGAGGAACTTTCAATGGCTTATTTTAGAAAAGTAAAATCCAAAAAAGCTAAATCAGGTTACACATGGTCTTTTACCTCTGAACTAGGTATTGACCCCACCACGGGAAAAAGAAAACAAAAAACAAAGCGTGGCTTTGCTACGAAGAAAGATGCAGAAAAGGCCTACAATGAATTTATGAGTGAATTTCAAAAAGGCATTTATGTTGATCCAAAGAAGATGACAGTGAAAGATTTTGTAGGTGAATGGTTAGAAGCAAGGAAGAGTCGTTTAAGCCCTACTACTTATGCGGCTGAAGAATTAAGATGTCAAAACTGGATTATTCCTTTTCTAGGACACTTAAAAATAAGGCAGTTAAAAATCTCTCATGGGCAAGCTTTTATGGAACATCTTTCAGAACACTTAGCTCCTTCTACAGTTAATACCGTTTTCACCTTAACTGTATCTATTCTAAATAGAGCTGTAAAGTATGAGTACATTTATAAAAATCCTTTTATTCATGTAGAAAGAATAAAGGAGAAAAAAACAGAGGTGAAAACGTGGTCGTTTGAAGAGCTTCAAACGTTTCTTAATTTCGCAAAAAAGAGAAATTCTTTTTACTATGGAATATTTGCTATGGCTGCTTTAACAGGCATGCGTAAAGGTGAAATCTTAGGCCTTCGTGAGCAAGATATAGATTTTGTGAATAAGAAAATTAGTGTAGTAAGAAGTGTAGGTGAAGTAAAAGGAAATATATATTTAGGAGATGTAAAAACATCTGGATCAAGACGAAGAATAGCTCTTGATGATCAAACGTTAGATATTTTAAATAAACAACTCACACAAAATAAAAAAATGAAATTGCATTACGGATCAGCTTATAAGAATGATGAAAGTGTTATCTTTTGTCGTCCTGATGGCACTCTTTTTCGCCCGACAAAACTAAATGCTAGATTCAATTCTTATATTAAAATGTCTGGCGTTCCTAAAATTAAATTTCATGCTTTACGTCATACCCATGCTACTTTGCTTCTAAAAATGGGGGTTCATACAAAAATTGTTTCTGAACGTTTAGGTCATTCTAAAATCAATATAACATTAGATACCTATTCCCATGTTTTAGATGATATGCAAGAGGAAGTTGTTAAAGTCTTCTCAGAAAACCTTAAGATTTTATAATATCTATATAAATGTGGTCAAAATGTGGTCAATTTCAGTATTAAAGGTGCACAAACCCTTGTTTTACAAAGGGTCATGCACCCCATGGCATTGTTGTATGAGCGTCATGACCGCAAAGATGACCTTTTCCTTGAACTTTAGACACATAAGAAGTTTCTTTTTCATCCTTAATAGGAAGAGCATCGATATCTGCTCTTAATGCTAGCGTTGGTCCATCACTTTCCCCTTTAATTAAAGCTACAATTCCTGTCTTAGCAACGATGTTAAAAGGAATGTTCATTTCTTTTAATCTTTCTTGGATAAACTGCGATGTTTTCTCTTCTTCAAATCCAAGCTCTGGATATTGGTGAATATATCTTCTCCATTGAATCAAACTTTCTTTTAGATCTTCAGCTTTCTTTCTTAGTTCATTCATATTCTCACTCATCCCCCCTTATAAAAAAAGAAAATGAAAACCTGAATTCTCTATCAGTGTTTCATTTTCTTCTTGTAATCTCAATTATAAATACGCTTAGAAAACACATACTATGTTTTTCTTTACGACTGTGAAGAAAGCTCTTTTTCTTCATGCTGATGAGGATGTTTCCAAGCAAGAGTAATGGCTACCCCAACCGCTGAAAAGAGGGCAGCAAAGTAAAATGGATAGTTTAGATTAATATCGAACAAAATACCTCCAACGATAGGACCGAATACATTGCCAAGACTTGTGAACATGGAGTTCATTCCTCCAACAAATCCTTGCTCATTCCCTGCAATACGTGAGAGATACGTTGTTAAAGCAGGTCGGATTAAATCAAATCCAACAAACGTTACCATCGTGACAAGCAGAACCATATAGTAAGAATTCACAATTGTAAGCAAGAAAACAATGATTGTTGAAAAAATGAGGCTGTAGCGCACAACGCCCATTTCACCAAACCATTTTGTTAAACGCTCAAACAATGCCACTTGCACAATAACACCAAGAATAGCTCCACCTGTAATCATAATTGCGATATCTTTTGGTGTGAAAGCAAATTTATGGTCTGCAAAAAGTGAGAAAAATGATTCAAACGCAGATAGTCCAAAGGAAGAAATGAAAAGAATTAAAAATGCGATAAAATACATAGGCACAAAAATGCGTTTTAAGCGGCCTTGCCCTTTTACGATTTTTATTTCTTCATTTTCAGGGTTCCGCGGGGGTTCACGTAAAGCAACAAGAGAAAAGACAGTAGCAACTAATGCAAGCCCTGCGGCGAAAAAGAACGGCAACCGCGTACCAATTTCAGCTAAAAACCCCCCAACTCCTGGGCCAACAATAAATCCTGTCGAAATAGCAGCTGACATATAACCAAGCGCTTTAGCTCGAGTATTTAAAGTTGTAATATCTGCAATGAAAGCCGTAACTCCAGGCATAATAAAAGCAGCGCTTACTCCACCGAGCATGCGGGAAACAAATAATACTTCAACCTGCTCCCCTATTCCAAATAAAAACTCTGAAAGACTAAAAATAATCAACCCAATAATAATCATTTTTTTACGGCCGAACTTATCAACCCATCGACCTGAGATTGGTGACACAACGAGCTGTGTAAGTGCAAAGGCAGCAACCATATACCCAACAATTGTTCCAGACAAATGAAGTTCATTCATGATAGTAGGTGTTACAGGAATTACAAGTCCAATGCCTAAAAAAGCAATAAATAGATTTGCTAATAGGATAAATAATGTTACATTCTGTTTTTCCATGGTGTTTCTCCTTTATTTTAATAAAGCTATAAACATCTAAAAGATAAGATAATTTTTACTTGTCGTTCCAAATATTGATCAAGATTAACGAACTTTTCTTATCATAAAATCATTTAGCAAGTAAGAAACTAATCTAGACTCATCGTTTCCTACAATAAAGAACCCTATTCTTTCATAAAAGCGAATCTCACTATATCTTCTCTCAAACCTTGCTTTTATATTATTTCGAGCAAACCGCAGTCTTCTTTAAGAAGTGTAGAGATAAACTTCTCGTATGAATCAGCACTTCCCTACACGTAAGAAACGTAGAAAGAAGAGATGTTGTAAACTTCTCTTTTTTGTTTTAACTTAGATTCCTCTCTATACTTACATCACTGTTATTGTTATTTCTCCAGTTTTCATTATTCTCCATCCATCATGCCCCTTTCTTATCTCTGCTTTGTAAAAGCTGCTAGTGTTACATTTTAAAAATCTTAAATTGACAGCTTCTTTTCCCTTTGAGATAATAACTAACGACCGTTAGGTTTTAAACAATACGAATGTATTATACTAGAAATTTTCTTCCAAAGAAAGGGGTTTAACTTCTTTGAGTTCTAAAAATTTAATTCTTACTTCTGCCCTTCATCATTTTTCAAAATATGGATTTGAAGGTGCATCCTTAGGAATGATTGCTGAAGATGCTAACATTAAAAAACCTTCAATTTATGCGCATTTCAAAAGTAAAGAAGATTTATTCATGAATGTCTTTTCCCTCGCTGAATGCGAAGTAAAAAAAAGAACATTTCAATATTTTATCGAACGGTACAATCGTTTAAATATGCGAGAAACATTAGAGACTTTTCCTTTGTTTCTCATTCGAAACTACCAAGACGAACCAAGCTTTGGATTTCTGCTTCGCCATTCTTTCTTTCCCCCGGAAGCTTTAATGAAAGAAGTGATGGATCGAACAAACCCACTGCTTGATTCGTTTCAAGAATTATTAAAGAAACGTTTTGAAAGAATTCCGCAAGAAGAAATTATTGCATCCCCACAAGATGCTTCCATTGCGTATCTTACGCTTGTAGACGGTATTTTAATTGAAATGCTTTTTGCATGGGAAGAAAAAGCAATGCTTCGGATGAATGCTGCATGGCCCATTTTTTGCAGGGGCGTTTTTGCAGATGAAAAGAAATAAAAGCAATAAGATAAAAGGAGTTTTATGAAATATGAATAGGGATTGGATATACGTCATTGGAGCAGGAATTGTAGAAGTTGGTTGGGTAACCGGTCTTAAGCACTCTTCAAACATTTGGGAGTGGCTATTAACGGCTCTAGCGATCATAGTGAGCTTCACGCTCATTCTAAAAGCAACGAACAATCTGCCGGTTGGCACGGTTTATGCTGTTTTCACAGGATTAGGAACAGCTGGAACAGTAGCATCTGATATGCTATTGTTTGGAGAACCTTTTCAGATTGCAAAAATATTATTAATTGCTCTGCTACTAGCGGGCGTGATTGGCTTGAAGTTAATTACAGATAAAGAAGGTAAACAGGAAGGAGAGCGTGCATAATGGCTTGGGGATTTTTAATTGTCGCTGGTCTTTGTGAAGTACTCGGCGTGTTTGGACTTAAACGTGTGACCCTTAGAAAAGATGTATTGTCTCTTCTCATGCTTATCGCTTCTTTTGCATTAAGTTTTACAATGCTTTCATTAGCGATGCGTGACCTGCCAATGGGAACCGCTTATGCGATTTGGACAGGAATCGGCACTGTTGGCGCAACCCTTGTTGGAATGTTCGTCTACAAAGAACCAAAAGAATGGCGACGCATTTTATTTATTTCAATGATTCTATGTTCTGCAATTGGATTAAAACTGTTAGGATGAACAACAGGGCCAGCTTTTTAGCTGGCCTTGTTTCTTCATGTATAAAGTATAGATATATATCGTTACAAAAAATCTATATTTATACATATTTATCACTGTAATTAAGTAATATACACCATTATTTAAGGTGCGAACATATATTAAAAATATTTCTAAAGGAGGCAGACACTACATTCTTTAAAGTATAACTTCTCATACAATTAAGCTGCAATTGCAGCTTTTCTAAATATAAAGTGCATAAAAAGCTACTTTTTCACTCATTTTTAAGGATGTCTATTGGCCTCCAAAATCTTATATATCAACAATGTATGAACCCTGTATAAAGCAAAAAAAGAAAAAACGTCAATCTCTTCTACTACAAAGAGTTGACGCCTTCTTCACTCCCCTGAAGGTGTGTTATGTGGACTAATTTATCTTATTCAGAGCCATTTTGTTACTATTTCCCTTAAAAAATTCAGCTCTAATTATTGGTTAATTGACTATTTTAGCACAATATAAATAATATTTATTTCAACTGAATATTAGGGTTAGTTAAACTAAGATCGTTTTCCCTCATAATTTGTAAGGTTATCTATTTAAACAGCTGTATATCCTCCATCTACTGTATATACACTACCTGTAACAAAAGATGAAGCTTCAGAAGCTAAGTATAAAGCAATTCCTCCTAATTCTTCAGGAATTCCTGGTCTTTTCATAGGCGTTAAGTCTATCCACGTTTTAACCATGTCACTATTTTCTTCAAAATACGACTTTGTCAGCTCTGTTTTCATATAACCTGGAGCTATTGTGTTTACTCTTATATTATGTTGTGCCCATTCTAAGGCTAAACTTTTCGTAAGCATAATAACCCCTGATTTTGATGTATTATATGAGGCTTGACACTGAGGTATATTTGCAATTATTCCAGACATTGAAGATATATTTATAATAGAACCTTTCTTTTGTTTAATCATTACTTTACCAACAGCTTTAGATACTAGAAAAACCCCATTTAAATTAATATTGATTACTTTGTACCAATCTTCAAACGATGTATTCTCGGCTTTTTCAAGATTAGTAATACCTGCATTATTAAATAATACGTCGATTTTACCAAATTGATTAAGCACTGTATTTACCATATCATTAACCTGATCTTCTTCTGTTACATCCATTCTTACTGGAATGGCCTTTATTCCTTCGTTTTTTTGAAATTCGTTAGCAGTTTTAGCTGCTTCTTCAAAGTTTAAATCTGCAATTACTATGTTAGACCCTGCCTGCGCTAAAGCTCGGCCCATTTCTTTGCCTAAACCCATTGCTCCACCTGTAACAATTGACACTTTGTCTTTCAGATTAAATTTATCTAAGACTTTCAATTTCTATACCCCCTTATTTGATTTTTGATAGCGTTTTCATTTATAAAAAAATTATTCCTTTATTTTTCAACTTGTATCTTGTCTTTAATTTTAGTTTTCTCTATACCTAAGGGCTGATTTATTTTCATAAAGTAAGTTAATATAAACCCTATAATATATATAGCAGCAAAGGTCCAAATTACTCCTTTTACACCTGCTAATGGCATAATTGCTGTTGCAAGTGCAGGACCAACAAAGTTACTTAAACCTGCAGAGAGGTTGTGCATGGATACTGCCGCTCCTTTATGTTTTGGTTCAAGCGTTGGAAAAATAGCAGACATCGGGACAAAAGCAGCAATAGCAATTCCGAAGAAAATAGCAACAAACAATCCAACACCCATATTTGGACCCATAGACACTGGTAAATAATAAAACAGTACGGTGGCTACAGCCATACCTATACAACCAAACCATCTAACTTGTCTAACCCAACCAATTCTATCTCCAAGAATTCCCCACATAAGGTTTGTAAAAATAGTAGTAGCATAAACAGCACCCCAAATACGTAACCATTCCGACATTGTAAATCCAATTTGTTCTGTAAATATAATGGGTAGAATAACCACAAAGCCATATAATGAAATTTGATTTATGATTCTTACTACTGATGCAATAGCAATTTGTGGATTTTCATACACAAGGGTAATCCCTCGCAGCATTTCGCGAAGCTTACTGCTTTCATCCTTTCGTTCTTCTTTATAGCTATTAAAGTTATCTTTTATTAAAAACATGGCCATAAGACCGCCTATTGCAATAAAAGCAATTGCTAACCACAAAGTTCCCATGAAACCAATTTTAGGAATAGAGAAGCTAGGAAGATAGGTTCCAAAAACCCCCATCCCTACAGAATACATGCACCAAAACCATCCCATTGCAGAAGCTAACCTTTGTTTTGGAGCTGCATAAGCAATCCAAACTACAAAGCCATAAATGAACATTGGATACGCAATTCCTCTTATGCCATACATTGTAATCATCATAGAGTAATTTTTTTGTTCAAGACCTAAAGTTAGAAAACCTATATGAAAAATAATCCAAAGTACAAAACCCAAAACCATTGTACGACGAGGCCCTGCCATTTCTGCCAAGACTCCTGAGAGCCAAGATGCAATAGCTACAGTAAGACCATACACTGTAAATATGAAGGAAGCTTGTTGTGTAGAAAATCCTAAATCTACTATATATTTTGATAAAAAGGCTTGTTCAATTCCATCTCCAGTCATAAAAAAGGCAATGGCAATGTATCCCCAAATTAGAACAACAGGTAAACCAAAAATTTGCTTTGATTGATCAGTTGATAAACTCCGAGCCATAAAGTTCCCTCCTAAAGGTACTTTTTATAATTTATAGAGTAGTAATTTTAAAATATGGATTTTTTTTAGATCAGCTTATATAATGTAGTACGTAGATTAATTCATGTAAGAAATAGATAGGGTTCTAGGTTCATGTTCTAACAATAAAGACTATTTCGCTGATTCCGAGATGCTTATATATCAATTGACAATGGCACTTGCCAATTGATATATAGAACATGACTATAAGAACTCTATCACCTTTTTAGGGCACTAAAATAACTTTTAAGGATTCCGTCCCTTTTTTCACCATGTTAAATCCTTTCTCAAACTCTTCTAAAGGAAGTTTATGTGTAACTATACCATCAGTAGAAAGTGAACCGGAGGCTATCCCCTTGATTACATTTGGATAACAATAAGGCCCTAAATGAGCACCTAAAATATCGAGCTCTTTTCGATCACCAATGATACTCCAATCCACGGTTACTGGACTAGAAAATACACTGAACTCCACGAAACGTCCAAGTTTGCGTATTGCATGTAAACCTTGAATAACACTTGCTGGTGCACCACTTGCTTCTATATAAACATCACATCCATAGCCATCTGTCATTTTTTTAATTTCTTCTGCTACGTCTACTTTTGAAGGATTGAGCACAATGTCTGCCCCAAATTGTTTCGCCAGTTCTAAACGATCATCACGCATATCCACAACAACGAGGGTACCAGGTCCCCTTAACTTTGCTGCTGCTACCATTCCTAGGCCAAGTGTTCCAGCACCTGAAATTACAGTAAAGTCTCCTAATTGAATGTTTGCTCGATTGACTGCATGCATAGAACAAGCATACGGCTCTATTAATATAGCTTTTTCAATTGGTAAATCATGTGGAACCTTATGATTAATAGCATTTACAGGGAATTTCATATACTCAGCCATTCCACCATTTACGTTGTACTGAAATCCATAAATATCATGTTTCTCACACATCCAGTACTGACCACGCTTACAAAAACGACACTTATTACAAGGTACAATCTGTTCTGAGATAAGACGATCACCAATAGAGTACTCTGTTACCTCTTCACCCACCTCTACAACAATGCCAACAAATTCATGACCTGGAATGACTGGAGCTTTTATATATTGAGGTTGGCCATCTCCTCCCCAAAACATTGGGGCTCCATCCCATGCTTTTACATCCCCAGCACAAATGCCACAAGCTTCTACTTTAATAAGAATTTCACCAGCTTCTGGTGAAGGTGTATTAATTGTTTCAAACTTATATTCTCCAGGCCCATGACACACAACCGCTTTCATTTTTTTAGATACACTTAATTTATCTAGTCTTTCTTTTTCAGATATATTTGACATAATATAACTCCTTCCTTAATAAAAACTTACCCTATCTTTATAAATAACTTAGTGACTAGTCTACTTTTAACTCCACATTTTTTGAATGATAGATATTATTTGTTAAACGGCCTGTAAAACCATTAAGATAATCATATAAGTTATTCTCCTCAATAAATTCGTTTAATTCCTCAAGAGTGGGGATACCTATCTGCGCACCAAATCTAGTAACTTTTAAAGCGCTTACTACGCAAGCAAATCTTGTAGCCTTAAATATATCTTTCCCTTCTAGAAATGCACAAGCTAAAGCTCCAGAAAATGCTCCTCCAACAACAGAATCAACTACTTTAACAGGGATTGCTGCCACATGTTCAATTCGTGTAGGTGTATAAACTAGAGCCCCCCTTTGTCCCATTTTAATAATTGATTGCGAGATACCTAGAGACTCAAAATATCGCCCTGCTTGAATAGCATCATCAATATTTTTAATTTCTATCCCGGTCATATATTTTGTTTCCTGTTCATTAGGAATAATAATATCTGTCGCTTCTAAAACCTTCATAGTAATATTTTCAGCTGGCTTAGGATCTAGAATAACAAGAACATTATTTTTTTTTGCTTCCTGCATAGCATGAACTATTGTCTCTTCCGGCATTTCCATTTGAGCTAAGAGGATACCATAATCTTCAAATCCATTTACAGCTTTATCAATGTCTTCAGGAGAAAGGTAAGAATTAGCTCCTCTCATACCTACCATTGTATTAACAGCTACATCATCAATCATAATGATAGTTGTTCCTGTTGAAGCTTGCATTGTTCGTTTAATATGAGATATGTTCACCTGATTTTTCCTTAGCTCAGCAAGGAGAGCATCCCCAAACGAATCATGCCCTATACAACCAATTAACCTTCCCTCTTTTCCAAGTTTTGAAAGAGTTGTGACCGCATTCGCTCCTCTTCCTCCAGGCAACATATCAAGTTTTTCTCCAAAGACAGTCTCTCCCCGATTAGGGATATGTGGAGTTGATATAACCATATCCGTATTTAAGCTACCTACTACACATACTTTCAAAATACTTCCTCCTATCTAAAAAATTTCTTTTTTAATAACATTACATAGGTGAATATATGGATAATATTGGTAAATACCTGCTTTTACTCTCCATTTTCTCTCAGTGGATGTGAACTTGATGACTTTATAGTATCAGTTTCCTTTTTTGTTTCAAGAGTAATAACACAGAAAAAACAAAATAAAACCACATATAGAATAGTGGTTTATTACATTTAATTGTTAATTAAAAATTTGGTTTTAAATATGAGCATGACTATTATCTAGCTACATCAATGTGAATCCCCTTATTTTTTAAAGTTGTAAGGTCATGAATAGATAATCCGTGATCAAGGATAACTTTGTTAACTTCCTCCATTTTAATAAAGCTAGTTAGCGATTTTCGGCCAAATTTCATATGATCAGCTAATAGAATACTTTCCTCTGAAATTGTCGTAAATTTATACTTGACCTGAGCCTCCATTTCATTACTTTCATATACACCATAATCCACATGAAAACCATTACAAGAAAAGAAAAACTTATCAACGTTATAAGCTACAATTGATCTTTCGGTGTTTGTTCCTACGAATGAAGATAAGTCTTTATTTAGGTATCCTCCTACAGTAATGACTTTCGCTTTAGCTTCTTCGTGTCTATTTAAGAACTCTAAGGTTACTGCAATAGAATTTGTTATCACAGTAATATCATAATGGACTAACCGTTTTGCTAATTGATAACAAATTTGACTACTATCTAATGCAATAATGTCACCCGTTTTTACTAATTTTGCTGCCTGAGTTGCAATCGACTTTTTCAACTCTATATTGGGGTCTACTCTATTTAATAGAACAAGATCACCTGTGTCTTTTCTCAGGTTTAAATGTGCTCCACCATGAGTTTTTTTTATTAATCCCTCCTTTTCCATTTGATCAAGATCTCGTCTTATTGTTTCTGTAGTTACTTTAAAGCGCTTACTTAAATTTGTTACACGAACTGTCTTGGATTGCTTTAATAATGAGTAAATCTCTTTTTGCCTTTCTATAGCAATTTTATTATTCCTCAATTTCTTCACCCTCCAGACTATCCAAGTAAAGATTTGTTGGTCCTTCTCTTTTTGTACTTTAAAATCTTCCTTTGTTATGTTTTTTTCTCTACTAAATGTGATTTTAATTCACAAACAAAACAAAAACAACTTTAATTTTTGTTTTTTTAGAAAAAAACAAATAAAAATCGCTTATTTTTATGGTATATATTTTGTTTTATATCTGTTATTAGTTTTGTTTTTTATTTTTATTAAAGTAAAGAGTACGAAAAACATATATAAGGGGAAAGAAAAAGAGCAAATCCGTTAATTAACAACGAGTTTGCTCTCTTAGTACTTCTTTTAAATTACATTATTTTTCCTTAATCTCAATTAACCTCCCCTATTAGTTTAACCAGAAAATCAACCTTGTTCTTTAATAGATCCAATTTTCAAAATAAATTATCAATTTTTCCATATATATTAACAATATTCGATATGCAAAAGGAACTTCATCTGTGCTTCTAGCTTTCTGACGTTCTAAATATTTTTACGAACACAATACTATTTAGAAAAATTAGAGGACAAATCAACTACACATAATACTATTTAACAGTAGTTGGTCAAAACTTTATATTGAAACTTGTTTTTTAACATGCTAGTATAAATAACAATATGATATTGCCTTTAAGACGGTCCAGAGAGGCCGAAAAGGATGGATTAATAATTTAGTAATGTTTGTTTATTAACATACCCATGCCCTTTTGTCCTCTTTTGACAGAAGGGCATTTATTTTTGTTTACATTTAATGCAAAATTTTCAAAACCTCTTTTAAAAGAAGTTCTGTGAGACTTCAAAAGAGAATGGATAAGATGCTGTAATCGGTTTTCTAATCCATTCCTTCAAAACAAAAAGAGTTTTTACTTCAAAGAATATTACTGGAGGGTGGATTAATTTGAATTATCGTAATAAAACAGTTGTGGCCTCTGTAGCAGGCTTAACATTAGAAGGCATGGACATCATGTTTATCTCTTTTGCCATGTCAATGATTGTAGCGGATTTTAACATTGATTTAGCAACTGGAGGATTTATTTCTTCAATCACAAATATTGGCATGCTTATTGGTGGAATCATTTTTGGGATTTTAGCAGATAGATTTGGCCGGGTGCGAATTTTCACTTATACGATTATCTTATTTGCAATAGGGACAGCCTTAACGGGATTAGCAGCAAATATTGAACAGGTTTATTTATTTAGATTTATTGCAGGACTTGGAGCTGGAGGAGAATATGGAATTGGTATGGCTCTCGTTGCAGAGGCTTGGCCTAAGAATAAACAAGGGAGAGCTTCCTCTTATGTAAGTGTAGGTGCTCAATTTGGTGTTATTCTTGCAGCGTTGCTTAGTGCAATTATTCTTCCTACCTTAGGATGGAGAGCCTTGTTTATCGTTGGAGTGCTTCCTGTTATTTTTGCCTTTATTGTGCGAAAAAATTTAAACGAATCTCCAGAATGGCTAGCAGCAGTAAAAACAGAAAAAGTTGTCAATAAGCCGAAAAAAGTTAATTTACTTCAGCTATTTGACACTCCTAGAACAGCTATAACAACCATTACTTTAGTCGTTATGGCAACAGTTCAAATTGCAGGTTATAATGGATTGATGATTTGGCTACCATCTATGCTTCAACAATCCCAAGGTTTATCTGTTTCAGGCTCAGCGCTCTGGACCATTAGTACAGCTGTTGGAATGATTATAGGAATGCTGATCTTTGGACGATTCATGGATCGATTTGGTGCAAAACGTGCTTTTGGAGTTTTTCTTTTAGCTTCAGCCTCGGCTGTATTCTTATATTCGTACGCTGAAGGTGGCGCAGGAGTGTTAATTGGCGGTGCAATCGTAGGTTTCTTTTCAAATGGAATGTTTGCTGGGTACGGGGCATTAATAAGCAGTTATTATCCAGTTCATATTCGTAGTACGGCCACGAACACAATTTTTAATTTTGGTAGAGCAATCGGAGGATTATCACCCATTCTCGTTGGATATATTTTGCAAAGCTACGATATGACAGTAGCTATGACCTACTTAGCAGCACTATATTGTCTATCTTTAGCCTTTATGCTTACTCTTAAGAAAAGAGAATTTAATAGTAATAATGGAGTCTAGTATCTCGTCACTCCCGCCATATATTTGAAAGTTCGATATAAGCGGAGAAGCGGTCTTTTGGGGGCATCCATTTAACAAGTATCACAAAAGGATCTTCGTTTGAAGATCCTTTTATAGTACCATCCGACTTTCGGCGCTCAGCGCAAGTACTTATCTCGCCTTTACCTAAAATCAAAAAGAATACGTTGATACACTGTTTTTATCTTATCCCCCTCTATAATTTGGTGTTAAATTTATATTTTTATTTTTTTGAAATTATCTTTATATTAGAACCACTGGCTTTATTTATCCTTTAATAAATACAGTTTTAATAGCAGTATAGAATTCTTTCGCTGCTTCTCCTTGTTCGCGTGATCCAGTACTAGATGCTTTCATTCCACCAAATGGTGCTTGAAGTTCTACCCCTGCGCTTTCCGCATTGATTCGAACTAGACCAGCGTCAATATCATCAATAAATTCAAGTAAAGAACTAATATTAGATGTAAAAATGGACGCGCTTAATCCATACCTTGTGTTGTTGGCAACTTCAATGGCCTCTTCTAAATTGGTTGCTCGAAGAAGGGCAATAACGGGTCCAAAAATTTCTTCTTGAGCAATTTTCATTTCTGGTTGTACGTTTCCGAAAATAGCAGGCGTTACATAAAAACCTTTGTCGAATTCTTCACCAGTTAATATCTCTCCACCAGTGATGAGAGTGGCACCTTCCTCTCTTCCTAATTCGATATATTTTCTCACGGTATTAAATTGACTTTCGCTAGCGCACGGTCCCATCCAAATTCCTTCTTTAAGACCGTTTCCTACAGTGATTTTCTTTGTTTCCTGAACGAGTTTTTCTACAAATGAATCGTAAACCTCATTTTCTACAATGACACGACTTGATGCTGTACATTTTTGACCTGTTGAACGAAAACCACCGCTGATTACTGCTTCAACTGCTCCATCTAAATTGGCATCTTTTGTCACAATGACAGGGTTTTTCCCCCCCATCTCCAATTGAAATTTAATACCACGTGATGATGCAGATTTTGCTACTCTCTCACCAACGCTTTCAGACCCTGTAAATGTGATAGCGTCTAAAAGTGGATGGTCAATCAACTGCTGACCTATTATAGATCCAGAACCTGTAATAAAGTTCAATACCCCCTTTGGAAGCCCTGCTCTATCAAAACATTCTACTACTTTTGCAGCTGTCACCGCTGCTTCGGTTGCTGGCTTAAATACGACTGTATTTCCATACACAAGAGCAGGAGCAATCTTCCAAATTGGAATAGCAACTGGAAAGTTCCAAGGGGTAATAATGCCAACAACACCAAGTGGAGTCCGTCTCGTAAACATAAGGGCATCCTTATCAGAAGAAGGGATAACGTCTCCATCTTTCCTCATCCCTTCACCAGCATAGTACCGAAGGATTGCAACACCTCTAGCTGTTTCTCCTTTTGCTTCGGGAAGTGTTTTTCCCATTTCCTTTGTCATCGTTTCAGCAATCTCATCCAAATTTTCCTCAAGAATGTTTGCTACTTTAAATAGAAACTGACCTCTTTCTGCCTGCCCCATTTTCCTCCAAGACTTTTTAGCTCCATGCGCTGCTTTAATGGCTTTTTCTAAATCCTCTTTTATTGATTTTTGGGTATAGCCTACAATTTCGTTTTTATTAGCAGGATTGCTGCTCGCTTCTACTTGTTCATTTAAGCTACTTACCCATTCACCATTTATATGATTTAAATATGTTTTTGCTTTTGTACTTACAGTCATCCTAATCGTAACACCCTTTCTTTAAAAATAGAGAATGGGTACAACCTATTAAAGACCACTGTACCCATTCAGATAGATTTTATAGTTTTTTTAAAATCAAACAGTTAATCTCTTAGAATAATGGAAAGCCTCTTCTATTTTTTGATACTGTTCTTTGCTTAATGGTAAACGAGGTGGACGTGTAGATCCTACTGGTTTACCAGCGAGTTCCATCATGTACTTAATAGATTGAACTAGTTGAGGACTAGCATCATAACGAAAAAGAGGTAAAAGACGCTTATACAGCTTAAGTGCTTCCTTTACTTTTCCTTCTCTTCCTAGATGAAATAATTCTACACCTTCTTTTGGTAAGGCATTTGGAACACCGGAAATCCAGCCTGTAGCTCCAACTAGAGCTCCTTCAAGAGCAAGATCATCTACTCCAACCATTACTTCAAGATCCGTTTTTTCTAAGATTTCTTGCATACGACGGACATCACCTGAAAATTCTTTGACACCAACTACATTTTCGAACTTCGAAATTTCAGCTAGTAAATCAGGAGTTAAATCCGTAGGATAGTCTTTTGGATTGTTATATGCAACGATTGGAAGCCCAACTTCAGATAGTGCTTTGTAGTGTTCAATAATTTCATTCTCTAGAGGTTTATAATTGATTGGAGGTAAAGCCATAATACCTGCTGCACCATGTTCTTTTGCATGCTGTACCCATTTTACAGACTGAGCAGTTGACGGTGCACCTGAACCAACTAAAACAGGCACTCGACCATTAGCCGCTTCTATTACAGTTTCTACTAATTTTGCTCTCTCTTCAGCTGTAAGAGTAGCATATTCCCCTAATGATCCCCCTGGAACGAGTCCGTCTACTCCTTGTTCAATTAACCAATTACATAGTTCTGTTAATCTAACATAATCTACCTGATAATCTTTCGTAAAAGGGGTAACAAGTGCCACATAAACTCCATTGAATTTTGCCATTATAAATTCCTCCTAATTGATTTGTTTTCTTAAAGACTACCTTTTTTTAAAAAAATTTTATCTAATTTTTTGATTTCACCTTGCAGAGATTAAACATTCAAGATCTTTTTCAGTTAATAATTCAAGAATAAAATGCACTTCTTTCTTGAAACCGAAGATGTATATTCTCACTAATCCCTCCTCAGCTTATTTTTAAAGCAATAGTTAATAAAATAACAAAAATTGAAGTGTCACTTCATTTATATTGACCTTACCATACAATCCGAATCTTGTAAACTAAATTTTCTGAATATTTTTAAACCCCTCTTTATCTCCATTTATTTTGTTTAGGATTTTTAGGAAACCTTTTCAATTGTTTGATTTTGAATAAAATAAGATTATAATAAAATTAAAGTCACACTTTAATTCCCAAACAAAAGCGAATTATATTATTGTAAACTACAATTTTTTATCATATATGTTAGAGAGGTATAAAGAATGGATGATTTAATCGGATTTAAAATAAAAGAGTTGCGAAAAGATCGAAAACTAACGCTAAAACAAATATCAGAGAAAACTAATCTTTCTATCAGTTTTTTATCACAAGTAGAACGTTTAAAATCCTCTATTACACTTGAATCATTAAAAAAGATTTCTGACGCACTTAATGTCAATCCAGGCTACTTTTTTTCAGAGTCAGAGAAAAAGGCTAAGTCGACCATTATACGGAACTCTTTAAGCGAGTTAAATAGTAGACCGAGTAGCTTTATTTATAAAGACTTATCTGAAAATATAGAAAATCCACTTTTTGCTCCTTTGTTAGTTATGCTCAAACCGGGTGAAAATAGAGGAAGTTCGTATTCACATCAAGGCCAAGAGTTTCTTTACGTTTTGGAAGGTACTCTTACTGTCCTTATTGATGATGAAGAACATGATTTACATCCTCTTGACTGTATTTATTTAGACTCAGCTACCCCACATAATTGGATTAACCACACTGATGCCGATGTGAAATTTTTATGCGTTTCCTCTAATCCTATCTGATATTCAAAAATTTTGATTTGAAGTAAAAATGACATACTAAGTGAAGTTAATGTGAGTTAAATATTTAAATTAGCAGGTTCACCATGAGGGTGAACTCTGCTCAAACTCGTAAAAAGTTTATTTGTAAATCAAACTATCTTTGCGTTGAAAAATAGAGACTCCCCCATAGCTCCCTCATTTTATTCCTTCCGCTGTCAATCTTAGGATTAAACTGGATGGTAGCTTGCCTTCGAACAGTACGAACATTTTGTATTGCTTGTTGTAATTGCTGATCAATGGTTTCTGACTTTTTCCCAGCATATTTGGCGATTGACAAGCCTGCAGTTGTTCCTTGGGCCATAGCAATTTTACCACTTTCAATACCGGTGATATTCCCCGCTACAAATAACCCATCAAGAGGGGTTTCCATCGTCTCTGAATGATGGGGCACATGGCCGCCAAGTTCTGGAATGTATTGAAATGGACAACCAGCCACGGCAGCAAGCTCTGCCAGCGGATATAATCCTCCTGCTATACAGACAAAATCTGCCTCGTAAATCGTTTCAGATCCAGCAATAACATTACCATTAGCATCAATATCAGCAGCACGAATTCCTTCCACCCTATCCTTGCCTATGATTTCAAGGGCAGCTTTACGGAGCTGGAGAGGGGTCCCGCTCACTTTCATGCCATTTTTGGGATAAAAGTTCAAACCGATTTTTCTCATTCGATTATTTTTCATGACATGACTCCCAATGCGTAATAATGGCGATGGAGCTAGATGAGCTGCATTTAAAAGTGATTTCATAACCGCCTCTGGTTCACCTGCTTTTTGGCTAAGGGGACTTTTTTCTGGAAGTATCACCCGATCAACCTTAATTCCGGCTAGTTGTAATTCATTTAAGATCGCAAATGCTAAAATATTTGCTCCGATAATGATCCCTTTTTTGCCAACTTGGACGCGGTGGACATTCGTCATTACTTGAGCCGCACCGATTGACATGACACCGGGAAGGGTCCAGCCTGGTAGCGGAATAGGGTATTCCGCGGCTCCAGTGGCTACTAATACAAATGGTGCTTCCAGCGTACCTGAACTTGTATGCACATTCCATAGGTGTTCTTCTTTTTCTAAATTATAAACGGATACACCACAACAGATATCGACCGATAATCTTTTCGCTTCTTGATGGAGTCGTTCTGATTCTTTAATGCCATTCCACCATTCACCAGAAGGTTCTTGATGAAGTTGTCCAAGCAAACGGCCACCTGGCTTTATAAACTCATCAATAACTTTTACTTTGAGACCAAAGCTCGCGCAGGCAATAGCTCCTGCTAACCCCGCTGGCCCTCCTCCAATTACAATTACATCAATCATTGCTTTTCCACCATCCCTCTCACAATATTTGGATGACGTTTTCCACTTTCAACAATCATGTCTTTTTCTACAATAGTTAAGCAAGCTCTGACATTTTTTTGATTATTAACTGTTACCCGACACTCCAAGCAATGACCGATGTTGCAATAAATACCTCTAGGTGTTCCGCTATCTTCGTGAACACGGAGTTTTCTAATTCCATTTGCTAAAAGAGCAGCAGCAATTGTTTCATTTTTGTAGGCTTCATATGTAACTCCATCAAATCGAAAAGAAATACGTTCTCTACTATCTAAACTGCCTAGAATAGGATGATCCAATATTCTACTCATTGATTTCCACCTACTGTTCCAAACGTTACTGGTCGAATCGGGGGCTGGTATTTTAATGGAATCTCACTAGATAACACCTCAGGAATGACACTTTCGATAATCCTATCTAAGGTTAGCCTGCATGTACGACCGCCACAAAAACCCATACCTGCCCTTGTTCTTAATTTCAATTCTCTCGCTGTACATTTATGTTCATTTGCTGTTGTTTGAAGTTGCCCATAAGTAACTTCCTCACAGCGACAAATAACAACGCTCTCTTTGTTAGACATTTGTATTCCTCCTCTAATCTCTTTGTATAAAATTATTATGCAAAAAACGTGCCAACTTAGAGGTGGAAGAGGATTAATTTATGCCAAGCCGCTTCAATCGATTATATAAAGTAGCTCTTGTGATACCGAGTTGCTTAGCACATTCTACTTTGTTTCCATTTAGAATTTGTAATGCTCTTTCAATTATTTTTTTCTCATATTGATTCATTTCTTCTTGGAGCGGTAGTATCGTGGAGTCATTTTCTATAATTACACTAGATGCATTCTTTAGAGTACTTTCAAAGCTGATATTACTTGTATTAAAGGGCAAATATTCTCTTTTTATTACGCCATCTGTCGCAAATACGATAAGCCGTTCAACGATATTGCGAAGTTCGCGAATATTGCCAGGCCAATCATAACGAAGCATTTCCTGGATTACCTCTGGAGGAAATTCGTGAATAGGGCGTTGATAGCTTAATGAAAAATCATTTAAAAAATAGTGAGTCAATTCAATAATATCTTCTTTCCGCTCCCTTAAAGGAGGAATGTGTAGACTGACTACATTTAAGCGGTAATATAAATCTTCCCGAAACTTCCCTTCTTTCATTAGTTCATGTAAATCACGATTTGTAGCCGCAATGAGACGAAAATTGATATCGATTTCTTTCTCTCCTCCAACACGATAATATCTCCGCTCTTGAAATACCCGTAGAAGCTTTACTTGCATTTCGAGTGGCATTTCACCTATTTCATCAAGAAATAATGTGCCTCCTTTTGCTAATTCTATTTTTCCTTTTTTTCCTTTACTGTTAGCCCCTGAGAAGGCGCCGCGCTCATACCCGAACAATTCACTTTCAAATAAAGAGGCTGGTATTGCACCGCAATTAATTGAAATAAAAGGTGCGTTTGGCTCTTCGCTCGCTTCATGAATAGCTTTAGCAAACACTTCTTTCCCCACCCCACTCTCCCCTAGTATTAAAACTGTAGATTTAACAGAACACACCTTTCTAGCCAAGTTCACTGTTCTTTGTAAGGCAGAACTCTTTCCTTTAATGGAATGAAAGGGATCAGATGAATCCTTATACTTCGCTACTTCTTGTTCTAAACGATGTACTTCGTTGGACATGTTAAATAACTTCTCATTAAGTGCTACTTGATTCGTGACATCTGTTTCTGAGACGACTGCACCGATAATCTCTCCCTCTAAATAAACAGGATTAGAGTTAATTAAGACAAATAAATCAGATCGAGGCTGATGGTAATGACCTACAATACTTTTTCCTTTATACAGGGATTGCAAAATTTCTAATTTTTTGTAATCGAAAAAGTCAGTAATAGGCTGCCCCATTATATCTTGACGGGTAACCGAGAATATCTTTTCCGCTCCTTCCGTCCATGTGCAAACGTTCTCGTTGGCATCAATAACCGTAACTGAGGCATCTGAAGTTTGAATAATAGTCTTATAAAATGCTTTCAATTGATTGTAATAGTTATAAAGAAAACGAATCATTCGGGAAGCAGTTATACAGCCTACAGGTTTTTTGTTTGAATCTAGAATAACAACTGCCGAATGGTGGCTAAATGCTTCTATTAATGTAGACAATGACTCGTTCTCATCTACGGTCTTACATAGAAGTTCATCTGTTTTGGCTGTTGAACGATAATAAAATTCGCCGTTTTTTCGTTCAATGTGACTCCTATCGAACGATACATTCATTATTAGTTCTTTTACTGACGGTAATGAAAATACCATAGCGTTCCCCTCCTAAAGTGTAAAAAACAATCAACACTGTATAAAAAATTATACATTTGTTCATAAAATGTTCAAAATATTTTTACAATCATTTTTGTTATTAGGTAAGAGGCAATCAATATTATATTTTTTAAAATTGAGAGAATCAGACTGAATGAATATTTGAAAAATGTCTAGTTATATAAATAAATGTCACACTTTCTAAAAAAACCGTATTTTCCCTTAATTTAGTTTCGCACATCTTCATGTTCTTTGGTCTCTGTCAATTAGATCTAACATCAGAAGATAGAAAAATATTCTCTATATACAGAAATTTGAACTAAGTTGGCACATTAATTGCACTATTTAATGATGAAACAAATTCACCGAGGGGAGAAAAGATATGTGAGACACTGTGACGTTTTAGTAATTGGTGGAGGAATTATTGGCTGTTCAATAGCCTATTATGCTTCTAAATACGGTAGAGATGTAACCATAATTGAAAAAGGAGAATTTGTTAGTGGCACGTCTTCACGATGTGACGGCAATATTTTGGCGATTGATAAAGACCCGGGTTTTGATAGTCAAATGTCGTTATTTAGCCAGGAGTTAGTAGATACATTAAGCAGAGAATTAGAGCACCCTTTTGAATACCGAGCTCCAGGAAGCATTCTTGTTTGTGAGTCAGACGAAGAGATGGAAGCAGCCCAAAAATGGGTTAACCGTCAAAAAGCCGCTGGTTTACCATTTCGAATGCTTGATCGTCAGGATATTAAGCAGGAGTCCCCCTTTTTTGCAGATGACTTATTAGGCGGATTAGAATGTGCTACTGACTCCACGGTTAACCCTTATCTACTAGCCTTTTCTCTTCTCAAGGAAGCCAAAAAATTAGGAGCCAAAGTCTTCAAACATACCGAAGTTTTGGAGATTAAAAAACAAAATAGCAGTTCATTTACTGTAGAAACGACTAACGGAGTGTTTACTGCAGATCATGTCGTCAATGCAGCCGGGGTATGGGCTCCTCGAATAGGAAAAATGCTCGATCTTTCGATACCGATTGAACCGAGAAAAGGACATATTATCGTTGCCTCAAGACAAGAACACGTGGGAGCTCGGAAAGTAATGGAGTTTGGTTACCTCATTTCTAAGTTTGGTGGACAGCGTTGTGTTGATCCACTAACTGAAAAATACGGGGTAGCACTTGTCTTTGAACCAACGGAAAGTCAGAACTTTTTAATTGGAAGCAGCAGAGAATTCGTTGGTTTTAATACAAAAGTAAACAATGAGATCATCAAATGTATTGCTAACAGAGCAATCCGCTTTTATCCGAAAATGGCAGATATGATGGTAATTCGTTCATATGCAGGGCTGAGACCATGGACGGAAGACCATTTACCTATCGTTTCGCGGGTGGACAAGATTCCAAACTATTATATTGCTGCTGGTCATGAAGGTGATGGAATCAGCTTAGCAGCAGTAACAGGAAAAATAGTAGAAGAATTAATTAATAAAAAAGAAACGTCTATTCCTATTGAACCGCTTAGCTTTAATCGTTTTAAAGAAAGGGTGTTGGGTCGATGAGAGCACAAAAAGTCTTTACAACAATTGATACACATACGGGTGGCAATCCAACGAGGACGCTGATTAGTGGTCTTCCGGAACTAGTAGGAAAAACCATGTCGGAGAAAATGCTTTACATGCAAAAGAAGTATGACTGGATCCGCAAGCTTTTAATGAATGAACCACGGGGTCATGATGTTATGTCTGGTGCTTTGTTAACCGATCCGTGTCATCCAGAGGCAGATATTGGCGTAATTTACATAGAAACCGGTGGATATCTGCCAATGTGTGGTCATGATACGATTGGTGTATGTACTGCTTTAATTGAATCAGGATTAATTCCTGTCCAGGAGCCGGTTACTTCATTAAAGTTAGATACGCCTGCTGGCCTTATTGAGGTAGATATTTCCGTTGAAAATGGAAAAGCAAAAGAAGTATCCTTTTGCAATATTCCAGCCTTTCTTTTAAAGAAAGTTTCCATTGATGTTGAAGGAATTGGAAGTATCGATGCTGACATTGCATATGGTGGAAACTTTTATGCGATTATTGATGCTAAATCCGTTGGTTTGGATTTAATTCCAGAGAATGCTTCCACAATAATCGAAAAAGCCATCAACATTCGAAACACTATTAATGGAAAAACAGAAATTATTCACCCCCAATATTCATTTATTCGAGGGTTAACTCATGTTGAATTTTTCACTGAACCAACTCATGAAGAAGCAGATGTAAAAAACACAGTGATTGTCCCTCCAGGAGGAATTGATCGTTCTCCATGTGGAACAGGTACCTCTGCTAAATTAGCCGTGCTATATAGTAATCAAAAAATTTCAATTGATGAAGATTTTGTTCATGAAAGTATTGTTGGTTCCCTATTTAGGGGACGTATATTGGAAACAACAGATGTAGAAGGACATGAAGCTGTAGTGACTAGAATCACAGGATCTGCTTGGTTAATGGGATTGCATCAATTCTTCTACAATGAAGAAGATCCACTTAAAGAAGGGTTCTTGCTTATTCCCCCAATGCAACATGAAACGGAGGACGTGAAATGAAAATTCAAAAAATGTACTCAACAATAGATGTACACGTAGCCGGTGAGGCTTTTCGTATTATCAAAGACGTACCTTTTATTCATTACCAAAACTTAAAACAGTTAAATACACAGCTTGCACATGCTTTTGCAGAAGAAATCAAGCTTTTATTAAATGAACCACGGGGTTTTTCAGGCCTAAATGGCTGTCTTATTGTTCCACCGATTAACCAAGAAGCAGATGCTGCAGTCATATTTTTAAATCATGAAGGAACAATCCCTCTTCATTATGGTGGTATTGTTGCCGTGATTACAGCTTTACTAGAATGCGGCTATTTACAACCAAGGGCATCAAACAACTACAAAATTGAAACAGTCAGTGGTGTGATCCCAGTTACTGCTACTATACAGAATGATGAAGTCGTTTCGGTTTTGATAGAAAGTGAACCATGTCAAGTAACCCATGTAAATATTCCTTTGCCTTATGAGCGTTTAAACTCCCGGTACTCTCTCGTCCAAGCCGATCAATTATATGCTGTGTTTGAAAAATGTGATACTTCTGCAGAGATTCGTATTGAAGAGCTTTCCGAATTGAAAAGATGGGGAAAAACAGTTCTTCAATCTCTCAAATCAAAAACACCTGTAAAAAGTATCATTTTAATGGATACTTCCCATCTAGAAGAGAAGCGAATTAAAACGATCACTTTTCGTAATGATGAGTATATAGTTCGTTCCCCTGGCTTTGGATCAACAATGGCATGTTATACAAGCTTGCTTTCTAATAGTAGATTGTACATGGAACCACCATTTGTAAATGAAAGTATTTTTGACAGCTCTTTGAAAGTACAATTTGCCAACCATACAGAAAATGGATATAAGTTTACGTTGGCAAGCCGTGGTTTTATTACAGGAATGCAAAAATTTATATTAGATCCGACAGACCCTTTACCAACTGGATTCTTATTAAAATAATTCACATAAAAAAGCGACTAATAATTCCATTTGGCCTAGCTGCAGGTGTGTAATCAAAAAAGTATGGAATTATAAATTAATGATTACAATATAAGCACCGCAGCCCTATTTGGTAGCTATAAACATTCAGATATCCAAAACGAATTGTCTCTTATGCACTTGAAAGCTGATACTAACAGCACTTTATTTTTCTGAATATTAAAATAATTAACATTTTTCCTGAACCTACAAACATTATATTAAGGAGGAATTGGATGGAAAAATTAGTGGAATGGTTAGTTGGACAAGTATGGAGCCTCGGATTAGTTGTCTTTGCTCTTGGAGCAGGATTGTTTTTCTCGATCATGACCCGCTTTCTGCAGATACGATATTTTAAAGAAATGATTAAGTTGCTGTTCGAAGGCAAAAGTTCTGATTCAGGAGTATCATCTTTTCAGGCTTTTTGTATGGCTCTAGCAGGACGTGTAGGAATTGGTAATATAGCAGGTGTAGCGACAGCTATTGCCTTTGGAGGACCAGGGGCGGTGTTCTGGATGTGGATTATGGCTCTATTAGGAGGAGCAAGTGCTTTTATCGAGTCCACTCTTGCCCAAGTATACAAAAGTAAAGTAGGAAATGAGTACCGAGGGGGTACACCCTACTTTATCGAAAAAGGTTTAAAGATAAAATGGTTTGCTTCGTTAGTCGCTATCGTTGTTACCATTTCCTATGGATTCTTATTGCCTGGTATACAATCAAGTACTATTGCTGTTGGATTTGAAAATACATCCGGTATAAATAAGAGCATCACTGGGGTTTTATTGGTTGTTTTGCTTGCAACAATCATTTTTGGTGGTGTTAAGCGAATTGCTAATGTTGCAGACAAAATAGTTCCCTTCATGGCTGTAGGGTATGTGATCGTTACTTTCATTATTTTATTTGCAAATATGAAGGAAGTTCCCTCTATGTTCGCTCTTATATTCTCGAGTGCATTCGGTGTGAATGAGGCCTTTGGTGGGATTGTTGGGGCAGCGATTGCCTGGGGTGTTAAAAGAGCCGTGTTTTCAAATGTTGCTGGTGTTGGGGAAGCAACATATAGTTCAGCGGCAGCTGAAGTTTCCCACCCTGCCAAGCAAGGGTTAGTCCAAGCATTTTCAGTCTATATCGATACAATTGTTGTATGTACAGCGACGGCTCTTATGATTCTCGTAACTGGTATGTATAGCGTTACTCCAGAAGGAAAAGAACCCATTGTGGAAACGATGGAAAATGTTGAAGCTGGCCCCATCTATACTCAGGAAGCAGTAGACACTGTATTACCGGGATTTGGATCAATATTTATATCTATCGCCATCTTCTTCTTTGCCTTCACCACCCTAATGGCTTATTATTATATTGCCGAAACGACTCTTATCTATCTCGATAAAAAACTAAAAATGCAGTGGTTGAAAACGATTCTGAAAATCGTATTTTTACTTATGGTTTATATTGGAAGTGTTGAATCAGCATCTTTATTATGGGCTCTAGGGGATTTAGGTATAGGCAGCATGGCATGGCTTAATCTTATTGCTATTTTATTTCTAACAAAACCAGCTTTAAAAGTATTAAAGGATTATGAAGTTCAAAGAAAAGCAGGAAAAGATCCAATTTTTGATCCAAGCAAAGTAGAAATAGATGGAGCGGATTTCTGGGAAGAAAAATATAGAGAGCTAGAGAGTGAGGCTTCCGAAGATAAAGTGTCTACTGGTGGACCGGGGACAAAAATAATGCAATAGGAACATAGAATATCAATCCCCTCACGAATAACTTGTAAAGAGTATATGAAATTCATACTAGTAAAGAACCGCCCCTAGTAACTAGAAAACGATCTCCTGTAAGGGGCTGACTTATGAAGCTAATCCAAACAATTGACGGACAAGTTCTTATTGATTTTGGAAACATATCCTCCTTCTTTCGGGATAGGCAGAATTCTTAACTAAGATTATGAGAGAAGGTTTAGAAATATATAAGGCCAAGACTTTTAAAAAAGTGCTTGGCCTTTTTTATTCCTTGCCTTAGTAAACATCTAAGGCATTCTCACCATGTTATGCAACGTTGTTCTTACTGCCCCTGGTGCCTTAATTAGGAGTTTAAAAAATTCTTCTATTTTTCCTCCCAAACCGATTTCATATAAATCAACCCCAAAGATTTGTGCATTTGTTAGTATAGGTTTTAAATGATTATGAACAGAATCTGGATTTCCAAACTCTATCTTTTGAATATATTGCTGTACCTCTTCTAGCAGAGGGTCTGGACTAGGGGTGAATGCTTCCCCATCATCATTAATCCCCATTAAATAACGACACCAAGCTGCAATTGTTAATGGAATAAAAGTTAAGTGGTTTACATCTAGATCGTCTCTTTCTACATATAATTTTAATGTTTCTCCAAAACGAATGCTTAGCTTTTGTGAAGTATCTGTAGCGATTCGTTGTGGTGTATCTGGGTTGTTCGGATTCGCAAAGCGGATTTCAATCACTTCTCTCAAAAATTCCCTCGGATTAATAATCCCTGGATCCACCACTACCTTCATACCTTCAACATACCCAATTTTCTCTACTAATGCCTTCAAATCTTTATCCTTCATCTCGGCAGCAATCGACGTATAATTAAGCAAACAACCGAATATGGCTAATGCTGTATGCAGCGGATTCAAACAAGTGCATACTTTCATCCTTTCTACGCGATCAACAACTTCTCTTTCTGTAAAATATACACCAGCTTTTTCTAAAGACGGTCTTCCATTTGGAAAAGAATCTTCAATAACAAGGTATTCAGATTCTTCAGTATTCACAAAAGGAGCTATTGTTGGTCCATTTTTTCGCGTTTGAATTAAATCTATACTTCCGAATCCTACTTCTTTCAATTTCTCTTGTACATCTAAAGAAGGATTCGGGGTAATTTTATCAATCATACTCCATGGAAATGTAATAACATCCTCGTCATTTAAATACTCAATAAACCCTTGATCTACAGTATTCATTTCCTTCCACCTAGAAGCTACTGTCATAACAGCCTCTTTTAACTTATCCCCATTATGAGAAAAATTATCTGTACTTACCAATGCTAATGGTACTTTTCCATTCTGATACCGTTCAAATAAAAGTGCTGTTAATATTACCATTGTATGTTTTGGGTTTTCAAGTCCTTGCTCAATTTCTTTTTGAATAGAATACTGGATTTTACCATCCATATCTTTTAAATTATATCCTTTTTCAGTAATTGTAAGAGTTATAAATTGTAGAGAAGGATTCCTGAAAATTCCCTTCAACCTTTTCCAAGATGAAGTTTTAGAATCTGCTGTGATACTTTCTGCAACACTTGCTATGACTTCCATATCCAATGTCCCATCTACTTTCATGGTAACATCTAAACACAAATTATCATAAGGATGATAAGCTTTTTCTATCTTGCCATCATTGCTAGTTGAAACAACAATAATTCCCTTATCAGCCTCTTTTAATTCTATTAAATGATGTTGTAAGACTGAGTGGAAGGCTCTAAACAAGTTTCCTCCTCCAATGTGTAACCAAAGGGGCTCTTTTTTCGTAGCTTCCCAAACTTCCTCAAAGTTATATTCCGGTGTTTTGATCCCTATCTTCTCAAAGCAATCTTTTTTATTTTTTAATTCTTCTTTTCCTAATCGTAGCATTTGTACACCTTCTCCTAACTTCTACATTATTATTTATCTTTAAGACGGGGAAATGATGGCTTCTTTCAGTTTAATTTCAAAATACTCCGAAGCATTGTTGTAGGATATATCCTGGACAATTTGCCCTAGCCATTCTAAATCATATGGATATTCGCCATTCTCAACCCATTCACCTAAAATATTGCATAAGATTCGTCTAAAATACTCATGGCGACTGTATGATAAAAAGCTACGTGAATCCGTTAACATTCCAATAAATCTAGATAATACTCCTACATTGCCAAGTGTTTTCATTTGAGCAACCATACCATCTATATGGTCATTAAACCACCAAGCAGAACCAAATTGAACTTTTGAAGGTGTTTCCCCTCTTTGAAAATTCCCTGCTATTGTTGCTAATAATTCATTATCCTTTGGATTTAATCCATATAAAACTGTTTTAGGAAGTTGCTGAACTTTATCTAATTCGTCAAGCAACTGACATAAAGGGATAGCAATAGAGTCATCTTTCATAGAATCACATCCTACGTTTGAACCAATATTATAGAATAGATGAGAATTAGCATTTCTTAAAGCACCAATATGATATTGCATAACCCATTTTCTCCGACTATAAGACTTTCCAAGCCTTACTAGCAATTGCGCTAGAAACTGATAGATTTCCTTTAATGAAAGAGCTTCCCCATGTAACCTCTTTTCCACAATCGCATCTAATTCTTGTAAGGTAGCATTTTCAAAAACAACTGTCTCTAAACTATGATCAGCTAATTTACAGCCTATGTTCTGAAAATAATCCAGCCTATTCTCTAAGGCATCTATTAGTTCTGTAAAATTGGTTATGCGAATCCCTGCTACATCTCCTAAATCTCTGACATAATCTCTCCAAGATTCATGTTGAATAGACATAACTTTGTCTGGTCGAAACGATGGTAAAACAGTTGTAGAAAAGCCTCTATCCTCTTGCAATAGCTTATGATAATGCAAATCATCCATTGGATCGTCTGTTGTTCCGATGAATGTTACGTTTGAGTGTTTAATTAACGCCCTTGCTGAGAAATTTTGCTCCTTTAGCTTCTCATTACATATATCCCAAATATCTTTTGCTGTAGTTCTTTTTAAAATAGTTTCTACATTAAAATATTGTCTTAATTCCATATGTGTCCAATGATAAAGTGGATTTCCTATTAACTTCTCAACTGTTTCAGCCCACTTTTCAAATTTTTCATATCCGCTAGCCTCTCCAGTAATATAATACTCGTCTACACCATTTGCCCTCATTGCACGCCATTTATAATGATCTCCCTCTAACCATAATTCTGTCATATCTTTATAAGTTCTATTTTCATAAATTTCGCGTGGATCTAAATGACAATGGTAATCATAGATTGGCATTTTAGAAGCATAATCATGGAACAGTCTTTTAGCTGTTTCAGTTTGAAGTAAAAAGTCATTATTCATAAATGGTTTCATTTGTTTCATCACTCCTATTAATTAACTTTTATATGAGGTAATTGAGTTTTTTTATCATTTCCCCATAGTTTTTCATATTTATAACCTGTAAGTGCTTCTACAACTTCTTTTGTCTTTTGGTCAACATCATCCTTGCTTCCGTTATTTTTCAAACGGTCTATTTCAGCAACAAGAATTGAATGCGTTTCTTTATTTAACTTAAATGTAAATGCTGCAATCAAGGAGATGAGCAGTAATCCACCTACCCCAAAAATCATAATCCCTATAATTGCATGAACAGCGCCTACTGGCTGTGAAGTGGCATTTTGCACAAAACCTCCACCCTCTAAGATTGCTCCAACTAAAAAAGTAGCCAATGCAACAGAAGACTTTCTAAAGAACGTCATTACAGATGCAAAAATCCCTTCTCGTCTTTTGGTCGTAATTATCTCATCGACGTCTGGAATAAACGGAAATACATTCCAAGGTATAAACTCTAGCATACTCCTTCCAATCTGATATACAAACGAGATGATTATTAAAGTTAGGATTAAATTGTCTGGATGAATAAAATAAACGGCTGCATATGCTGCTATACAAAGAAGCATAGTAGAGTAAGAAATTTTAAATAGATTTCCTGGTCCAATTTTAATTAATAAAAACCCATAAATAATTGCACCCGGTAGTCCAATAATACTAAATGAAAGTAAATTTGCTGCAACAGTTGAGGAACTATGCAAAGCATAGACACAGTAGAATACAAACACAGCATTAAATGCATCTTTAGCAGTCATAGAACAAATATAGATAAGTAGATGCTTACGGAAACTTTTCACTTTGAAGGTTGAACCAAAATCAACTAATGTTCGAGTAATTCCTGTAAGGATTTCCGAAAAGTTTTTATGCTCTTTCTCTTGATCTAATAATTTTTGCATATCTTCTGGAGAAAGTTCTCTTTCCCATGTCGAGCGAAAAGAAATAAAAACACAAATAGCATAGATAACAGCAAAAAATACGCCATTGACAAGGAAGGACATAGAGTTATCTTGCCCTAAAGCACTAAATAGTTGACCTGGAATAAAGGTAGCTAAAAATGTGCCAACACCTGAAATAAACATTCTAGCCGTTGATAACTTCGTTCTTTTGTTAAAATCTGTTGTCATTTCTGAAGGAAGTGTCTCCCATGGAATTAACACCATCGCTGCGATGATTTCAAACATTAAGTAGCTGAATAAGTAGTATAAATAACCCATTCCGTCTACCCATAGTAAAGCGTAAACAAGCATTAATGGTGATCCAATCAACAGGAAAAATCTGCGTCTTCCAAATCGTCTACCCAATTTTAATTTTAGAAAGTTATCCGAAAAACTTCCCATAAATAAACTAATAACCGCATCAATTACTCGGGCAATAGCAATAATTGATGCTGCTTCAACAGCCGATAAGCCAGCAAACTTTGTATAGAAAAACAATAGCCAAGCTCCAATAATTGTGAAGGCTCCTCCACCCATCATATCTGTCAAACCAAATCCTATACTTGTTTTGAGAGTAATTTCTTTATTGTTTGTAGACATTCTAACGCCTCCATCTCAAACCATTATGCACACACAAACTAATGAAGCGCTTACATGACGAAGGTGAGCTTTTAGAAGAAAAGAAACAAATTGATATTATTCCTTTTCTCCCCTTATCTCGATAAATAATGTACTAAATGTTTTGAAAATTAATCTTTTCAAGAGAACGGTTTCTTAATGATACGTTAGCATCCCATGCACCTTGTAAATACATGGCGCCTAAAGCACGATCATATAACCCGTATCCCGGTCTACACACTTCATCCCAAATATGTCTTCCATGGTCAGGACGAATATAACCTTTAAAATTACGGGCAAATAATGTATTGACTATTCCTGTAATAGGTAAAGAGCCATCTTCATTTCGATGGGATGCTTCAATAAAACTGCCATCTTCAAAATGTTTGACATTCCGAATATGAGCAAAAGGGATTTGATTGATAAAGGATTGTACGATATCAATTAAATCGTTATTAGGATTTCCCCCTAATGAACCAGAGCAAAATGTTAGTCCATTTGAAGGACTGTCTACAGCACTTAATATAGATTGAATATCCTTCTTGTTTTTTACAATGCGGGGTAATCCAAATATAGAAAATGGTGGATCATCTGGATGAATAGCTAATTTAATACCACATTGTTCAGCCGTAGGGCACACTTCCTTCAAGAAATAAGTCAGATTCTCTAGTAACTGTGCTTCAGTAACGCTTTTGTATTGATCAAAGAGATCTTGTAAGTCTTTTAATCTTTCAGGCTCCCAACCAGGAAGAGTAAAATCTTTTGAGTTCTCTTCCATATCCCTCACAACCTGTTCAGGTGTAAGTGAAAGAACTTTTTTAGCATCGAAAAATAAGGCTGTACTGCCGTCTTCCATTTCTTTAAATAAATCCGTGCGAAGCCAGTCAAATACTGGCATGAAATTATAACATACAACCTTAACACCAAATTTGCTTAAGTTTTTTAATGTTTCCTTATACGCATTTATATATTTGTTTCTCGTATTCAATCCAAGTTTTATGTCTTCGTGAATATTGACACTCTCAACAACATCGGTATTTAATCCATATTTTTTTGCTTGATTTACTACTTCTTCTATCCTTTGAACAGGCCAAATCTCTCCAACAGGGATATCATGAAGTGCCCATACGACTCCTTTTATTCCAGGGATTTGGCGAATTTTGTTTAATGAAATAGAATCATTCCCTTCCCCATACCACCGAAATGTCATTTGCATATTATTTATCCCCCTTTTATTAGTTAAACTCAACATGGAAATCTTTGAATTGTTATTGAATATTACTTTTAAAGATTTTTTAAAGTAAAGGTTTTAATTTTAAAATACCTCCCTTCATTTAATACAAGTAAACTTCTTTGAAACCAAATTAATAGTGGTCCTACCTTTCCTTTTCTATATGTTTATTAATCAATAGTGAAAATAAGGAATTTAAGCGAATCTTTTTTTAGAGATAACATACTAGTATGGTAGTATTAACATAATTATATTGCATTTTCCTGAATATTCAAACAAAATTGACAAATTTACTTTTATAAGCAATTAAAGTTCCCCTGGAATTTTTAAAATCCCTTATTCGCTACATCCTAAGTTAAGTTTATAATTGGCATTAGTTAAAGTCTTTCTGTTTAAAATCTGTTTCTTCAAAACTTCTGACTGGCTGCTGATATCCTACATTATTGTGCCCCCAGAGCTTCTCATACTCCCACCCTGTTAGCGCTTTCAAAGTAATGCGTGTTTCTTTGTCTGCTTGTTCCATTGACCCGTTGTTTTTTAATCTATTAATCTCCGCAAGCATAATAGAGTGAGTCTTCTTAGATAGTTTGAATCTAAAAGCTACAATTAAACTAATAATAATAAGTCCAATTGTTCCAAAAAATAAAATACTCGTAATCCCATTTACTGCTGTTGTTGATTGGGTCGTGGCATTTGCATTAAATCCAGTCTCTTGCAAAACAACCCCTACTAAGAAAGTTGCTAATGCTGTAGTGCTTTTACGTGTAAAGGTCATAATACCTGCAAATATGCCTTCTCTTCTTCTTTGCGTTACCATTTCATCTACATCAGGAATAAACGTGTAAATATTCCATGGAATATAATACAGGCCACTCTTCCCTATTCCTAACACAGTAGAAAGAATGTACAAAGCAATAATCATATAAGTTGGCTGTGTAAAATATAAAAATATGTAACCACTTATACTTATCATAATCGCAAAATAAGAGATTTTCAGTGATGGAGCTGGTCCAATTTTAATAACAAGCCATCCAAACAATAATGTACATATCATTTGAAGGAGTGATCCAATAGATAATAAATCAGATGCTAATACAGCATCTTTGTTCAACGAAAAGACGATAAAATAGACAAAAACTGCATTTAAAATATCCATTGCTGTAAAGGAGCAAATGTACATTGTGAGATGTTGACGAAAACTTTTAATTCTTAAAGTAGATGATAAATCAATGATGAATTTTTTTGTAGTTTCCATAAGAGGTAATTTTTCGGTTTCAGAAGGTCTTGTAATATCTTCTTCTATATTACGTTCCCATGTTGTTCTATGTGTAATTAACAGCGAAGCCATAAAGATAAACGTAAAGATAATCCCATTATAAAGAAAAGCTTGTGGTGAGTCCTTCCCAAATATTTCAAATAATCGACCAGGAATAAAAGTAGCTAAAAATGTCCCTAATCCTGAATAGATTAATCTAATAGTTGAAAGCTTTGTACGTTCATTAAAATCATCTGTCATTTCAGCTCCAAGAGTTTCAAATGGAATTAACACCATTGCTGCCAAGAACTCTAACAAAATGTATACTATCAAGTAATACCAATAGCTCATATCAGAAATCCAAAGTAAAGAATAAATAACCATTAAAGGCGCTCCAAGTAATAGAAAAAACCTACGTCTTCCAAACTTCTTTCCAAGTTTTGTACGGCCAAAATTATCAGTGATATGACCCATAAGTGGACTTGCAATAGCATCAACAATACGGGCGATGGCAATAATTGACCCTGCTTCAACAGGAGTAAGACCACAAAAGGTAATATAAAAATATAACATCCATGCTCCAATAATTGCGAATGCTCCACCTCCAAATAAGTCCATTGTTCCATAACCAATAAAATTCTTTACTGTTAATTTCCTATTTGCAGACTTCATTCTTTCTCTCCTCTCAAATATGTCCTAAGAGATTACTTTGTGAATAGGATAAGGATAGTCATTTTTTTGGTTGCTCATGCTCAACTCCTTTATTTATAAATCATAGGCAGCTTGAAGAGAAAAGGACTAAAATTACACTGAACCTAGTTAATAGCTTATTATGAAACCTGATAGTTAAAGTTATCTTCCACCACCTCCTTTTTCATATTAAAATAGCACTTTTTTAATATAAAAAGATAAGTCTATTATTTATTATAATAAATCTCTCCATTGAATGCGTTTTCATTTCAGTTTTCACCTTTCATAAAAATGTCTATAAAACTTACTCCTCTTCTAGGAGACATTTCATAAATAATGTTTTATTCATAGATTGACAAGCTAAAAGTAAGAATGAATAGATAAGGAGCCCATGTAATAGAGAGCTCTATTATATGGGCCAATATTTCAAGTTATGGAAACATTACTAATACAAGTTCAGTTTTTATTTAAAATAATGTGGATGCTCTTTCTTTAATAATTCTCTGTCTATAATAACAAGTTTTAAATGCTCTTCCATTAGTTGTTCAGCTTCTTGTACATCATGTTTTTGTATCGCTTTAAAAATACTTTCATGTTGAAGCAAAATACCATCCCAGTTATAATCTGTGACTAGTCTTAACATTCGACTTCTATTAAAGTGAACATTCATTTGTTGAATAATTAACCATGTTTTTTCTTTATTACATCCAGCAAAGATCGTTCTATGAAATTCCTCATCTAACTCAAACATTTTTTTATAGTCTTTTTCTTTAATACATATTCTTTGCATATTTAAATTCATTTCTAAAGCAATCATCGTCTCTTTAGGAAGGCACTTACAGGCTAATTTAATAACAGCCTTTTCAAGTTGTTCCCTCATAAATCTTGCTTCCTCTACAAGATCTAGATCAATTAAGGAAATAAAGGTTCCTCTTTGAGGGTAAATGTCTAATAACCCTTCTTGAGATAATTTTAAAAAACTCTCCCTTACTGGTGTACGGCTAACTTGGAATTGCTCTGAAATTTCTTTTTCAGAAATATTGGTCCCAGGAGCAAGTTTAAGACTTAATATTTGATCTTTTAACATATGGTAAACTTGTTCTCTAGTAGAAATGCTTTGATTTTTTAAGTTCATATTCATCGTCTATACTCCTTTCACTAACATACTACCATACAAGTATATTAAAGCAACATATATTTTTTGATTATTCTGTTTTTATTCTGTTTATATCTCGAGATTTTGAGAATCCCTAAAAAGATTCTTAAGATAGAGACCACAGGGCCTCAAAAATAAAAAACTAAAAAAGTATTCAAAATTCAGAATATTTATATTATAATACATTTTGTACTACCATACTAGTATATCTATAAACGATCAGTAGGAAATACCTTTTAAAATCTGAGTTAACGTTTTTTTGAAAGCGCTATCTGCATCTTTGTTTTAAAAAACCACTTTCTTACAGAAAGGAAAGATTCATATGACGAACATTGCCATTATAGGAACTGGATCTATTTCAAAATCACATATTGAAGCTTATCTCGAAATGCCTGGAAGTTGTACAATTGTAGCTATGTCTGATATTTATCCTGAAAAGGCTGGAAGTTTGGCAAAAAAATATAATTTAGAAGTCAAAGTTGTTGCTGACTACAAAGAGTTACTAAATGATTCTAATATTGATGCTGTGTCTATCTGTACCCCTCCTTATATGCATGCGGCTATTGCTATCGATTTTCTTAAAGCAGGAAAACATGTTTTAGTAGAAAAACCTATGGCTTCTTCCTTACAAGAATGTGATGAAATGATAAAAGCAGCTATTGAGAGTCAGAAACTTTTATCGGTGGTTGCTCAAAATAGGTTTTTAACTCCCATTATGAGATTAAAACATGTACTCGATCAAAAAATGATTGGAAAAGTTGCTCATGCTCAAGTTGATTCGTTATGGTGGCGCGGACATAGTTACTATGACTTATGGTGGAGAGGCACATGGGAAAAAGAAGGTGGAGGTTGCACACTAAATCATGCAGTACATCATATTGACATGTTGCAATGGATGTTAGGATTGCCAACTGATATTTTTGCCGTAACTAGCAATGCTCTACATGATAATGCAGAAGTTGAAGACCTATCTGTTGCTGTACTTCGTTATGACAATGGCAGTTTAGCTCAAGTAACAAGCTCTGTTGTCCATCATGGAGAAGAACAGCAACTTATTTTCCAAGGTGAAAAAGCAAGAATATCTGTTCCTTGGAAAGTAACAGCTCAAGTATCTAAAGAAAATGGATTTCCTCAAGAAAAAAATGATGAAGATTTAGAAAATCAAATTCACGAAGCTTTTGATCAATATCCAGAGCTACAATTTGAAGGTCATACTGGTCAAATAAACAACTTCTTAATGGCAATTCAAAAAGGTGAAGAACTTTTAATTGATGGAACCGAAGGAAGAAAAACGCTTGAACTCATTACAGCTATTTATAAATCAGCAAATTTAGGAGTAAATGTAAAGCTCCCTCTTTTATCAGATGATTCGTTTTATACACGTGAAGGGATGCTAGCCAATGTTAAACATTTTTATGAGAAAAAAAGCAGCGTAGAAAATTTCTCAGATGATACGATAACAGTCGGAAGAGATTATAAAAAGGGATAAATATAATCATTTAATGTCATGTATCTAAACCTTATCACAAACTCTAAAATGTTTTTTAGGAGGAAAAATGATGAAAAAAAACGATGGAATGAATTATGCTCCTAAAGGAAAAAGTGCTCCTGTTGTTACAGAGGGACAATTTATCATTGCAGCTATCGGTCTTGATCATGGCCATATCTACGGGATGTGTAATGGATTAATTGAAGCTGGTGCTACACTAAAATGGGTATATGACAAAGATTCAAAAAAGGTAGCAGAATTTTGTAAAACATATCCTCAAGTACAGCCAGCTCAAAGTGAAAAAGAAATTCTTGAAGATTCTGATGTAAAACTTGTAGCAGGTGCAACAATTACATCTGAGCGCTGTGATTTAGGATTACGTGTGTTAGATTATGGTAAACACTATTTTACTGATAAATCCCCCTTTACAACATTAGAACAATTAGAGTTAGCACGTAAGAAAACCGCTGAAACGGGACTTAAATGGGCTGTTTATTATAGTGAACGGTTACATGTAGAAAGTGCAGTATTTGCTGGGCAATTGATTGAACAAGGAGCCATTGGGAAAGTAGTCCAAGTTCTTGGAACTGGTCCACATCGTAGTAATGTAGAAAGCAGACCAAGCTGGTTTTTTGAAAGGGAATATTATGGGGGGATCCTATGTGATATTGGCAGCCATCAAATTGAACAGTTTCTCTTCTATTCAGGTGCACAAGATGCCAAAGTCGTACATAGCAAAATTGGCAATTACAAGCATCATCAGTATCCTGAATTTGAAGACTTCGGCGATGCAACTTTAATCGCTGATAATGGGGCTACAAATTATTTCAGAGTAGACTGGCTTACTCCTGATGGACTTAAAACTTGGGGAGATGGACGTACAACTATTCTTGGAACAGACGGATACATTGAAATTCGCAAATATATTGATATAGCTAGAGACGAAGATGGAGATCACTTATACCTAGTAAACCATGATACAGAGCACCATTTTTCTTTAAATGGAAAAGTAGGATTTCCTTACTTTGGTGAACTCATATTAGATTGTTTAAATGATACGGAAAATGCTATGACTCAAGAACATACCTTTAAAGCTGCCGAACTGTGCTTAGTTGCACAACGAGACGCCCTCTATGTAAATGATGAATTTAAAGTAAATAGAGTTTAAAAATTAAGAGTTACTTTAAACTCTGACGCAAAAACTTCGAAATAACTACTTAAATCAAATATTCTAGTTCGCCTTTGTGCAAACATCCTGACTTTCTCTTGAATCTACATGTTTTAAATTCCTTTGGACATACTGTTTATGTATCTTTTATACCAATGACAGTATATAACAAGGAGGAATAAATATGTTAAATGAAAATCAGTCTGTACAGGAGAAAATGGAAAGCTTGTGGCACACAACTTGTGGAACGTGGGAAAACTGTAATGAATCTACTGTTCAAGCCTTTTTATCGGAGTGTGAACAACATAGTATCGATCCTCAATTTTGCATGAATTGGATTCAGCAGAACAAAGATAAAATCCCGAACTGGTCCGCTGTTTCGGATACAACACGAGAATGGGTCAATGAACATACTTCTACTGGTTCTCCTATTTCTATGTCAAATCAAAATAATGAGTAAATCAAAAAGAGAGTCTTAAGACTCTCTTTTTGATTTACGAAAATGAAGAATATGAGCTGTTGTTCTTTTGGTAAGATGATCCATAGCGATTGGTTATTCATTGGTTTTACAATAACTGCAAATAACAGTCCCAACTGCTTTGGCTGCTACTAAAAGGGCCTCTTCATCAATATCAAATTTCGGATGGTGGTTGAAATAAGGCTTTTCTACGCCTTTAGGTGTACAGCAGATATAAAAGAAACAAGCTGGAAACTTTTTTGCATAATGGGCAAAGTCTTCTGATGGCGATAATTTAGGAAACTCTTTTACTTCTTTAATGTCTCTATCATTTGTATTTTTCAAAGCCATTTCCACCATCTTTGTTAATTCTGGATTATTATATAGCGGTGGATAGTCAGGCGTATAAGTTAACTCACATGTTACATTAAATTCCTCTTCTATTCCTTTTGCAATACGACGAATTTCTTTTTCAATTAATTCCCGCGTTTTTTCAGTCATGCCCCTTACATCACCTTCAAGTTCCACCTTATCTTTAATCACGTTAAATGTACCTTTGCCATCAAAAGAACCGATTGTGACAACACCCATGTCAAACGGATTTAATCGTCGACTAATAACGGTTTGAACAGCTGTTACAAAATGTGCACCAGCTACAATAGCATCATTTGCTAGATGGGGAGAAGAACCGTGTCCCCCTATCCCTTGTACTTTTAATTTAAAGTATGCTCGCCCTGGAAAAACGTATCCACTATTATATCCAACTATCCCTACAGGTCCAAGAGGTAATAAATGAACACCAAAAATATGATCTAAATCATCAAGTAAACCTGACTCAATCATACCAATTGCCCCACCAGGCGGTACTTCTTCAGCTGGTTGATGAATAATTTTTATTGTTCCTGGGATTTCATCTTTTAGCTGGATTAAACAATCAGCAAGAATCATTAAATATGCAGTATGTCCATCATGTGCACAGGCATGCATAACCCCCGGATTGTTTGACTTGAATGGTACATCCGTTTCTTCTTGAATAGGAAGAGCATCAAAATCTGCCCGTAAGCCAATCTTTTTTCCTTCTTTCTCTCCTTTAATCGTTACAATGACGCCATATCCTCCGCCTACATTTGTGTGTATCTCGACATTCTTGCCTTTATAAAACTCTACAATATACTGACTAGTTTTCTTCTCCTGAAATGATAGTTCCGGATTTCTATGTAGGTATCGCCGGATGTTAATCATCTCATCCTTGCGATTTTCTAACATCTTCATCAATGTTTCTTTCATTTTAGTGCCCCCTTCTACTAAATCTTTTAATTATTGAGGCTTCTCCTTCTCTGCTTTATTGATTTTTTTGTAATCACAACATGAACAAACTGACTATGAATACTAACTACTACTCCAAAGATTGCATTTACAATGGTGCCGAATAATAATAACTTCTATACTGTTAATTTTTTCTTTCGAAAATGTACCACACTCTATAAAAGTAATAAGAATCTTTCACATAACTATTGAAGAAACATTTAGGTATAAAGGTAACTTTTACAATCTAGGGTAAAATGCTATCCTATACATAAACCATACCGAAAAGGTGAAAAATACAAAAATATTTGGAAAGAGGTGGATAATAAGTGAATGATTTTAAAAATAAATACAATAAAAACTATATTAATGGCAAGTGGATTGATGGAGATACAGAACGTACAGAAGATATTATGAATCCATATGACAATTCGGTCATAACCTCTGTTAAATTAGCATCATTACAACAAGTAAAGGATTCATTTAAAATAGCTGAAGCAAAACAAAAAGAATGGGCACATTCACCTGTCAATGATAGAAAAGCGATATTTCGTAAGACAGCTGAATTTCTTCAGGATAATCGTGAGGATATTATTCAGATCATTAGTCAAGAAACAGGGGGTACCCTACTTAAATCAGAATTAGAATTGAACCTTTCCATTGATGTACTAAAAGAAACGTTTAAATATATGGATGCTGTGGATGAAATAATAGATATCCCTTCGACAATCGAAGGAAAAAGAAATAGAGTTTATCGTCAACCACTTGGCGTCGTTTCATCCATTTCACCCTTTAACTTTCCAATGAATTTATCACTACGTTCTATTGTTCCAGCTATTGCGCTTGGAAATACAGTTGTTCATAAAGCAGATTTACAAGTTGGATTAACAGGAGGATCTATCATTGCACGAGCCTTCGATTATGCTGGATTACCAAAGGGCGTATTTCAGTCTATCCTTACGACTCCTGATGAAATTAAAGATGAAATGTTAGAAAATCCAGTGATACAATTAATTGCTTTTACAGGCTCTACTGGATTTGGGAAACATATAGGGAAAGTAGCTGGAGAAAATCTCAAACGTGTTGCATTAGAGCTTGGTGGAAATAACCCATTTATCGTTCTTCAAGATGCAGATGTTAATAAAGCTGTTGATGCAGCTATTTTTGGGAAGTTTATGCATCAAGGACAAATTTGCATGTGTATTAATCGACTTATCGTACATAAAGATTTATATGAAGACTTTGCGAATAAATTTATGGAAAGAGCTTCAAAGCTGCCGTACGGAGATCAAACAAATCGGGATACAGTAATTGGTCCACTGATTAATGAAAAACAAATAGAAAGAGTACTTGAATTAATTGAAAAAGCTGAGAAAAGTGGCAACAAACTAGGGCTGAGAGGCAAACGAATAGGAAACGTGTTAACTCCATTTGTATTTGTTGATGTAAATAATTCTGATGAAATTGCTCAAACAGAATTATTTTCCCCGGTCGTTTCAATTATCAAAGCTGAATCGGATGATCATGCAATTGAATTAGCTAATGATACTATCTATGGCCTAAGTTCTGCTATATTTACTTCTGATTTAAAAAAAGGCGAAGAATATGGATTGAAAATTGACAGCGGGATGACACATATAAATGATCAAACTGTAAATGATGCATCTAATATACCGTTTGGCGGTAATAAGCAAAGTGGTCTAGGAAGGTTTGGAAACCCATGGATAATTGATGAATTTACAAAGTTAAAATGGATCTCTGTCCAAGATAAATATCGAGAATTTCCGTTTTAATAGGGTGAAGAATATTCTTCATTTCCTCCCTTCTTATTGTTTAGTCATACGCAAAAATAAAACTCATGGAACTAGTAAAAGTTCCATGAGTTCTCTTCATTAATGAATAAATATTAATGAGTTGTATTGTTATTTGGCATGTTTTGCTGCCCTTGAGCAGGTGCATATGCATTTAACATTTGTTGCATATCTTGTTGCGCAAGTTGTGGTACTTGATAATAATGATGTTTGTTTTGATAAAGAGAGAGCTCATATGCCATTTCAATACTATTTGGGATAGAATCTGCAAGCACACGGCGCACAACTGGATTAGTTGTTTCAAGAGCTGCTGTTGTTTTCATTGTTGCACATGACTTTACAGAGCCAAGCATACAGCTTGAAACACATTCATCTGTAATTTCATTTACGGATTGTAAAGGCTTCTTAGGCTGAGATGGCTTAAGACCATATACAAAGTCATTACCTTGCTTCATCTTATAACTCTGTGTTGGTTTAGAAGGATCTTGGCCACTTTTAAAACATTCTACTGTTGTATTGTACTCATCTTGAATAAATTGATATTGGCGTTCCAAAATATCTTTTAATTCAGGATCTTGTACATGTTGACGTAACAACGTATAAGAATTCAGAGTACCAATTGTTCCTGATAATACTTCTTGCACATCAAAGACTTCATGGCCACCATGATTCATATGTTGTGAAATATCCCCCGTGTGCATGTTTTGATGTGTTTGACCTTGTTGATTTTGCATCATTTAAAACTCCTCCTTTTAGAACCATATTTTCGCAGTTAGTATAAAACAACAAACCAAAATTATTCCTTATAAAAATAATGGAATAAGGTAAGGCGATTTTTTTAGTTTTAAATGATACATACTATTTTATAGATGAGGGAAAAGAAGACAACATGCGGTTAGAAAGGAGTCATCCCCTTATAAAAAAAGAAGTCTACTTTTCTATCTTCCTCTTTCCCCTTATTTTTCAGATATAGTCTTCTGTAGTTTCTTCAAAAAAAGCCATCATAAAAATCCGTAAACAAACCTGTTTACGGATTTTTATGATTTACTTCGTGAAAAGTATAGTTAAAGACTTCTCTATTTTTATTAGGAGGTAATTTCTCTCACCATTATTTAAATAGTGGTCAATGAATAACATCCGGCTTAATAACTGGATTAGAATCATAAAGTGAAACATACATTTCATTTCGCTCATTAACAGAAGCTAAGAAAATACGATTTATATCTTTAATCCCCTTCTTTTCCAATTCTTTATTTAACCATTCTTCTGTCAAATGTAAGTCTGTTAGTACTTTTCTATACACTTTCCCTTCAATCACAACAGGATAAGCAATCCCATCAAGATTTTTTTCAATACCTAAATCATTTACCGTTACAATATCGTTAGCAGGATGTTTATAAACCGTTAACTTCCCGTTTGATTCAATAATACCAAGATGAACATGTGTTATATCAAAAACTCCGTTTTCTCTTAACATTTGCAAGATATTATCAAGTGAATAGCGTATCTTTTTTATATTAGTTCTTGATATTTGACCATCTTTAATAACAACCGTTGGGTCAAATGTAATAAGCTTTCCAAATCTTCGAAATGAGATGGCCGACTTTGCGATAATACGTTGAAGAAAAGCAATTAAAACAATAGCTATAGCTGTATGAATATGTTCAACATTTGGATCTGCAATATCCGCTCCAACAACAGATCCTAATACAAGAACAACAAGAAAATCAAAAACAGGAAGTTCTCCAATTGCCCTTCTCCCCATTACAAGCGTTACAACTAAAAGTAAAGGGATAATTGTGACTATTCTCCCAAAGATAAGCATTAGCTCTTTTAAAAATTCCATCTCCTCCCCTGCCTTTTCTGTATAAATATATACTTACTTTTTCCGTAAAGAAAAGGAAACATGTATCATACGTTCTAGAATTTAATAAGTGTGATGTTTAAGCACGTCTTCTATTTGATTCATCATTGGATCATAGAGATCCGGTCGTTCTTTTTCATATCATTTATATATTCTAACTAGACTTTTTTCTAAAAGGTTTTGCGAGACATACACCCTATATTCTTTTAGTTTTGCGTTATTTAAAAAAAGCGTAATATTTCTGAATGGGAAAATAAAATTCTCTTTTTAAGAAAAATTAAAAGAAAAGGACGAGAACAACGAGAATAAGAATTGGCCTTTTTAGACTTTCTTTTAACCGTTTACAGAAAAGGTGAGTTGGGAAAGTGGTATATAGTAACTTTTTTAGAGAGGAATGATAAAATGGGCAAAGCATCGTTAAACTATGTAAAACGAAATGTATTTTCAGGTATTCTTGTTGGAATGGGTTTTGCTGCTTTTATTGATGAATTTGTTTTTCACCAGCTTTTACAGTGGCATCATTTTTATGATGGTTCAACAACAAGAATTGGTATCATATCTGACGGTTTCTTTCACGCCTTCAGCTGGTTTTCCACAATTGGAGGTTTGTTTCTATTTGCTGACTTACGCCGCCGAAATGCTCTGAAGTTTAAAAAGTGGCACGGTAGCTTTTGGCTTGGGACAGGAGGATTTCAGCTTTACGATGGACTTATTCAGCATAAGCTTATGGGCCTTCATCAAATTCGCTATGTTGATACCTTATGGATATATGATACTATTTGGAACGGGTTAGCTCTGCTGATGATTGTAGCTGGAATTGTATTACTACAAATAAGCAAGAAGAAACAAGGACGTCATTCTTATGAATAATATGCAGCATCATATAGTTAGAGCAGAGTTCATCTTAGCTGCTCCATTTCTTATCGCATTGTTCCTTTATCTTGTTTCTGTATTTCATTCTAATTCTCGCTATAAAACATGGCCTTTTTCTAGAGTAATTTTGTTTGCTTTAGGTATTCTTTGTGCAGTAGGCTCTGTTAGCGGTCCAATTGCAGAGGAAGCTCATTCTAATTTCACTCTACATATGGTTGGACATTTGCTGCTTGGCATGCTCTCACCGCTGTTGATTTCTTTATCTTTTCCAATAACGCTTTTGTTGCGTACGCTGCCTAAAAAACGAGCTAGAATGCTTTCAGCCTTTTTAAAAAGCAGATTTTCACGTTTTTTTACTCATCCTGTTGTTGCAACATTGTTAAATGTTGGCGGGCTTTGGTTGCTTTATACTACAAATTTGTACAGTATGATGCATGAACATATTTTATTGCATATTTTCATTCATGCTCATGTGTTTATAGCAGGCTATCTTTTTACGATTTCTATAATTTATATTGATCCTGTGTCACATCGCTTTTCTTATCTGTACAGAACGATTGTCCTTATTCTCGCACTAGCAGGTCATGGAATTTTATCTAAATACATCTATGCACAACCGCCTAGTGGAGTACCTATTCATGAAGCTGAACTTGGCGGCATGATAATGTACTACGGGGGAGATATCATCGACGCACTGCTTATTTTTCTTCTTTGCTTACAATGGTTTAACTCTACAAAACCGCGAAAAAGGCCTGAAGCACATTATGTTTAGTTCCCTCACCTTAAACAGCATTGACCTGGAATAGATAAGCAAAGAAAAAAGCAGGAAACTTATATTTTAAATATTAACAACACTACCTATATGATTTTTCCGTTTGTATGCTGCAAAATAGGTTTTGTTATTTGTTATTGCTTTTTTTGATAGACGCTAAGGATGAAGAATTAACATTCTTCATCCTTTTTTCTTGAGGAGCCAATCTCCCTTCTATCTATAAGACTTAGCTATGCTCACTCCCCCCAGTTTCTGGGGTATAACAACTATTTCTTCATAAGACGCCCCTTTTTCTTTCATGTTGTTCATTCACAAGTCTACAGTGTCTCTCGGCTATGAAGAAATAGTAAATAACTTATTTCAAACACAAGGCTCCTTTTTGCCTTACGACATCCAATCGATTCCTCATAGTCACAAATTGCTCCAATTAAAATAAGTGAGACATATCATGCCTCACCTATTCTGATACTCCACCTGTAAAGATTGTTGTTTTTGTATTTTTTGGCGTCACAAGTATAGGCCACCAGAAAGGACCTCCTCGCCAGCCGTTTTCTTCTTTTCCATTTTGACGAAGTAAAATCAACACAGGTGTATCAATAGCAATGCGTTTTGCAAGCATTAGTTCACTTTCTTCATTTGAAGCTGTGTCTGGCGCATCTTCATAGCGATGATTGCTTCTTATCCGGCTCATGTTACGATTTTCTCTTACAATACATAATACGTTGCCACTATATTTAGAGTTCAAATTTTTAGAAAGGTACGTGAGACTTGAAAGAAAAGCTGCATCATCCCAACTTTCTCCTTCTTTCTCATCATGTGTTAATTTAATTTTCTGGATCACTTTTACAGCTTCTGGGAGAGGAAACAAAAAGGGCTTTCCATCTTCTCTTTTTCTCCTTTCTATGATTTGATCAATCTCTTTTACATGTTTTGCAATATTTGATTTATAACCTGTTTGAAATCCAACAGGCAATAGGCGCTTTAATGGTTTTAGAGCTACAGTTTTAGACAGTAAGATTTTGTTTGGATTGCAAGGAACAAGCTTTTCATCTTCATCACGTCTTATAAATACAACACCTCTTTCATGGCTCTTCTTTTCAAAAGATTCCCGTAGTGATGTATCAAATTCGTGAATTTTTTTCATCACCTGATAAATTTCAAGCGTTGTATAAAAGCGAGTGACAGCTAAATCTTTCTTTAATCTGTAACCAAACATTCGAGAGTGCTGTAAAATGGTATCCTGCTGAAAGGTTCTTGGATTTCGTCCATAATAGAAACCAATTAAATTTTGTACGGTAATTCCACGATCTAAAATTTGCCCGCCAATAAAAATATTAAGAGGCGCTCGAAGTTTCAGCTGCCCTTTATCATCTAAAAGCTCTGATATTTCTTTTTCTGAATTTACTTTTGTCACAAGTACATAATCGTTTTTTAAGTAAAAACATGTTTCATGCTGAACATCTTGAAGCGTTGGGATTTCCCCTTTTATTCTTTCTAATGATTTTTTCAAGTTAGCATAAAGGGGCTTAATGAGTTTGTAAAGAAAAAGAGGCTGTTCAGTTGCCATTTGTTGAAGCTTCCGTTTCATCTCAGCCACAATCGTTTCTTGCCATTCGTGTGCTGCCTTTGCTTGCTCAGTATGAACGATAAAACTGTATTTCATCTCTCTCTTTCTCATTTTCCGCTGCTGTAGCCTTCTGATAATTCCACCAACGATAAATTGAAGGAGCGCTGTACGAAGCGATTCAATCCTTTTACTTGTTAACGCTTCTTCTAGTTTGAACCGCCTTCTATCTGGTTTCTTTAAAATAGCAAGCTCATGCGATGGAATCGCTTCATAGAGATAAGAAGCAAGCGACCGTTTCCTTATGCCCTCTTCGAAATAATACTCTCCTCCAATATAGCCGTCAGATACAGGAACAAGCTCTGTGAATGAAGGCTTCACAGGTTGAAACTCCTGAATAGAGCCATTGATTTTCAATTGTTCAGGCTGAAGGTAAAGAGAATATGGTGTTGCTGTCACTTGTAAAAAGGAAATATCGTCAACTTTCTTCCGGAACTGATCAATCTCTCCTGCGATAACTCTTATTTCATGAGCTTCTTTTTTTGTTTTTAAGAAACCGACACTCGCAAAATCTGCTTCATCATCAATTAAGAGAATCTTTCGGTCCTGAAGAAGCGGATATTGGTCAAAAAAAGCTTTATGAAGCCTTTTTAAATTGTGAATTTCTTTCTTCACAACAAAAATGAGCTTTTGGTTTAGTTCATATTGAATGAGATTGCCTGGAAGATTCATAATGTCATAAATTTGTATTTTATCATGAGCCTGAAATGAAGAAAATTCTTCTTTCAAACGTTCGTACGTTTGCCTTGTAAGAGCTTTTGTACCTTTTGTAAGAACAATTACAATATCATAATTGTTATCAAAAGCTAATCCTGTAATTCCAATAAACGTTTTCGTTTTTCCGCTTTGGATCTTCCCAAGCAGCATCCCTGGCTTATTTGCCGTTGTCTTTTTATTTTTCAATCCTTTGAGCGTATTAAAAATGCACTTCTCTGTTTCCGGGGAATAATCATTCTTCTTCAACAGTCCTTTATAGAATAGACCCCGAATAAGCTGTTCATTCATGCTGAATCTTTTTCTCCTCTTTCATCATAGTCTTTGCTCATTGTATCACAACATCCCCTTTTTCACGTTGCACAATCTATGCCATAATAAATGAGAGAAGGCTTCATTACATATAAAGGGAGGAATATTGTGTTTACGGACTATCATACACATACGAACAATTCATTTGACTCAAAAGCGATCATGATGGAAACATGCCAAAAAGCGCTTGAGAACGGAGTAGAACAAATTTGCTTCACTGAACACTTCACACTAAACCCGAACATTCCAACTTATGGACATATGAAATGGGAGAAGTACAGGGAAGACATTCAAACGTGTCAAGAAGCTTTTAAAAATCAGCCTCTTCATATCTTAAAAGGAATAGAACTTTGTGAACCACATAAGTATACAGAAGAATATAAACAGCTGTTTCAAAAAGAGCACATTGATTTTATTCTTGGTTCTGTTCACAATATTAAAGATATAGGCCTTCGCAAAACGTTAGCAAAATACTCACGGCTAGAAGCATATGACCTTTATTTTAAAGAAATGCTCTTACTTGTTGAAAAAGCCGACATTGACTGTTTAGCTCATTTTGATCTTATTAAGCGCTATTCAAAAGAAGCGTTTAGTCAGGACGACTTCGAAAAATTCGAGCCTCTTATAAAGAAGATACTTTCTAAAGCCATTGAACGAGGTATTGGAATTGAAATTAATACTTCAACAGTAGAAGCATTACAAGAACCAATGCCTTCACACTATATTTTAACTTTATATAGAGAGCTCGGCGGACGCATTTTAACCATTGGTTCGGATTCTCACTATTCAGAGCATATTGGTCGAGGTATTAAAGAAGCGTATGCTCTTGCCAAAGAGTGTGGATTTACGGAAGTGAGTATTTTTGAAAACCGATGTGCAACATTTGTTTCTATTTAAAAAAGCAGGCTTTCCTTGACGGAAGCCTGCTTTTTTATAAATCTTTTTCTTTAAAACGCTTCTTTTAAAGATTCTGCTCCTTCTTTCAACGCTTCTCTTGCTTCTGGAACAAATTCAATAAAATTAGCAAAACCATGAATCAAATCATCATAATTTTTATAAAAAACAGGAACATCATTTTCTCTTAGCTTTTCTGCATAAAGCACGCCAGAATCACGAAGTGGATCATATTGAGCAGTAAGGATTGTTGCAGGAGGAAGATTTGCTAAATCTTCTGCAAGCACAGGGGATGCATACGGATGTTTCCAATCTTCTTGCTTATTTACATAATGTTCTCCAAACCATTCCATAAGCTCACGGGTGAGAAAATAGCCTTCGCTGTTTTCTTTCATTGAGGGAAGCTCATAATCACGACCTGTTGATGGATACAGTAAAAACTGATGGATAATGCTTGGCCCTTTTTTTTCTTTAGCGATCATACTTGTAACTGCAGCTAAATTTCCTCCTGCGCTGTCGCCTCCAACTGCAATTCGATTAGCATCAATATCAAATTCCTCCCCATGATCGCTAATATATACAAGAGCGTCATATGCATCGTGAACACCAGCAGGGAATTTATGTTCAGGAGCTAATCGGTAGTCCACCGAAATGACCGTACATTGCGCCATATTTACAATCGCTCTGCACACGCCATCATGACTATCAATATTTCCTAACACCCAACCTCCTCCATGGTAGTAAACAAGCGCAGGGAACTTTCCATTTCCTTCTGGCTTGTAGACTCTTACTCGAATATCTCGATCTTTTAATGGAAGCATCTTATCTTCTACTGCTCCTACTCGTTCAACAGTTGTCGGAGCTTGGCTCATTTGTTCTTGAAGCGCTCTATATTCTTTAGGAGTAATCGTTTTCAAATCTAGTTTTGGCATACTATTCATCTGATCAAGCATCATTTTAATTTTAGGATTTAAAGACAACCAAAAAACCACCTTTCTTATATCATTTACTACTTTTAGTATACCCTCCTTTTATAGATAGTTCAGCTTTAAAGCTTATCTCAATAGGCTAAAAAGAGCTATCAGTCTCGATAGCTCTTTTTCCTCTATGCTCGTCCAACAACTGCAATTGTTTTTTCTTCGATTACATGACCTTCAATTGCTCTATAAAATTCATTAAGATAATAGCCGTCTCTTAAATTAAGCTCTGTGTCTAGCGCATATACAACAAGTGTATAGTCATGATCTTTATCAGGAGGTGTTGGGCCCCCGTACTGCTGTGTAATTTTTGGGTCTTTATGGCCTGCTACTGGGGAAGCATAGCTTGTGTTCCCTTGAACAAATGGAAACGGCTTTTCATCACTTGCATTTTCCGGAAGCTCTTTAACCTCCGCTGGAATATTCGCTACAAGCCAATGAATCCATGCAAAATTACAAACTGGTACTGAATCATAATCAATAAGAGTTAACGCTAAACTTTTAGCATTTTCAGGCACATTTTCAAATGAAATTGGAAAAGAAACGTATGGAACACCATCTCTTAAATATTCTTCTGAAGCTTGCTTTCCATACTTGTCTGCTAAAGAACCGTTTTCCGTCGTTACGTGAACTTTCATCATAAATCATCCCTCATCTCTATTTAATACCCAATTTTGGATATATCTATGATAACTTATCTTTATAAATTCGCGCAATTTTTAGATACTTTCATTTTACTTTGTTGGTTTATATGTAACGATTTCCTCTCCTCTTTGAGACTGACCGTTTTTCACACACGAATATGTAACATATAAAATAGTATCCTTACTCTCTTCAAGCTTTCCAACATATAATCTGACAGATTTATAGTTTGTATTTTCGTCTACATTGCTTACATCTGCCTCTCCCTCTTGCAGTTTGTAAACATGTCCAGACCAAGGACCTGTGTTACTTGCTGCTCCGAAGCTTCTATTATTCCACCATAAGGGAGCATTCCATACTTCGTTGTAACCCTATTATCCTTTAAATTAAATGTTACCTTATCAAAGGAAGTTGTTCCACTCGCTTTTAATGTTAACTTATCTTTATCTCTTGTAACCTTAATACTTGTATTTTTTCCTTTTACCATTTTCATATCGCTCTGTGAATCTAGGAAAGTTTTATGCTCATCTTCTAAAATCCTTAACAACTATAGTTTAACAAAAAACTTTCTAAATAAGGAAAAAGAATTAATCCTAGTTCTTTAGTCTCTAAATTTAGAAACTAAAAGAGAATCTATATTCAACACTTTTTCTTCTTTGCTTTTTTACTATAATAGAGAGAAAGAGAGAAATATGGTATTCTACTTTTATTCTCTCACTTTAAAAAGGAGTTTTTTAACATGAATTCAAAAGAGATGGAACAAAAAATTATTCAAAATTATCAAAAAGACGAAGAAATGATGATTCTTGTTTTTGCACAATGGTGCGTTAACCATGATTTAGATCCTTTTGAGCTATATATACGCGCATACCCTAATCAAAGGGAGAATGCTGCATTAAAACACGCACTCTCCCTTACTGTACCAAAGGATGAAGCTGGGGAAGTTGGGGATAGCACGCTTTTAGGTGTTTTGTCCCTATTTGGAAATGATGATTTAGCATTTGTGGTAACTGAAGAAATGAAAAAAATGAAAGAGAAAAACTAACGAACCTTTTTTTCCTCCTCTACATATAGTGACCACAACGATGTAGAAGGAGGCTTATGTACTATGGATAGTGAGACAAAGGACTATAAAACATACTTAGAAGACTGGGCTAACGATTTATACAGCCATTGGGACTCTCTTTCCTCTCACCGAAAAAATGAAGAAGAATGGCACCAAAAGTGGAATGAATTTGCTCATCTTTTAGAAGAAAATCATGATCAAGATATGCCATATGCTTGTTTTGAACGAGCAAAGGAGCTTTACCTTTTGTGGGAAGACGCCTATGAAGAGAACGAGCGGGATGAAGAAATTCATCACGAGGAAGAGAACCACCAAGATGAAGAGGGTCACCGAGACGAAGTAAATCATCATGGTGAAAAGTCTCGCCCTGCTTTTAATCCTGTACCGATTGGAGGACATACTTTACCTCCTTTACCATATCCGTATGAAGCACTTGAGCCTTATATTGACCGCGAAACAATGAGGCTTCATCATGACAAACATCATCAAACATATGTTGATGGGTTGAACAAAGCAGAGAAAGAAATGAAAAAAGCGCGAAGCAATGGAGATTTTACGCTTATTGCCCATTGGGAACGAGAAGCCGCTTTTCACGGTGCTGGACATTATCTTCATACGCTGTTTTGGAATGTAATGAGTCCAAATGGTGGAGGAAAACCAAGAGGTGAAATACGAAAAGCGATTGATAGCACATTTGGAGGATTTGAACGATTTAAACAACAGTTTACAGAAGCCGCAAACAAAGTAGAAGGATCTGGATGGGGTGTTTTAGTATGGGCTCCCCGTGCTCATCGTGTGGAGATTTTACAAGCTGAAAAACACCAAAACTTAAGTCAATACGATGTTATCCCTCTTCTAGCTCTCGATGTATGGGAGCATTCTTATTATTTGAAATATCAAAATGACCGCAAGAAGTATATTGAGAACTGGTGGAATGTTGTCAATTGGGCACATGTTGAAGAACGTTATCGTGAAGCAATGAAAGTGAAATGGAAGCCATTTTAATATAATATAAATATCGCTCTTTTTTAGTTGTGGAACATCTTGCCTTGGGGTATAATGAGACTATCTCTTACAATGGAAATGTGAACAACAGATTCATTCCTCATAAAAAGGAGCGATATGTTTATGAATATTACGATTTATTATGGAAGTCACGATGATAAAACATTACATACAATGGACTGTTTTGTAGAAGATGAAACAGATGATGAAGGTTCAAACCTTGCATAATCAAAGCATTGATGATACTGATCAATGCTTTTTTTGTTGCTCTTTTTATTATACTGGATGAAAAATAAGAGAAAATCTTCCTTCTCTCTCAATTTTCCCTCTTCTTTTTCTTTACTTTTAGAGAAAAGTGCTGTAATATAGGGGTATAGAACATCTGTTCGTGTTACTAATGCAAGGAGCTGAGCTTATGGCAAGAATGACAAAACATAGTCGTAAAAAAACCTCTTCCCCTACTCTTTCAAATACTGGTTTCATTGGGGCAACGTTCACAGACTTAGATGATTTAACGAAATACGAATACTACTTCTCTCGTAAAAAGCTGCAAATTACACATCACGTGCTTGATGGGCTATTGCAAGGAAGCAGCATTTTATTTTCGCAGCACGGTATTCCTGCGCACATCTCCTGCATCTATTTACCAAAACAAAAGAAAATTGGTCTTGTTTTATCTAAGAAACCCTTCCGCCGGAAAGAAGGAAAAAGTTATTTTATTAACTACCTACGTGAAGTTGGACATTTAAATGAGGATGAAAAAATAAAAGAACATGAAATTTTTAATACAGGCTTTATTGGCGTCATCTTTGCAGATCTCTCTAAAGTCGAACGTTTTACATTTCAATTTGAGTTAGAACTTCTTTCTCAATTTTTAAAAGGCTTAATCATTCCTGCAAAAGAGCTTTTCCTTCGCCATAACATTCAAGCTTATATCTCTTCTGTTGAGCTTACTAATGAAGGGAAAATTGGTTTCGTTCTTTCAAAGAAACCATATGATGAAAGAAAGGAAGCAGACCTTTATTTCATTGAATACTTAAAAGAACGTGGATTATATGAAGACGAAGAAGAATTTATTCCTATACATAGTGAAAAGACTCTTTTTTAAAAAAGAGTCTTTTTTATAGGACTAGCCAGAATGTTTTTACTTTTTTTCTTTCCTTATCTCTTTATTGACGAAACGTGCGCCCTCTTGTATTATTTTTTAGTATTACCGTGGTTCGTAACCCTCCCACGCTAAAAAACTAAGGAGAAATAAATTGATGAATATTAGAACAATAAGTATTAACGCCCTTGTAGCGGCTTTATATATTGCCGTATCTCTTTTAATTCAGCCATTTGGCTTTACGAACATTCAGTTTAGACTTTCTGAGATGTTTAATCATCTTGTTGTATTTAACAAGAAGTTCATTTTTGGTATCGTCATTGGAGTTTTCTTAACAAATTTACTATTCTCACCGCTTGGAGCATATGATCTTGTATTTGGCGTTCTTCAATCTCTTATAGCTCTACTTGTTACAATTGGAGTAGGCCGCTATATAAAGAACTTATGGGCTCGTATGATGATGAATACAGCTATTTTTACAGTAACAATGTTTATTATCGCCTTTGAGCTGCACTTAGCATTAGGACTTCCCTTCCTTTTCACATGGCTCACAACTGCTGTTGGTGAATTCGTTGTGATGTTTATCGGCGCTTTTATCATGATGGCTTTAGATAAAAAATTATCTTTCAAAACGCTCTTGAATTAAAAGAGAAAAAGCAAAAGGCTTCCTTATGACAGGAAGCCTTTTTATTATGAGAACCATTATATAAAGTCCTCACAAGATTAATTAATGCGCATAAACTAGGATTGTGATATTCAACTATATGTGAAAGGATATAATTACTGTGTATCCTCTTTATACTACCTCCCATCATCTCAAACAAGAAACTTTATTAAAGGTTAACCCATGGGTACAATATGGTTTAAATGAAGCTCAAAAAACATCTATCCCTCATGCAATGATGGAAATAGCAGCTATCACTTATTTGATGGGTAAAGGATATGATGCACGAATAGCACATCAAATTGTCGAGTCATGGGAAATTAATGAAACCTTTTATCTGTAATAAATGAACAGATAAATGATTATGTTAAGAATCCTGTTCAATATGTGAATTATAAATACACAAAAAGAGCAAAAAAAAAACGACTTTTTAAAAGAAAAGGTCGTTTTTCTTATCAACAGATTAAATATTAGAGGTTAGGTACCTAAAGGGTGCCTAATCTTGTTTATGTTGCTGGGGAAGAAACTCTAACTGCTGCAAAGTGTGTACTTGGGCTTGCTTGGATCGCACCAGCGGCAGTACTTCTCATTGCTACCTGCACCTGATCTCCAGCATTTAACTGAAGTATCTCAGTAGTCGTTAGGATTGCCGGAATATTACCTGCAAAAGTTTCACTATTTCTTCCCTCAATTATATCGCTATTTATCAGGAAAACCATTTCTAAGGTAAACTCACCCATGATATTCGGTTGAAACTCAACAGATGCAGTGAGCGAATATACCCCATCCGTTTGTGGAATAAATGTAGATGTATTTGGGTTATATTCATTCGCTAAATCAAATTGTTCATTTTGAAAAAGAACTTGGCTAGCAGCGTTTGCGGGAAGAGACTGATTAGCAGTATTATTAATAGCTCTGAATGCTGATAATGTTACGCTACCACTTTTATGATTGGGGTACCAGACTTGTGATTTCTTATAAGGGTAATGCTTACTTATTTTAATCACTCCTTTTTAAATAAAAAAAGATTTTGAAACTCTCTTTTTAAGGTAGAATTGAAAGGAAAAGAAGCTGACAACCAAAAGTTCACTTTCACAATTTTTGGGGTCAGCCTCTTTTATCCATAAGGAGAGATGATTCAAAGCATAATCCATTTAACAATATGAAAAGGTATAAATATTTTCATATTACTAATATTTTTTCTTGCGGTCGCAATCATGATCTTCTTTGAAGTAAAGATATCCTTTTAGAATAAATTTCTTTTTCTCATCTTTATCATCATGTTTACAATCATCTTTATCTTCATATTTACGACGATCCTCTTGCTCTTCACAATAACATTTTACTTTTTTAAATTTATCATGTTTGTCATGTTTATCATAACAAGAGTCTTTTTTATCATAATCATATTCAAATTCATACATAGACATGTTCACCTCCTCACATCTTATATGTAATATCATATGAAATTGTTAGAGCAAAGATTGGATGAATATTACATGTCAAAAACCTGTTTTGGCCTAAAACTATAAACTTACTCTTTAAAAAAGGCATGAATGATTAAAATTACCTTAATAGAAGGTTTTATCTATCTATTTCTAATAAGGACCATTTCAACTAATAGGAAAGATATCGAAGCGAATAATAGGTTATTTTGTTATATTAAAAAAAGGTTGGGTAACTAGACGCCGAACCCTTTTCAATGCTTATAATTACGTTACGTTAACTAACTTTACATACCTTATCCATCTCGAAAGAAAACAACTACCTTCATAAGAAGATAGCTGTTTTCTACTAACAATATGATTTGTAGTCAATGCCCATGGCGTCTTGAGTAGTTCACTCAAAGGAGCTTCACCGCTTCCCATGCACTCTTTTAAAGGTGATCCGCTATTTCTTAACCAATTGGATAAAACAGGACCCCCTCTATTTCCCTAACGCATACAATCAATTTCTTATATTTAAGTAAAAAAGCTCTTATCAATGTAATAAGAGTTTTTACTTAAATGTTTTTAGTTAATCTACAGGTTGCGTATTTTTCAAAATAAATTCTTAACTTTTATTGTCAAATAGGAATTCGTGACATAGTTTTAATTAAATTTCATTTCAAAGCTACCATTTAGGATTTCTCTGAAATCACGTTTTTCTCGGTGCAAACCAACCAATTAGGGCAATACCGACTAATACTCCGTAGAAAATTAACGTCCAAGCTGTACTGTGAGGAAAATCATGATCTAAGAACCCAATATCCTCATGGGCAAGGGTAATGACAGCAAGTTTGACACCGACCCAAGCAACAATGACATATGCTGTTGTTTCCAATGCTGGACGTTTTGCAAGAAGCTGCACAAACCAGGTTGCTGCAAACTTAATTAAGATAAGGCCAGCAATACCGCCAAGAAGAACAACAATAAACTGTCCTCCATCCATACCGCCAAAATCGCCGAGCGGTGAATCTGGAAGACCAAGGGCAAGAGCAACCGCAGCTAGTATCGAATCAATTGCAAAAGCAAGGTCAGCTAGCGCAATCTTTGCCACTGTCGGCCAGAAACCTTTTCCAGCGGCTTCCTTTTCATCATCCTTATGAATATCCTTATTCTTTTTTCCGAAACGCGCCTGAATAACATGTTTTAAACCTAAGTAAAGAAGATAAGCTGCTCCTATCGCCTGTATCTGCCAGACGTTTGCGATAAAAGAAATAGCAAAAAGAGCAACAAATCGAAAAACAAAGGCCATAATGATACCATAATTGATAGCTCTTCTTTTTTCATTTTCGGGTAAATGCTTGGCTATAACTGCTAGTACAAGAGCATTGTCAGCCGATAACAATCCTTCTAATCCGATTAGAACTAACAATGCCCAAGCATACTCTAGCCATAGTGACTCCATCCTCTTCTCCCCTTTCTAAAAATAAATTATCCTTTAAAAGTTCTGCTAACATTAGACTTTCCCATTAAGTCATAAGTAATTCTATAAAATACATCTTAATGATTTTGATAATTTTTCTCTTCCTCTATTTGGAACCTCAACTCTTTATATGTATTGAAAAACTAACATAATAAAAACGCAAAGAAAAAATTGCTTAAGAAAAGAGCTGTTACAAAAATTGCACCATACCCATGCCTCCTTTCTAATTGTAGTAGAATCAATAATAAAAGAAACACAAGGCATTTTTAGAGAATGATGATGTAGGAATGACTATGACCATTTATGCTCATGTGGTAAAAGTTTTTTCACTTTTAAGCTGTATACCTATTCATTTCTAGTTAACATCATACATCTTCAATGAATTGTCATATCTCTCCATACTTAATCATAAAAGAGAAAGAACATTACATAGGGAGTTGAAGGTTATGCGAACACCTTATAGAAGATGGGCAGAACATCCTTATCCAGGAGAACAAACCCTTCCGAAAGGCGCACCTGAAGCAGGATATTGGCCAATGTTTTTTATAAAAAGAGAAGGAAGTAACAATTTTTCAGATCCATTTCAGCGCCGCATCAATTGGAACATTAGAAAACCTGAGACCATTGATTGGGATAGAGAATTGCTAATTGTAGAGCAAACATTGGCTTCCTTAACATCGCAACAGGCTCAAATCGCACGATACTGGGGTACAGGCGAACTAACTTCCAAAATTACCCCTATGATTTATAATCTCGCTGAAAAATATAGAATGGGTTCCCCCTATACCGCTAGAATATTAGGTTATTTTCATGCTGCCATAAATGATGTATGTGTTATAACATGGTTTTTAAAATATCTATGGGATGTAGCACGTCCAAATCAGTACAATAGAAATATATCCCCCGTTCTATTTACCCCACGTTTTCCAGCTTATCCTTCTGCACATGCAACAATTGCAGGATGCTCAGAAGCAATAGTAAATTATTTCTTCCCTCAGGAGTCCTTTACAATGAGTCAATTGATGAAACAAAGTGCTCAATCTCGTTTATATGCTGGAGTACATTTTAAAGTTGATAATGATGAAGGGTTAAAACTTGGTAGACAAGTAGGAGAAATAGTAGTACAGGTATTACGAGCTCAACATAATGAATAAAATGATTACATGAAATAAAATAAATGGTAACTAATAATGTAAAAGTAGGAGCCTTATTTCAGTGGATTCTCATCAAGGTCAGGAAGCTGACCATCCTAAGAGTAGTATGGATAATAAAAAGCACATTATCAAATGTATATTCTGTATAAAATTAGTTAACATAATGGATTTTATGGGTAGTAATAATGAAAAATGAGAAACAAATATAATCAGGAACTATAAGCCTAATTTTTCTTTACGAAAAAACAATCCCAGGGAGGTGGATTGTTTTTTCACTTTTTTATCCGCCTATATAATCTCATTTTGGTTAATATCGTTGGTCTCTAAGCATATAATTCAATAATGAAATCTTTAAAGATTTCATAAATTTTGAGGGGGTGTAATTATGAAAACAAGGGGTATTTTAAATGCATTAATTGGTGTCTGGTTTATTATCGCGCCTTGGGTTATTGGTTTTTCAGATCAATCAGGAGCTTTGTGGTCAAGCATAATTTTTGGAATCATTCAAGTTATCGTATCATTGTGGGGAGCTGATAAACCTGGCTGGAATTCGTGGCAAAACTGGATTTCAGTCATTACCGGTGTCTGGTTTGTGGCTTTTCCATTTATCTATTCATTAACAGATGGAGCAGTTTTGTCAAGTGTAATTCTTGGATTAATCACAATTGTATTTAGCTTATGGAACTTGGGATCTAAGTTGAACTCAAAAGCTGAAGGTTAAAAATAAAATAGATAAAATCCCATAGTTTAAGCAAACAAAAGAAACCGCTTTCAAACCCTAATGTGCAATAGCAAACATCTCCCCTACTGTTTAGCATTCAGTAGGGGTTTCTATTTGTAGACTGGATAAGATAAGCGTTTTTAGTTAACATAATATATCCCCTAGGAACCAAGCACTAAAAAAACTTGTATATAAGGTTTTTTATTTCCTCCAACACTTTTATACACCCTTCAATACTTGATTAATATAAAAGCGTTCTGCTACTAAAGCAAATAGAAATCTTTGTATAAAAAAATTAATTTTTCATACAAAATTTGTAGCCTAAAATTTATCAAACAGAAACTGGCTAATACAATCAATTTATAATTTAAATTACATTTATCTTCTTTACTATTCATAATACATTCAAAATTTCTGCCATTGATATGTGACGACTAATCATAGCACAAAAGTCTAATAAAAACGCCCCCTCATCATGAGCAGGAGGCTTTTTGGTGAGGGTATAACATTAACAGATACACCCGCTCCCTTCACATAGATTTTCCAGGTATCTCTCTTACGTATTTCATCAATAAGAAAACTAGCTGTGTTACTGGAGTGAAAGAATGAAAAGTTTATCCAAAATTCTATCGTTGCTTAATTAAATATGAGCACTCTTAATATAACTAAGCTAAAATCCTAGTTGCCCCTTGGTAATAAAAAAAGACTCCCTTATTAATAAGGGAGTCTTTTTTTCATTACGAAAACCACTTTGTATATGTTGATACATCAGTCTTTTTAACGTTTTTTGGTTCTTTAGCAGGGTACCCAATATAGAGAAATCCAACAACTTCTCCTCTTTCCGATAAACCAAAAGACTGAGCAATTTTAGGATGATAACAAATATCCCCTGTACGCCAAATCGCACCAAGACCGCTTGCATGTGCCGTTAACAGCATATTTTGGATCGCTGCACTTACAGCTGCGTACTCTTCTTTTAACGGAACTTTTGGTTCATTACTTGGCTCTACCCCTACTGCGATAACAAGAGGAGCTCGAAAAGGATTTTTTTGCTGTTTTTCAATTCTTTTTTTATTTTCCTCTGTTGTTATATCTTCCATATCCTCTTTAATAGCATCTACTAAAGCGGTTGCTAGCTTGTTACGCCCATCTCCTTCTAGCACAAAGAAGCGCCAAGGCTCTGTTCGAAAATGATTTGGAGCCCATACAGCAGACTCAAGAATCCGCTCTGTTACATCTCGAGGAACAGGATCTTGTTTCACAACTCCAACTGTTCTTCTTGTTTTAATTGCTTCAAACACATCCATTACTTTTTCTCCTTTTAATTTGTTTTGTGAGCTACTTCCTTCTTTTTTGCTTCTTGACGACGCTTGTGTAAAATAGGCTCAGTGTAGCCGCTTGGTTGCTCATATCCTTTAAAAATCAAGTCGCGAGCTGCTTGGAAAGCAATAGATCCTTCGAAATCAGCAGACATTGGTTTGTAGTTTTGATCTGTTTTGTTTTGTTCATCTACAACTTTTGCCATCCTTCTTAACGTTTCTTCTACCTTATCCTTTGTACAAACACCATGATGAAGCCAATTTGCAACATGCTGGCTCGAAATACGCAATGTTGCTCGATCTTCCATTAATCCAACGTCATTAATATCTGGCACTTTGGAACATCCAATGCCTTGATCTATCCAACGCACAACATATCCTAAAATTCCTTGAGCATTGTTATCAAGTTCTGCCTGAATCTCCTCATCCGTCCAAGCTTTATTCTTACTTACAGGAACATGTAAAATATCATCTCGCACATGTTGATTTTGGCGCATTAAAGTATGCTGAATATTTGCTACGTTTATACGGTGATAATGGATAGCATGAAGCGTTGCGGCCGTTGGCGAAGGAACCCAAGCTGTGCTTGCTCCTGCCTCTAAATGTGCACTCTTTTGCTGGAGCATATCTTTCATTTTATCAGGCATTGCCCACATTCCTTTACCAATTTGCGCTTTTCCCTTTAAGCCGGTAGAAAGACCAACACTTACGTTTGACTTTTCATAAGCTCCAAGCCAAAGAGCAGATTTCATATCCTGCTTTCGAATCATCGGGCCTGCTTCCATTGAAGTATGGATTTCATCGCCTGTTCGATCTAAAAACCCTGTATTAATAAAAACAATCCGCTCTTTTACTTCACGAATGCACGCTTTTAAGTTTAGCGTTGTGCGGCGCTCCTCATCCATTACACCAATCTTCACTGTATTTCGAGCTAAACCAAGTATATCTTCTGTTCGATTAAAAAGCGTATTAGCGAACGCTACTTCTTCAGGGCCGTGCATTTTAGGTTTTACAATATAAATCGAACCTTTCTTGGAATTGCGAAAAGATTCACTTTGCAAAAGATCATGTTTTGCAATTAAGGATGTAATCACTGTATCAACAATTCCTTCAGGTACCTCTTCTCCTTTTTCATTCAAAACAGCACTTGTTGTCATTAAATGACCAACATTGCGAACAAAAAGAAGAGATCGCCCCCGCAATGTAACGCTTCCTCCGTCTGGAGACGTGTAAGTGCGGTCTTTATTTAATGTTCTTGTAACCGTTTCATTTCCTTTTTGGAATGTAGCAGATAAAGTGCTATTCATAAGTCCTAACCAGTTGCGATAAACATCAACTTTATCCTCTGCATCAACAGCTGCAACAGAGTCCTCGCAGTCCATAATTGTAGTTAATGCTGATTCCATGACAATATCTTTAATTCCTGCTCGGTCACTACTCCCAATTGGGGATGAACGATCAATTTGGATTTCTAAATGCAGACCATTGTTTTTTAACAGAAGAGATGTGGGGCTTTCGGGGCTGCCTAAATAGCCAGCAAACTGCTTTTCTGTTTTAAGAGATGTACGGCCTCCTCCTTGAAGCACTGCTGCAAGAATGCCGCGGTCAACCGTATATTTGGTTACTTCCTCATGAGACCCAATTGCGAGAGGGCAAATATCATCAAGGAACTTTTTAGCATATGAAACAACTTTATCTCCTCTTAACGGATTAAACGTTTTTCCCCGTTCACTTCCACCTTCTGTTGGAATAACGTCTGTACCATAAAGCGCATCATATAAACTTCCCCATCGGGCATTTGCTGCATTAAGAGCATAGCGCGCATTGTTGACAGGAACAACAAGCTGCGGACCTGCCATTGTAGCAATCTCTTCATCAACGTTTTCTGTTGTGACTTTAAAATCGTCCCCTTCGTCTTGTAAATAACCAATACGTTCTAAAAAAGCTTTATAATCAGAAATGGATGTTCCTTCTTTATGTTCTTTATGCCATTTATCTATGCTCTTTTGGAGGTCTTCACGCTTCTCTAGCAACGCTTTGTTTTTAGGGGCTAGTTCTTCGACAATAGATTGAAACCCTTTCCAAAATTCTTCTTTCTCAACACCGCTTCCCTTTAGAGCTTCTTCATTTACAAAGTCATATAAAATAGGGGATACACGAAGTTTCCCAACTTTAACGTATGATTCCATCACAAATCTCCTCCTTTAGGTCTTAGGCGAATTTGGGGCAAAGGGCATAAGAAAATAAATAGCACAGATTCTCTATTTTATTAAAAATATAGCATGAACGCTTTTTTATTTCAATAATTTTCTAAATATTCAACTTTTAACAGAATTTCTTTTCTTTCCTTTCTCTTTTCCTTTTATCCTCTTTTTAGGTACAATAGAACATAGGAGGTGACATATTGAGGAAACTATTCTCTTTGATTATTCTCATTGCTGTGCTGTACTTTTCTTGGCCCACTTTACAAAAGATTGCGGAAGATCCTTCTCCACAGTCTGCCATTGACCATATAACATCTAAAATTCAAACACTTGAAGATAATCCTGATGTCCAAGATACATTTGCTAAACTTTCCACAGGGCTTACAGAACTTTCAGGTAAAGTTGATGAGGCAATTGCTGCCCTTCCCTTTACTTCGGAAGAACAGAAACCAAAAAAAGTGAAGAAGCCTAATCTAGACGTGCCAGAAAATCAAACTTTTTCTGTTTATAATGTTGAGATTGGAGATGATCGAACAAATGTTGAGAAAACGCTTGGACAACCACAGCGTTCAACGCTTAATGAATATGGCGTAGAATGGGTGGCTTATCACCAAAACTATGAGCATTTTATGATGGTAGCGTACAATCAAGAAAATCAAGTTGTTGGACTGTATACAAATCAAGATTTAATTTCTTCTACAAAAGGAATCAAACGTGGTTCAACAAAAGAAACGGTTGAGAACACGCTTGGTGAGCCCCTTACAGAAATACGCAAAGGGTTTGTGTACTATAAATTAGAAAAAGATCGAGATTATGATATGTACAAACTTGATCATAGTTTCGTTACGATCTTCTATGACAAGCATGAAAACAATACAGTTACATCAATCCAGATTATGAATGAAAACCTTGAAGAAAATAAGCAAGACTTTTATACAAAAGGCAGTGAAGCTCTTCAAAAAGGGTTTGAATATCAACTTTTTGATCTCACAAATGCCGCAAGAGTAAATCATGGCCTTCCTATTTTAACATGGGACGATCAAGTGAAAGAAACGGCTCTTGCTCACAGTGAAGATATGGCTGAACATAATTATTTTGATCACCAAAATCTCCAAGGTCAATCTCCATTCGATCGTATGAAAGAGGATAATATTCGCTTTACGGTAGCAGGAGAGAACCTTGCATACGGGCAATTCAGCAGTATATTTGCCCATGAAGGGCTAATGAACTCGCTCGGTCATCGTAAAAACATTTTACAACCTGACTTTAGACGGTTAGGCGTTGGCGTTGCTTTTAATGAGGAAGCACAGCCATATTATACAGAAAACTTTTTCACAAAGTAAAAAAGCAGGTAAAAACCTGCTTTTTTATTTTTCTGTTTGAGCAACAAGGTTAAATAGGAACGTGTAAATAAGCTTATATGCTTCTCCAATACTCATTCCTTCGTGAAAACCTTGCACACCATCAAGAGCAAAGTTTATATCCCAGAGGCCATCATTACCATTAAAGCTAAGCTCAAACTTTCCTCCATTTATTTGTTCTGAAAGATACGTTTTAATCACATCATGCCATTTCTTCTGTACTTTTAGTCCAAGAAGAACATTATAGTAACGAAAAACATCATCAAGCTCAAGCGTTACCCCTTCTACTCCAATCATCTCAAATAGAGGCGATTCAATGTATGCAAACTCCTCCATGTTCTCTTTTAAAAAAGAGAGCGGCTTGTCTAGAAAATTTGAAGGTGTTTCTTCTGCTATCATTTCCTCTGTTTCTTTATTCACCCGTTCAATATACGCATCAAAAAAACGAGTGTACGAATCTGTTTCTTTCACAGATCCCCCAAAGATAAGCTCTTTTTCATTTATGTATGCTATTTCGTCTTTGTATAATTCTATTGAATCCTGAGCAGTTTGCTTTTCTTCTAGCATTTTCATTACATTCTCTTTTAACATTTATACTCCTCCTAAATCTCTTTCTTCATTATAATAGTGCATTAAGCAGCGCTTTTCAAACTGATAAAAAAAGCCCCCTTAGTTTTCACTAAGAGCGCTTTTTAAAGACTAGTTAGATTCTCACAACGTGACCTGAGAAGTGATTAGCCCAGTATCCACTAGACATATTAGCAATAGCAACGCCTGTTGAGCTTTGTGCACCGATGAATTGGCCTCCACCAACGTAAATACCAACATGTCCATCTTTTTTATATGTGTCAAAGAAAACAAGATCTCCTGGTTTCATACTGCTTGCTGATACTTTTGTCCCTTTATGTTTGAGCGTATCTGTGCTAACAGCCCCCATTGGTCCTAAGTCTACGCCAACTTGAGCATATGCCCATCGAACAAAACTAGAGCAATCGAAAAGTCCATTATCAATATCTGATTGCGTACGTCCTCCACCAAATACATAAGCAGAGTTCCCGATCCATTTGTTTCCTACCGTTACAACATTTCCAGATGTTGGCGTTGAGCTGACATTTGAAGATGGTGTAGATGTAGTCTCTGCTTTTACAGAAGAACGTTCTTCTGTTGTATTTTTTGAGTTTGGTGCTGCTGTAGGAGCATCTTTCGCTTGAGGTGCTTGCGCTACTTCAGCATTGCTACTTTCTGTGTTTTGCTTCGGTTCAGCTGATGCTTTTGCTGCTGCCTCTTCAGCTGCTTTTTTCGCTGCCTCCTGCGCCTTTATTTCTTCTTGACGCTTTTGTTCAGCTGAGATGCTTTCATCAAGGTTAGACTCTTGATCTTTTAAGCTACTTGATTGCTGTTCTAAGGCTGCTTTAATATCTGCGCTGTCCATCTCTTGCGCTTTTAGGTCTTCCATTACTTTATCTTTTTGCGCTGTTTGTGTTTCAAGCTGTGCTTGCATTTCCTCAAGCTCTGCTTTCATATCTTTTAAGCTAGAAAGTTTATCTTTCACTTCTTTTTGTTTCTTTTCTAAGCTATCTTGCATATCTTTTGTTTCTTGTAAAAGATCACGATCAGCTTCAGCTACTGTATTTACTGCAAAAGCGCGACCAATAAGGTCACCGATATCCGCAGATCCAAGAATAACAGAAACATAGTCTACGTTTCCACCACTTTTTTGTAGAGAACGAGCACGCTCTTTAATAACTTCTTCGCGTTGTGCTAACTTTTCTTTTAATTCATCAATCTCTTTTTCTAGTGATTTCACTTTTTTATTTGTTTCTGTAATTTGCTTTTCTGTTTCTTCTACTTTTTCGTTATTTTTCTCTGTTGCTAGATTTAAACGATTAAGCTGAGCAATTAATTCTTTTTGTTCGCTCTTCAGACTGCTAAGCTTGTCTTCTGCTTCTTTTAAATTGCTTTGAACATCAGCTTGTTTTTTCTGAACTTCTTGCTTTTGAGCTTGCATTTCGCTCATTGTTTGGGCATATGTCGGTGTTGAAAGTACAGCACTTAGTCCTAACATTACCGTTGCATTAAATGCGATCATTTTCTTTTTCAAAACATTTTCCTCCGCTTTCTTTCCCGTTCGGTGATTCCATTACCTTCTTTATAGTTCACGTGTCAGTATGTATTGTTAATATGTATTATGAAGAAGAGAATCTTAAGGTTATTTATATTATCGATCATTGTTTATTTATAAAAGCCAATACTGGCAAGAAACGACTAAAACCAACATTTTTTTCTTTTAAAAGTATATCATGAGAAATGATGAAAGGGAGATTAATTATATTACAGTTTTATTTCAAACATGTAATAGTAGTGAAATGGTAATAAGCGAGATAAAAACAATAAAAAACCAGCACAGAAAAAAACTTCTATGCTGGTTTCCTTCAGCCCATTATTTCAGCGATAATTTCATAAGAACGAAGACGGGCTTTGTGATCAAAAATTTGTGAGTTAATAATCATTTCGTCTGCATCTGTATCAGCTAGAAATTGCTCTAGTCTTGCTTTCACCGTCTCTTTTGTTCCAACAATTGTAGAGTCTAATTTTTCTGCAATAATCGACTTTTCATAAGGAGTCCATACTTGTTCCATATCATCAACTGGCGGCTTAAGCTGTGTTGGTGTACCACGAATTAAGCTTAAAAATTGCTGTTGCTGAGATGTTGCAAGACGCTTTGCTTCCTCTTCTGTATCTGCTGCAACAACGTTTACACCTACCATCACATATGGAGTTTGTAAATGTTCTGATGGCGTGAAATGATCCCGATACGTTTTTAAAGCTGGAAGCGTATAATTTGGTGCAAAATGGCTTGCAAAAGCAAATGGAAGACCAAGACGCCCTGATAGACGCGCACTAAATCCGCTTGACCCAAGAAGCCAAATCGGAATATTTAATCCTTGGCCTGGCACAGCTTTCACAAAACGGCTATTTTCAGAGAAATAAGCGCGCAATTCTTCCAGCTGTTGGGGAAATTCATCCCCAGTTGTACCGAGCGTTCTTCTTAATGCTCTTGCTGTATTTTGGTCGCTTCCAGGGGCTCGCCCAAGACCTAGGTCTATGCGCCCAGGATACATAGACTCCAATGTTCCAAACTGTTCAGCGATAACTAGAGATGCGTGATTCGGTAACATAATTCCCCCAGAACCAAGACGAATCGTTTTCGTTCCCGCTGCTAAATATCCAATAACAACAGATGTTGCCGAACTTGCTATTCCAGGCATGTTATGATGTTCAGCAACCCAATACCTGTTGAATCCCCATTTCTCCGCATGTTGTACAAGATCCAAGCTATTACGGAAAGCATCAGCTGGTGTGCTGCCTTCATTCACTGGTGCAAGGTCAAGCACAGAAAATTTAATATCATGAAGTATTTTTGTTTCAGTTGTTCCTGACATTCTAATCCTCCTCTTATATAAAAGACTGCAGAAAGAGATTGACTTCTTTAAAATTTTGAATAAGGCTAAAAACTCTCTTTATGTTAAGGTATTTTCCAGTCGTTTATTCAAAAATAAATATTACGAGAACCGAAAGAAATTGTCTAATAATCAGCTTGCACAATGTATTATTTAAATAATATTATTATCTTCTTTTACAATTAAAACAAAAAAACCTATCAGTTTTTCACTAATAGGTTTTTTTAACTATGTATAACGATTTACATACCGGTTGAAATTCTTTTATTGTGACGTTCTGCTACTTTATAAGCGTCGTACATGCCCCATATCCAAAGGATAGGTGTTGTAATGAAGCCGATAAGAACAAACATTAATAACCAGCTGAAAAAATATACAATAATAAAAATGATGCCTTTTGCAAACTGACCGTTATAAATTTGCCCTAATCCAGCAATTAAAAAGCTTAGCACTGCAGCTAATCCAGGATTTTTTGGTTGTTCCATCCTTCCTCCTCCTTTCCAAACATTACAGATCATAACATAAAAAATAATTTTTTCCTACCTTATTCCTAAAATACATAACTTTTATTCATTTAAAGTTATGAGAACTTTCTATAAAAAATACGCGTTTCTCTTTAAGAGAAACGCGTATTTTCAAGGTAGCCTCTTTTCAAAAAAACTCCACATGATTTCACTTGCATTTGGACCTTCTCCATCTGTGTAGCTTCCTAGCGGGGATCCGCCAGACCAAGCATGTCCCATATTGTTTACAATATATTTTTCTAATACTATCTCTCCATTCTCATTTGTATAGCTATATTGTGTATATGCTTTACCTCCTTGCTTTGTTTTTTCTACTACGCTATCCGCTTGGTCGTCAATCGTTCCATTTAGAACTCCGTCATCAGCCCAGTCGTTTGTTGTCGCCCATTGACTAATAACTTGATTTCCATTTTTTAACACAACTGTTCTATCCGCATTTCCATGAAATACAATAACAGGCATAACACGTGCATTCTTCCCCATTTGTTCATATGCATACTTTCCTTGAAGGTTAGGGTTAGGCCCTCCATTTTGCATCGCATAAAGTGAAGAAAAAGCATTGCTTGATGCCCTGTACTCAAGGCCTGCGCTTACTCCAATACTTGCAAACTGCTCAGGATATGTGGCGCCTAAAATAACGCTCATTCCCCCACCTGCTGAAAGTCCTGCAACGAAAACGCTTTGATTTTGAATACTATACGTTCCTTTAACCTTATTAATCATCCCTACAATAGTAGCAGGTTCTCCCCATCCTCTTTGTTGGTTAGAGGCGCTAAACCAGTTCCAGCATTTATTGACGTTTGCAAATGAAGATTGTTCCGGATATAAGACAAGAAACCCTTCCTCTTCCCCAAGCTCGTTCATTCTTGTTCCTTTTGCAAAATCATCCGCACTTTGACTGCATCCGTGTAACATCACAACAAGAGGATAGTCTTTGCTTCCATCATAAGAAGATGGAATGAAAAGCTTATATGTTTTACCTCCGTATGTTCCATTTGTAAAAGAGGATTGAGCGAAAGCAGGTTCATTAAAAAAAGACAAAGTTCCGAATATAGCTACAAAAAGCACAATAACTCGCCATAACTTTTTCAAATAACCCCTCCTAAAGAAAGCGTTTTCAAATTAAACATCTCTTTTAGATTTCTAAATTACCTCATCCGTTTTTGCTTTTAAAAAGTGATCTAGTAACACTTCATTTTTCATCCCTGATTTCCTTTAAAAACAGAAGATGAAAAATGAAGTGTTTTTTGCTCGCTAAAGGGAAATAGAGACGGCCGTGCCATTTGGCACTATCCTAGCAAGTTCTAACACATCTTTGTTGTGCATGCGAACGCATCCAAGAGAAACCGATTTGCCTATTGAACTTGGATCATTCGTGCCATGAATTCCATAATGAATCTTTGATAAACTAAGCCACATAGCTCCAAAGGGGCCACCTGGATTTGGCTCTCTATTTACAATTACAAATTCACCTTGTGGCGTAGCTGTTAACATTTTACCAACGGCAATTGGATATACTTTTACAACAGCTTCGTTATTTTTTAGCGTTAAAGTCCGCTTCGTAATAGAAATTTCGATACGATAAGGAATTTCACTTGGGTCTCTTAAATTAGGAATTGTAATAGGTTGACCAACATAAAGAATATTTGGGTTTACAATAGTTGGGTTTGCTGCAATAAGAGTTGAAAGCGGTAAGCGATAATCAAAGGAAAGACTTGTTAGCGTTTCTCTCGGCTTTACGATATGAATCAACGTTCTCTTCCTTTCTATACAAAGAAATTCTCTTTTTTATCATATGTTGGAAAAACACTTTTAGGTCTACATTTATTACAGATTTTCGAAAAAGAGAAAGCCCTCTTCCTTTAGAAGAGGGCTTTCTCTTTTATATAATCATTCATTATCCTTCTTTCAATTGCTAACCATTTAGATTACATTGTATCCAAGGAAAACAGCAACATATCTACGTATTTTGAAAGGTTAGAAAAGCTTCTTCGTCATTAAAACATGGGGAATATCAGCTTCCATAAATACGTCTGATTCCACTTTATATCCAAGCTTTTCATAAAAGCCTTGCGCTCTCGTTTGTGCATGAAGCTTTGTTTTCTTCAAGCCGTTTTCAGCTGCTATTTCTTCTAGCTTGGCAAGAATAACTTTACCAAGGCCGTATTTTCTGTACTCTTTTAAAATACATATCCGTTCAAGCTTTCCGCTGTCCTCCACAACTCGCACTCTTCCTGTTCCTACAGGGGTTTTATCGTAATAAACTAAAACATGTGCACATTCGCCATCAAGTGTATCAAACTCATCAAGCTCTTCTTCCACCGAAACTCCTTGCTCTTCTACAAATACCGCGACTCTTATGGAAAATGCCTGCTTTAATTCATCTTCTGTTGTAATTCTTGCTGCTTCCATTTCCTTCAATCCTTTCTCATACTTTTATAAAACGAGTATAAGGAAAAACTAGCTTCTTGTAAACGTTATCCTTTAGCAGAAGCTCTAGAGCTAGCTTTTCTCTTGCTTTCCTTTACTTTTATAACATGTTTTCCACTCGCTTAAATAAACAATGTCTTCTTTATACACTGGTTCATCGCTTAAAAATGTTAAAAAATTCTAAGCTATGTCCATTCGGATCAATAAAATAAATGCTTGCAGATGGCATCCACATATGAACAATTGGCTCTCTAGGTGCTTTGCCAAAGAAATCTTTTGGAATTTCAATCTCTTTCTCCTGTAGCCCTTGTAAACTTGCTTCAAGATCTTTCATTTCTACACTAAAAGCAAAATGATCTCTAATCACTTCCTGACCTTCTTTAACCTCTTGCAAACCAGGCATTTGTTTCGTTTCTCCAATAGAGAAAAAAGCCCGCCTTCTTTCCTCAATTTGAAAAGCAAGCTGAAGTCCTAACTTTTATAGAAGCTAATGGATACTTCTAGATTCTTTACTTTTAATTGTGGTTCGTACAGACTCTTAATCCTAAACCACCCTCTTAATTCCTATTATGAAAAAAAAAGAAATTTCAACAGGAGGAGACAAAGAAAATTTAAAAATAACCAAAGGACCTACTCCTTAATTATGTTAAAATAAGGATATATTCCTATTCTTGTATAATACAACTAGATAAAGGGATGATGCGACCATTATTTTTGACATCACCAACTAAACAAATATATTATAGTAAAGTAACAAAGGAGGTTACATGATGTCGGAAATGAATAAACAGAAAATTGTGTCAAGCGTTCCTCAGACTGGATTCTTTGGTCATCCGAAGGGATTGTTTACACTTTTTTTCACTGAATTTTGGGAACGTTTTTCGTACTATGGAATGAGAGCTATTCTTGTTTATTACATGTATTACGAAGTGTCAAAAGGTGGACTGGGATTTGATCAGTCTACAGCTTTAGCTATTATGTCCATTTATGGCTCACTTGTGTACATGTCTGGAGTGATAGGTGGCTGGATTGCAGACCGCATACTTGGACCATCTCGGTCTGTATTTTATGGCGGGATTTTTATTATGCTCGGTCATATCGCTCTTGCTGTGCCTGGAAATATTCCAATGTTTTTTGTTTCCATGGTTCTTATCGTAATTGGAACAGGAATGTTAAAACCAAACGTCTCTAGTATTGTGGGAGATCTGTATAGTGAAACTGATGCACGACGAGATTCTGGCTTTAGTATTTTCTATATGGGAATTAACTTTGGAGCCTTTATTGCTCCCTTAATTGTTGGGGAAGTTGGCATGAAGCATAATTTCCACTTAGGATTTGCGATTGCAGCAGTCGGGATGTTCTTTGGATTACTTTTATTTATTCTCACAAAGAAAAAAAATCTTGGCCTTGCAGGTACTATTGTACCTAATCCCTTATCGCCTGCTGAGCGAAAAAGAACCACATTTGTGGTGATTATAGCCCTTATTGTTATTGCAGCAGCGCTTACTTTTATGATTCCACGCGGATGGGTTACAATTGACTCCTTCGTTATGTTTGTTGGAATACTAGGTATACTAATCCCAATTTGTTACTTTGTGACAATGTACTTCAGTTCTAAAACATCAACAGTAGAGCGTTCTAGACTTTTAGCGTACATTCCACTATTCGTGGCAGGAGTGATGTTCTGGGCAATCCAAGAACAAGGATCAACTATTTTAGCAGCATATGCAGACAATCGTACAGACTTAAGTATTGGCGGGTTTTCGATTTCACCTGCATGGTTTCAATCTCTAAATCCGTTGTTTATTATCGTCCTCTCACCTCTTTTTGCCCTTTTATGGACAAAACTTGGTAATCGTCAACCAACAATACCGAAAAAATTCTCTATTGGTTTAGTTTTTGCTGGTCTTTCGTTTGTGGTTATTCTTATTCCAGGAACGCTCGCTGGAGAGAATGCACTTGTTAATCCTCTATGGCTTGTACTGAGCTACTTTGTTGTTGTATTAGGAGAACTTTGTATCTCTCCTGTTGGTCTTTCAGCAACAACAAAACTAGCACCTACTGCCTTTTCAGCTCAAACGATGAGTTTATGGTTTTTAACAAACGCAGCAGCTCAGGCTCTAAATGCTTCAATTGTAGATCTTTACACACCTGAAACAGAAACCTTGTATTTTGGAATTATCGGAGGCGCTTCTATTGTCCTTGGTATTCTTCTTTTCCTTATTGCTCCGGTTATTCAACGTGCAATGAAAGGAATTCGTTAACAAAAGCCGTGGAAAATCTTTTTTCCGCGGCTTTTTTCTATCTTTTTATATGTATTAATTCAAATTGCTCAAGTACTAAAAGCATATCATCAGAGAACTCTTTTCCTATTTTTCGAAGTTCGTTTGTAAAAAACTGTTTGTGTGCCGAATACCAATGCTGATATGTTCGATCTCCTTCTCCTTCTGCAAAAGCAAATTCTTCTGTTACTTCATTCATTGGCATTACTTCAACTTTAGAGATTCGAATAATCGCAACAGGTTCTTCTTTGCTATTTAACACAATGCTGTATTGACCTTGCTTAGGAAGCGGTTCTTGCTCCAATTCGTAGAACAAATACCCTGAGCATGTTGCTGTTTTTACGCCTTTTATGACAAGATCTGCTACTCCGTCTGGATCTCCCCCAAAGCTCCATGCGTTTACCTCTTTTGGTTGTTTTTTCTCTCCCCAATACGTATTCCAATAGTGTAGAGTTTCTTCATTCACTTCGCTCCCCTCCTTATCAATATATTACCATATGCATTCTAAACAAAATAAAAGAGCAAAAAGGTCTCTGTTTTTTATTTTGTAAAATCTTTTAATTTCACAGCTTGTTCTAATGTTGAAACAATAGAAACTCGATTAAAGTTAATACCAAGCTGTACGGCTGTTTGCGCAATCTCAGGGCGAATACCAGAAAATGTACTTGTTACACCAATTAAATTTAATGTTTCAATAAGTTGAAAGAGCTGTTGTGCCACCATTGTATCAATCATTACAACACCTGATAGATCAACAAGCAAGTGATGAATCTCGCGCTCTGTACACTGTGTTAATGTGCTATCTAAAATAAACTTAGCACGAGCTGTATCAATATCTCCTACAAGCGGAAGTAGCGCTACATGTTTTGTTAAAGAAATAATAGGTGAACTTAGCTCATTAATCATCTCTTGCTGAGCTTTTAGACGAGATTCAGAGTACTTATGACTTTCTTCTGTAAACCACATAATTACTTTATTAAACGCTTTAATTGTAATATCTTTCCATCGATTAATTTCTTCTAATGAATATTTATCTTTATATTGAGAAGCAAATTCATTAATCAGCTGTATATATTGAGTTTGTACATGAAAAAATTCTTGTAAAATAAGATGAATTGGTGTTCGTGCATGTTCTTCATCTTTGGCAATTTCTATAACCCATTCTTCAAATCCTTCATAAAAAACAGCACTTTCTTCTGCAAACAGCTTACAAAACCTTTTGTGAAATTCATGGTTTTGCTTTTTCAATGTTTCTACTACGACTGGATCTGTTGAAGCATACACACCACCTAGTTCAACTTTATCAAGGTCCGCATACCAACTTTCAGTTAAATTCCACGTTCTTTCTAATAGAAAGTTATAAAGATCATCATTTCTATGCATCGTAATCTCCTGACCCTTCCCCTAAATATGTTTTGTTTTTACTATATCTTGCTACCATTCTATATGCGATGTATGACTATAAAACAATAACAGAGTATAAGCTCATAGCATTGAAATATTAGGGTTTTATCTCTCTTTTAGTTCTAATTTCATCTGTTAATTTTCTATTTCTACTTTACCTCCCTAAATTTCTGCACATGAGCTTTTAATTACCCTCTTGTTTAGATGGTAAAACCTCTTTTACAAAAAAGTTTTAGAAAAGAGAAAAACGGAATGGGTTCTCCGTACGATAAGTATGTTCATTGTTAATTCAGAAAGGAGAGACTGCTATGAAGATGAAAGTTGATCATATTAAAGAAGAGCTTCAGCAAACTTTACAAGCTTTGAAGAAAGAAGGCTATGAAGAAGATATAAAAATACTTGTTAATGAAGATAAACATTCAAAAGAGAGTGTCAAAAATTTACTAGTAGATTCGCCTTATGGCTCTTATTCTTTACTAAATACAGTAAACAGTATACTTCCGTCAAAGATAGAACAGCTCTCTAAAGTATTAGCGTTTGAACAGCTTTCCTCTCAAGATGTAGAAAAGTACATAGAAGACTTGGCAGAAGGAAAGTATGTAATTATAGCTTCTTCAAGCATTATCTAAATTCAGGTCCCTCTCTTTTCAATGAGAGGGGTTTTTTTATGCCTTATTGCTAGTTCTATGTATAGCGAACGAAGGATTCATGCATTCTTTTACCGTTTTTGGGCATTGTATGAAAATGAGCTTTTTAGAAGGAGCCGATTATGATGGTGAAGCTAATCAAAAGAAGTGCGGTAGCCCTTTTAATTTTGTTAGCACTGCTGCTTATTATGATAAAAGACGTTCAACAAGGGCAAAAACACTATACCGAAACACATCCAGCATGGGAAACTCCTGTTTATACCGGAAACATTTCTCTCTATAAAAAGGGGCAAACTTTATTCCCGGCTCTCTTTCAAGATATAAAAAAAGCAAAAAGCTCTGTTTATCTTCACTTTTATATTCTTCGCAATGATGCACTTACAAAGCGCCTTTTTTCTCTTTTAAAAGAAAAAGCAACTCAGGGACTTAACGTTTGTCTTTCTGTAGACTTAATAGGCGGTCATGAACTTACAAGAGAAAGCATTGAGCAATTAAAAAAGGCTAATGTAAAGGTTTCATTCAGCCGAAAAATCTCCGCTGCACATCCTTTTTATAGTGCTCACCACCGCAATCATCGACGCATAGCTGTGATTGATTCGTCTATTGGCTATGTCGGTGGATTCAACGTTGGTGAAGAATATCTTGGACATGAGAAAAAGCTCGGAAAATGGCATGATTATCATGTCCGAATCACAGGAGAAGGCATAAATACACTAGAGAAACAGTTTCTTCTTGATTGGAAGGAAGATAGAAAGGAAAGCATTCTTCCTCCATCTTCACACAACATTGTAAAAGGTGGAGAGACTTCTTATCGTTTTTTATTTACTTCTGGTTCAGGGATGGAGAATCGGATGAGAAAATGGATAAAGAAAGCAAATTCATCTTTTTTCATTGCTACCCCTTATTTTCTCCCTCCTCGTTCTATTATGAATGAGCTTGAACAAGCACTAAAACGAGGAGTTCACGTCACCATTCTAGTTCCAGAGAAAACGGATGCACGCCTTTTCGCACGCCCCCCCTCTTATCAGAAATTAAAAATGCTTGTAGATAAAGGTGCCAATGTTTATGTTTATAATCACGGCTTCTTTCATGGAAAAGTACTTGTAAAAGATGAAGAATTTGTGGATATCGGAACAGCAAACGGAGACTCACGTAGTTTTTTCTTAAATGATGAATCAAACTGCATCATTTATGATAAGCAATTTATACAAAAAATAAAAAACAGCTTAAAAAAAGATATAGAAAACTCCAAACACGTTGATCAGTCTTATTTTGAATCACTTCCTTTTTGGAATAAATGGTTTCAAAACGCTCCAGAATTTCTTCAATATTATTTTTAAAGCCTCCTATTCTTAACTTTACCTTAACTACAAGCCTTACCTCTTTCAGGAGCTGAACAAAAGCGGTAAAATGGAAATAAGGTAAAAAATGGAGGTTACATATGTTTATTCAAAATATTCACGGTGTATTTCTTGCTATTTTAGGTCTTGGTCTTATTTTTATGTCTTATTTTATTCGTCATATTACAGAATACGGAAGTTACTTTGGCATTATTGGTGGTCTTTTGCTTATTATAGGTCTTATTTTAATCCCTGAAGAGCCTGCTAAACGTAGAGATGATGGATGATTTATTGACTTTATATCTCTAGGAAATCATTCATAACTAGCATTTCATCTTCTCTTTTTGGTACACTATTTATATAAGCCTTCTCTTTTTATGAATAAATAGGTTGCTTCTGCCCCCTACTTTTCAGTAAGATATTAAAGTGAGTAAAGGTAAAGTTTCGAAATGAGGGTTGGAAATGAATAAAACTTCCATATATGGATTAACATTAGATGGATTAACTTCGTGGCTTGTAGAAAACGGTCAAAAAAAGTTTCGAGCTGCGCAAATTTGGGATTGGCTTTATAAAAAGCGTGTCACAGATTTTTCAGAGATGAAAAATTTAAATAAGGACTGCATTGACTTACTTGAACAACATTTTGTTATTCAAACACTTGAACAAGCCGTAAAACAGGAATCAAAAGACGGTACAATTAAGTTTCTCTTTAAATTACAAGATGGAAACTTAATCGAAACAGTACTGATGCGATTCAACTACGGCCTTTCTGTCTGTGTAACAACGCAAGTTGGCTGTAACATCGGCTGTACGTTCTGTGCGAGTGGACTTCTTAAGAAAAACCGTGATCTTTCAAGCGGTGAAATTGTGGAGCAAATTATGAACGTTCAGCACCATCTTGATTCACAAGGCAAGGATGAGCGTGTTAGTCATATCGTTGTGATGGGAATTGGAGAACCATTTGATAACTATGACAATATGATGGATTTCTTCCGCGTTATTAATGATCAAAAGGGACTTTCTATTGGTGCACGTCATATTACTGTATCAACAAGTGGTCTTGCTCATAAAATTCGTGAATTTGCAGATGAAAACATTCAGATTAACTTAGCTGTTTCACTGCATGCACCAAACAACGATCTTCGTACACGTATTATGAAAATTAACAAAGCATACCCGCTTGAAAAGTTAATGCCTGCCATTGACTACTATTTAGAAAAAACAAATCGACGCATCACATTTGAGTACATCCTATTGCACGATGTGAATGATCATAAGGAAGAAGCTATTCAGCTTGCAAAGCTATTAAAAAACAAACGTCACCTTTCTTACGTTAACCTTATTCCTTATAATCCAGTTGATGAGCACAACCAATATCAACGAAGCACTAAAGAAGCTATTGTTGAATTTTATGGAACACTGATGGAACATGGCATTAACTGTGGTGTGCGCGCTGAGCAAGGAACAGATATTGATGCAGCATGTGGTCAGCTTCGAAGCAAGCAAATCAAAAAGAACAAAGTAACTTCTTAAAAACCTCTCCTCTTATGAGAGGTTTTTTTATGGTCTATCTTATAACAAACAACAAGACAAACTATCTTATTTTTGTTTAAATAAAAAAATAAGATGGAAAACTTATAAAAGATGTATTTTTAAATGAGGAGCAAACTAACATGAATGAACAAACAGAAAAATATTGTAAAGAATCTTTAGTTGTTCGAACTAGTCGTGTATTTCCTTTAGATACGAACAACCATAACACGCTTTTTGGGGGAAAATTGATGAGCTATATTGATGATGTTGCCTCCATCTCAGCCGCTCGCCATTCACGAGGCGAAACTGTGACAGCTTCAACAGATTCCGTTGACTTCTTGTCACCTATAAGACCTGAGCATTCTGTCTGCTTAGAATCTTACGTAACATGGGTTGGAACATCTTCTATGGAAGTGTTCGTAAAAATTATTGCGGAGACATTAAAAACAGGTGAACGTCGTCTTGCCGCTACTTCTTTCCTAACATTTGTAGCTCTAGACGAGAACGGAAAACCGAAAAGAGTGCCACGCGTTATTCCACAATCAGATGAGGAAATTATGCTTCACAATACAGCAAAACAACGAGCAGAGGAACGAAAAAACCGACGCAAACATAGCCAAGCACTTGCACAAGCTATCGGAACAGACCAACCTTGGTCATAATATAACAAGAACCTTTCACATTCTGTGAAAGGTTCTTTTATTGGAAAAAATTACATTGTATGAGAGCAATAAAAAAAACACATTCTACACTTACAAGGAGGTGATACACATGGCAAACCGTAATAAATTAGTCGTTTCAGGTGCTGAACAAGCTATCGACCAAATGAAATACGAAATCGCTTCTGAGTTTGGCGTTCAATTAGGCGCTGATACTACAGCTCGTTCTAACGGTTCAGTAGGAGGCGAGATCACAAAACGTCTTGTTGCTTCTGCTCAACAACAATTATCAGGAACACAACGCTAACCTCCATTAGCAATTGAATAGTTTTGGCTATAGACTACCCGTTGTTCGGGTAGTCTTTCTTTATTGTAAAGAAATGACTAATTCCCTTTTAGTTGCCGGATATATCCTGTATACTGTAGGAAAGATGCATACCCTTACGTTTCTGAAATATGAACTTGTGATTAAGGAAGCTATCTAGCTTTATAGGTACTATCTATTAAAACTAAATTATCAGGGACAAATCTGGTCTATCCCCTCATAATTTGAAAGGGGCACGCGGAGAACATGACATTATTAGAAATAAAAAAAATGCTTTTTGAATTAACAGTCCCCCCCTTCTCTGAAGCTTATGTTACGAAAACCCTATCTTCGTCAAACATGCAAATTTTGTCAGTTTGTTATTCTAAACCAAGAGATGTATTTCAAATTGCTTATATGACAACAGAACATCCTAGAGAGTACCGAAACCTTGATCAAGCAGCAAATCATATCTATGCGATTATGAAAGCAGCTGGATAAAAATAACTTTTCCCTTTTTTATAAATATAATCCCTTCTCCTTTTTATTTTTTATTATAATGAAGAAGAAGATGAATGGTTGAATATTTTACAAAAAGATGGGAAGGAACGTTTATTACACTAGTGCCAATAATTTTTGAACATTGGGAGAAATTGCATCGTATTGCACAAGAAAATAAAATTTGGACACATCTTCCAAATAATCTTGAAAAGTCAGAGAGTATGTAAAAGTTTGTGCAAGAAGCATTATCTCAAAAATAAAAGAAGATAGAGTTTCCCTTTGTTATTTTAGAAAGGAAAACAACTAAAGTAGTCGGCACAACTCGTTTTCTACATATATCAGAAAGAAACTGAAGCCTAGAAATCGGCTGGACGTGGTTCTCTCCCTCTGTATGGGGCACAAACTGCAACAAAGAAACAAAGTATTTGCTCTTAAAGTACTGTTTTGAAACGTTGGACATTGGCCGTGTTCAATTTAAAACAGATGAACGTAATATCTGTTCTCAAAAAGCAATTGAAAAAATTGGCGGTGTCAAAGAAGGGATTTTGCGTAATTATATGATTCGTAAAGATGGCTCTTATCTTAATTCTGTGTTTTACAGTATTATTGATAAAAAGTGGCCAGCTGTAAAAGAAAAACTAGCAAGCAGTCTTTACTCTTCTTATAAGCCTTTTTTTACATAAGGAGAAAAGCGAGAATCTTATTTCTCGCTTTTGTTCACTATTCCCCTTCCCTTTTTCTTCTTCTTTCAAACTTACTTTTATTCTTTTAACAAAAATTTGTGATTTTTTATCCTTCCCTTCTTATTAGAGCGTTTTTATATCCTTTCTATCACTAAACAAAAAAAGTTTGGACTCTTTTTATCCTTTTTTCATTTCATAACTTCTCTTATCATGTCCCTTCTCTCTTTATATAATGAATATTTTTCCTATTATTAAGACATTCGTACAAGCTTTTTCTTTTATTCTTTCATACAATAAAGAGAGGTGATGGTATAGTGAAAATTTTTATTGACCCTGGTCATGGAGGAACAGACAGCGGAGCTGTTAGCAATGGCTTACTGGAAAAAAACTTAACATGGCAAATTGCTTCTGCCGTTCGAAATATGTTGATAAATGAATATGAAGACGTTTATGTTCTTATGAGCCGTACAGGAGATCAAACCGTTTCTTTAACGGCAAGAACAAATGCTGCGAATGCTTGGAATGCAGATTACTATTTGTCAATTCACATTAATGCAGGAGGCGGAACAGGATACGAGGATTACGTTTTTCCAGGAATCGGCGCTCCTACTACAACATATCAAAACCTTATTCATGAAGAAATTTTAAAATCTGTAGATTTTACCAATCGAGGTAAGAAAACAGCAAACTTTCATGTTTTGCGAGAAACAAATATGCCTGCTATTTTAACGGAGAATGGATTTATTGATAATGTCAATGATGTCGCTAAGTTGAGAAATGCAAGCTTTATTACCTCTATCGCCCGTGGGCATGTAAACGGATTGGCTCGTGCTTTTAATCTTCAGCGAAAACAGCAGGCATCACTTTTTAAAGTTCAAATTGGGGCTTTCTCTTCACGAGAAAATGCAGAACGGTTAGCATCTGAAGCTAAGACAAAAGGATTTTCGAGTTTTATTGCTACTGAGAATAATCTCTTTAAAGTCCAAATTGGGGCTTTCTCTTCACGAGAAAATGCTGAAGCTTTATCTATAAGAGCTAAGAATGCAGGATTCGAGGTTACAATCATTCAATAGCAGAAAGCGCTCTTTATAGTAAAGAGCGCTTTAATTTTCTCTAATTTTTTGGGTATACCAAACGGTTTCTCGTTTTCCAAGAGCTGCATGACCCATTTTTTTATTATAATACAAATCAATTTTCACATTTTTCACTTCATATTTTTCATCCATATGTTGAAGCTCATCAAGAAATGGAAGGAGATGATTTGTAACATCAAATTCGCATGCTCCATTTTGTAGATAGTAAATTTCAGGAACATACTTTCTAGATTTAAAAAATTGAACAATATTGATTCGATTGCCAAATCTATTGATTACTTCTTCATTTGTTAGACCTTGATATGATAAGTTAAATACATTCTGTACAGGAGTCTTTAACCATCTTGTTAAACAGGTTTGAGGATTGTTAACAAGCGCTTTAGATCCTCGTATATATCCTGCTAAAATCATAGACATAAATCCTCCTCCAGAAGAACCATAAAAAACAACATCTTTTGTTTCATATTGAATTTTTTTAAAGAGTTTAAGTAAAATAAGTGCAATTTCTTCTAAATAGAATCGCTCTGCTGTACCTTGTCCCCATCCTAGTGGAAGTTTTCCTAAATAAAGAGTTGGATCATTATAGTAAATAACAGAGTCTTTAAAATCATTCATCCAAGAGTGACGCTGGAAATATGGAGGGCCGTTTGGCATTTCCATGTTTGCTCCTCCACCTGATCCTAAAACAAGTAGATTTTTTTCTCCGCTTTTTAACTTAACAAGAAACTCGTAGCTGACACCTCTCCAATCAATCTCCAAAATAACTGGAACATCAAGAGGAATGTAAAGAGAATCAAATTCTGTAAAGTCTATCTGTATTTTTCTATATTTATCAAGCATTCACATTTCTCCTTTTCCGGTATACTTTCTACTTATTCTATTCCTCTATTTTTAAAAGGTTTGGACTTTCTAAAATGTCTTATAATTATCTTTTAGAACATAGTTTAATTAAATTAATAAAAAGTTAATTTTCCAGCTAGTAGGGAAAATAAAGAGAGAGATTTAACGTAAATGGCTATACTAAAAACGAACTTATTCTAAAAAGGGGGAATAAAATGAAAATCATTTTAATTCTAGGAAGCCTGATTTTTCCTTTCATCATGCTAATTCTACAGAAGAAATATACCGTGCTTAATTTTGTCTTCAATGTGTTCGCTTTTGTTGCTATTCTCCTGTTTGGAGATATTGTCTCATTAGCAATTCATGATGTTCTTCAAGAAGATCTTGTATTTATGACAACTATTCATGCCATTTTTTTAAATCCCTTTCTACTTATTTCAGGTGCTTATATTGGTGTCTATCTTTTATATCGAATTTTGCTTCTAATTGTAAAAGAACGATAAAACCTCCCATCTTAATAAGAAAGAGGTTTTATCGTTCTTTTTTCTTTTGGGAGCTCTTTTGAAGGGTTAGGTACCTTATGGGGGTTATAATTAATCTCTTCTGAGGAGTAAATTCTCACAATCATTTGTGATCCATATGTATGAGCTCGAATGAGAATAGGTTGATTATACTGATTTTTGAAACGAAAATCGGGACCATACCAGCTAACAGTTGCATCTCTTCCTTCAGGTACATATGTGACACGCTTGCTGTGGGAATAGCGTTCGACAATTTTAGCTCCCGCTTTCTCCACCGCATTAAATAAGGTTGAAGAAACTTGGCAAATTCCTCCTCCAATATCCTCGGCTAGTTCACCTCTGACAATAACAGGTGCTTTCAAATATCCCTTATCTGCCGTTCTCTTTCCTACTGTTTTATTGAAAGAAAAGGTTTCATTTGGGAAAATAACTGTGTTGTTAAGCTCTTCCGTTGCTAAATCAATATTATGAGACCTTGCTTCATTTCGTGTATTAAAATAAGTAACATATTGACCAATTAACCTTGTCTTAATATTTACTAAAAGCTCACTATCTACTTTAGGATATGTCGTATACATAGGAATTTCAATTGTGTTCCCATCATTTCCGTAAAACTGGGTAAGAAAACGATCCCTGAATTTTTCCTTATTTAAAATCTCACCTGTTTTCTCTTGTACTATTTCCCCATATTTATTAATATGGGCGTCTGTGGCTGGTTTATATGTTTCATTTTTTATGTTTTCTACAAGTTCTTCGTATTTTTCTTCATTAAGAAGTGGAAAACCTGGAACACTTTCCGTAAATTCTTTCCGTTCGATATTCTTAATCTGTTCACCTTTATATTGTAGGGTCACATTTGATGAAACGGGCTGCGCAAAAAATAACATACCTATGATAAGCAACACTTTCACTGTTCTCCCTCCTTCTCCTTGTTAATATGAGCGACACTTTTGCTTTTTATGTACTTCATATAAAGAAGAAGAAAAAGGTTTTTTGTTTAGAATAACACTTCCTAGAAAACAATAAGAAAATCACATCAAAAGTAGGTGTAGATATATAATATGAATCACTATCTAGCAATTGCAATCGACCTTTTCTTTGGTTTTATTGTTCTTTTTATCATTACAAAAGTGCTCGGCAGAAATCAATTTTCACAGATTACCCCTTTTGATTTTATTTCAGCGCTTATTTTAGGAGAACTACTTGGAAATGCTGTATATGATCCTGGAATAAATGTAAAAGAAATTATTTTCGCCGCTGTTTTATGGTGTTTACTTATTTACACAACAGAAATGCTTACTCAAAAAGTTAAGAAAGTACGAAAGCTTCTTGAAGGGGAACCTATTATCGTCATTCGTCGAGGACAACTCCAATATGAAGCACTCGCTAAAGGAAAACTTGATCTTAATCAACTTCAAAATCTTCTTCGTCAACAAGGTTTTTTCTCTATCGAAGAAGTTGAATTTGCTATTTTAGAAACAAACGGCATAATCAGTGTACTTCCAAAATCACAGTATGCTCCTCCTAACACTGAAGATCTTCATTTAGAACTTAAACCTGTTTATTTACCTGTTACACTTATTATTGATGGAGAAGTTCTCTATGATAATTTAACAGAAGCAGGATTTAACGAAGAGTGGCTACAACAGCAACTTGCCAACCATAACATTTTTGATTATAAAGATGTTATATTTGCAGAATGGAGAAAAGGAAAGCCTTTCTTCTTCCAAAAATACGAATAAAAAAGCGAAAGAAATGATTCATTTCTTTCGCTTTTTCTATAACCTTTTTAATAAAGCATTATTAGTTAATTTTCTTTTTTTCTAATGTCGTTTGACTCTTTGTCTCTTCGTCATCTGAAACAAGCCCTTTTGTTGCGCTTTTGAATTCTGTTAATGTTCTTCCAAAAGCTCGTCCTACTTCTGGAAGTTTAGATGGTCCAAATACTATAAGAGCAATAATCACAATTAAAACAAGTCCCGGGATTCCGATATTAGCCAACATTAGCTTTCCATCCTCCTTTAGTTAATTTTCAACCTTTTTCTTCAGTTTGTTCACCTGTTTTGTATGTGCCTTACTATGTGCTGTAATCCGATCTTCCTCTACTTCAGTAGATTTTTTCAAACCATGTGGAACAGCATTTGCACCGATCTGTTTTAAGCCTGTTTGATCTTTATGGTACACAAAAGATGCCCTTGTAGAAATAGCGGCGTTTGGTTCTGTTACAAAAGGAAGAACGCGGTAATCAGCTTGAAAACTTTCGGGAGTTACAGTACATCTTACATAACCTCTATAATCATTAAAAAATTTAAGGTGGGGGTTTTGAGCTAAGATGCGGTCTGTGTCTGCTCGCTTGTCTGCCCCGTTTCCACCTGAAGTAATAGATGTACCAACAAATTCAACTCCAACAAGAGAAGAAGATGCGTTATTAAAGTCTGTTTTAATATTAGAAGCCCAGCTTGCGTGAACATCTCCTGTTAAAACAACTAAGTTATTCATTCCTTTCTTTTGAACAAAGTCAATAATACGATTGCGCGCTTCAGGATACCCATCCCAAGAGTCCATGCTATAAATTTGTTCCCCATTTTCCCCAAAGTTCCGTTGTGCGAAGAAAACTTGCTGAGCAAGAATATTCCAGTGAGCTTTTGACTTATTTAAGTTTTTGAAAAGCCAGTTCTCTTGCTGTTTACCAAGCATTGTTCGATTAGGATTCAGTGACTCTTCTGAATGCGGCTTGCTCCCATCTCCATTTGCTTGGTCATCACGATACTGTCTTGAATCAAGAACATTAAATGAAGCAAGTTGACCATAAGAAAAATCGCGATATAAACTCATATCTCCTCCATTTGGAAGCGATGTTTTTCGCAGTGGCATATGCTCATAATATGCTTGATAAGCAGCTGCACGTCTTTTTATGAAAGCTTGAACAGATTGTCCTTTTTCAGGTATGTTATTTGCATAGTTATTCTCAACTTCATGGTCATCCCATGTTACAATCCATGGAAAAGCGGCGTGTGCAGCTTTTAAATTCGCATCTGAGCGATACTGAGCATAGCGATTTCGATAATCGTCTAATGTGATAATTTCTGGTCCACTATGGGTTCTTACATTTCCAGAAGCGGAAACATACTCGTTTGGTCCATATTCATATATGTAGTCACCTAAATGAAAGACAACATCTAATTCCTCCTCAGCTAAATGTTTATAAGCTGTATAATAACCATGCTCATACTGTTGACAGGAAGCAAAAGCAAATCTAAGCTTTTGAATTTCTTCACTTCTTTTAGGTAATGTTTTTGTTCTGCCAACAGGGCTAAGTTCATTTCCGCTCTTAAATCGATAATAATAAACCTCATTAGACCTTAATCCTTCTACTTCTACATGAACAGAGTGAGCAAGATTTGGAGAAGCTGTAGCACTTCCTTTCTTTACGATGCGTTTGAAGTTTTCATCTTTGGCCAGTTCCCATTCTACTTTCACTACTTCATTTGGCATCCCACCACCATTTAACGGATCAGGAGCTAACCTTGTCCAAAGAACAATTCCTTGTGGAGAAGGATCACCAGAACAAACACCGAGAGTAAAAGGATAGCTACTAAATTTTATCGTTTTTGCTTTCGCTTGAACATCCAATCCTCCCATAGACTGAGCAATAACAAAGCCAAGTGAAAGACCTGCAATTTTTCCTGCGCCTTCTAAAAATGCTCGTCGATCCACTTTTTTACGTTGCATTGTTTCCTCGCTAAACTCTTGAATCATTCCTTCTAATTTTTGTTTATCCACGAAAGTTCTCCTTTCTAAATTAGGGTGCCTCCTCATTATAAGAACTTTCTGTAAACTAATTGTGAAGTGATGTAAAGAACTAGAACGCCTCCCAAACTTTTTTCATAGGACTATAGAATTAAGAAAGAACAATAACTTCTTTTTCCGCTTCATATATGCTTCGTTTTTATTCTTAAAAGCTTCTTTTTTCTTATGTAGTCTTTTAAAAACTTTTACATATAAGCAAGAAAATTTGACAATAAGTGAGAAGATTTATGTTTTTTTTGACTTATTTCAAAGTTAATCTTTACAAATTTACAAATATTTTTTTAAAATAGAAGCATTTTAAAAGAAAGATAGCTCTATCTTCCTCCATAAACACAAAGAAAAAAGAGAAATCACGGAAAAATAAAGAAAAAAACAAGTCTTTTTCCTTAAATTTCTCTCCTTCCTTATTTTCACACAGTATTAAAACTAGCTTTATAATCTTTTATTATTATTAAGAAATGAATCCTAGTTTTGAAGAAGGAGTGGAAGAGGAATATGGATCCTAAAGAATTAAATATTATTGAGCATCTAGAAGAAGTGAGGAAGCGACTTCTTTATATTATTGGCAGCTTTTTAACGCTACTTGCCCTATCGCTTTTTTTTGTAGAACAGATTTATAGTTTACTTGTCAAAGGATTGGACGTGAAGCTTGCTTTGTTAGGTCCATCTGATGTGTTGTGGATTTACTTTAAAATTGGAGCTGTATGTGCGATAGCATTCACACTTCCGATTGCAGGCTATCATATATGGAAATTTGTACTCCCGGCTTTAAAACCTCATGAACGAAGAGGGGCTCTTCTTTTCATTCCTTCCCTTTTCCTTCTATTCATTGGAGGAATTTCTTTTGGATATTTTGTTGTATTTCCAATTGTTCTTTCATTTATGCAAGATTTAGCAGGGGCTCATTTTATACAGTTTTATACCTCTCAAAATTATTTTAGTTTCTTAATTCGTTTAACTCTTCCGTTTGGAATTTTATTTGAGCTTCCAGCTATTGTTTTGTTTTTAACATCTTTTGGTTTATTAAAACCGCACATTTTAAAAAAATCACGGAAAATTGCTTATTTCATTATAGCTGTTACGTCTATTTTACTTACCCCGCCAGATTTTATTTCTGATATTCTTGTTCTCATTCCCCTTCTTTTCATATATGAGATTAGTATTAATGTCTCTGCTTTTGTTTATCGTAAAAAACTACAAAAAGAAGCTGACCTCCAAGAAATGGGGCTCAGCTCTTAGTAAAAAAGAAGGAGCAATCCTTCTTTTTTATTTTTTAAATGTTTGTATCTTTTCCGAACATGTTAACAAAAGCGTGAAAAATCTCTACCCCTTGAAATGCAAATAAGCTTAGTGCTGTAAGTGAAAAAGATCCAATCATTAGTATACGAATCCAAAACATCATCGTAAATTCCTCCTTTAAATCTTGTTTATTTTTCTGAGGCGAACGATGTTTTGTCAAAGTACGATGATTGATAAAAGACAGATAACAGAAAATGTCGGTCTTTGTGAATGCTCGGATTTTTGACAGCTTGAGATAGCCACAAAAATGTAAGCAAAAGCGTAACTGCTACAGTACTCCACAATACCGCTTTTTTATCATCTTTTGATACGTCTTTTAAAGAATGAATGTGTGTTTCATCTACAACAGCTGTAGATGAATGATCTCCACTATGATGAGGTATTGCATGATGAGAAAATATAAATAGGGAGAAAACAAAAATAAAGCAAAGTGATATATACGGCTTTTTAAGAATCATCTTCTCCCTCCTCTCCTCTTTAACCTATCTTAAATCAATTATCTGAAAATGAAAAGTATTATTTTTTTTCACAATGATAAAAGTCGTCTTATTTTCGCCTAATCGTGTACACAAAATATTCTATTTTTGAAATTAATTTAATTCAATATAAGTATAAAATACTATGTACCCAATTTATTAAACACCTAAACTCTTAAATTATTTACTAATCTCCATAATCAACTTTATAATATGTAAGAAAAAGGATTTTGTGATAAATGAAAGTGAGGCCTTCTTATGGAGAATATACGTATTTTAGTAGCTGATGATGAACAAGAGATTTGTCATCTTATCAAAGCTTACTTAGAACGAGAACGCTATGAGGTAGACATTGCTAGAGATGGAGAAAAAGCGCTAGCTCTTTTCCGTCACCATACATACCATCTTGTAATTCTGGATATTATGATGCCCGGGAAAGATGGCATAGAAGTATGCCAAGTATTAAGAAAAGAAACAAATGTCCCTATTTTAATGCTTACAGCCAAAGATCATGAAAGTGACAAAATCTTGGGACTAAGTTTTGGAGCGGATTATTATATTACAAAACCGTTTAGTATTTACGAAGTTGTTGCTTGTGTGAAAGCTTTATTACGACGCTTTATTGTGTTAGGCAATAATACGATAAACGAAGAGCATAGTGTTATGAAATATAAAAATATAGAAATGGATCTTACAACGTACAAAGTGCGAGTATTTGGCAAAGAGGTGACCCTTGCCGCTAAAGAACTGAAACTTTTAAAACTCTTTTTATCGCATCCTGAACGTGTATTTACAAAAGCACAGCTCTTTAAAGAAGGATGGGGAGAGGAATATATCGAGGATGATAATACAGTAATGGTCCACATCAGAAAGCTTCGTAAAAAAATTGAAAAAGACCCTTCTAATCCGCTATTTATTCAAACAGTATGGGGCATTGGTTACAGATTTCAAGGTGAAAAAGATGAGATATGATAAAACATACCTTCTCTTACTATTGCAACTTTTTCTCGTTTTCTCTTTGTTTTTTCTCGAAAACGATTCCTTGCTAGCTGTCATTCTAAAAAGTATTTTGCTTCTATTTCCCCTTCTCTTCATTATGCAACGATTCAATGTAATCAAGAAGATAAGAGAAACAGAAGAATTTTTAAGGAGGGCTGTTCAAGGAAATAAAAGAATACGACTACGCACAGGTTCTGATGCTATATTTCATGAAACAACTTTTTTAATTAATAAGATTATTGAACAATATGAAGAAATAGAAGCTGAAGCTGTTCGTTCTCAACTTGCTCGCAAACGTTTTCTCTCTAGTATTTCACATGACATCCGAACTCCGCTCACTTCGATTATTGGCTATATTGATGCGTTAAAAGACAATATATTTCGTTCAGAAGATGAAAAACAGAAATATTTACATATTTTATCAAGTAAATCTTCTCGTTTAAAAGAGATTATCGAAGACTTATTTCATATGGCAAAGCTTGACGCTGATGAAGTATCTTTCTCATTCCAAAAACTAGATTTAGCTGAAGCAATAAGAGAAGTTCTAATTGAATTTCTTCCTCTAATAGAGAAAGAAAAAGTCTCTCTTTCGGTTGATATTCCTCCCTCCCCTTGTTTTGTCTATGCTGACGCAACTAGTATAGCTCGTATCATGACAAATTTACTTAAAAATAGTCTTTGTCATGGTAGAGATGGTAAGATTTTAAAAGTCTCTCTTTCTGATAAAGGCGAAATATATGAGCTAGCAATTCAGGACCAAGGAAAAGGGATTGAAGCTAGAGAGCTTCCATATGTTTTTGATCGCCTTTATAAAGGTGATTATGCGAGAAAAAGTTCGAGCGGCAGCGGACTTGGACTTTTTATTGCCAAAGAACTAACAGAGAAACATAAAGGAGCATTAGAAGTAGAAAGCATTCCCTGGCAAAACACAACTTTTCGTTTTTCTCTCCCTAAACTGCACGTTTAAGAAAAAGTTAAGAACTGCTTAAGAAGGAGTTCACGTTTTCTTTCTACAATAAAGATCTGCTATAAAAAAGGGAGGCTTACGTATGAGTATAATTATTCAAACCACAAATCTAACGAAAAAATATGGAGAGCAAGTTTCTGTTCATCGCCTTAATATGACAGTTAAAAAAGGTGAAATATATGGTTTTCTAGGTCGAAACGGAGCTGGCAAAACCACAACAATTAAGATGCTCTTGGGTTTAACAAAACCATCTGAAGGAGAAGTTGAACTTTTCGGAGAAACACTTCCTCAAAATAAAAAGCGCCTGCTTACAAGGATTGGCGCTATTGTCGAAACACCTGGCTTTTATGAAAATCTTACAGCAAGAGAAAACCTCCTTATTAACGCCCGAATTATGGGAATTCATAAAAAAAGAGCAGTTGAAGAAGCCCTCGAAACCGTTGGATTAGAAAAAGAAACAAAGAAGCTTGTTGGGAAATACTCGCTTGGAATGAAACAACGTTTAGGCATCGCTCGTGCCCTTCTTCATGAACCTGAACTTCTTATTTTAGATGAACCAACAAATGGACTTGATCCGATCGGTATTAAAGAAATGAGGAAACTTATTACATCCCTAGCCCAAGAACGGGACATTACAATTTTAATTTCAAGTCATATTTTATTTGAAGTTGAGCAACTTGCACACCGGATTGGAATTATTCATAAAGGTGAATTGCTAGAGGAACTTGATATGGAGAAGCTTCATACCTTAAACAAGAAACATATAGAATTTTATGTCTCAGACGAAAGTAAAGCAGCTTATATTTTAGAAGAAAAGCTAGGGATTTCTCACTATCAAGTTCATGAAGACGGAAGAATTCGCGTTTATTCACATCTTCATGAACAACATCTTATTAATAAGGAATTGGTTTTAGGCAATGTTGATGTATATCAGATGAAGCTTAGCGAAGATCATCTTGAAGATTATTTTATTAATCTTGTAGGAGGTGGGACAATTGGTTAATCTTCTTTATACGGAAGTTTTGAAACTTAAGCGGTCCTATATGTTTTTTATTAGTCTTCTTGGCGCTGTTGCCGCTCCCTTTATTACATTTGTGTCAACACTTGTGAAACAACACAAGTTTTCTGATCAAACGTTTTTGTTCAAAACTTTTTTTACAGATGTTAATTTCTATATTTTGATGCTCATTGGTGTGCCCATTTATGGTGTCATTACAACGTACCTTTTTAATCGTGAATATGCAGAGAGAACTTTAAAAAACTTATTAACTATTCCGGTTTCAAAAGTTAGCCTTGTTTTTAGCAAACTACTTCTATTACTTTTATGGATTTTAACGCTTACCCTTGTATCCTTTCTTACAGCTACTATTTTTGGCTTTATCGCATATTTAGACGATTTCAGTATTTCCGTTTGGCTGCGTTCTTTAAAAGAATTTATAACTGGAGGGCTTCTCCTTTTCTCTTTAAGTACGCCCATTATTTTAGTGACGTTGCTTATTCGAAACTACGTAGCGTCTATCATTGTAACGATTATAATTACAATGGTTAATGTTATGATTTATGGAAGCGAATATAGCGCTCTTTACCCATGGTCAGCTGTTGAAGTGATTACAACAGGTCACTTTTTCAAACAATATGCTGCTTTTTTATCCTATATGAGCATATTTGCAACTTCTATTCTCTGCTTAATTTTGGCTCTCTTTTATTTTCAGAGAAAAGATGTTCAGTAAATATTAAAGAGCCCTATACAATACATAGGGCTCTTTTCTAATCCTGACTTAATTCTCCAACGCTTACAAGTAGATAACCCGGAAATCTTTTCTTGTCTTCTGCACTTAATTTGTTATACCAAGAAGTCATAAATTCTTTAACCGCTCCTGCGTCCGAAATAAAATCAAGGAAGTCAAGACTATTTAGAAATCCTACATTATATTCTTCCTTGAATATAATGCCACTTTTTCTAATAACATTTTCTAATGTAGTTGCAGGCTCTTCTTTTCCATATGGCCATGTACCATACTCTTCTGCATAACTCTTCCCAACTCGATATGGCAAACAATCTGCTGAAGGCGTTAATATAACGACTTTCCCTCCAGGCTTTGTAATCCGAGCCATCTCTTGAACAATAGCAACCTGCTCCTCTTCCTCAAAATGCTCTAAAACCCCTACATTCCAAGTGATATCAAATGAATCAGATAAAATATTGAGCATCCGAATATCAGAATGAAGAAAATTCGCTTCTACTCCTCGCTCCTTAAACGCTTTTTCGCTGTTTTCAAGCGCTTTTAATGAATAATCAACAAAGTAACGTTTGCTCCTCTTTGTGCTAACCTCATTGAGATGCGTCCTGTACCAGATCCAGCTTCTAAAATATTTAAACCATTTATATCTTTTGCTTCTTTTTCGATAACGTTAAAAATAAGTCCGCTTAAACTATCCCACTCATATGAAACATCTCCAGACCAAATTGCATCTCATATTTGCTTTTGTTTATCCATTGGTGTCCCCCACTTACTCATTTTTTAGAAAGTGTTCTAACAGTTCAATAAAAGCAGGATTATGATGGATTGCTGCTAAATGTTTTAAACCATAGCCACTATATTGAGAGAAGAGACCTTTTTCGTTTTCAACAAATTCAATATGTGTGTCAGGTAACATCATTCTCTGTGCCCTTGTGGCATGGGTACACCCATGATTTTAAATAGCGTTTTTGCCGCCACTTTGTTCGTATCCCCATATAATATAAGTGTCCTAACAAAATACTATCATCTTCATAACCTTGCTTTCCTTTGAAAAACCTTGTATCATAGCCTCCTATTTCTTTCAGAACATGAGCTTTATGAATGACGGGATGAACAAATCCCTCAACAATTCGTTCTTCAGGTAGCTCTTCTAAAAAAGAAAAGAAAGGAGATCTGGTATTGTAAGAGGAAAGGAGACCCACCCCCCTATTGGTTGTAGTTCCCCATATGAGGTCATAATTCCTGGAGAAATAATAGGTTCATCACTATCGTTCAAATACTTTATAAGAGGGGCCTACCATACTTTTGGGAAAATCATATCTAAATGTATTTTGGGAAGATAGTGAACATAAGGATAATACCCCCATATATAAGAGAAACAAAGCTGTCTCGCTTGAGCAATACCTATATTTTGACCTTCTCTAAAATAATAGGGGAAATTCCATAGTTTATAAGTTTATTTCTCAATACTTCGTTTTCCATATAGCCCTGGTTATATAAAACAACTGTGTTTTCCGAGAAATTTCCTAGACTTTCAAAACATTCTTTCATCATGTTGAAGTTGCCTTCTGTGTCAAAAAGTGAGAGTGGCATTGTATGGATAATTTCCATGCTCATACTTCCCCTCTATGCTATTCTGTCCACTCAATCAAATTAGGATGTTCATCTAAAATAGAGACATACTGTTCATGCCAACCATACTTACTTTCTGGATCTAATTCTATATAACGTCGATATTTAGTAAGCCTTTCCTCTTTAGTTGCCCAGCCGAAGTGTTTTAAGCGCCAGCTTGAAGTTGTACTTTTTAACTCAAAGATGTTTTTAGGAAATCTCCCACAATGTTGAGCTGTTTCTTTCCATACATAATTGAAATTCTTGTGATATCTTACTAAAAAAGGTCGATATGTAAGGTGGGCTCTCCAATACATATCCTCTCGATAGTGTGTCTTATTCCAAAAATCGTAAAGACGAAAACAGACCACGTCGAATTTTCTTTGTTCTAAAATCTCTTTTACACCAGAAGCAAATCCTGTTTCAAATATTTCATCTGCATCTAAGTTAAGAATCCAATCGGGATTTCTTTTAATCGTTTCTTCCCATTGTTGCTTGCGTAACTCCACCTCATTCGAAAACTTAGATTGTGTATTTTGAATTATATGCACTGGAATACCCTTAAGTGTTTCTAAACAAATGTCCACGGTATTATCTGTACTGCCATCATCAATAATAACCGCTTCATCTATAAATGTTCTATGCTGCTCTAACGCTTTTTTCAAATAACGATTTCCTTCGTTTTTAACAACCATTGAAAGAGTGAGTTTATTTTTCCCTTTTATATTGACATTCGTTTTTTTTTTCGTCATAAACTCATCAACATATGCTAAATCAGAATCTCGATAAATGTGGAAAGCCGGCATATGAGTATCTACATATAATGAAATACCGAGAGCTGCTGCCCGAATACAAAAGTGTCGGTCTTCTCCCCAAAAAGAAAGGTTTTTAATTTGTTTGAAGTTTACCCCCTTTTCTAACGCCCTTCGGCTTAATAATGTACAAGCTCCTAGCCCACCAACTTCATATAGGCCTTTTTCTTTCAATTTATTAATAAACTCCATGTGGCGTTTATATTTTTCCTCCTCTGTCAGTTCTTCTCCACGTCTCTGTTCCCATTGAGTATATTCATCCATAAGCCATACTTGTGGTAAGGGTTCTGTGTTTGGTTGCCACCGAGTCCAAAACACTTCTGAAACAATATCCTTTTCTGTTTGAATCAAATTCTCCACTGTTTCTGGCTCAAGTAGAAGATCTGAATCTATGAGAAATAAATAATCATACTTTTCTTCTAAGCAATGATTAATAATATGATTCTTGAAACCTGCAACTTTCCAAACGAGACGATCGTTCCAATAATGTGTACGTTCGTCGCGCAAGTACACATCCGCAAGTTGTGACGACTCAATTTTTACATTTGGGGTTGTTTCTTGAAAAGATGTTAACATAGCGCTTGATTCATTATTCTGATTATCATCAATAAAGAAAAAATGGATATCAATCGTATTGCAAGTAAGCCTTTGGAGCGAATGAAGAAAAGGTTCCAGAATAGCAGGCTTTTGGTGAACAGGACTTCCTACTAATACTCTTTTTTTAAATTCCGACATATGTTTCACCTAATGATGGTAGATTTCTATTTTTCATTACCTCTAAGTATTGTTTATTATGAAGAATTTGGGGATCTTCAGGACGAAATTTCCTTGCTGATTCATTGTGCTGATAAGCTAAATCATATTGTTGTAATCGGTCGTAGCAGACACAAAGTTGAAGATGTGGCAACCATGTTGAAAAAGCTGGATTAACAAACCCGCTACATTCAGTTGAAATTTCCAGCTGAATTGCGACATAGTACCAATAAATAGCATTTCTAAGTTCATTTCGTTCAAGAAAATAATAACCTAATCGACAGCAAAATTCAGGACGAGGGATATCGTAAATAAAGGATGTTAAAATAGCTATATACTCTTTCTCATGTTCACCTTTCTCAAAATAGCAATCTGCTAGTTTACTGCATGCTGAAATTTTATCTTCTATCCATCCTTCTTCTGTATTAAGAAACTTATTATAGTAGAAAATGGCTTTGTCATACGTTCCATTTTCTTTTAACTCATTTGCAAAGTAGTACAAATCTCTCGCTTCAAATGCTTCTCCCCTTGCAAGCTTATTCTTGTAAATACGCAAGTTACGATCTTTACTGTGACGTTCACTCTTATGAATAATCGAAATATTACTACTCTCTACTTTACCTTCAACATCTAAATATTCATGAACTGCTCCAATCCATTTAAATCCTGCCATTCTTCTTACAAGTCTATATTTTTTTATTTTCCCTGCCACATTTCCATATTCATCAAAATCAAGATAATAATCCATTGCTACTGCATCAACTTGAGATGAAAGCGTCTTTTTTAATTCTAAAAATTTTTCTACATCTTTTTCGTTTAATACATCATCTGCATCAAGCCATAAAATATAATCTTTTGTAGCCTGCTGAAAAGAGAAGTTTCGCGCTTTTGAAAAGTCGTCTTCCCATGGAAACTCTAATACTTTATTTGTAAACTGCGCCGCTATCTCAATAGTCTTATCTGTTGAACCTGTATCAACAATAACAATTTCATCAACAATTTCCTTTATGCTATTTAAACAACGTTGCAGCGTACTTTCCTCGTTTTTCACGATTAAACAAAGACTTACTGTAATCATTACTTTACCTCCCTTTCCTTTCTAGGCATTTACCTATATATATGTATGAAGAATGGAAGCAGAGTGTGAAACTTTCAAAAAAAATGTTTACGTTGCTGCTAAACAAAAGAAAAAAGCCTCTTCTTCTATTTAAAAAAGGAGAGGCTTTAAAAATCATTTAAAAAACCCTAACAAGTCTAATATAGCTACTATTAGATGTTACTCCATCAACTGTACTTCCTACTGTGACAACCGCAGGCGTCCCTCCCGATACTTGCCTTTGGACTCCTATAATATCACCTGCATTTAGCTGAAGAAGGTTAGCATTTACAGCTACAGCAGATCCTGAATTCGTATTTACACTGCTCCCTTGTGATCCTGTTCCAGTAACAACTGCTCCATTTCTTGTGGCAATAAATGCGGCACTAGAACCTGGGGCAAGTTGGACCCTGTAATCAATAATATAAATCCCGGTCTCATTCACTGTTACCGTTCCATTTGCATTTAGCGTAAAATCACCTGTTGAGTTGACAGGGCTTGAGGCATTAAGTGGGACAATCCCGGTTGCTGCTAAAGTAAATGTGCCTATTCTATAGAAAGTTCCATAAGTCCCGAATGCTGGTCCGGTGACTCCGGTTACGCCAGTTACTCCCGTTGTTCCTGTAACTCCCGTGGCTCCAGTAACCCCGGTTACTCCTGTGGCTCCTGTTGTTCCGGTTACTCCCGTGACTCCAGTTGTTCCGGTTACTCCCGTGACTCCAGTTGTTCCGGTGACTCCCGTGGCTCCGGTAACCCCGGTTGCTCCCGTGGCTCCAGTTGTTCCAGTGACTCCCGTGGCTCCGGTTGTTCCAGTGACTCCCGTGGCTCCGGTAACCCCGGTTGCTCCCGTGACTCCTGTTGTTCCGGTGACTCCCGTGGCTCCGGTAACTCCCGTTGTTCCGGTGACTCCTGTAGCTCCGGTTGCTCCTGTAGCTCCGGTTACTCCGGTTGTTCCGGTGACTCCCGTTGTCCCGGTGATTCCCGTGGCTCCGGTAACTCCCGTTGTCCCGGTGATTCCCGTGGCTCCGGTAACTCCCGTTGTCCCGGTGATTCCCGTGGCTCCGGTAACTCCAGTTGTTCCGGTTACTCCCGTGGCTCCGGTAACCCCGGTTGTTCCGGTGACTCCCGTGGCTCCGGTGATTCCCGTGGCTCCGGTAACCCCGGTTGTTCCGGTTTCTCCCGTTGTCCCGGTGATTCCCGTGGCTCCGGTTGCTCCTGTAGCTCCGGTTACTCCGGTTGTTCCGGTGACTCCCGTTATCCCGGTGATTCCCGTGGCTCCGGTAACCCCGGTTGTTCCGGTTTCTCCCGTTGTCCCGGTGATTCCCGTGGCTCCGGTTGCTCCTGTAGCTCCTGTGACTCCCGTGGCTCCTGTAGCTCCAATTGTTCCGGTTACTCCCGTGGCTCCGGTAACCCCGGTTGTTCCGGTTACTCCCGTGGCTCCGGTTGCTCCCGTTGTTCCCGTGACTCCGGTTACTCCGGTAACCCCGGTTGTTCCGGTGATTCCCGTAGCTCCGGTTACTCCCGTGGCTCCTGTAGTTCCGGTTACTCCGGTTGTTCCGGTTTCTCCCGTGGCTCCGGTTGCTCCCGTTGTTCCCGTGGCTCCGGTCTCTCCCGTGACTCCGGTTACTCCGGTAACCCCGGTTGTTCCGGTGATTCCCGTAGCTCCGGTTACTCCCGTGGCTCCTGTGACTCCGGTTTCTCCTGTAACCCCGGTTGTTCCGGTGATTCCCGTGGCTCCTGTAGTTCCGGTTACTCCGGTTGTTCCGGTTTCTCCCGTGGCTCCCGTTGATCCTGTGATTCCCGTGGCTCCGGTCTCTCCCGTGACTCCCGTGGCTCCGGTAACCCCGATTGTTCCGGTGATTCCCGTGGCTCCCGTTACTCCGGTTGCTCCGGTGATTCCCGTGGCTCCGGTCTCTCCCGTGGCTCCCGTTACTCCGGTTGCTCCGGTCTCTCCCGTGGCTCCGGTCTCTCCCGTGGCTCCCGTTACTCCGGTTGTTCCGGTGACTCCCGTGGCTCCCGTTACTCCCGTTGATCCTGTGATTCCCGTGGCTCCCGTTACTCCGGTTGTTCCGGTGATTCCCGTGGCTCCCGTTACTCCGGTTGCTCCGGTGATTCCCGTGGCTCCGGTTGCTCCCGTGGCTCCGGTTACTCCGGTTGCTCCGGTCTCTCCCGTGGCTCCCGTTACTCCCGTTGTTCCGGTGACTCCCGTGGCTCCCGTTACTCCCGTTGATCCTGTGATTCCCGTGGCTCCCGTTACTCCGGTTGTTCCCGTGATTCCCGTGGCTCCGGTTGTTCCGGTCTCTCCCGTGGCTCCCGTTACTCCGGTTGCTCCGGTGACTCCTGTAGCTCCGGTTGTTCCAGTGACTCCCGTAGCTCCCGTTGTTCCGGTGACTCCCGTAGCTCCCGTTGTTCCGGTGACTCCCGTAGCTCCCGTTGTTCCGGTGACTCCCGTAGCTCCCGTTGTTCCGGTGACTCCCGTTGATCCTGTAGCTCCGGTTGTTCCGGTTTCTCCCGTTGATCCTGTAGCTCCGGTTGTTCCGGTTTCTCCCGTGGCTCCGGTCTCTCCCGTGGCTCCCGTTACTCCCGTGGCTCCTGTGACTCCGGTTGTTCCGGTAACCCCGGTTGTTCCGGTTTCTCCCGTGGCTCCGGTTTCTCCCGTGGCTCCCGTTACTCCGGTTGCTCCGGTGACTCCTGTAGCTCCGGTTGTTCCGGTGACTCCCGTAGCTCCGGTTGTTCCGGTGACTCCCGTAGCTCCCGTTGTTCCGGTCTCTCCCGTGGCTCCGGTCGTTCCGGTGACTCCCGTTGATCCTGTAGCTCCGGTTGTTCCCGTGATTCCCGTGGCTCCCGTGACTCCGGTTACTCCTGTAACCCCGGTCGCTCCGGTGACTCCGGTTGTTCCGGTGACTCCCGTTACTCCGGTTGCTCCGGTTGCTCCGGTGGTTCCGGTGATTCCCGTGGCTCCGGTCTCTCCCGTGGCTCCCGTTACTCCGGTTGCTCCGG